>CAVSFK010000001.1:0-8069 GCA_963727275.1 uncultured Acidobacteriota bacterium
CGGAGCGCGTTTCATCGGGCGCCGGCCGCGAATCGAGTGATGGGGTGGGTGTCGGGTCCGCGCCTCGCCACCGCCGACCGGTCACTCAGCTCATCGGTTCACGGCGGCGTTGCCGGTCATCACCTTCTGGAGCGTCGAGTCCCAAGTGTACCCGGCGATGAGCGCTGTGGACCACGAGTCCAGTAGTTTGCCCATGGCGGCCACTATCAGCAGCGCAGCCACAAGGGAGAACGCGCCCGTCGCGACATACGGCCGGATCGAGTCCCACCAACTGGTACCCAGCAGGGCCGCAGGAGGCTTGGGAAGCAACGCCCTGATCAGGGGGAGAATCACACTGATCACGATGCCCAGCGAGACATAAAGGTAGATCGTCATTCTCGTCTCCCTTTCACGAACAGCAAGCCTGCCGCGCCATGTGCTCCATCGACCACCGACCAGTGACTTGGAGCCATGCACAACGAGCAGGCCTGGTCGGTCCACCTCACCCGTTGCCGCGGGCCGTAATGGCACGCGGTCTGCCTCGGTTCGCTCGGCGCTTCTTCCCTCCGTGGGGAGCCTCCCGCCTGCGACGCATGCGCCCGCACTCGGCCCGGGCGTCGTTCTCTTCGATGGCCTCGCCCAGCTGGCGGAGGGTCTCGCGAACCTTGGCGTACCAGGCGGCATCGCGCTCCCCGCCGGTCATCTCGTCGAAGCGCTCGCGAGCCGCCAACGTGACCTGATTGAACGCGCAGACGAAGTCGGGGACGAGGTCCGGGTCGTGATTGCCAGGGATGTGACAGATCGAGGCGGGACACACGCGGCAGTCGGCGACGAAGCGGCAATCTGCGCAGCCGCCGTACGACGACCGCTTCGTGCGCTTGCCCGTAAACACCCGACGTCGTCTCGCCGTTTCCGGCAGAGAATCAAGCCGGTCAATAAATGCCGGATCGGTCACGAAGCCGAGGTCCAGCGCGTTCGCCGCGTCCTCGGCGAGAGCGGGCAGCTTCCCGAGGGACACGGCAAACAGAGGGCAAGCGACGGCCCTCCCATCCGGGTCCACGCAAAACCCCGTCCCGGCCGGCGCGCTGCAAAGGAAGTCCGCCACCGGCGCACCCGGATCCCGCAGAGGCGGCCGAGCGAGAAACCCCACCGGGACTTCGCCGGTGCGCCGCCAGTGCTCGACCGAGAACTCCAGGACTTCGTCCACCTGCTCCTGCAGCACGTCTCGGCAACGGAGGGACCACTCGGGGTCCCAGGTAATCCGAGGGCCGACGCCGATCCCGGCAACCCCCTTCTCCACTAAGTACCGGACGCCGGCCGCCAGACCGGGGATCGCGGCGGCGACCAGGGTCGCGTTCACGGTGACCCTTTCCCGGAACTGCCTCGCAAAGTCCGCGCGTAGGAAGTCGAAGACGCGGTCCAGGGCCTTGAACGCCCCGGAACCCCGCAGGCCCTGGACCGCCGAAATGCCGTCGGCGCTAAGCCGGATCCTGAAGCGATGCGCGAACAGCCAGGACGCCAGACGCGGCGTGAGCATCGTCCCATTGGTCGTGAGACTGAACGAAACGTCCGTGTCTCGAGCCCGATGTCTTTCAAGGAACCTCACCGCACGCTGAAGGAGAGCGACCTCGAGTAGAGGCTCGCCGCCGGTGAACTCGATTGCCACCTCCTCCCGCCCGCTGGCGAGCGCCGCCTCCGTCGAGGTGCGGAGGGTCTCCCAGTTCATCGCGCGCCGCACCTGCCTGCGATCCTGGTAGCAGTAGGCGCAAGCGAGGTTGCAGCGCCCCGAGAGGAGGAGGACTACCTCCGTGCGCGAGAGGGCCATGCCGAGACTCTCAATACGATCAGGCGGGGCGGCGCCGCCGAGCCAATGTTCCGGCGGCCGACCGCGTCACCGCACTCCCGGCCCTCTCTTCGGCGGCTTATAAGGGCCGCCCGGATTGACAGGGCCGCCCCCCCAGCACGGAGTGATCGGGCCGTCCTTGATGACCGGGCACCTACCGATTTCGGCCTGTAGAGCCTCCACCAACCCGAGGAATTCGCTTGTCACCTTCATCGAGTCGCCGGAATGCACTTCCGCCAGCAGTTTGGCCAGCTTGGCCACCGGCTCGGCGAGGTTGCTCCAGGAATCCGCCATGACCTGGAGGTTCCTCTCGATATGATCGTGCCACGCCTTGACCGAGACCTTCGAGTCCTTCCTTGGCATCGTCTCCTCCCTCTTCGAGCTCCGGCGCGACGCGGACGCGTCATGCGTCGCTCGCGCCAACCCTAGAAGCGGCCGTCCTCAGCCTCCAGCACCCAGATCTCCTCCTGCCTGGTGCGCTGGAACAGCGCGATCAGTGTTCCGTCGCGCGACAACTCGAAGATCGGATACTCGGGATCCGGCGTGGTTGATGCCGGGAGAGCGACTGGGGTCAAGCCCCCGCCCCCCGGCGACAGCAGCCGGATGCTGGGAAGGACCGCGCCGAAATAGCCCGAAACCATGAGCATGTTCTTCGCCCACCACCAGCGAACCATGAACGCTTGCGCTCCGGCGGTGAGCCCGCGGGAAGGCCCGCCACCGTCGGCCGGCGCGACCCTGACCTCGCTCGCGGTGTTCGTCGTCAACACGTACGCGATCGCCCTTCCGTCCGGCGACCAGGACGGATACGACGCGCTGCCGTCGTCGTCGCTCACGCGGCGGGCGGCGCCGGCGCGGCGCCCCTCCGCAAACGGCGCCGCCCAGATCCGGTCGCGTCCGCCGCGGTCCGACACGTAGGCGATCTGCTTGCCGTCGGGCGACCAGGCCGGCTCGATGTCGACGGCCTGATGGCTCGTGAAGTTCACCGGGGTCCCTCCGATTGCCGGGATCACCCACACGTCGCGCTGGCCGTCGACCACACGGTAGTACGCGATCCAGCGCCCATCCGGGGAGAACGCGGGCACGGCACACGTGCCCGGGTGGTCCGTGAGCCTCCTCGGGTCGCCCGCGGGCGCGCTGCCGCGAAGAGGCAGCGACCAGAGGTCCGACGACCCTGCCAGATCCGACACGAACACGATCGAACTGCGGTCGGGAGCGATCGAGACGAATTCCGCGGCCCGGTCGCCCTGCACGGCGGCCACCGTTCCAGCCTGGAGGTCGACCAGGGCCGTCGACGCCGTTTCGAGGCCCGTCGTGAAGGCCAGGTGCCGCCCGTCGCGCGAGATGCTCAGCGAGTCCTCGTGCCCGGCGCCGTGCGTCACCCGGGCCGGTGCACCCCCGGCTACGGCCTGACGCCAGAGGGACTGCGTACCATCGCGATTGGATGCGAAATAGACGGACCGGCCGTCGGCCGACCAGGCGGGCCGCGCGTTGACCGGGTCGCCGATGGTGAGCGGGCGGGCCGGGCCGCCGTCGGGTGCGACGAGCCACAGGTTTCGCTTGTCCTGGAAGCAGATCGTCCGGCCGTCCGGCGACCACGCGGGGTGTCGGTGGCTCCACACGCCCACGGTTCCGTTGGTCAGCCTCCGGGCCCGCTCGGGAGCGCCGAGCGGCGCAACCCAGATCCGCAAATAGCTGTCATTGTCCGGCCGGGCAAAGGCGATCCGGTCTCCGCCGGGCGAGATCGCCGGATCCTGCGCGTTGGGGAGCAGGGGCATCGCCGTGCCTCCGAACCGACCGACCTTCCAGACGGAGGTCTCGGCGGCCTTGGTCGACGAAAAGGCGAGCCCGCTCCCGTCCGGGAACCAGGTCGGGCCGAACGACACCGATGCCCCGTCCGTCAGTCGAATCGGCCTGCCCCCTCGCACGTCGACGACCCAGATGTCGCTGGTTCCGCGCCCCGTCGCGGTGTAGGCGATCTCGGATCCGCTCGGGGACAACACCGGCTCGCTCACCATGCCGAACTGACCAACTACCTTGCTCGGATGAAACGTCGGGAGTGGCGCGGCGCCCCGGGACCGTGTCAACCACAGGCCCCCGGCGCCCAGGACCGAGAGGAGCAGCGCGCCGGTCGCGAGCAGAACGCGGACTCGTGGCGCGACCGATCCCGCGTCGCTGAGCGTGCGGCCGGTGGAGCTATCGGTCGCGGCAGCCTCGAGCGCGAACGCGAGGTCGTGGGCCGTCGAGAACCTGTCCTGCGGGCGCTTCTCGAGGCAGCGCCTCACGATCTGACAAAGGCCCGGCGGCACCCTCGAACCCGTGGAGTCCAATTCGGCCGGATCCGCCGAAAGGACCGCGCTGACGGTGTCGGCTCGGGTAGGCTTCAGGAACGGCGGGGTTCTCGAGAGCATTTCGTACAGCACGCACCCAAAGGCGAAAATGTCCGAGCGCGCGTCCACAGGCTGGCCGCGCAGTTGCTCGGGGGACATGTACCCCATCGTCCCCATCACCGTGCCCGTTTCGGTCGAGGAAGCCGTGGTCGCCGTCGTGGCAGCCGGGTCCGGCACGGCCTCAGGAGTCGCGATCTTGGCGAGCCCGAAGTCCAGGATCTTGACGTGCCCGTCGTTGGTGACGAACACGTTGGCAGGCTTGAGATCCCGGTGGACGATCCCTTTCTCGTGCGCCGCCGCGAGGCCACGAGCGATCTGCACCCCGATCTCCGACGCTCTGCGGCACGTCAGACCCGCGCTGATTCGGTCGCGCAGCGTCTCGCCCTCGAGCAGCTCCGTCACCAGGTACGGGAAGCCGTCGACCTCACCGACGTCGTGCACGGCAAGGATGTTGGGGTGGTCGAGCGCGCCCGCGGCGCGTACCTCGTGCTCGAAGCGGCGAAGCCTCTCGCGGTCGGCCGCGAACTCGTGGGGGAGCACCTTGATCGCCACATCGCGCCCGATCCTCTTGTCGTGCGCGCGGTACACCTCGCCCATGCCCCCGGACCCGATCCGGGCGACGACCTCGTACGGGCCGAGGCGGGCACCCAGCTTCACTTGTCGAGACTCCTTATTGAGATTGTACTGCGGCCCGCAAGAGGGGGGCGAGTCTCGACCCAGGCGACCCTGGACCGGTGCGCCCGCCCGCCCGTCCGCCGTCATCCTGGGTTCCGACCTTCACGAGCCTGCAACCCACCTCGCTCGAGGTCCTCAACGCACTGGCGAGGGGCCGCGCGGCGTCGGGGACGAGCGTGGAACGGAATCGAGCTGGAGATCCGGAGGTTCAGGCAAGCACCTTCCCGAAATGGCCCCTGTGTTCTCGGTGCACGGCGGCCGGACCCGTCGGCGTGGGGGCCAGTGAAGGTCGGCGCGAGCAGCCGTGTCTCGCCACCCGGTGGGGGCGCAACCCGACGGAGGAGAACCATGCGAGTCGGCATTCTCGGTTCGGGGCTGATGGGGGCAAAGCTCGGGACGCTATTCGCGCGCGCAGGGCACGACGTCGTCTTCAGCTACGCGCGCAGCCGGAAGAAGCTCGAGAGGCTCGTGCAGGATGCGGACGGGAGCGCGCGGGCGGGGACGCCGCGTGAGGCCGCGGCCGACGCGGGCGCCCTCCTGCTCGCCGTCCACTGGTCCCGGCTCGACGACGTGCTGGAGCAGGCAGGCAATCTGACGGGACGGGTCATCGTCACCTGCTCGCTGCCCATGAACGCCGACAACTCCGGGCTCGTGGTGGCCCACACTTCATCCGGCGCCGAGGCGCTCGCGACGAAGGTCCCGAAGGCCAGCGTGGTCTGCGCCTTCAACACGGTGCCGAGCGAGGTGCTGTTCGGCGTCTTCGAGGCCCGGCGCAAGACCCCGCGTCCCAGCATCGTGTACTGCGGGGACGATGCAGGCGGCAAGAGGATCGCCGCCGAGCTGATTCGCGACGTCGGTTTCGACCCGGTGGATGCCGGACCCCTACGGACCGCCCGCTACACCGAACCCTTCGCGCTGCTCGTCGGCCAGCTCGCGTACGGCGGTGAAGGAAGCCCGGCGCTGGCGTACCGGTTCGAACGCTACGGGGAATGAGGTTCACCATGTCGCAACTCGCTGAATGGAGCAACTTCTACGTCATCGTCGGCGCGGCAGCGGGCGCCCTGATCGGTTTGCAGTTCGTCGTCATGACCCTCCTTGCCGAGCGGCCGCCCGTCGACGCAGCGGCGGCAGGCGCCGCTTTCGGGAGCCCGACGATCGTTCATTTCGGCGCCGCGTTGCTCCTGTCGGCGCTCCTCAACGCGCCGTGGCACACGATCGGTGCCGCTGCATCTCTTTTGGGTTTCATGGGCGTTGCCGGACTGGCGTACGCGGCGGTCGTGGTTCGGCGCATGCGGAAGCAGGCGGCATACCGGCCCGAGCTCGAGGACTGGGTCTTCTACATCGCGCTGCCGTCGGCCGCGTACGCCGCACTTGCGCTTTCGGCGCTCGCCGCGACCTCCCACACACGCAAGGCCCTCTTCTGCGTCGGAGCTGCGGCGCTGGTGTTGCTCTTCACAGGCATTCGCAACGCCTGGGACAGCGTCACGTACCACGTGCTCGTGAGCCGGGGAAGTACGAGCGCCGAGCACCGTCGAGACGACCGTTCGGGAGACCCCGGCTCATGAGATCTGGGCATCGAGGACCCGAACAGACGGTCGCGGCGTAGTCAGACAGGTGGAGGAAGCCAGCAATGGACATCAAGAGAAACGGCTCACAGCCTTCCGGCAAGGGGCCTGCCGAGTACTTCACCGGCACCGTGCGCATCGACCCCCTCTTTCAGGCGGCCGACCCGGCGCGTGTGGTCGGCGCGAGCGTCACCTTCGAGCCCGGCGCCCGGACTGCCTGGCACACCCACCCGCTCGGCCAGACGCTGATCGTGACCTCGGGCTGCGGCCTGGCGCAGCGATGGGGAGGTCCGATCGAGGAGATCCGGCCGGGCGACGTGATCTGGTTCCCGCCGGGCGAGAAGCACTGGCACGGCGCCACGGCGACGACGGCCATGACGCACATCGCCGTTCAGGAACGGCTCGACGGCAGGACCGTCGACTGGATGGAGAAGGTCAGCGACGACCAGTACGAAGCGGAGCGCTCAGGGACGTGAGCGTGGCGACAGCATGGTGAAGGAGCGACGAATGAACACGCGCAGACTCGGAAACGGCAACCTGGAAGTCTCGGCTCTCGGGCTCGGCTGCATGGGGCTCAGCTTCGGCTACGGTCCGGCCGCGGACAGGCAGAGCGGGATCTCCCTGATTCGGTCGGCCGTCGAACGCGGCGTGACGTTCTTCGACACCGCCGAGGCGTACGGCCCGTTCACGAACGAGGAGCTCGTGGGCGAAGCTCTCGCCCCGGTCCGCCGGCAAGTGGTCATCGCGACGAAGTTCGGGTTCAAGTTCGAAGCCGGCGCGCAACGCGGCCTGGACAGCCGGCCGGCCCACGTCAAGGAGGTCGCCGAGGCTTCGCTCAAGCGCCTCAAGATCGACGTGATTGACCTGTTCTACCAACACCGCGTCGACCCGGACGTGCCGATCGAAGACGTGGCGGGCGCGGTGTCAGACCTGATCCGGGAAGGCAAAGTCAGGCACTTCGGACTCTCCGAAGCCGGCGTGCAGACGATTCGTCGCGCCCACGCGGTCCAGCCGGTGACCGCGCTTCAGAGCGAGTACTCGGTGTGGTGGAGAGAGCCGGAGAACGAGGTGCTGCCCGCCCTCGAAGAGCTCGGCATCGGATTCGTGCCGTTCAGCCCTCTGGGGAAGGGCTTCCTCACGGGGAAGATCGACGAGACCACGACGTTCGACAGCTCCGACTTCCGCAACGTCGTCCCGCGGTTTACGCCTGAGAACCGGAAGGCGAATCAGGCCCTGGTCGAGTTGTTGGCCGACGTCGCAGGGCGGAACAAGGCGACCCCGGCTCAGATCGCGCTCGCGTGGCTGCTCGCCCGGAAGCCGTGGGTCGTCCCGATCCCGGGCACCACAAAGCTGCATCGCCTGGACGAGAACCTCGGCGCCGCCGCACTCAACCTCACGGCCGACGATCTCCGCGAGATCGATCTCGCTGCCTCGAAGATCACCGTGCGGGGAGCCCGCTATCCCGAACACCTCGAGAAGATGACCGGTCGCTGACCGCCAAGGACGTAGCCGGGTTGCGCGAACACGCGGGCGGCGTTTCCGACAGGTAGCGTCCTGTCGCCAGAAGGACAGTCGGTCGGCAACCCGACACCGTCATGCACCATGAGCGGTTGGTTTGTT
>CAVSFK010000002.1:0-191871 GCA_963727275.1 uncultured Acidobacteriota bacterium
GCGTAGCCAGTGCCTCCGCTCGCTGAGATCGAGCCACGCCCTCAATCCTTCCCGCCACCACGTTGACGGACCCGCCTGCTCCGCCGCTTGCAGAACCGCAGTACTGGTCCCAAGACCCGTTCCCGCCGTTGGCGACCATGTCGCCCGCGAGGCGGACCGTCGCACCCCCGGCCATCAATCGCACGACGCCGCCTCCCGAACCGGCCGGCGCGCACGAGTTGGCCGTGCCGCCGCCACCGGGAAGGCGCGGATCGCGAACGCTGTCGAACACGCTTCCCGGCTGCGTGAGGTCGTCCCTGTCCCAGCCCCCGCTGGGGGAACCGAACCAGCCGGCGCCTCCGTGGGAGCCCCCGGCGAGCGGCTCTGCTGCGCTCTCCCCGGGCAGTGCGATCGACTTCTGCGCCGTGCCGCCAAGGAGCCCTCGTCCACGCATATCGATTCGACAGCCTGCGCCGATGCCAAAGACATCGTCGATCCCGAGCTCGAGCGGGTAGTACAAGATGGCGGAATCGAGCGATGTGACCTCGGGCGCCGTCAAGACGCTGGAGTGCACCGCGAGCGCCCCTCCGCCGTCGAGGAGACCGCCCGCGTACGCGTAAAGGGACCTGAGTGTCCTGATCGCACCTGCATTTTGCGGGTAGAGGCTCACGGTCGCGCCGTCGAGGAGGAAGATCGGACCGTTGGCATCGCCGCCGGTCATCAGCATCGCGTCATCGGGGGTCACCGGGGCGACCGTCGCTTCATACACCTTGCGCGGCGTCACGGCCGTCATGCGAATCGGCTCGACGCTTGACAGGTTCCCGGAGTCCACCGCTCGGGCCTCGAACGGGATCGTCGTGCCGACCGGAATCTGCTTGGGGACGCTCCACAGCAGCTCGTAGACGCCGGACCCCGGCTGCGTCGACCCGGCGACCAGGTTCGCCGAGGTCCACGCCTCTGCCAGCTCGACCGCACCGCCGAAACCCATGACGGGGCCACGTAACTCCACGTTCACGATGGTGCCCGGCACGACCTGCCCACCGGAATCCAGGGGGGCGGCGGCGGCACGGACGCGGAGTAGGAGCGCCGCGTCCCCCGTCGTCGAAACCACGGACTGGTAGTTGGCCGGCCACGCGGCGCCCTCCCAGGGGCTCAGCCACTCGACGGTCGGCGGATTCGTGGTCACGGCGGGCGCGACGCGGAAGGTGAGGGATTGGTTCGTCCTGTTCGCGCCGTAGTCCTCCGCCGAGACCGTGGAAGCAACGGCCGTCTCCTCAGTGAAGACGTCGTGCGGTACGGTCAGCGTGCCGGTCCGATAGAGGTTCGTGGTCCCCGGCACGACGGTCGCGGGTTGCGGCGAGGGAAAGATGTCGCTGCGGTCGAAGCTCACGCTGACCGTCTTGACTGCGGTCTCGGCATCGCGCGCCCGGAACTCGAGGGACACAACATCTCCGATGTGGAAGAGGCTGCCGGGCGTTCCGCCTGGTGACGACCGCACGACGAGGCCCTCGACGACCGGGGGGTTCGGGTCGTGCACCACGCTGAAGTGCATGCTGTCGACGCTGACCCGGCTGCCCGCGGAATCAACGGCGATGGCGCGGAAAAAGAGCTCGCTGCCCTCCGGCTGTGCCATCGCGATCGCGAGGTCGAAGGTCGGCGCCGGAAGATCGGCCCAGCTTCCCGAGGCCGGGCGCTGAACGAGCCGGCCCGGGAGGCTCCGGATAGGCGCCGAACCGCCGGCTTGCCACAGTTCCACGCTCACGGTGAGCTGAGCGCCATCGACATCCGCAACACCCCCGACCGCGGCGCGGATCGCGGATCCCGCATAGAACACCCCCGCCACCGGGGCCAGCGCCGACGCGGCGACGCTGCCGATCACCGGTGGGGCGTTGGGCAAGACCTGCATCGGTACGCTCACGACGTTGCTGGGATTAGTCGACGTGTCGACGGCGCGCACCCAGACAGTGAAGGGCCACGCCTGCTGGCCGTCACCGCCGTAGGCCGCGACGAAGGCGTAGAGGAACGGAAATGCGCGGACCGATGCGGACGGGGGCGCACCCGTTGCCGGGTCGGTAAGGTAGTAATCGACGCGGTCGATATCGCCGCCTGGGTTCGCAGGGGTGACGTCGTCGAGGCTGGTCAGCACCGGCTGAAGAGAGTACGAGGTGCCTACAAACAATCGCCCGTCCGCCGCCGCGGCGGGGTACGGGACCGCCGTGATCTGCGGTGCGTTCTGATCGTAGATGCGGAACTCCCGCTGGTAGGGCTGCATCTCGTTCCCGAGGGAGTCCGCGAGCCTCGACACGACGATCTTCCGGCGCAGCGTGTCGTCCGCCAACTCGACGCCCAGAATCGTTCGAACGCTGAGCGAGAAGTCGCTGCGCGTCAGTGCCATTGATACCGGATACGGTCTCCACTCGGACGTCCCGCCGCCTCCAGCCTGCTGCCAGTAGAGCTCGGCAGCATCGTCCATCCCATCGCCGTCCAACGCCTCTGCGGTGGCCAGCACGGCCTCGTTGAAATCGAAGCGAATCGGCCTAGCCGGATCCACCGGCCGCTCGAGGACGGGCTCCGTCGCGACGACGGTCGGTCCCACCGTGTCGCCGGTCTTGAAGGTGGAACCGACGTCGGCGACACCGTCGAGGGGCCGGCCTACCCGGTCGTGGACGCCGCTTGCGCCGCCCTTGATCGTGAGGCTGTAGTAGCTCGAGTTCTCGTAGGGCTGGCTTGGGGTGAACCGGACCACCTGCTGCCCGTCGGCGGTTGACTGCGAGCTCCAGGCGCCCTGTGGGAACGCGCCCCCGGCTGACCGAAGGGAGAAATACGCCGAACCCTGACCGCTCGGCAGGACGCTCGGATCGAGAGGCTCGGAGAACACGACCTCGACCACGGCCGTACGGGACACGTTGTCCATGCCCGGAGGGGGCACGATCGAAGCGATCCGCGGCGGCGCGGCGTCGAGGATGACCAATGGCAGCGCGTTGTCGCTGCCCTGCGAACCGAAGAGAGTGCCCACGAGCCTCGCCAACTCCTGGTGGGTCGCATCAGAAGCCTCGAGAGAGAAGCTGCCAGTGGGCAGTGCATCGAACCGATACGACCCGTCTTGCCCGGTCCCCATGACGTGCAGGTTCCCCGTCGAGTCGGAGAACTTGACGATCGCCCCAGCCTCCGGCACGAGCGTGGCCGGATCACCGTCGTACCGATCGTTCGCCACAGGGTGGTAGACGATCCCGTGGGCCGCCACCGCCGGCGCGAGCGTGATCCCCATCGTGACGACGTCGTCGTCGTACTGGAGAGGCGCTTGCGCGGTTCCGCCCAGCCCAGAGATCGCGGAGGAGCGAGCGCTGGCGTACAGCGTACCGGCCGGCACAGCGGTGAACACAACGGCACCGGTCGCATCGGTTGTCGACGGGAAAGAACCGCCGCCGCTCGACGCCAACGTGACCTGGGCGTTCGCCACCGCCTGACCGCCTGCGTCCTTGACCTCGACACGGACCGTACCCCTGGGGTCGAGCACAATGCGGTAGGGATCTGCCGCCGTGCCTGAACCCGCGAGCGGCAGCCCTCCGCTGACGCTGCTTCCCCCCACCCGCGCGGAGCGCTGTTCCCCGCTGAATTCGGTTGCCTCTACCGTGACCGAGCGCGCGAGCAACAAATTGGGGAACTTGAAGACGCCAGCTGGCTCCGTCGGTGCCGCCTCGATGAGGTCATAGACTTCGTCCTGGGTCACCTGGATGCTGAAGACCCCCTGGCTCAGATCAATCAGGTGAAGCCCGGCGCGCAACGATTCAAAGAGGAGGAAGTAGACGTCTCCAATGGGCTCGAGAACGAGGTCGAGGTCGATGACTGGCGACGTGGCGCTCAGATCCGCTCCGGCCCGCGCCCGCCGCGCCGATGTGGGAGTAGCAGCCTCGAGCTGGAAATGACCCTCGGGGATACCGAGGAAGTCGAAGCGGCCGAGGGTTTCCGACGCGCTGCTCGTCGTGGCGAGCGCGCTGACGCTCCCGCCGGCGGTGCTGCCGGCGAGCGAGACCGAGGCGCCCGGGACCGCAACATCCTTGCTCGGATCGTTCCACAGCGTCCCTTTGACCTCGCCACGTTGCTCGAGGTAGACGACCTCCTCTAGGTACTGCCCCGCGGTTGTCAGTTGGAGGTTGGAGACCCGGCCGCTGCGCCCGGTTGGCGCGTGGAACACGTAGACCTCGTGGGTTCCGAGTGGCAGAGCGTCGAACTGTGCCCTTCCGTCGGCATCGCTGATTGTCGCTTCGGGTGGCCGATTCTCTTGAGCCGCCTGCGCGGAGTCCAGCGCCAACCGACAATCGGGCACGGCAGCGCCGGTTTGGGGATCCCGCACGGTCACGTTGATGGACCCGACGTCGGTCTCGATCACCACGTCGGGCATGGGCTTCACCTGCCAGTCGGCGGTGATCGAACCGCTGGCCGTTCCCTGCCGGTCGACCTGGTTCGGGTCGCGGGCCACCACGGTGACCGCCCCGGCGAACAGGTGCGCCACCTGGTAGTTGCCGTCGACGTCGGCCACAAACCAGCTCCCGTACGGGGGCAAACGACGGAACGGATAGCTCCCTTCGAGCACGTAGAGCTGGGCGTTCGCGACGCCGGCCGTCCCGGACGCGGTCGTCTCGACGACGCGGCCCGAGATCGATCCTTGAGCCTTGAGCTGCACCACGACGTCGAGCGCCTGGCCGGGACTGCCGATCCTGGAGATCGTTTCGCCGACACGATCGACCATGCCTGTCTGGCCGGCGGCCGTCAGAACGAAACCACCTTGGGGCACCAGGGAGAAGGAGAAACGGCCCTGTGCATCGGCTTCCTGGGTCTGGGGAAGCAACTTCTCGACCGCCAACGTGACCACAGCACCCGGGACTGGTGTGATCCCGTCGACGCCAACGACCGTCCCCTGGACCGTGGACGCGTCCTCGAACAGCACGTCGAGGTTCCTGATCTGCCCGGCAAACTGGATGGAATCGCGGACCTCCTTCATGCCGTGGAACGGGTTGTACGCGATGAGGTCGAATTCACCCACGGGGATCTCGAGGTCCAGGTAGCCGTTTTGGTCGGTCGTCGTCTCGATGAACTCGGGCTTCAGGCCGATCCCGTAGGTTCGATCGCTGTACCAGGTCGGCTTGTAGTAGATCGGTGTCAGCACCCCGGTCGAGCTCGAGGTCCTCGTGTGGACTCGGAGAACTCCGGATCCGCGCAGGCGCACAGCCACGAACGGCCGATGCCCGCCGTAGACGACCTCGGTCGCAACCGCGCCGAGGTAACCGACCCTCCCGGTCTGCAGACCGTCGCCGACGTGGGCCACGAGCCTCGTTCCCCCGTTCTCGGTGATTCGACCGACGGGAACGTCGCTGAACGAGAAGGTCCCGGTGGCGCCCGTGGTGGCTTCGCCGTACGGGAACAGGACAACGGCCACTCCGGCCTTCGGACGGCCCAGAGGATCGACGACCAGGCCATCCACACCACCCCGCATCTCGCGCAGCACGATGTCGACAGCTTGTGTGACCTCGGGCGAACCCTCGAGGATGGGAGGAAGCGTGGCGACGCCCTGGAGGTTCCGGCCGTAGTCGATCGCCGTTACCCGGTAGCTCGGGTCGCTCGCACCTTGGGTCGGCACACCCTCGATGCGATACGTCCCGCTGTCGTCCGTGTAGGCGAACGTTCCCGGGCCGGTGATTAGGGCCACCGCACCACTGACGGCGAGCAACGCCCCGCTCATGGGGTCGAGAAAGAACACGCGCCCGGACACGGCCTTGGGTGAACTCGGCGCGAGCGTGAGCGTGATCTCAGCCGTCTGATCCGCTTCCAGCACCAGGCTCCCCACCACGGATGTGCGCGAAACGCCCCATTCCGCAGCCTGGATCGAGACCTGGCCCGCCGGAACGCCAGTCACACTACACGTGCCCGAGGAATCGGCGTCTCGATCGGCGATGACAGCGCCATCCACGTACACCGCGACGCGCGCCCCTGCCACGGGGTCCGTGGAGCCGAGTCGAGCCACGTGTACGACGATCGTGCCCTGGCCCGGCGGTGGTGCGTCCGGTGGGATCTCAAGGAGCACCTCCGCCGTCGCCCCTGGTCGTAGGATCCCGACGGTGGCGTAGACACGCCGTCCGTCGCGGTCCCGGCCGGCGAGCGTCAGCGGCCCGACCGGCATGCCGTCGAAGCGGAACGAGCCGTCGGCGGCCACCATGGCTGTCTTCCCCTCTCGGAAGAGGCTGCTCGCGATCGTGACCTGGCCGTTGGGGACGGGCGTCCCGCCGTGATAGACGAGCTTCCCGATGACGCACCCGCGGCCGAGCAGTGCGATGTTGATGTGCGCGAGCTTGTTCTGCTGACGGATGAGGGACGAGACCTCCTCAGTCGCGCCGGGTTGGGTGACCGGATCGGCGCCGGGCGGCACGGTCGCCCGCAACGTGAAGCCGGCGCGAACCTCTGTGTCGGGGTGGGGCTCCTCGACGAAGTCGAAGTAGAACGTGCCCATCGGATCGGTCTTCGTCTCCGCAACGAGGTCGGAAACGAAACTGCCTTCCACGCCGCCCGGCACCCATCGCGTGCGGATCAGTTGCACGGTCGCGCCGCTCACGGCGTCGCCCGTGCCTCGCAGCACGCGGCCGTCGACCAGGCCGCCCACGTGGAGGGGCGTCGTCTCGACCGAGGGTTCCGGGACCGATGAATCGAGGGGGTTGTCGTGCGAATCCAGGATGCTTGCGGTGGCGAGCAGATGATGGTTCGTCACGACGGCCAGTGGACTGACGGGGTGCGAGTAGCGAACGTTGACGACCCGGTCGCTCGGCTGCAGGAATGCCGCAACGCCGACCTTCGTAGATGTCCGCCCGGTGACCGGGAGGCCCTGGACATCGTCGCCGTCGAAGGTCGACTCAATGGCGAAGTTGGCCGCGTTCTCGGCGCTTGCCTTGGCGGGCGGCCGGTTGAAGAGGTACGACAGCCCATTGCCGTACCGGTTGTCAGCCAGGCCGAAGTCCTGCACGGCTCCGAGGAGCCGGAATGGCGGAAGAGGCACCTGCGACACGCTCGGTGTGGTTCCGGAGTACGGCAAGCCGCTCGCCGCGTATTGGAGCTGGAACCCTCCTTGGCCCGTGTTCGGCACCCCAGGGCCGATCGTCACCCTGAGGACCGTATGAGGGTCCATCGCGACCGACGGGAACTCCACACGCCGGTAGCTGCCGGTCGCCCCGTCCGGAACGACGACGATCACGCGGCCGAGGGTCGACTGGTCCGTCTGGTTATGGAGGTACAAACCGTACAGCGAGTCGGGTTCGACGTGGCCGATGACCGCGAACGGGACCGTGGCGGTCGAGGACGCGGTTTCTCCGATGGCGTAGATCTCGCCGAACGGGATGTCGCGCAGGACCTGCTCGCGAGCGCTCGGATACGCGAGGTACCTCGTCCCTTGCTGGGTCTCCTGACGAAACTCGAGCTCGGGCGCAGCCGAGCTGCTCGTCGGCACGACGATCGCCGCGATGTACGGCCCGGCGTAGGACGTGGTCTCGGCGAAGTGGTCGAGGAACGCCACTGCGTCCAGGTTCCTGATTGTGGGACCCTGCTCGTGTCGCAGCAACGCCGCGAGCTCCCGGGAGACTGCCTGCCCCTTTGGCACGGTGATACTTCCGGTCGATTGGCGCCGCAGGGCGTCGAACTCCGCGAGGGGCTTTCGGTTACCGAGCTGGTCCAGCAGCAGCACCTCGAGGGACTCCAGCAACGGCTCGTGAAGGAACGTTCTCTGCCCCGCCTCCGCGAGGTCTACGGCGCGCTGGTCGACGTCCGATGTGATGACGTGCGGCAGCCCTGCGGGCGCTGCGGCGGCGGGCGCAACGGCCAGACTGTAGGCGAGGCCGAGCAGGCGCACGTTGGCCTTGAAGAACTCGGCATCGTCCACGAACAGCGGCTCGAGTCGCTCGGAGAACCGCGGCATCACCAGCGTCGCCGGCGACAGCGGGATGCCCATTTCCCCGACGCCGGCGCGCAACAGAATCGTCCCTTCGAGGCCTGGGGCGTCTGATTGGAACGTCGTCGCGTATACCTTCCCCGTCAGCCTGGGTACGAGGTCGAACTCCAACGTCTCCGACTGCCCGGGGGCGAGGGTCTCGATTCGCTGTGAGGCCTTGCTCGGGTCGACGAGGTGCGCGCCCGCCAATCCGTCGGAGGGGAGCATCACCGTGATGGCGTTCTGCGCGGCCCGCGAGAGGTTTGTGATCGTGACGAAGAGGCCGTACCCCTCGCCCTCCCGGACCACGTCGGGGTGGCTGAAGGTGAGGTTGAAGCGGGCGTCCACGACTTCGACCACGGCTTGCGTCCGACTCGCCACCGGAATCGTGGCCCGGCCAGGGCGCATGAGATCGGCGGTGATGGCCAGTTGCAGGGTGTGCGTGCCGCGCTTGAGACCTTCGATCGTCCACGCGGCCATGCCCTGGCCGCCCGGACCGATGCTGCGGTCGTGCGTACTCGTGACCACCGGCACCTGCTGGCCGGGGGTGACCGGCGGGTCGATCTGCGCGATCCGCAGCGCGTTGTTCGGAGGCAGGTGCAAGGCGCCGGTCACGTTCTGGAGGGTGACGTCGGTGCCGACCGGCGCACCGTTGGCGACGATGAGGCGCGCGTCGAAGAACTGATTCAGGAACGAGACGGTGCCCGGCAGCACGATGACGCCGAAGACAGGTGGGATCAGGTTGCGGTTCTCCTGGTCCTGCTCCTCCAGGCGGTCCTTCTCATTCACCACGAGCTCGAACGGCGTGATCGACGGAGGCTGCCAGCGGCTGATCGCTCGCGACAACTCGGGCGGGAGGCCGGCCGGAATCGTCACCTGGGGGTTTGCGAGGGCGCCGACCTGACCGTTGCCCGTGTAGATCACCGGAAAGTCGATCGTCACCTCGCTCCCGCCGAACGCGAAGCCGACGGCAAAGGCGAACGCCTGGAAACTCTCCTGCGTGAGCGTGATGCCGCGAGCCTGCAGGTCGGCGAGGCTGAGCGAGGTGACGGTCGCTCGGGTGAGGAGAATCTGCATGACGTGTAGGACCGCGACCGGAGGCTCGCACGCGCCGAGGACCTGGCCCGTGGCGACGCTGACGAGGCGGATGTTCTCGAGCCGGTAGTCGCCCTCCTGCTGGAAGCCCGGCAGCACGAACGTGGCGCCGGGCAGGGTTTCGAGGGGAATGGCCTGTGGGAGCTCCGGACCGTGCAGCTCCCCCAGGACCTTGAACCCTGCCGCCCGGGGATCGCCGAGACCGACCTGACCGCAGGCTGCGTCCAGACCTCCAAAGCAGGTTCGGACCTGCGCCGGCTCGCCGACATTGATGACCTGCTCGGCGTCCGTCCGCTGCCCGTCGGTGTAGATCGTCAGGCGGGTCCCTTGGATCTGGAGCTGGCCCGTGGCGAGTACGCCGCCCGACTGCGCGCGGACGGGCGCCTCGAGGGCGAGGAGTGCGCCAAGACCGAACAGGACCGCGGCGCGCGCGCTCATCGCGAGCGCCGCCGTGCGGCCTCCGCGGCCCGACGCGCCGCACGGCGCGATCGGGCAGGGCGCGTCTCATCACCTCCGCAACCTCGACCATTGGGGTCTAGTGAAAGATGCAACCACCACAAGCTGTCTGACATGTGCACCTCGACACGACTCTCGACCGCGTCGATGCCCAGACACCCTTGCCGCCGTAGCGCGACCGGCGGTGAACCTCTCACCATGCGAAGAAGGCAAAAAGTTTAGACTAGGCAAGTCAACGAAGTCAACATCGGCATAGATGTAGTCGCAGAATCATGGGGGTCGTAGCGAAGTGCCTGCCGCCTCGAACGATTCACGTGGCCCAGACCCGGAGGCTCGCCCATGTGGAGGATGAGCCGGTGGCAATTGGGTCAGCGAGCTACCAGGGACTGTCCGGGCGCTCGCTCCCGTCGAGGGCGAGGGCGGCCATCGTGATCGCCCCGGTCGGCTACTTGGTTTCGGAGCCGGTGGGCGGTGCGGAGGTTCGTCCACGCCTCCATCGCGACGCGCGGCCCCGACGGGAGGCGGCGTCGCTGACCCGCGGTCGCGGGCTCACTGTCTGATCGGAGGACAGGTCAGACGCGACGGCGTGGATTCGGTGACTGGGTCGAGCGTCGAACCGGGTTGTTGGTAGGCGTTGCACTATTTGCTGGGGATTGCTTCCTCCGCGTCGTCGCTGCGTCTTTCCTCGGGGCAGGCTCTGGTCCTCGCTTGGCTCGGTCCTCTTCGCAGTCACAGTGGGGCCAGTATGCGGACGAGCGTCGCGAGTTCGGATGAGACGCGACACGGCGGGCGCAGGGAGCCCAGCCGCACCGGATGAAATGTCGGCAGATATTTACAAGTGCCGACGTTTCGTTCAGAATGACCTGGTGACGAGCCGAGAGAGAGCGCTGAAGCTGCTGCGGTCCCAAGGCATCCTGCGACCGCGCGACGTTGCCGAAGCCGGCCTACGGAGCGCGGTGCTCTGGGACCTTGCTCGCCAGGGGATCGTGGAGCGGGTCGGGCGTGGGCTGTACCGCCTCACTGGGGCTGATGTCACTGAACACGCCTCGCTGACCGAGGCGGCAAAGGCCGTTCCCGGCGGGGTGATCTGCCTGCTCACGGCCCTCGCCTTTCACGAGCTGACTACGCAGCTGCCGCACAGGGTGTGGATGGCGGTCGATCGCAAGGCGCGCAAGCCCAAGGCTCGCACTGTCGGGTTCGAGGTCGTCCGTTTCTCCGGCGCAGGGCTCGTCGAGGGCGTGGACGTACACCGCCTCGAAGGCGTCGCAGTGCGAATCACGAACCCCGCGCGGACGGTAGCCGACTGTTTCAAGTACCGAAACAAGGTCGGGCTCGACGTGGCGATGGAGGCCCTGCGGGACTGCCTCCATGATCGCAAGGCAACGGTGGATGAGCTCGTTCGGTTCGCGAGACTGGATCGTGTCTGGCGCGTCATGCGGCCCTACCTGGAAGCTTCGGTGTGAGCGTGGAAGGGCCGCGCAACCTCGCTGCCTCGGTCATGGCGCGGTTGAAGAACATCGCTTCAGCCCGCGGCGAGGACGTTCAGCTGCTGATGACGCGCTTCGCAATCGAGCGGTTCCTCTATCGCCTCGAGCGCGCTGGGCACGGGAGGGAGTTCGTCCTGAAGGGTGCAATGCTGTCCGTTCTCCATGGCGGCTGGCCCTATCGCCCGACTCGGGACCTCGACCTTCTCGTGTTTGGGAATGCGTCGCCGCAATCACTGGCAGATGTGGTTCGCCAAGCGTGCATCTGTCCGGTGGAGGACGATGCCCTGCGGTTCGATCATGGCGGCATGATACATGAAAACTCGGAGACTGACTCCGGATTATCCAACTACCGGCCGCGGTGGGGGCGAGGGGCTACGGTGGGGGCGACGGCAGAAGCAGAGACTGGACCCCCGCTTCCGCGGGGGTGACGGCAAGAGACGCGGGCGGGCGCAAGACGAGTCCCCTACAGCAACTTGGCAGGGCCTGATTGGGTAGGGGCGCGGAGAGCATCGGCTGGCGGGCACGGGATTGCTTCGTCGCCGGCCATAGGCCGGCTCCTCGCAATGACAGGTAGGCCGGCGCTTGATAGGGCGGGAGCCTCGGGGGAAGGGATTGCCACGCCTTCCTCGCTTCGCTCGGTCCTTCTCGCAATGACACCGAGCGGCTAGGGTGAGGGGGAATGCCGGTCACGGCGTCCCGGGCCGCTGGACCGTCCGACATCCGCGGCCGAGGGCGGCCGCGCCACAAGAGGAACGGAGGGAACCTGTGGGGCGGCCGCGCCACACGAGGACAGGTCAGGCGCGGCGGCGTGGATTCGGTGATCGGGCCGAGCGTCGAACCGGGTGGTTGGCAGGCGTCGCTTTCGTTGCTGGGGATTGCCACGGTCGCCGTGCTTCGCGCGGCGACCTCGCAATGACACCGAGCGGCCAGGGTGAGGGGGCATGCCGGTCACGGCGTCTCGGGTCGCTGGACCGTCCGAAATCCGCGGCCGAGGGCGGCCGGGCCACAAGCGGATGAGGGGGCACCGGTGGGGCGGCCGGGCTCGCAGATGAGAGGCTCGGCGGCGGGACGGCGTCAGGCGCCGTGGAGGAGGCGGTCGGCGAGGACCTGCGGCAGCCCCGCCGCCAGGATCCTGCGCCGCGCGCCCTCGACGTTGTAGGGGACGCGGTAGAGCGTGAAGCGCCGCGCCGCGGAGTCGTACATCGCGTAGGAGGCGCGCGGGTCGCGGTCCCGCGGCTGACCCACCGAGCCCGGGTTGAGCAGGTAGCGGCGCGCCGGATCGAGGTCGATCACGATGCGGCTGCCGCGCAGCATCACGCCGACCAGGCTCTCCTGGCCGTCGACGTTCGAGGACTCGAACATGCTCGGGACGTGCGAGTGGCCGAACAGCGTCACGCCCGCCTTGACGGTCGAGAACGCGGTCTGGGCCTCGTTCTCGCTGAACAGGTACTCGTCCTCGTCGTTCGGCGAGCCGTGGCAGATGAGGAGCTCGTCCTCGACGCCGCGCGGGCCGATCGGCAGGGCGGCGAGCCACCGCCGGTTGGGCGCGGTGAGCACCTCGGCGCTCCAGAGGGCGGCCTTGCGCGCGTGCGGGTTGAAGAAGACGGCGCCCTGGTTGGGGTCGAGGACGACGCGGTCGTGGTTGCCGCGCACCGAGAGGACCGCGGAGCCCATGGCGCGCATGCGCTCGATGACCTGGTTGGGCGCGGCGCCGTAGCCGACGGCGTCGCCGAGGAAGAGCACGGCGTCGCGGCGCTTGCGGGCCGAGTGCGCGAGCACGGCGCGCAGCGCCTCGAGGTTGCCGTGGATGTCGGAGAGGATCAGGTACCTCACGCGCGCCTCTCCAGCGCCAGCAGCAGGCGCCCGGCCAGCGTTTCCGCGTCCTCGCCCGCCACCGGCTGGACGGCGACGTCGGCCTGGCGGTACTGCGGCAGGCGCCGCGCGTACAGCTCGTACGCCTGCTCGGGCGAGCCGAACAGCGGCCGCTCGCCGCGCTTGCCCGGCAGCCGCCGGGCGACCTCGCTCCACGGGGCGTCCAGGAACACCGAGACGCCGAGCCGCTGGATCATCCTGCGGTTGCCCTC
This sequence comes from uncultured Acidobacteriota bacterium, assembly GCA_963727275.1. Lineage (GTDB taxonomy): Bacteria > Acidobacteriota > Thermoanaerobaculia > Thermoanaerobaculales > Thermoanaerobaculaceae > RBG-13-68-16. The sequence goes on from CAVSFK010000002.1 coordinate 13,071, forward strand.
CTGCATGAACGTGCCGCCTCCGGTCGCCACCACGAGCGGGTCGAAGCGGGCGCAGGCCGCGAGCTGGCGGGCCTCCTCGGCGCGGAACGCGCCCTCCCCCATCTCGCGGAAGATCCGCGCCACCCCCATCCGCAGGCTCGCCTCCACGCGTCCGTCGAGGTCCACGAAGAGCGCCTCCATGCGCCGGGCCAGCGCCCGTCCGGTCGTCGTCTTCCCGGCGCCCATGAAGCCGATCAAGAATATCCGCATCCGCCCCGCCCCGTCCCGGCCGGCGCTACTCGCGGGCGGCGAAGCGTTCCATGAAACGGGTCGAGAGCCTCCCCTCGACGAAGTCCGGCTCCTCCAGGATCCTGAGGTGGAGGGGGATCGAGGTGCGCACGCCTTCGATCACGAACATCGACAGCGCCCGCTTGGCCCGCCGGATCACCTCGCGGCGGTCCGCCCCGTGCACGATGAGCTTGGCGAGCAGCGAGTCGTAGAACGGCGGCACGCGGTAGCCGGCGTAGATGTGCGTGTCGACCCGGATGCCGGGGCCGCCCGGCAGCGCGACCATGGTGATCTCGCCGGGCGAGGGGGCGAAGGTGACCGGGTCCTCGGCGTTGATCCTGAACTCGATCGCGTGCCCGGTGATGCGCGGCCGCCGCCGCACCGAGAGCGGCAGGCCCGCCGCCACCCTGAACTGCTCGAGCACGAGGTCGACGCCGGTCACGGCCTCGGTGACCGGGTGCTCGACCTGGATCCGCGTGTTCATCTCCATGAAGAAGAACTCGCCGTCGTTGTAGAGGAACTCGACGGTGCCGGCGCTCGTGTAGCCGACGGCCGCGGCGGCCTCGGTCGCCGCGTCGCACATGCGCTGCCGGAGCTCCGCGTCCACGACGGTCGAGGGCGCCTCCTCGATCAGCTTCTGGTGCCGCCGCTGGATCGAGCACTCGCGCTCGCCCAGCGCCACGACCTTGCCCTGCGAGTCGCCGATCACCTGGATCTCGATGTGCCGCGGCTCGGTGAGGTACTTCTCGAGGTAGACGTCGCCGACGCCGAACGCCTTCTCCGCCTCGTGCCGCGCGGTGTCGAACACCCCGCGCAGCTCGCGCGCGTCGCCGGCCACCCGCATCCCCTTGCCGCCGCCCCCCGCCGAGGCCTTGAGGATCACCGGGTAGCCGATGGTCTCCGCGAGGGTCACCGCCTCCTCGCGCGAGGCGAGCGGCTGGGACGAGCCGGGGAGGACCGGCACCCCGCGGGCGGTCGCGGTGCGGCGCGCGTTGGCCTTGTCGCCCATGGCGCGGATCGCCTCCGGCGGCGGGCCGACCCAGACCAGGCCGCACTCCTGGACGATCTCCGCGAAGTGGGCGTTCTCGGCGAGGAAGCCGTAGCCCGGGTGGATCGCGTCGGCGCCCGTGATCTCGGCGGCGGCGATCACCGCGGTGATGTTGAGGTAGGACGCGTTGGCGGAGGCGGGGCCGATGCAGACGGCCTCGTCGGCCATGCGGACGTGCAGCGAGTCGCGGTCGGCGTCCGAGTGGACCGCCACGGTGGCGAGGCCGGCCTCGCGGCACGCCGCGATGATCCGCAGGGCGATCTCCCCGCGATTCGCGATCAGGACTTTGGAGATCATGGCGCGTCAGGACGGCCGGATGGCGAAGAGGCGCTCCCCGAACTCGACGGGCTGGGCGTTCTCGGGGAACCGGCGCGCGACCACGCCCGAGACGTCGGCCTCGATCTCGTTCATGAGCTTCATGGCCTCGACGATGCAGAGCACCTGCCCCTTCTCGACGAAGTCGCCCACCTTCACGTACGGCGACGCCTCCGGGCTGGGCGAGACGTAGAACGTGCCGACGATCGGCGAGGTCACGAACGACACGCCGTCGTCCTCGGCCGGCTCGGCGACGCCGGCGATCGCCGGGACCGCGGGGTCGGCGGCCGACATCGCCAGCCCGCCGCCCGCAAGCTGGCTGGCGGTGGCGAACTGCGGCGGCAGCAGCGGCAGCCCCAGGCGCGGGTCCGGAGGCAGCGGCGCGGGGAGGCCGGTGATGTGCACGCGCATGCCGTCCTTCTCGACCTCCACCCCGCCCACCCTGGTGTCGGCGACGAGTCGGATCAGCTCGCAAAGCTCGTCAAATGTGAACATCGCCATCCCCTCACGCGAACTCTTGCCGCAGGCGGTGGGCCGCGAGGCGGCTCTCGAACCGCGCCTTGCCCGGGTTGCCGTCGCGGGACACCAGCGTCATCAGGAAGTAGCCGCCGGCGATGTTGGTGATCAGCACGACCTTGCGCCCGGCGGTCACCATGATCTGCTCCAGCTCCCCGAGCTGCAGCTCGCGGTTTGCCGTCGTGACCTCGCGCAGGAATGTCGAGTACTCGGCGATGAGCTCCTCGACCTCCTCGGGCTGCTCGCCCCAGCTCGTGACCGGGATCCCGTCGCGGTCCGAGATCGCGGTGAGCGAGACACCCGCACACCCCTTGACGTCCGCCAGGGCGCTCTCGAAAGTCGTCATCGAACCGCTCGTTCCCGGCCAAGTGTAAGGGACGCGAGCCAGCGCTGCAACGCGGCGATCCGGCGCTCGCGCAGCGACAGCGGCGGCGGCGCCTCCGGCAGCGGGGCCATCATGTCGCGGACGAGCGCCAGCAGGTCGCGCGCCTCGATGTTCGCGGGCTCGCGCTCGAGCAGGCGCTCGAGGACGAGGACCGCCTCGTCCATCGCCTGCTGCTGCACGTAGAGGCGCGCCAGCGTGAGCGAGGCCGGAGGCTGCGACTGTTCGGCCCGGGCCCTGTCGGAGGGCGCCCGCAGCAGCCCCTTGAGCAGGGTCGGCCCGGCCTCGATCTCCGGCGCGGTGAACAGGTCGCTGTCCGCCGCCCCGATCGGCGTCGACACCGGGGGCGCCGGCGTCGGCTCCACCTCGACCGACGGCGGCTGGGCCGGTTCGGAGGGCTGGGCCCACGGGCCCTCCGGCGCCTGCGTGATCCTCTCCAGCGCCATCGGCGCGGTCATGAACTGCTGGTTCTCGGGGCGCGGCTGCACCGCCTCGGCGGGCGCGGGGACGGCGGGCGGCGCCTCCGCGGCGGCCGCGGCGAACGGCTCCGACCCGTCCCTGGCGGCCTCGGTGGCGGCGGGCAGGTCGAACGGCGCATCGGCGCGGCCGGCGGCTGCGCTGCGTGCGGCTTCCGCGGATGCCGCGGCGCGGAGGGCCTCCGCAGCCGGCGCGTCGAGGACGAGCGTTCGCGGCTCGACGGGCAGCGGCGGCGGGGGCTCCCGGAACGGAGCCTCGGTCGCGGCGGGCGCGGGCGCCTCGGGCGCGGGCGCCGCCGCATCGGGCGCGAGCGCCTCGACGGCCGCCTGCAGGACGTCGTCGCCGGGGACCAGCTCCAGGCACCGCTGCATCGCCTCGAGGGCCAGCGGGCGGTCGCCGAGCGCCATGTGCGCCTCGCCGAGCAGCCGCCAGGCCACCGGGTTCTGGGGGTCGAGGCCGAGCGCCTCGTGGAGGCCCGCCGCCGCCTCCGAGGCCTGGCCGGCCTCCAGCGACGCCCGCCCGAGGGCGACCCAGGCCGCGACGTAGCGCGGGTGGTGGGCGAGACCGCCGTGCAGCACGGCCGACGCCTCCTGGCTCCGGCCGTCCCGGCGCAGCAGCTCGCCGAGCTGGTAGAACTGGCGCGAGGCCGGGTTGGACGCAAGCTCCCGCTGCAGCTCCGCGATCCGCCGGGTGTTCTCGGTCATCACCGCCATTCTAACCTCTCCGGCGGCTGAAATGCGCCGCCTCGGGGGTCAGGCTTGCGTATTTGCCTTATTGACCTCGAGGGTGCGCTGCATGCGCGCCACCTGGGCGCCCAGGCCAGGATCTTGCCGGACCGCCATCGCCACCCGCCCGACCTGGCGACTGATCGTCGCGACGTCGCGGCCGAAGTGCAGGGCGATCCTGCTCAGCGTCGCGGCCCGCATCCGGGTCGCGAGCAGGCCGACGATGCCCCGCGCCCGCGCCGCGCCCCGGCCGCGGCCGTTCGCTCGGAGGAGCGGTTCGCCGAGCCCGGTGGCGGCGCATACGGCCGCGATGATCGCGCTCAGGCGCGGCGCCGCCGCGGGCGGTCCCGAGCCGCCGAGGACGCCGCGGACAAATGCTTCGTCGCCCCAGACCCGAGCGTCCACGTCGCCGCGGTGCAGCTCCTCGCGGTACGTCTCGCCGAGGCCCTCGCGCACGAACCCCGCGTAGCGCCGGCGCGCGCGCCGCACGTCGCGCTCGTCGAACATCCGCAGGATCGGCCCGCTGTCCAGCCACGCGATCCGCTCCTTGCCCAGATACGCGCGATGCCCGCTCCACGCCCAGGACGCGGGCTCGGACACGAGCCCGGCGCGCACGGGGTTGAGGTGGATGTAGCGGACCAGCTCCAACAGGTACGCGTCCCCGTCCACGAGGAGGGATCGGAACCGCCCCTGGAAGAGATGGCCGACCCGGCGGGTGCGGCGGTTGTAGGCGCGCGTGTAACGGAACGCCAGATTCTGGACGATCCGCGACAGGGGTGTGTCGCCGACCCGGATCGCCAGGTGCGCGTGGTTCGCCATGAAGCAATACGCGTGAATCCGGTGCCCGAAGCGCTCGACGCCCTCGGCGAGCAGCTCGCAGAACCTTCGGCGATCGGCGTCGTCGATGAAGATGGCCTGCCCGCCGTTGCCGCGGAGCATGACGTGATGCAGGCTCCTGGGAGCATGAATGCGCGGCTTGCGGGCCATAATGTCCTCAACTTAGCCCCTCAATATGCAAATACGCAAGCCTGACCCCAAAGCAACGCACTAAGCAACGCACTAGGTCAGCCGAGGTCAGCGCGGGGTATACTTTCACGGGAGGCGCCATGCGCCAGGTTGTCATCTATCCGGGGGAGGACGGGTTCTGGGTGGCGGAGTGCCCGAGCCTCGCCGGTTGCATCAGCCAGGGCGCGACCCGTGAGGAGGCCATTGCCAACGCCCGCGAGGCCGTTGCGGCGTACGTCGAGGCGCTGGAGCAGGACGGCCTCCCGGTTCCGCCAGAACGCTTCGACACTCTACTCGTCGCGGTATGACCCACCTGCCCCGGGTTTCCGGTCGCCAGCGCTGCGGCGTCCTGGAAAAGGTTGGCTTTCGGGTCGTTCGCCAGCATGGTAGCCACATTGTCTTGCGCCGTCTTGACCCGTTCGCCCAGGTCGTCGTGCCGGATCACCGCGAGCTCGACCGTGGCACGCTCCGGGCCATCCTTCGGCACGCCAACGTCAGCGTGGAGGATCTCGAGCGCCTGCTTGCCGGTTGAGATCACGCCCGTGACACTGATCGTTGGTCCTTCGTCCCGCGATTCGGCATCGGCAGCAGTGAAGCCGGGCGATTCCAAATAGCGCAATAACGCAAGCCTGACCCCAAAGCTACCTGGCAAGGTGGTCGCCGTAGCGCTCGCTCAGGTCGGCTTCGGCGGCGCGGAACCGCCCCGCGGCGGCGATGGCGCGGCGGCGCACCTCGGCCCCGGGGGCGCCGGGTTGCGCCGCCAGGAGCTCATCCACCGCGGCGCGAACGAGCGCGGCGATCGACGTCGAACGCTCGGCCGCGAGGCAGCGGAGGGCCCTGGCCTCGTCCTCGGTCAACTGAATCTGGGCCCGCACCATACACACCCCCACTGCCGTAACTATCGTGCGGGCGATAAGATGTTGCAACCCGGGATGAAGCGAAGCCGGTCGCCGCCGCAGGACCGAACTCGCGGCCGGCGACTGGCGTCAGCGTGACGGTGGCCGCTCAATATGCAAATACGCAAGCCTGACCCCAAGGCTACGCGGCGTCGTGGTCCGGGTGGAGGGTGAGGAGGCGCAGCCAATCCCCGTCACGGTAGGCGACGGCGCGGAAGCCGCGGCCGATCCGCAGCGAGTAGAGGCGGCCTCCGTGCGGCCCGACGCGCGAGAGGATCGCCTCCCAGCGGAGGCCGGCATCGGCGTAGACCTGCGTCCATGACAACGCAGCGAGCTTGCGCAGCGCGTTGAGCACCGCCGTCTGAGCGCTCTTCGGCAGGGCGAAGAGTTGCCTCTGGAAGACCGGGTTGTTGAGGTCGAGGCGCACGGGCGCCGGTTGGCTCATCGCCGGCTGCGCTTCGAAAGCTTCTTGAGGTCGGAGGGCGCGGCGGGGTTGACCTCCGCCCAGGCGACGGCCTCATCCAGCTCCTCGCTGACCCGCGCGGTGTGCAGCCAGCGCTCGTTGTCGGGAACGAAGTCGCCGAGCTTGACGACCCAGACGCCGGCTTCGAGCTCTTCGACAACGACGTGGCGTCCCGCGTACTCCTTGCCGAGGGCGATCTGTCCGCTGGCGCCGATCGTCTTGATGCTGCTCATGGGTCCCGCGCCTCCTTTCATGCGGCATGATGGCATGACGGCACGCCGGGGTCAATGACGTGTTCCGCCAGGCTGTCCGGGTAGGGACGGTGTCGGTCCGATCGGGCCGTTCCCGAAAGGCAATAACGCAAGCCTGACCCCAATATTCGACAACGACGTGGCGTCCGGCGTACTCCTTGCCGAGGGCGATCTGTCCGCTGGCGCCGATCGTCTTGATGCTGCTCATGGGTCCCGTACCTCGTTCGTGCGGCATGATGGCATGACTGCACGCCGGGGTCAATGACGTGTTCCGCCAGGCTGTCCGGGTAGGGACGGGTCGGTCCGATCGGGCCGTTCCCGAAAGGCAATAACGCAAGCCTGACCCCAGGGTCTTCGGACAAGAAAAGGGGCCGCTCGCGCGGCCCCGGAGTCCGTTGCAGCGCTGCCCCTGCTACTAGGGGAACAGTGCGTTGCAGGCCATGTTCGATGTCATCGTCAGCGTGGCTGACGCCGTCGGGTTGCCGCCGCTGGGCGTACACCCGGTTCCTGTCCACGTGACCGGTCTGGTAGCGGTCAGCGTGACGAACGTCCCGGACGGGAAGGTCGCGGAGCAGGGTGAAATGGCGCCGGTGCATGCACTGAGGCCCAGGGCAGCGACGTGATGTCGTCGGCACCTCCCGGGTTCCCGAGTCTTCGTCGACCACGAGTGACCCGTTGTCGAAGCGAGGTTGAACGTTAGGGTCGGCGTTGGGGTCGGGGTCGGTTGCGTGCGGCAGGTCACGTCGCTCGGGATGATCATCAGGCCGCCAGGCAGCGTGTCTTCGCACTTGTTGCTCGTGTTGAGGACCTTGACGTCGATCGCGGTTGCCACGTTCACCGTGCCGCCCGGGCAGGCAGCGGTCCTGTACGTGATCCCGGCGGACTCGAAGCTCGTCGTGAGAGTCGCATGGATCTGGTTCACGCTGTCGAATGACCGCGGGCAGCGTCAGCGGCGGGTTCGGTGAAGATGATCCGCATGCCCGGCTCGAAGTTGTTGCCGGTGACCGTGATCGTGCAGCCGGTGCTGGCGCCGGTCGCGCAGTTCGAGGTCGCCCCCGTGATGAGCGGGTTCATCGGCGTGTAGGTCCAGCTCGAACCCGTGGCCGTGATGTTGGAGTCGATGTTGGTCACCCTGAACCTACGGAGCCGAGTGAGCTCGGGCGATCGCACTGAGCGCACCAGCACGGCGCCCGTCGTGGCGACGACCTCCGTCCCGGAGACGGTCTGGATGCTCGCCGCGGCGGTGCCGGTCGAACGACACGGCCACCGGGGCGTGAACCCCTGGCCGAAGATCGTCACGGACGTGCCCCCGGTGTCGGGGCCCCCGGCCGGCGCGATCGAGGAGATGAACATCGCCTGGCCGTACTGGAACGGCAGCGAGTTGGACTGCTTCCCGCTCGATGTGTTGGTCACCGTGACGTCGACCGTGACCGGCGTGCCCGGCTGCTGGGGCGTGATGCTCGGCGAGATGCACACGACCTGGTTGAAGTTGGTCGTCACGACCTGCGCCTGCAGGGTCGCCGAACAGCACCTGGACCGGGTACTGGAAGCCGGTACCCGTGATCGTGACGCGGGTGCCGCCCTCGATCGGACCCAGGTTCGGGGACAGCATGTACAGCTGCGGCGTGGCGCCCTCGAGATACGTGAACGCCCCAGAGAGCGTGAACGTCCCGGCCGTGGTCGTCACGGTGACGTCCTGCGGCCCCGTGGGCGGCTGGCCGCCGACGGGGTTCGTCATGATCTGGATCATCGTGCCGTCCTCGGCGACGTGCACGACCGCCTCCGGCGTCGGCCCGATCGTCACCGTCGCGCCGGCGGTGAAGTTCTGGCCGTAGATGAGGACCGTCTCGTGGCCCTGCACGGAGCCGAACGTCGGGGCGATGTAGAAGATCACGGGCGGGCCGCCCGGACTCAGGAGGAAGGTGAAGACCTGGTTGAAGGTCGCGGTCTTGCTCGCAGCGCTGCCGACGGCGTTGGTGATCGTGATGCCCACCAAGGTCGACGCCGTGATCGTGACCTTCGGCGTCGTGACGTGGGCGATGTCGAAGCCGTCGGCGCCGTGCGTCACCGAACCCACCACCCCCGGCACGGTCATGCCGGGAAACACGAAGCTCACCTGCAGCGGCTCGGTGAAGTTCCTGCCGGTGAGGGTGATGACCTCGCCGCCCGAGGCCAGACCGCTGGTGGGCACGACGCTGTTGAGCTGCGGGGCGCCCGTGTCCGCCCCGAAGGTGAAGGCGTTCGCGAGCGTCGCCGAGAGGAAACCGCCCCCCGGCGCCGCGATGCCGGTCAGCGTGACCTGAACGGCGGCCACCTGGTCGCCCGCCGTCGCCGGGACCTGCGGCGTCGTGGCCGCGATCGAGCTGCCGTCCGCAGCGACCGGCACGACGGCGGCCGCGTACGACGTCGCCCCGATGATGAAGTTGACGGCGAGCGGCTGCTTGAACCCCTGGCCGTTGATGGTGACCGGGTCGCCGCCCTGCGGCTTCCCCCGGTTGGGGAGCACGGAGGTGACGGCGAGCTGCGCGGTGCTGACGCCGCGGAAGTGCACGGTCTTCGAGGCGGACTTGTTCGGGACGCTGGCGGTGATCAGGAAGTCCCCGGGGGCCGACGAGTAAACGTTCACGCCCGCGCCGCCGCTCGGTCGTCGTCACGAACACCTGCTGCACGGTCCCGGTCGAGGAGAACGACGCGCTCCCGCTCGCCGTGAACGTCACCGTGGTGCCGTCCGGAGCGTTGCCGCTCCCCGCGGTGACCAGCGCCACCGCCGTGATGCTCTCGTTGATCCCGACGACGGAGGGACTGACCGTGAGGGAGATGCCGAACGCCGTCGGGGTGGGCTGCTTCGGCGCCGTTGGGCTGCTCTGCGAGCAGCCGACGAGCGTCAAAGCGCCTGCAACCGCCAAGCCGACGAAGATTGGGTTTCGCTTCATGGTCGTCTCCCGCGTCTTTGACATCACTAAGGCTGGTAGAAGAAGTTCAGGTTCAAGTCGAACTCGAGGCTGACGCCCTTGCCCGCGACCGTCTTGCCGTAGATCGCGAGGTGGAGCTTCTGCCTGATGTTGTTGTTGCGCCGTTTCCTTGTCGAGGAACGGGTAGACCAGCAACTGGTTGAGCGGCGGCTGCGATGAAGTACTCGGCCGGGAAGATCCGGTAGTTGCTGAGCGTGGTCGAGCCCCCCGCCGGCACGTAGACGCTGTCGAAGTTGGTCCACTGCGGCGAGGCCACGGTGCCGCCGTCGGTGCGCGTGCAGGTCACCGTCCAGTGGTCGAGCATGACGTCGTCCTGCTGCGAGAGCACGGCCGACGGGCTCTTGGCGTGCGAGTTGATGATGAACGTCGCGATGCTGACGTCGGCGCTGCTGGCCATGTTCACGTCGGCGGGGCCCGGCTGCATGGTGCCGGTCAGGTAGACCTCCGCCTCCGTCTTGCTGGTAGTGTTGCTGCCGCAGCCGGCCACGCCCAGCACCACCAGGGCCAAGGGCACGATAAGCGAGAGCCTGTACGATCTCATGGCTTCCCCCTAGTACTTGATGATCCGCGGCGTGATGAAGATGAGCAGCTCGTCGTGCTGCGTGCTCACGGTGTTGTTGCGGAACAGCGCCCCGATGATCGGCAGCTTGGAAAGGCCCGGGATGCCGTTCCTCTGGTCGTTGTCGGTGAGCTGGTAGATGCCGCCGATCACGGTGGTCCCGCCGTCGCGGACCATCACGCGCGTCTTCGCGTCGCGGGTCGAGATCGGGGCGTTCGTGCCGCCCTGCAGGTTGATGCCGGACAGCGGCTCGCGCTTCTTGAGGTCGATGTCGAGCAGCACGGTCCCCTCGGCGGTGATCTGCGGCGTCACGTCGAGGGAGAGCGTCGCGTCGATGTACTGCACCGTGACCGTGTTGTTGGCGACGGTCTGGATCGGGAGCATGACGCCGCTCTGGATGTGCGCCTTCTCGTTATTCTGCGCGGTCACCTTCGGCGAGGAGACGATCTTGACGAGGCCGTTGGACTCGGCCGCGTCCAGCGTGAAGTTGAGGTTGAAGGAGTCGAGGATGTCGCCCATCGTGAGGGAGATGATCCCGTTGCCCGGCACCGCGAGGTTGACGTTGCCGGTGCTCGTGATGCTGTTGGGGAACTTCAGGCTCGTGGTCGTGCCGTGCGCCGCGTCGGCGAGCGCCGTGTACCCCCACGTCATGCCGAGCGCCTGGGAGAACGTCCTCGTCGTCTCGACGATCCGCGCCTCGATCGTGACCTGCGGGTTCGGCTGGTCGAGGGAGTCGATGAGGTTGAGGACCCCTTCGATGCGGTCGCCGGAGTCCCTGATGATGAGCGTGTTGGTGCGCTCGTCCACCACGACCGTGCCGCGGTCCGACAGGATGAAGCTCTGCGAGGTGAGGACGCCCTTGACGGCCCCCGCCTTGGCGTAGGACAGCGTCTTGGTGACCGTGCGCATCGGCTTGGCGTTCTCGGACTCCTTGCGGAACGCGGCCTGCTGGCTCTTCTCCTGGGTGAGGCGCTCGATCCTCGCCACGCGCAGGACGTTGTTCTCGACCACGTAGTCGAGCCGGTTGATGCGCAGGATGATGTCGAGGCACTGGTCCCACGGCACGTTCTCGAGGTTGACCGTGACCGAGCCCGAGACGTCCGGGTCCACGACCACGTTCAGCCCGGTGATCTTGGCGAACGTGCGCAGGACGTCCTTGATGTCGGCGTCCTTCAGCTCGAGGGAGATCGGCTCGCCGGTGAACCGCTTCTCCTGGCTCTCCACCTCGTGCGTGCCGGTGGCCACCGAGGTCGGCGGCGCCGCCTGCTCGGCCATCGCGGCCGGGGTGGTGGTCCACGGCGACTCGGAGGACGGCGCCGGCTTGGCCGGCCCGCCGGCGGCGGGAGGCGTGGTGAGCGCGCCCGCGGGCGGAGGCGCGACGGCCGCCGCCTCGGGCTTCGCCGCCGGAGGCGCCGTCTGGGCCGGGGCCGCGGCGGGCGGGATCGGTTCGTTGACGATCTTGACCGGAGTCGTCGGGACTTCCTCGGCCTTCTCGACGGCCGGGGCGGGGACCTGCGTCGCCACCGGCTCGGCCTTGACCGGGGCCGGCTCGCTCTTCACGGGCGCCGGCTCCGCCGCGGGCGGCACCGATTCGGCCTTCGCCGCGACCGGCACCGGCGAGGGGGCCACCGGCGCGATCGGCTCGGGCGCCGACGCCGCCGCGACCGGCTCGGGCGCGGGCGCCGCCGGAGCGGACGCCGCGGCCGCCGTCACGGGCTCGCCGCCGATCCGCAGCACGGCGCCCTGCTCGGTCGACTCGAAGTGGTAGGCCGCCGGCTTGTCGAGGTCGACGGCGATGCGCACCACCGGTTCGGGCGCGACGGCGTGCTGGGCGACCCGCACGCGCACGACGCCGGCCGCGCCGACCGGGTGGACCCGGCGGGCGACCTTGTTGACGACTCCGGGGAGGTCGACGACGACGCGCGGCGGGTTGTCCAGGGTGAACGTCTTGCCCTCGAGCCGCCCGGCCCCTCTGAGGTGCACCGAGACGCCGGTGCTGTCGGCGACCGCGAGCACGTCGTCGAGCTCGCCTACGCCGGCTGCCGGCTGCGCGGCCGCCGCGAGGGCGAGCCGCACCTCGACGCCGGAGGGCAGCGTCGTCACGGCGAGGGTGGCGCCGGGGTCGGCTTCGACCCGCAGGCGCGCCCAGTGCTTGCCTCCCTCATCGACCGCGGTGAGCGCGGCGCGCCGGAGTCCTGCGGCAGCCTCCGCGACATCGGCCAGTGGTTTCGCCAGGACCGCCTCGGGGAAATCGAGGACGAGGACACCCGGTTCGGGCTGCGCCTTGGTGAACGTCAGCGGTCCGGAGGCGCTGATCACCAGCGCCGGCGCGGGCTTGGGAGTCCAGGCCATGCCCAGGATCGACACGGCCTCCTGCCCGGCCGCGACACCGGGAAGGAGGAGGCACGCGAGCACTCCCACGGCCACCACCGCCATCAACGAGCGAGTCGCTTTCGCCATCATCGCAACCCCCAGGAAGATCACTGAAGTGTCCGAACTACTTCGCGGTAGGGCTTCAGGCTCTTCGGGTCCGCCACCTGCATTCGGAAGACGACCTTGCCGGGCTCCACGCTCTCGACGTTGCCGTCGTAGAGCACGGTCCCCGGACGTATGAGATAGCTGGTGTTGTCGGTGCCCTGGATCATCGCCACGTAGCCCTCGGGCAGCTTGAGGATCCCCTGCAGCTTGATCTCCTCGACACCCATCCCGCGCAGCCCCGGAGGACGCTGCCCGACCTCCTTCGCCTGGCGGGCGAGGAGCGACCGGAAGGGGTCGCGCCGGCCGGCGGGATCGTAGCTGAAGCCCTGGCCCGCATCGACCGCCTCGTCGCCGCGCAGGATGCGCTCGACCGTCGAGGTGTCGATCGGGTTCTCGGTCGGCGTCGGCGTCGGGGCGGGCTTCTTCTGCCCCTGGGCCAGCGCGGCCACGGCCATCAGGGAGGCCAATCCGACCAGCACTCCCATCCTCGTCATCGCGCGCCCTCCTTCGCGACCTCACCGTAGATGAACGTCTTCATGGTGAACGTCACGTTGATCGTGTAGTTCGATCCCCGGCGGTTGTTGACCCCGAGCGAGAGCGCCTCGACGTTGATGATGCGCGAGAACCGCGACAGGCGGTCGAAGAAGAGCGCGAGCTCGTGGTAGCTCGCCTCGAGCTGCACGGAGATCGGCCACTCCGAGTAGAACTCCTTCTTGACGAATCCCTGCGGCTGGAAGCTCACGAGGCGGAAGTTGCCGCGCTCGGTGAGCGACTTGATCTTCTTGATCAGCTCGTCGGTCTGCTTCGCGGTCGGCAGGATGCGGAGCAGGCGCTGCAGCTCGGTCTCGAGGCGCTCGGCCTCTTCCCGGAACTGCGGCAGCCGGCCTTCCGCGATCTTCCCCTCGCGCACCTTCCCCTGCAGGACCTGAAGGTCGTTCGCGCGCGCGACGATTTCCTTCTGGATGTCCTTGAACAGGTAGTTCTCGAAGGCGAAGATCAACAACCCGCCGACCACCACCCCGATGATCAGGGCGAAGTACCAGGGCCGGTTTTCGAGGTCGAGGCCTGCCATGACGCAAAGCCCCCCTAACTCCGCTTGGAGGAGGCGGCGGCCGCCTCCCGCGGGGTGCGCGTGAACGTGCAGGAGAGGTCGAACGTGAAGACACCCCTCTCGTCCTGCGACATGATGCGCAGGCTGGGCTCCGCGAAGAACGGGCTCGCCGAGAGGTTCGAGATGAAGTTGGCGACCGCGTTCTCGTTGAGCGCCTGGCCCTGCACCGTCAGCGAGGTCCCGTTGAGGTTCATGCTGGTGAGCCAGAGGAGGTCGGGAAGCGCCTTGCTCACCTCGTCCATGATGCGGACGGGGCCGTACTGGTTCTGCTTGAGCTGCTCGATCACCTCGATCTTGTGCTTGAGCTCCGCGTTCCGCTTCTTGAAGGCTTCGACCTCGGCGATGATCGGCTTCAGCCGGTCGTACTCGCGCTGGTTGGTCGCGATGTCGGCCTTGATCGCCGACAGCTTCGACGACAGCTTCCAGTAACGCAGGCCCACGAAGGCGAGGGCCGCGACGATCAGCCCGAGGATGACGTAGTTGTTGACGTTGGTGGCGCCGAAGGCGATCAACGGCGCGCGTGCGGCCTTCTCGGCACGCGCTTCGACGAGGAGGTTGATCTTGATCATGGCCATTAGTCTCCGGCGGTCCGCAGCGCCATGCCCACGGCGACGGCCATCGACGGCGCGTGGCGGTTGAGCCACTCAGGGGGGAACTGGCTCTCCGAGTACGTGACCTCGCGGAAGGGGTTCATGACCTCGACGCGCGCCCCGAGACGCTCGCGGAGCACGCCGTCGAGGTTGAGCACCTGGCACGACCCGCCCGCCACCACGATCTCCTCGACGTGGTCGTGGCTGGAGGTGGTGTAGAAGAACTCGAACGTCTTCTGCAGCTCGGCCGCCAGGTCCTCGCTCACGCCGTTGAGCACCCCGAGGATCGTCTGCGGGGTGTGGTCGCCCAGCTGCTCGCCGGTCTTGACCGCCTCGGCCTGCTCGCGGGTGAGGTTGAGCTCGCGCTGGATCGCCTCGGTGTAGGCGTTGCCGCCGAACACGATGTCGCGCCAGAACACCGACTGCCCGCGCGCGAGGATGTTGACGTTCATGATGTGCGCCCCGATGTTGACGAGCGCCACGACCTTGTCCTGGGCGACGCCGTAGTTGTACTCGTAGGCGTTCTGCAGGGAGAACACGTCCACGTCGACCAGCGCGGGGACCTTCCCGAGCTGGGTCAGGATGCCGGTGTAGTCGGCGATCCGGTCCTTCTTGGCGGCGACCAGCAGCACGTCCACCGTGTCCGCGTCGCCGCCGAGCACCACGTAGTCGAGCTTGACCTCGTTGACGTCGAACGGCAGGTACTGCTCGGCCTCCCAGTGGATCGACTCGGCGAGCTCCGCCTCCGACATGGCGGGCACCTGGATCTTCCGGATCGCGACCGAGATCCCCGAGAGGGAAACCCCGAAGCCGGCGTTCTTGACGCTCTGCTCCTGGATGAGGCGCTGAGCGACCTCAACTACCAAGGACGAATCCATGACGGTTCCCTCGACGATCGCCTCCGCGGAGAGCGGGGAATGGCCCGCGTGCAGGAGGGAATACCTGCCGCCCTTGCCGGGCTTGAGTTCGACGAGTTTGATTGCAGAAGAACCTATGTCGAGCCCGACGATGCCCTTTTTCTTTCGTAGCCGCACGGTTCCCAGCCCCCTCTGTACGTTTCTGCCTGTCTCCGCTAAGGTTGAGGTGTTCCTCTCATCCTTTTGTGACTAATGTAGCCATGCCAAACACCAATGTCAAGGACACTCTAGGTGCCTACCACCTTGGCAATCACCGGGTCAGGTGCTAGAATACGCAGCCCTCACGCGAGGGAGGGAGGTTTCATGTCCCGGATTTGCGAGGTCTGCGGCAAAGGAAGGCTGCTCGGGAACCAGATCAGCCATGCGCACAACGTGTCCCGGCGGGAGTGGCGCCCCAATCTGCGCGCTGTTCGCGTGCTCGTCGAGGGACGCACCGTCCGAATGAAGGTCTGCACACGGTGTATTCGGTCCGGCAAGGTCGTCAAAGCCGCCCACTAGTACCCCACGCCACCCCTGCGCCGAGCACCGGCGGTGGCGTCGCTCGACCGGGCCCGGTCAGAGCGCGCGCAGCTGGCGGGTTTGCGGGGTGAGGCTGGTTTCCACGGACATCACGCCCGGGATGTGACGCAGCACGATGAGCACCTTCTCCAGGTGGTCGCGGCCGCTGACGTCGACCACGATGTCGGCGGTGCCGAGGCCGCCTTCGTTCGTCGCCAGCTGGCAGCTCTTGATGTTCGCGTCCTCGCCGTTGGCCGCCTGCGATATGGCTGCGAGCATGCCCGGCCGGTCCTCGAAGCTCACGTGCAGGGGGACCGCGAACGCGCCCGTGACCCCGGCCCACTCGACCTCGACCTCGCGTTCCGACGTGAAAAGCAGCTTGCGGACGTTCGGGCAATTCGCCGCGTGGACCGCCACACCGCGTCCGCGTGTGATGTAGCCCACAATTTCGTCGCCTGGGAGGGGGTTGCAGCACTGCGCCCGGTAGGTCAGGAGGTCGCGCTGGCCCCGGACCGTGATGACGGAGCCCTCGGGAACGGCCGGGCGCGCCTTGGCGGCGGGGGCGGCGGGGGCCTGCGGACGCGAGCGCGCGAACGGCGCCAGCACGTCGCGCAGCGAGATCCGCCCGAATCCGATCGCCGCCAGCAGGTCCTCCTCCTTGCCGAACCCGTGGTCCGACGCGAGCCGGGCGAGGCGGTCCTCCTCGCGCAGCGCCTTGAGCGAGATGCCGAGCTTGCGGCAGTCGCGGTCGAGCAGCCGGCGCCCCGCCTCCACCGCCTGCTCCTTCTCGCCGCGGTTGAGCCACGCGCGGATCTTGTTCTGGGCCCGCGCGGTGACCGCGATCTCAAGCCAGTCGCGGCTGGGCACCTGGTTCGCCGAGGTGAGGATCTCGACGATGTCGCCGTTGCCGAGCGCGGTCCGCAGCGGCACGAGACGGCCGTTGATGCGGGCGCCGACGCAGTGGTGCCCGACCTCGGTGTGGACGTGGTACGCGAAGTCGATCGGGGTCGCGCCCCGCGCGAAGGCGAACACCTCGCCCTTGGGCGTGAACGTGTAGACCTCCTCCGGGTAGAGGTTGAGCTTGAGCGAGTTCAGGAAGTCGCGAGGGTTCTCCTGGTGCCCCTCGACCAGGCTGCGCAGCCAGGACACCCGCTCCGCGTCGTGGCTCGGCTCGCGTCCCTCCTTGTACAGCCAGTGCGCCGCGATCCCCCGCTCGGCGATCTCGTCCATGTCCCGGGTGCGGATCTGGACCTCGAACGGCTGGCCCTCCGGCCCGATCACCGAGGTGTGGAGCGACTGGTAGGCGTTCGCCTTCGGCATCGCAATGTAGTCCTTGATGCGGCCGGGCACCGGGCGCCAGAGCTGGTGGATCAGACCGAGCGCCGCGTAGCAGTGGGGGACGGTGTCGACGACCAGGCGGAAGGCGAGGAAGTCGTAGACGCGCTCGAGCCCGATCCCCTGGCGGCGCAGCTTGGTCCAGATCGAGTGCAGGTGCTTGATCCGCCCGCGGACCTCTGCGTTGATCGAGTTCTCCTCGAGCAGGTGGGTGATCGCCTGCTGGATCTCCGCGATCAGCGAGGCCGCGACCTGTTCCCGTTGGAGGAGCTGCTCGGTGAGCCGCCGGTGCTCCTCGGGGTGCTGGAAGGCGAGCGCCAGGTCCTCGAGCTCGGCCTTGACGCGCCCCATCCCGAGGCGGTGCGCGATCGGCGCGTAGATCTCCATGGTCTCCGCCGCGATCCGCTTGCGCCGGTCCTCCGGGAGGAACCCCAGCGTGCGCATGTTGTGCAACCGGTCCGCGAGCTTCACGAGGATGACCCGGACGTCGGCGATCGAAGCCAGCAGCATGCGCCGCACGTTCTCGGCCTGCGCGGCCTCGCGGGCTGCGTAGGACTGCTCCATCGTCGTGATCTTGGTCAGCGCCTTGACGAGGCCGGTGATGTGCTCGCCGAACTTGGTCTCGAGCTCCTCCTCGCTGACCCAGGTGTCCTCGAGCAGGTCGTGGAGGAGCCCGGTCGCGATCGCGACCTCGTCGAGGTGCATCTCGGCGAGGATCCGCGCCACCTCCAGCGGGTGGACGAGGTACGGCTCGCCCGAGACGCGCACCTGGCCGCGGTGCGCCATTGCGGAGTACACGTAGGCGCGCCGGAGCAGGTCCTCGTCGCACTCGGGGTTGTACGCCGAGACCATCTCGAGGATGTCCTCGAACCGAGGCAGCGTCTCTGTCACCTTTCTATTCTACTGGCACGTCAAGGGAAGGAAGGGGTCAGGGGTCAGGGGTCAGGGGTCAGGGGTCAGGGGTCAGGGGTCAGGGGTCAGGGATCAGGGGACAGGGGTCAGGGGCAGGGGTCAGGGATCAGGGGACAGGGGTCAGGGGCCACGGGAAGAACAAAGCAAACGCATAGGGCCGGCGATCGCCGGCCCTTGCTGTGTCTCCATCGGCCCTGACGTGGCTCGTTGTCTCTTCCGTGCCCTGTCCCCTGACCCCTGACCCCTGACCCCTGCCTTTACCGGCGGCGGCGTGCCACCTTGCGCTTGTCGAGCCAGTTCGACATGCCGAGGGCGATCGGCGAGGCGATGTACATCGAGGAGTAGGTGCCGACCACGATGCCGATCACCAGCACGAAGGCGAACGTGTTGATGACGTCGCCCCCGAAGATGAACAGCGCCAGCACCACCATCCAGGTCAGGCCGGAGGTGATGATCGTCCGCGACAGCGTGGCGTTGATCGCCTCGTTCATCACCGTGATCAGCGGCTTCCCGCGCTCGAGCTTGAGGCGCTCGCGGATGCGGTCGAAGATCACGACGGTGTCGTTGGTCGAGTAACCGACGAGCGTCAGGAGCGCCGCGATCGTCGGCAGGTTGATCGGGCGGCCGGTGATGACGAGCGCGCCCAGCGTGATCAGCGTGTCGTGGAAGTTCGCGACGATCGCGCCGATCCCGTACTGGAGCTTGAAGCGGAACCAGATGTAGACCAGCATCCCGAGGAGCGAGAACCCGACCGCGTACGTCGCCTTCTGGCGCAGGTCCTTCCCCACCACGGGCCCGACGTTGTCCGCGGCCAGCAGCGAGAAGTCGCCGAAGTGGGCGTTCTGCGAGAGGAACGCCTTGGCCGCGGCGGAGAGCGACGGGAGGCCGGCGATCTCCTCGGGGCCGTTGACGATCCCGGTGCGCTTGCGCAAGCCCAGGATCTCGTCGGCCATCGGCTTGTAGTGCGCCTCCAGCTCGGCCGGGGTGCCGCCGACCTTGTCCGGGTCGGCCCCGGCGAGCGCCGCGCGCAGGGCGTCGGAGCCCTGGAGGTTGACCTCGATCTGTCCCGGGCGGCCGCCGTACTCCTTCTCGAGGGCGCTCATCATGCGGGCGGTGAAGTCGCCCTCCTGCCCGTTGGGGTTCTGCATGTGGACCAGGATCTGGTGCAGCGGCGCCTCGTCGAACCGCTGGATCGAGACGTCGCCCAGCTTGAGCCCCTCGAGCGCCTTGCGAACCCGGCCGAGGTCCGGCTCCGACTTGAACTTGAGGGTGAGCTGCGTGCCGCCCGCGAAGTCGACGCCGTACTTGAACCCCGGGCCGAAGAAGATCAGCCCGATGGCGATGAGGTTCAGGACCGTCGACGCGATGATCCAGTGCCAGCGGTACTCCATGAAGCGGATCTTGGTGTTGTGGAAGAAGCGCATTCCGTCCCCCTAGATCGAGAGCGTCTTGGCCTGGGCGCGCCGAGAGAGCTCGGTCTCGAAGATCGTCCTCGAGACGAACACGGCGGTGAACATCGAGATCAGGAGGCCGACGGTGAGCGTGACCGCGAACCCCTTGATCGGCCCGGTGCCGAACTGGAACAGGAACAGTGCGGAGACGATCGTGGTGACGTGGGTGTCGATGATGGTGCCGAAGGCGCGCGAGAACCCGAGGGCGACGGCGTTGCGCACCGTCTTGCCGAGCTCGAGCTCCTCCCGGATGCGCTCGAACACCAGCACGTTCGAGTCGACCGCCATGCCGATCGTGAGGATGACGCCGGCGATGCCGGGCAGCGTCAGCGTCGCCTTGAGCGCGCCGATGGCGCCCAGGAGCAGGATCGCGTTGAGGACGAGGGCGACGTTCGCGTTGATCCCGGCGCCCTTGTAGTAGAACAGCATGAACGCGGCCACCAGCACGATGCCGACCAGGCCGGCCTTGAGGCCGCGGTTCACGGAGTCGCGGCCGAGGCTGGGACCCACGGTCCGCTCCTCGAGGTAGCTGATCGACGCGGGCAGCGCGCCGGCGCGCAGCACGAGCGCGAGGTCCTCGGCGCCCTGCACCGAGAAGTTCCCCTCGATGATCCCCGAGTCCGTGATGTGGCCGCGGATCGAAGGCGCCGAGCGGACCTTGTTGTCGAGCACGATCGCCATGCGGTCGCCGATGTGGGCCGCGGTGTAGGCGCCGAACTTGTTGGCGCCCTCCGGATTGAGCGTGAAGCTCACCGCCGGCTGGCCGTACGTGTCCTGCGAACGGCGGGCGTTGCGCAGGTCGCGGCCGGTGACGACCGAGGCCTTCTTGAGCAGGTAGTACTCCTTGCCCGACACGCGGCCCTCGAGGTCCTCGACGTCGCCGCTGATCACCTCGGCGTCCTCGGGCGCCTTGCCGTTCGAGGTCGCGAGCAGCGCCTCCTCGGTGGGCGCCACCCGGATGACCGGCTTGATCTCGAGGAACGCCGTCGAGCGGATGAGGTCCTTGACGCGGGCGGGGTCGTCCACGCTGGGGAGCTCCACGACGATGCGGTTGCCCTCGATCCCCTGGCGCTGGATCACCGGTTCCGAGACGCCGAACTGGTCCACGCGGTTGCGGATGGTCTCGAGCCCCTGGCGGACCGCGAGGTCGCGGATGCTGCGGGCGATCTCGGGCCTGAGCGTCGCGGTCACGTTCTCGCCGCGGTCGACCTTGAATTCCGAGAGGCGATCGTCGATCACCTTGTCGAGCACCTTGGCCGACGTGTTGGGCGCGGGCTTCAGCAGGAAGCCGTTACCTTCCGGGAGCCGCTGGAGCGAGACCGGGGCGAACCCCTTCTCGGCGAGGTCGGCCCGCAGCCGCTCCATGGCGTCGTCCACCTCGGCGCGGACGGCATCCTGGGTGTTGACCTGCAGCACCAGGTGGATGCCCCCCTTGAGGTCGAGCCCGAGGTGGATCTTCTGGTCGAGCGGGACCATGAAGTAGACGGCGAGCACGGCTACGACCGCAATGAGCCCCCAGCGCCACGTGAGCTTGCCTACCATGAAGCCTCCCTACTTGGGCTCGCTGGGGTTGAGGTCGACGGTCCCAGCGTCCTTGGCGAGCCCGGCAACGGCGGTGCGGGCTACCTGGATCTTGACGTTATCGGCGATCCGCACGGTGAGGACCTCGCCCTCCGCCTCGATGACGGTGCCGAAGATCCCGCCGGTGGTGACGACGCGGTCGCCCTTCGAGAGCTTGCTCAGCAGCTCCTGGTGCTTCTTCTGCCGCTTGCGCATCGGCATGATGAGCAGCAGGTAGAAGATGCCGAAGATCAGGATGAAGGGCAGAAACTGGAAGATCGGGTTCTTCGCGTCCATGGCTTGCCTCGTCCTTACCCCTCTGCGACCTCCGCGGCGAGCAGCCCGTCCCGGAAACCGGCAAAGCGGCCGGTCATGATAGCCCAACGCACCCGTCTCATCAAGGACAGGAAGAAGTGCAGGTTGTGGACGGTCGCCAGCACGACGACGGCGGCCTCGCGCGCGAGGAACAGGTGCCGCAGGTACCCCGTGGAGCAGGTGCGACAGGTCGGGCAGTCGCAGGCCGGGTCCGGAGGCTCGAGGCAGCGCGTCCAGCGGGCGTTCTTGAGGACGACCGGCCCGCGGGACGTGTGCAGGAGCCCGTTGCGCGCGTTGCGGGTCGGGATCACGCAGTCGAAGAGGTCGCACCCCGCCGCCACGGCGTGGACGATGTCGCGGGGGGTGCCGACCCCCATCAGGTAGCGCGGCCGCTGGTCGGGAAGGGTGGGCGCCGCGTCGGCGACCCCTTCCCACATCGCCGGAGGCGGCTCGCCGACCGAGAACCCCCCGAGCGCGTAGCCGTCGAAGCCGATCGCCTGCAGCTCCTCGGCCGAGCGCGCCCGCAAGTCGCGCTCGAGCCCGCCCTGCGCGATGCCGAAGAGCAAGGTCGCGCCGCCCGCGGGCAGGGCCGCGCGACAGCGGGCCGCCCACCGCGAGGTCATCGCGACCGCCGCCTCGAGCTCCGGCCGGCCCGCGGGCAGCGCGGGGCAGACGTCGAGCGCCATCGCGACGTCCACCCCCAGCCGGCGCTGCGTCTCGACGCACCGCTCCGGGGTCAGCGCGATCTCGGCGCCGTCGAGGTGGGAGCGGAACACGACCCCGTCGTCGTCGTACCGCCGCCGGGCCGCGAGCGAGAACACCTGGAAGCCGCCCGAGTCGGTGAGGATCGGTCCGCCCCACCCCATGAACCGGTGCAGCCCGCCCAGCGTCTCGACGACCTCGACGCCGGGCCGCACGAGGAGGTGGTAGGTGTTGGCGAGCACCATCTCCGGCGCGAGGCGCTCCAGCTCCCACGGCGCCAGTCCCTTGACGCTCCCGGCCGTGCCGACCGGCATGAACGCCGGCGTGCGCACGACACCGTGGGACGTGACCAGCTCTCCCGCCCGCGCGCCGGTGGCCGGGTCGCGCGCCGCCACGGTGAACGCGCCGATCACCTCACGCTCCGCGGCCGCCTGGGCGAGCGGGGGCAAGCCCCGCCCCTACACCGGACCCTCTGGTCAAGTTCATGTAGGGGACCCCTCCTGCGGCCGCCCGCGTCTTGCAAACCAGGGGCATTGCGAGGCCGCGCAGCGGCCGGAGCCATCCCGAGGCGACCGCGATGGCCTCGGGATCGCCACGGCTCCCTCGCTGCGCTCGGGAGCCTCGCGATGACAACCGGGGCGACGGCGAGCCCCGCCCCGCCAGCTGCCGACGCCATGCGACCGGTCAGTCGCGGACCGCCGACCACGGACCACGGGCCACGTCGTATCCGTTCCCTGTGCCCTGCGCCCTGTGCCCTGTGCCCTGTCCTACTCACTCCCCGCTTCCCAGCTTGAGATGGACGACCTGAACGTCGGGAGGAAGGGTCAGGTTGAAGAGGTCCGCGCTCTGCGGCTTGTTGACCTCGATGTCGGAGAACGCGTATTCGGTCGAGTCGCCGTCGGCCTCGGTGTAGGCCACCCTGATGGGGAGCAGCGAGCGGCGATCGATCTCGAGCTCCAGCAGGCGCAAGCGCTTCTTGATCGTGTGGGAGGTGGGCCGAAGCTCGAGCGTGTAGTTCCCCGCCTCCCCCGGATCGCGGAACGTGAAGGTGAAGTACTGGCGGAGCTTCTCGAGCGGCTCTGCGGTCGACATGAAACGGAAGATGCGCCGCTGGGCGCGGCCGACCTCGACGCGTTGCGCCCGCTTCTCCGCCGGCCTGTAGGTGAGCGCGACGCCGCCTGTGAGGAGCACCGTCATCGGGCGCGGCGTCTCGTACTCCCAGCGGATGCTGTCGGGCGCCTTGAAGTAGAACTTGCCGTGGGAGACGCTCGGTTCGGCCAGGAGACGGCTCGTCCGCCGCTGATCGAAGGTCGCCGTGAGAGTGCTGAGGCTCGCCTGGATCTGGCTCACCCGCTGCACCAGGGCGGCCAGCTTGTCGGCGCCGTGCAACCCCGGCGGGAGCGGCTCCTGGGCGAGCGCCGGGGCGCAGGCGAGGCAGAGAGCGAGAGCCAGTGGGCGCCTGATCATGGGGCGCCACCGTAGCAAACGCCGTCAGGAAGGGTCAACGGGCGCACCCGCGCCGTGCCTGGTGATCTCGTAGCCCAGCTGGTCGCGGGAGAGCGTCACCCGCGAGCCCGGCGGCACCGAGGTGGTGAGCCAGACGTTGCCGCCGATCACCGATCCGCGGCCGACGACCGTGTCGCCTCCGAGGATGGTGGCGCCGGCGTAGACGACCACCTCGTCCTCGAGGGTGGGGTGGCGCTTGGTGCCCCGTACCAGGCCGCCGCGCGCGTCGCGCGGGAAGGAGAGCGCGCCCAGCGTGACGCCCTGGTAGAGCTTGACGCGATCGCCGATGATCGTGGTCTCGCCGACCACCACGCCGGTGCCGTGGTCGATGAAGAACTCCCGGCCGATCGTCGCTCCAGGATGGATGTCGACGCCCGTCTCGTTGTGGGCGAACTCCGTCATGATGCGCGGGACGAGCGGCACCCCGAGGGTGTGGAGCGTGTGCGCGATCCGGTAGGTGAAGACCGCCTTCACACCGGGGTACGCGAGGACGACCTCCTCGAGGCACGTCGCCGCCGGGTCGCCGACGTAGGCCGCGTCGACGTCGGTCGCGATCAGGTCCATGACGTCGGGCAGCCCCTCGAAGAACGCGGTGACGACCTCGCCCGCGTCGAGGCCCGGCTGGGGGATCACCGCGCCGCCGGGCTGCCGGCAGGTCGCGGCGAGCGCCCGGCGGACTTCCGCGTCGAGCTTCTTCGAGAGCAGGAAGAGCTGGTCGCCGAGATGCCCGTGCAGGTACTCCCGGTACAGCGACTGATCGCCGAAGTACCCGGGGTAGATCACCTCCTGGAGCCCGCGCAGGATCGCGATTACCTCACGCTTCTGGGGGAGGGGCTCCTCGCCGCCGTGGAACAGCGGCTCGCCGCGCTCCTCGACGCGCTTGGTGATGGTTTCGATCGCGCGCACGATCCTCGCCGCGAATGCGCTCCTCGCCACGTCGTCTCCCCGCCCCCGTCGCCGGTGCTCCGGCGCGGTGGACTCAGTCGTGATTGTACGTCCCGCGCGCCCGGGAAGTTGACCTACAATCGCCGGTCGGAGGTGGACGTGCCTCACGAGACCGTCGTGGTGAGCTTCGCCGGCGAACGGCGGCGGATCGCCAGCGGCACCACGGTGGAGGACTTCCTCGCGCACTTCTACGGCGCGGTGCCGCGGGACGTCCTCGCCGCGCTCGTCAACCGGCGCCTCGTGATGCTCGACTTCCCGCTCCGCGGCTTCCAGGTCGACCTCGAGGCGGTTCGCGCCTCCTCCCGCGAGGGCGAGGCGGTCGCGCGCCAGAGCGCGTGCATCGTGCTCCTCGAGGCCGCCCGCGAGCTCTACCCCGAGGCGCGTCTGGTCGTCGGCCAGTCGCTGGGCGGCGGCTACTTCTTCTCGTGGCATTCCACGGAGGTGCTCACCCCGCCGATCGTGGCCTCGCTCGAGCGCCGGATGCACGAGATCTGCAAGGAGGACCGCCGCTTCGAGCGCCACCGGGCCACGGTCGAGGAGGCCGAGGCCAGGTTCCGGGCGAGCGGCGACGAGTCGAAACTCGCGCTTCTGGCGACGCACCGGTCCTCGTCGGTGGCCGTCGTCAGCTGCGGCGCGTTCCTCGACATCCCGCACGGCGCCGTCGCCCCGTCGACGGGCCGGGTGCGCGGCTTCGCCCTCGTGCCCTACGAGGACGGCCTGCTCCTGCGCTTCGGGCGCAACTCCGACCCGGCGCACCTGCCGCCGCTGCAACCGCAGCCGAAGCTGTTCGCCGCCTACCGCGAGACCCGCCGGTGGAACGAGGTGCTCGGCGTGGCGAACGTCGGCTCTCTCAACCGGATGTGCCTGTCGGGCGAGGTCTCGGAGCTGATCCGCATCGCCGAGGGGTTCCACGAGAAGAAGATCGCGGCCATCGCCGACGCCGTGTCGGCGCAGGCCAGGCGCGTGCGGCTCGTGCTCGTCGCCGGGCCCTCCTCCGCCGGCAAGACGACGTTCATCCGGCGGCTCGCGATCCAGCTCCGCGTCGACGGGATCCACCCGGTCGGCGTGTCGCTCGACAACTACTTCCTCGACCGCGACCGCACGCCGGTCGGCACCGACGGCAAGCCCGACTACGAGGCGCTCGAGGCGCTCGACCTCCCGCTCTTCAACAGCCATCTTGCATCGCTGCTCGCCGGCGAGGAGGTCGAAGTGCCGCGCTACGACTTCGTCCGCGGCCGTCGCGCCGAGCACGACCACTGGACCCGGCAACAGCTCCACCCCGACCAGGTCCTCCTCGTGGAGGGGATTCACGCCCTCGACCACAGACTCACCGAGTCGGTGCCGGAAGCGGCCAAGTACCGCGTGTTCATCTCGGCGCTCACGCAGCTCACGCTCGACGACCACAACCGGATCTTCACCTCCGACGGGCGCCTGCTGCGGCGGATCGTGCGCGACCGCCTGTTCCGCGGCCACCCGACCACGCGGACGCTCGAAATGTGGGGCGCCGTGCGCAGGGGGGAGGCGCGCGGGATCTTCCCGTTCCAGGAGGAGGCGGACGTCATCTTCAACTCGGCGCTCGTGTACGAGCCGGCCGTGCTGCGCGTGTACGCCGAGCGCTTCCTCCTCGAGGTACCGCGCGAGCACCCGGCGTACACCGAGGCCTACCGGCTCCTGAAGTTCCTCGGCTGGTTCGTGCCGGTCTCGCAGGACGACGTGCCGCAGACGTCGATCTTGCGGGAGTTCATCGGCGGCTCCGCCTTCGACGACTGAAAAGGCTGGGGGTCGGGGCCCAGGGGTCAGGGGTCAGTGAGGGACACCCGAGCGCGCTGCGCCTTCGCTCGATCAGTGACGCCGTCGAACCGCCCCCTGGTTCCCCGCGCAAGGCGTTGCGTGCCGTTCGCCATAGTCTCTGACCCCTGGCCCCTGACCCCTGTCTTACGGGAGGGTGTCGCGGAGGACGACGCCCAGGGCTCGCAGCTCGGAGAGGGTGCGCTCGGTGTGGCCCGGCGGTTGGCCCACCGGACGCGTCGCGGGGAGCCAGATCTCCGCCGAGAATCCCATCTCCACCGCGTCCCGCGCCGAGGCCGCGGCGCAGTAGTCCGTCGTCAGTCCGACGATCACGAGCCGCTCCGCCCCGAGCTCGCGCAACAGGCTCGCGAGACCGGTCGGGCGTGCGCGATGGTTGTCGCGGAACGCGGAGTAGCTGTCCACGGCAGGGTCGGTGCCCTTGCGGATGATCGCGCGCAGCGGCCGCCGCTC
Source organism: uncultured Acidobacteriota bacterium (assembly GCA_963727275.1). Lineage (GTDB taxonomy): Bacteria > Acidobacteriota > Thermoanaerobaculia > Thermoanaerobaculales > Thermoanaerobaculaceae > RBG-13-68-16. The sequence goes on from CAVSFK010000002.1 coordinate 39,526, forward strand.
GAGGCCCGCGTGGAGGTCCGCGCCCGGCGTGCCCTGCACGCAGTGGTCCGGCCACAACACCTGGGTGATCCCGTCCAGGTCGATGACCTCCAGCGGCCGGCGGCCCGGGTGGGACGACGCGAACGACGCGTGGCCGGGCGGGTGCCAGTCCTGGGTCGCCACGACGAGCCGGAACCCGGGCATGAGCGCGTTGATGACCGGAACGACCGCGTCGCCGTCGCGCACGGCGAGCGCGCCGCCGGGACAGAAGTCGTTCTGCACGTCGACGACGACCAGCGCCCGGCCGTCCACGTCGGCTACCCCTTGGGGTTCACGGCGCCCTTGAGCTCCTTGCCGGGACGGAAGCGGACGGTGCGGGACGCGCTCACCTTGACCGGCTGGCCGGTGCGGGGGTTCCTGACCTCGCGCGCCGGGCGGTCCGAGGTGTAGAAGCTGCCCAGGCCGGGGATCGCCACGCGTTCGCCGGCGCCCAGCCACTCCGCCAGCGCGTCGATCATGACCTCGATCGCCCGCGCCGCGTGCGCCTTCGGCAATCCCGTCTCGAAGGCGATGCGCTCGACCATCTCCGTCTTGCCCGCCATGCTCCTCCTCCGTCAACCGGTGCCGGCGCCGCCACCATTCCGCGCTCGGGTGCCTGCTCGCGACGTCTCAAGTCTACGACAATCCGGCCCCGCTCAGGCCGGCTTGCGGAGCAGGTGCACGGTGAAGCCGTCGCCGTCGAAACGGGGCGGGATCGCCGCCCCGCCGTCGGGAAGCGCGATGCGCGCGAGAGTCGCGGGCAGTCGGCCGGCGACGTCGACCGGCTCGAGCGGAAGCCCGCCCACGACCGCCGCGTTCTCCTCGGGCTCGAGGGAGCAGGTGGCGTAGAGCAGGTAGCCGCCGGGCCGCAGGAGCGAGGCCGCGCTCTGGGCGATCCGCCGCTGCGCGGCCGCGAGCGGGGCGAGGTCCTCGGGCTGCAGGCGCCATTTGATCTCGGGGTGGCGGCGCAGCGTCCCGGTCCCCGAACAGGGCGCATCCACGAGGACCGCCGCGAAGCAACCCGGGCGGAACGCCGGCGCGGTAGCGTCCGCCACGGCCACGGCGGCCGACGCCGCCGCGAGCCGTAACGTGCGGCGCATCATGGCGGCGCGTCCAACGCTGCGGTCCGCCGCAACCGCGCGGCCGCCCGGTCGTTCGCCGGCCAGCACCAGGCTCTTGCCGCCGGGCGCTGCCGCCAGATCGACGATGGGACCATCCACCCGGGGCAGCACGCGGGCCACCGCGACGGCGGTCGCGTCCATCGCGTAGGCGCGCCCCGCGCGGAGCGCCGACACGGCCGCCTCGGCGCCCGAGGTCACCACGAGCACGCCGGGCACAACGGGATGGGGCGCCACGGTGCAACCCGCGGATTCCAGCTCTTCGCGCCGGCTCACGGCTTCGAGCAGGCACATCGGCGCGGGCACCTGATCGGCCGCCAGCGCCGCGAGCGCGGCCTCCTCGCCGAGCAGGGCGATCCACCGCTCCACGAGCCAGGCCGGGTGCGAGAGGCGAACCGCGGCGGCGACCGCCGGGTCGTCCTGATCGGGCCAGGGCTCGGCGGCCGCGCGCCGCAGCACCGCGTTGACGAGGCCGGCCGCGCGCGGGGCGACGACCTTGGCCACCCGCACGGCCTCCGCGACCGCCACCGGGACCGGCGTGCGCATGCGGCACGCCTCGTAGAGCCCGACGCGCAGCACCGCCCGGACCGCGGCGTCCGCCGCGGCGACCGGCTTGCGCAGGTGGCGCCCGAGCAGCTCGTCCAGCGTGAGGCGCCAGCGCAGTGTGCCCATCACCAGTTCGCGCTCCGCGGGCACCGCATCGCCCAGCAGGCGGGCCGCATGCGCGCCGTGCGCTTCGACGCGAACGAGGGCCGTGACCGCCGCGAGGCGGGGGTCAGCGGAGGTGCTCGCCGGGTGCGACCCGCTCGCCGATGATGAAGGCGTCGACCGGGACACGCCGCTTGCCCTCCCGTTGCACCTCGGTCAGCAGCGCGACCGTGCCTTCGCCGCAGCGCACCGCGATCCCGCCGCCGGAAGCGCTGAGGACGGTGCCCGGCGGCTCGCCGCCGCCGCTGGGCTCGCCCACCTCGAGGCCGTGGACCTTCAGGCGGGCGCCGCGGTAGTTGGTGAACAGGCCCGGCCATGGGTCGAACGCCCGGCAGCGACGCGCGAGGTCCACGGCGCTCGTCGCCCAGTCGATCCGCCCCATCCGCCGCTCGAGCTTGCTGGTCACGGTCGCGAGGGTGCCGTCCTGCGGCTTGGGGACGACCGTCCCGGCTGCGAGCCCGGCGAGGGTCTCGACGAGCAGCTCCGCCCCGAGGCCCGCGAGGCGCGCCTCGAGCTCCGGCGTCCGCTCCCGGGCCCCGATCGGGGTCGAGCGCTGCAACAGGATCGGGCCGCTGTCCATCCCCTCGTCGAGGAGCATCGTCGTGACCCCGGTCTCCGCGTCGCCCGACAGGATCGGCCACTCGATCGGCGACGGGCCCCGGTAGCGAGGCAGGAGCGACGGGTGCACGTTGACGAAGCCGTGGCGCGGGATGCGCAGGAGCCTCGGCGAGATCAACCGCCCGAACGCGACCACCACCGCCGCGTCGGGCGCGAGCGCCCGCAGGCGCGATGCGAACTCCTCCATCCCGAGCCGCTCGGGCTGAGCCAACGGCAGCCCAAGGCGGCGCGCCGCCTCGACCACCGGCGGCGCCTCGACGTGCATGTAGCGGCCGGCCGGGCGGTCGGGGCGCGTGACGACCAGGAGCACCTCGTGCCCGCCCGCGACGACGGCCTCCAGCGAAGGAATCGCGAAGTCGGGGGTCCCCAGAAAGACGATCCGCACGCGCGAAGTTTACACGCCGTCTCGATGACAGGGCTCAGGGGTCAGGGGTAAGGGGTCAGCAGATACAGTGGCCCGGCGTCCGTGCATTCCCTCGGGATCCTCGATCGCGTGAAGCCTCGCGCCGCTCCGGGGCCTGTCGGAATCCGGCCTTCGTCTAGACTGGTTGCCGCCCGAGGAGGTGGCATGCCGGCCCCCCGTCGAACGCTGAGCACGCTGTTCCTCATCGTCTTCACCGATCTCGTCGGCTTCGGGATCGTGATCCCGCTCCTGCCGCTTTACGCCGAGCACTTCCAGCCGCCGGCCTGGGTGTTCGGGCTCCTGATGGCCGCCTACTCGGCGATGCAGTTCATTTTTTCTCCGATCCTGGGACGGCTCTCCGACCGGGTCGGGCGGCGGCCGGTGCTGCTGATCTCGCTGGCCGGCTCGGTCGCCGGGTTCGTGCTCTTCGCACTCGCGCACTCGCTCGCCTGGCTGTTCGCCTCGCGCCTGCTTGCGGGGATCTGCGGCGGCAACATCGCCACCGCCCAGGCGGTGATCGCCGACACCACGCCGCCGGAGAAGCGCGCCCACGGGATGGGCCTCATCGGAGCGGCGTTCGGCCTCGGCTTCATCGCCGGACCGGCGCTCGCGGGGTTGCTGGCGCCGCTCGGCATGGGCGTACCCGGCTGGGGCGCCGCCGCGTGCTCTTCGGTGGCGTGGGTGATGACGCTCCTGTTCCTCCCGGAGACCCGGCCCGCGAGCTCCGAGCCGTCGCCGGCCGCGCGCGCCTCCGGCTTCGCCCGCCTGGCCGCCGGCTTCCGTAACCCCGCTCTCGCCCCGCTGATCGCGATCGGCTTCCTCGTCGTGACCGGGTTTGCGGCGTTCGAGGTGACGTTCGCCCAGTTCCTGCACGACCGCATGGCGCTGCCCCACTCCGGCGTCAGCTTCATGTTCGTCTACGTGGGAATCCTGGCGGCCGCCGTACAGGGCGGGCTCGTGGGACGGGCCACCCGGCGCTTCGGCGAGACCAAGCTCGTCTTCGGAGGCCTGACGTGCACTGCGGTCGGTCTCGTGCTGCTCGCCTCGGCCCACCACCTGGCCACCGTCCTCGCCGTCCTCCCCGTGCTCTCGCTCGGCGCCGGGCTCGCGAACCCCTCGCTTTCCTCCCTGGTCTCGCGCCACGCCGCGGCCGGCGAGCAGGGAACGGCGCTGGGCGCCTACCAGGGCGCGGCCTCGCTCGCCCGCGTCGTCGGGCCCTTCGCCGCCGAGCTGGCGCTCGGGCGTTGGGGAGTGGCCGCGCCGCAGGTCGGCGCCGCGGCGCTCGCCATCATCGCCGCAGGCTGGACCGGGCTCCTGCTCCGGCGCGGGTTCGCACCTCCGGCGGCCGGCGAAGGGAGCTCGGGCTGAGCGCGGGCGGGCCTGCACGATGAGACCGCTGCGGCCCGCCCTGGCCCTCGCTGCGGCCGCCCTCGCCGCGGCGGCGGCCGCGGCCCAGGGGACGTCCGTCTGGAGCTCGAGCCCGGCCGTCGGCCTCGGGCCGATCCTGATGCGGGCGGAGTCGCCGCTCGCGATCCTTCGTTTCTCGCCGACCCCCGAGCCGCCGGTCACCCTCGACCCCGGGCAGTGGCAGGTCGAGATGCTCACGAGCTGGTGCAACTACTTCGACGTCGACCCCGCCCTCTACACGATCGACGCCGAGTCGCTCCGCTTCTCCCTTCACGCCGCCTACGGGTTCGCCCCGCGGTTCGACGTGAAGGTCGCGCTCCCCGTCGCCTACCGCGGAGGCGGGATCCTCGATCGCTTCATCACCGACTTCGAGGGGCTCCTCAAGGTCCCGAACGAAGCTCGCAAGCAGGCGCCGCGCAACCGCTACCTGATCCTCATCCGCGGCCAGAACGGCCAGACGTACGAGCGCAGCGGCGGCGACGCGGGCTGGGGCATCGAGGACGCGACGGTCTCGGTGAGGTACCAGCTCGCGGAGGGTACGGCGACGAAGCCCGCGATCACCCTCAGCGGCGGGGTCAAGGTGCCGACCGGCCGGCAGGCGTCCCTGTACTCGAGCGGCGGGTACGACCTCGCCGCCGGTGTTTCGCTCGGGCAGCGGCTCGGCCGCTTCAACCTCTACGCCTCGGCGTTCGCGATGCACTACGCCACGACGGAACTCGTCGGGGTGCGCCTCACCTCGACGCAGAACTCGCTCTTCGCGGGGCTCGAGTTTCGCAAGTCGGCCCGCACGTCCTGGGTGCTCCAGGGGTTGCGAACCTCGCCGGGGGCCGAGCACTTCGGCGGCCTCTCACGGAACAGCTATGAGCTGACCCTGGGCTTCAAACACGTCCTCGGGCCGCACCTCCTGCTCGAGGCCTCACTGCTCGAGAACCTCATCATCTTCGACAACAGCCCCGACGTCGGGTTCCACGTGGGCCTCGTCTGGCGCTCCCCGCGGCCCGACGGCCGCGCCGCCCGCGCGCCGGTATACTGAAAGCCGGGGGCCGGCATGGGCGAGTCGAGCTGCGAGCTACCGGCGTTCAACGCGAGCGACCCGGAGATCGACGGGATCCTGGCCGAGGCGAAGACGATCGCCGTGGTCGGGTTGTCCGACAAGCCGGACCGTGACTCGTACCGGGTGGCGGCGTACCTTCAGCGCCACGGCTACCGCATCGTGCCCGTCAACCCGGCGGCGGCGGCGGTGCTGGGCGAGCGGAGCTATCCGAGCCTCGCCGCGGTCCCGCCCGAGATAGCCGTCGACGTGGTGGACGTCTTCCGCAGGCCGGAGTTCATCCCGGAGATCGTGGCCGCCGCGGTCGCACGCGGGGCGCGGGCCGTGTGGATGCAGCTCGGCCTCGCCCACAACGCCGCCGCGACGGAGGCCCGCGCGGCCGGCCTCGCGGTCGTCATGGACCGCTGCATGAAGGTCGAACACGCGCGCTGGCTCGCCGCCCGGTGACAGGGCCACTGGGCGCACCGGCGAGGAGATGCCGGCGTTACCCCCGGTGGCCGAGGCCTTCCCCGCCTGCGGGCTGTTGCGTTGCGGCCCTTTGCTATACTCCCGCGGTCCGGGTGGAGCGCCTGGATGGCCGCGGACGTGAGGCCCGCGTAAAGGGGAGGTTTCCATCGCTGACGAACGCGATCGCACACGCATCAACGAGATGATCCGGCTGTCTCCGGTGCGTCTCGTCGACGCCGACGGCTCCCAGGTCGGCATCGTCCCGGTAGAAGAAGCTCTGGCGCTCGCCCGAACACGCGGTCTCGACCTCGTCGAGGTCGCCCCGACCGCCCGGCCCATCGTTTGCAAGATCATGGACTGGGGGAAGTACCGCTACGAGCAGGAGAAGAAGGCTCGACAGGCGCGCCGCAAGGAGCACCAAATCGAGATCAAGGAGGTCAAGTTCCGGCCCGGGGTGGCGGACCACGACTTCCACACCAAGCTCTCCATGGTGAAGCGCTTCCTCGAGCAGGGCAAGCACGTCAAGGTGACGATCATGTTCCGGCGACGCGAGATGCGCCGTCCCGAGAACGGCTACGAGGTGCTCGAGCGCATCAAGGAAGAGCTCGCCGAGATCATCCGCCTCGAGCGCGACGCCGGCCCCCTCGAGGGGCGCGACCTCACGATGGTCCTCGCCCCCGGCCGCAAGCCCGCGTAAGACCGGGATCCGGGGTTCCGGGGTCCGGTGTCCGGAAACGACACGAACAAGACAGGACGGACCGGGCCGGCGCGTAGCCGCGCCGGTCGCGCTACACGCGCACGGTCTCCTCGCTGAAGTGGATCCCCAGGCGCTCCAGCTCCACGAGCGCCGGCTCGTAGACCTCGGGGAGCACCGGGACCAGCACGCCCCGCGACTTGATCTTGCCTTCGAGGATCAGGCGCACGCCGACCGCCGCCGGCAGGCCGACGGTGCGGTTCATGCTGGAGTCGCCGTTCGGGATCCCGAAGTCGATCATCGTCGAGGTGATCCTCTCCTTGTGGTCCGGGAACTCGGCCACGAACTGGTGCTGGAGGATCAGCAGGTCGCGCTCGCCCGGCGCCAGAGCCATCTTCCCAGCATGGTCGCGGTGAGGACGTCGAGCGGCGACGTGCAGCCTCCCGGCAGCGGCGCGCTGCTGAACAAGCCCAGCCAGTCCAGCGCGGCGACGACGAAGTTGATGGGCGGCAGGCCGATCTTGCGGGCCACCGCCTGCTTGACACCGCGGGGGCTCTTCTTGCCGATCAGCTTGGCCATGAACTGGGCGTACGTCAGCCCGGCCAGGTCGCTCTCGGTCTCGGCCAGCAGGCCGAGGTCGGCGACCTTCTTCAGCGTCGCGCACCACCCCTGGTTACGCAGCGTGCCGCGGAACATCGTCCGTGCGCTCGTGATCCCGTAGGTCTCGGCGTACGGGAGGCTGTCCCGGTTCGGGTACGCCTCGAACGGGATGAGCCGTCCCTCGACCTCGACCGGCACGCACCAGTAGTTGAGGAACAGCTCCGGACCGGGGATCTCGACCACGTTGCCGTCCCTGCGGAAGCGGGCGGAGTTGCGGCCCGCCATGAGGACCCCGCGCGGGCTCCACGAGAACTTGTAACCGAACGGGTTGTCGTTGGCCTCCGGCGCCGGGAGTCCGCCGCAGTACGACATGAAGCTCGAGATCGTGCCGCCCTCCGACTTGACGCGGTTGATCACCTTCATCGCGGTCATGTGGTCGATGCCGGGGTCCACGCCGCTCTCGTTGAGCAGCACCAGGTCGAGGCTCTTGGCCTCGGCGTCGAGCGCCTGCATCTCCGGCTTGACGTAGGAGGTGGTCGCCATGTGCTTGCGGCCGCGCAGGCACGACTTCGCCACGCGGGTGTGGAAGACGTACGGCAGCAGGCTCACCGCGAGGTCGTGCTCGCGCACGATCTCGTCGAGCCGCTGGTCGCCCTCCTTCTCGATGTCGAACGCGACCGGCCGCCCGTTGGGGTGGTTGCCCACCAGCTCCCTGGCCTTCGCGACCGTCCGGCTCGCCACCGTGACCTGATAGCCGTGCTCCAGCAGATACCTGACGTGGGCACCGGCCACCAACCCCGCTCCGAACACGACGACTTTCTTCACGGCGTCCTCCTTGTCTCGACCTTCAAGCTCAGAACTTCGCGGATCAAGGCTCGCGCAGCGCGGGCTCGCCCGGCGTCCGCTCGCCCTCGTGACTCGCCAGGTGATCGGCGAGGTACCTGTAGTCGGGCGTCAGCTTGCCGTGGTAGAGGATCATCGCCCGCGCGATCTCCGAGGGCAGCGTCAGCTCCTCGAACGGCACCGTATAGTCGGCGTTCGCGATCCCGGGGATGAACGGCTCCAGGATCTCGCTGAAGTACTCCGAGGCCTCGCGCGGCAGCTCGCTCGGCAGGATGTCCACCGCCAGGACGACCGGCCCCGTGCCCTCGACGCCCATCCGGACCGCGCCGCTCTCCGGGTCGACCACGTAGACCGGGTCGTCGGGCTCGGTGGACTTGACCGTGCACTCGATCGAGCCCTCGATGTCGCAGCTGGCGTCGCCGATGACCCGCAGCCGGGGCGTCCGGCCGCCGCCGAACAGCTGGCGCACGTACGCGTTGCGCAGCAGCCTCGGGTAACGGGCCTCCCAGTAGTTGGAGTTCATCAAGACGGTCAGGTGCGGGACGTACGGCTCGAAGGTCGAGTGGTACTTCTGCGGGTGCAGGTAGTAGTCCTGCAGGTCGAAATGACCCTCGGGGTCGTTGGGCGCGACCGTGTGCTCCTCCTTGAACAGGACCCGGTAGACGACGCGGTTGGAGGCGAGGCCGCCGGTCGCCAGCCACGCCACATCGGCCGGCTCGACCTCGACGGTCGGCAGGTCGCCCAGGATCTCCTGGATGCCTCGCCCGACGTTGCCGTAACCCGCCACGCCGACGATCAGCGGCGTGACCGCGGCGGGCAGCCCCTCGGTCCTGATGCGCTCGCCCGCCGCGCGGACGTCGGCCCGGACCGCGGCCAGGCTGTCGTACGAGTAGGTGTTGCGGATGCCGGTGAACGGGTTGGCGATCCCCTCCCAACGCAGGCGCTGGCCCAGCGCCCAGAGGCTCTCGACCATGCTCACGACCCCCGCGTGCCAGCCGAAGAAGATCAGCCGGTGGCCGCGCTCGTCGGTCACCTTCTCGTAGTCGATGAGGTTGCAGCCGAGCTCCATCAACCGGCGCAGCATCCCCATGTTGTACGGCTGGCCCTTGATCACGTGGGCGAAGAACACGTACGTCTTCCCGGCCTGCAGGTAACGCACCGGGATCTCCTTGACTCCGAAGACGACGCCGGCCTCGGCGAGGTCCTCCTGGACCTTCACCCCGGCCCGCTCGAACTCCTCCTCGCGGAAGACGCGCACCGGCGAGGGCTGCACCAGAAAGTCGATCCCGTGCTTCGAGTGCAGCTCGCTCGCCTTCTCCGGGGTGATGGGTACGCGCCGCTCCCACCGGCTCTTGTCCTCACGTCGAATCCCGACCGTGGCAGCCACCGACCACCTCCCGAGCACAGGCGCACTCGCAGCAGACATCCGGGGAAAGACCGCTGGTATCGCCGACGGACCGCGGCCCGCCGGGGGCCAAATGGTACAACGCGCCGGAGCCGACGCGCAAACCCTCAGGCACAGTTGAGAGTTGAGAGTGAAGAGTTGACGACAAGAGGCACCGGCGGCCATCTCAAGCCCGGCCTTGAACTCTTAACTCTCCACTCTTCACTCTTCACTTCAGTCCCTCGCCCCGAAGAACCCGGGAGCGTGCCGCGGCGTAAACACGGTGCGCTAGACTGAGTCCAGCCGTTCTTCGCCAAGGAGGCAACGATGGCCGCGACCAACCCCCCGTCGATCCCGCCCGTGCCGCCCCAGCCGCCGAGCATGCAGCCGCCCGGAACGGTGCCGCCACCCCCGCCGGCCGGCGTGCCGCCGACTCCAGGTCCCCCGCCGTTGCCCTGGGAGCAGCCGGGCTACCCGGCCCTGGAAGGCCTGTACGAGACGGCGAAGCTGTTCGTCACGGCACCGAGCCAGGCGTTCGCCCGCGTCTCCCTCACCGGGACGCTGGGCCGGCCCCTTCTCTACGCGGTCATCTTCGGTTGGGTCGGCATCATCGCGAACCAGATCTACAGCATCGCGCTCCGCGGCGCCATGATGGGGTTCCTCTCCGGCCTGCCCGGCTACAACCCGAAGCTCATGTTCGGCCTGCCGATCTTCATGAGCGTGGCCTTCATGGTCGTGGCGCCGGTGTTCGTCCTGATCGGCGTGTTCATCTGGTCGGCGATCCTCCACCTCTTCCTGATGCTGGTCGGAGGGGCAAAGACCGGGTTCGCGTCGACGGTCCGGGTGGTCTGCTACTGCGGGACCGTCCAGATCCTGCAGGTGGTGCCGCTGTGCGGCGGGATCCTCGCGCTCGTCTGGGCGCTCGTGCTCTACATCATCGGGCTCGCGGTCGTCCACCGCACGACGCAGGGCAAGTCCGCGCTGGCCGTCCTGCTTCCGTTCGTGTTGTGCTGCGTCTGCATCGCGATCGTCGCCGTCGCGTTCGGCGCCGCGATCGCGGCGGCCGTCGGCCACCTCGGCCACTTCGCCCGCTGAGCGTCTGCGGTGCGCGTCCGACCGCCGACCCGTGAGGAGCGCGAGGTGGCGCTCCTCTGGGGCGTGGTGGCCGTCGCCTCGCTCGCGATGCGCCCCGTCTGGCTGGCCGTCGCACCGCTGATGCCGGTCTGCCCGTTCCGCGCGCTGACCGGGATTCCATGCCCGACGTGCGGCACCACCCATGCGGCGGTGGCGCTCCTGCGGGGGCGAATCGGCGCCGCGCTCGCGGCCAACCCGCTGGCGACCGTGGCTGGGATCGCGTTCGTCGCCGGCGGCGTGCTGGCGCCGGTCTGGGCCGCGGCACGCTGGCCGGTGCCGGAGATGCCCACGCCCCTCCCCCGATGGGTGCGCGCCGCCATCGTCGCGGTCTTGCTGGCGGGGTGGGTGTACTTGATAGTCAAGAGTTAAGAGTTAAGAGTGAAGAGTTAAGAGTTCAGGACACAAACCGACGTGTGCCGTTGCCTCTGGTCGTCAATTCTTCACTCTTCACTCTCAACTCTTACCTGCTTCTATCGGGTCGGGAGCCCGGCTTGGTGAGCGGGACGCCGGCGGCGCACAGCGGGCACGCCTCCGCGAGGTAGGCCGGGACCTCCACGCTCAACAGCGCCGTGAACGGCAGCGGCGCGAAGGGGTTCTCCTGCCCGGAGCGGTTGACGATCGCCCCCACGCCCACGACCGTGCCGCCCCCCTGCGCCACCAGCTCCATCACCTCGCGCGTCGATCCGCCCGTCGTCACCACGTCCTCGACCACGAGGACGCGCGACCCCTGTTCGATCCGGAAGCCGCGCCGCAGCGTCATCGCGCCGCCGGCCCGCTCCGTGAAGAAGAACGGGACGTCCTCGAGGGCGCGGGCCACCTCGTGGCCGATGATGACGCCGCCCAGCGCCGGCGCCACGACGAGCTGCACCCCGGCGCTCTTGAGGCGCGCGGCGAGCTGCCGCCCGGCCGCCTCCGCGCGCGCCGGGTCGGCGAGGTAGAGCGCGCACTGCATGTAGCGCGACGAGTGACGCCCCGACGAGAGCTTGAAGTGACCGTCGAGCAGCGCGCCCGCCGCGGTCATGTCCTCGAGGGTGATGCCCCCCATTACCCCTCCCGCTTCAGGCCGTAGGCCTCGATCTTCTTGTACAGGTTCGACCTGGGGGTGTTGATCGCCCGCGCGGTCGCGGCCACGTTCCAGCCGTGGCGCTGCAGCTGGTGAACGAGGTACGCGCGCTCGGCCCGCTCCTGGAAATCGGCCAGCGTCGGCGCGGTGAGGAGCCCCTCGTCCGCGGGCGCTTCGGCGCCGCCGGACGGCAGCAGGTCGATGGCGCTGATCTCTTCCTCGAGCTGCATGATCACGGCGCGTTCGACGACGTTCTTGAGCTCTCGGACGTTGCCCGGGAACGGGTAGGCTGCGAGCTGGGCGAGCGCCTGCGGGGTCCACACCTTGAGACGCCGGTTGTACTCCTGGCAGGCGAGCCTGGTGTAGTGGTCCACGAGCGCCGGGAGGTCGTCAGGGTGGGTGCGCAGCGGCGGCGTGCGCAGCACCACCACCGACAGGCGGAAGTAGAGGTCCTCGCGGAAGCGGCCGGTCTTGACCTCCTCGGGAAGGTCCTTGTTCGTGGCGGCGATCACCCGCACGTCCACGTGACGGACCACGCCGGCGCCCACCGGCTCCACCTCGCCGTCCTGCAGCACCCGCAGCACCTTGGCCTGCGTCCGCAGCGACATGTCGCCGACCTCGTCCAGGAAGATCGTCCCGCTGTCGGCCTGCACGAACTTCCCGATCTGCTTGCGAATGGCGCCCGTGAACGAGCCCTTCTCGTGGCCGAAGAGCTCGGATTCGATGAGCTCCTCGGGGATCGCGGCGCAGTTCACCCGCACGAACGGCGCCCTGGCGCGCGGCGAGAGGTGGTGGATGCGGCGCGCGACCAGCTCCTTGCCGGTGCCCGACTCGCCGACGATCAGCACCGTGGCCCGCGACGGCGCGACGCGGGCGATCTCCTCGCGAAGGTCGTGCATCGAGACCGAGTTGCCGAGGAGGGGCAGTTCTTCCTCCCCGCCCTTGAGGCGGCGGTTCTCCTCGGCGAGCTTGCCGTGGGCGACCGCGCCCTGCACCGCGAGAAGGAGCTTGGCGCGTTCGGGCGGCTTGTCCAGGAACGCGTGCGCACCCGCCTGCAGGCAGGAGACCGCCGTGAACTCGTCGCCGTGCCCGGTGAGCACGACCACCGGGACCTCCACCCCCCGCTGGCGGAGGTTCTCGAGCAGGCCGAGGCCGTCCATCCCCGGCATCTTGATGTCGAGGAGCACGGCGTGCGGGTTGTCGCGGTCGATCGCGTCGATCGCGGCGAACGCGTCGCCCGCCTCGCTCACCTCGTAGCCGGCCCCGGACAGGATCGTGCGGACGGCAAGCCGGTTGGCGGCGTCGTCGTCGACGATCAGGACCGTTCCTGCGTTTTCCACGGCTTCAGAGTCTACCCCACTGCAGTGCCGCGCAATGCGCTAGCCCTTCGGGACCGGGTTGGAGGTGCGAGGGCTGGGCCGCTTCGATGTAAGTTGAGAGTTCAGAGTGAAGAGTTAAGAGTTCAAGACCCAGGACGGGCGTGAGCTTCTTGGTTTTCCGTCGCTAACTCTTCACTCTCAACTCTTCACTCTTAACTCGCTTCTGGACCTTCGAACATCAGAGCTGTACGACGACCTTGCCGGTCGAGCCGCGGCCCTGCAGCAGGGCGTGCGCCTCAGGCAGGCGGTCGAACGGGAACACCGCGCCGATGACCGGCTTGAGTGTGCCGGCCGCGAGCATCCCCTCGATGCGCTCGAACCTCGACTGGAGCTCGCCGGCGAGGTGGGGGACCATCGACAGGTTGAACCCGGCGAGCGTCCGGGTCCGCTGGACGAGCGCCGAAGGCACCAGAGCGCCCATGCGGAACAGCTCGAGGCCGGCGTGAAGCCAGCGCACCCGCCGTGGCCCGGCCGCGGCCGCGAACCCGTACAGCACGTAGCGCCCGTCGGGGTTGAGCGCCTTCCAGCCGGGCCGGAAGAGCGCGCCTCCGACCGCGTCGAGCACGAGGTCCACACCGGTTCGCAGGGCCTGCCGGTAGCCCTCATAGCCGACGACCTCGTGCGCGCCGAGGCTCGCGGCGAGGTCGCGCTTGGCGGCGGTCGAAGCGACCGCGAGCACCCGGGCGCCGGCCGCCGCGGCCATCTGCACGGCCATCGTCCCGACACCCCCGGCCGCGGCGGTGATCGCCACCCGTTCCCCGGCGCGCAACCGGCCCACGGTGAACAGCGCGTGGTCGGCGGTGAGCGCCGTGACCGCGATCGCGGCGCCGTGGACGAAGTCGACCGTCGGAGGGAGCGGCCGGAGGAAGCGGGCGTCGGCGACGACCAGCTCCGCGTGGCCGCCGAAGAGCGGCACGGCGCCGACCCTCGTCCCGACCGCCGGGCCGGCGACACCCTCGCCGAGGGCGGCGACCTCGCCGGTCACCTCCATCCCGGGGACGAACGGCGGCTTCGGGACGCGCGGGTAGACGCCCAGCCGCGCCGCGCAGTCGGCGAAGTTGAGGCCGATCGCGCGCACCCGGACGAGGGCCTGGCCCGGGCCCGGCGCCGGATCGGGCCGTTCCTCGAGCCGGAGGACCGCCGGAGGCCCGTACCTCGGCGCGACCCACGCCCTCATCGCACCGCTCGCTCCGCTCGCCGCACGGAGACAGGGGTCAGGGGACAGGGGTCAGGGGACAGGGAGATACGCAAGAACCGCTGAGGCTCCCTCTGTCCTGTACGCGGTGCCCTGTGCCCTGCCTCGATCAAGACTCTTCCGCGGCGGAGGCCGGACGCGCCAGCGTCGGCAGTATCTCCCGCAGCTTCTCCTCGAGCTCCGTCGCCATCTCCGGGTGCTCCTTCAGGAAGGCGCGGGCGTTCTCGCGCCCCTGGCCGAGCCGCGTGTCGCCGTACGACAGCCAGGTGCCCGACTTGCTCACCAGCCGGTGCTCGACGCCCAGGTCGAGCAGCTCGCCCTGCTTGGAGATCCCCTCCCCGTAGAGGATGTCGAACTCCGCCACCCGGAACGGCGCCGCGACCTTGTTCTTGACGACCTTGACCTTGGTCCGGTTGCCGACCGCGTCCTCGCCGGACTTGATCGCTCCGATGCGGCGGATGTCGAGGCGGACGGAGGCGTAGAACTTGAGCGCCCGCCCGCCGGTGGTGGTCTCCGGGTTGCCGAACATCACCCCGATCTTCTCCCGGATCTGGTTGATGAAGATCACGCAGGTGTTGGACTTCGACACGATCCCCGTGAGCTTGCGCATCGCCTGCGACATCAGGCGGGCCTGCAGCCCCATCGAGGCGTCGCCCATCTCGCCCTCGAGCTCGGCGCGCGGGACCAGCGCGGCGACCGAGTCCACCACGATCACGTCCACCGAGCCGGAGCGGATGAGCGTCTCCGCGATCTCGAGCGCCTGCTCGCCGTTGTCGGGCTGCGCCACCAGCAGGTTGTCCACGTCCACGCCCAGCTTGCCGCTGTAGTCGGGGTCGAGCGCGTGCTCGGCGTCGATGAACGCGGCCAGGCCGCCGAGCTTCTGCGCCTGGGCGATCACGTGCAGCGCGAGCGTGGTCTTGCCCGAGGACTCCGGACCGTAGATCTCGATGACCCGGCCGCGCGGAATCCCGCCGACCCCGAGCGCCGCGTCGAGGCCGATCGAACCGGTCGGGATCACGTTGACGTTGATCGCGTCCTGCGCGCCCAACCGCATGATGGAGCCCTTGCCGAACTGCCGCTCGATCTGCGCGACGGCAGTCTCCAGAGCCTTGACCTTTTCCTGGTTGTACTCAGCCATGGTGACACCTCTCCTCTTGGTTGTCGCGTGGACGGGTTGGCCGTGAGGCCACGCTGAAATCGTAGGCGTCGGGTGAGACCAAGTCAATAGAGGCAGCGGTCAGGGATCAGGGGTCAGGGGTCAGGAACGGCGGACGACGTATGGCGCCGCCGATCCGGGCCGCACGCCCCTTGGCGCGTCCCGCGACGGGATCCCCGCGGCCTTCGGAGGCATGGGGGTTGCACCCGCGAGGTGGATTTCTCTCCCACCGTCGCGCAACCCGCCGCGCTTGCGGTGACGATCCGTGGGCCGGGCTCTTGAGGCGGCGGTAGACTGCCTGGGATCCTGCAAGGTACCGATTCAACTCAGAAAGCGGGATCGTAAGCGGCGGTGGCCATGGGCAAACGATGCAAGGCCCTTGTGGTCCCCGACCGATCGGAGGCGAGCGTGACCTCGAATGTCGCGAGGGTCTTGGTCATTGGAATTGTGGGATTCGTTGCTGTCCAGACCTCGCACGCCAATGTCCCAGATGGGGTTGCGTGGGGTCCTCAGTTGCAAGCAATCCACGATGCCGCGAGTCTCCGCGATCCGGTTGAGCGGGAGGCGTCGCTTCGGCAGGCGGTCCGAAGAGGCCTGCTGGAGAGCGGCCCCGACACGGCCAATGAGGTGTTCGGCTACCTCTCCCGTAGCATCCGGTGGCTCGATCTGCAGCCGCTCGAGGACATCGTCATGGAATTCTCGCGAGTCGACCCGACGCATCGCGGGATCTGGCTCTTGGACGAAGCGGCACTGCTTCGCACACCAAGAGACGAGAGACTGCGAGTCTACTCGACAGCCATCGTCAACGGCAGCACGACGCTCGGACATGGGAGACCGTTACCTCGACAGAGCGCGATGTTGGCTGCCTCCGACGACGGACTTAGCGAGCTCAGGCCTCTGATCGAAACGCACTTCGCTGACGAGCCTGCAGAGGTCCGTCGTGACTTTCCACTCCCCGAGCTTCTGACACGTCTGGATCTCGGTGCAGGCGCGGCCGATCGCGAGGACGCCGGCCGGTTGGCGAGCGAGCGTCTTGCCACGATGAAGGATGTCGACTTTCGGCAGAGGATGGATACCGACCCAGCGTTCGAGAAGGTGGTCGTGGCTGTCAGCTCGTACGTTTGCGATGTCAACCCGTACCTCAGGCGCCGCAATCCGGGCTGTGCGTCGATCAAGGATGTCGTGAGGCGTCAACTGGAACTCGAGGCAGCCGCGCGCACGGCGACCAAGGGCGCATCTGTCCGATCAGCGCAGGAGTACGAGGAATGGAGGGGCACATGGCTCGCCAGTATGCAGGAGTCTTCTCAGGGCGAACCGAGCGCCCAGCTATCCCACTAGCTCCGACTCCCCGCGTATTAGGTGCTCCGGCGGCATGGTTCCGCCTCTCGGACCCTGGAAGCACCCAGACGCGACATTGAAGGCAGGGCGCCACAGGCTGGCGCGGCCTAGAGCGTGAGAACGAGCCGGAGGCCGGCGTCGATCGAACGCATGAGGGGTGAGGGAAGGGATTTGACACGCTGAGAGAGGAACGACTTGTCCAGAGTTAAAAGTCGGGAGACGTTGACGACCGAGTCCTTGCGAAGGCCGGTGTCGCGGCGGTGGCAGAGGACGTTGCCGGGGGCGGCGCCGAGGCGGAGGTTCGAGGTGACGGCAGCGACCACGACGGTCCGGATCCGGCTCTCGTTGAACTCGTCCGCCTGGACGACCAGCACCGGCCGGCGGTAGCCCGGCCCCGAGCCGCTCGGGTCGGGTATCGAGGCCCACCACACCTCGCCTCGGCGGATCACCAGCCCTCGTCCGCCAGGCCGGCGCCCTGCATCCGCGCCAGCGCCTCGTCGACCTCGGACTCCTCGCTCGCATAGACAGAGTCGAGCGCCTCGCGTACGCCGATACCGCGGTTCTTCTCGACGAACTCCGCGATGGCCCGCGCATAGAGCCCGCTGCGCGACAGCCCGAGTCTGCGGGCCTCCGCCTCCGCCTCGGCGAAAACCTCGTCCGGGATCGAGATCGCCGTCTTCACACCCCCAGTATAACTCTGGTTATACCCAATCGCAAGCAGCGTCGTCCAGCGGCCGAAAAGGCGTGGTCAGTGGCCCGTGGCCAGTGGCCGGAGAACAGCAAGACCACAATCCAATGGGCGGCCGTCGCTTCCTTGTCGGGGGATCGCCACGGGCCCCTCGCAAAGCTCGGGACCCTCGCGATGACAGATATGCGGAGGCAGGGCGCTGCAGTGCGGCGTGTAGCCGCGCCGCCGCCGTCGGACCGAAGGCAAGATCCGATGTGCGCGGCCGAGGGCGGCCGCGCCACAAGAGAATGGGAAGAAGCACGTGGGGCGGGCGCCCTCGCCCGCCCGAGCGAAGCGAAGCAGATGGTCCGCTATCGGCGGCGCACCAAGCTAGGCGGAGGCCTCGCCCTCGGGGGTGAACCGGTACCCCACCCCCCGCACCGAATGTATGTACTTCGGCCTCCGGGGGTCCGCCTCGAAGTACCGCCGCAGCCGCACGATGAAGTTGTCGATCGTGCGCGACGAGGAGCCGTACTTGTAGCCCCAGACGCGCTCGAGGATGAGCTCGCGGGAGACCACCTGCCCCTGGCGCTCGACGAGGAGCTTCATGAGCATGCACTCCTTCTCGGTGAGCTCGACCTCGCCGCGCGGCCCCTTGGCCTTGAAGGTGCGGAAGTTGACCTCGTTGTCCCCGAACTTGAAGATGCCGCGCTCGGCGACCGGCGTCTGGTACCACTCCTGCCGGCGGAGGATGCCGCGGATCCGCAGCACGACCTCCTCGAGCAGGAACGGCTTGGTCATGTAGTCGTCGCCGCCGTGGCGCAGGCCGGCGAGGCGATCCGCGTCGGTGTTGCGCGCGGTCAGGAACAGCACCGGCACGCGGTTGCCCGCCTCCCGCAGCCGCTGGCAGACGTCGAACCCGGAGACGCCCGGCAGCATGACGTCGAGCACGACCAGGTCGAAGTCCTCGGCGGCCAGGCGCTCCAGCGCCCCCTCGCCGTCGCCGACGACCGCGGTCTCGTACCCCTCGAACTTGAGATTGTGGGCCAGCGCCTCGGCAAGATGCCGCTCATCCTCGACGATCAAAACGCGACTCGCCATGGGTCACCTCGCTCCGTGCTCGTTACTGTACTCGGAAAATTCGTCCTCGGGTAGTACCTCGGCGCCCGGAAGCGCGAGGCGGAAGGTGGCGCCGCGCCCCTGGCCGGGGCTCGACGCCGTCAGCTTGCCCCCGTGCGCGTCGACGATCTCGCGCGCCACGAAGAGTCCGATGCCGGTCCCGGGCGTCCGGCGCGTGACCTCGTCGCCCGCCCGCCAGAACGGCTTGAAGATCGACTCGAGGTCGATCGCCGCGATCCCGACGCCGTTGTCCTGCACCTCGAGCACGGCCTCGCCGCGTTCGAGGCGCAGCCGGACCCAGATCCGCGGGTCGTCGGCGCGGGCGTACTTGAGCGCGTTCTCGACGAGGTTCGAGATCACGATCGCCATCGCCTCGGGGTCGAACGTCGCCTGCACGCCGGGGGTGACCGCCGCCTCGAGTACGGCGCCGCGCGCCGTGACGCGGCGCTCGGCCACCATGATCTCGTCCTCGAGCAGCTGCGAGAAGTCGCCCATCCCCATGCGCAACCGGTGCGCGCCGCCGGTGTAGCGCGTCACCTCGAGCACCTTCTCGACGAGGTCGCCGAGCCGCTCGGAGTCGGCCAGCGCGTTGCCCAGGAACCGTTTCCTCTCCTCGTCGTCGACCCGCCCCGAGAGCACGGTCTCGAGCGCGAGCCGAATTCCGGCGATCGGCGTCTTGAGCTCGTGCGTGACCGCCGAGACGAAGTTCTGGTGCTGGCGCTCGAGATTCCCCTCCCGGCGCACCACCCGCCAGAGCAGGACGACCGCCGTCAGGATGGCCGCCAGGAAGAACGCGCCCTCCTCGAGAACGGTCACGATGCGCTGGCGATAGCGGTCCACGAGCTCCTGCCAGCGATGGAAATCCGGCGTAACCGCGAGGAGGTCGAGCGGCGGGGCCAGCGCGGTGCTCGGCCGCCCGTGCTGTACGTTCTCGCGCTCGACGAGCTGCAGGTCGGGATCGGAGGCCGCGAGCCAGCGGTAGGGCGCCTGAGGGTCGAGCAGCGCGAGGGCGACCCGCCCCCGTCCCAGCGACCGGCCGAGCGCGAGGCGACCGTTCCACCGCACCCAGGCCACCGCGCCCTCCGGCGCGAGCGCGCCCGCGACGCCGGCGGCCGGCGCCACCTGGGCCTCCTCGACGACCCGAACCTCGGAGAACGGCGGGGTCGGCGACGGAATGACCCCCGCCGGCAGCGTCGCGATGGCGCTCTCGGCCTGGAGGACGCGGACCGTCAGGCGTTGTGCCGCGAGCTCGGCGTGGCCCGCGACCATGGCGCGCTCGAGGTCGAGCCGCTCGCGGTTGTCGCGCAACGAGTAGACGACCCACCAGGTGAACTGTGCGTTGAGGACGAGCGCCACGACGACGAAGGCCACCAAGTGACCGAGTCCGAGACGGAGTCCACCACGCACGGAGCCAGTATAGACACAGCTTCGAGGGGCCACCGGCCTCGCTCCCCTCGCGCCCGTGGGGGTCCCGCGGATGGCCCGAGGGATCCGCGACGGCGGCTGCGACGGGTGGCGCCGCGCTCCGCAAACGCCTGTCCGCTCGCGGGTCGGCGTATTTGACACCCGTGGCGCCGCCACGCAGAATCCGGTCCCGATGGCCAAGCCACGACCACTTCTCGTGCGCGGCGGCACCGTCGTCCCCATGACCGAGACCGGCGTCTCCTTCGCGGCCGACGTGCTCGTGCGCGACGGGCGCATCGCGGAGCTCGGCCCCGAGTTGGACGCCGGGGACGCGGAGATCGTGGACGCCCGCGACGCGCTGGTGCTGCCCGGGTTCGTCCAGGCCCACGTGCACGTGGTGCAGAGCCTGGCCCGCCATCGCGCCGAAGGGTTGCCGCTGCTGCGGTGGCTGTCCGAGCGGATATGGCCGTACGAGGCGGCGCTCGCCCCCGAGGAAGTAGGCATCGCGGCGCGCCTGGGGGTCGCGGAGCTGCTGGCCGGGGGGACCACCTCGGCCCTCGACATGGGCACCACCCACGACCAGGACGAGGTGTTCGCCGCCGCCGACGAGCTCGGCATCCGCCTGACCTCGGGCAAGTGCCACATGGACGCCGGCCAGGGCGCGCCGGCGCGACTGATCGAGGACACCGACACGTCGCTGGCGGAGGCGGCAGCGCTCGGCGCCCGCTGGCACGGCGCCTCGAACGGGCGCCTGCGTTACGCGGTGGCGCCCCGGTTCGTGCTGTCGTGCTCGGACGAGCTCCTCGAGGGCGCCGTCGCGCTGGCGCGCCGGCACTCGTACCTCCTGCACACCCACGCGAGCGAGAACCTCGAGGAGACCCGCGCCGTGAGGGCGCTCACCGGAGTCGGCAACGTCGCGGCCCTGGCTCGCGTCGGGATCGCCGGGCCCGACACCGTGCTCGCGCACTGCGTGCACCTCGAGGACGCCGAGTTCGGAATGCTCGCGACGCAGCGGACCGGCGTCGCCCACTGCCCGGGCGCCAACCTCAAGCTCGCCTCCGGCATCGCGGACCTCCCGCGCCTGCTCGCCGGCGGCGTCCGGGTCGGCCTCGGCGCCGACGGCCCGCCCTGCAACAACCGTCTGTCGGCGTTCCACGAGATGGCCCTCGCCGGAACGATCCACAACCTCGCCCACGGCGCCGGCGCGGTGAACCCCTGGACCGTGCTCGAGATGGCGACCCGACGCGGCGCCGAGCTGCTCGGCCTCGACCGCGTCGGGCGCCTGGAGCCGGGCTGGAAGGCCGACGTGGTCGTCATCGGAATGTCTTCCTTCGCGATGGAGCCGGCGTCGGATCCGGCGCCCATGGTAGTGTACGGAGGGGGCATCGAGAGCGTGCGGCACGTGATCGTGGACGGCAGGGTCGTGGTGTCTGCCGGCCGTCTGGTGACGGGCGACGCGGATGGGATTCGGCGTGACGCCCGGGCGGCCGCAACGGCCATCGCCCGGCGCCTGGGGTGGTCGTGATGCTGAAGGGAAAGCCGCGCTTCGAGAGCCTGGACGAGTACGTCCTCCGGCGCGACTACGGCCTGGCGCTCGAGGCGATCGCCGACGAGATCAAGAAGCGCCCCGAGAACTTCAACCTGCTGTTGCGGCAGGCCGAGATCCTCGGGCTCGCCGGGGATCGCGACCAGGCGATCGGCGTGTACCGCAAGCTGGCGCGACACTACGCCGAGCAGGGGTTCTACGCGCGCGCCATCGCGGTCATCAACAAGGTGCTGCGGCTCGACGCGAACCGACAGGACGTCACCAAGGAGCTGGCGCGCTTCATCGCCGCACAGCAGCAGGCGGAGCAGGCCGAGCACGCCAAGCTGAAGCGCGCGACCGTGCCCGTGGAAGCGCCGCCCGCACCGCCGGCGCCGTCCGCCCAACCCGACGCGGCGAGCGAGCAGGACGAGAAGGAGCGAGCCGCCTCGCACTTCTTCGCCGAATTCCCGCGCGCCGCCCTCGAGGAACTCATCTCCTCCACCGCCGTGCGCTCGTTCTTCCCCGCCGACGTGATCGTGCGCGAAGGCGATCCCGGGAGGTCGCTGTTCCTCATCGAGGAGGGCGAGGTCGAGGTTCAGACCCAGGACCCATCGGGACGGCCGCTCGTGCTCGCGCAACTCGGGGCCGGCACCTTTTTCGGCGAGGTCGCCGTGCTCACCGGACGGCCGCGCACCGCGACGATCGTGGCCACCAGCGCGGTGACCGTGATCGAAATCTCGCGGGACGACCTCGACCGGATCGCGGCGCAGCACCCCAAGGTCCGTGAGGTGCTCCAGCGCTTCTACGAGAAGCGGGCGCAGGCGACGGTGGAGGCGATGATCGCCCGTATGAGGGGCTCCGGTGCCTGAGGCCCCGTGCCCCATCGTGCGCCGGTTCCTGGCCCTCGCCCTCGTGGAACCGGGCGCCCCGGCGTTCTTCGGCCCCGACGGTGAGACGCTCGCCACGCGCGGCGCGTTCGCGGCCGAGATCCGGGCGCAGCGGGAGGCGTACGCCGCCGTCATCGAGCCCGGATCAACGGTCGTGCTCTCGCTGCCGAACGGCGTCGACTTCGTCCGCGCCTTCGCCGCGCTCCGCCTGCTGCCGGCCCGCGTTGCGCTGGTCGACGCCGCCGCCCCTGCGGACGAGATCGAGCGCTCGGCCGAGGCCGCAGGCGCCGGCTGGGTCGTGGGCACGGCGGAGCGGCTGGCCGGCGGCCGCGCCGTCCTGACGGACCGGACGGCGACCGTCGTGGATCGCCCGGGTGCGCGGCCGGTGGCCCTGCCGGCGCACACGGCGGTCGTCAAGCTGACCTCGGGCTCCACCGGCCTGCCGAAGGTGGTCGCCGTGGGAGCGCGGCAGCTGGTCGGCGATTCCGTCCAGATCATGCGCACGATGGGGTTCGGCGCGGCGGACGTGACGGCGGCCGCGATCCCGTTGACCCATTCGTACGGCGTCGGGAACTGCCTGATCCCGCTGCTGGTCGCCGGCACGCCGCTGGCGTTCCCCACGTGCGCCCTGCCCGCGGCGCTGGCGCACACCCTCGCCGCCGCCCGCGTCCGCCACTTCCCCGCGGTGCCGGCGATGATCCGGACGCTCGCCACTCTCGGCGACCTTCCGCCGCTGCCGCACCTGCGCGTGTGCCTGACGGCCGGCGCGCCGCTCGCCCCGCGCGACGCCGCGGCGTTCCACGCCGCCACCGGCCACAAGGTCCACGTCTTCTACGGCTGCTCCGAGTGCGGCGGGATCACGTACGACCGCGGGTCCGGCCCCGCGCTCGAGGCCGGCGCCGTCGGGACGGCGATGGACCGCGTCCGCGTGGAGATCGTGGACTCCGCGGAGGTGCCGCTGCCGCCGGGGCGCGAAGGCCGGGTGCTGGTCCTCTCCCGCGCGGTGGCGCTCGGGGAGGTCCCGCGGTCGGACGACGGGGGGGTGCTGGGGCCCGGACGCTTCCTGTCCGGCGACCTCGGCGTGATGGACCGCGAAGGCCGCCTGACGCTCACGGGACGGGTGGGCGAGTTCCTCAACATCGCCGGCAAGAAGGTGCACCCCGAGGAGGTCCGCCGGGTTCTCGAGGAGATCCCCGGCGTGCGGGCGGCCGTCGTCGCCGGCCTTCCGGACGAACACCGCGGCCAACTGGTGGCGGCGGTGGTCGCGGTCGAGCGCGGCGCCACCCTCACCGTTCACGCCGTGCTCGCCGGCTGTCGGGCCCGCCTGGCGCCGCACAAGGTGCCGCGGCGCGTGGTGCTCGTGGACGAGCTGCCGACGTCCGAGCGCGGCAAGGTGCGCAAGGAGATCGTGATGCAGCTGCTCACCGGGTCCGGGGCTGCGGAGAACGCCGGCTAGGAGCGTGTCGCGCATAGACTCCGGCTGCGGCTCGCGCCGGCATCCGGCTGGCGGTGTTGGCCTTCGCGAAACGTCCTCGACGTAGTGCCAACTACGCCTGCGGGCGTTTCGCTCGGCCGCCTTGCCAGCCGGCGCCATCGCGACCCTCGCTTTCATCGCTATGCGCAACACGCTCCGAGAGACGCACCGGCCGGGTGTTATCCTCGGCAAATGGAAGCTGCGTCAAGCGTTCCGGCGGGCGCGATCCGCGTCCTGCTCGTCGAGGCCGGCGCGTCGTTCCTCGCCCTTCCGTTGACTCGGGTGCGCCGCGTGGTCCGCGCGCTCCCGGTCCACCCCCTCCCCGCCACGGCGCCCGGCTTGTTGGGACTGGCCGAGTTCACCGGCGAACCGATCGCCGTATTCGACCTCGGCTGCCTCGTCGGCGCCGCCCAGTGCGGCCGGCGGTCGAGCCCCGCAACCGTCGTCGTGTGGACCGGGCCGGAGGACGCACGAGAGCTTGTCGGCCTGGCCGTGGATGCGGCGGTCGAGATCGTCGAACTTCCCGCTGACGCCCAGCCGTTCGCCGCGCCCGGCGTCGTGACCCGAAAGGTCGCCGTCGCCGGGCGGACGGTCCGCCTCCTGAACGTGGACGCACTGGAGATCTCCCATGGCCCAACAGCGTGACACCCTGCCCAGGAGCCCCCTCGTCGGGCTGCTGCTGATGGTCGCACTCGGCCTGCTGGGCCTCACGGGCCTGGCGATCGGCCTCGCCTACGGGACCCCGAATTGGCTCGCCTACGCCGTGCTGCCGCTGGGCGCCGGGCTGCTCGTCCTGTACGTCCTCTTCGCGTTTCTCCCGAACCTCGCCCACCTGCGCGGCCTCGCCGCGGCAACCGCCGCGGCGCGCGACCTCGAGAACGCGCTCGCCAGCGCCTCGGCGGCGATCCATGCGGGCGACCTGGCCGGGATCTCCGTGCAGGCGAAGGCGCTGCCCCAGCCCCTCGCCGCGTCGTTCACGGACGCCGCCCGGGCGCTCGGGGCCCTCGTCCAGCAGATCCAGAACAGCTCGATCGAGGTGGCGGCGGCGGGAGGCACCGTGAACGCCACCGCGGCCGAGCTCGCCTCGGGCTCGTCCCAGCAGGCGGCCGGCGTCGTCGAGATCACCGCGACCATGGAAGAGCTGGCGAGGACGGCGGCCCAGATCGCCGCCAATGCCGCCTCGCAGGCTGAGCTGGCGCTGCAGGCCGAGCACAGCGGCGACGCGGGCGCCGCGGCCGTGCAGGACGCCCTCCAGGGGGTGGAGGAGGTGCAGAAGCGGATCAGCGGCATCGCCGGCCGCGCGGAAACGCTCGGCGCCCGTTCCAAGGAGATCTACCGGGTGCTCGACCTGGTCAAGGAGATCGCGCAGGAAACGCACCTGCTCTCCCTCAACGCCAACATCGAGGCGTCCGCCGCCGGGGAGCACGGCCGGCGTTTTTCGGTGGTGGCCGAGGAGGTGCGCCGCCTCGCCCAGCGGTCGCAGGAATCGCTGGCGTCCGTGCGGTCGCTGCTCGACGAGTTCGCGGGTTCCATCCGCGCGACCGTGGTCGCTACCGAGGAAGGCAACCGGGAGGCCGCGGTCGTGCTCGAGCGCGCCCGCTCTTCCGCCGCGGCGATCGCCGACCTCCGCGGCGCGCTCGCGGACACGGCGCGCGCCGCGCGCGAGATCTCGCTCGCGACGCAGCAGCAGCGCACCGCCTCCGACCAGGTGGTGCTCACCCTCAAGGAGGTGGCGCAGGTCATCCAGCGCATGGCCGACGGGCTCAAGCACTTCTCCGGCACCGCGGACCGCCTCAACCAGCTGGCGCTGACGATCCAGCTCCTCACCCAGGCGTTCCGGATCGACTCGCCGCGCTCGCTCAAACACCTGGGAGAGCGGTGGGCCGACGAGGTGGCGGTGCGGGAAGGCCACTGGGAGGCGCTCGGGTCGCAGATGGAGGACGTCGTCCGCCAGAGCCCGTTCGTGGAGCTCGCCTACGTGGCCGACACCAAGGGCAACGTCGTGGCATCGTGCGCCAACCCGGATTGGGTCGGCGCCGGCCGGCCGACGCTGTTCTCAGCCGGCTTCAATACCCGGGAACGGCCGTGGTTCCAGGCCGTCCTCCGAGACGGCCGCACGGTGATCACGCCGCTGTACGAGTCCCTGCTCACCGGGGAGCGGTGTTTCACGGTGGCTGCTCCGGTCCACGCCGGCACCGGGGCCCTGATCGCCGTCCTCGGCCTCGACATCAACGCGCGGAGCTGGACGAAGATCTGATGAAGCAGGGGTCAGGGCACAGGGCACAGGGCGCAGGGGGGACGTGGTGGGTGGTCCGTGGCCCGTGCTCAGAGAACGCCGGGACGCAGTGGGCGACGGCGGCGGGCAAGGCGTGGTCGGCGGCGGCGCCGCCGGTGCCTTGTGCCCTGTGCCCTGGGCACGTTCCTCTGGGGGTGCGGAGGATCGGTGGAGCCTGAGTTCGCGGACCTGATCCCGCTGTTCGTCGGGGAGGCGCGCGGCCGGCTGGACCGCCTCGCCGGCCTGTGCCCGCGCGTCGGCGCGGAGTCCCACGCCGCCACGGAAGCCCGCCGCGAGCTCCACACCCTCAAGGGCGCCGGCCGGATGCTGCGTCTGGGCGCGTTCGCCGAGCTCTGCCACGCCGCGGAGGGCGTCCTGCAGCCGCTCCGGCCGGAGACTCCGGCGCTGTTGACCCGCGCCGTGGACGGCCTGGCCGCCATGATCGACGCGGTGGCGGGGGGCAAGGAGCCCCTCGTCGACGCCGAGCTGATGACCACGCTCGGGGGTTCCACGGCGCCCAGCCAGGCGAGTGCCGGGTCCGCGCCGCCCCACCCGGCCGCTCCGGCCGCGCCGGGCCCGGGGAGCGCGGAGGTCCGGATCGACGCAGGCACCGTCGACAGGTTGGCGGAGCAGGCCACGCGGTTACGGATCCTCGCCAGGGCCTCGGGGCGGACCGTCGGCCGGCTCCACGAGCTGGCAGGTCTGGCCGAGGCGGCGCTGAGGGAGCGCGAGCCGGCGCAGGCCCTGCCTGCGTTGGCCATCGCGCTGCGCCAGGCCGAGGATGAAGCGGCGGCTACCCAGAAGCGCCTCCAACGCCGCACCGAGGAGCAGTTCGAGGCGCTCCTCGCCATCCAGCTGCAGCCGCTGCAGGGCATGCTGCTGGCGCTCGCGCGCCACGCCCGGGAGCTGGGGCGATCGCTCGGACGCGAGATTAGGGTCAACCTCCAAGGCGGCGAGACGCGCCTCGACCGGCGCATCACCCAGCAGCTCGAAGAGGCGCTCATCCACCTCGTGCGGAACGCCATCGACCACGGGATCGAGCCGCCGGAGGCCCGGCTCGTGGCCGGCAAACCCGCCGTCGGCACGATCACCATCGAAGCCACGACCGCGGGTGACCGCGTCCGGCTCGCGATCGCCGACGACGGCGCAGGGATCGATCCGCAGCACGTCGTGGAGGCGGCGGCTTCGGCCGGGCTGGTCGAGCCGGGGCTCGCGGCCGCGCTTGGGCGCGACGAGGCGCTCGGGCTGGTGTTCCTCCCGGGTTTCTCGATGCGCAGCGAGGTGACCGAGATCTCGGGCCGAGGGATCGGGCTCGATGCCGTCGCCGCCGCGGCCGCACGCGCCGGAGGGACGGTGTCGCTCGCCTCCCAGCCCGGGCACGGGACCTCGGTTGTGGTCGAGGTCCCGATCGCCCGCCGCGGCGAAGAGGTGATGCTCCTGCGCGTCGGGGCCGTCCGCTTGGCGATTCCCTCCGCGTGTATCCACCGGGTGGACCTCCTCAACGCGGGGGAGGTCGTCGAGCGCGAAGGCCGCACCCTGGCGAAGGTCCACGGCCGGCTGGTGCCGTTCGTCGCCCTCGGGGCAGTTCTAGGGGAGACGGCTCTCCCCGTGCAGTGGCTCCTACAGGGCAGCCACGCGGGCCACCCGCTCGCCGCAGCGGCGGACGGGATCGACGGCGTCGAGGAGGTGCTCGTCCGTCCGCTCGGTCGCGCGCTCGCCGGGAGCCCGCTGCTCGACGGGCTGGCGCTGCTGCCCTCCGGCCTGCCGATCGCGGTCCTCTCGCCGGCGGCGCTCGCCCGCGGTGTCGGGGAGCGGGCCGCCGCGCGCCCCCAGGTGCGCCGCCTCCGCGTGCTGCTCGCCGAGGACTCCCCCGTCACCCTGGAGATCGAGCGGCGCATGCTCGCGGACGCGGAGTTCGAGGTGACGACCGCGACCGACGGCGCTCAGGCGTTCGAGCTGCTCGCCGGCGGACGCTTCGACTGCCTGGTCACCGATATCGAGATGCCGGGGCTCGACGGCTGCGAGCTCACGCGCCTGGTCCGGACGACGCCGGCGCTCACGCACCTCCCCGTGGTGGTCGTGTCGTCGCACGACCGCCCGGAGGAGCGCATGAAGGGGCTCGAGGCGGGCGCCGACGCCTACCTTGCCAAGCGCGGGCTCGATGCGGACGAGCTGATCGGCCTCGTGCGCCGACTGGGAGGCGCGTGACCGCGCCCCGCACCACGGCCGTGCTGGTGGTCGACGACTCCGCGACCGTGCGGGCGGTCCTCCGCCGGATGATCGACGCCGCCCCCGACATGCACGTGGCCGGAGAGGCGGGCGACGGGGCGCAGGCGATCGTCGAGACCCAGCGCCTGGCGCCGGACGTGATCATCATGGACCTCGAGATGCCCGTCATGGACGGCTTCGCCGCCACCGAGAGGATCATGGCGCTGCGCCCGACGCCGATCCTCGTCATCACGTCACGCGCCAATCGCGAGCAGGTCCACACCGCCTTCGAGGCGATCCGGAGGGGCGCCGTCGAGGTGCTCCCCAAGCCCGAGGACGCGACCGGGTGGAGCCTCCTGGCCCGAACCCTGCCGTTGGCGGTTCGCTCGGCCGCGCGCACGACGCCGGGAAGGCGCCCTGCCTCGGGCATCGCGCAGGCCGCGCCCTCCACATCCGAGGTGACCGGGGCCGCCGCGCGCTCCACGGTGCGGCCGCGCTACGTGGCCGTCGGCGCCTCGACGGGGGGGCCGGCCGCGCTCCACACGCTGCTGGCGGCGCTGCCGCCGGCGCCGCCGGCCGCCGTCCTCGTCGTGCAGCACATCGCGGCGGGGTTCGAGGACGGACTCGCCGAGTGGCTGGCCACCGACCTCGGCCGCGACGTCCGGGTCGCCAAGGACGGCGAGAGCGCATCGCCCGGCGCGGTCCGCGTCGCGCCGGCGGGCGCCCACCTCCTCCTGGCGGAGGGGGGCGTCCTGCGGCTCGACCCTGCGCGACAGCGGCGCGGGGTGCACCGGCCCTCGGTGGACGAGCTGTTCCTCTCCTGCGCGGCGTGCTGTCCGACGCAGACCGCCGGCGTCCTCCTGACCGGAATGGGGACGGACGGCGCCCTCGGCCTCGCCGCCCTGCGCCGCGCGGGCGGCCTCACGATGGTTCAGGACGAGGCCTCGTCGGTCGTGTTCGGGATGCCGCGCGCGGCGCTCGAGGCCGGCGCGGCCGATGTCGCACTCCCGCCGGAGCTGATTGCCGCGTTGCTCGCGTCCGCGTGGGCCGGAGGTCAACGTTGAGCCTTGGACACGTGCTGGTCGTCGACGACAGCGACACCACGCGCACCCTGCTCGTGCGCATCCTCCAGGGCGCCGGCTTCGAGGTGGCGGCCGCCCGGGACGGGGTCGAGGGCGCCGCGTTGGCGCTGCACCGACCACCGGGGGTCGTCGTGACCGACCTCGACATGCCGGTCATGGACGGCCATCAGCTCCTGCGGCTGCTCAAGAGCGAACCCGCCACCGCGGCGACTCCGGTCGTCATCCTCACGAGCCACGGCGAGGCTCCGTCGCGCTTCTGGGGGGCCCAGATCGGCGCCGACGCCTACCTCACCAAGGACTGCGAGCCGGACGAGCTCGTGAGCACGGTCAGGCGCCTCGCCTCGCTGCGGCCGGCACCTGACGGCCGGCCGGCAGCGGACGCCGGCGGGCCGAACGCACCGCCGGGCCCGCTGGACATCCTCTCGCGGGTGGTGCGGCACCTCGACGGCAGCCTCCTCAACGCCACGCTCGTGAACTCGCTGTTGGAGAAGGGGCTGCGGGCGAAGGACCTGCACTCGGCCTGCGCCGCGATCCTCGAGGTGGTCGGCGGCGTGACCGACGCCCACCTCCTGGCGGTGGGGGTCAGCGAACCCGAGGGCGCGACGCTGCACGTCCAGCTGATGCAGCCGGTGTCGCTCGCCGCGGCGCGGCGCGCCGTCGACAGCGTGCTCGCCGCGATGGGCGTGCCGTCGGACGTCAGCCCCGACGTCCTCTTCGACGGGACCAAGGAGGGCACCGGCGACGCCGACCCGGCCCACCTTGTCTCCTTCCCGCTGCCGCTGCGCAACGCGTCCGGCCGGCTCGCGGTGCTCCCGATCCTCCCGAACCGGTTCGTGGCGGAGTCGAGCCGGCTCCTCGACGCGCTCGCCCCGCACGCGGCGCTCGTGCTGGACAACGCCCGGCTCGCGCAACGTCTCCAGGAGCTGTCCACCCACGACGGCCTCACGAGGGCGCTCAACCATCGCGCGATCCACGAGCGCCTGCAGGAGGAGCTCGAGCGAGCCCAGCGCTACGGGCACACCGTCACGGTGATCATCGGCGACCTCGACCTGTTCAAGCGGGTCAACGACACCCACGGCCACCTCGCGGGCGATGTCGTGCTGCGCGGCGCCGCGGCGGCCATGAGCCGCGTCCTGCGGACCTCGGACCCGCTCGGCCGATACGGCGGCGAGGAGTTCCTGGCGGTGCTGCCCGAGACCGACCTGGAGGCGGGGCGCCAGGTCGCCGAGCGCCTCCGGCGCGCCGTGGCCGAAAAGCCGGCCGTGCTGCCATCCGGCGAACAGATCGGGATCACGGTCTCGTTCGGCGTCGCCTGCAGGTCGGAGCTGCCCGCCCGGGCCAATGCCGATGCTCTGGTCGGCCTCGCCGACGCGCGCCTGTATGAGGCAAAGGCGGCAGGCCGCAACTGTGTCCGGCCATGACCGGCCCGGCCGAGGCCATCGCGGAGCTCGCGGCGCTGGTCGAGACGGTCAGCGGCAACGTCATCCTCCCCGGTCACTACCCGTTCCTCGCCGAGCTCGCGACTCGACGGGCTGCGAGCCTCCACCTCGCCGGCGTCGAGGCCTACGTTCAGGCGCTCTCGCGCGGCGGCCTCCCCGGGGAGTGGAGCGCCCTCCTGCCGCACGTCACGGTCAAGGAGTCGTTCATCTTCCGCTACCCGCAGCAGTTCGCCGCCTTGGCCGCCACGGTCCTTCCGGAGCTCGCGAAGGCGCGCGCGGCGAGCCGCACGCTCGCAGTCTGGTCGGCCGGCTGCGCGCGGGGCGAGGAGTCGGCCACGCTGGCGGTCGTCCTCGCCGATTGCCCCGCGCTCCTCGGATGGGACTGGCGCGTGCTGGCGACGGACGTCGACGAGGAGGCCCTCGCCGCCGCACGCACGGGCCGGTTCGGGGCGCGGGCCGTGGCGAACGTGCCGGACGAGCTCCGCGCTCGGTACTTCACCCCCGCGGGCGGCGGACTTGCGCTCTCCCCGGCGCTCGCGCGCCGCATCGAGTTCCGGACGCTCAACCTCGTGGACGACCCGTTCCCCATCGCGCCGTCGACCTTCGACCTGGTATTCATGCGCAACGTCCTCATCTACTTCCGGCCTGACGCGCAACCTCGGGTGGCGGCGGCCGTCACGCAGGCGCTGGCGCCCGACGGCTACCTGTTCCTCGGGCCGGCCGAGACGCTCTGGCAGCTGCCGGCCGGTCTGGAAGCGATCGACCTGGGCGAGTGCTTCTGCTACCGCCACGCGGACGTCGCTCGACCGACCGCCGCTCGAGCCGGGGCGCCGCCGCGGGAGTTCCCGGGTCCCGGCGCGGCTCCGGGAACGGCACCGCGGCCTGTACCCGGACCAACGCGCCGGCTCTGGCCGCAGTCCGGAACCCGGGACCGGCTGCTGGCCGCGACCGAGTGCATCGTGGAGAGCCGGCTCGACGACGCGGCCTGTCTGGTCGGCGAGGCGCTGCTCGCAGATCCGTCCGATCCCGCGGTCCACGCCCTCGAGGGGTTCCTCCACGACGCGGCGGCGCAGGCCGACCGAGCGGTCGTCTCCTACCGAGCGGCCCTCTACCTCGACGCCGCCCTGTACCAGGTCCGCCTCCTGCTCGCCCAGGCCCTGCAGCGCCTCGGCTACGAGCAGCGCGCCGCGGCCGAGTTCCGCGAGACGTTGGCGGCGCTCTCGGGAGGTCGAGCGCGCGAGGCGGACGCGCTCGCCGGGCTGCCGCTGCCCGGACGACTCGAGACGGAGCGTCGCTGCCGCGAAGCGCTCGCGCCCCGGACACCCTGACGCGCCGACCCCGCGCGATCGCTCCGCTACAATCGGATGCCGTGGTGCCGGAACAGATCGGGCGCTATCGGGTCGTGCGCCTCCTCGGCAGTGGCGGCATGGGCGAGGTCTACGAGGGGTACGACGACGAGCTCCAGCGCCCCGTCGCCATCAAGGGCGTCCTGCACAGCCAGTTGAGCCCCGAGCGGCGGGAGCGCCTGCGCCGGGAAGCGCTCTCGGCGGCGGCGCTGTCCCACCCGGCCATCACCCATGTCTACGAGATCGTGCGGGAGGCCGACGCCGACTGGGTCGTCATGGAATACGTCCATGGCACATCGCTCGCCGACACGCTGGTCGCCGGCGTCCTCGCCCCCGGCGAGATCGCCCGCATCGGCACCGAGATCGCGGAGGCGCTCGGGGAGGCGCACCGCCACGGCATCGTGCACCGCGACATCAAGACCGAGAACGTGCTCCTGACCCCCTCCGGCCACGTCAAGATCCTGGACTTCGGCCTCGCCAAGTGGGTCGGCGTGCGCAGCGTCGGTGACGGGCGCATCACCACCGATGGGCTCGTCGTCGGCACGTCGAGGGCGATGTCGCCGGAGCAGGCGCTGGGCCGGGACGTGGACGCCCGCAGCGACATCTTCTCCCTCGGCTCGCTCCTCTACGAGCTGGCCACGGGCAAGCCGGCGTTCCGCGGCGCGACGCCGATGGAAACGATGCACCAGGTCGCGAGCGCCGCCCACGAGCTTCTGGCTGCGGCGGCGCCGGACCTCCCCGACCCGCTCGCCGAGGTGATCGAGCGCTGCCTCGCCCGGGACCCGGCCGAGAGGTTCGCCACGGCCGAGGTCGCGGCCGAGGAGCTGAGGCGGGCGGGGGCGACGGTCACCGGAGCTACCGCGGCCGGCCCCGGGCTTCACCCCGGTCGCGTCTCCCGGCGTGGCCGGGGCTACCTGGTCGTGGCCGGCCTCGCCGTCGCGGCCCTCACCGTGGCCGCGGTGGCGGCCCTGGTGTTCGGCCTGCTCTCGGTGCGCAAGCCGCTGACCGTGGCGGTCCTCCCCGTGACCGTCCAGGGTGACGGCGACGCCGCCCGTCTGGCGTCGGCCGCGGTCGCCGATGCGATCTCGTCGCGCCTGGCCCAGCTCAAGAACGTCGCCGTCGTGGCGGGCCGCGACGTGCGCGCCGTCGTCGGACCGGACAAACGCACGAGCGAGATCGCCCGTGCCCTCGGCGTCCGGGAGCTCGTCGAGGCCTCGCTCATCCAGGGGACGCCCGGGGAACCCGCGCGAATCGTGGTCTCTCGCCTCGACCACGCCGGCACGGTGATATGGACCGAGCGCCTGGACGTGGGCACCGACGACCTCATCCTGCTCGAGGACCGGATGATGACGGCGCTCGCGAACGGCTACGCCGGTTTCTCGCCGCGCGCCGACGCGCGGCCGCGGGAGGTCACGGGCGAGGCGCTCGCCGCCTTCCTCGAGGTCCAGCGCCGCCAGGACGCCGGGCAGGTGTCGAACGACCAGCGCGAGGAGATCGCCCTCCTCGAGCGGGCGCTCGCGGCCTCGCCACGGTTTCTCGACGGGATCCTCAAGCTTGCCAACCTGCACCGCTTCCGCTTCGACATGGTCCGAGATCCGGCGGACCGGGACGCCTGCATGGCGCTCCTCGAGCGTGCCCGGCAGCTCGCGCCGACCGACCCAGAGCTCGCCAGGGCACAGATCAACGCCGACGTGTCGATCGGGGATTTCGAGCGGGCCGAGAGGAGGAGCCGGGAGCTGGCGACGGGCAACCCGGGCCTCCCGTTCGCGTGGGACCTGCAGGGGCTCGCGCTGATGCGGCTCAACCGGTTCGACGAGGCCGAGCGGGCGGCGCGGCGGGCCATCGCCCTGCAGCCGTTCTGGAGGCACCTGTTCGACCTCGCCGACATCCTGCGCGCGAAAGGCGACCTGGCAGGAGCACGGCGGGTTCTGGAGGACATCCTCTCGCGCTCACCGGACAACGTGACCGTGCTCGTGCGGCTTTCGCTGGTCGAGATAACGGCCGGGGACTACCCGGCCGTCGAGCGGCTCAGCCGCAGGGCGGTTGCCATCCGGGGCGGCGCCACCGACTACAACAACCTCGCCGTGGCGCTGTTCTACCAGCGCCACTTCACGGCCGCGGCCGACGCGTTCCGGCAGGCGGCCCGCGTCGCACCGCGGCAGCCGCTGTACGTAGCGGGCGTCGGCGACAGCCTCTACTGGAGCGGCGACGCGGATGCCGCGGCCAAGCAGTACAAGCAGGCGCTGGCGCTGTGCGACGACCTGCGCGCGCACGGGGCGTCCGACGGGACCCTCAGCCTCACGAGAGCGCTCTGCCTGGCCCATCTCGGCCGCGGCGCGGAGGCGGTCCTCGAGAGTCAGGCCGCGCTCGAAAAGGAACCGAAGGACTCGTACACGGTGTTCATCGCGGCCCTGGTCGCCGCGCTCAACGGGGACCAGCAGACATGCCTGGCCTGGACCCAGAAGGCGCGAGAGCTGAAGGCGCCGCCGGAGTGGTTCTCCGGCCCCGAGTTCGCCGCACTGCGGCGACTGCCGGCGTTCGCTCGCCTCGTGCCCGCCTCCGGCGGCCTCGCGCCCTCGAGGTGAGGCGGCGAGCCATTCCCTGGGCAGCGGTCACCCAGCCCGCTTCCGGCTACGCCGGAGGGTCGTTCTGGCCCGAGGGGTCCGCGTAAGCGACCTGTCTCCCCTGCGCGTCCAGGCAGTGGACATTGTAAAAGTACCGCCCGCCCACGCACACGTTGCCGGTCGTCACGAGATCGGCCAGGTGCGAGCCGACCGACGAGGGTGCGTGCCCGATTCCGCGGTGCATCGGCGTGGTCTTCCACTCGATCACGACCGACGCGACGTCTTCCGGCAGGTCCTGGAACGTCCACCTGATGTCGTCCGGCCCCACCTGCCAGTTGCACCCCACCGGGTCCGGATCACACCTGACCTCGTTCCCCACGACGCTCACCTTGACCTCGGCGTACCCCTTGCTGTCCACGGCACACTCTTCCCCCTCCCCCAAGCCGGTTTCGTTCAGCGCCCGAGCACCTTGGTGGACCCAGCCGAGAACACCGCGGGCGTCCGAACGCGGCGTCCGGAAGCGAGCACCCACGGCCTCCGGGCCCACGGGTCCCCACCCTCATCGTCTTCGCTCCATCGCTGAACACTCGAATTCTACACCCGACGCCGCGCCGCGCGGCGCCCGCGCGTCATGACGCCGGTGCCGTACAATCTCCGCGTGTCGTCCCAGCACCGCATCCGGGCCACGGGGGTCCTCGCGATCGTCGTATACCTCACCGCCGCCGGGTGGTTCTTCGTGCTCGCCCCATGGAGCCGTTTCTGGCTCACCCGGGTAATCCCCGACGCGCCCCTGTGGCTGGCGCGATGGCTCGAAAACCCCGCCCTGCGCGGCGCGCTCTCAGGCTACGGCCTCGTCCACTTCGCCGCAGCATGGTCGTGGCTCGACGGCGCGGCGGGGAAGTCATGATCGTCGGCGTCGGCCTCGACGTCGTGGCGGTCGAGCGGGTCGGCGCCATGCTCGCCGCGCACGGTCCCCGCCTGCTCTCGCGCTGTTTCGCCCCCGGCGAGGTTGCGAGAGCGGGCGACGCGGAACACGTCGCCGGCCTCCTCGCCGCCAAAGAGGCCGCGTTCAAGGCGCTCGGGTGCGGGTGGGGCGCGGGGGTCGGCTGGCGCGACCCGGTCGTCAGCCGCGCCGAGAACGGCGCGCCGCTCCTCTCGCTCACCGGCCCGGCCGCGTCGCGAGCCGAGGCGCTGGGCGTGCGCTCGACCCACCTGTCGATCACCCACGCCGCCGGCGTCGCCGTAGCGGTGGTGATCCTGGAGAGCTGAGCCGTGCCCCGTGGTCAGTGGTCCGTGGCCCGGAAGAGACAGAATGCCCCCCGAAGGCAGGGCTGAGCAGTACGCCGTGTAGGCCGCGCCGCCGGAAAGACGGCGTGAGTCCGTGGTCAGTGGTCCGTGGCCCGGAAGAGACGGGAATGTGCCCCAGAGGGCAGGGCCTCACAGCATGGCGCGTAGCCGCGCCGCCGAGATTGGGCCAGATGCAAGGCGCCCGAGGTGGCCGCTGCGGAGCGTAGCCGGAGGCTACATGAGCAAGCGAGCCGCCGAAGGGCACCTCGCGGGGGATCGGGTGGGGGGCGAGACGCGGGCTTCCGTGCTTCGGGCAACGCTTGCGGGGGCGGGGTGGGCGGTTCCCATCGCCGAGCCAACCATCGGCCGCTGCTCCCGCAACGCCGCAGATGGTCCGCTATCGGCGGCGCATGCGAGAGATGGCGCCCACGGCCCTTATACTTCCCACGTCATGGCGGCGCGGGTGTTGATCGTCGACGACGAGCCCTACATCCTCCGGATCCTGGCGTTCAAGCTCCGGAGGGCCGGGTACGTCGCCCTCGAGGCCGCGAACGCCGACGAGGCGCTGGCCATCCTCGCCGGCGGGACCGTTCAATGCTTCATCCTGGACGTATCGCTCGGCAGCGCCATGACCGGCTTCCAGCTCGCGGAGAAGCTGCGCGACGACCCCCGGCACTGCCGCACGCCGGTGGTGTTCCTCACGGCCCACGCGCTCGCCGCCGAGGTCCGGCGCGGGCGCGAGTTGGGGGCGTCCGCGTACATCACCAAGCCCTTCTCGCTGCAGCAGGTGATCGAGGAGGTCGGGCGTCTCGTCCCCGCTTGACGGAGATGCCCGTGATGCGTAGGGTTGGGTGCTTCGCGCGGCGGACGCCGCCGGCGCGAGTGCGAAGGGGCACGGAATGTACAAGGAGACGCTGAACCTCCCCGCGACCGAGTTCCCGATGCGCGCCGACGCGGCGCGCAAGGAGCCGGAGCGCCTGGCGCGCTGGGAGGCCGGGGACCTTTACGGCCGCCTGCACGCCGCCAGAAAGGGTGCGCCCCGTTTCGTCCTCCACGACGGCCCGCCGTACGCCAACGAGCACATCCACCTCGGGACGGCGTTCAACAAGATCCTCAAGGACCTCGTCGTGCGCTCGCGGGCCCTGCTCGGCTTCGACGTCCCCTTCGTGCCCGGCTGGGACTGCCACGGTCTCCCCATCGAGCAGAAGGTCGATCGCGAGCTGGGCCGGCGCAAGCTCTCGATGTCCGATCTCGAGGTGCGCGCCGCGTGCCGGGCCTACGCGGAACGCTTCGTCGAGGTGCAGCGCGAGGAGTTCCGCCGCCTGGGCGGCCTGGGAACCTGGTATCACCCGTACCTGACGATGTCGCCGCGGTACGAGGCCGACATCGTCGCGGCGCTCGGCAAGGTCGTCGAGCAGGGGCTCCTGTACCGCGACCGCAAGGCGATCCGCTGGTGCTGGCACGACCGCACCGCGCTCGCCGAGGCGGAGCTCGAATACGCCGCCCGCGAGGACCCGGAGATCACGGTCGCGTTCCCGGCGGCCGAACCCGGCGCGGTGCGCGCCGCGTTCGGCGTTCCCGGGAGCGCCCCGGTCGCCTTCGTGATCTGGACGACGACGCCGTGGACGATCCCGTCCAACCTCGCCATCGCGGTCCACCCCGATGCCGAGTACGTCCTGGTGGAGACGGACCGGGGCGACCTCGTGCTCGGGTCGGCCCTCGCACCCGCCGTGCTGGCCGCCGCGAAGCTCGCGGGGCGGGAGGCGGCCCGCAGCAGGGGCGCGGCCCTGCTCGGGCTCGCGTACCGTCACCCCCTAGCCGAAGGTTGGCGCGCGAAGCTGCCTGAAGGCTCGAAGGCGTTCGTGATCGTCGCCGCCGACTACGTCACGATGGACACCGGGACGGGCCTGGTCCACACGGCGCCCGGCCACGGCGAGGACGACTTCCGCACCGGCAAGGTCGAGGGCATCCCGATCCTCTCGCCGATCGACGACGCCGGACGCTACACGGACGACGTCGCCGACCTCGCCGGCGTCCACGTCTTCGACGCCAACCCGCGAATCACCGCCGAGCTCGACCGGACCGGGGCGCTGCTCGCATCCGGCACCGGCACGCACGAGTATCCCCACTGCTGGCGCTGCCACGAGCCGGTGATCTTCCGCGCCACGGAGCAGTACTTCATCGCGCTCACGCGGGACGCCTCGCCGAACGCCCGCATCGACCTCCGCCGCCGCACCCTCGAGGAGATCGCCAAGACGACGTGGGTGCCGCCGTGGGGCCAGGCCCGGATCTACGGCATGGTCGAGAACCGCTTCGAGTGGTGCGTCTCGCGCCAGCGGCGCTGGGGCTCGCCGATCACCGTGCTCGTGTGCGCGGATCCTGCCTGCGCCGCGATCTGGCCCGACGGGTCCGACGTCGAAACCGCTCGGGGGTTCTTCTCGGCGGTCGAGGAGGCGTTCGCCGCGGAGGGCGCCGACGCCTGGTACGCGCGGCCGGTGTCCGAATTCGCGCCGTCCGGCCTGCGCTGTCCGCGCTGCGGCGGCACGGCGTGGGAGAAGGAACGCGACATTCTCGACGTGTGGTTCGACTCCGGCGCCAGCCACCTCGCGGTGTGCGCCAACGACCGGTTCCCCGGCCTCACCTGGCCGGCCGACCTCTACCTCGAGGCGCACGACCAATACCGCGGGTGGTTCCAGTCGTCGCTGCTGGTGGCGGTGGTCACGCACGACGCGGCCCCTTTCCGGTCCGTCCTCGTGCACGGCCACGTGCTCGACGCCGAGGGCAAGAAGATGTCGAAGTCGATCGGCAATGCGGTCTCGCCGATCGAGGTCACCACCAAGTACGGCGCCGACGTGCTGCGCCTGTGGGCGTCCTCGGTGGATTTCCGGGAGGACATGCCGTTCTCCGAGGAGGCCATGTCGCGGACCGCGGAGGCGTACCGGAAGATCCGCAACACGGTCCGGTTTCTCCTCTCCAACCTCAACGGGTTCGACCCTGAGCGCGACGCGGTTCCGGCTGACGACCTGCGGCCGCTCGACGCCCACTTCCTGCGCCGGGGGAAGAAGCTGGCGGCGCGCATCCAGCAGGCGTACGAGCGCTACGAGTTCCACGCCGTCTACCACGCGGTGATCAACTTCTGCGCGGTCGACCTCTCCGCCGTCTACCTCGACGTCCTCAAGGACCGCCTGTACTGCTCTCACCCGACCTCGGCCGAACGGCGCTCCGCCCAGACCGTCCTGTACCGGCTCGTCCGCATGTTGGCGACCGCGACCTCGCCCGTGCTCGCGTTCACCGCAGACGAGGCCTGGGCGCACCTCCCGGGCTCACATTCGGACGCCGTCGTGCTGGAGCGCCTCGACAGACTCGAGGACGTGCCCGAGGACGATGCCGCCGACGCCCGCTTCGGGCGCCTGCTCGCGCTCCGTGACGAGGTCAACAAGGAACTCGAGACGCACCGGCAGCAGGGCGAATTCGGCAAGTCGCTGCAGGCTGCGCTGTGCCTTTCCGGGGACCGGGCGCTGGTGGACGAGGACCTCGCAGCGACCGCGACCACGCTCGAGGAGCTGTGCATCGTGTCGCAGACCTCCCCCGCCCCGGCCGAATCGCAGCCGGCATCCGTGACCTATCCCGGCCTGACCTTCGGCGTCCGCGCCGCCGACGGCGCGCCATGCCCGCGCTGCTGGCAGCTCCTCCCCAAGGCGGGCCACCCGGAACATCCGGACCTTTGCGCCCGTTGCCTGAAGGTCGTGCTGGCGCTCGCCGAGCGGAAGGCGTGATGGGGCTGGCCCGCTCGGCCTCGATCGCGGCCGGCGTCGTGGCCGCCGACCAGCTCACCAAGGCGTGGGTCGTTGCGAGCCGCCCGTACGGGACCGAGATCGAGGTGATCCCGGGGGTGTTCCGCCTCGTCCACACGCGCAATCGCGGGATCGCGTTCGGCCTGCTCGGGGCGTCCGGTCCGGCGGTGCAGCTCGGCCTGCTCATCGTGGTCGCGACGATCGTGGCCTTCCTCGGATGGCAGCTCGCGCGCACCGACGGCGGCAGGCTGGCCGGCGTCGGGCTGGCGCTCGTGCTCGGCGGCGCGCTGGGCAACATCGTCGACCGCATCTTCCGCGGCGAGGTGGTCGACTTCCTCGACTTCTACATGAGGGTCGGCGGACGAGAGCACCACTGGTTCGCGTTCAACGTGGCCGACTCGGCGATCTCGGTGGGCGCCTGTTGCGTGGTCCTCGCGGAGCTCCTCGGGCAGGTTGGGAGGTCTCGTGCACCCGGTCCTGATTGACCTCGGCTTCTACCAGATCCCGACGTACGGCGTGCTCCTGTACTCGGGCATCGTGCTCGGGATCTGGCTCGCGAGCCGGCGCGCGAAGCTGGTCGGGCTGTCGGGCGCCAAGGTCATGGACCTCGGCGCCTGGGTCGTGCTGTGGGGGCTCGCGGGCAGCAAGGTCCTCCTCGCGGTCACCGATCCGTCGTACCTGGGATCGCTCTCGGGCCTGTGGGGGCTCATGCGTGCGGGCGGCGTCTTCTACGGGGGCCTGCTCGGTGCGCTCGTGGCAGCGGCCGTGCTCCTGCGCCGCTACCGGCTCCCTTTCCTCCAGGTCGCCGACGTGCTCGTCCCCTCGGTCGCGCTCGGCCACTTCTTCGGCCGCCTGGGCTGCTTCTCGGCCGGCTGCTGTTACGGCAGGAGCTGCAGCCCGTCGCTCGGGGTCGTGTTCACGCACCACCTGGCCGCCGAGATCTCCGGCACGCCTCTGGGCGTCCCGCTCTACCCGACTCAGCTCTACGAGGCGGCGTTCAACCTCGCCAACTACGGCTTCCTGGCCTGGCTGTTCCGCCGGCGCCTGCGTACGGGCACGGTGCTCGCCGCCTACCTGATCGGCTACGGGATCGCCCGCTTCGTCATCGAGCTCTTCCGCGGCGACCCCGACCGCGGATTCGTGCTGGGCGGCGCGCTCTCCACCAGCCAGGCGATCGCCGCGGTGATGGTGCCGGTCGGCGTCGGGATCCTGGTGTGGATCCACCGCCGCAGGGAAGAAGTTAAGAGTTAAGAGTGAAGAGTTAAGAGTTAACAGCCAGAACGAGATGCCGAGCCAAATGCAGCGCGCAACCCGAAACGATCTCATCGCCGACGGCGGCCAGGACATAGTACTTCCGGTAACGACCCTCGCCTTTTCACTCTTCACTCCTCACTCTTCACGTCGGCCGCGGGAACCACACGATGGCGGACCAGGCGAGTAGCGCGGCCGTCGTGCGGCTGGTGGTGCCGGCCGATGCGGCGGGGCTGCGCCTCGACCGCTTCGTGGCGGGCGCGGGGCACGGCTGGTCGCGCTCCCAGGCCGCGCGCTGGATCGCGGCGGGCCACGTGACGCGCAACGGCGGTGCGGCCAAGCCGGCGCAGCTGCTCGCGCCGGGCGACGTCATCGAGGTCGACCCGCCGGCGCCGACCGCGTCCGAGGTTCTGCCGCAGGACATCCCGCTCGATGTCCTGTTCGAGGATGCGAACCTGATCGTGATCAACAAACCCCCTGGGCTCGTCATCCACCCCGCCGCCGGCAACCCCGACGGGACGCTCGTGAACGCGCTGCTCGCCCACTGCCGCGACCTCTCCGGGATCGGCGGTGTCGAGCGGCCCGGGATCGTGCACCGCCTCGACAAGAACACCTCCGGCGTGCTGATCGCCGCCAAGACGGACCTCGCGCACCGCGCGCTGTCGCTGTCGTTCCGCTGGCGCACAACCGACAAGCGCTACCTCGCGGTCGTGTACGGCGAGCCGAAGGCCGCCGAGGGCGTCGTTGACGCGCCAATCGCGCGGCACCCGACCGAGCGCAAGCACATGGCGGTCGTCGCCGGCGGGCGCCCGGCGCGCACCCTGTGGTGGGTCCGCGAGCGCTTCGCCGGGACCGCGCTCGTCGAGTGCCGCCTCGTGACCGGGCGCACGCACCAGGTGCGGGTGCACATGGCGCACGTCGGCCACGCCCTGGTCGGCGACCCGACGTACGCCGGCCGCCAGTGGCGGATGATCGAGGACCCGGATGCCGCCGGCGCATGCCGCGACTTCCCCCGCCAGGCGCTGCACGCGTGGAAGCTGACGATCACGCACCCGGTCACGGGCGTGCCGATGACGTTCGAGGCGCCGCTC
Organism: uncultured Acidobacteriota bacterium; assembly: GCA_963727275.1. Classification (GTDB taxonomy): domain Bacteria; phylum Acidobacteriota; class Thermoanaerobaculia; order Thermoanaerobaculales; family Thermoanaerobaculaceae; genus RBG-13-68-16. Next base: position 81,495 of record CAVSFK010000002.1, read on the forward strand.
CACGGCGACATGACGGCGCTGCTGGCGGCGTTGCGCGCCCCTGGCGTCCGCCGCTAGAAGCTCCGCGTATAGGTGTAGATGAACGGCACGGCCTTGCAGTCGCGGACCGGCGGCGCGAACTTGAACGCCTTCACCTCGCTCAGCGCCCGCTGAAGGAGCTCGGGGATGCCGGTCGTGTCCGTCACGACCCGCGTGGACGTCACGCTCCCCGACGAATCCACCGTCGCCTCGATCACCACCTTGCCGATGGCGGCGCCCTGGCTGAAGGAAAGCGGGACGTCCGAGAGCAGCTCGGCGCCCGGCTTGTCGGCGGCGCATGGGACGTCCGGCTTGACGTACGCGCCGCTCACCCACCCGCCGCGTCCGTCCGCGAGCCTCACCTGCACCCAGTCGCCGTCACGGCCGACGACGGCCAGCCGCTCGCCCTTCTTGACCCGGGCGACGGTCAAGGCGGACGTGCTCGGCGTCTCCCGCACGTTGAGCCGGCCGGCCGTCACGCGGACCGTTGCCTCGGGCGGCGCCGCGTGGCCCTCGACGGCGGGGGTCACCACGACCGGAGCCGGGGGCGCCGGCGGCGCAGCCGTCCTGCACGCAGCCGCGACGCCGAGTGCGAGGACGCCTACGATGAAGCGCACAGGCCCCGCCTTGTTCGACGGCGTTCCACTACTCAACATCGATCGCGCCTCCGCGGTCGGGACCGCCCGGGAGGGACCGGTCCCGGCGGACCGTGAAGCGCTCGTGGCCGTAGCGCTCGCGCTCCAGCAGCGAAGCGCGCGCGCGCTCCTGCTCCGTGAGGGCCGAGGTTGCGAACGCGATGCCGAACGTGGACGAGAACCCGTCCTCGATCGCGTCGGCCAGCGCCTCCGGCGCGGGCGACGCCCCGAGAAGCTCCCCGAGCGTAACTACGGCCGGCCGCAGCGAGGCGTCGTCCGGGAGTCCCAGGCATCCCGCCTGCAGCGCGCCGTCCCACCCCTCCAGGATCGACCCGTGCTGAAGTATCGAGTTGCCCAGGCGCCGCATCGCCGATCCGACGAGCTTGCGCCCTCCCGCAACCACCTCGCCGGCAGCCGGGCCGATGAAGCAGGGGATCGCCTGCACCGGCTTGATGAGATCGCCCTCCGGCCGACCCGCGACCTCGGCCGGCACGCCGAGCGCGCGCAGGCCGGCGACGAGCGCCCGGCAGATCGCCTGGTAGGCGGCCTGCAGGTCCTGGGTGAACGGACCGGCGCCGAGGGGGGCGAGCACCGAGTAGGTGAGCTCCAGGTGGTGCAGCACGGCGCGGCCGCCGGTCGGGCGGCGCACGAGGTCCACGCCGTGCCCGGCGCAGTACGCGGCGTCGGCGGCCTCGTACGGCTGCGAGAAACCGAGCGAGAGGCAGGGGGGCGCCCAGCGGTACAGCCGGAGCACCGGCGCCGAGGCTCCGGCGTCGACCGCTTCGGCGAGCGCCTCGTCCGCCGCCATGTTCCAGGCGCCGGTGTGCGCGCCGTCGAGGATCAACCGCCAGCCGGCCACGGGACGACGACCCTGCCTACAGCCCCGAACCCCGGGCGACCACGGTCGCGCTCGCCTGCGCGACCGGCTTGACGACGATCTCGTCGATGTTGACGTGCGCGGGCCGCGTGACGGCCCACACGATGCAGTCCGCGACGTCCTCGGCGGTCAACGGGGTGAGCCCCTGGTAGACCTTCGTGGCGCGCGCCGCGTCCCCGGCGAAGCGCACCAGCGAGAACTCGGTCTCCACCAGGCCCGGTGATACGTCGGTGACGCGGACCGGCTTCCCGTTGAGCTCCAGACGCAGCGTCCTCGTGACCGCGACGGCCGCGTGCTTGGCGGCCGTGTAGCCCGCGCCTCCGGGGTACACCTCGCGCCCGGCGATCGAGGTGACGTTGACGATGTGGCCGTGCCCGGCCTCGAGCTTCGGCAGCAGGGCGCGGGTCACACGCATCAGACCAAGCACGTTGGCCTCGAACATCCACGTCCAGTCCTCGTCGCTGGCGTTGCCGACCGGCTCGAGGCCGTGGGCGCCGCCGGCGTTGTTGACGAGGAGGTGCAGGCGCGGCGGGACCTTCGCGCAAAACGCCTCCACCGATCCGGCGTCGGTCACGTCGAGCGGGCAGGCGGTGCCGCCGATCTCCCGCGCGACGTCCTCGAGCCTGTCGGGCCGGCGGGCGCCGACGATGACGTCGAACCCCGCCGCGGCCAGCGACCTCGCCGTCGCGGCGCCGATGCCGCCGCTCGCCCCCGTGACGACCGCGACCCTACGTTCGTCCGCGCTCATGGCTCCTCCCCGGTATCCGAGGCGGACGGTGCGTCCGCCGGAGGAGAGAGTAGCGCAGCCCGGCGCCCTCGAGGAACAGCTACCTTGGGAACTTCATGGCGCGGTCGTAGGGGGTGATGTCGACCAGCTCGCCGGCGCTGACCTGCTCCTTGACGGAGCGCCAGAACTCGACCGTGAAGAGGTCGCCGTGCACCAGCTCGAAGGCGCCCTTGAGACGTTGCGGGAGCCCGGAGTAGCTCCGCATCTCGTCGATGAAGAAGTCGGAAGCCGTCGCGACGATCCGCTCCTCCTCCGGCGCCGCCTCTTCGATCTCATCGTAGCTGCTGGGTTTGCGGGAGAACGTCGCGCGCTCGATCGGGATCACGTCGTCGTAGTCGAAGAGGACGACCCTCCCCCGCCTCGTCACGCCGTAGTTCCAGGTGTTGAACAGGTCGCTCGGGAAGATCCCGGTCGCCGCGAGGTCCTTCAGGAAGTACCCGAAGTCGAGGACCGTCCGCCGCAGCGATTCGGCGTCGCGCTCCTGGGCGAGAAAGATCGGCAGGGGCGTCACTCTGCGCTGAACGTAGAGATGACGGATGACCACGTGGTCGTCGCCCACGTCGACGACCTCCCTCGCCGCCAGCCGGAGCTCCGCCAGGAGCGTCTCGTCGAACCGTTCGCGCCGGAAGCGCAGGTTCTCGAACTCCTGCGTGTCCACCAACCTCCCGACGCGGTCGCGGCGGCACACCAGCGCGTACTGGGCCATGACCTCCCGCCGCGTGCTGGTCTTGTCGGTGACCGCCGGGCTCCGCAGGAAGCCCGGGGCGTCCTTGATCACCTTGAAGACGTAGTTGTACGCGGGGAGCGTAAACACGCTCATCACCGCGCCTTCCTTTCCCGGCGCGATGACGAACCGGTGGCGGGCCCGGTGCAGGAGCCGGTGCAGGTCGCGATAGAGCTCCGTCTTCCCGTGGCGGTTGAACCCGATCGAGATGTACAGCTCGGCGAGGGGCTTCTCGGGAAGGATGGAGCGCAGGAACTTGATGAGCAGGTCGTGCCGCTCGACGAGGACGTGGAAGTACGAGAACGCGAAGCTGAAGACCTTGCTGACCTCCGGCTCGGTGAGGAGCACGGTGTCAACGAAAACGCCGCCGGCGCCGTGGTAGAGGGGGAGGACGAGCGGGATGACCCGGCCGTCGGCCAGGATGCGGCCCACGAGGTAGGCGACCTTGTTGCGGTAGAACGGCGCCCGGATCACCTCGATGCCGGCCGTCCCCCTCGACGCGAGGATCGGCCAGAGATGGAGGTCGATCTCGGCGGCGACCAGGCCGGCGTCGCGGCCGGCGTCCTCGTACGGCACGGTGAACCGGAAGTCGTGCAGGATCTCGCCGATCACGGCGGCAGTGTCGCGGTCCCCGGCGTAGGCCTTGAAGATCGGCTCGTCGGCCGCGACCTCGACCGGGTGGCCGTACCAACGGAAGAACTCGATCCTGCGGTTGACCCCGACGGTTCGGAAGATCGTGCGCGTGACCGAGTTGAAGAACGTCTGGGCGAGCTCAGCGTCGTGCCGGGCGGCGAACGCCCGCGCGAATCGTTCCTTGACGGCCACCCAGAGCGGCTCGTCCGAGAGGCGGGGCCCCAGCAGCTCGGCCAACCCGGAAACGGTCTCCGCCAGGACTTCCCCGTAGAGGTCGAGCCGCTCCAGCGCGTCCTCGTGGCGGCCCTTCCAGTCCCTGGTCTGGAATCGCCACTTCGCCCGCTTGGTGAGGCTCGCGAATGCGTCGGCGTAGGCGTCGAACCCCTGACGTATGCGCTCCGCCGCCGCGAGGGCCGGCTCGCCAAGGTGCGGTTCGCCCCCCGGCTCGGGGCGTCTCCCGGCGGTGTGCCCAAGGGTCACCGGTCAAGTATGCGCCTCCGAGGAATCCGGGAGCCGCGGTCGCCGGACGCCCCGGCGGCACCGGTCCGGACCGGCGAGAGAGCGAGGTCCGTCCTTGTCTTTTGCCCGCCGTGCCGCTACGCTCGCAAATCGTCCGGCCCGCCGGGCGATGGAGGCGAGATGAAGATCTCCCGCCGCGCCACCTCGATCCAGGAGTCGCCGATCCGCAAGCTCGCGCCGCTGGCGACGGCCGCCCGCGCGCGCGGGACAACGATCTATCACCTCAACATCGGCCAGCCCGACGTCGCGACGCCGCCCGAGTTCCTGCGGGCGGTCGGGTCGTTCACGGGAAAAGTGCTCGAGTACGGGCCCTCCGACGGCCTGCCCGAGCTGCGAGCCGCGATGGCGGCGTACTTCGCGCGCTACGAGATCGCCCTCGACCCGCGCGACGTCCTGATCACCAACGGCGGCTCCGAGGCGATCCTGTTCGCATTCAACGTCGTCGCCGACCAGGGTGAGGAGATCATCATCCCGGAGCCCTTCTACACCAACTACAACGGCTATGCGGCGATGGCCAACCTCAGCGTCGTCCCCGTGCGCACCCGCGCCGAGGACGGCTTCCACCTGCCTCCCGACGAGGTGCTGGACGCCGCGGTCACTCCGCGAACGCGAGCGATGCTGGTGTGCTCGCCGAACAACCCGACCGGCACGGTGCTGTCGTGGGAGGAGCTCGAGCGCCTGGCGGCGTTCATCGAGCGCCACGACCTGTTCCTGATCGCCGACGAGGTGTACAAGGAGTTCACGTACGACGGTCGCCGGCACCGTTCGGTCCTCGAGCTACCCGGGGTGCGCGAGCGCGTGATCGTCGTGGACTCGATCTCGAAGCGCTTCTCGGCCTGCGGCGCCCGGGTCGGGGCCGTGATCTCACGCAACCGCGGCGTGATGGCCTCGGTGCTCAAGTTCGGCCAGGCGCGCCTGTGCCCGCCGACCCTCGAGCAGCTCGGCGCCGTCGCCGCCTACGGCCTCGACGAGAGCTACTTCGAGGGCGTGCGCCGCGAGTACCAGCGCCGCCGCGACGTGACGTACGACGCGCTGACCGCCGATCCGGGAATCGTCCTGGAGAGGCCGCGCGGCGCGTTCTACGTGATCGTCAAGATGGCCGGGGTCGACGACAGCGACGACTTTGCACGCTGGCTTCTCGAGGAGCATTCGGACCGCGGCGAGACGGTCATGGTAGCGCCCGCCGGAGGGTTCTACGCGACCCCCGGCGCCGGGGCCGACGAAGTCCGCATCGCCTACGTCCTCGAGGTCGAGAAACTGCGCCGTGCGATGGAGGTCTTCCTCGCCGGCCTCCGGCGCTACCGCGCGGCCAGGCCTGCCGCGGCCCACGCGGTGTAGGCCGCGGTGGCGACCATGGTCGGCGACCCCGAAGCGGTCCCCGGCGTCCCCGTCGGCGAGATGCCGGTCGCGTGGGCGCTCCTCGTCGTCGGCTGCGCCGCGGGAGCCCTCGTCGCCGGCGAATTCAGCCGCGTCACGCTCCGCGTCGCCGCGCCGTTCCTCCTTGTCGGCGGGCTCCTCGCGCTGGCCGCCGTACGAACCCTGGGCCGCGGCGCCTCGCTCGTCACCCGAGGCCCGTACCGCTGGGTCCGCCACCCCTACTTCCTCGGCATCCTGCTCATGCTGGTCGGTGCGATCGTCTCGATGCGCTCTCTCCCGGCGCTCGTGCTGTTCATTCCGGCGGTCCGCGTCACGCTCATGCGGGCCCGCCGCGAAGAGCACAACCTCGCCCTGCGGTTCGGCGCGACGTACGAGGCGTACTGGGCGCGGGTGCCGTTCATCCTCCCGCTGCGCCCGCCGCTGCCTCGCACGGAACCGCCGCCGCCGACCGTCGGCCTCCCCGTCTCCGGGCCGCCCGACCCCGCAGTTTCTACGCCCCCTGCGCGAAGTCCGCATACGCAGTAACTACCCTTGTCCGCAAGACGGGACGGACGTACCTATGGAGGCGAGGTCGGGGTCGGTGCGGCACGCCCGGCGGCGTGCGACGAGGGAGGGGCGCGTGGAGCCGCAACGGGTTCTCCAGTCGCTAGGGGGGTTCGAGCGCAACGTCGGCAACCTGTACGAGCTCCTCGCGGCCAGCTTCGCGGACGACGAACCGGCCGCGAGACTGTTCCGGGAGATGGCGAAGGAGGAGGAGTTCCACGCCGGCCTGGTACTCTACGAGCAGGCGATGGTGGAGGAGGACCCGTCGCGATTCGGCGACATCGACCTCGACATCAGCGAGCTCGTGCGGGCGTCCGAGGCGATCGCGAGCGCCTGGGCTTCGGTCTCGACGATGAGCGTCGCCGAGGCCGTGTCGTTCGCCGCCACGATCGAGGCGAGCGCGGCCGAACGCCACTACCGGCTCGCGATGCAGCAGTCCAACCCGGCGTTCGCGAGCTTCATCGAGATGCTCACCGGCGAGGACACCGCGCACCACGCGCGCATCTGCGAGTTCGCGCACCGCTACGGGCTCGACGCGGACGGGGCGTCGCCGCCAGCCGCGCGCCTATGCCACCCGGCGTGACCCGGCCTCGCCGTCACTGGTGAAGGACTCGCGGCGTCGCAGTTGATCTCTGGCCTGCCTTACGGGGCGGCTTGTCTCTCCATGTCGCAACGGTGACGCCTGGACTCCCGCTGGAGCCTGCCCCGGACTCCGATCCGGGGCGAGGGTGACAACAGATTTGCGGGGACGCGCAAGCCCGCATCCTGCCGCCCGCGTGACCCGGAAGAGAGAAAGCTCTCCACGCAGTTGAAAGAGAAAGCCGAGCACCGCAATGCACTACGAAGAGGATTACTCGACTATCGCTTGGACCGGAGGACGTTGAGCGCGCTGCCCGCGCGAAACCACCCGATCTGGTCGGCGTTGAACGTCTGGCGGCAGCCGATCGTCTCGGTCGAGCCGTCGGTGTGACGGAGCACGACCTTCACCGGTTGCCCGGGCGCGAGCTCCGCGAGGCCGGTGATGCTGACGCGGTCGCCCTCCCGCACCTTGTCGTAGTCGGCCGGGTCGGCGAACGTCAGCGGCAGGAGCCCCTGCTTCTTGAGGTTGGTCTCGTGGATCCGCGCGAACGAACGGGCGATCACTGCGACCCCGCCGAGGTGCCGCGGTTCCATGGCTGCGTGCTCGCGCGACGAGCCTTCGCCGTAGTTCTCGTCGCCGACCGCGACCCAGCCGAGGCCTCGGCCCTTGAGGTCCCGCGCGGTCTTGGTGAACTCCATCGTCTCGCCCGTGACCGGGTGCTTCCCCTTCCCGGCCTCGCCGGAGAAGGCGTTGATCGCGCCCACGAACAGGTTGTTGGCGATGTTGTCGAGGTGGCCGCGGTACTTGAGCCAGGGTCCTGCGGGCGAGATGTGGTCGGTCGTGCACTTCCCCTTCGCCTTGAGGAGCACGGGAAGGTCGGTGTAGTCCTTGCCGTCCCACGCCGGGAACGGCGCGAGCAGCTGCAGCCGGTCCGACCCGGCGCGCACCTGGACCTTGACGGCAGCCGGGTCCGCGGGCGGCGCCACGTACCCTTCGGCCTTGAAGACGAAGCCCTTCTCCGGCACCTCGGGCGCGGGAGGCGGCGCCGAGAGCCTCACCTCGTGGCCGTTCACCGGGATCGCGTCCGCCACCGGGTTGATCGCGAGCGTTCCCGCTACGGAGTACGCAACCACAACCTCGGGAGAGGCGATGAACGAGAGCGTCGCCGGGTTGCCGTCGTTGCGTGCGGGGAAGTTGCGGTTGAACGAGTTCACGATCGTGTTGGCCGTCCCCTTGGGGAAGTCGTCGCGCTGCCACTGGCCGATGCACGGCCCGCAGGCGTTGGCGAGCACGGTGGCGCCGAAGTCGTGGAACACGGACAGCAGCCCGTCGCGCTCGATCGTCGCGAAGACCTGCTCCGACCCGGGGGTGATCAGCAGGGGCACGCGCGCCTTCACTCCGGCGGCGAGCGCCTCACGGGCGACCGCGGCGGCACGGGTGATGTCCTCGTACGAGGAGTTGGTGCACGAGCCCACGAGCGCGGCCGAGATCTTTGCGGGGTAGTTGTTCTCCTTGACCGCCGCCGGCACCCCGGAGAGCGGGCGGGCGAGGTCGGGGGAGTGCGGTCCGACCAGGTGAGGCTCGAGGCTCGAGAGGTCGATCTCGACGACCCGCTGGAAGTACTTCTCCGGGCTGGCTTCGACCTCGGTATCGGCGGCCAGCAGGTCGCGGTTGTCACGCGCGAGGTCGGCGATGGCGCCACGTCTCGTCGCCCGCAGGTAGGTTTCCATCCTCGCGTCGTAGGGGAAGATCGAGGTAGTCGCGCCGTGCTCGGCGCCCATGTTGGTGATGGTGCCCTTGCCGGTGCACGAGATCGAAGCGCACCCCGGGCCGAAGAACTCGACCACCGCGTTGGTGCCGCCCTTGACCGTGAGGATGTCGAGGAGCTTGAGGATCACGTCCTTGGCCGAGGTCCAGCCGGAGAGCTTGCCGGTCAGCCTGACGCCGATCAGGGTCGGCTGCAGCACCTCCCACGGGAAACCGGCCATGACGTCGACCGCGTCGGCGCCGCCCACCCCCGAGGCGAACATCCCGAGCCCGCCGGCGTTGGGGGTGTGCGAGTCGGTGCCGATCATCATCCCGCCGGGGAAGGCGTAGTTCTCGAGCACGACCTGATGGATGATCCCGGACCCCGGCTTCCAGAAGCCGATGCCGTAGCGCGCCGAGGCAGACTCGAGGAACGCGTAGACCTCCCGGTTCTCCTCGATGGCGCGGGCGACGTCGGCGGAGGCTCCGGAGCGGGCGCGGATCAGGTGGTCGCAGTGGACCGTCGTCGGAACCGCCGTGCGGTCCAACCCCGCGAGCATGAACTGCAGCAGCGCCATCTGCGCGGTCGCATCCTGCATCGCCACCCGGTCCGGCTTGAGCTCGAGGTAGGCCTTGCCCGGGTCGAGGTTGCCGCGCGCCGGGTCGGCGAGGTGGCCGAACAGGATCTTCTCGGTGAGCGTCAGCGGGCGCCCCAGCCGCTTGCGGACAACCGCGAGCCGAGCGCGCGTGCGCTCGTAGACGCCCTTGACGAACTCGGGTGTGCTCTCGATGGCTGCCATTCGTCCCCCCCGGGCCGGGAAACCGAACCCGCCGCGACTCGCTTCCCGGCGCGAAACCGCACGGGAGTATACCCGCTACGACAACAAGTTCAGAGTGAAGAGCTAAGAGTGAAGAGTCAACGACCGACGTGCAGCGGGAGCCGGTCCTCGGCCTGTTTCTCAACTCTCAACTGCTGTGCGGTTGATCCGGCGTCCTTGACGGCGGGTATACTCGGTACATGCCCCACAGGCTCACGGTCGGCGACATCATGACCCGGGACGTCGTGACGCTGGCGGAGGACGACACCCTCGCCGATGCCCGCTCCTGCATGGACCACGGCCGACTCCGGCACCTCCCCGTCGTTGCCGATTCAAAGCTGGTCGGCCTCATCACCCACCGTGACATCGCCGCGGCGTCGTTTTCGGTCTTCGCCCAGGTCACCCCGCAGGAGGAGCACCGGGTGTTCGCTCAGGTCCCCGTGCGCGAGCTGATGCACGACGCGTTCGCGGTGCCGGCGGCGATGAGGGTTCGCGATGCGGCACGGCTCATGCTCGACCACCAGTACGGGTGCCTCCCCGTGGTCGCCGACGACGGGGTCCTGCTGGGCATCGTGACGGAGGCGGACTTCCTCAAGCTGACGGTCCGGATGCTGGATGCGATCCAGGCGTGACCGCCGGCGCGAACCTCGGCGCCCTTTCGTGCGTTACAAGCGAGTGGAGGTGGTCATGCGTAAAGCCGGACTCGTCGGCGCGCTGGCGTTGCTGCTCGGAACGGGGTGTGTGCGCCATGCCGTTCCGCTCGTGACCCACCAGACGCGCACCTTTCCCGCCGCTGCCGACAAGCTCGTGCGCCTCGACGTGCGCTCCTTCGACGTCGACGTCAGGGTGACGGAGGCCGCCACGATCTCGGTCACGGTCGATCTCGACGCGCGCTCGTCCTCGCGCGGCGCGGCGCGCCGATGGGTCGAGGACAACACGCCGGTGTTCGACGACTCGAGCTCCGCGCTCGAGGTGCGCGTGCCGACCCGCGGCCGTGGCCTCTTCATCATCGGCTTCCTCCACACCAACGCCAAGCTCGAGCTCGTCGTCCCGCCGACGTGCCGGCTCGAGGTGCGGACGTCGTCCGGCGACGTCGCCATAAGCGGCACGGCGGCACTGGCCGGCACCGTCCGCGTCAGGACCTCGTCCGGCGACCTCAACGTGACGGGAGGGCTGCGTGAGCTGGTGGCCCGGACCTCCTCGGGCGACGTCCGCGTGACCGGTCAACCCCTGACGGTCCTCGAAGCGGACACTTCCTCCGGCGACATCACGCTCGAAGCCGGGAGCGAGCGGGCGATCGTGGACACCACCTCGGGTGACGTCCGCCTCGAGAAGCTCACCGGCGACCTCTCCGCCGACGCGACCTCCGGCGAGGTGAGGGCGAGCTGGGACGGCGTTCCGGCCGGCAAGAAGCTGCGGGTGCACACCTCCTCGGGTGACGTCCACCTCCGGATCCCCCGTGCGGTGGCGTTGAAGGGCGAGATCCACACGTCGAGCGGCAGCATCACCTCGGATATCGAGGGGTCGTCCGGCGACCGCGGGCACCGGCTCAGCTTCAGCGCACCGGGCGAGTCCCCCGACCTCGACGTCCGGACGTCCTCGGGCGACGTCAGCGTCCACACCCACGGCTAGGGCTGGAACACCCAGGGGCTGCCGATCCTGATCGCCGGCGTGTCCGGAAAATCGGATACAATTCGGCGTTATGGACGCGCTGGACGGAAACGTGGCCGCCCCGGTCGACTCCGCCCACTTCGTGCTGCCCCGAAAAGGGTGGGTGAAGCTCCACGAGCACCGTGCGCGCAGCCTGGTCCTCTTGATCGCCGGTCTGGTGGCGACCGCCGCGGGCCTGGTCGGCGCCGTGCGCCGGGTAGATGAATTCCAGCGCCTCGACTTCCGCTCCGTGCGCACGCCCGAGGGGTACCTGGTGCTCAATGTCAGCCTGCGCAGCGGCGCCGACCGGGCCGGCCTGGCCTGGGGTGACCTCATCGTCGGCCTCGACGGCGCCCCGACGACCAAGATCGACGACCTCGATCACGCCCTCTACGCGCGCCGAGTCTCCACGCTTTCCGTGCTGCGCAGCGGCAAGGTGCACGAGGTCGCGTACTACCCCCCCGTCCCGCAGGTCGACGTGCGCTACCTCCTCGTGGCGTTCGCGGCGATGTTCACCCTGGCGGTCGCGGGGATCGTCTACCTGGGCCATCCGGCGCCCCACGTGGGCCGATTCCTGGCCCTCGCCGAGGCGCTGTTCGCCGCGGTGGTGGTGCCGTTCCCGCTCGAGCCGGACGCGTCGTGGCAGGTCCTGCTGCTGATTCGCGACTTCGGCCGCCTGGCGCTGCCGCCCCTGCTGGTGGTCTTCTTCGCGAGCTTCCCGGCCCGGATCAAGCGTTTCTCGTGGCTGTGGGCCGCCTTCATCCCGTCGTTCGGAGTCGCTGCGGCGCGCACCGGCCTCGCCACCGGTCTCCTCCCGCCCGTGGTCGCCGACGTGCTCGTGGCCGAAGCCCTCGACGGCGCCACCGCAGTGCTGGCCGTGCTCGGTGTCCTCGCGGCGGCCGCGTTCTCCGTGCGCGCCTTCGTGCTCTACCGCAGCGACCCGACCCGTCGCCGCCAGGTCGAGTGGGTCGCGCTCGGTGCGGCCGCTGGGTTCGCCCCCTACCTGCTGCTGTCGCTGATCCCGCAGTGGGCCGGCGCCGAGCTCGAGGTCCTTACCTGGATCTCGCTGCTGCCGCTCGCCCTTGTGCCGCTCGGCGTCGCCTCGTCGCTGCTCGAGTTCCGCCTCTGGGACCTCGAGGACATCACCCGCCAGGTCGTCGCGACGGGCGTCGCAGTGATCCTCGGCGGCGTCAGCTTCGCATTCCTCAACTACGCCGTGACGCAATTCGGCTTCAGGCTCGGGAACTGGCGCAACCTGGTGGCCGTGGCCGGCGGCGTGCTCCTCGCGGCGCTCACCGTGCCGGCCCGGCGCCTCCTCCTTGAAGGCCTCGAGCACCTGCAGTACCGGGAGCGTCTGGTCGCCCGCCGCGCCCTCACCACCTTCGCCGAGGAAGCGGTCGCCCACCGCGACCCCGAGACGCTGCTCCAGCGACTCGCCCAGCTGCTGCGCGACGCGCTGGCCGTGGACCGGGTCGTGACCTACCTCACGCTGGGCGGCCGGCTCTACCCCTCCGGCGCCGGAGAGCGTTGGCCGGTGCTCGCGCTCGATGACGTCCACGGCCCGTTCCCAACGCCCGCCGAGGCGCCGCTCCAGGCCCGTGGCCTCTGGCACCGGTTCCCGGTGGAGCGCGACGGCCGCGTGATCGGTCTCGTCTACTGCGGGCGGCGGCACGGCGAGCTGCCGCTCGGCCACGGCGAGCGCCGCCTGGTCGGAGCGCTGGCCGCCCAGGCCGCCCTCGCCCTCGAGAACACGCTCCTCATGGCCAACCTGCGACGCCAGGTGGAGGAGCACCGCCTGCTCGAGGATTACCTGGAGCGCATCTTCCAGTTCTCGGCGGCCGCGCTGCTGATCTGCGACGCGTCGGGGCGGGTGCTGCGCGCCAACGAGCGGGCCGGCGCCCTGCTTCACCGCGATCCGGGCAAGCTCGTGGGGGAGTTCCTCCACGCGCTCGTCGAGCTGCGCCCCGAGTGGCAGAGCGTCCTGCCCAGCGACCTCGCCGGCATCCAGGTCCGCTTCTCCAAGGCCGGCGAGTGGCACACCGGCCTGCTCTCCACCTCGGCGCTGGAGGTCGAACCGGGGCGTTTCGACGGGCGCGTCGTGGCGCTCGACGACATCTCCGAGCAGCTCAGCCTCGAGCAGCGCCTCGCCGAGCAGGAGCGCCTCGCCTCGCTCGGCCGGCTCGCGGCGGGCCTCGCGCACGAGGTCAATACGCCGGTCACCGGCATCGCCAGCTACGCCCAGCTGCTGCGCGAGCTGACGCCGCAGAACGACCCTCGGGCGCCGCTGGCGGCCAAGCTCGAGGAGCAGGCGTTCCGGGTCTCGCGGATCGTGACCAACCTCCTCGAGCTCGCGCGCCCGTCGGGGTTCGAGCGCCAGCTCGTGGACCTGTCGACGCTCGTCCGCGAGGAGCTGGGCCAGATGCGGGTCGAGGCTGAACGGGCCGGCGTGTCGCTCGACGTGCAGCCGGCCGAGAACGCCAGCGTCAACGTCAACCGCGTCCAATTCGAGCTGGTGGTCCACAACCTGCTGCGAAACGCGATCCAGGCGACGGGGCCGGGAGGCCGGGTCGAGGTGCGCGTGGGGTCGGACGGCGGCACGGTATGGTTCGAGGTCCGGGACACCGGGCCGGGGGTGCCGGAGGAGCTTCGTGACCGCATCTTCGAGCCGTTCGTCACGGGCCGGCAGGGGCGCGGCGGGACGGGGCTCGGCCTCGCCATCACCCGCGACATCGTGGTCGCCCACGGAGGCGCCATCCAGGCGCTGGCCAACGCGGGAGGCGGCACCGTCATGCGGGTTGCGGTGCCGACCCGACAGGAGAGCGCATGAGGATTCTGATCATCGACGACGAGCCGGTGCTGCAGGACGTGCTGTCCACCCTGCTGCGCCGCGAAGGGTTCCAGGTCGTGCAGGCGACGACGGCCGCCGACGGGCTGCGCCAGTCGGAGGAGATGGAGGTGGACCTGGTCCTCCTCGACCTCATGCTCCCCGACAAGCCGGGGCTCGAAGTGCTGAAGGAGATCAAGAGCCGCGACCCCGAGGCCGTGGTGGTCGTGATCACCGCCTACTCGTCGGTGGAGACCGCGATCGCCGCGATGCGGGACGGGGCCTTCCACTACATCGCCAAGCCGTTCAAGAACCAGGAGGTCGTGCTCACCGTCCGCAAGGGGTTGGAGCAGCGTCGCCTGCGGACCGAGAACCGCGACCTCCGCCAGCGGCTCGAGGGGCTCGGCACGCTGGTGTGGCGGTCGCAGGTGATGGAGCAGGTCATCGAGCTGGTGCGGAGGGCAGCGCCCTCGCGGTCGAACATCCTGCTCACGGGCGAGTCGGGCACCGGCAAGGAGCTCCTGGCGCGCGCCATCCACCAGCTCTCGCCCCGCGTCGGCGCGCCGTTCGTCGTGGTCAACACCGGTTCGGTCCCCACCGACCTGCTGGAATCGACGCTGTTCGGGCACGTGCGCGGCGCGTTCACGGGCGCGGTCGCGAACCGCCGGGGCCTGTTCGAGGTGGCGGACACCGGCACGATCTTCCTCGACGAGATCGGGACGATCACCCCGCCCACGCAGGCCAAGCTGCTGCGCGTCATCCAGGGACGGGAGTTCATCCCGGTCGGCGGCGAGCAGACGATCAAGGTGGACGTCCGCATCATCGCCGCGACCAACGCCGACCTGGCGCGGATGGTCGGAGAGGGGACCTTCCGGGAGGACCTGTTCTACCGGCTCAACGTCATCACCATCGAGCTCCCGCCGCTGCGCAAGCGTCACGACGACATCCCGGCCCTCACGAACCACTTCCTGCGCCGCTACGGCGAGGAGAACGGCAAGCCCGCCCTGGCCCTGATCCCCCGGACGCTCGACGTCCTGATGGGGTACCACTGGCCCGGGAACGTGCGCCAGCTGGAAAACGTGATCGAGCGCGCGGTCGTGTTGTGCCCCGGCGACACGATCGACGTGGACCTGCTTCCGGCCGAGGTGCTCGCCCCTCAGGCCGCGCCCGCCGCACAGCTCCCGGCGGACGGCGTCGACCTCAAGGACGCGGTGAACGCCTACACGCGCGCCCTCATCGAGGCCTCCCTCTCGCGTTGCGGCGGCGTCCAGCGTCGCGCCGCGCAGATGCTGAAGGTCCGTCCCTCCACCCTCAACGAGATGATCCGCAGGCTCGGCATTCAGGGTGCGGAGGAGTGAAGGACCGGGGTCCGGGGTCCGGGGACCGGGGTCCGGGGTCCGCAGAAGCAGCGCAGATGACCGGCTGCGCGACAGCTCAGCGGGACGCCGCCGCAAGCTCCGCGCGGCGCGCCTCGAGGATGCGGATGTGGCCGATCTCGTCCTCGCGCAGCTCCGCGAGCACGGCACTGACGGCAGGGTCCGTGAGGTGTTCGAGCGCTTCCCCGTAGAAGTCGCGCGCCCGCACCTCCGACGCGATCGCCATCTCGATGGCCTCGGCCGTCGTGAGGCTGGTCAGCGACCGCTCCAGCGGCGGCCCCTCGACGTCCCACTCGACGACGTCGCGGATGTGGGACGACAGGTCCGAAAAACGCGTGACCCGCCGCGAGGTCAGCTGGGCGCCGTGCGCGCCCTCGAGCTCGGCCATCCGGAGGAAGAACGCCGCAGCGGGGTGGTCCCCGCGCGTTTCCAGGTGGTCGGCGAACACCTCGTAGCGCTCCTGGGCCTCGTGCTCGATGAGAGCGGCGATCTCGAGGACGTCCTGCGGGGCCAGCTTCGAGTAGTCGATCGGAATCGGCACGCCTTCCCTCCATAGCGTCGCGGCGGCACGGCGTGCCGCCATCCGGCCAAACCGCCGCGCCCCGCGCCTCATTTCGGCCGCGGCCGCCCTCGAGGGCGTGCCGGCCCCCGCCGGCCGCCGTCTACTTCTTGGCCGCCGGCGCGGGCGGCTTGCTCGGCGCCGGCTTCGGGGTCGGTGTCGGCGTCGGCTTGGGCCGTGCGAGCGCCGCCGGGTCGGCGAATACGTCCTTGACCTTGGCCGCATCCACCGCGAGCGCGCCGGCCCGTCCGGCCACCACCGCGACGTCGTCGCCGGCGCCCCGGTAGAACGTCGCCTGGGCCGCGGCGCCGGCCTCGCCGGAAAGCTTGACGCTGCCGAGCGCCGCGCCCGTCGGCTTGGCCACGTCGAACGCCTTGACCTGGAGGTCGGCGAGCGTGGTCAGCCGTGCGTTGACCGCATCGGCGTCGACCTCCGTGGCGCCGGCCTTCCAGACCCCGTCCTTGCGCTCGACCGCGGCCTTGGCGCCGCCGGCCTCGATCTCGAGGTTGTCCGCGGCCCACGAATCGAACTCGAAGAGCTTCTTGGACCGCCACTCCTGCCACGGGGCTGCGAGCCGCGCGACGGTCTTGGCGTCGACCCAGAAGACGCGGTCGCCGCGCTTGCACGCGACCTGCTTGCCGTCCTTCGCGTCGCGCTCGTTGCCGAAGTCGAGGGCGATCGCCGCCGCCTTTGGATCCCGCTTCACGATCGTCAGGCCGAACCTGCGCGGCTCCAGGCCGAGCGCCTTGAGATCGGGGGCCGAGTCGACGAACTCCTTGATCCGCGCGCCGGAGACGTCGGTGATCAAGCCCTCGGCGCGGTCTCGGTCGGCGAGGTCCGAGACGGGCGCGGTGATCGTCCAGCTGGAGCCGGCGTGGGCGAGGCCGAGCTGACCGGCCGGGGAGGCGATCGTCACCGACGCGACGTCCGCGCCGTACACCTGGGCGAGCTCGTCGGACCGCCACCCCGCGAGGTCCTTGTCCAGATCGCTCGCGATGTACTTGCTCACCAGGTAGACGCTGGTGCCCGAGGTCTGCGCCGCGCGCTCGGTGCCGAGCGGCAGCTCGCCCCCGAGGCGGAGCGTGTAGCTCTTGCCGGCCTCGTCCTCCACCGTGGCGGCGAGCGCGGGCTTGTCGAGCCCGTACTCCGCGAGCTTGAGGCCCTTGCCTTCGAGCGTCCGGTCCGACTTCAGGCCAGAGAGCGAGGACAGAAGGCTCGCGACCGCCCCCTGGTTGGCCTGGTCGGCGAGCGGCGCCTTGAGCGTCCAGGTGTCCTTGTCCTTGACGAGCTCGAACCGTCCGTGCGAGTTGTCGATGACGACCCGCTTCGCCTTGGCCTGGTCGAAGCCGGGGAACAACTTGCCCTCCTGCTGCTTGAGCTGGTCGGTCGTGGGGGCGTGGCGCTCGAAGAACGCGATGTACGCACCGAGACCGATGACGACAAGCGCGAGCAGGATCAGTCGCCCCATCCTCATGTGCACCCCCTAGCGGCGCCGGCGCCACCACACCGCGACGCCGAGCGCGATTGCGCACGCCGGCATGCCGATGACCGATATCAGGAGGATCCGCCGCATCTGGGCGGCCGAAAGGAAGAGCTGCACCTGCTCGGGCGCCCGCGGCGCGATGCCCAGCGCCTGCTCCTGCTTGGCGAGCCAGTTCACCGCGTTGAGCGCCAGGCTCTCGTTGCCCGCGTTGGCGAGGTACTGGTTGGAGGCGAACACCGAATTGCCGAACACCACCAGCCGCCAACCGTTCTCCTTGTCCTTCTCCGACTGCGCGGCCACCCCGAGCGAGACGGGCCCCGGCGTGTCCTTGGCATCCTTCGCCACGGGTTTGCCGGCCGCGATCCCCGCGAGGTCGGTCTCGCCCCACCCCTGATCCGAGGTCGTGAGCAGTATCGCCGAGGTCGCGTCCTTGGCGCTCGTCGTCGTCACCGAGCGCGCCACCGGCAGCAGCACCGCAAGGCCCTGCATCCCGTTCACCACGGGGTGCGCCCGGAAGTCGCTGACGTACACGGCGGAGAGGTCGAAGAACGGGAGCCGGCGCCCGGGGTCGATGACGAGGTCGTTGCCCACTTGAACGCCGTACGCCTTGACGAGGTCCTCGAGGCCGGACGGCTGCGCACGCGCGCCGAGGACCGGATCGAGCATCACGAGGGCGCGTCCGCCCTTGTCGAGGTACGCGGTCAGCGCCGCCTTCTCGGCCGCCGTGAACGGCACCTTCGGCCCTGCGACCACCAGCAGGTCGCAGTCGGCCGGCACCGAGCCTCCCAGCAGCGAGGTCTTCTCGACGTCGAGGTTGTCGCGCTTGACCGCCTCCTTGAGCTGGGAGTAGCCGTCGCCGTCGAACCCGTCGGGGTCGTGCTCCCCGTGGCCTGTCGAGAAGTACACCTTGGGCACCTTGGAGTTGACCACGCCGAGGATCGCCGCCGTGAACTGCTCCTCGCCCTTGAACCCCTTGAGCTTGGGGGCCTGGCCCATCTGCATGCCGGAGTAGTCGTAGTCGGCGAGCTGGTCCGAGGTCACGTACTTCTTCCGCCCCTCCGCCGCGAAGACGACCGTGTTCGCCGTGGAGACGCCGAACTCCTGCGCGAGGGTCTTGGTGCGCAGCGGGTCGCGCTCGGGGTCGATGAACTCGACCTTGATCCTGGGCGAGACCGCCTCGTAGCGGCCGAGGAGCTCCTTGGTCTCGGAGAACAGCGGCGTCGACGGCGTCATCAGCACGACGATGCGGACGTCCTTGCTCAGTCCCTTGAGGATGTTCTTCGACTTCTCGGAGAGCGTGTACAGCTTGGAGCCGGTCCAGTCACCCCGGCTGTAATGCCGGTAGCCGATCCAGTTGACCATCCCGACCAGGGCGACCGCCAGCACGATCCCGGCGCTGGCGGAGGACGCGGCGACGGCGGTCTCGCGGCGCATGCTCACCTCCCCTTGCTCGCTTCCAGCGCCTTGGTGGCGAGGAAGAGGAAGAGCCCCGTGAGGCTCAGGTCGTAGACGACGTGGCGGGAGTCGACGATCCCCTTGGCGAAGTCGTCCATGTGGTTCCACAGGTTCATGTAGCCGAGGGCCCCCTTGATCGCCGCCCCGTTCGCCAGGTTCTCGACGAGGCCGAGCGAGAACACCACGATGAGGACGGCGAACGCGAGGATCGCCGCGATGATCTGGTTGCGGACGAGCGCCGACGTCAGCAGGCCGACCGACAGGAACAGCATGCCCAGCAGCGCGATCCCGAGGTAACCGGCCCACACCGGGCCGAAGTCGATCTTGGTCGAGCTCGCCAGGATCCCGACGTAGATCCAGGTCGGCAGCCAGAGGAACAGGTAGAACACGAACGCCGCCAGGAACTTGGCGATCACGACCTGGCCCTCGCTCACCGGCGAGGTGAGGAGCACCTCGAGCGTGCCCGCGCGGCGCTCCTCGGCGAGCAGTCGCATCGTGATCACCGGCACCACGAAGAGGAGGTAGAGCCAGAAGAAGATCGTGCCGCCGAAGATGAGCTTCAGCGGCGCCGTCGCCTGCGTCCGGGGGTCGTTGAGGAACGCGACGATGAGGTAGAAGACGTAGCCGTTGATGAACAGGAACGCGGTCAGCACCACGTAGGCGAGCGGCGAGGAGAAGTACGCCAGCAGCTCACGCTGCACGAGCGCGACGAGCTTACGCATTGGCCACCTCCGCGGCCGGCGCCTCGGCCTCCGCGGCGGCGTCGTGGGTCGTCAAGCGCAGGAAGACGTCCTCGAGCGAAGGCACGGTCTGGCCCATCTCGAGCAGGACCCAGCCCCTGGCCACCGCGAGCTTGAAGACCTCGCGCCGCAGGTCCGCCCCGCCGTCGACCGCGACGCGGAAGCGGCCGCCCCCGCCGCTCGTGACGTTGCTCGCGCCGGAGAGCGCCGAAAGCCCCGCCTGCGCCTCGGCCTCGGGCGCCTCGAGCTGGACGTTCAGCTCGGCGGCCCCGGAGAACCCGCTGCGCAGCTGCGCCGGCGTACCGTCCGCGACCAGCTTGCCGCCGTCGATGATGACCACCCTCCGGCACACCTGCTCGACCTCGGGCAGGATGTGGGTCGAGAGGATCACCGTGTGCTCGCGCCCGAGCTCGGTGATCAGCTCGCGGATCTTGACGATCTGCCGCGGATCGAGGCCCACCGTCGGCTCGTCGAGGATGAGCACCGGCGGGCGGTGGATGAGGGCGCCGGCGAGCCCGACGCGCTGGCGGTACCCCTTGGAGAGCGTCCCGACGATCTGGTGGCGGACGTCGCCGATCATGCAGCGTTCCAGCACCTCGTCGACCCTCGCCCGCACGGCGTTTCGCGCCACCCCCTCGACCGCGGCGCGGAACCGCAGGTACTCCTCGACGCGCATCTCGGGGTAGAGCGCGACGTTCTCGGGCATGTAGCCGATGCGGGCGCGAACGCCCAGCGGGTCGCGGGCGACGTCCAGGCCGGCCACCCGCACGTTGCCCGACGTCGGCGTGAGAAACCCCGTGATCATCCGCATCGTGGTGGTCTTGCCGGCGCCGTTCGGCCCGAGGAAGCCGAGCACCTCGCCCTCGGGCACGAAAAACGAGACGTTGGAGACCGCCTCCCTCTCGACGAAGCGCTTCGTCAGGCCTTCGACCTCGATCACCCCGCACCTCCAGACGTGCATGCAACGCGTCGCCCGGGTTCCCCCGTTGCGAGCGCCATCGACCAGCTGCCGTTCCGGTGGACTCCTAGCAAGCGGCCTGCCAATTTACACCACGGTCTCAGCCTCAGGCTACTCCCGGCCCGCCAACCCGGCGCGCCACCGTGACAGGGGCGAGGGCTCAGCGGGGCGCGGCGTCGTCTTCGGGTGCGGGGTGGGACGGGAGCCAGCGACCGGCGGCCGTCAGCGTCGCCGCGAGGGCTGCGGATGCGGCGGAGTAGGTGGAACTGGGACGGAGCAGGTCCAGCCGGGCGCGAAACGCCTGCGAGAACGGCAGGAGGTGGTCCCGCAGGAGCTCGCTCGCGATGCGGCGCACGGCCCGGTGGCCGGCGGTCCGGCCGTCGGAGGTCGAGGCGCCCCGAAGCAACAGCGAGAGGAACTCCAGCTCCACCGCGAGATGGTCGGGGGCAAACGCGTCCTCCTCCCGCGGGCGAACGCCCGCCGAAGCGAAGAGCGCGTTCAGCTCGCGCAGGCAGGTCGCGTCCATGAGGTAGCCCGTCCGGTAGTACGACTCGAACGGGTGGGCCGTCGCCGGCGAACCGTGCCGGAACAGACGCACGAACTCGGTCCCCAGATCGGCGTCGTCCGCCGCCGCAATCTCGCGCAGGGGGTGCACGATCTCGGCGAGCTCCGGACGCTGGAGCCGAGGATCGAGGAGCAGGGCCTGGGCGCGGGTCCGCGCCGCACCGTCAGGCCGCGAGAAGACGCCGGCGAGGCAGTCCAGCACGGCCGCCAGGCTCAGCATCGCGTCGGCGTCGTGCGCTCCGGCGGTCATTCGAAGGCGCTCATCTGGCCCGCGACGACGAAGACGTAGCGCAGCACGAACCCTGCGGGGACCACGAGGCCCTATTGGTCGAGGCCACCGCCGACCCCGCCACCGGGCTCCGGGCGCGGAGTTCGGACGGGCGGCTCGCGGTGGAGATCGGCCTCGCGCGCCACCGGGCCGCCGGGTTCGTCCCGCACCTGTGCGTTGCCGGCCCCAGGCTCGAGAACGGCTCGCGGTAGGAGGGCGTCTGCGTCGGGCGCCGGCTCGCCTGCAACGGCGTCCGGTTGGACCGTCTCCGCCGCCTCGCGGCGGCTGGCCGGTTCCTCGTAGCCCGTGACCATCGCCCGGATCAGGCTCAACGGCCTGTGGCCGGTGGTGGCCAGGTAGATGTGGCCGATGACGAAGGCAAGGAAGAGGTAGGCCCCGAGCGTATGGGCGGGGCCGAGTGCGCGCAGCCCTCCGAACCGCTCGAACCAGTCTGGCCGGCGGTTCGCGCCCCACATCAGCGCGCCGGTCACGATCTGATATGGGAGCAGGACGTTGAGCAGCGCGAGGTAGGTGATCTTCTGCAGCGGGTTGAGCTTGTGGCGGGGGTCCGTTTCGAAGGGGTGGGGTTCTCCCTTGAAGATCCCATAGAGGTAGAAGCGGGCCTGGCGGACGGCGCCGCCGGTGAAGTCGTCCATCTTCGGCAGGAAGTGGTGGTACTTGTCCGCCGTCAGGTGGTAGAAGAGCCCGAGGAAGGCGTTGAGGATCAGCGCGAATCCGATCCAGGAGTGCACGGCGATCGCGGTCGCCATCGAGCCGAACACGCCAAAGCGGTCGGGGTAGTGGAGGGCAAAACCGCTGAGCAGCAGCACGATCATTCCTGCCGCCTGCAGCCAGTGCCAGATCCTCTCGTGCAGCGCGTAGAGCGGTTCCCGGGCGTTCATCTGCGACCTCCGAGGATGCGCACACCGCCGTGGATGAGCACGAAGAGCAAGGCCCCGGCGACCGAAAGCCATCCCAGCCATTCGGCCCAGGCCACCCGGGTGTTGCCGATGATGTAGAACGACGCCAGCAGCGACCGGTTGTCGAATACCGGCTCGTTGCCTTGCCAGCTCACCACGTCAAGCTTGCGACCCTGGAAGAAGGTCGGGACGCCCTTCGGCAGGAAGTTGTCGAGGTCCAATTGCCGGTGCAGGATGCTGTGCTTGGCGTGGCACGCCGTGCATGTCTTCGTCGCCTGGCCCTTGCCGGCGATGCTGTGACTCATCGCCCAGGGGGCCACCTCGATACGGAGCTCGGGGTCGCTTATCCCGGCGTCCTTTTGCAGCAGCCCCCTGACGAGCGCGATCTTCTCGGGGGAATCGTACCTGGCCTGGTCCCGATCGACGATGCCGTCCTTGTCCCCGAAGGCCTTCACGATCTCGGGCCGGTAGCTCCAGCCGTTGTCCGGGTCCCAGCCGGTGAAGAAGGCCTGCTGGACCTGCCACGTGAAGACCGGCCGACCCTTGGCCTTGTCGAACCAGTAGACGCCGGTCACGAGGTTGGTGGGGCGGATCTCGGGCTGTCCGTCCTTGCCGCGGGTGGGTATGAACGCCGGCCTGAACCCGGTGACCTTGGCGTCCGGGTTCACGATGTCGCCGTCGATGCCGCGGAATGTGATCCGGCTCGTGCCGGTGTCCATCAGGAAGCCCCACTCGTCGCTGCGGTACGCCCAGAAGTGGACCTCCGGGATGTGGCACGTCTGGCACGCCAGCGCTTTGAAGTGCAGGCTCTTGTACGGCAGGAAGGCGTGGGCCTTTTCCGCGTCGTGGCAGTCCTGGCAGCCGCGCATGGTGTCGTGCCGCGTCATGTTTACCGTCTCGGGCGGGATATTGCCGCGGGCGAAGTTGTGGTCCGGGCGCTTGAGGTAGACGGCGATGTCGGTGACGCCGGGCCGGAAGTTCAGGTTCTTGGCGGGGTCGGCCTGGATCATACGCCCCGGGTTGTTGGGCGAGAAGTGGCAATCGATGCAGATCAATCCCTTCGCCGCGTGCACGTCCCAGGGGAAGTCCATCTTCTCCCGGCCCACGATGTCGGGGGTCACGGTCTCGCTGATCTTGGCGCCGTTGTAGATCCAGCCCGCCTTCTCGGTGCCCCGAATGATGTCGGCGTGCTGGATCGGCTGGATCGTGGTTGTGTTCCTCGCGGTGAAGCCGTGGCACTGCGCGCAGTTCTCGAGGGTCGGTTCGGAGAGGCTGACGAGCTCCGCCTTGACCGTGCCGTCCGGGTTGAAAGCGTTACGTTTGTACGCGTAGGAGTCGTTCGCCTGCTTGACCACGATCCCTGTGTCGGCGAGCGTCGCGTTGTCGGCCCAACGGAAGTTCCCCGCCGCCATCGCCTCGCGGCGTGCGCCCCGGCTGGCCTTGGGCGCGTGGCACAGGAAGCAGTCGGCCTCGGCCGTGCCGCTCTTGGCCCAGTCCCAGTTGACGACCTTCCCCGAGACCCGGTCCCTGACCGTGTAGCTGGGGTCGAGGGGCCCGTTCGCGCGCGCCTCAGGGGTCAGGAAGCGGCGGCCCTCGAAGTCGAACTCGGAAACGCCCCCACCGGTGTGGCACACGCCGCACTTGGTGAGCCACTCCGGCTGGCTCAGGTCGTAGTCGGACGCGTCCGTGACCCCCGAGTGGGTCAACTGCCGGTTGGGGATGATGGAGAACTTCCCGAACATCCCCGGCGACGAGTTGAACGGCGCGACTCCGTGGGAACCGAACAGCTTGGGGTTCATCTCGTTCTTGCCCTGCTGGAAGTGAAGGCTGTCCGTGATGTAGTCGTAGTCGTGGCAGCTGCCGCAGGTCTGGCGGGTGCTGATCGGCTCGCCGGTCTCGAGAACGTTCTTCCCGGCCGCGTCCCTGAGGACGAGGGGCGGGTGGCCGATCCGGGGCGGCTCGGCCGGCCGATCGGCTCCTGCCGGGATCGTGGACGCCAGGTTCGCCAGCAGCAACGCCGCGCTGACCGCGAATGCTCGCGCCGTCGCCAGCGGACGACGCCGCCGCGTGTGGCCCGATGTCCGGCCGATGTTGTTCATGGAGATGCTCCCCTTTCCCCTTGCCGCCGGCACAAACATCCACGACGGAATTCGCGACGGCAAACCGGCGCTTCGAACCCACCCCGGCCCGCCAGAGGCCCTGTCATCCCGGGTCGAAGCCCTGGCCCTCGGAGCGGTCCACTTCACCCTGAATCCGCCGTCAGCCGCCGCAGGTTTCCGGCTGCGGCGAGTCGGCCGCATGGTTGACGAGGAACGTCTGCACGTCGGTGAGCTGCTCCGGGGTCAGGAACGTCGAGAGCTTTTCAGTGTTGTTGTTGTGCGTCCCGGCCTTGAAGTAGCGCTGCCACTGCTCCTGGGTCTTGGTCAGCGGCGTGACCTCGCCGCCCTTGGCGCCCTTGATGTGGCAGGACTTGCAGTTCTTCTTGAAGAAGAATTTCCCCTTCGTCTCACTGCCGCCCGCCAGCGCCACGGCCGCCGTGAACAGGGTGAGTGCCGCCAGAGCCAGAGTCCACTTTCTGCGGTTCATCTCGTCTCTCCTTTCTGATCCGTTCGGGCGGGGCGGGAGCAGGGCGCAGGCACCGCGCACTCCCTGTGCCCTGCGCCCTGTGCCCTGACCCCTGTCTCTCTAGAACCTCGCCGTCATCGACAGCGTCAGCATCTGCGCCTTGTCGTACGTGGGGAAGCCGAGGATCGGCGTCGAATCGAGCTTCTTCGGCGCCCCGATGTGCCACCCCGAGCCCGAGTAGTCGTACTTGTAATTGATGTAGCCGAGCTTGACGATGAACTTCTTGGCGACGCGCTGGATCAGGTACCCCTCGATGACGGTGCCGCGGGTGTTGGTCTTGGGCGCGATGATGTCGTCCTGCGCCGGGGTGAAGTTGAACCAGTACTGCGAGCCGTGGTTGTATTCGACGCCGATGAGCGTCTTGTCGTTGGGGAACGCGTAACGGCCGCCGACGTAGACCATCGTGCCGCTGTGGGGCGCCGGCACGTCGAACGGATCGGCGAACAGGCCTCCGAACGGGGTCGTCACGTTGAGAGGGTGGCTCTTGACGTAGTCGACGTTGACGAACCAGTCGACCGGCCCGTCGGTGCGCTGCACCACGAGGCCCGCGATGTCCATGTCGCCGAGGTTGGCCGAGGGCGTGAAGCGCATCACGACCGGGGCGCCGACCGGCTGACCGGTGAGCGGGTTGTTGGGAAGGACGACGAGGCCGTTGAACCCGTCGGTGAGGTTGAACGCCCTCGCGACCGTGGTCTGGACCAGCATGTTGTCGTCGCTCCAGATGTCCCAGTTGACGCCGAGGAAGTCGGCGTCCTTGAGGCGGTCGGCGGGCTGCTTGAGCACCTCGCCGTTGCCGAACCCGGACTCGTAGCCGCGGCCGTAGCACAGGCGCAGCGTCGACTGCTCGAACAGGTGGTAGCCGACGGTGATCCCGTCGAACTGGAAGTCGATGATCGCGCCCATCGGGGTCCCGCCGCGGAGCTCGTCCTGACGCAGGTTCATCGGCGGGCCGGACGTGGACGGGCGGCGCCCGATCGAGATGTACAGCGGCGTGCCGCCGACGTTCTTCCAGTCGAAGTAGGCGCGCTCGACCCGCAAGACGTCGGAGTTGGGCACGCCCGTGGTGTTGCCGTCGATGTTGAACGAGTTCGCCTGGCCGTTGAACACCTGCACGCCTGTCGAATCGCCCCACGCCTTGTACATCGCCAGGCGCCCGGCGAACGAGACGTTGTCGGCGACGTCGGCCGACATCGAGAGACGCAGCCGGTTGGTGTACATGATCGAGTTGTTGACGTCGTACCCCTTGGTGAACGCGCCCGGCAACAGCGAGCCCATCAACTGCTGCTGCATGGCCGGCGGGAACATCGCCATGTACCCCTTGAGCTGGTTGAACGTCAGGTTGTTCGTGAAGTACAGGTAGTCGCCGTAGTGCTGGGCGACGAACTGGTTGACCGCGGTCGGGCTGGGCGGCAGCGCCCCCGTCGCGCCGTAGTAGAAGATCGTGTTCACCAGCGCGTTCTGCAGCAGCATCCCGTCGTAGTGGTCCGGGATCGAGGCCCGGATCGAGTGCGCCTCGAACCGGTAGTCGCCCGAGAAGCGGATGCGGTCCTGCGCCGAGGACTTCTCCACCTTCTCCAGCCTCTTCTCGATGTCCTGGATATCCTTCTGGAGCGCGCCCGCCCCGTCGTCCTTGCTCGGCGACTGTGCGATTGCGAGTGCAGGCACAAGCGCGAGCGAAAGAATCACTGCCGGTCCGATTCGCATTAGCCTCCTCCTATCCTTTCCGACTACCCGTCTCCCCAAGCCGGTCACTCTCGATCCAATGACCCCGGCGCCCGATGCCCGGAGTCCCGTCCCCTCACCCTCGTTGCTCGCAACCGTGCCCGCCGAAGCGCAACGAGCGATCGACCCTACCGGGCGCCGATTCGGGGTGCTGCCTGTCTCGCTCATCGCAAACTCCTTGTGGGTTTCTTCACAAAGCCTCCGAAAAAATCAGCCGAGCTCAAGACTCGACCAGTTACGCATACACTTATAGTGGCAAATAGAGATATTGTCAAGTATCCGTCAATATGCTGATGAGTAAAGAGATCCGGAACGAATACCGAGGCGGAGTTCGGCCGCAGCGGTGAGAGCCGGGCCGGCGACGACCGTGGGGGGCGGATCAGCTAGGGCGTAGCGGGGTCTCGGCCGGTGTCGCTCTCGGGGTGTCCGGCGTCGCCGGCGAGCATCGTCACGGCGTGCGGCAGCGCGGGCAGGATCGCCTGGAGGTTCTCGACCGCGGCCTTGCGGCTCCCCGGCAGGTTCACGATCAGCGTGCCGCCGAGCAGGCCGGCGGCGCCGCGCGAGAGCCAGGCGTTGGGCGTGATGCCTGCCGACGCCGCGCGCATCGCCTCCGCCAGGCCGGGCACCTCGCGCTCGATCACCGCGCGTGTCGCCTCGGGCGTGACGTCGCGCGGCGAGAGGCCGGTGCCGCCGACGGTGAGCACGAGGTGGATGCCGCGGCCGGCGAGGTCCCTGAGGCGCAGGCCGATCGCCTCCGCGTCGTCCGGGACGACGCCGGTCCACGCGAGGTGGACGCGCACTCCCGCCCGCAGCGCCTCGGCGACGGCCGGGCCCGCGGTGTCGCGCAGTTCGCCCGCGGCGCAACGGTCGGACACCGTGAGCACCGCGGCCTGCGGCGTGGCGCGCGGCACCGCCTCGAGCACGCGCACGGGCGCGCCGGGCGCCACGACGCCGCCCCGCCGCACCTCGGCGAACACGCCCATGCGCGGCATGATGCAGTCGCCGCTCGCCGCGTAGATCGCGCAGCGCGCGTGGCAGACCTTGCCGATCTGCGTGAACGCGAGCTCGACGCTTCCCACCTCGAGGACGGTGCCGACGCCGAGCGCTGCGAGATCGAGGCCGCGCACCACGAGGTTCTCGCCGAACGCGCCGGGCGGGAGCTCGAGCCCCTTGGCGCGCATCCCGTCGATATCGGCCTCGTCGAGGAGGCTCAGCTGCCGGTGCCAGTCGCCGGCGTGGGCGTCGCCCACGATCCCCTGGCCTTCGCGGAGCTCGGCCCGCTCGACCGGTTGCTTGGGCGTGCCCTTGCGCGTCGAGACGCAGACGAAGCGCAGCACGCCGTCGCTCACGGCGCCACCTCGACACCGTCCTCGAACCCCTCGGCTCGCCAATCCCCCGAGGCGCCGCCGGATTTCGCCAGCAGCCTGACCTCGGTGAGGATCATCCCCTTGGAGATCGCCTTGAGCATGTCGTAGAGCGTGAGACCGGCGACCGCCGCCGCGGTCAGCGCCTCCATCTCGACGCCGGTCGGCGCGTGGGCCGTGGCTTCGGCGCGAATGGTGATGCGGTCATCGCCGCTGACGAACGCCACGGCCACGTGCGCCAGCGGCAGCGGATGGCAGAGCGGGATCAGCTCGGCGGTGCGCTTGGCCGCCATGATCCCCGCCAGCCGCGCGGTCTCGAACACGTTGCCCTTCGGCGTCCGTTCCTCGCGGACAGCGGCCATGACCTCGGACCCGACGACGAGCACCCCCTGCGCCACGGCGCGGCGATGCGTGGCGGCCTTGCCGCCGACGTCGACCATGCGCGCCCGGCCCCGCTCGTCGAGGTGCGTGAGCTCCGTCATCCCCTACCCGCCGATACCGCGCATCGGCGCCGAAGTGTTCATCGCGGCCGGCGGCAGCTTGGCGGTCATGTACCGGTCGACCTCGGCCAGCGCTGCCTCCGGGCCGTCCGCCCGGAGCAGTCCGACGAGCGCCAGACTGGAGGGATCCATCAGGCAGCGGTGCAGCCGACCGGCGGCGTCCATGCGGAGGCGGTCGCACGCGCCGCAGAACGCGTGCGAGACCGGCGTGATCCAACCCAACGCGACGGGCTGTCCGCGCCAGTGCGCGAGGGTGCGGCGCGCGGGTGCGGCCGGCGGCGTAGGGAGCGGCTGAAGCCGGCCCTCGCGCTCGAGCAGCGCGCGCACCTCGTCGGCCGGCACGAACTCGGCCTCCGCCCACGCCCGCTCGGTGCCGGTCCGCATCAGCTCGATGAAGCGGATCTCGAGCCCTTCGCCGGCCGCGAAATCGAGCAGCGCCGGCACGTCGTCGTGCCAGCCGCTGCGGCGCAGCACGGCGTTGAGCTTGACCGGCGCGAGGCCCGCGTCCCGAGCGGCCGCGATCCCCGCCAGCACCCGCCGCACGTCGCCGCCCCGCGTCAGCGCCGCGAAGCGCTGCGGGTCGAGCGTGTCGAGCGAGACGTTCACGCGCGCCAGGCCCGCCGACCGGAGCGCGGCCGCGTGCCGCGCCAGCCTCGTGCCGTTCGTGGTCATCGACACCTCGCGCAGGCCCGGCAGCGCGGCCGCCCGGCGAGTGAAGGCGACCACGCCCCGATGCAACAGCGGCTCGCCGCCCGTGAGCTTGAGGCGGTCCACGCCGGCGTGCTCGACGAGCCAGGCGACCGCGCGGAGCAGCTCGGCGTCGCTCGCGAGCCCGGCCGGCGGCGCGAACGGCACCGGCCCGGCGGGAAGACAGTACCGGCACCGCAGGTCGCAGCGATCCGTCAGCGACAGACGGAGGACCCTGGGCCCGGGGCCCCGGTATTCGACCTGCCCTGTCCCCTGGGTGGGGGGGAGGGTGCGGATCACGTCATCTCCTTTCCGAGCCGGGAGGCCGTGCCGTTTCCGGCGCGACCCTCGGGGCCGGGGTTGCCTCGTCGGCACCCCGCCCACCGTCCGCCGTCCCCTGGGCACCCGGCCTGTAGGGGCGGCGGATCGGAGATACGCCAACTTCTGTCGTCATTTCCCACCGCAACCCGAGAAAAGTCAAGGCCCCGGCGAGGCGGGTCGAGACCGGGTCAGCCTACGCGCGGGTCGAAGTCGTCTGGGGTGTTGACGTTGCGCCAGCAGCCTCGGAGCTCGGCCGGGGGAGCGACGACCCGCGCCTTCACATGGCCCGCGAGCATTCGCGGCGCCCGCCCGGCGGCCGCCGCCAGCGCCTCGAGCGGACCCCGTGCCTGCGGCTCGTAGAGCGCGAGCAGCGGCTCGACCCCACGTCCGAGATCGGGCAGCACCGCCCACGTGCCGGGCGCGCGCTGCCCGAGCAGCCACTCGCCGGCCGCCGCCGTCAGGTCGGGCAGATCGCACGCCGCAAAGATCCAGGCGTGCCCCGGCGCCCAGCGCATCGCCGCCAGCATCCCGGCGAGCGGACCCTCGAGCTCCGGCGCGTCGGCAAGGCGCGGCAGCCCGCCGCAGCCCGCCGGTACGGGCCCGGCGCCGAGCAGCACGACGTCCCGTACCGTCGGCGCGATCGCGGCGACGACCGTCTCGAGCAACGTCGCGCCGCGGTGCGGGAGGAGCTGCTTGGGCCGGCCCATCCGCGTACTCGTACCCCCGACGAGGACGCCGCCGAGCACGGGTACCGCCTGCCACGCCGCCGGCAACCAGCTCTCCAGCAGCGCGAGAAAGCGCCGCGGCCGGCCCGCGTCGCGCGGCAGCACCTCGAGCACGCCCGCCGTATCGGCCGGCGGACCCGATCCGTCCTCGCCCGCGAGCCACACCTTCGGCAAGGGTGTGCCCTTGTGACCCTCGACGAGGACGAGGTCGTGGTCCGCGACGAGCTCGGCCAGCACCTCCGCGAGGTCGTCCTACTGGACCCCGGTGGGTGCGCCCGAACGATTCGCCTGGCCCGCGCAGCCGGACGTCCGCACCGGCTCGGAACAGCCGGTCGGAGTCCTTCCCCGGACGGTCGACCTCGAGCCCGTGGGCATCGTGCTTGAGGACCGCTACCGCCAGGCCGCGCCGCACCAGCTCCGGGATCACCGCCTCGAGCAGCGTGGTCTTGCCCGCGCCGCTCCAACCGCAGACGGCGAGGACCGGGGCTAGAGGGTCTGGCGAGCGCGCCGGTTGCCACCTGCGCCCGCCCCTCACCCGGTCCAGCGCCACGGCAGCGGGAAGCAGGCCACGCGGGCGCCCGCGGCCAGCTCGGCGCCGGCCTCCAGACGCGCGAGCGCGTTCGCCGGCGCCGGCGCGACGAGGTCGTGCGATCCCTTCCACGGCCGCACGCGGACGCGCCAGCCCGCCTCCGCCGGTTCGAGCACCGCGGGACGCAGCTGCGTGCGCGTGCCGCGGTTGCCGACCGGTTCCGCAAGACTCGCCACGAGCGGCGCCTCGGCGAACGCCGCGACGTCGCCCGCGAGCGCCTCGGCGAACGGCCGCGCGAACATCCGCCACCCGACCATCGCGGAGACGGGGTTGCCGGGCAGCGCCACGAGCCAGGTCCGGCCCAGGAGGGCCACGAGGATCGGCTTGCCGGGCTGGATCGCCGCCTTGTGGAAGACGACCTCGCCGCCGAGATCCGCCACGGCCCGCGGCACGAGGTCGAAGTCCCCCACCGAGACGCCGCCCGAGCTGACGACGAGGTCGGCGCCGGCCGCCGCGGCCTCCAGCTGCGCGCGCAACGCCGGCAGCTCGTCGGCGACCCTCGCGGCTACCGTCGCCGCCAGACCGGCCTCGCGGGCCAGCGCGACGAGCAGCGGTCCGTTGGAGTCGCGGATCTGGCCGACGCCGGGGCTCGTTCCGGCGTCCACCAGCTCGGCGCCGGTGACGACCAGCGCGACCCGCGGCCGCGGGAACACCGACACGCGCACCGCGCCGCCGGCGGCGAGCAGCGCGATCCGCGCCGGGTTCAGGAGATCGCCGGCTCGCGCGAGAACCGCACCTGCCGCGAAGATCTCGCCGCGGCGGCGGACGTGGCGGCCGGCCGGAGCGCTCGCGAGCCGGACGCGGCCGTCCGCGACGACCTCGGCGTCCTCCTGCGGGACCACGGCGTCGGCGCCCGCCGGCACCACGGCGCCGGTGAAGATACGAGCCACTGTGCCTGCCGGAAGCGGTCCCGGGGCGGCGCCCGCGGGGACGACGAACGCAACCGGCAGCGGCGCCCCCGACAGCGAGATCGCCCACGCGCGCCGCGTAGCCGTCCATCGCCGAGAGGTCGGCCGGGGGCAGGTCGGCGTCCGCGCTCGCCTGGGCCGCCAGGCGGCTCCCGGCCGCGTCCGCGAGCGGCATCTCACAGGCGGGGAGCGCGGTCACGCGGGAGGCCAGACGCGCGCGTGCCTCGTCCAGGCTCAGCATGAGCGGAGGATAGCGCAGGCGCAGGATCGGTTCGCGGGGCCGGAGGCTCAGGCGAAGAGCAGCTTGAGCGCGGCGATTGCCAGCACGCAGGCGAGCAGCTTCTTGATGAGCGCGACGGAGAAGTGATGGCTTCCGAGGTAGGAGCCGGCGGCGCCTCCGATGATCACCGCGGCGCCCAACGGCAGCGCCACCCCGGGCAGCGCCCGCGTGCTCAGGAACGTCCCGGCGAGGCCGGCGATCGAGTTGACGAGGATGAACACCGCGGAAACCGCCGACGCGGACTTGGTGCGCGCCCATCCCAGGATGATGAGGAGCGGCGTGAGGAAGATCCCCCCGCCGACGCCGGCGAGGCCGGAGACGAAGCCGAGCCCGGCGCCCACGCCCAGCGCGACCGGCACCGACGGAGGGTGCGGCTCGCCCTCGGCCCGCGTCGGGACCAAGAAGCGGATCGCCGAATACAGCAGCACGAGCCCGAGGAGGATGTTGAACGCGCGGGTCGGCAGGTGGGCGGAGCCGCCGAGGAACGCGCACGGCACGGCGAGCGCGGCGAACGGCCAGAAGAGCCGCCACGAGAAGTGCCCGGCCCGCCAGAACTGCCAGGACGACAGGCAGGCGACGAGGATGTTGAGCGTCAGCGCCGTCGGCCGGATGGCGGCCGGGGCCAGGCCCGCGAGTGCCATCACCGCGATGTAGCCCGACGCCCCGGCGTGGCCGACGGATGAGTACAGGAACGCGACCACGAGCACGGCGGCCGCGAGCAGGATGAGCGTCTCGCCCGTCATTCCGCGCATTCTGCCACGACCCCCGCCCAGCCTCCATGGTGTTCCTCCCCTCTGCCGTCATTAGGAGGCTCCCGCGCGCGGCGCGGGAGCCGTGGCAATCCCGAGCAAGACAAGCGACGCCCAACCACTGGATTGGGTCCGGGATCGCTTCGTCACCGGGCTTCGCCCGGCTCCTCGCAACGAGACCGAGTTGCGGGGGCGCAGCGACTGCTACTTGCCAGCGCTCTGTCTTCGCGGGTCCCGCCGAAGGCCGGGCGACACGATCCCGAACGAATCAGAACCTGCAGCCCACCAGGAACCCGCCGGGCGAGGGGCTCAGGTACCAGCTGCGCTGCGGTCCGCCGGCCGCGGCCGCGCGCTCGAAGTCGGACCGGCGCTCGTACTCGCGCAGATCGCGGATCGCCTTCGTCGGCTGCGTGAAGATCTGCACCTCCGACACGAGCTGGCCGAGCGCGAAGGTCAGCAGTCCGTCGCGTGCGGGCCGGTCGTAGTGGCGCCAGACGACCAGGCCGGCCGCCAGGTTCACGAGCCCTGCCATCGCGTGCGCTTTCCACGACCGCCCGAGCGCCTCCTGGGCCGCGCTGCGGCGGAGGAAGCCTTCCGCCGCCGCGAGCTTGGCCCGCCGCGCCTCGGCCGTGCCTGCCGACATCGCCCGCAACTGGACCGCGAGGGAGCCGGCGTCGAGCGGAAAGACGACCTGGCCGACCGCCCCGAGGCCGCTCGTGGCGGCGCCGACGAGCAGGTCCTGCTTCTGCGTCTCCTCGCGCGTCCCTGTCCCTGCGACGACCTGCCCGAAGGTCGCGACGCCGTACCCGATCAGCCACCCGTGCCACCAGAGGTCCGCCGCCTTCCGGCCGTCATCCAGCGACCTCTGGATGTACGCCAACCGGTTGGTCACCTCGGCGTCCGACGGATTCCGCATGTCCTGCGCGGCGATCGGGCCCACCGACGCGAGCAGGACCGCGACGACCAGTGCCGATCTCGCAAAGGAACGCATGACCACTCCCTCCGGGCGCCGGCGCCCGCCGTCCTCGAACCGACCGGCCTGTCGCAGTCCGTTGCCTACTCCCATATCTTAGTCCTCAGGCCGATCTCGCTCCGGCGACGGCCGCCCTCACGCTCGGCGGCCGCGCGGCGCATCGCTCCTCCGTCGCGAAGTCAACCAGCCCGCCGCGCACCGTCAGTTCGCCCGCCGCCACGCGGCCAGCGTGGCGGTTTGCTCGATCGGCCTGAAATCGGGACGCCCTGCGATCAACGCCTCGGCGCGCGCCGCCGTGGCCGCGTCGATCAGGTCCCGATGGACAACGATCCACCGGACGTCGAGGCCCGCGATCTTCGCGTCGAAGTCGGCGCGCACGCCCCCGTCCAGGCGCAGCGCCTCGCCCGCCAGCACGCGCAGGGCCGGCGAGCTCCGGTAGTAGGCGAAGATGCCGCTCGGAAGCCGCGCGACCATTCCGTTGATGAGGCGTTTCCCGTGAACCAGTTGGTGGTAGACGAGGGTGTCGGCGCGGTCGGGGCCGAAACGCTCGATCCCGGACCGGAACCCGACCGGCACCTCGAGGACCAAACCGTCGCGCGGGTCCGCGGCGATCGCGCCGTAGACGGCCGGCGTCGGGTAGCGTTGGCCGGGGAACGGCTCAGGCGGCCAGGTCTGGATGCGGGCGTCGGCGAACACGCACGCCACGGCTACGGCGACCGCCATCCGCTGCGCCCACGCGCGTTTCAGCCGGCCGAATACGATGTCGAGCACCCGGGCGCCGGCGATCGCGATTCCCAGGGATGCAGGGACCGCGAAGCGGTAGGGGGTCCGGAACTGATCGAGACCGGGCAGCGAGCGCAGCGCCAGGAACGGCAGCGGGACCGTGGTGGGCCGGAGGTAGGCGCCGAGGACCAGGATCGAGAAGAACAGGCCGCCCACCAGCCACACCCGGGCCGTGCGATCGCGGAAGGCGATGGCGATCGCGGCGAGCGCGAGCAGCGGAGGCAACAACCCGAACGTGGCGTGCGCGATCTCGGGGCTCACCACATCGGTAAAGCTCATCGAGTACGGCACCGTGTCGGCCGCGGTAGGCACCGGAAAGCCGCGCGCCGGTGCGGCCAGAAGCGGCCCCAGCCAGATGCTCACGAACGGAACGAGCGCGAGCAGCGAGCCGGCGCCGGCGCGCGCGAGGAACCGTCGGTCGAGCACGTCCGAGCGGCGCGTCACCAGGAGCCAGACGGCGAGCACGCCCACCCACATCGACGCGAACATCAGGACCTGGAAGTCCATCAGCAGCGCCACGAGGAGAGCGGCCCCGAATCCGATCGCGTCCCGCCACCGCTTGCCGTCGGCGAGCCGCATCACGAAGAGCAGGGCGAGCGCGACGACCCAGACGGCCGCGAAGAAAGGGCGCCCCACGGCCATGTGAAAGCCCGAGGCCGGGCTCACCTCGACGAGGACACCGGCGAGCAGCGCGGCGCCTTCGGACCCGAGCACCCGCCGCGCGAGCAGGAACGCGCACAGCCCGTTGAGAGCCAGCGTCAGCACGATGGACGCGTTGAGCGATCCCACGGGACCGAGCCACCCGGCGAACGGGATCGCGGCGAGGGCGTCGAACAGGCCGAGTGTGTGCAGCCGCAGGTCGGCGCCGAACGGCGCGATGATGCGGTCGGTTTGCAGCGGGCTCGTGTGCAGGTCCACGATCGCGTGGCGCACCCACCAGAAGTTCCAGACGTACGTAGCGACGTCGGCTTCATGTGCGGTGCCTGGGATCTACGTGCGCAACTGGAGGATCCTCGGCCACGTGAACGCGACGGCGAGCGCGAGGAACAACGAGCCCGCGAGCACGACATCGCGCTTCGGTGTCCGTCGCTGCGTCCGCATCGGCTCCTGACCGTTTGGTGCCGGAGGAGGGAGTCGAACCCTCACACCCTTGCGGATACGGGATTTTGAGTCCCGCGCGTCTGCCATTCCGCCACTCCGGCATCTCGAAAGTCCAACGCCAGCGCTGAAGGAGTCTAGCAGAGGGCAGCATCTCTCTCGGCCCAACGCATCGCAGAACGCGAGGTGCTGCGCGGCTGTTTCTCGTCTGGTCTTGGGGTGGGCGGGGGGCGCGAGAGGGTGGGGTTCTGAGTCGCGCGTCTGCCATTCCGCCACTCCGGCATCTCGGAACCTGGACCACGAGAAGCAATGGGAGTCTAGCAAACGCGCCACATGGGGTCGCTCGGTTCGCGGCCATCGGTTCGGGTGGATGATGCGCCTCGACGGAATCGTGGTCTTGGGGCGAACCGGGGGCCGAAGGCCCGACGCCGGCGGCGCACGATGTACGCGCTTCTTCTACAATGCCCGCATGGCCACGACCGTTGAGCAGATCCATACGGCGCTTGCGAGCGCCTACCCCCTGATCATGGTCCTGTCCAACGAGGAGGACCGCATCGAGCGCCTGATCCAGCGCTTCGCGGCGGGCGCCAAACCGCAGCCGCTTCCCGTTGCGACGTGGAACTGCCTCGACGGGGTCACGGGCCAACCCGGCACGGAGGACCCGATCACCGCGCTGCGCTGGCTGGAGACGAAGGCGCCCCGCGGGTTCTACGTGTTCAAGGACCTGCACGCGCTGCTCCCGGGCAACCGTCCGCTGCTGCGCCGCCTTCGCGACACCGCCGCCGCGATCCGCAACACCGGCCGCTTCCTGTTCACGCTCGCCCCCGAGGGCGACGTGCCTTACGAGATGAAGCCGCTCACCTACGTGGTGACGTCGCTCTTCCCCGACGAGGGGGAGGTCAGCGCCACGGTCGCCGCGGTCCTGCAGCAGGCCGGCCGCACCGTCGAGCCCGAGCGCGGCCAGCTCCTGGTCGGCTCGCTGCGCGGCATGTCGCTCCTCGAGGTCGAGAGCCTCCTGCGCCGCCTGCTCGCCCGCCATCCGACGCTGGACGCGGCGTTCATGGCCGAGGTGCTCGCCGAGAAGGAGCAGATCATGCGCAAGGAGGGGATCCTGGAGTTCGTCCCTCCCGACCGCGCACTCGGCGACCTCGGCGGCCTCGACCAGCTGAAGACCTGGGTGCGCCACCGCGCCAGCCTGTTCACGCCGCAGTCGTTCGCCGAGGGGCTGCCGCGGCCCAAGGGCGTGCTGCTGATGGGCATGTCCGGCTGCGGCAAGTCGCTCGCGGTGAAGGTCATCGCCACCGAGTGGAAGCTGCCGCTCTTCCGCCTCGACATGAACCTCGTCTTCGCGGGCGTGCACGGCTCGCCGGAGTGGGTGTTCCATCGCGCGCTCGAAGCCGTGGAGGCGGTGGCCCCGGCCGTCCTGTGGATCGACGAGATCGAGATGGGGGTCGCCGGCTACTCCGAGGGCGCGACCGGCTCGATGACGCGGATCTTCTCGACGTTCCTGACCTGGATGCAGGAGCACCGCGCCGATGTCTTCGTCGCGGCCACGGCCAACCGAATCGCGCTGCTGCCCGCCGAGATCATCCGCAAGGGGCGCTTCGACCAGGTGTTCTTCGTCGAGCTCCCGAACGAGGAGGAGCGCAAGGAGATCCTCGACATCCACCTGCGCACCCAGATGCTCGACCCCGGCAAGTACGACCTCGTGCTGCTCGCTTCCGCGACGCGCGGGTGGAACGGCGCCGAGATCGAGCAGGCGGTGGTCTCGGCGAGGATCGCCTGCAACGCGGACAAGCGCGCCGTCGAGGAACGCGACCTCCTGACCTCGATGGGCCAGATCGTGCCGCTCTCGACGACGATGTCGGAGCAGATCAAGGCGATTCGCTCCTGGGCGCGCACCCGCGCCCTGCCCGCCACCACGCCCGGCCGCCCGGACATGTGACGGGGCGGGGCGCCGAGTGAAGAGTTGAGAGTGTAGAGTTAAGAGTTGAAGACCAGAAGCCACGACACGAGCGCCGCCGACACCCTATGCATCGCCGTTGCCGCTAACTCTTCACTCTTCACTCTTAACTTGTCTTGCTAGTTGTTGACCGGGGAGGCCGGCGGCGTCACGCTCAGTGGCGCGCCGTCGACCGGCGGCAGGACATGATCGCCGAGCAGGATGATGGAGGCGCCCGCATCGGGCGTGGCGAGCTCCGGCGCGCAGCGGCGTGGCTGGCCTCCGCCGTGGGCAGCGAGCAGGTCGAGCACCCACTGCTCCTCGGCGTGGCGCGCTCCCTTGAGCCTGCCACCGGCGCGAGGCCCGGCGACGCAGAAGACGAAATCGCCCTGGCCCGTGCGAGCGATCCCCGCGAGCACCGCGACCCCGCCGTCGGTGTTGGTCAGCGTGCCGGTCTTCCCGACCACGGACGTCGTGTTGGGACCGTCGGAAAGCAGCGGGAAGAACCGGGTGACGGTGCCGGGGTCGCACCCCGCGACCGGCAACAACGACTCCATGGGCAGCCCGAGACGCTCGCAGGTCTGGCGGAACTCGCGCAGCAGGCGGACGATGATGCGGGGCGTCAACCGGTTCGTGCCGAGGCCGGACGGGGTCTCGAGCTGAACGGACTCTCGCGCGACGCCGCAACGTTCAGCCACGAACGCAGCCAGCTCGTCGACGCCGCCGATGGTCGCGGCAACGCGCTCGATATCGTTGTTCGAATAACAGTTGAAGCGACGCAGAACGCCCGCCAGCGGCTGCGACCGGTGGACGACCAGCATCTCGCCCGGGTTGGCCTCGCCGTCCGCTCCTATGCCGCCCGTGACCATCACGGCCGGCGGGTGCGCCCGGTCGAGGCTCCGCCGCAGGGCGAACTCCCGCCACGCCATCCGTGTCGGGGCGTCCCACCGCCTGGGGTTGAGCGCGATGCGCAGGCGCGCCGCCATGAGGATGCCGCGCTTGACGGGATCGGGCTCGCGCCCCTCCGAGCCGTTCTCCCACCCCATCCAGAACCGTTGGTTGACGATCACGGCGCCGGTCACGCGCTCGATGTGGAGGTCGTTGAGCGCCCGGGCGACCAGGAAGGCGTTCTCCGCGTGAAAGTCGGGATCGCCCGAGCCCTGCACGACGAGGTCGCCGCGCAGCACACGGTGCTCCGCGTCGACGGTGCCGCGCGCGAAGAAACGGGTCTCGTACCGGTACTCCGGGCCGAGGCGTTCGAGAGCCCAGAGCGAGGTGGCGATCTTGACGACCGAAGCCGGGTTGATCGGGTCGTCGGTTGCCGCGACTCGACCACCTGGCCGTCGAGGGACTCGACGTGGTACACCAGCGTCACCGGGCGGCTGACGTGCCGGCGACGCCTCGAGGCCGACGCGCCGTCGGCGGCGACGGCGATCAGCAGGAGGGATCCGACCGAGAGGGCAACCGCACGCTTCACAGTTGCGCATTGTAGCCGACAACCCGATGCGGCGTGCGACCCGCGTCACACGCGCGTCGTCTCGACTTGGAGATTGGGTCGCTCCCGGAGCCGGTTCCGTTGAGACGGTGTCACCACGATCTCCCGATTCCTCCGCCGGCGACGGCGCCGCAGGCCGCGGTGGCCGCCGTGCCCGCGTTGAGTGAGCCTCTGCTTCGGAGGCACCATGCGCGACATCGACGCGTTCATCAGCCAACGCCGCCGTGCTCGGGCAGGACCACCTCGGCATCAAACGCTTCTTCAATCTGGCCAACGCCGCCTACCGCGACGGGCCGTTGCCCGGGAAGGTGAAGGAGCTGCTCGGCCTGGCGGCCTCGCTCGTGCTCCGCTGCAACGACTGCGTGGACTATCACCTGATCCAGTGCGCGAAGGCCGGCTGGACGACCGTCGAGATCGTCGACGCGCTCGACGTCGGTCTCGTGGTGGGCGGCTCCATCGTGGTCCCCCACCTCCGTCACGCCGTCCGCACGCTCGAGGAGGTCGAGGGCCGCCCGGACATCACGCCGTAGCGCGTGCGAAGCGGGTGCGGCCCAACCCCCGCCTGGAATGCCTCAAGATGCCGCCGCGTTCGTGGGGGCTAGGAACCTGGCTGGGGGGCGGACGCGATGGACCCTGGGTACGAGTTGTTGAGCCGCTGGGCGCTCGGGGTTCAGCTCGCCCTGGTCGCCCTCCTCGCGGCGTTCTTCGTCGCCCTCACCCGCACGGTTCGCCTCCAGGAGGTGCGGCTCTGGGCCGCGGCCTGGGTGGCGGATGCGGCCGCGCTGGCCGCGGTCGGTGTTGCGACGTTCTTCCCCCTCCCGCTCCTGGCCGCCAGGCTGGCCGCCTCCGTCTACGTCGCCGGCAAGACGGCGTACGTCGGTCTTCTCGTGGGCGGCGCGAACCACCACCTCCGACCCGGCGCCGCCACGCCGATCCGCCCGCGATGGCTCGCCGCCGCGGCGCTCGCGTGGAGCCTCCTCCTCGGCATGCTGTCGCCGGCGCTCGAGTACGTCCGCATCGCGGTGTGTCTGATGGTCGGCGGCGTCCTCACCTACGGCGCGGTGTGGGTCCTGCGGCGGCCGCGGATGCCGCGTTCGCGCTGGCTCGGCTTCGCCCTGCTGGTCGAGGGCCTGCTCTTCCTCCACTACGTCCCGCTCCTGCTGCCGAGGCTGTGGGGCGCCGAGCCGCTCGCCCGCTACACCCGGCACGCCTCGTTCTTCGACTCCGGCGCCGAGCTCTTGGTGGCGCTCGCCATCCTCGTCGTCGTGGAGGCGTCGTCGTCGCAGCACCTCGAGCACCTCAACCGGGAGCTGCTCGCGTCGCAGGAGCGGTTGCGGCTGCTCGTCGACCTCGATCCACTGACCTCGCTCGCCAACCGCCGCAAGCTCCGCGACGAGATGGACCGCGTCCGCGCCCGCGGCGCCGCCGTGATGTTCCTCGACGTCGACAACTTCAAGGAGATCAACGACCGCTTCGGCCACATCGTCGGCGACGCGTGCCTGCTGCGGGTCGCGGCGGCGCTGACCCGCATCTTCCGCAGCGACGACGCGCTGTTCCGGCTGGGGGGCGACGAGTTCCTCGTCATCGCGCCCGGGCTCGACTACGAGGCGGCGGACGCACGCGTGCGGCAGGTGCGCGACGAGCTCGCGGCCGGCGACGGGAACGTCCCTCCGGTCCGGCTGTCGGTGGGCGTCGCGAGTCTCGCGCCCGACGGCGAGCCCGATGCCGCGATCCGCGAGGCCGACGACCGCATGTACCTCGAGAAGCGCGGCCGCGGCGGTCCCGAGCGCCATCGGACGAGCGCGATCGACGCCACCAAGGTCAGCTAGCCGAGGCGGGGACGAGGCGCAGCGGGCCGACCGCCTCCCGGGCCGCTGCGACCGCGGCCTCGTACGCCGCACCCTCCGTGCGCGCGCGCAGGCGGTCGGACGTCGGCAACGCGAGCGCCCAGCCCTCCCAGCGCACCGGCGCCGAGTCCGCGGAGGCGACCACGCGCCCGTCGTCGACGGCCCGCGACGCCGCTTCCAGGGACAGGCCCGCGAGGACCGGTTCGAACGCGCGCACCAGCGCTTCGGCGCGAGGGTCGAGGAAGCGCGTGTACCCCCGCGAAATCGCCGCGACGTGGTAGTGGCTCGGCCGGAAGATCACGCCGTCGAGCCTGAGCGTCTCGCTCACCACGACCAGCCAGCCGAAGAG
Source organism: uncultured Acidobacteriota bacterium (assembly GCA_963727275.1). Lineage (GTDB taxonomy): Bacteria > Acidobacteriota > Thermoanaerobaculia > Thermoanaerobaculales > Thermoanaerobaculaceae > RBG-13-68-16. The sequence continues at coordinate 122,506 of CAVSFK010000002.1, forward strand.
CTCGCGTAGCATGCCGAGGCCGGGGTGGTGCTGGCCGGGGAGTGCGGGCCGGCCGTCGTCGAAGCGCAGGCGCGGGTTCTGCAGGAGCAGCCACTCGACCTCGAGGACCTCGCACCCGGGGACGGCCCTGGTGCTGCGGTGGACGCGCAGTTCGACCAGCAGCTCGCGGCGGTCGGGCTCCCCGAAGATCTTCAGCGTCTGGCCCAGCGGGTGCTCGAGCTCGAGGTGCACCAGCGGCGCCTTGAACCCCCGGGCGCGGAGCTGCTGGAGGATGCCGAAGCGCTCCATGAGGAGCTCGATCCCGACTTTCGAGAAGTACTCGAGGAAGCGGGTGTGGCGCGGTACGCCGGGGAGGATCCCCACCAGGTCGTCCTCGGTGAGCTCCCAGCCGCCGAGCCCGCCGGTCGAGGTGAGGCGGAGCGGATCGAGGCCGGCCTTGATCTGCCGGAAGCGCATGAGGGTGAGCGCTTCGTTGTCCGGCGGCTCGATGACGGTCCCCGAGATCAGCCACGCCAGGAAGCGCGCCGAGTAGCGCCACGCCGCGTCGCCGTACCCGCCGGCGAGCACGACCACGAGACGCGCGTCGCCTCGGCGCGCGAGCTCGACGACGAGGCGGTCGCGCGCGAGGATGCCGTCGGCGGAGAGCTTCCAGTCGCCGAGCGTGTCGTCGGCGGCGACGTCACAGCCGGCCACGTACACGACAAGGCCCGGCCCGACCGTCTCGAACGCCGCCGGCAGCGCCTCCCTCAGCGTCGCCAGGTAGCGCTCGTCGTCGACGCCGGCGCCGAGCGCGAGGCTCGTCGCGGCCACCGCGTCGGTCGGACCCCAGTCGGCGTTGTGGACCGACAGGGTGTGCACGCTGGGGTCCTCGGCGAAGATCTCGCGGGTGCCGTTGCCGTCGTGGAGGTCGAGGTCGACGACGAGCACCTTCTCCGAGAACCCGCGCTGGCGCAGGCGGGCGATCGCCACCGCAACGTCGTTGAAGACGCAGAACCCCATCCCGCGCCGGCGGCCGGCGTGGTGGAAGCCGCCGCCGAGGTTCACGGCGACGCAACGGGTGGCGAGCGCCCACCGCGTGGCCTGGATCGTTCCGCCGACCATCAGCCGTTGCAGGTCGAGCACCTCCTCGAGCTCGCCGTCGCCGACGGGGACGCCGAGTATGGAGGTGAGCGTCTCCGGGCGCTGGAGCGTCTCCAGGTACTCCGGCGCGTGGACCAGGAGGATGTTCTTGAGCGCCGCGGGGCGCGGCACGGAGAGCTCCTCGCGCCGGATCAACCGCTCGTTGGCGAGAAACGCGAGGATCCGGTCGGCCCGCAGCGGGTCGAGCGGCACGCCGGTCGTGTTGCGCTCGTAGGCCGGGTCGTAGATGAGTCGCACGGCGGGGGGGCGGAGCAGGTAGCGAAATCGGCGCAGGTGCCGGCGCGCGACCCGACGAACGCCGGCCGAACCCCGCGCTGGACGCGGTTCGAGGTCCGTACCCGCCACGGTCCGAGTATAGGCGACCCCTCGCGGCGCCCGACCTCGCGCCCCCGGTGGCCGAAGCCAAGCGGTTCACCGCGCCGCTGCCGACCGTCGGCCTGGCGCTCGACGTTACCCCGTTGAGCGTCGTCGCCGTGTACGCCGAGGCGTCGGGGATCTCCGCGGGGCGCCGCGGCCGCGCCTTCGACGGCGAGGCCGGCGTCAGGATCGCGCCGTCGCGGTTCCTCACCCTCTCGGGCGGCTACCGCGCCTTCGACGTCGAGGCCAGGGACGACCCCGACTTCGCCAAGATCCGGAACGCGGGCCCCTGGGTCGGCGTCGGCCTCCGCTTCTGACCGCCCGCCACGCCCGTCGCTGCTCACGACGGAGCGACAGCCGGCACGGCGTGCCGGCCCCACATCCGCCCTCGAGGTGTCAGAAGTCTTGATCGATGTGGGGCGCGACCGGCGGGCGCGCTACAGATAGTCCGAGCAGGAGAGGAAGTACCCGCACGCCGGGTTTGGGCAGATCAGCTTGCAGGAGCGGTCCGACAGCGCGCTGCCGCAGTTGGGGCAGGTGCGGATCGGGGCTCGCGGTTCCGGTGCCGCCGGCTCCACGCCGCGGCTGCCCTCGCGTGACTCCCGGCCGTGCGCCTCGGTGTCCCGGCTCATCCCGGCACGCTAGCCTCAGGAGGATTGCGGGTCAAGATGCGGCCGCGGTCTCGCTCCGGCCGCTCGGCGCGAGACGGCGTACGCGGGCCGTCGTGCGCCGCCGTGCGTCGTAATGGCTTGCGAGAATCAGTGGGCCGCGGGCACCAGCGTCGGCGCCCCCGAGCGCGCGTCGATCACCGATGCGAACGTGAAGAACGGGACGGTGCCCGTCACCTCGGCGCGCACGTGCTCGCCGCGCGGGACGCCCAGCGAGTGCAGCGCGTCGTCGAGCTGCAGGTAGCCGCCCGGCGCGAGGCGATAGGTCTCCTCGCCCGCCAGCTCGCCCCGCTGCAGGTACAGGCGCACGTGGAGCACGCCGGCGTCGGTCGAGACGTTGAACAACGCGATGTTGGTGCGGAACTGGGGCGTGCGGCGCAGCCCAATGAGCTGGGCGTTCTCGCCCGGGTGCGTCGCCGCGGACCTGGGCAGCGCCGGCATCCCTTGGCCGAACGAGCCCCGGCCCGCCGCGTTGAACACCCTGGCGAACACGACCACCCCGGGTGTGGTGATGAAGCGCAGTACGCCGATGCTGCCCTCGGGAACGAGGTCGTTGCGGAAGATCGTCGCGCCGGGCGCGAGGTCCTCGACCGGAGGATCGGCGCGGAGGCCGTCGAGGTTGGGCTGCCCGGCCGGGAGGAACACGACGGCGTAGGAACCCTCGCTCACCGTCGGATTGCAGATCCACACCTCGGTGTTCCACCACGCCCCGTCCTGGCCCTGCTTCTGGCCCACCATGGGGACGAAGTACTCCTCCGCGCTCGCCAGCCCGCAGGCCGCCAACAGCACGAAAAGGAGCGCGATCCGGCGCATCGTCTCTCAGCATACGTCCCCTTCCGGTCGCGTGCAAGCGCCTGGATCGCCGGTGTGATAGCATTCGCGAGGTGTCGGTGGCGCAGGGGGTTACGAGCCGACGGCTGCGCAGGGTACCCGTGCGGGGCGCCCCCCTCCGCGTCCGGGTTGGGGAGCGCGGATCGGCGTCGCCGCACACCGCCGCACGCCACGGAGGATCGATGACCCGAAAGCTGGTCGCGCTCGCCGCGCTCGTCTTGGCCGCGCTCGCGCCGCTCGCCGCAGCGGCCAACCGTGAGGACGCCCGCGAGCGCCTTTCCTACGACATCCACTTCCTGGCGTCCGATGCTCTCGAGGGGCGGTTCTCGGGCTCGGAGGGCGCGAAGGTCGCGGCCGGCTTCATCGCCGACCGCTTCCGGTCGCTCGGCCTCACGCCGGCCGGCGACGGCGGCACGTTCTTCCAGCACTTCTCCTTCATCGCGCGAGTCCACCCCGGACCCGGAAACGCCCTCGCGTTCGGCCTGCCCGGCGGCACGCGCACCGCTGCGCCGGAGACGGACTTCCGGCCGCTCGCGTTCTCGGCCTCCGGCCCGGCGAGCGCCGAGGTCGTGTTCGCCGGCTACGGCATCCGCGCCCCGGACCTGTCCTACGACGACTACGCGGGGTTGGACGTGAAGGGCAAGATCGTGCTCGTGCTGCGCTTCTCGCCCGAGGGCGACAACCCCGACTCGCGGTTCCAGCCGCACATGGCGCTCCGGCGCAAGGCGTCGGAGGCCCGCGACCTGGGGGCCGCCGCGCTCCTGGTCGCCACCGGTCCGGTGGGAGCGAAGGAGACGACGCCCGTGAAGATCTCCTTCGACGCCTCGTTCGCGGACTCCGGACTTCCGGTCATGGGGATCTCGACGCCGCTCGCCGAGGCACTGTTCGCGGCTCACGGCTTCACCCTCGCCGAGCTGCAACAGCGCATGAACGATCGCAAGGAGCCGGCCTCGCGCCCGCTCGGCGTGACGGCGACGCTCAAGGCCGATGTCGTCCAGGAGCGCGCCGACGCGCTCAACGTCCTCGCCGAGCTTCCCGGCAGCGACCCGACGCTGCGCGCCCAGACCGTCGTGGTCGGCGCGCACTACGACCACCTGGGGTACGGCGGCGAGGGGAGCGGCTCGCTCGCCCCCGACGTCCACGCGATCCACCCCGGCGCCGACGACAACGCCTCCGGCACCGCGGGCATGATGGAGATCGCTCGCCGATTCGCGGCGCGGCCGCCCGCCCGCACGATCCTGTTCGCCGGCTTTTCCGGCGAGGAGGAAGGGCTGCTCGGGTCCAACCACCTCGTCCAGCACCTGCCGGTGCCCAAGGAGAGCGTCGTGGCGATGGTGAACCTCGACATGGTCGGCCGTCCCAAGGCCGGGCCGGCGCTGACGCTGGGCGGCTACGGCACTGCGAAGGAATGGCCCGGCCTCGTCGAGAAGACGAACGGCGCCCATCACCTCAAGCTCGCGACCAACAAGGGCGGGTTCGGCGCGTCCGACCACTCCTCCTTCTACGCGGCCGACGTGCCCGTGCTGTTCCTGTTCACGGGCGCCCACGAGGACTACCACAAGCCTTCCGACACCGCGGACCGCATCAACTACGCGGGGATGGCGAAGGTCGTGAGCTTCGGCGCCGACCTCGCGCGCGCCGTCGCCGACCTGCCGGCCCGGCCGACGTTCGAGAAGGTCGCCGACGAGGGCGCCGGCGAGCGGCGCGGCTTCAAGGTGCGCACGGGCGCGATCCCCGAGTACGGGTTCGAGGGGCCCGGCGTCAAGCTCTCGGGCGCGCGCGGCGGATCGCCGGCCGACAAGGCCGGGCTGAAGGCCGGCGACATCGTGCTCCGCTTCGGCGACCGCGACGTGCGCAACATCTACGATTACATGTACGCGCTCGGCGACCACAAGGCGGGGGACCAGGTCGTGCTCCTGGTCAAGCGCGGCAGCGAGACGCTCCACCTCACGGTCACCCTCGAAGCCGGGGGAAGCGGGGGCCGCTAGGTGGGCCTCGAGCTCATCACGGCGGGCGAGTCCCACGGGCCCGAGCTGGTCGCGGTCCTCGCCGGCCTACCGGCGGGTTTGCGCCTGGACCGCGACGCGATCGACCGCGAGCTCGCCCGGCGCCAGCACGGGCACGGCCGCGGCGGCCGCCAGAAGATCGAGCACGACCGCGTCGACGTCCGCGCCGGCCTGCGCGACGGCGTCACACTGGGCTCGCCGCTCGCCCTGGTCGTCGCCAACCGCGATTGGGAGAACTGGGCGCGCGCGATGGACCCGTGGCGCGTCGACGCCGCGGCGGCGGCCAGACGCCGCCTCACCGCGCCTCGCCCGGGCCACGCGGACCTCGCGGGCGCGTGGAAGTACGGCCAGACCGACGACCTCCGCAACGTGCTCGAGCGCGCCTCGGCCCGCGAGACGGCGGCGCGGGTCGCGGCCGGCGCCGTCTGCAAGCAGCTCCTGGCCCGCTGCGGCGTGGAGATCCGCTCCGGCGTTCTGGCCCTCGGCGGCGTCGGACTGCTCGACGGCCCGCCGTCGTACGCCGACCTGCTCCACGTGGACGACGCCTCCCCGTTGCGCAGCGTCGCCCCGACCCGCGAACCCGAGCTCGTGGAGATGATCGACCAGGCCAAGCACGCGGGCGAGACGCTGGGCGGCGTGGTCGGCGTCGTCGCCCGCGGGGTGCCGCCCGGACTCGGGTCGTACGCGCGCTGGGACGAGCGCCTCGACGGGCAGCTCGCCCAGGCCGTGATGGCGGTGCAGGCAATCAAGGCGGTCGTCATCGGCGCCGGGATCGAGACCCCGGCCCGCCTCGGCTCCGAGGCGCACGACCCGATCGTCCCGGGACGGAAGGGCGTCCGGCGCGCCTCGAACCACGCCGGCGGGATCGAGGGCGGGGTCTCCAACGGCGAGGAGATCGTCGTGCGCGCGTTCATGAAACCGATCTCGACGCTGCGCGACCCGCTCCCCTCGATGGACCTGGCCACCGGCGCCGCGGCGCGTGCGTCCTACGAGCGCTCGGACGTGACCGCCGTGCCGGCGTGCGGCGTCATCGTCGAGGCGGCGGTCGCGTTCGTGCTCGCCCGCGCGCTGCTCGCCAAGTTCGGCGGCGACCACGTCGACGACACGATGGCCGCGATCGGCGCCTACCGGCGGCGCCTGGGGAAGCGCGGTCCCGAGGGTTTTGTTTCCGGATGACGGTGAGAGCCACATGAGGGTCAAGCGCGCAGCCAAGTACGGCTTCTGCTCCGGGGTCCGCGTCGCGGACATCAAGGTGAAGCGATTCGCGAAGGCGGGCGGACGGGGCGCGATCCTCGGCCAGGTCGTCCACAACGAGCGCGTCGTGGAGGAGATGGCGCAGCTCGGCGTGCGCACCGTGTCGGCGATGGACGACGTCCGCGACGGGGCGATCGTGTTCTCGGCGCACGGCGTCCCGCCCTCCTTCCACGGAGAGGCGCGCCGGCGCGGGCTCGAGGTGCTCGACACCACCTGCAAGTTCGTCTACGACATCCACCACGAGTCCCAGGACGCGCTCGGCGAGGGCGCGCACCTCGTCTTCATCGGCGACCCCAACCACCGGGAGGTGGTCGGCTACACGCACGACCTCGACGCCGCGGCCTACCACATCGTCCACACGGTGGACGAGGCGGAAGCGGTGGACTGGTCGCGCTACCCGGCGATCCGGATCTTCTACCAGACCACCCTCAACGCCGAGGAGTACGAGGACGTCGTGCGCGTCATCGAGCGGGCCAACCCCAACGCCGTGCGCGCCGACACCATCTGCTACGCCACCAAGGAGAACCAGGACGCCGCCCGCGCGCTCGCGTCCGACCCCGAGGTGGGCCTCGTCCTCGTCGTCGGCGGCAAGCACTCCGCGAACACCCGCCACCTCCACGACATCTGCGCCCGGCAGAAACCGAGCTACCTGGTCCAGGACGCCCGCGACATCGACGCCGCCTGGCTCGAGGGCGTCGACTGCGTGGGCCTCACCGCCGGCGCCTCCACGCCGGACTACGTGATCGACGAGGTGGAGGCGCGTCTGGAGGAGCTCGGCGCGGCCGAGAAAGTGAAGAGTTCAGAATTGAGAGTGAAGAGTTGAGAGACGAGGCCCCGACGGCAACCGCCTCTTCTCGTTTCTAACTCTTCACTCTTCACTCTCGACTCTCGACCCGTGGCTCTCAGCCCCGCTCGCGCCGGTAGAGGTAGGCGGAGTCCACGAGCTGGGGCTCGGAGCCGGCGCGGCACACCGCGTACTTGACCCTCTCGCCCGACCAGATCGCGGCGCTGCCTACCTCTCCGGCCCGGTTGAGGGCGTAGAGGAGGAGGTTGTTCTTGGGCCTCCCCTTCTCGTCCTTGAGGTAGTCGAGCTTCGTGTTGCGCACGACCCGCTCCAGGGTGGCCAGGCACGCGGCCTCGGGGGACTTTCCCTGCCGCATGAACTCCACGACGGTGTGGGCGCCCACCGCGATGATGTTGCTCTCGCCGTGGCCGGTGCCGCCTGCGGAGCCGACCTCGCCGTCGCAGTACAGCCCGGCGCCCACGAGCGGCGAGTCGCCGACGCGCCCCGGGAGCTTGAAGAAGAGCCCCGAGGTCGTGGTGGCGCAGCCGAGCTGCCCGGCCCCGTCGCACGCCGAGAGGTGGATCGTCCCGGTGGGACGGAAGTAGGCGTCGCCGTACTTCTTGATGAACCACTGGATGTCCGGGTCGTCGACCTCCTTGGGGTCGGGCATCCAGTCGTCCTTCGGGGCGGCGTTCTCCTTCCAGAACAGCCAGATCTTCCGCGAGCGCTCGGTGAGCAGGTTCTCCTCGACGAACCCGTGGGCAAGGGCGAACTTCAGCGCCCCGGGGCCGACGAGCAGGATGCGGTTGGTCCGCCGCATGACCTCGAGCGCCACCTGCGCCGGGTGCTTGATCCGCTCCAGCGCGCCGACGGCGCCGGCCCGCATCGTGATGCCGTCCATGACCGCGGCGTCGAGCTGCACGACGCCTTCCTCGTTCGGCAGGCCGCCGTAGCCGACGGTCACGTCGTCGGGGTCGGCCTCGGGGAGCGCCACGCCGGCGACCGCGGCGTCCACCGGCTCCGCGCCGGCCACCATCCGCTCGACCGCGACCTTGACGGCGCCGAGGCCGTTGGCGGCCGCGATGGCGACCGGCCGCACCAGGGCGCCTGGGGCCTTGGCGCTCCCGGTCTGGGCGAACGCAGGGCCAACCGTCGCAGCCACCGCGGCGACCTTGGCCGTGGCGGCGATGAGGTCACGTCGGGTGATCGGCTTCTCGGTCATCGGGCAACCCTCCCTGGCAGCCCCGCAAGCATACCCGTCCCCCGTTGCTCCGGCGTCGGCGGACGGCTAGAGTACCCGTGTGCTTCGCCTCGTGGTGGCGGTGTCGGTGATCGCGGCCGGGAGCATCGGCTGCGCGGCCGCTCCGCGCTGCGACCGGCTCTTCGTGGGCGGCGTGGTCCACACCGCATCCGGCGCGCAGCGTCTCGAGGTCGCGGTGGCCGAAGGCCGCATCGTCGCGCTCGTCCCTCCCGGCGAACGGGGCGCCTGGCAGCGCGCGGCCGCCGAGGTGGTCGACCTCGCCGGCGCCCAGGTGTTCCCGGGGTTCACGGAGAGCCACGGCCACCTCGTCGGCTACGGCGAGTCGCTCGAGGAGGTGGACCTGCGCGGCGCCGCGAGCTTCGACGAGGTCGTCGAGCGCGTGCGCCGGGCCGCGGCGAAGCTGCCGGCGGGGACCTGGGTCCTCGGCCGCGGGTGGGACCAGAACCTCTGGCCGGATAAGCGCTTCCCCACCCAGGAGAAGCTCTCGGCCGCGGTGCCGGACCACCCCGTCGTGCTGCGCCGGGTTGACGGCCACGCCGCGCTCGCCAACGCGAGCGCCCTCGCGGCGGCCGGGATCGGCCCGGCGACGAAGGACCCCGAAGGCGGACGCATCCTGCGCGAGCCCTCCGGCGCGCCCACCGGCGTTCTCGTCGACATGGCGGAGGGGCTGCTGGACCGCGCGATCCCGAAGCGGACGGCGGCCGACATCGAGCGGCGGATCCGACTCGCGGCGGGCCACCTGGCCGCCTTCGGCATCACGGAGATCCACGACGCCGGCGTGCCGAGCGACGAGCTCGCGGTGCTGCGCGCCCTGGAAGCGTCGGGCCGCATGCCCCTGCGCGTGTACGCGATGCTCGACGGCAGCGACGACGACCTGCTGAACGGGGAGTTCGCGGCCGGACCGCGTGCCGCCCGAGGCGGCATGCTCGCCGTGCGCGCGGTGAAGCTGTACGCCGACGGCGCCCTCGGCTCCCGCGGCGCGTTGCTCTCGGCCCCGTACTCCGACGAGCCCTCCGCGCGCGGTCTCGAGGTAACCCCGGAGGCGCGCCTGGCCGACGTCGTCCGGCGGGCGGGCAAGGCAGGGTTCCAGCCGTGCATCCACGCGATCGGCGACGCGGCGGTGACGCGCGTGCTCGACATCTACGAGCGCGAGCTCGGCGCGCGCGGCGACCTCCTGCGCCCCCGGGTCGAGCACGCCCAGATCGTGCGTCCCGAGGACGTCCCGCGCTTCGCGGCGCTCGGCGCCATCGCGTCGGTGCAGCCGACCCACTGCACCTCCGACATGCCCTGGGTGCCGGCTCGTCTCGGCGAGGCGCGGGTGAGCTGGGCGTACCGGTGGCGGTCGCTCCTGACGGCGAAGGCGCGCCTCTGCCTCGGCTCCGACGTGCCGGTGGAGAGCCCCGACCCGCGCGCCGGGATGTGGGCCGCGGTGACGCGTCGTACCCAGCAGGGGACACCTCCCGGCGGCTGGAACCCCGCCGAGGCGCTGACGCCCGCCGAGGCGCTCGAGGGCTACACGGGCTGGGCCGCGTACGCGGCGTTCGAGGAGGACTGGCGCGGCGCGATCGCTCCCGGCGCGGCGGCGGACCTCACCGTGCTCGATCGCGACCCCGTCGCCGGCGCACCGGCAGCGATCTTGCAGGCCAGGGTGCTGCGAACGGTCATCGCCGGGCGCGATGCCTTCGTTGCGGGGAGCGGATCGTGAGGGTGGCGCACATGTTGATCCTGGGCGCGCTCGCCGGAGTCTGGTCGTGGGGATGCGGCGGACGGGACGCGACCGACGACACGTCGAGGTGGGCGACGCTGCGCGACGAGATGGTGACCACGCAGATCGCCGCCCGCGGCGTGCGCGACAAGAACGTGCTCGCCGCGCTGCGCACCGTACCGCGCCACCTGTTCGTGCCCGCCGACGTGCGGGCGCAGGCGTACGCCGACCACCCGCTGCCGATCGGCGAGGGCCAGACCATCTCGCAGCCGTACATCGTCGGACTGATGACCGAGCTGCTCGAGGTCAAGCCCGGCGACAAGGTCCTCGAGGTCGGCACCGGGTCGGGCTATCAGGCCGCCGTGCTCGCAGCGATGGGGTGCGAGGTCTACACGATCGAGATCCGCCCCGCACTCGCGCGCGAAGCGGAAAAGCGCCTCGCCGGGATGGGCGTCACGCGCGTGCACGTGCGCGCCGGCGACGGCTACGCCGGCTGGCCGGAGGCGGCGCCGTTCGCAGGGGTCATCGTCACGGCGGCGCCGGAGCGCATCCCGCAGCCGCTGCTCGACCAGCTCAGGATCGGCGGGCACATGGTCATCCCGGTCGGGGCGTTCTACCAGCAGCTCAAGGTGATCACGCGCAAGGCCGGCACCGACTTCCCCGAGCGCGACGTGATCCCGGTGCGTTTCGTGCCGATGACGGGCGAGGCCGAGCGCCGGCCCTAGGCAAGTCCGCTACCCGCCCTACACCTGCATACAGGTTCCATGCCCTGCGGGCGACTGCTTTCTTTTTAACCTCGCGGGTGCGCGGCGACTCGCGCTGGCCTCGCCCCCGCTCGCTGGCGAGCCGAGACTCCTCCTGGCCGACGACTCCGCTCATGTGCGTTCCGCCGACGCGGGCCCCTCGCGTGTCTCGCATGAGACCGCGTCCCCGATACCCTGCGTCGGAGCTCGCACGCCGGGTCCCCGCGGCCTCCGGAGACATGGCCGCTCGCACCCGCGAGGCGGCTGGACGACCCAGCCCGCCCAGCGTTGGAGTCGGCGGTGTCGCAGCTCGTATCGGGAGCGAGGTTTCACCGGCCAGCACCGGCCATGGATAACGCATGGACGACGGAGCCGACCAGCGGCCGCCACCGTTCGCCGCTCGGAGCTTCAGACTCGCTGTCAAACATCAAGTGCCGGGGAGTCGCGCCGGCGCTCGCGCCTAGGTTGGTGGAGTACCCGTCGAGTTGCTCAGCCAGGATCATGGAGCTCAAGTGAATGCCAAAGAAGCAGAGGTACGTCTTGACGTGAAACTCGACCGCTTCTGGCGTCGCGAACCACCATTAGTAGGCGCGGACAAGAAACGGCAGGACCACGGGGTCAGATGTGGCATGCCCACGGCAATTCGTGACGCTTTGCCCGGGCCAGGGCCACGTGGTTGAAGCGCTAGGCGGAAGGTTGTGGAAATAGCAAGAGCCAGCTCGGGTCATGCAACTCATCTTCACGGACCCAGGTCAGGCAATGAAGCAGTTCGGGGCGATCATTGAGATACGCTTCGATGCCTTGCTCTCCGCGCCTCGAGCTTTTCGCGTGCACCCAGTAACCGTCAGGAGTTCGAAACGGTGCCTAGGGTCGAGAGAACACAGGCGGTAAGAGCGCATGCACCAAAGAGCTTCCACCGCCTGTCAAAAGCCCATGGGGTCTGACTACGTGGCATGGCGGCGCGACCTCCACTGGCGTTCAGGGTCGAGTATAGAGTCGCGGGTCTGGGTCGTGATCGGAAGGGTGCCCTAGCTTTGCCGGTACACGTCGGTGCTGAGGTACTTGAGGCCGGAGTCGGCCATCAGCGTGACGACCTTGGCGTCGGGCCCGAGGCGCTCGGCGACCCGGAGCGCGGCGACGACGTTCGCGCCGGAGGACGTTCCCGCGAAGAGCGCTTCCTCCCGCGCGAGACGCCTCGCCATGGCCTTCGCGTCGTCGGTCCTGACCGGCAGGATCTCGTCCACGAGGGCCGGTTCCCAGAGTGGCGGCGTGTAGCCGATCCCCACGCCTTCGATCTTGTGCGGGCCGGGCTGTCCTCCGAACAACACCGACGACTCCGCCGGCTCGACGGCGACAATCCTGATGTCCGGGTTGCGCCGCTTCAGCACCGTGGCGACCCCGCGCAACGAAGCGGCCGTGCCCACGCAGTGAACGAAGGCGTCGACCTCGCCCTTCGTCTGGCTCCAGATCTCCTCGCCCAGCGAGGCGTAGCCCGCGATGCTGTCGTGGTTGTTGAGCTGGTCGGTCCAGTAGGTGTGCGGCGCCCGGCTCAGCTCACGGGCGGCCTCGACCATGTCGAGGATCAGCTTCTTGGTGGTGCGGCCCCCCTCGCTGGGAACGAGCGTCAGCTCGGCACCGAACGCCGCCATGTGGTCCAGCTTCTCCCGGCTGAACGCATCGGAGCTGACGATCCGGATCCGGTAGCCCCTGGCGGCGCAGACCAGTGCCAGCGACGACCCCGTGCTGCCCCCCGTGTACTCGAGGACCGTGTCGCCGGGCTTCAGCCGGCCGTCCGCCTCCGCCCGCGAGATCACGGCCCGCGCCATCCGGTCCTTGAGGCTGCCGGTGGGGTTCTCCCACTCGAGCTTCACGAGGATCTCCGCAGAACCGGGTGGGACCACCTTGCGGAGCCGGACGAGCGACGTGCTGCCGATGGCATCGAGAACGTCCATGGGTTGAGAGCTCCTTCTGCCGGCCGGATTCATCTTAGCGCCACCGAAGATCGTCGGGCAGCGACGCTGGCGGAGGGTCGGGCAGGGGCCGCGCCGACAAGATCACGCGAGCCGGCACTCGCGACTCAGACCCTGGACCCCCGCCCCGGATCGGAGTCCGGGCCATGCTTCCGCGTGGGCGACGGCAAGCGACAGAGCGCCGGTCTCGGGGCTCGAAGCGACGGGCGATGCGTTCGGGACTGCCACGCCCGGCCTGCGGCCGGGCTCGCAGTGACAGCGACTCGGTAGCGGGCGGCCGCAAGGGCCGCCCCTACACAAGGGAAGCCACACGGCGACGGTAGGCCGAGGGCCACCGGCTCGCAATGACAGGTGCGCGGAGGAAGGATGTCGCAGCAGGGCGTGGTGCCGCGCTGGCGGCGACGCGGCCTACCAGGGTACGCGGACGCCCGCCTGGCGGTGCTCCAGGTAATAGAAGAGGAGGGACACGGCCACCGAGAGCGCGATGTAGGCGTACTCGACCTTCTGCTTCCGGTCCGCGTCCTCGCGCGACCCGGTGAGGTCCAGCACCGCGTGCCGCAAGAGAAAGGTGTAGAGCACGAAATAGAGGAACGGGACCACCTGCACGGACAGCGGGTAGTCGCCGATCCGCTTGCCGAACTTCGACAGCAGCCAGCCCATCTGCCCGTAGATGCCGAGCACGCCGAGTCCGGCGTTGATGAACATCCACTTGACCTCGTCCCGCCCGAACATCACGAGGTAGAAGGCGGTGTAGATCAGGATCGCGAAGCCGCCGTGCAGGTAGAGGAAGGCCAACGGCGCGGGGTCGCTGGCGTAGGCCATGAGGAAGCCCGACCCGCCGAATACCAGCATGTGGAGCAGGAAGAACGGATAGACCGCGTACCAACGCACCTCACTGCCCTCGGGGTACTTCTTGCCGTTGATGGTGAGCTCGCCGTGCAGCTTCACTGGTCCCTCCGATCGTCGAGACCGCGAGCCGTCAGGCGCCACGTTCACGCCCGACGCGTCGTGCATCGGCTGCTCAACCGCCCCGCACCGGACAGGCCTGGCTCTTATGTGCGCCAATATTGTCAGTCTAGCCCATCCCGCCTTGACGGCGGCCTGGTCCGAAAGACCAATTGGCCGGCGCCACTCAGCGGTCTCCCAATTCGGGCGCCCGAGCAGAGCACTCCTTCGGGAACAGTGCCTCCGGGGTTCGCCGTGCGTCGCAGGGCGACTGCGGAAAGCGCGCGCCAGGCACTCATCCGCCCTCGCGGGAGTGACGGCAGGAATCACAGGGACGACCTCGACACTCGGAGCAACCGGCGATACGTTCGGGATTGCCACGCCCGGCCTGCGGCCGGGCTCGCAATGACGGGTGTGCGGAGGCAGGGCGCAGGGGTGAGGCGCGTAGCCGCGCCGCAGGAACGGCCGGTTCAGGGCACAGGGCTGAGGGCCCAGTTAGAACAAAGACCACGCGGCCGAGGGCGGCCGCGCCACAAGTGGCCTGGAGATAGTTTGGGGGGGCGGGCGCCCTCGCCCGCCCGAGCGAAGTGAAGCGGATCATCCGACTATCGGCGGCGCCAATCAATGCGTGGGCGCGGGGGTTGGCGTGGGCGTCGCCGGCACCCGGATCACGTCCCCGTGGTCCTGCACGATCCTCCGGTACCACGTCTTGGGGTACTCGGGGTGCGTGACGTTGCCCTGGCTGTCCTTGACGTTGCCGTCCATGTACTTGACCAGCAGGTCCTCGCCGAGCTTCTTCCACCGCTTCTGGACGGTGTCGCCCTGGGCGACCGAGTACCTCGTCAGGTAGTCGCGAGCGAGGCCTGGGGCCTGGTCGTAGAGCGCGACCGCGGCCTTCTCGACCTCCGGCTGGTCGCCGATGAAGCGGCCCTCGAGCTCGCGCTGCACGGCCTGGATGTCGACGATGATGTCGGAGTAGCGGGCGTACGCCTGGTTCGCGACCCAGTTGAACACCCAGAACATCGAGTCCCACGAGAAGTGGTTGAGGTCGGCGACCCCGACGGCGAGCGGCTTCGGCACCTCGCGGATCCCGCAGTACATCGGCATCCAGACCGTCGAGTAGGTGTCGTCCACACCGAACCACAGCACGCCGCCGACGAGGTCGGGCAGGGTCGAGCGCATCTGCGCGATGAACGAGAACCCGGTCTGCTGCGTCGAGATCGCACGCTCGTTGACGTACTTGGCCCCGTCGACCTCCCACTCCATCGGGCGCCACCGGTACGGGCAGGCGAACGGCCCGGCGCCGACGTCCTTGGTCATGTCGAACTCGGTCCCCTCGAAGTGGTCGCGCAGGAGCGCCATCGCGTCGGCCAGGCTCAGCTTCTTGTCGGGCTTGATCCAGGTGGGCAGCGGCGTCGCGCCCTTCACGCCCTTGACGTAGTCGATCGGCAGGTTCGCCGACGGCGCCGCGCGCCGGAACAAGCTCCACACCCTGGCCTCGCAGGCGCGCAGGCTGCCGAAGTCGGCGGGCGCGTAGGTGTCGGCGAACGAGAACTCCTCGTCCTTCCCGGAGAACCACCCCTTGGCGCGGGCGAAGGAGATGACGTCCTTGGCGTACAGGCAATTCGCGGGGTCGTTCAGGGGGAATCGGCGGATGCGCGACTGGTTGGCGTGGGCCGAGATGGTGCCATCGGGGACGCGCCACGCGACCCACAGCGCGCCCATCCCGTCCTCGCCCTTGCCGATCATCTCGAGCAGCCACGCCTCGTTGGGGTCGGCGACGGAGAACGTCTCGCCCTCGGAGGCGTAGCCGTACTCCTCGGCGAGGCCGGTCATCACCCGGATCGCCTCGCGCGCCGTCTTCGCCCGCTCGAGCGCGATGTACATCAGGGAGCCGTAATCCACGACGGCCTTCTTCTCCGGCTTCGCCAGCTCCTCGCGCCCCCCGAACGTCGTCTCGCCGACCGAGACCTGGTGCTCGTTGATGTTGCCGACGCGCGTGTACGTGGTCGCGACCTGGGGGATGTGGCCGAGGTGCTTGCCGGTGTCCCACTCGATGATCTCGCGCGTCGCGCCCGGCGGGAACGAGGCTCCCGCGAGCAGGTAGAGCTCGCCGTAGAGCTCGTGCGAGTCGGCGACGTAGGCGATGAAGGTCGAGCCGTCCGCCGACGCGCCCTTGGTGATGATGAGGTTGGTGCAGGCGCCGGCCGGCGGCGGGGCGAACACGGCCAGGATCAGCAGGCCGATCACAAGAGCGACGCAACGCGGCATGGGTTCCCCTCCCGAGGGGTGTCGACGTTGAGGCAACGCCGCGCGGGAAGGATAGCAGGCATCCACCGGTGCCGTGTGTCCTGGTTCACGCCCGTTGGGAATGACGCACGGCGCCGGGACAATACCCAGTTCAGGCGCCCGGCCTGTGCCTGCCCTCGTGCGGCCCCGGGCGCGCGCGGGTGCGATGCCCCTGACCCGAACCGCGCACTGGAGGGTGACGATGGACAGCGGACTGCTGATCGGGCGGCTGATCCTCGGTCTCGGCCTGGCCTCACACGGCGCTCAGAAGCTCTTCGGATGGTTCGACGGACACGGGCCGAGGGGGGCCGGCGCGATCTTCGAGACGCTGGGCTTCCGGCCCGGGATCGTGTTCGCGGTGCTGGCGGGGCTTGGGGAGTTCGCCGGCGGCCTGCTGACGGCGCTCGGGCTCTTCGGACCGATCGGTCCGGCGCTCATCGTCACGGTGATGATCGTCGCCATGGCGTGCGTCCACTGGCCGAACGGGTTCTTCGCCACGGCGAACTGCGTCGAATTGCCGCTCGCGTACGCGGCCGGCGCCTTCCTCATCGCATTCGGCGGAGCAGGACGGTACTCGCTCGACGCGGTCTTCCGCCTCGACGCCGCGTTCACCGCCACGATGGCGTGGATTGCGGTGGGAGGGGCGTTCGTGCTCGCGTTCGGCTGCCTCGGGTTGCGCCGCCCTGCAGGCGCCGCTCACCCGGCCCGCACCGAGCCTCGAACCGCGTAGGCGAGGAAACCGGGGTCCGGGGTCCGGGCACTGTGACAGATGCCAAGACGACCAGGCCAGCAAGAGGAGGGCTTCGAAGGACGGCGTGTAGCCGCGCCGCCGCCGTTGGGCCTATCGCAAGGCGCGCGAGGCGGCCGCAGCGGAGTGTAGCCGGAGGCTACATGAGCATGCGAGCCGCCGAGCGCACCTCGCGGGGGGTCGGGTGGGGGGCGAGACGCGGGCTCCCGTGCTTCGGGCAACGCTTGCGGGGGCTGGGTGGGCGGTTCCCATCGCCGCGCCAACCATCGGCCGCTGCTCCCGCAACGCCGCGAGAGGTCCGACGCCGGCGGCGCAGAAACTACGTGAGCCAGATCTGGATCGTGCGGTCCTCGCGCTCGACCGACACCTTCCCCTCACGCGCCAGCCAGCCAACCGCCATGTACACCAGGTTCCGCGGTGCGTCCACGCCCTTCTCGAGCGCGGAGAGGCTCACCTTGCCGCGGTGCACGAGGAAGCCCCAGATCTTGCCCGCGGTCTCTCCGATCGTATCGGCGTACGTCATCGCTGCAACCTCCATTGAGTCTCCATCTTGATCGATTCGCGCCGCGAGCGCAAACCCCCGCCGTGACTCCGGTCACCTCGCGGGCTCACGCCCCCTTGAGGAACACGGCCGCGAGCGGGGGCAGCGTGAGGTTCAGCGAGAACGGGCGGCCGTGCGCCGGCACCGCCTCGGCGGCGACCTCGCCGCTGTTGCCTGAACCGCTGCCGCCGTACTCGGCGGCGTCGCTGTTGAACAGCTCGCGCCAGGCGCCGCCCGACGGCACGCCGATCCTGTAGCCGGCGCGCGGGACGGGCGTGAAGTTGCAGGCGACCAGGACCGGCGCGCCCGGCCCGCCCTTGCGGAGGAACGAGAGCACGCTCCCCTGCCAGTCGGCGCAGTCCACCCACTCGAAGCCGGACGGCTTGCAGTCCCCCTCGTACAGTGCCGGCTCGCTCCGGTAGAGCCGGTTGAGGTCCGACACCAGGCGCTGCACCCCCTGGTGCGGCGGGTAGGCCAGCAGGTCCCAGTCCAGGCTCTCGTCGTGCCGCCACTCGCGCCACTGCGCGATCTCGCCGCCCATGAACAGCAGCTTCTTGCCGGGCTGCGCCCACATGTAGGCGAGCAGCAGCCGCAGGTTCGCGAAGCGCTGCCACTCGTCGCCCGGCATCTTGTCGAGCAGCGAGCCCTTGCCGTGCACGACCTCGTCGTGCGAGAGCGGCAGCACGAAGTTCTCGTGGAACGCGTAGAGCTGCCGGAACGTGATCTGGTCGTGATGGTAGGCCCGGTGCACCGGCTCGTGGTGCATGTACTCGAGCGTGTCGTGCATCCAGCCCATGTCCCACTTGAGGCCGAAGCCGAGCCCGCCGACGTAGGTCGGCCGCGACACCATCGGCCACGCCGTCGACTCCTCCGCGATCGTCTGCGTGTCGGCGTGGCGGCGGTAGACCTCCTCGTTGGTCCGGCGCAGGAACGCGATGGCGTCCAGGTTCTCCCGGCCGCCGTACTGGTTGGGGATCCACTCCCCTTCCTTGCGCGAGTAGTCGAGGTAGAGCATCGAGGCGACCGCGTCCACGCGCAGCCCGTCCGCGTGGTACGCCTCGAGCCAGAACAGCGCGTTCGAGGTCAGGAAGCTGCGGACCTCGCTCCGCCCGTAGTTGAAGATGAAGCTGCCCCAGTCCGGGTGGTACCCCTGGCGCGGGTCCGCGTGCTCGAACAGGTGCGTGCCGTCGAAGTAGGCGAGGCCGTGCTCGTCGGACGGAAAGTGCGAGGGCACCCAGTCGAGGATCACGCCGATCCCGGCCTGGTGGAGCGCGTCCACGAGCGCCATGAAGTCTTGCGGCGTGCCGTAGCGGCTGGTGGGCGCGAAGAAGCCGGTGACCTGGTACCCCCACGAGCCGTAGAACGGGTGCTCCATCACCGGCATGAACTCGACGTGCGTGAACCCGGTCCGGACGGCGTACTCGGCGAGCCTCGGGCGCGAGCTCGCGGTAGGTGAGCGAACGGTTGCCCTCCTCCGGCACCCGCATCCACGACCCGAGGTGCAGCTCGTAGACGGACATCGGGGCGTCGAGGCGGCATGCGCCCGCCGCGGCCCTCCATCCAGGCGGCGTCCCCCCAGGCGTAGCCGAGGTCCCAGACCACCGAGCCCGTCTTCGGCGGGATCTCGTGATGGAAGCCGAACGGGTCCGCCTTGTCCACCCGGTAGCCGTTGAAGCGGGAGCGCAGGTGGTACTTGTAGAGCGCGCCGCGGCCGATGCCCGGGATGAACCCCTCCCAGATGCCGGAGCTGCCGCGCGGCGCCAGGCCGTGCGCGTCCTTCGACCAGCCGTTGAAGTCGCCGGAGACGCTCACGGCCTCCGCGTCGGGCGCCCACACCGCGAAACAGGTGCCCGCCTCGCCCCCCACGGTCATCGGGTGCGCGCCGAGCTTCTCCCAGAGCGCGAAGTGGCTCCCCTGGTTGAACAGGAACAGGTCGTCGTCGGAGAGCAGGCTCGTGCCGTGGCGGACCTCGGTCGGACTCCCGGTCATCGCGATGGGCCTCCCGATAGCGTGGAACCTCTTCGCGCCACGATAGCAGACGGCGCGCGACGCGGAAGTTCTGCGGCGGCCGCTTACGATGCGGCCGACGGAGCGCCGGCGGCCGGCCCGGGCCTGCCTGTGGCCGGGGAGGGGGGCAGCATCAGCAAGCCCCGCAGCACGCCGGGGCCGCGCACCTCGCCGGTCCCGACGCTGAACCGCGCCGTGACCGTCGACTCGATGAGCGCGGTGTCGTCGCGCACGCTGACCGCGACCATGTGAGGGCCGGGCTTCATGAGGAACTTGAAGGCGATGGTCACGTTCTGGCTCATCGCCGCCGCGACCGAGGCCGTCGGGATGTGAACCGGGAACGTGCGCTTGCTCGGCGGCGTGACGCGGTCCTCGTCGTCCTTGTCGGCGAGCCAGATGGAGACCGAGCCCTCCTGGACCTCGTCCTTGGGCACGAGAACCAACCTCCCCAGTGGGATGCTCACCATGACCGACACCAGGAAGGTCTTGCTCGTCTGCCGCTCCTCCTTGCCGATGACGACCCCGACGTCGAGGCCGTTGGAGCCCGCCTCGTACAGCAGCGCCGTGAGGTTGCGATCCGCCATGCGCTCGTCGGCGGTCTTGTCGAGGTAGTGCCGCCGGTACCGCAGCCGGACACCCTCGCGCTTGACCCTGACCTTGATCGCGTGGTCCTTGCCGTCGCCGATGTGGGGCGCGGCGTACGCCAGCGAGTAGAATTCGCCGAAGTCGTCTGCGAATCGCGCAAGATCCGGCGATACCTCCGGCGTGCTCACGAGGGTCGAGCCGCCCGTCGCGTCGGCGAGGTACTCCAGCGAATAGGCCCGCCCCACGGCCTCTCCCTGGTTGACGGTCGGATCGGTGTCGTACACCTCGTGGTCGGCCGTGAAGCCCTTCTCGGCGTCCCCGCCGGTGGCGTCGATCGAGTAGAACGTCACGCGGTCGGCGTTGGCCCGCGCCACCATGGCGTGGAACTCCGGCGACACCGAGAGCTGGGCGGCCTCCAGATCGGCCGAGAAACCGTTCACGATTCCCAGGCTCCCGAACCGGCTCTCCCACTCCTTCAAGAAGACCGCCCCGGGCCGCATCGGGATCCCGTTCCCGATGTAGCAGATCACCTTGCGACCGGGGAGCCCGGCCAACGACGAGATGAAGGTGTCCATCGAGGCGAGAGCCGCGCGGGCCCGCTCGTGTGCCTCCCTGGCCATCCCCCGGGCCATCTCCAGGAGCGACCGCGCGTCCTCGATGTCGAAGTCCTGGTTCCTGACGCTCCGCGGCGAGGAGGCCTGCGTCGTGAGCGTGCGGCTCATCACCTGGACGAGGAAGTCCCGGCCGGAATTCGTCCCCGCCGTGTCGGTCGGCTGGTGCGCGGCGCCGGTCAGCGCAGCTTCAAGGGCGGGCGCGCTGTTCGTGAACTTCTGGAACACCTTCGTGCCGAGGCCGTGGGCGACGACCATCACCTCGGCGTGGGGCGTCCTCAAGATCGCCTGGACGAGGGCGCGAGCCTGCCGCAGCGCGATGTTGCGTTGCGCCGGCGTGATCCCGACGTTGTCGACGAAGAGGACGAGCGATAGCCGCTGCTCGAGCGGGGGCGGCGCCGGATCAGGGGCCGCGGCGGTCGGAGGCTCGGACGCCGGGGGGCCCGCCGCGGGCTCCGTGCGCAGCGACCCCGTGGAGTAGAAGTTGGTGATCGGCACGCTCACCCCGTCTTCGAGGACCTCGAAGTCCTCGGGGCGGAGGCCGATCACGTGATGCCCGGCCTTGTCGATGACGACGACCTCGACGTTCACCAGGTTCACCTGGGCGGTGTCGCGGAACGACCCGACGGGCTTCTTCTCCTGGGCCGTGACCGCGGACGGGACCGCCGCGAGGGCCGCCCCAACCCACAGCGCGAGGCAGATCACCTTCGGCGCGCGCATCGTGTCGCCCCCTCTCCAACCCCAGGGACCACCAGCGTTTGCCCTCCGCGACGGTCTTCGCGCCGTCGACGTGCCCCGAGGGGCGGCGGTTGCAGGGCGGACGACATGACGGTGGCTCTGCTGTCAAGTCTAAGCCCGGGCCGCCGCGATTTCTTCCCGCAGACGACTCGGGAAACGCGCGGCGGCGGGCGGCCGCCGCCGGCGCCCTCCCGCCGCAGGGAGTCAGTAGTCCAGGTAACCGTCGCGCGTATGCACTCTGAGCCCGCCCGCCCTGACCGCAACGCCCACCTTGTGCCACGAGGCGTCGTGGCGTCGCTCGGCCGGGTAGTAGCCGAGCACGTACTGACCGCGCAGCTCCTTGAGGATCTCGGCGAACGCCGGCGCGATCTGGTCGAGCGACCGCACCGGGGCGATCCGCCCTCCGCTCTCCGTCACGGTCTCGTTCAGCTGCTGGAACTCGCGCTGGTGGCCCTTCCTGTCGCGCCACGCCGAGGAGAGGTTCAGCAGCCCGTCCGCCCCTCCGGTGTCCGCCATCCGAATCCAGTAGATGATCGCCTGGCTCGCGCGCGCCACCCTCCTCACGTCGGCCATCTCGAGTGCGCTGTGCGAGTCCACGCCGTCGGACAACAGGATCACGACCCGCCGGCCCTGACGTTGGTCCGCCGTGCGTAGCGCGAGGTAGAGGTGATCGTTGAGCGCCGTACCGCCCTGGGCCCGGACGCCGTCGAGACCGGCGAGCAGGACGTCGCTCACGGTCGTGAACGGCGATGCGTAGAGCAGCCGGTCGGAGAAGACGAGCAACTGGCCCTCGTCGAGCGGCGCCATCGCCCGGAAGAACGCCGAGGCGCCCCCGAGTGCCTCCTTCAACCGCTCGCCCGACATGGAGAGGCTGGCGTCGAGGAGCACGACGGCCGCGAGCGGGGCCTCACCGCTCGCGAACGTCCGGATCGTCTGCGGCTTGCCGTCGTCGGTCACCGTGAAGTCGTCGGCTTTCAGGTCCGCGACCGGGGCCTCGACGGTTGAGGCCTTCCCATCGGTGCTGCCCGGCTGCAATCTGGTGACGCGCACGTACAGCTGCCTCAGCTCGATCTCCACTTCCTCGTTCGACCTGAACACCGGCGTGCGCAGCTCCGCGGACGCCTTGGCGCCGGAGGCGGTGGCCAGTTCAGCGCGGAACACGTGCTCGAGGTTCTCGTCCCCGAGCATCGTGATGATCGAATACGGCGGCTGCGCACGTTCGCCCACCGGCCGGCCGTCGACGATGAACCGGACCAGGGCGTTGGGTTCGGCCCCATTCACCGACACGGTGAACTGGACCGCCCCGAACGCCGGCGCCCCGGCGCGGGGGCTCGTGATCTCGACCTTGGGGGGCGCCGCCGACACGACCGCGGCGATGACGAGCGCGATGGGTGCGAGGGGTTTCACTTGCGTTCCTCCCGTGCTCCCGCCGCGAGCGCGGCGAGTGTCTGCGCGCGAACGGCGTCCAGACCGCGGCGCGTGACGTCCAGGTCGTCGTGCGGCGCCTGGGCGTAGACCAGCCTCGCGGACGACGTCTCGCCGGCCGGGTGGTCGACCACCGACCCGACCACCGCGACCGCCTCGCGGTGCTGGCGCAACCGGTCCAGCGTGCACGCCAGCATCACCTGGAGGTGAGGGTCGCCCGGAAGCGCGGCCGTCGCCTCCCGGAGGACCCGCGCGGCCTCGCTCATCTTCTCGTCGGCGAGCAGCATCGAGGCGAGCTCCTGCCAGGCGACCGACCGCACCCACGCCGGCCGGTCCACGGCGGCGCTCGCGAGCAGGAGCTTGCGCGCCTCGGCGTCCCGACGCGCCCGGCGGAGGTTGACGCCGAGCCGCAGGTTCGCCTCAACGTGATCCGGGCGGAGGCTGAGCACCCTCTTGAGGACCGCAATCGTGTCGGGCACGTCCCCCATCCTCTCGAGGATGCCGGCGCGACCCATCAGGGCGGCGAGGTCGTTTTCGTCGAGCACCGTGGCGCGGACGAACAGGCGCTCCGCGGTGGGGTACGAGCCCACCGACTGGAGGGCGGCTCCGAACACGGTGAGGATGTCCGCGGCCGCGCTCCTGCCCTCCGGGTTCTTCGCATCGGACGCGAGCAGCTCCGCCAGCAGCTCCACCATGCGACGCGAGTGTCCGATGGCGAGGTACGCCGCATCGCGGCTGTGCTCCCGGTAGAGGTCGAGGTGGACCAGGCACAGGCCGAGCGCGGCCTGCGGCGAGCCCTTCGCGATGGCGCGGGCCACGGAGCGTTCCGCGCTCGCGAGGCGCCCGAGATCGGCGGAGGAGCCCCCGCCGAGAGCGGACCGCTCGAAGTCCACCAGGGCGCGGAGCGACTCCGGGGAGCCGTCGGCCGCGTAGCGGGCCAGGGCCTGGCGGTAGGCGGCCTTGAGCTCGGGCGGCGCCTCCTCCTCCGACGGCCGCGTTCCGACGCTCGGCCCTGCCGCCGCCGCGGTCTCCACCTTCTCGTCGCTCGCGACGGCGGGCCAGGCCAGCGCGCCGCTCGCCATGCGCGGCCCCGGAACCCAGAGGCTCGCCGAGGCCGAGCCCACGGCCGTCCCACCCGCCATGTCGTAGGCCGACCGGCACGTGACGACCAGCGCGTGCTGTCCCGCCGGCATGTTGGCCGGCAGCGTCACGATCACCGCGATCCTCTCGAACGGCCCCTCCGGCGCCGGCATCCGGCTGGTGATCCGCGCCGAGCAGCTGACGTCGGGGCCTCCGTCGCCGCGAACCACACGGGCCACCGCATTCACCTTCGCGGGCAGCTTCTCGCCGAGCAGCGTCAGCTTGAGGACCGCCCCTGGCCGGACGACCAGGCGCGTGGCTGGCAGGCTGCCCGCGCCCGCGAGGGAGAACGGCGCCGCCGTGGTCTCGGTGCCCGCGCCGCCTATCCCGGCCACCACCCAGGCGCCCACCGGCTCCGGCGCGACCAGCGCCTCCACCGCCGCCCGCCCGGTCATCCCCTGGAAGAAGGAATCCCTCTGCTCGGCGCTGCCGGAATCCTCCTCGCTGCCCCCCGGCGACGGGGACGAGTTCCCGAAGTCGACGAACCGGGACGTCTCGCCCGCCCGCGCCGGCACCGGGAGCTCCCAGTTCCCGAACGCGCCCGACGAAGGCTCGCGGACAAGGACTCGGAGCACGGCCGCGGGCTTCGAGACCTCCACGTAGCCGAGCAGCTTCAGCCCCCCGTCCGCCTTCCAGGCGGCGGGCAGTGCGGCGACGTGGATCGTGACGGCCTGGTGCCCGACGATCTCGCCGTCCTTGCGCTGGGCGTAGACCGCGAGCTCGACGTCTACGGCGCTGCCCTCGGCCAGCGCGACCAGCGTCGGCCCCGGGATGTCGAGCACCCAGGGGATGCGGTGCGGGTCGCGGGCGCTGGCGGCGGGAAACACCAGTCCAGAGACGGCGATCGGGCCGCCCGGCTGGCCCGACACCAGCAACGCGACGTCGCGGCCCGGCAACCCCTGGCGCGGGGTGATCTCGACCACGGGCGGTGCGGGCGCCGCCGCGGCGGGCGGGCTCGGCTCCGTCTGCCCGGACGAGGCGCCGGGAAGGAGCGCGAGGAGGAGCGATGCGGCGGCAACGGCGCCGTGGGCGTTTCTCATGGTGTCACCTCAGGCTTCGGGTTCGCGACCGGAGCCAGTGACGTCAGCTCGGTCGCCGCTTGTGATGCGATCTCGTCCCGGACGGTCACGGCGAACGTCCCGGCGCCGGCCTTGAACGGCACCCTGAACGCGTAGCCTGCGGTCTGCGTCAGCGCCGACAACAGCCGGTCGTTCGGCACGCTCACCGGGAACCTCGTCTTGGACGCCCGGGTCACGTGCCCGTCTCCGTCCCGCGCGGCGAGCCAGAGCGCCAGGTTGCACTCGTGCGACACGGTCCTCGGTGCGAACGCCAGGTTGCCGAGCGGGATCGACACCAGGACCGTCACGAGCTGCGTCCCCTCCTTGGGGTTCGGCTCGGTGGTGGTCGACAGCTGGATGGCGAGCGGGTTGTCCGCGACGCCGAAGAGCAGGGCCGCAAGGGTACGGTCGCTCATCCTCTCGTCGTCGTTGAGGTCGCGAAACGCAGCTCGCGACCGCGCCGAGGCTCCGCCGCGCCTCACCTTCACGCTGAGCCGGTGCATCGCGCCGTCCCCCTGCGACGGCGCCGCGAAGCTCAGCGAATATGCGCCCTCGAGGTCACGAACGACACGCGCGATGGCGTCGGCAACCCCGGCCGAGGACTCGACCGCGACCCCGCCGGTCGAGGCCAGGAGCGCGTGCAGCGGCGCCGGTTCGCCCCCGACGCGCCCGGCGGCGGCGCCCCCGGGCCCGGCAGCGCCGGCCGCATCGAGCCAGTAGAGCGTGACGCCTGCGGCGTTGGCACGGTCGGCGAGCGACTTAACGATCTCGGCGGCCCCGGAGGAGCCGGCACCGCCAGGCCTGTCCGCGAGGGCGCGCCGGACGTACAGGAGCCCCTTGCGTCCGGGCAAGCCGCCGAGCGAATCCAGGAGCGACGCCAGGTCGGCGGGCGGCGCGGCGGCCTGAGCGACCGCGCGCTCCCCGCCGTCCGCGGGGACGGTGCCGGCCTCCACCGCCCTGAGCGCCTGCACGACCTTCTGGGGGTCGTCGGTGAACGGCTGGCGGACCGTAACGAGGTCCCCGCCCGAGGCGACCAACACGCGCGCCCCGGCGCCCCAGGGCGGATCGCCCGCGAGCACGTCCGGCCCGGGGTGCGCCGGAGGCGGCGCGTCCGTGTCGACGAACACCACGACGAGGATGCCCGGCTCGCGGAGGTCGCCCGCGACGGCGTGGCCGCGGCGGGCCCGTCTCGGCTCGAGGACGCCGGTGATCGCCACCCGGGCGCCGTCCTCGGCGAGCTCGAAGTCGCCGGCCCGCAGCCCCGGGACCGGCGCGCCCGCCGCATCGGCCACGGACACGGCGAGCACGACGACGTCGGCGGCGCGCGGGGCGGGCACCGGCTCCGTTGAGGGGGACTGACCCAGGGCCATCGGGACCACGATTCCGAAGGTCAGCGCTGCGAGCGTCGCGCCCGCAGTTCTTGAGACGTGCATGCGCAGGCGATCCTTCCGTCCGGGCTCGGTTCGAAACCGTCCGGGTCCAGCCCGTTCAGACTAGCGTACGCACCCGCGACAAGCGAGTTGCGCCCGCATCTCACTCTTGGTCGGGCGCCGGGCGCGGCGCACGGACCTGGATCCGGAGCTCCTCGAGCTGCGCCTCGTCGACCGTGTTGGGAGCGTCGGTGAGGAGGCAGTTGCCCGCCGTGGTCTTCGGAAACGCGATCACGTCGCGGATCGAGTCGCGCCCCGCCATGAGCATGACGAGGCGGTCGAGGCCGAGCGCGAGGCCGCCGTGCGGCGGCGCGCCGTAGCGGAACGCGTCGAGGAGGAAGCCGAACCTGTGCTTGGCCTGGGCCTCGTCGATCCCGAGCACCGCGAACGCGCGCCGCTGGAGGGCGGAATCGTGGATGCGGATCGAGCCTCCGCCGAACTCCACGCCGTCCATCACGACGTCGTAGGCGCGCGCCCGCACCGAGCCGGGGTCGGTCTCGAGCCGGTCCACGTCCTCGGGTCGCGGCGCCGTGAACGGGTGGTGGGACGCGTAGTAGCGCTGCGTCTCCTCGTCCCACTCGAGCAGCGGGAAGTCGGTCACCCAGAGGAACGCATGGCTGCCCGGTTTGACGAGGCCGAGACGGCGGCCGAGCTCGACCCGCAGCGCGCCCAACGCCGCGGCCACGACCTTTGGGGCTCCGCCGACGACGACCACCAGGTCACCTTCGCCCGCCCTCGCCGCCGCGAGGAACGCCGCGATCCCGTCGTCGCCGAGCGCCTTCTTCGCCGGAGAGCCGTACCCGTCGGCCGTACGCCGGAACCACAGCGCACCGGGGGCGCCGAAGGGCTTCACGAGCTCGGACAGCTCGTCGAGCTGCTTCCGTGAGAACGACGCGCCGCCCGGAACGACGAGCCCCTTCACGCGCCCCGTCGCGGCCGCGCTGCGGAGCGGCTCGAACGCGCACGCCGCCGCGACCTCGCCCAGCTCCACGAGCTCCATCCCGAAGCGAATGTCGGGCTTGTCGCTGCCGAAGCGATCCATGGACTCGGACCAGGAGAGGCGGGGGAAGCGGGCCGGCGGCGCGATCCCCACGATCGGGAAGATCTTCGCGAAGAGCCCCTCGATCAGCTCGTAGACGTCCTCCTCCTCGACGAACGAGGCCTCGATGTCCACCTGCGTGAACTCGAGCTGGCGATCGGCGCGCAACGCCTCGTCGCGGAAGCAGCGCGCGATCTGCACGTAGCGCCCGAGGCCGGCGACCTGCAGCAGCTGCTTGAACAGCTGCGGCGACTGCGGCAGCGCGTAGAACGATCCGGGCGCCAGGCGCGAAGGCACGAGGAAGTCGCGCGCCCCCTCGGGGGTCGAGCGCGTCAGGATCGGCGTCTCGACCTCCACGAATCCCATCCCGTGGAAGTACTCGCGGACCGCGAAGGTGATCCGGTCGCGCAGTACGAGCGTCGCCATCATCTCGGGGCGGCGCAGGTCGAGGTAGCGGTAGCGGAGACGCAGCTCCTCGGAGGCGTTGACGCGGTCCTCGACGACGAACGGCGGCGTCTCGGCCGCCGTGAGCAGCTCCACCGACTCGCCGAGCACCTCGACCTCGCCGGTCGCCATCTCGGGATTGACGGTCTCGGCCGAGCGCGCGGCGACGGCGCCGACGATGCGCACGACGTCCTCCTGCGAGAGCTTCTCCCCGGCCTCGCGGAGCTCGTCGCGCAGGAGCACCTGCACCCAACCCTCGCGGTCGCGCAGGTCCACGAACACGATCCCGCCGAAGTTGCGGCGGCGGCGCACCCAACCGACCAGCTCGACCCGCCGCCCGACGTCGGCGGCCCGCAGGCCGCCGCAGAACGGCCTCTCCCACGCTCCGATCAACCGATCGCTCATACCGTCCCTCTCGCGCCCCAGCTGCGCACGCGATTCTATCGCGACCGGCCCCGGCGAAACGGACGGCCTCACATCGACTGGTGCGTCTGGCTGTCGTTCCAGCTGGTGATGACCCCGGATGCGTCGACGGAGAAGGTCTTGGTGCGGACGCTGTCCCGGTACGTGGTTCCCGACATGGGGGCGCCCTGCGAGTTGAACGTCTGGGTCTGGACCGGCACGGAACGGTGCAGGGTCCACGTGTACGTCTTCTGACCGTTCTCACCCGGGAGCACGCTCGAGGGTTTGCCGTACTTTGCGATCACCTCGTCGATCTTATGCCCCGTCCACTCCTCGTTCTTGGTCATGGACGCGCATGAGCCGGCAACGAGCGCCAGCACCGCAACCGTTGCGGCGACCACCACGAGCCTGCTCCGATCGGATAGCATTGGATGACCCTCCTCGCCCATAGTCGTTCTAAGAGTGTACGCCCGGAACGACCCGCAATCCGGTACACTCGAAACCCTCAGGAGGCAACGCCGATGCTCCGGTCGTCCGCCGTTCGGAAGTTCCCCGCGGTCGCTCTTGCCGGCTTCGCGCTGGGCGGCTTCTCGACCGCCCTGGCGCAATCGCCCACGCCGCAGCCGGCCCAGAGCGCGATCCCGCCGACCGTCGTCCGGCTGCCCCCGCCGCGGGCCGCCAGCGACACCTCCATCGAGGCCGCGCTGTCGGCGCGTCACCCGATGTCGAGGGCCTCGAAGACTCCGCTCACGCTCGCCGAGGTCGGCCAGCTGCTGTGGGCGGCGCAGGGCCAGACGAGCGAGCACGGGCGCCGGGCGGCGCCGTCCGCGGGGGCCACGTACCCGCTCGAAGTCCTGGTCGTCGCTGGGTCCGTGACCGGCCTGCCCGCCGGCGTGTACCGCTACCGAACCGCGTGGCACGACGCCGTGCGGACCATGGAGGGCGATCGCCGGTCCAAGGTCGCCACCGTATGCCGCATCGCGCAGATGGCGGACGCGGCCGCCATCTTCGTGATCGTCGGCGTCGAGTCGCGCAGCTCGGCGCGGTTCGCGGGGCGTGCGCCGCGCTACGTCGCGCTCGAGGCCGGCGCCGCCGCACAGAACCTCGAGCTCGAGGCCGTCGCGCTCGGCCTGGGCTCCGCGGAGGCCGTCGAGTTCGACGACGCCACCCTCGCGACGGTCATCGGCGCGGCGCCCGGCGAGAAACCGCTCTTGGTCCTGCCGGTCGCCAGACCCTGACAGAACCCGGAGAGCCGCCGCACCTGCAACTCGGGCCGGTCTCCGACGTATCGTGGGCCGTGACGCGAAGGGGTGCCGGATGGTGAGGTTCCTGCTGTGGCTCATCCTGCTCGTGCTGTGCTGGCCGCTGGCCCTGCTGGCGCTCATCCTCTACCCGGTGGTCTGGCTCCTGCTGCTCCCGTTCCGGATCATCGGGATCGCGGTCGGCGGCGTGCTCGAGGTGATCTGGGCGGTCGTCACGCTCCCGGCCCGCCTGCTGCGCGGCCCGCACCGGCGTTAGGGGCCGACCTCACCGAACGCGCAGGATCCGTGCCCAAGACCTCGGGGCGTCGGGCGGACGACCCGGCGCGGGTCGCTAGCTCGAGGCGGCCGGCGTGACGGGCGGTGCGTCACCGTCGCCAGGCCGCTTGCGGCGGCGACGACGTCGCCGGCTCTTCCCCGACGGCGCCTGCGCCGCGTCCGGCGTGGGTACCGGGGCGGGGGCCGGACCGTGGTGGGGGTGGACCTGCGCGCGCGGCCGCGGCTGCACCTTGACGAACAGCGAGTCCTCGGCGAACTTGACCGGGATCGTCGCGCCGAGGAGCTTTTCGATCGAGGGCAGCGAGTAGACGAAGTTCTCGCAGGCGAGCGAGATCGCCTTCCCCTCGGCGCCAACGCGCGCGGTGCGGCCGACCCTGTGGATGTAGTCCTCCGGGTCCTGCGGCAGGTCGTAGTTGATGACGTGGGAGACGCCCTCGATGTGCAGCCCGCGCGACGCGACGTCGGTCGCCACGAGGATCGGCAGGTGCCCGTCCTTGAAGTCGTTGAGGACACTGAGCCGGCGCCGCTGGATCACCGAGCCGGTGAGCCCGCGCGCGTCGTAGCCGTGGCGCTCGAGGCGCTCGACGAGGCGGCGCGCCTCCTCGCGGGTGTTGACGAAGATCATCGTCCGGTCGCAACCCTCGCGCGCGAGCAGGCCCAGCAGCAGCGAGAACTTCTCGCGCCCGCCGACGTGGTAGAGCGCCTGCTCGAGCCGGTCCGGGGTGATCTCCTCCGGGTTGACGACGATCTCGGCGGGGTTGCGCATCTCGTTGTAGCCGAGCGCGAGCACCCGCGGCGAGAGCGTCGCCGTGTAGAACATCGTCTGGCGCCGGCTCGGCGGCGGGAGCCGCCGGGTGATCTCGCGCAGGTCGTCGACGAACCCCATGTCGAACATGCGGTCCGCCTCGTCCACCACGAACACCTCGACGTGCCGGAGCGAGGTGACGCCCTGGCGGAGGTAGTCGAGCAGGCGTCCCGGCGTCCCGACCAGCAGGTCGACGCCGGCCCGCAGCTCCTCGCGCTGCTCGCGGTAGTCCATCCCGCCGAACACCGCCTCGGTGACGAGGCCGGTGTGGCGCCCCAGGTTCTCGGCGTCGCTGGCGACCTGGACCACGAGCTCGCGCGTCGGCGCGATGATCAGCGCGCGCGGCACCCGCGGTTCCGGGGCCGGCTTCGCCAGCAGCCTGGTGAAGATCGTGACGAGGTAGGCGGCGGTCTTGCCGGTTCCCGTCTGGGCCTGCGCCGCCACGTCGCGACCGACGAGCGTCAGCGGCAACACCTCGGCCTGCACCAGCGTGCACTGGGTGAACGAGTTATCGTCGAGGCCTTGCTGCACCTGGGGGGAAGGTTGAACTCCGCGAACGTCCGTTTCGAGAACAGCGTACCCGTACTCACGGCGCCAGTATACGCGGCCGGTCCAGTCCGCGGGTCGCAGCCTCGTGCCTCGGGCCGTGGTCAGCTCTTCGGCGGCGCCGGGGCGACCTCGCTGACCACCACCGATTCGACCTGCGCCACCTCGTCGCGCGCCGTCACTGCGATCGTGCCCCCGCCGGGCTCGATCAGCAGCGAGAACTCGAACGACACGTCCTGTTGCAGGAACGCGATCACGTCGTGCGTAGGCACGCGGATCGGGAACGTCTTATGGGCGACCTCGGACCGGCGGCCGCCGGCCTTGGCGGCCGCGATCGTCACCGAGACCTGGCCCTCCTGCGTCGCCCCGTTCTCCAGCAACACGAGGCGGCCGGCGGGGACGAACAGCGTCAGCGGCAGCAGGACCTTGTTGCGGCCTTGCTTCTCCGGGCTGCCGAGCTTCACCCTCGCCTCGAGCGGGTTGGAGTTGCCGCCGGCGAACAGTGCCGCGCTCGTGACGTCGGCTTGAGCCGCTGCTCCGGGGTCTTGTCGAAGTACCCCTCGCGACAGCGCACCGAGACGCCGGCGCGTTTCACCTTCACCGAAAGCCGGTGGTACTTCCCGTCGCCGAAGTGGCTCGGCGAGTAGCCCAGCGAGTACGACGCCTCGAGGTCGGCCACCATCGCCGGCAGGGCGTCGGCGTTGGGCAGCTTCAGCCCGCCCGTGCCGGCCGCGAGCTGGGACAGCGACGGGTCGCGGCTGAAGGCGTCGGCCGTGTCGACGTCCGTGGTCGTGCCGACCGCGATCTCCGCCGAGACGTCGCGACCCGAGGAGACGCCGCCGTTGATCGTGTAGAAGGTGATCCGGCTCGCGTTGGCCCGCCGCTCCACCTCGCGCAGCAGGGCCCGCAACGTCATCGACCCCGTCGCATCGCGAGGCTCGCTACCGCCCTGCGGGAGGGCCTCGGCCTCGCCCAGAACGTCCGCCCCCGGTTCGAGCGGGACGCCGTCGCTGACGTACAGCACCGTCTTCCGCCCGGGTACGCCGGCGAGCGAGTCCACGATCTTGACGAGCACGCCCAGCAGGTCCCGGTTCAGCTGCTCCTGCTCGAGCGCGAAATTCCGCGCCTGCGTCGCGAGCATCTGCCGGTCGAGGTCGCCCGTCTCACTGCTCTCGTGGGCCAGCGGCCGGCCCATGTCGCGCAGGATCCCGTCCCGCTGGGCCTTGTTCATGATGCCCTGGAAGGCGGTGTGCTCGAGCTTGTCGAGCGCCGCGGCGAGCACCTTCGGGTCGGTGGTCAACGGCGTGTACTGCTGCAGCGACCGGTTGTAGCTCAGCACCACAACCCGGTAGCCCTCGGCCGTCCGATCGGCAAGGAAGCCGCGGAGCTTCGCGAGCACCGGCTTGCGGCTGCGCGGCGTGAGGTTGATGTCGTCCACGAACACCACGAGCGTGCGCCGGTCCTCCTCGCTCGCGGGTTCAGCGGCTTCCTGCGCCGCCTGCGCCGGACGCGCAACGGCACCGGGTGCCGCGGCAAGCGGCGCCGGCGCGAGGAAGTTGGTCAACGGCACGATTGCGCCATCCTCGCGCAGCTCGAACTCCTCCGGCCCGAGGTCGAACACCGGGCGACCATCCCGTCCGGTGACGAACACCTCGACATTGACGACGTTGACCCGCACGGCCTCGGTCACCGGTTTGGCCGGGGTCGGCGGCTGCTGCGCGGCGATCACGGTGGTGCCGGCGAACGCCGCCAAGGCGGCGACGGTCATGATGCTGTCCCTCATTCGCACTGGCGTCTCCCAATCCCTCCGGTCGGCGCGGTCAGGCCTTGCCTGGTGATGCTACGAATTTCGTCACCACCACCGATTCCGTCTGCGCGATCTCGTCCCGAGCGGTGATCGACAGGCTGGTGTCGCCGGGTCGCACGAGCAGGGAAAAGGTGAAGCTCGTGTCCTGCTCGAGGAACCCCGCGACATCTCCCGCGGGCACTCTAACCGGGAAAACCTCGCGATGCGCGTACGAGGGGGTGCCGTCGGACCCGGCGACCACGATCGTGAGCGAGACCGCGCCCTCATAGCCGGCGCCGCGGGGAAGCAACACGAGGCTCGTCGCGGGG
Source organism: uncultured Acidobacteriota bacterium (assembly GCA_963727275.1). Classification (GTDB taxonomy): domain Bacteria; phylum Acidobacteriota; class Thermoanaerobaculia; order Thermoanaerobaculales; family Thermoanaerobaculaceae; genus RBG-13-68-16. The sequence goes on from CAVSFK010000002.1 coordinate 155,631, forward strand.
ATACGCACCGTCAGCGGCACCATCGCGGCCGCCTCCCCCTGAGGCACCGCGACGCCGAGCCCGACGCGGGCGCGCAGCGGGTTCGCGTTTCCTCCCGAAAGGAGCGCGGCCGTCGTCCGGTCCGCCTGCCGCTGTTCGACCGTCTTGTCCAGGTACCCCTCCCGGCAGCGCGCCCGGACGCCGGCCCGATGGACCCTCACCGAGAGCCGGTGGTAGGCGCCGTCGCCGAAGTGCGCCGGGGCGTACCCGAGCGAGTACGCCGTCTCGAGACGGGCCTCCATCCTCTCCAGCATGTCGGGGTTGAAGAGCCGCTGCCCGCCCGTGCCTCCGGTCAGCATCTCCAGTGAGTAATTCTGGAGACCCGTGGCTCCCCCGACGTTGATGGCGAAGACCGTGACCAGCCCCGCGTTCGCCCGCCTCGTCAGATCGCGGGTGTCGGCCCGCGTCCTCACCGCTTCGATCTCGCGGAGCTCACCCCGCAACCACGAGCTTGCCCCTACGTCCGGCAGCCCCTCGCCGACGTAGAGCAAAGTCTTGCGTCCAGGCATCCCCGAGAGCGAATCGAACACGCGCCCGAGCGCCACGCGCAGCGACCGCTCGAGGTAGTCCCTCTCCTCGGGCGCCATCGCCGGGTCTGCACCGGTCGGCGTCCCCGGAGACCTGCCGAACGGGCGTCCGCCGGGCCCCGGTCCCCCCGAATCGGCGGCGAGATGGTCGCGCCGGCCGCGGCTGATCTCATCCTCGCCGACCTCACGCTGCACCTTGCGCAGCGCGCTCGCGACGAGAACCGCGTCGTCGGTGAGCGGCGTCTCGTGCCGGAGGGAGCGGTCGAATCCCAGAACCAGGACACGGTCGCCGCGGCGCATCCTCTCGGCGACGAACCCCTCCAGTCGCGCCAGCACGAGATGCCGGGTCAGAACCGACAGGTTGAGCCTGTCGACCAACACGACAAACGTGTGCTGCGGTTCCTCCTCCGAGAGCGGGGCGGCCCCAGACCCGGCCGGCGCGCCCGGGCCGGCGACGCTCGCGGCGGGAGCGGCCGCGGGCCCGAGGAAGTTGGTGAGCGCGACAACCCGGCCATCCTCCCTCAGCTCGAACTCGTCAGGGCGCAGGTCGAGGACGGGCGTGTCGTGCCGGCCGGTGACGAACACGTCGACGTTGACGACGTTGACCCGCACGGCCTCGGTCACCGGCCTGGTCTCAGGCGAGGATTGCTGCGCGAAACCGGGCGGGGCGCCGATCAGGACCGCGGCGAACGCGGCGAGGCTCGCAAGCACAGACACTGATTGCATGAGCGGATCCTCTGTCGCAATGGTGTGCATCGACCGTACCAACGATGCGCGTTCGATGCTGAGACTGTCAAGCCGGGCGTGTCCGGATTGCAGGACTCGGCGTCCACTAAATGAAACAAAAGACGACTGCATGGGACGCACACGGAGATGCGACCTCGATGCTCGCTCCGCCACGTTCCGTGACGCGAACGGTGAGCACCCGGAGGCTCGAATTAGAAGCTCACGCCGACGCACCACTGGCGCGAGTCTTGCTAGGCTCGTCGGCAGGCCAAAGCATGGTCGCGTTCGAGACGCTGCTTCTGGGGATTATATTCGGCACGGTGCCGATCCGGCTGATGGTCGAGCCGCCGGTGGCCGCAGTGGAGCTGCGCTTGGACGGGTCGGCGGTCGGTGTGGTGCACGGCCCGCCGTGGGCGATCGACTGTGACCTGGGATCCGGCCCGATGCCCCACGAGCTGACCGCGGTCGGGCGCGACGCGGCGGGTCGCGAGGCCGGACGTGTGACGCAGTGGATCAACCTCGGCCGGGAACGGATCAAGGTCGCCGCGATGCTCGAGCGCGATGCCCTTTCCGGCAGGCCCGACGCCGTCCGGCTGGCATGGCACGCCGCGCGGGGAACGGAGCCACGAGCGGTGACCGTCACGCTCGACGGTGCGCCGTTGCCCGTGGCCGACCGCCAGCGCGTGCCGCTGCCGCCCCTGGACCTCACGCGGCCGCACCTCGTGAGCGCCGAGGTGACGTTCGGGCGCACGCTGACGGGACGCGCCGATCTCGCCTTCGGCGGCGACGTCGCGGACCGCGCCGAGACCGAGCTCACGAGCGTTGCCGTGGTCGTGCCGCCCGGGCTCGCGCAGGTCTCGCTCGCCGCGCTCGAGGCCGCGTTCGCGGTCGACGGCGCCCCGGCGCAGCCTGTCGGCGTGGAGATGGGCCGCGCCGAGGTCGTCGTCGTGCACGCCGCGTCGGTCGAGTTCGCGCTCTCGCCCTGGAGGCTCGGCGACCCAGGAGCGTCCGGTCCGGATGAGGATGTCTTCTCGGTGATGAGCACCGCGCCGGAGCCGGCAACGACCGAGGCGGGCGTGCAAGACCTGTTTCGAGCGTCGCAGCCGATGCGGCTCGCCCTCCTGGGGCGAGCGGCGCAGTTCCGCATCCTGGCTGCGAAACCGGGACCGATGGAGGCCGGGGCGGTGGACAACGCGGTCTCGATCGCCGGCGCCGAGGCCGCCGGATCTAACCATCGGCGGGCGGTCGTGCTCGTTCTCGCCGGCGGTTCGGAACCGCTGAACGTCACGATGACCGTGAACGCGGTGCGAGCGTACCTCGCCGCGATCCACGTCCCGCTCGTCATCTGGTCACTGGACGGCACCGCGCTCGCGCCCGGCGCATCTTCGTGGGGACAGGTCGAGGATGCCACGACCCCGGCACGCCGCCAAGAAGCCGCCGACAAGCTCGTGGCCGCGTTGGCGTCCCAGCGCATCGTCTGGTTCGCCGGCCGCCATCTGCCGCAGCGCATCACGCTCGACGAGAGCAAGACCGCGCTGCGCTTCGCGCGCTAGCGACCGACCGGGCGACGTCGTCGCACGTCTCCCGGAACCGGGCGGGGGCGACCGGCGCAGTTTCCCAGAGGAGCCCTACCCGCTTCATCGCGCCTTCACCCCTCGGAAGCCGGGGCTTCACCCGCGGCGCAGACGCTCTCGCTCGGGGAGCGAGCCACCGGCGCCTCGCCGTGCTTGCTCCGGGAGGGACCATGCAGTACATGAACATGGACATGCACGTGCACTCCTGCTTCTCGGTCGAGCCCGTGCCCGGCCTGCGGGACGTCACGTTCTCACCTGAGGAGACGCCGGACGAGCTGTACGAGCGCGCCAAGGCGCGCGGGATGGACTTCGTCACGATCACCGACCATGACACGATCGACGGGTGCCTCGACTTCCTCGCGCGCCATCGCGGCGTGAGCGATTTCATCGTCGGCGAGGAGGTGTCCACGGAGTTGCCGGTGAGCAAGCTCACGGTCCACATCAACGTGTACCGGCACGACCCCGCCCAGCACGACGAGCTGCAGCGCAGGCGCGGCGACGCGTTCGCGGTCGCCGAGTACTGCCGGCAGCAGGGGCTCTTCTACGTGTGGAACCACCCGTTCTACCGCGAGAACCTCTCCACGATCGAGGAGGAGGAGTTCATGCGGCTCGTCGCCGAGGTGCCGGTGATCGAGGTGCGCAACGGCGGCCGCATGCAGGTGCTCAACGTGCTCGCAGAGGAGCTGGCCGTGAGCCAGGGCAAGGCGATGCAGGGCGGCAGCGACACCCACACCGGGAACATCGGCTCGGTGTACACGGCGGTCCCTTGCGAGAGCCTGGCGGGGTTCTTCGCGGGCATCCTGGCGCGCACGAGCCGCATCGTCGGGCACCACTCGACGCGGCGGGACTTCCTGCTCCACAACTACCTGGCCGGCCGCCGCCACACGATCGACCTCAACTGCCGCCGCATGGCGTCGCCGCTGCGCCGCGCCCGCATGCGCAGTCTCGGGGTGCTGGCGTTCGTGCTCTCCCCATGGGTCGTGCGCCGCCACTTCCTCGGCCAGCTCGAGATGGCCCGCATCGCGCTCGCCTCGCTATCGGCGTTCGGGCACCTCGACGGGACGATGCTGCTCGACGCCGCGTAGACCGGCGATCCCCTTCCTCCTCGCGGGCGCGGCTACCCCGCGGAAACCGAGGCCACCACCTCGGCGATCTGGGTCGTGCCGAACTTCGGGAGACGGAGGTACCCCGCCCAGGCCGCGCCCGCGAGCGTGCCGTCGTCCAGCCATTCCCGCAGCCACTCCCAGGCGATCTCAGGGGCGTCCTGCTTGAAACCGGCGCCCCGCTGGAGCGCCCACCTGCGGTTGACCCGCTCGTGGACCCCGACGGGCCACGAGAAGATCAGCGGGATCCCGAGCGCGCCGTAGAACGACATCTCGCTGGGCTTGGTCCACAGGATGTCCGTGCGCGCCAGGAGCGCGTTGAACCGCCTGAAGTAGGCCGGGAAGTCCGGCTCGCACAGGACCTCGACGCCCGCGCCGAGCAGGCCCCCGAGGCCCGCCTCGCCGACCCAGCGCTCGAATCGCCTCGCCGCGTCGGGTCGCAGGCCGGCCACCAGCGCGAGACGCAATAGGCCCTGCTCGAGCGGCCGTCGCAGCGACGGCAGGAACCTGCGCGCGATGCCCAGTTGGGCGCCTGCGCCCCCGACCGCGAACGTGAGCAGCGGCGGAACCCCGTTCTCGGCGGCGGGGAGCGGCCCGAGGAAGTGCTCGAGCTCCTGGCGCGCCTGTCCGCGGAACGTCCCCTTGCGGTCGAGCCGCACGAGGCGAGCGGCGAGGTTCGCCCGCAGCGTGGCCAGGTCGGACCCTCCGGAAAGCTCGGCGGGCAGCGGGAAACCGGTCAGATGGATGCGCTCCCTGGACACCCCGAATGCGCGCAGCCGCCGCAGCGCGCGCTCGGAGGGCACGCAGTAGTGGACCGTCGAGCGTGCAGGCCGGCGCGACACCCAGACCCGGTTGATGTCGGCGTCGGTCACCACGCAGACGATCCGCCGGTGCCCGAACAGGTCGGCGATCACGGCCGGCGCATAGAACGTGGTGACGAGCGTCGCGTCACGGTCGTGAAGGCGATCGACCAGTCCGCGGCCGAACCCACGGCGGGCCATCGCCTCGAGCATCCGTACGGCCATGGTCGGCGCCGACTGGTCGCGGACCGGGTAGAGCTGGGGGATGGACGTGAGCCCGTCGAGGAGACTGCGCAACGGCCGCCCCACGACCGGCGCCTGGGACGAGCGCGAGAGTGCCTCGTAGGCCGCCCGCGCCCGGCGCCAGCGCCGTTGCTCGCCGGCCGAAGCCAGCGGCGGCCGATCGAGCTCGAGCACCGGCACGCCGAGCGCCGGTGCGAGCGCGTGCGCCGCCCGCAGATGGCCGTACCCCATGTCGACGGCGACCAGCGCCACGTCTCCGGGCGGTGTGTGGGGCGTACTCGTCATGGCGCCTTCGCGGTCGCGGAGCGTATCACTGCATGAACGCTCCACGCGGCCTTCGCGGGACCTTCACCCCGACCGCGCAACCTCGCCCCATGAGCACCGCCGCGCTGGTCGCACTGGTGGCCCCTGGGCTGTTGCTGCTGGCGGTGATGGCGCTTGCACAGGCAAAGCTGCTGCGGACGCCGACGCCGCCGGCGCCGGACCGTTGGCCGCCCGTGAGCATTCTCAAGCCGATGAAGGGCGCCGACCCCGGGCTGGAGGCGAACCTCACCAGCTTCTTCCGCCTCGACTACCCGGGCTATGAGGTCCTGCTCGGGGTGGACCGTCCTGACGATCCGGCCCTCGAGGTCGCGCGACGGGTGGCGGCCGCGCATCCGGACGTACCCTGCCGGCTGATCGCCGACCGGCGCGCCGTCGGCGTCAACCCCAAGGTCAACAACCTCGCCAACCTCGCGCGCCACGCGCGGCACGAGGTCGTCTGGATCTCCGACAGCAACACGCGGGTGGCGCCCGGGACCCTGAGCGACCTGGTCGCGCGCCTCGAGCAACCGGGCGTCGGCCTCGTGTCCTCGCCGTTCCGGGGCGTGGGCGGGACCGGCCTCGGCGGCGCCTGCGAGGGGCTGCAGCTCAACACCTTCGTGATGGGCGGCGTCGCCGCGCTCCACGGCGTGCTCCGAGGCGTGTGCGTCGTTGGCAAGTCGATGATCCTCCGCCGATCCACGCTCGCGGCGCTCGGCGGCTTCGCCTTCCTCGGCCGCTTCCTCGCCGAGGACCAGGTGTGTGGCGAGGAGGTCGCCGCACTCGGGCTGCGGGTGGGCGTCGCCGGCCGGCCCGTCGAGAACGTCATCGGACCGCTCTCCGTGCGTGCGTTCCTGTCGCGCCACGTTCGCTGGGCCACGATCCGCCGCCGGATGAACCCCGCCGGCTACGCCGCCGAGGTGCTCCTCAACCCGGTGTTCATCGCGGCCTGCGGCGCGCTCGCCCTGCACTCGCGCTCGAGCCTCGCCTGTCTCGCCGCGGTGCTCGCGCTCAAGGCAGCGATCGACGCGGCGTCAGAGCGGGCCGCGGGCGTGCGGCGACGCCTCGTGGCGTATCCGGCGCTCGCGCTCGCGAAGGACCTGATGATCGGCGCCGCCTGGATCGCGCCTTTCTTCAACTCGAGCGTCGTGTGGCGGGGCACCCGATTCCACGTCGGCCCGCGGACGGTCCTCGTGCCGCAGGAAGCTGTCGGCCACGCCCTGCTCGGCCCCACCTCGGCGCCTGCAGGCTCCTGACCCGCCCTCCAACCGGCGCCGCCGGCCGGGCCGGCGGGGGATTGACGGCGCCTCAAGCGATTCGGTAAATTGGGTTGAGTCAACGTCTCAGTCGGAACCAATTCAGGTCCTGGGGGAGGGGCCAAAGATGCGTCAGCGACTGGTCGTAACCGCTCTAGCGGCAGCTGTCACGCTGTTCTCCATTCCATCGTTCGGTCAGGCGATCATCGGCACGGTCAGCGGCGGGAACCTCGCCATCGTCTTCCCGACGCCGGCCACCGGACTTCCGACGCCGACCGCGACGACCGTCACCGGCATGCCGGCGGGCGCGGCGCCCCAGGGGGTCGCGTACTACGGCAGCGACAACGCCCTGCTGTCCGACTTCGGCAACTCGAGGATCGAGGTGGTCCGGATCTCCACGGCGTCGGTGCTGGATGTGATCCCGACGACCGGGATTTACGACGGCACCGGCTCGATCGCCGTGGCGCCGGGTCTCAACTTCGCGCTCGCGAACGGCGGCACTACCACCCTCGCGGTGATTGCCGCGCCGTTCACGGCAAGCTCGACGATCACGACCGTCACCCTTCCGGGGGCCATCGCCGGTTACCAGACCCAGGCGATCGTCTTCAACAACGCCGGTCGTTGCTTCGCCTACACCACGGGCGGCATCGCGGTGCTCGACCCGCCGTACACGTCGGTCGCCTTCGCGATTCCGGCCACCAACGGCGCCAGCGGCGCGATCGCGATCACGCCCGACGGCAACACGCTCCTGATCACCGACCTGTCGACGAACTCCATCCGTATCTTCTCGGCGCCGTTCTCCGCGGCCTCGACGCCGGTGACTCTCACCGTGGCCGGCGCCGCGAGCTTCGACGGGATCGCCGTGACGCCCGACGGGAGCAAGGCGCTCGTTGCGGACTACGGCGGCGCCAAGCTCTTTGCGATTTCTCCGCCGTTCTCCGCCTCGTCCGCGTTCGAGGAGATCCCGCTCGCGTCGGCGCAGCAGATCGAGGACGTCGGCATCAGCGCCGACGGGCAGCTCGCCATCCTCGCGGGCGGCGACAGCAGCAGTCCGGTGCCGTTCGTCAAGGCCCCGTTCACGAACGTCGGCGCCACCGCGTACGACGTTGGGATCACGGGGGGCCGCGGGGCCGGAGCGGTTCGCTTCCTTCCGCCCGGCCTGGCGCCGGGGCTCACCATCAGCAAGACCGCGCCCGCGAGCGTCCCCTCCGGCAGCAACCTGACCTACACGATCACCTACGGCAACACCGGCGGCGCCGCCGCCACCAGCGTGGTGATCAACGACCCGCTGCCGGCCGGCACCACGTTCGTCTCCGCCACCGGCGGCGGTACGTTCGCCGCCGGCGTCGTGACGTGGAACATCGGCACGGTCAATGCGGGCGTGACGGGACAGACGGTGTCGTTCACCGTGAACGTGACGGCGACCTCGGGCTCCGTCGACAACACGGGGTACACGATCCAGGCGACGGGCGTCGCGCCCATCCCCGGGCCGCCGGTGTTCACCACGATCGGAGGAGGCACCGCGCCCAACCTGACGATCGGCAAGGCCGCGCCCGCCACCGTCGTCACCGGCACCAACCTCACGTACACGATCACGTACGGCAACACCGGCACCGCCGCCGCGACGAGCGTGGTGATCAGTGACACGGTGCCCTCGGGCACGACGTTCGTCTCGGCCACCGCCGGCGGCACGTTCGCCGCCGGCGTCGTGACGTGGAACATCGGCACGGTCAATGCGGGTGTGACGGGGCAGACGGTGGCGTTCACCGTGCACGTGACGGCGGCCTCCGGCACGGTCACGAACGGCACCTACCAGATCCAGGCAGGGACGTCCCCGGCGGTCGCGGGCGCCGCGGTGAACACGACGGTGCAGGGGGCGCCGCCCGCCGCGATCCCGACGCTCGGGACGGCGGGTGTTCTCGTGCTGGCCTTGCTGCTGGCCGCGATCGCGGTCGTCGCCCTGCGGCGCACCCTTACCGCGTAGCCGCGGGCCGTCCGAATTCGGCGGGAGCCGGAGCGATCGCGCTCCGGCTCCCGTTCTCACGGTCCGCGCGCCACATCCGGCGGCACGCCAACTGCCGCGACCGAGCTTGGCATCGTTGCGGCCCTTTGCTACGGTTCGCCGATGGCGCCGGACCCGACGACCCGACCCGCCCCTCTCGAGACCGGCCCGGCCGGCGCTAGGCCGCGACCGGTCGCCCTCGACCTCGCCATCGCGGCGCTCCTGGCGCTCACCATCCTCGCCGGGCTCAACGTCCTCCCGCTCACGGACCCGGACGAGGTGTTCTACGCGCAGACCGCCCGCGAGATGCTCGACCACCACAGCCTGCTGACCCCGCTGCTGTTCGGGCACCCACAGTTCGAAAAGCCGCCGCTGACCTACTGGCTCCTGATGGCGTCGTTCCGTGCGTTCGGGGTCACGCCATGGGCGGCCCGCCTGATCCCCGCGCTCGCCGGGCTGCTGGGGGCGCTGGCGACGTACCTCCTCGGCCGCCGTGTGCTCGCCGAACGTACGGCGGCCCTCGCCGCGCTGCTGCAGGCGACGTGCCTGCTCGGCCTGGGCCAGTCGATCGCGCTCCTCACCGACATGGTGTTCACCTCGCTCCTCGTCGTGAGCCTGTGGGGGTTCTACCTGTGGTTCGTAGAACGCCGGGCGAAGTGGCTGTACCTCTTCGCGGTCGCCGCCGGGCTCGCGGCGCTCGCCAAGGGTCCGGTCGGGATCGTGATCGAGATGCTGGCGATCGCGGGGTTCCTTCTGGTTACACGCAATCGCAGCGTGCTCGCCTCGTTCATGCTCCACCCCTGGTGGCTCGTCTTCCTGGCCGTTGCCGCGCCCTGGTACGCGTACGCCACGCTCACCTACGGCCGCGAGTTCACGTGGGAGTTCTTCGTCCACGACAACTGGCACCGCATCCTGCGCGCCGAACACTCCAACTTCGACAACCAGTGGTTCTACCCCGGCGTCATCCTGGTGGGGATGTTCCCGTGGACGCCGTTGCTCGCCTACCTCGGCGCGGGATGGAAGAAGCACCGGCCGCTCGTGACGTTCCTGGCCGCGTGGTTCCTGGCGACGTACGCGGTGTTCGGGATCGCGCACTCCAAGCTCGCGAGCTACATCCTGCCCCTGTTCCCGGCCATCGCCGTCGCGCTCGCGATCTCGCTCGAGACGCTCGACGGGATGCGCAGGCGGACGTTTGCGGCGGCCCTCGCCTTCCTCCTCTTCGGGGCGGGCCTCGTCGCCGTGCCGTTCCTGGCGAAAGGGCCTCTCGCCGCGGAACTGCGGCCGGTGCTGCTCGCCGTCGCCGCGCTCGGCGTGGTCCAGGCCGCCTCGGGGGTGCTGCTCCTGCTTCGACGACCCAACCCGATCGTGGGCCTCAACGCTGCAGGGTTCCTCGGGGTCGTCCTCCTCGGCGCCCTGTCCATCCCGCCCTCTGCCGTCGACGGCTTCACGGACGCGGGAACCACCCGAGTCGTCGCCGAACAGGGCCTCGCCGGACAGCCGATCGTGGCGAGCAAGCTGTACGCGCGCGGCGTCTACTTCGCGACCGGAAACCCCGTGGTCATCATGGACAGGCGCGCGGACCCGTTCTGGAGCCCGCACCCGGTCGACGTGATCTGGCAGGACGAGCAGATCCGGGCTTTCTTCGACGCGCGCGAGAAGGTGCTGTGCGTGATCCGGCCCGGCGACGTCGAGCGTCTCGAGCTCCTCTTCGCCGGGACGCGGACGACCACCGTGCTTTCGAGCGCGTTCGACCGCGTCGTCGCCCTCAGCATCAAGAAGTGAGGTGTGTTGGCGCTTCTCCGGACCCCGGTCCCCGGACCCCGGACCCCAGCCGTCAAGCCACCTTGCTCCGCCGATAGCCGTACCCTGCGTAGATGACGAGGCCGATGACGAGCCAGATGACGAAGCGCACCCAGGCCGAGCCGGGCAGGCTCACCATCAGGTACGCGCAGAGCACGATCCCGAGCGCCGGCAGCACGGGGAACAAGGGCACGCGGAACGGCCGCTCCAGCTCCGGGCGCGAGCGCCGCAGCACGATCACGCCGGCGCACACGATCAGGAACGCGAACAGCGTCCCGATCGAGCACAGCGCCGAGGAGACGTCGATCGGGGTGAACGCGGCGGCGACCGCCACGATCGTGCCGGTCACGATCGTCGTCAGGTACGGCGTCTTGAAGCGCGGGTGGACCTTGGCGAGGAACGGCGGCAGCAGCCCGTCGCGCGACATCGAGAACAGGATGCGCGGCTGGCCGAGCAGGAGCACGAGCAGCACGCTCGTGATTCCGCCCATCGCGCCGACGCTGATGATCGCGGACGGCCACCGCATCCCGAGCTCGTTGAGCACGAGCGCGACCGGGTCGGCGACCCCCAGCTTCGTGTACGGCACCACGCCCGTCATGATCGCGGCCACCGCCATGTACAGCACGGTCGCCACGGCGAGCGACCCCATGATCCCGATCGGCATGTCGCGCTGCGGGTTGCGCGCCTCCTCCGCCGCGGTGGAGACGGCGTCGAAGCCGACGTACGCCAGGAACACGATCGCCGCCGCCGTCATGACGCCCTTGAAGCCGAACGGCATGAACGGCGTCCAGTTCTTGGGGTCGACGTGGCGGCCGGTGAGCGCGATGAAGAACGCGATCACGGCGAGCTTGACGACCACGATCACGAAGTTGACGCGGGAGCTCTCCTTGATGCCGCGGATGAGCAGGGCGCTGAGCAGCACGACGATCACCACGGCCGGCAGGTTGAACGCGCCCGGCTCCTTGTCCCAGGGCGAGGCGCAGACGGCGTGGGGCAGGTCGAGGCCGGCCTGGTGGAGCAGGTTGACGAGGTACGCCGACCAGCCGGTCGAGACCAGCACGGCCGCCACCATGTATTCGAGGATGAGATCCCAGCCGATGATCCACGCCGGGAGCTCGCCCAGGGTTGCGTAGCCGTACGTGTACGCCGATCCGGAGACCGGGATCATCGCCGCCAGCTCCGCGTAGCACAGCGCCGAGCACGCGCACGCCGCCGCGGCGATCGCGAACGAGAGGATGATCCCGGGCCCCGCGTGGGTCGCGGCCTGGACCCCGGGGAGGACGAAGATCCCGACGCCGATGATGCAGCCGATGCCGAGCGCCGTGAGGTCCCAGGGCCCCAGCGCGCGGCGCAGCTGCTGCTTGTCGCCGGAAGTGTCCTTCAGGAGCGTGCCCAGGGGTTTGGTGCGCAGGAGCGAAAGGGCCATCAGGACGCCTCCTCGAGCGAGTTGCCTGCACCGCCGCACAACGTCGCGCCACTCTAGCAGCCGGGTTCGGCACGATGGAAGGGGCCGGAGGGAATGACGTGGTCCGGGGTCCGGGGTCCGTGGTCCGGGGTCCGGGGTCCGGGGACCGGGGGCCGGCAAGGACTGGAGCAAGGCGTCGAGAGCAGAGCCCCGCAGCAGGGCGCGCAGCCGCGCAGGCCGTGCCACTCGGAGTCATTGCGAGGCGCCGGGCAGCGGGCGTTGCTTCCGAGTCATTGTCATTGCGAGGCGCCGGGCAGCGGGCGTTGCTGCCGAGTCACTGTCATTGCGAGGAGGACCGAGCGAAGCGAGGACCAGAGCCTGCCCCGAGGAGGAGCGGAGCGACGACGTGGGGGAAGCAATTTCCTACCCAACCCGAGGGCCCGGCGTCGCTTCCTTGTCGGGGGATTGCCGCGGTCGCCGCGCCAGGCGCGGCTCCCTCGCAATGACCGGTCGGCCGAATGCAGGGTCTCGCAGCACGGCGCGTAGCCGCGCAGGCCGTGCCACTCGGTGTCATTGCGAGGCGCCCGGCAGAGGGCGTTGCTGCCGAGTCATTGTCATTGCGAGGAGGACCGAGCGAAGCGAGGACCGACGAAGCAATCCCATACCCAACCGTCCGACTGCGCGTCGCCTGTCGTCCACGCGATTGCCGCGGTCGCCGCGCTCGGCGCGGCTCCCTCGCAATGACAGGTCGGCCGAAGGCAGGGTCTCGCAGTACGGCGTGTAGCCGCGCGGCCGCCGTTGGGCCTATCGCAAGGCGCCCGAGGCGGCCGCAGCGGAGTGTAGCCGTAGGCTACATGAGCATGCGAGCCGCCGAAGGGCAACGCAGCGAGAGGTCCGACGCCGGCCGCGCACTCAGCGGGTGTCGCGGCGCTCGATCCAGACCTGCACCTGCATCCTGTGCAGCGCCGAGTCGGCCCGCGGCGCGAGCGCCTCGAGCGCCCCCGGCTTCCCGCCGGCGTAGACATCGTGGATCACGGCGCGCTCGAGCGACGCCTGCCAGGCCGCCGGGAACCTGGTTTGGCCCGCGACCACGAGCGCGACGGCGAGCCAGGCCACCGCCAGCGCCGGCTCGTACCAGTGGCGGCTATCCACTGCGGCCCGGAGCAGCACGCCGCCGGCCGCCAGTCCGAGAACGACGAGGACCGGCACGACCGCGGCGCCGGGGAGCCACGAGGGCACGTGGATGCCGTCGGCGATCAGCCGGGGCGCCAGCGTGAGCGCGGGCAGCGGGACGTCCTCCGGCGGAAACGGGAAACTCGCCAGGCACGGCCACAGCATCGCCCACCCCCAGAGGACGCCCAGTCCGGCGAGCATCCGCCCCCAGGCGTCCGCGAGGAGGACCTCCGCCCACCGAGCTGCGAGCAGGAACGCGAGCGGCAGCACCGGCAGCAGGTAGCGCGGCCCGGGGAACCACCCGCCGTGCGCGTTGGCGTATCCCGACATCGCGAGGAGCAGCGCGAGCGGCGCCGCCCAGAGTGCGCACCGCCCGGCCGCGTCGCCCGGCCACTCGGCCCTCACGAACGCGCCGAGCGCCGCGAGCGCAGCGAACGGCGCCCAGACGAACAGCCCGCGGCTCGACGACAGCAGCAGCTCCACGAGCCCCGAGGCGCTCGGCAGCGAGACGCCGAACAACCCGTGCCGGGCGAGCAACGAGAACGTGCCCGACGCCTCGTGGGCGGCGGAGAGCGAGAACGGCGAGCCGAAGCACGCCGCGTCGTACCAGGCCAGCATCGCCGCAGGCAAGGCTCCACCCAGGCACAGGGCGACGCTGCCGCGCACGCCGAGGCGGCGGACCGCCGCGAGGGCCAGCACCGCCGCGGGTACCGCCACCGCGTACTCGCACGTCGCGGCCCACGCCAGCAGGAGGCCGGCCAGCGCCGCCCCCGCGGGCCGCGGCCGCGCCGGCTCGAACAGCAGCAGGAACGCGGCCAGCAGCAGGCAGGCGGCGAGCGCGTGGGAGAACAGCAGCAGCGAGGCCGCGAGCGCCGGCGTGGCGAGCGCGTACGCCGCCACCGCGAGCGGCCCGCCGCGGGGGAACCTCGCGGCCGTCGCGCGCGCCAGCAGCAGCACGGTGAGCACGAACGGCAGCGACGCCGCGAGCCAACGGCCCAGCACGAGCGTCCACGCGAGCTCGCCCTGCGCGCTGCGAGCAAGCGCGTGCGCCACCAGCGCGCCGGGAACCACCAGCGGCAACAGGCCGGGCGCCTTGTTCGGGAATCGCCGCCCCGCGAACGTCGAGACGTCCTCCATTTCGCCCAGGCGTGCCAGCTCCTGGCCGATCTCCAGGCTCCCGCGGGTGACCACCGCGATCGCCTGGTAGGCGCGAGCGCGCTCGTTGGGGCTCTCGAATCGCGGCCAGACGTTGACCACCAGGAGCTGCACCAGGACGACGATCCCCGCGGTCGCGGCCAGCCAGTTGCGCGGGGGGCCGGTTTCGGCAACTGCAGCGGTCACCCGGCCAGTGTATGGCATCGAGGCCGGCGGCTTGACGGGGCACGCGGCGAGGCGTAGGAAGGGGGCCACGCACGCAGCGGATCGATCGGAGGCGCACCATGGCACGGACGCGACACAGCCCCCGGCACTTCGACGCGGTTGCCTGCATCCTCCCGCCGTACATACTGCGCGCGATCGTCGAGCGCGGCAGCCGGGCACAGCGGCGCTGGGCGCTGCAGGCCCTGGCGGTGTCGGAGCGCATCCGCGGCCGCCGCGAGGTCCTCGGCGACCTCGTGACGGCCACCTCGATCGCGGCTGCGGGCAAGCAGCGCACCGTCTACGACGCCAAGCACGGCACCCAGTTGCCGGGCGTCTTGGTCCGCGGCGAGGGCGATCCTCCGGGCACCGACATCGCCGTCAACGAGGCGTACGACGGCGCCGGCGCCACGTACGACCTCTACCACGACGTCTACGGGCGCAACTCGATCGACGACCGGGGGATGCCGCTCGTCTCCACCGTGCACTACCGGACCGGCTACGACAACGCGTTCTGGGACGGCAGCCAGATGGTGTACGGCGACGGCGACGGGAAGCTCTTCCAGCGCTTCACGAAAGCGGTCGACGTGATCGGCCACGAGTTGACCCACGGCGTCACGCAGTACGAGGCCAACCTCGCCTACGCGGACCAGCCCGGCGCGCTCAACGAGTCGTTCTCCGACGTCTTCGGCTCCCTGGTCAAGCAGCGCTCGCTCGGGCAGACGGCGGCCCAGGCCGACTGGCTCATCGGCGAGGGCCTGTTCACTCCGGCGATCCACGGCAAGGCGTTGCGCTCGATGGCGGCGCCGGGGACCGCGTACGACGACCCGCTCCTCGGCAAGGACCCGCAGCCCGCGGACATGGCGCACTACGTCGACACCACCGACGACAACGGCGGCGTCCACATCAACTCCGGCATCCCCAACCGAGCGTTCTACCTCGCCGCCACCGCGATCGGCGGCAACGCCTGGGAGAAGGCCGGCCAGATCTGGTACGTCACGCTGCGCGACCGCCTGCGGCCGGACTCGGACTTCAAGGCGGCGGCGTCGCTGACGACCGCGGCGGCCAAGGAGCTGTTCGGCGCCCGCAGCGCGGCCGCCAAGGCCGTGGCCGACGCCTGGGCCACGGTCGGCGTCGCCTAGGCTCGCCATGCGGATCAGGCTCGAGCGCTCCGGGGGCATCGCCAACATCCGTCGCGCCCTGACCGTCGACGGGGCCGCGCTCCCGCCCGAGCGCGCCGCGGAGCTCGGGCGGCTGGTGGCCGCCGCCGACCTCGCGACGTTCCCGGAGGCGCCGACGGCCCGAACCGGCAAGCCGGACCGGTTCATCTATCACCTCACCGTCGAGGACGAGAGCGGCGCGCGGACCGTCACGGTCAGCGAGGACGCCGCCTCCGAAGGGTTGCAGCGCCTGCTCGACTGGCTGCAGGCCACCGAGATCGGGTAGTCCCGACTGAATCCGGCGGCGTATCTGATCCTGGTCCCACCGACGTGACTTGAGCTTGACATCTTGATGCTCAAGCTATATGTCTAGATGCATGAGGACCACGATCCGGGTCGACGACGCCCTGCTAACCCAGGCCAAGAAGGTCGCGGCGGAGTCCGGCCGGACGCTGGCGGCCGTCATCGAGGACGCGCTCCGCGAATCCCTGCAACGGCGACCGGCCTCGCCGCGAACCGGGCCCGTGCGGCTGACGACCGTGGCTGGGAAGGGTCTGCAGCCCGGCGTCGACCTCGACGACACCGCGGGCCTCCTCGAGCACATGGAGGCGCGGTGATCCTCCTCGACGTCAACGTCCTCGTCTACGCCCACCGCGAGGACGCTCCCGGCCATGCCGAGTACAGACGTTGGCTCGAGGACGTCGCGAGCGGCGAGCAGGCGTTCGGCCTGTCGGACTCCGTCCTCGCCGGCTTCCTGCGAGTCGTCACGCACCCACGCGTGTTCCGGCCGCCGAGCCCGATGCGCGCCGCCCTCGCGTTCGTCGAGGAGCTGCGCTCGCGGCCGAACTGCGTGCTGCTGGCGCCCGGCACGCGTCACTGGGAGATCTTCACCAGACTGTGCCGCTCCGCCGGCGCCAAGGGCAACCTGGTTCCGGACGCCTTTCTCGCCGCGCTCGCGATCGAAACCGGCAGCGAGTGGATCACCACCGACCGTGGGTTCGGCCGCTTCCCAGGCCTGCGCTGGCGTCACCCGCTCGAGGGCTGACAGCGGTTTCGGATACATCGCAGGCGCCCTGCAGCTCACTCCTCGCGCAGGGCGTCCACGGGGTCGAGGGCGGCGGCGCGGCGGGCCGGGATCACGCCGGCGGCGATCCCGACGGCGAGGCTCATGACGAGCGCGGCGACGACCGCCCCGAGCGGCGTCGAGAGCGGCAGCCCGGGGACGAGCGCGTGCAACACCCACTGCACCGCGAACCCGAACGCGACCCCCGCCACGCCGCCGGCGACCGCGAGCGCGGCCGCCTCGAGCAGGAACAGCTGCTGCACCGCCTTGGCGCTCACGCCGAGGGCGCGCAATAGGCCGATCTCGCCGGTGCGCTCGTGCACCGAGATCCACATGATCGTGAGGATGCCGATCGCGCCCACGAACAGCGAGATCCCGGCGATCGCCGTGACCGCGGCCGTGATGATGCCGATGATCCGTCCGAACGTGTCGACCATCTCCGTCTGCGTCGTGACCGTGAAGTCCTCGTTGTCGCGGTGCCGCGCCGTGAGCACCGACTTGACCCGCGAGACGACGCCCGCCACCGCGGCGGCGTCGCGCGCGACCACGTCGATCGCCACCAGCTCCTTCTGGTTGAGCAGGTCGAGGGCGCTCGCCACCGGGATGTACGCGGCGTCGTCGATGTCGAAGCCGAGGAACTGC
The DNA here is from genome assembly GCA_963727275.1 of uncultured Acidobacteriota bacterium. GTDB lineage: Bacteria > Acidobacteriota > Thermoanaerobaculia > Thermoanaerobaculales > Thermoanaerobaculaceae > RBG-13-68-16. Next base: position 172,800 of record CAVSFK010000002.1, read on the forward strand.
CCCTTGGACTCCAACACGCCTATCGCCAGGAACCCCCAGCTCCCGATCCGCACGCGCTGCCCGAGCGGCGAGGCGTCGCCGAACAGCTCGCGAGCCAGCTTCGGGCCGAGCACCACGAACGAGCCCTTGCGGTGGGGGTCCATCGGGGGCAGGAAGCTGCCCTGGGCGACCCCGACGTGCCACGCGGCGAGCATGTCGTGCGTCGTGCCGTAGACGTACACGCTGCGCCCGCGCGATGCCGCCTCGACCCGCGCCTGGCCCAGCGCGAACGGCACGACCGCCTCCACCCCGGCGACCCGCTCGAGGGCCATCGCGTCGTCGACGGTGAGCTTGTTGGTGGTGCCGCCGAACGCGCCCGGGAAGCCGAACGTCTTGATCTTCCCCGGGTTGATCTCCATGAGGTTGGTGCCGAACTGGGAGAACTGGCCGACGATGTAGCGCCGGGTCCCCTCGCCGAGCGCGGTCAGCAGGACGACCGCCGCAACGCCGATCGCGACCCCGAGCGCCGAGAGCGCCGAGCGCAGCCGGTGGCCGGCGAGGGCGCCGAGCGCGAAGCGGACGAGGTCGGCCCGCTCCATCCGGGTCACCTCCGCGCCAGCGCTGCGACCGGGTCGAGGCGCGTCGCGCGCCGCGCCGGCCACACGCCGAACCCCACGCCCACGGCCAGCGAGAGCCCGAGCGCCGCCGCGACCGCCCAGGCCGGAGGCGAGGCCGGGAAGCTCGGGTAGATCCCGACGAAGACCCGGATCGCGGCGGCGCCGATCGCCAGGCCCGCGACGCCTCCGATCAGCGCCAGCAGCACCGCCTCGGCGAGGAACGCCGCCAGGACCTGCCGGTCGCGAGCGCCCAGCGCCTTGAGCAGGCCGATCTCGGCGCGGCGCTCGGTCACCGAGACCAGCATCACGTTCATGATCCCCACGCCGGCGACCGCCAGCGACACCGAGGCGATGCCCACGAGCGCCAGCGTGAGCACGTTGAGGATCGAGCCAAACGCCGACAGCAGCGCGTCCTGGGTGATCACCGTGACGTCGTCGGCGCGGTGCCGCTCGCGCATGAGCGCCTCGACGTCGCGCTTGGCGAGGTCGAGCTCGTCGCGCATCCGCACGTCCACCAGGATGCGGAACAGCGAGGACCGGTTGAACACCCGCATCGCCGTTCGCACCGGTACGAACACCACGTCGTCGATGTTGAACGACAGGGACTGGCCGTGGGGCGCGAGCACGCCGACGACCCGGAAGCGCCACGGCCCCACGCGCACGACCTGGCCGAGCGGGTTCTCGCCACGGAACAGCTCGTCCGCCACCGTGACGCCGAGCACGATCTCGCTGCCGCCCTGGTCGGGGTCGCCCGCGGGCAGGAACGCGCCGGAGCCCATGTCGAGCCGGCGGACGTTGGCGAAGTCCGCGGTGGTGCCGAGAACCGGGACGTCGCGGCCGCGGTCCCGGTAGCGCACGGTGTCCGTGGCCACCGCCATCGGCGCCGAGCGCCGCACCCGCGGCAGCCTCGCGATGGCGCGGTAGTCGTCCAGCGTGAGGTCGTGGGTCACCCCGCCGAACGGTGCGGCGCCGGTGGTCTCGACCTTGCCCGGCAAAACGATCAGGAGGTTGCTGCCGAGCGCCGCGAACTGCTCCACCACGTACGCCCGGGCGCCCTCGCCGAGCGCCGTCAGGGTGACGACCGCCGCGATGCCGACCGCCACCCCGGCGACCGACAGCGTCGTCCGCAGGCGGTGCCCGCGCAGCGCCCCCGCGGCGAATCGGAGCAGGTCGATCAGCCGCACCTGAACTCCCGCGACGTCCCGACGAACGTCATCGACGTCCACCCCCACCTAGCCTCCCCCCTCCAGGGGGAGGGACCTCGGGCGAAGTGGTCGGGTTGGGATCGGACCCGCGAGCGCCTGGTCGTTCTCCCTCTCCCCCTCGCCGGAATGGGGCGGGGACGAGGGTCCCATCTCCCTCTCCCGCGTGCGGGAGAGGGTCGGGGTGAGGGTCAGGGCAGCGTCGGTCTCCTTCGTCCCCAACGGGTCCAACACCCCCACCTAGCCTCCCCCCTCCAGGGGGAGGGACCTCGGGCGAAGTGGTCGGGTTGGGATCGGACTCGCGAGCGCCTGGTCGTTCTCCCTCTCCCCCTCGCCGGAATGGGGCGGGGACGAGGGTCCCATCTCCCTCTCCCGCGTGCGGGAGAGGGTCGGGGTGAGGGTCAGGGCAGCGTCGGCCTCCTTCGTCCCCAACGGGTCCAACACCCCCACCTAACCTCCCCCCTCCAGGGGGAGGGACCTCGGGCGAAGTGGTCGGGTTGGGATCGGACCCGCGAGCGCCTGGTCGTTCTCCCTCTCCCCCTCGCCGGAATGGGGCGGGGACGAGGGTCCCATCTCCCTCTCCCGCGTGCGGGAGAGGGTCGGGGTGAGGGTCAGAACCCAGCGCCGCAAGAACCATCTTCATCACACCCTCGAGGTTCGAAAGCACCTGGTTGTTCCAGACCCGGAAGACGCGGAACCCCTGATCGCGGAGAAACGTGTCCCGCGAGGCATCGGCTGGTTGCTCGGCGTGCTGCCCGCCGTCGACCTCGATCACGAGCCGCCGCTCCAGGCAGACGAAGTCCACGATGAATGGGCCAACAGGCGCCTGGCGCCGGAACCGATAGCCCGTCTGACGAGCGCGCAAGGCTCCCCAAAGGGCCCTCTCGGCGTCCGTCATGTTCCGCCGCAAGTCTCGCGCTCTATCGACCAGCGTCGTCGTCATCCACCCCCACCTAACCTCCCCCCTCCAGGGGGAGGGACCTTCTCGTCACGCGCTCGCTCCTCGAACCGCGTCATCGGCGCCCACCCCCACCTGGCCGGTCCCCGGTCCCCTGTATCTCGCCGTCGGACATGCGGACGACGCGGCGGGCGCGCTCGGCGATCGCGGGGTCGTGGGTGACCACGACCAGCGTCAGCCCGCGGCGGTTCATACCCTCGATGAGCGCCATCACCTCGAGCGCCGACGCGCGGTCCAGGTTGCCGGTGGGCTCGTCCGCGAGCAGCACCGCGGGGTCCATCACGACGGCCCGGGCGATCGCGACACGCTGGCGCTCCCCGCCCGAGAGCTGGTCGGGACGGTGCGCCGCCCGCGGCGCGAGGCCGACGGCGTCGAGGGCGGCCGTGGCGCGCTGCCGGCGCTCGCCGGCCGGCGTCCCCGCGAACAGCATCGGCAGCTCGACGTTGCCGAGCGCGGTCAGGCGCGGCAGCAGGTGGAAGAACTGGAACACGAACCCGATCCGGTGCCGGCGCAGCTGCGAGCGCTCGTCCTCCGAGAGCGAGCCGACCTCGCGCCCCTCGAACAGGTAACGCCCGCGCGTCGGGCGGTCGAGGCACCCGACGATGTGGAGCATCGTGGACTTCCCGGAGCCGGACGGCCCGATCAGCGCCACATGCTCGCCCGCGGCGATCTCGAGGCTCACGCCCTTGAGCGCCTGCACCTCGCCGTCGCCGACTTTGTACGTCCGCCACACCTCTTCGAGCCGGATCACCGCGGTACCCTTCGCCCTCGCCCGCGCGCCGGCCTTGATGTCGGTCGAGTCACGCGCGGTGACCACGAGGTCGCCCGCCGAAAGTCCGGAACGCACCTCCGCGAACTGCCAGTTGCGCATCCCGGTGGTAATCGTCCGCTCCTCGAGTCGGCCGTCCTTCAACACGAGGACCTTCCCGCCCTCGGCGATCGCCCCGGTCGGGACGCGCAGCACGCCCTCTCGGCGCGCGAGGATCACCTCGACGTCCGCCGAGGTCCCGGGCAGCAGGCTCGAGGCGACGGCCGCGTCGACGAGGTCGACCTCGATCTCCACCGTGCGGTTCTGCTCCAGCACGTCCAGCACGTACGGCGCCACCCGGGCGAGGCGCCCCGCGAGCTTCTCGCCCGGACGTGAGTCCACGGTCACCCGCACCTCCTGCCCGGGCTTGACGCGCTCGGCGTCCACCTCGTCGATCGGGCGCCGAAACGTACACCGAGCCGGGGTCGATGAGGTCGAGCACCGCCGGGATCGGCACGCCGGGAGGGGCCGGGGTGATCCACTCCCCGACCTCGGTGCTGCAGTCCGCCACCACGCCGGCGAACGGCGCCCGCACCACCGTGAGCTCCAGCTCGGCGCGGGCGACCCCGACCTGGGCGCGCGCCTGGTCGCGGGCCGCCTGCGCGGCCTGGCACGCCGCGCGCGTCTGGTCGCGGGCGCTGCCCAGCGTGTCCAGGTTCTGGGCGCTCGCGATCCCGTCGGCGGCGAGCGCCTTGCCGCGCTGCAGCTCGCGCTCGGCGAGCTCGGCGGCGAGGCAGGCCGCGTTGGCCTGCGACTCGGCGGTCCTCACCTGCTCGTCGGCGAGGAGCACCTGCGCCTTCTGGACCGAGTCGTCCAGGCGCAGCAGCAGCGCGCCCGCATCGACGTGCGCGCCCTTGCGGAACGGCAGCTCGACGACGCGCCCGCCGATCTGCGGCGACAGCTTCGCGCGGCGGCGCGCCTTGACGGTGCCGGCGCGCGTGTTGGTGACCGTCTCCTCGACGGTCCCGGGCTCGACGCGCGCCACGTCGACCGGGACCGGCTTCGGGCGGAGCACGACGAAGCGCAACAGGATCGCGACGGCGGCGAGCGCCGCCAGCACCAGGAGCCAGCGGGGGAGTGGGCGCATGGCTGATTGTACGCACCGGCACGAGCGATCGGGGGGGTCCTTTAAGGGCGGCCGCAGGAGGGATCCCCTACACCGGCCATGGCCAGTTGGTGTAAAGGCGGGGCCTGGCCTCACCCGCCGCCGGAGCCCCCGTCATCCTGAGGCCGCGCAGCGGCCGAAGGATCCCATGGCAGCGTGACGGATCTCGGCGGCAGCGCACTTCGGGGGGATCCTTCGGTCGGCTCCGCCTCCCTCAGGATGACGAGGGGGGCACGGGCGACCGCCCGGCGCTCGACAAGGCGAGTCGGCGTAGGAGCGGGGCTTGGCCTCACCCGCCGCCGGAGCCACCGTCATCCTGAGGCCGCGCAGCGTCTTCGAGCCACCGTCATCCTGAGGCCGCGCAGCGTCTCCGAGCCCCCGTCATCCTGAGGCCGCGCAGCGGCCGAAGGATCCCATGGCAGCGTGACCGATCTCGGGGGCAGCGGACTTCGGGGGGATCCTTCGGTCGGCTCCGCCTCCCTCAGGATGACGAGGGGGGGCACGGGCGACCGCCCGGCGCTCGACAAGGCGAGTCGGCGTAGGAGGTTGGAAGGAGTCGCCTTGTCGGTCGGGAAGCCAAGGCGTAAGCTAAAGCGTTCGAGGTGAGTATGCCGGGTGTTGCCGACAAGATCATCGAGTTCTTCATCGGCTCCAAGCACGAGCGGGAGATGAAGCGCCTTGCGCCGCGGGTGGCCGAGATCAACGCCAGGGAGCCCGAGGTGGCGGCGCTCTCCGACGACGAGCTGCGCGCACGCGCCGCCGCGATCCGCGAAGAGATCAAGTCCCGCCTCGCCACGCTGCCGGAGGAGTACCGGGAGCGACGGACGCTGGTACAGGAAGTGCTCGCGGAGCACCTCGTCGAGGTGTTCGCGATCGTGCGCGAGGCCTCCAAGCGCGCCGTCGGGATGCGCCACTTCGACGTCCAGCTCATCGGCGGCATGGTGCTGCACGACGGCAAGATCTCCGAGATGAAGACGGGTGAGGGCAAGACGCTCGTCGCCACGCTGCCGGTCGTGCTCAACGCGCTCTCCGGCCGCGGCGTACACGTCGTCACGGTCAACGACTACCTCGCCAAGCGCGACGCCGAGTGGATGGGCCGGATCTACAGGTTCCTCGGCCTCACCGTGGGCTGCATCCAGAACCAGATGGAGGACGCCGAGCGCAAGGCGGCGTACCAGGCCGACATCACCTACGGGACGAACAACGAGTTCGGGTTCGACTACCTCCGCGACAACATGAAGTTCGAGGTCGCCAACATGGTGCAGCGGAAGCACGTCTACGCGATCGTCGACGAGGTGGACTCGATCCTCGTGGACGAGGCGCGCACCCCGCTGATCATCTCCGGGCCGTCGGAGCTCTCGGTCGGCCTCTACTACGACGTGGACCGCATCATCCCCAAGCTCGTCAAGGGCGAGGAGATCAAGGACAAGTACGGCAACAAATCCACCACCGGCGACTACCTGCTCGACGAGAAGGCGCACACCTCCTCGCTCACCGAGGACGGCATCGCCAAGGCGGAGAAGCTGCTCAACGTGCCGAACCTCTACGAGCCCACCAACATCGAGACGCTGCACGCGGTCCAGCAGGCGCTGCGCGCGCACACCTTGTACCAGCTCGACCGCGACTACATCGTCAAGGACGGCCAGGTGATCATCGTGGACGAGTTCACCGGCCGCCTGATGCCTGGTCGCCGCTGGTCGGACGGGCTGCACCAGGCCGTGGAGGCGAAGGAGAACGTCAAGATCGAGGCCGAGAACCAGACGCTGGCCACGATCACCCTGCAGAACTACTTCCGCATGTACGAGAAGCTCGCCGGCATGACCGGCACCGCCGAGACCGAGGCGGACGAGTTCGCGCACATCTACGGGCTCGACGTGGTGGTGGTCCCGACCAACGCCGACATGATCCGCATCGACAACGCCGACATCATCTTCCGCACCGAGAAGGAGAAGTGGAAGGCGGTCGTCGAGGAGCTCGTCGAGCTGCACGAGAAGGGTCAGCCCGTGCTCGTGGGCACGGTCTCGATCGAGAAGTCGGAGCAGCTCTCCGAGCTGATGAAGCGCCGCAGCATCCCGCACGTCGTGCTCAACGCGAAGTTCCACGAGCGCGAGGCCGGCATCGTCGCGCAGGCCGGCCGTTTCGGCGCCCTGACCATCGCGACGAACATGGCGGGCCGCGGCACCGACATCATCCTCGGCGGCAACCCCGAGGGGCTCGCCAGGGCCGAGTCCGACCCGCTCAAGGAGCCGGAGGCGTACGCCGCGGCGTTCGAACGGTACAAGGTGAAGTGCGCCGAGGAGCGCACCACGGTGCTCGCCGCCGGCGGCCTCCACATCCTCGGCACCGAGCGCCACGAGGCGCGGCGAATCGACAACCAGCTGCGCGGCCGGTCCGGCCGCCAGGGCGACCCCGGCTCCTCGCGCTTCATCCTCTCGCTCGAGGACGACCTCATGCGCATCTTCGCCTCCGACCGCCTGCGCGAGTGGATGAAGCACCTCGGCATGGAGGAGGACATCCCCATCGAGTCGCGGATGGTCTCGCGCTCGATCGAGCGGGCGCAGAAGCAGGTCGAGGGCCGCAACTTCGAGATGAGGAAGCACCTGCTCGAGTACGACGACGTCATGAACAAGCAGCGCGAGGCGGTGTACCGCCTGCGCCGCGACGTGCTCGAGGGCAAGACCGGACGCGAGTGGGTGCTGCGCTCGGCCCGCGAGATCGCCACCTCGCTGGTGGACTCCTACTGCCTCGAAGACAAGCACCCGGACGACTGGGACCGCGAGGCGCTCGAGCGCGAGCTCAAGGAGCTCTTCGGCATGACGGTCGCCCAGGCCGACGTGTCGTGGGAGAAGATCAACCGGCCCCAGCTCCTCGAGCGGCTCGTCGCGGCCGTCGAGCAGCGCTTCGACGAGCGCGAGCGCACGATCGGCGCCGACCAGTTCCGCCAGCTCGAGCGCTACCTGATCCTCTCCGTGCTCGACGCGCAGTGGAAGGACCACCTCCTCGCGCTCGACCACCTCAAGGAGGGGATCGGCATGCGCGCCTACGGCCAGCGCGACCCGCTGGTCGAGTACAAGCGCGAGAGCTTCGACCTCTTCCAGGACATGATGGAGCGCGTCGAGGACCAGGTCGTCCAGTACCTCTACCGGGTCGAGCTCGTGCAGCAGGCGCCGGAGCGGCAGCATCGCCAGGTGGTCCACCGGGAGCAGAAAGCGGAGGCGACGGGCCTCCAGGGCGAGCGCCGCGAGGCGCAGCACTCCCCCGGCTCGGGCACACCGACGACGGTGCGCCGAACCACGCCCAAGGTCGGTCGCAACGATCCCTGCCCGTGCGGCTCCGGCAAGAAGTACAAGAAGTGTCACGGCGCCAACGTGGGCGCGGCTTCGTAGCGCTCCGGCCTCTCGCTCGCCCGGACGCCGGTCACGCTTCCGTGGGATCCTTCGCGAGGCTGCGCCTCGCTCAGGATGACAGGTGGAAACCCTGTCATCCTGAGGAGGACGGCCGGAGGCCGTCCGACGAAGGATCCCCCCGAGCCCGTGCGTCCGCCGGGCCCCGCGACGGTCGTGGCTTGCCGTCGGCGCGGGGCCGGGCGTATGCTCGGTGCATGGGGGCGGGGTCCTACCCTGTGCGGGGACCAGCCTGGTCCGACCGCCGCAACGTCTACTTCTGGGTAGCGAAGACGATCGTTCTGCTCGGCCACCGCTTCCTCGTGCGCCCGCACGTCGAGATGGACCCCGAGATCCTCGCCCTGAAGGAGCGCGGCGGGAACGCGTTCCTCTACTGCGGCCTGCACAAGAGCCTGTGGGAGACGAGCGGCGTGCTGCCGCCGGTCTACCTCGCGGGGCTGCCGGTCCCCTACGTCGGGATGGGCGACAACCTCGTCAAGGGCCGCCTGTTCCAGAAGCTGAGCACGAAGATCGGCGCGTTCCTCATCCGGCGGCCCACGAGCCGGAAGGCCATGCTCGAGTCCGCGCGCAAGCTCCGCGATGACGTCCTCTCCTTCGTCGCGCACGGCCGCGACGTCATGGTCTTCCCGGAGGGGACGCGGAAGAACATCCCGGCGCACGCCCGCTACGGCGACTTCTTCCCCGCCGCGTTCGAGGCGGTGCTCGAGTACGAGCGCAACAAGCGCGAGATCATCGCCTCCAACCCGGGGCTCGAGCCGGTCGACACCTACGTCGTCCCGTTCAACGTCGACTACACCCGGGTGCGGGAGGCCGAGGAGATGGTCGGCGAGGACGACAAGAAGCCGCGCACGCTGCACGTCCTCGACTCGCTCTCGATGATCCGCAACATCGGCGACACCTACCTTTCGTACGGCACGCCGATCCGGATCGCGGACCACATGGACCTCGACCGCAAGGGGCTTGCGGCGCTGGCGAGGGAGCGCTGCCTCGACCTCGTCAAGATCCTCCCCGTCAATGTGGCCAGCCGGGCGATCCTCCAGCTCGAGCCCGGCGTCGTCGTGTCGCCGACCGCGTTCGACGATGCCATGCGCCGCGTCCTCGAGCTGCTGCGCCCGTACGCCGACCGATTCCGGGGCTTCCGCCTGGGCGACGCGCAGGCCGAGATCGTCCGCCGCGCGGCCCAGGTCCAGCTCGACTTCCGCCGCCTGGTCCCCGAGAACGTGCGGCTGTACCGCCTGTACGCGAGCTACATCGCGCACTACCTCGACCCCACGCCCGCCCTCGCCGGCTGATCCTGCGTCAGCATCCCCAGGTGGTGGCGGGGCTTGCCCCCGCCAGGCACTCTCGCCGTGGGAGCGGCTTCCAGCCGCGACCCCATCGGCTCCGGCGCGCCATCTCGGTCGCACCTGGAAGGTGCTCCCACGGAGATCGGTCGGGTTCCTTCACGGGCGGCCGCACGAATGAGGCCCGACATAACCATCGGTTCGCGCCCGCGGTTCCGGCCGCGGGCGGCCGAGAGTGAGGCCCTCACCAGTGGGTGGTCGGGTCGTTCTCCCTCTCCCGCGCGCGGGAGAGGGCGGGGTGAGGGTGCAGCGAGAAAGTCGACACCCCCACCTGACCTCCCCCCTCCAGGGGGAGGAACCGAGAGCAAGGTCATCCGAGTTCGCGCCCGCGAGTTGCACCGGCCGAACATCGGGCGGCCGCACGAGTGAGGCCCGACATAACCAGTGGGTTGGTCTTGCGCCGTTCTCCCTCTCCCGCGCGCGGGAGAGGGCGGGGTGAGGGTGCAGCGAAAAGGTCGACACCCCCACCTGACCTCCCCCCTCCAGGGGGAGGAACCGAGAGCAAGGTCATCCGAGTTCGCGCCCGCAGGCGGCGGCGGTCTCATCACAAACCCCTGTCATCGCGAGCCCGGCCGGAGGCCGGGCGTGGCGATCCCGTGCCCGCCAGGCAACCGTCGCATCATGCGGTTGGGTCCTGGACTGCTTCGTCGCCGATCGCTGCGCTCCCGCCTCGTTGCAATCTTCATGAGCCGTGGCCTCACCCCGGACCATGGAAGTGCCTGTCATCCTGAGCCGGAGCGCAGCGGAGGCGAAGGATCCCATGGCCATCGCACGGCTTCCAGGGGATCCTTCGGTCGGCTATGCCTCCCTCAGGATGACAGGAGTTCGGCGCTCTCTGGACAATGACCGTGATTCGGAACGGCAGCGCAGGAGACGCGCGCAGGGGTGGAGCTTGCACCCGCCCTGGCCCCTGATTGCGGGCCGGCCGGATGCGACCGCGGTGCTCCGGCCCTGGTCCGTTGAGCTACAATCCGCCATGCCTGACCACGACATCCCGCTCGCACTGACGTTCGACGACGTCCTGCTGGCCCCCGGGCGCTCGGGCGTGCAACCGTCCGAGGTGGACGTCGCCTCGCGGCTGACCCGCATCATCGGTCTCAACATCCCCGTCCTTTCCGCCGCGATGGACACCGTGACCGAGGCCCCGATGGCGATCGCGATGGCCCAACACGGCGGGCTCGGCGTCATCCACCGCAACATGTCGGTCGCCCGTCAGGCCGAGGAAGTCGACATGGTCAAGCGTTCCGAGTCGGGGATGATCGTGGACCCCGTCACGATCCATCCCGACCGGCTGGTGCGCGAGGCGCTCGAGCAGATGGCGCGCTACCACATCTCGGGCCTGCCGGTCGTGGACGAGCACGGCCAGCTCAAGGGGATCCTCACCAACCGCGACCTGCGGTTCTGCACCGAGACCAACCGGCCGATCGCGGACTTCATGACCAAGGACCGGCTCGTCACGGCGCCGGTCGGCACGACCCTCGACGCCGCCAAGGCGCTCCTGCACAAGCACCGCATCGAGAAGCTCCTCGTGGTGGACGACGAGGGCAACCTCAAGGGCCTGATCACCGTCAAGGACATCAAGAAGGCGCAGGAGTACCCGAACGCCTGCAAGGACGGCCTCGGCCGCCTGCGCGTCGCGGCCGCCCTCGGCACCGGGGCCGACCTCGAGGAGCGCTGCGCGGCCCTCGTCGCCGCCAAGGTCGACGTCCTCTGCCTGGACTCGTCGCACGGGCACGCCGAGCGGGTCATGGCCGCGGCGGCCCGCATCAAGAAGCTCTACCCGGACGTGCCGCTCGTCGCCGGCAACGTCGCCACGTACGAGGGCGCGCGCGACCTCGTGGCGCTCGGGGTCGACTCCGTCAAGGTCGGCGTCGGCCCGGGCTCGATCTGCACCACCCGCGTCGTCACCGGCGCCGGCGTGCCGCAGATCACGGCGATCCTCGAGTGCGCGCGCGCCTGCCGGGACGCCGGCGTGCCGCTGATCGCGGACGGCGGGATCAAGTACTCCGGCGACATCACCAAGGCGCTGGCGGCCGGGGCCGACACGGTGATGATCGGCTCGCTGTTCGCCGGCGTCGACGAGTCGCCGGGCGAGCAGATCCTCTACCAGGGGCGCACGTTCAAGGCGTACCGGGGGATGGGCTCGCTGGGCGCGATGAAGGCCGGCGAGGGCGCGCGCGACCGCTATTTCCAGGGCGAGGAGGACGCCGGCAAGCTCGTCCCCGAGGGGATCGAGGGGATGGTCCCGTACAAGGGGCCGCTGGCCGCCCAGCTCACCCAGCTGGTGGGCGGCCTGCGGTCGGGGATGGGGCTCGCCGGCTGCGGCACCATCGCGGCGCTCAAGGAGAGCGCGCGCTTCATGCGCATCACCTCGGCCGGCCTGAAGGAGTCCCACGCCCACGACGTCGTCATCACCAAGGAAGCCCCGAACTACAGGGTCGAGCGGTGAGCCCCGTCACGCTCACCCGGGCAGGAACCGACTAGCCCGGCGGACGACGCGTCCCACGAGGGAGAGGGCCTTCGCGCGGGGCGTGCCGCGGAGGCAGCAACTGCCAGAGGAGCAGCGCGCCGGCCACCGCGATGCCAAGCACGGTCATCGCAACGGCCGCGCCCCAACCCCGCGGCCGATACACCAGATCCACCTGGTGATGCCCCGGCCCCAACTGCATCGCCATCACCGCGAGGTCGCAGGGGAAGATCTTAACCTCCGTGTCGCCGTCGCTCGCGCGCCAGCCGGGATCGAACCCTTCGCCGATCACGACGACGCCCCCCGATTCGAGATCGGCGTCAAGCCTCAACCGGCCGGGCGCCGGGCGTCCGAGGCGCACCGTCCCGCGGGCCGACGCGAGGCGAAGCGCCTGCCGGCGCCTCCACGACGCCCGTGCGCTCAGGCTTGAAGTCTGCGCGCTTCATCCGCACGAGCGCCGCCTCGGCCCCCGACACCGGCACGGACTCGGAGGGCAAGAAGGCCCGCGGCAACGCGGTCGGGTTGCGGTAGAGGAAGCCCTCCCCGATGCGCGCAACGAACTCCAGGTTCGGCGCGTCGAGGGGCCGGCGCGAGGCCACGACCCGGACACCGAGGAGGTCGAGGACCGGGGCGTCTGCCCGGTCGTAGTGGAGGAGAGTGAAGCCACTGGGGCCGGGCGGGAACGGTCCGCCCATCCCGAGCAGGGTTTCCAACCGCCGCCGGCCAATTCCGTCGTACCCGAGCACGTCGTCCCAACCGTAGGAGACGCCGAGGTTGGCCGGAATGCCGAGCCACTGGTCCATCACGAGCGCCCGGCCCTCTCCGGCAAGCGTCGAGACCAGCTTCGTCCCTCTGCTCGGCGGGAACACCTGCGCGCGAGGCAGGGCGGGGTTGAAGCCCCAGCCGAAATAGAGCAGGTCGGCGCCGACGATCACACCGGCGAGCATCGCCCGGCGCTTCGGACCCAGAGCCGACGAGCATCCCAGCCAGAGCGCGGCGGCCGCCGCGAAGAGGGCCCAAGGGAGGACGAAGTGCGCGCCGTACATCGGCGCCAGCCGGGCGAGATCCGCCGCGATCTCACCCTGGCCCTTGCCGGCCAGCCAGGTGCCGAGCAACGGCGCGGTTGCCATAGCTGTGGTGATCCGGTCGTGGCCAGGGGCGCCGAGACGCATCCACAACCCCACCGCGAATGCGAGCGCCGCCGCGCCGCCGAGCGAAGCGGCGATCGCGCGCCGCCGGCCATCGCGGGCGATCAACGCGTCGAGTCCCGACCGGCAAGGACGGCGAGGTCGAGGAGCACGACGAAATCCGCGCGCCGGGAAGGGACAAGGCCGGACCCGGGGATCAGCCCGACGATCGTGGACACCGGCGGGATCGAGGCGGAGTAGAGCCATGCCAGGCCCGCCACGGCTCCGAGAGAGCGAGCCGCCGCGCGACGGGGCAGCGAGGCCGCGCCGAGGAGCGCAAGGACCAGACCGAGCAGGGAGACGTAGCGCCCCGAGTGCTCGCAGAAGTTCGTCACGGCTCCGAGGATCGCCCCCTCGGAGCGAAGCGGGCGCCCGAAAAGGTAGGGAAACGCCTGGGTCGCGACCGTCTCCCAGGCGACGTGCGGGACCAGGACGAAGTGAGTCGACGATTGGCGGGCCCCGGCGATGCTGCCCTCGCGAAGCGCCGAAATCAACGGCAAGCTCTGCACGGCGGTGAGGAGAACGCCCAGCACGCCCGCAGCCGCGAGGCGCCCGGCCGTCCCGAGAAACGCGCGCGTACCGCCTCCTGTCAGTTGCCGGCATCGCAACAGGACATAAAGCGATACGGCGACGGCGGACAGGAATGCGACCTCCGGGTGCCCGCCGAAGGCGCTGGCCGCCAGCGCGAGCGCGACCGCTACCGTTGGGCCGAGGCCCCGGCGAGCCGCCATCGCTTCCGCCGCCAGCACGGCCCAGGGCAGCCATGCCGACGACGACGTGTGAGGGAAAAGCAGCCAGACCAAGGTGAAACCGCCGGAGCCGTACGCCATCCCGGCCAGCGCCGCGGCGGCGGACGAGCCACCGAGCCGGCGCGCCAGGAAGTACGCTCCGATCCCTGCCACCCACATTCGCAGCAGCGCGACCCAGACCGTCGCGCGCGACGGGTGTTCGCGAGCCAGGAGATAAGGGAGCGACAGGGGATCGAACGCCGCGGACTGCGAGTTGCCGAGCAGCGGCGAGCCCGCGAGCGTGTGCGGGGTCCAAAGGGGCATCCGACCGTCGAGCAGCTCGCCGGTCACCAACCCGCGCCACGGGATGAATTGCTGGACCGGATCGCCGAGGAGATCGTTGGCCGGCCCGACGAACTGAGCGGGACGCACGTCGGCAAACAGGTAGGAGCGCAGCAGGATGTCGGCGGTGGAGAGGTCCCGGCCGGGGAGCAGCGCGGGCGCGAGAACGAGGAGCGGCAGCGCCAGCACCGCCAGTCAAAGGGGCGTGAACCTTGAGCTCCTTCAAGCGTGCCTGGTTCATTGGCGCGGATTCTACAGGTCGCGCCCCAAACCTTCCGAAGAGAGTCGCCACGGAGCTCAATTTGAGGCCTTGGAGGCGACCGGGCGAGGAGAGCATCGAGAAAGCGTTGGCCTTCCAGCAGCCGCGGCCCCGCTGCACGACGAGCAAATGAGCTGGGCCAGGTACCTTCCGGCGCGTTGCGGAGGCGCCTCGGTGAGCCTCCTTGCGCGGCCGCACGAACCGGGTCATGATCGGAGCGATGGGAGAGACACCGTGAGACGGCCCGGCAGCCTCGAAGCCGGCGTGGCGCCTGTGCCCCACGTCGCGAGCTGGAGCTGAGCCTGGCCGCGCCGCGTCCCGCCGCGCCCGATGTCTGGTGATCGAGCCCGACAAGGGCCTCGCCCACTCCAGCTTCCGGGAGCTGTGGGCCTATCGCGAGCTGCTCTACTTCCTGGTCTGGCGCGACGTCAAGGTCCGCTACAAGCAGACCGTGCTCGGCGCCGCCTGGGCGGTGCTCCAGCCGCTCGCGACGGCGGTCGTCTTCACCATCTTCTTCGGCCGCCTCGCGGGATCGGCTCCGACGGCCTGCCCTACCCGATCTTCTCCTACGCCGGGCTGATGGTCGTGGACGTTCTTCGCGCAGGGGCTGCAGCAGTCCACCGCCAGCCTCGTCGGCGCGTCCAACCTGATCACCAAGGTCTACTTCCCGCGCCTGGTCATCCCGCTCGCCGCCGTGCTCGCGGGCCTGCTCGACCTCGCGGTCGCGTTCCCGGTACTGCTGCGTGATGATGGTCGTACTACCGGCGTGACCCCGGGCGTGGCGCGTGCTGGCGTTCCCGCTCGTCGTGCTGCTCGCGCTCGCCGCCGCGCTCGGCGCCGGGCTGTGGCTTTCGGCGCTCAACGTCAAGTACCGCGACGTCCGCTACGTGGTGTCGTTCCTGGTCCAGATCTGGCTGTTCGTCACGCCGGTGATCTACCCGGCGAGCACCGTGCTCCCGCACCTCGAGCGGCTCGGGCTGCCGGGCTGGCTGCTCGGCCTGAACCCGATGGCGGGCGTCGTCGAGGGGTTCCGCTGGGCGATGCTCGGAACGCCGCACGCGCCGGTCGGCCTGCTGGCGGCGAGCGCCGCCGTCGCCGCCGCGCTCTGCGCCTCCGGCGCGCTCTACTTCCGCCGCGTCGAGCGGGGGTTCGCGGATGTCGTCTGAGCCGCCGCGCGGGAGGCTCGCCGTGCCTGACAGTCGGCGATCCGCGCCGAGGGGCTGTCCAAGCGCTACCGGATCGGCGAGGCGAGCGCGCGCAGCGAACTTCCGCGAGAGCGATCGCGGAGGCCGCCAAGGCACCGTTCCGTCGTCGTGCGCCGCGCGACCGCGACGAGACGATCTGGGCGCTCAAGGACGTCTCGTTCGAGATCGCGCCGGGCGAGGTGGTCGGCGTCATCGGCCGCAACGGCGCCGGCAAGAGCACGCTGCTGAAGATCCTCTCGCGCATCACCGAGCCGACCGACGGGCCGGGCCGAGATCCACGGCCGCGTCGGCAGCCTGCTCGAGGTCGGCACCGGCTTCCATCCGCGAGCTGACCGGGCGCGAGAACATCTTCCTCAACGGCGCCATCCTCGGCATGACGCGCGCCGAGATCACGCGCAAGTTCGACGAGATCGTCGCGTTCGCCGAGATCGAGCAGTTCCTCGACACGCCGGTCAAGCACTACTCCAGCGGCATGTACGTGCGCCTCGCCTTCGCCGTCGCCGCGCACCTCGAGCCCGAGATCCTGCTCGTCGACGAGGTGCTGGCCGTCGGCGACGCCGAGTTCCAGAAGAAGTGCCTGGGCAAGATGGAGCGACGTCGCGCGCGGCGGGCCGCACGGTGCTGTTCGTCAGCCACAACATGGCCGCGATCGAGCGCCTTTGCCGCCAAACCGCCTGGCTCGAGCAAGGGAGGATGTGTAAGAGCGGCGACACAAACGAGGTCGTGCAGGGCTACCTGGCCGGCGTGACACAGCAGGGACTGGAGTGGCATCGCCAATCCCCGGGCACGACCGCAGCGTGGCTGCGGACGGTCGTCGTCCGCGACGCCGCCGACCGCGCGGGTTCTGCGCTTACGACCGCGAGCGAAGCCGAGGTCATCGTCGAGTTCAGCCTGCGTGAGCGGGTCCCCAACCTGCAGCTCGGCATAGGCTTACTCGACGCGGCGGGCGAACAGATTTTCGGGAGCGCGCCGCAGGACTCGGGCCAAACCGTCCCCTGTGAACCGGGGTGTTATTCTTGCGACGATACGGTTACCAGAGCAGATTTTACTCGCCCGCACCTATGGGCTGCGACGGTACTCTGGGTCCCAGGGCAAGGCCGTCTTGACTGCGCGGACGATCTCCGATTTGCGGTCCAGGAAACTGCAGGGTTCTCGAATGCCACGCCGGGAGGCCGTCCGGGGCAGCTGGCGGTGCGCTGTGGTTGGCGAGTAAGCGCGATGACTGACCACCCAACGACAGCCGCGACGGCCAGGAACGAAGGCGGTCGCAACCTTCGCCCTGAGACCACATCAGTGGCCGCCACATGGTCCGCCGACGCGATCGGACGCTTTTGGGAGTACTGGGGCCGCCGCGACGATGCCTTTGGTGACTACTTCTCACACCAGTTCGGGGGAGCCATCGCCCAGTTGCTGAGCCAAGCCGGGTGCCTTCACCCCGGCGCGAAGCGCTTGATTTTGGATGTGGACCCGGTTTCTTGATCGAATCCCCTCGCGGCAAGGGTCCCGATGCTGGGGCGTCGATTCCTCGCAAGTCGCGGTGGACCTCGTAAACGAGCGACTCGCGAACCTCCGGGAGCTTCAAGGGGCGACCGTGGCGCGTGGAAGCCGAATCCCATTCGCGGATGGCTCCTTCGACTTGATAACCTGCGTCGAGACGGTCGAGCATCTTCCCCCTGAGCTCTCCGTTGCTCGCGGAGTTCCGCCGGCTCCTCCGCCAGGGAGGCCACCTCCTCGTCACCACGCCTAACGAAGAGGAGTTGAGCAGGAATACCGTGCTCTGCCCGTTCTGCGTTACAGCGTCCACCGGTATCAACACCTGCGGAGCTTCTCCAAGCAGCCGTGGCTGAGGAGCTTGTTGCGGCTCGCTTCGATGTGAGCTTCTGTGAAGGCATCGACTTGACGAGGTTACGCGGGAGACCAGGGTCGTTGTTGGATTGGAGCGTGCGGATAGCCCTAGATGCCGTGCGAATCAAGCTGCTGCGCCTCGTGGACGCTGTGATGCGCAAGGGGGTGCAGAGCCAATCGTTCTGCGCACGGCTCGCGGCCGGTCCGCACCTTTGCGCCCTGGCCAAGATCGCCGAGGACGCGGTTTGATGGTCGACGGGCCGACTGCCGCCGACGCGGTCCTCGACGAACCACGGGTTGGTTTCGCCGTCGCCGGATTCCCAAGTCGCCCGACGATGCATATCGCGATCAAACTGATCGAAGAAACCGTAGATGCGGCACTCTGCAGTGGCGGTCGGGGTCCACTCCGCGAAGGCTCCGCTTGCGGACATCATCCAACCGGGGACCACCGTGCTCCTGAAGCCCAACTGGGTCCATCACCGCAATTTCGGGAATGGCGGCCTGGCGTGCCTCACCACCAACCCCGCAGTGATCCTGGCGGTCATCAAGCAGGTCGCCGCGGCGGGCGCAGGCCGCATCGTGCTCGGCGACGCACCGATCCAGGATTGTGTTTTCCAGTCGGTGGTCGCGCCGGAGTGGCTCGGCCGTTTCGCCGCCGCAGCGGGATGCCCACTGTCGGTCTGGATTTCCGCCGCACAGGATGGTGGAAGTCGCTGGCCGAAGGCATTGACACCGACCTCCGTCCCCTTGATCGTTACACGCTCTTCGACCTCGGCTTGGACAGCCTGCTCGAACCGATCACCGGCCGCAGGCCTCAATTCCGAGTCACCAAGTACGACCCAAGAGAGCTCCTGAAGGCCCATTCTCGCGGGCACCACCAGTACCTGCTGGCAAAAGAGACCTTCGAGGCCGACGTCCTCATCAACCTCCCAAAGCTCAAGACGCACTCGAAAGCCGGACTCACCGGGGCGCTGAAGAACCTCGTCGGGCTCAACGGGAACAAGGACTTTCTACCGCATCACCGCGTTGGCGGCACAACCCTGGTTGGCGATTGCTACGCAGGTCTCTCGCCACTCCGGCGCCTCATCGAGTTTTGCCTTGACCATGCGAACGCCGGGATTGACACGCCGGCATACAACCGATGGAGCGGCGCCGCACAGCGCCTGCTGCGTTGGCAGCGGCTCCTAGGCGAAATGCAGCTCGAAGGGGGATGGCGGGGCAACGATACGGTCTGGCGCATGGTCCTCGACCTGAACCGCCTGATTCTTCACGGCGACGGTCACGGGACCATCCACCAACCGTTGCAGCGGCGGGTCATTTCGGTCACCGACGCCATGGTTGTTGGCGATGGGGAAAGCCCGCTTGCGCCGTCGCCGCGGTGGCTCGGCGCGATCACCTTCGTGCTCGTCGCCGTACGCTGATCTCGTGCACGCCTCTCTGCTTCGCTTCGATTGGCGAAGGATCCCGCTGCTGCGGGAATCGTTCGGGCGTCACCGAATTCCCCTCACGGAGGGTGGCGCCGACGACTGTCGGGTGGTCGTCCTTGGGCACACGCCGTCTATCGGCGAGGTCGCGCGCTTGCACGGGATCGATGCCCGGGCGCCCGCGGGCTGGAAGGGTTAC
>CAVSFK010000003.1:0-77186 GCA_963727275.1 uncultured Acidobacteriota bacterium
ACTCTCCGACCAGACCCCTCCAGCCGTCGAATGCCGCCGATCGGTGGGCTATCGTCTCTTTAGCCTCCGCCGCGCACCGGCTCCCGCGCCCTCCCCAAGACACGGCAGGAATCACCCGAAGGCGAAAATAGTCGCGAGTAAATTTGACAAGGGGTGAAAATACTCGAGGCGAGCCCTGATGCGGTCGTCCGCTACCTGTGCGCGCGCTCCCCGAATTGCGAGGCATGACAGATCTCGGCGACCGGCGTCCGAGCCAACGTCACCCAGGAAGGCACCTGCGTCGCGCCGCCACAGGGGTTTCGCCAACGCTTCACCTAGCGAGCGGCCGGAGGCCGCGATTGGAAGAGCCTGAAGCGCTCATTGGAGATCATTGTGAGATCGTCATACACGGTACCCATTCGGCATAATCAGGCGGCAAGTTGGTACCCATTGAGAGGCGACTATTTTCCGCGGGCAATGTCGATCGCTAGCTGGATGCCCCGGTCCACCTCGGAGACGGTGGCCTCGACGGACCCCTCAAATTGCTCAAGGATGGCCTCCAGGGTCGAATAGGCTGCAAACGCCTCGAGTTGAGAGGCCGATGACGTGATCCGAGGCAGCTCTGTGAGAAGTTCGTCGAGCACCGAGAGGTCATACGGGGGCCGGTACGTCGGCGGAGGTGGCGCGAACCGATCGATGCCGGCTCGCTCTGGGAGCGCGAAGTACTGGCATTCGTGGAAGACGTGTTCTGGCGATGAGAAGTAGTTCGTGTTCTCGACGACGAACACGAGCGCGTCCCGCAAATCAGAGATCCGCGCTTCGAGGTGCCCCGCAAGCGCCTCGGCTAAGCCGCTTCCTGGGTTCACGCTCTCACGATACCGTGCAATGGCGTTGTCGCGAAGATTTGAGTAGCCGAGAGCCCCAGCGAGCTTCACCGAAGACCGTTGCTCAAGCCAGGAGGAGTCTTCACCCGAGGAGAAAGAGTGGCCGCCGAGCCGAAGCGAGAGCGCAAGATCGCAGTTGATCTCGAGGTAGAGGCGGCAGCTGAGAGCAAGCGTCTTCGGGCGAAGGCGCCCGCGATGATAGGCATCGTTACGATACAAGTGGAGATGCTTGAGTGGTGCGACAAGGGGCCTGGCGATCTGACCGTCCTCAAGAAGATAGTCGACCTTCTCGTCAAAGTACCGGTTGATCCTGTTCCTCTGCTGACGGGTAAGCGGCTGCCAATCAACGATCTCCTTGAGCCCCGGGGGAAGGTCCGGCACTGGGAACGTGAGGATTGTCTTGCGGAGGCGCTCCTTGATCTCTGCATATTGGAGGCTCTCCTCGACGGCCCATTCCATCTGCAACTCCGCGGCGTTGTCCAGGAGAAGTAGCGCGAGTCGTAGGTGTTCGTGGCGCCCATCAAGGATCAACCGTAGGGCTTCGTCCAACTGAAAGAGGAAGAACGAGAGCCGCCTCATGAGCTGATCTTGCACCGACAGTGCCCTCATCGCAAGGTACCAATGGGTGCAAGTCCTCACCAGCTCGCCGGTGCCCTGACGCGATGAGGCTCGGAGAGCAGACGACCGGCCTCGACACCCTGAACGAACTCGGCGGCCCGGTCACCGCCTGTCGCCCTCCGTCTCCGGGCGGACTTCGTCCAGGAGCGCCCTCAGCTCCGCGGCGTAAAGCTCGAGGTGCGTCCGGCCCGGGGCCCGGGTGATCCTCCGCACGGCCAGGCCGAGCGCCGTGGCCGCGGTACCATGGCAAGAGACGCCGGAGTCTCCGATGACGCCAGACGAAGCGAGACTGCCACCCAGCCCCTGGGCCACTGCGCGAGAGCGCGATGGCGCCGCGCACGCGCCGCGGCCGGCCGGTGGGATGGACGGTCGTCCGTGACCACCAGCGCCTGGGAGAGCGGGGATCGGGCCTGGCGAAGCGAGGCGCTACTGCTCGCCGTCACCGAGGGCACGCCCGACGCCGTCTATCTGAAGGACCTTGAGGGCCGCTACCTGCAGCTGAACGCCGCCGCTTGCCGCGTCCTGGGCAAGGAGCGAGACGAGGTCCTGGGCAAGGACGACACCGCGTTGTTCCCGGCGGAGGATGCCCGCCGCGTCATGGAGGGCGACCGCCGTGTCCTCGCGGGCGGCGCGCCGCAGACCTACGAGGAGCTGATCACGATCGGCGGTGAGCCGCGGACGTTCCTGTCCACGAAAGGGCCGGTGCGCGACCCGCAGGGCCGCGTCGTCGGCCTGTTCGGCATCGCGCGCGACATCTCGGGCCGCAGGCGCGCCGATCTGGTGCTCCAGGACAGCGAGGAGAGGTTCCGAACCCTTTTCGAGAACAGCCCCAACGGGATCTTCCTGACTGATCCCGAGACGCTCGAGATCGTTGACTGCAACCACATCGCGTGCCGGATGAACGGGTACGCCCGCGAAGAGCTCGTCGGGAGGAGCATCAACGTGCTCCACCCGGAGGAGGTCGCCAGGAGGATGGCGGGCGGCGCCGAGGGGCAGCGCTCGTTCGTCGCGGAGCTGCGAGCGAAGGGCGTGGTGACGGTCGAGTCGGTGCACCGGCGCAAGGACGGCTCGCTCTTCCCGCTGGAGACGTCGATGTGCCTGTTGCCGGTCGGCGGCCGAACCCTCGTCATGGGCATCGACCGCGACATCACGGAGCGCATGCAGGCGGAAAGGGCCGTGCGGGACCGCGAGCAGAGCCTTGCCCGCATCTACGACACCGTCGAGGACGCCATCTTCCAACTCGAGCTGGACGAAGACGGCCGCTACTGGTTTGCCTCCGTCAACGCGGCGTTCACCGCGATAACCGGGTTGACGCCCGCGCAGGTGGTCGGCAGGAGGGTGGACGAGGTCATCCCGGAGCCCTCACGGAGCATGGTGTTGGAGAGGTATGCGACGGCCATCCGGGAGAGGAGGATGGTCCGCTGGGACGAGACGTCCGACTACCCCACCGGCCGGCTGATCGGGGAAGTGAGCATCGCGCCGGTCTTCGACGACGCCGGGCGCTGCACCCACCTTGTCGGTTCGGTGCACGACATCACCGAGCGCCAGCGAGCCGAGGAGGCGCGGCGGGAGAGCGAGCAGAAGTACCGCGAACTGGTCGAGTACGCCAACAGCATCATCCTGCGCTGGACCCGCGACGGGCGGATCGCCTTTCTCAACGAGTTCGGCCAGCGCTTCTTCGGCTACACGGCCGACGAGATTTGCGGCCGCCACGTGCTCGGCACGATCGTCCCGGAGACGGAGAGCAGCGGCCGGGACCTGCCTTCGCTGATGGACCGGATCTGCGCGGACCCCGCGGCGTACGAGCAGAGCGTCAACGAGAACATGCGCCGCACCGGCGAGCGCGTTTGGATCGCCTGGACCAACAGGGTCGTCCGGGACCAACAGGGCAACGTCGCCGAGATCCTCAGCGTCGGCGAGGACATCACGGCGCGAAAGAACGCCGAGGACGAGCTGCGGGCGACCAAGGCCGGCCTCGAGCGGCGCGTCATCGAGCGCACCGCGGAGTTGGCCGCCGCCAAGGAGCGCGCCGAGTCCGCCGACCGCGTGAAGTCGGCCTTCCTGGCCGCCATGTCGCACGAGCTGCGCACGCCGCTCAACTCGGTCATCGGCTTCACCGGCCTCCTGCTTCAGGGCCTGGCCGGGCCGTTGAACGCGGAGCAGGGCAAGCAGCTCCGCATGGTGAAGGAGAGCGGCCAGCACCTGCTGGCGCTCATCAACGACGTGCTGGACATCTCCAAGATCGAGGCGGGACAGGTCGAGATCGCCAACGCGCCGTTCGACCTGCGCGAAGCCATCGAAAAGGTCGCCCGCACGGTCGGTCCGCTGGCGGACAGGAAGCAGCTGCCGGTGCTCGTGCAGGTGGCGCCGGGGGTGGGCCGCCTGGTCAGCGACCGCCGGCGGGTCGAGCAGGTCCTGTTGAACCTGCTCAGCAACGCGATCAAGTTCACCGAGCGCGGGCAGGTCACCGTGATCGCCGAGACCGCGCCGGGCACGGTGCGCATCTCGGTGGCCGACACCGGGATCGGGATCAAGGCCGAGGACCTGGGCAAGCTGTTCCAGCCGTTCCGCCAGCTCGACACCGGCCTCACCCGCCAACACGAAGGGACGGGGCTCGGCCTCGCCATCTGCCGCCGGCTGGTCGAACGGCTGGGCGGCACGATCGCGGTCGAGAGCCGGCCCGGCCAGGGCAGCACGTTCAGCGTCACGCTGCCCGTGACGGAAGTTGGGACGCCATGAGCGCGAAGATCCTCATCATCGAGGACAACGAGCAGAACCTCTACCTCGTCACCTTCCTGCTGGAGAAGAACGGCCACGAGATCGTCCAGGCGCGCAGCGGCCCCGAGGGGATCGAGCTCGCCGCCCGGCTTCGGCCCGACCTGATCATGCTCGACATCCAGCTGCCGGGAATGGACGGCTACGAGGTGGCGAGGGAGCTGCGGCGGAACCCGGACCTGAGGGACGTCCCCATCGTCGCGGTCACCTCCTACGCGATGGTGGGCGACCGGGAGCGAATCCTGGCCGCCGGCTGCAACGCGTACATCGAGAAGCCCATCAACCCCGAGACGTTCAGGAGCGAGATCGAAGCGACCCTGAAACCGCGGCCGGCCGGCGGGGGTGGCGAATGACGACCGTCCTGATCGTCGACGACAACGAGCAGAACCTCTACCAGCTCCAGGTCCTTCTCGGCGCTCAGGGCTACAAGGTCGTCAGCGCGGCGAACGGCGCCGATGCGCTCGCCGAGGCCCGGCGGGAACCGCCGGATCTGATCGTCAGCGACATCCTGATGCCGGTGATGGACGGCTTCACGTTGTGCCGCGAGTGGAAGCAGGACGAACGCCTGAAGTCCATCCCGTTCGTCTTCTACACCGCGACGTACACCGATGACCGCGACAGGGACTTCGCCATTGGCCTGGGCGCCGACCGCTTCCTGGTCAAGCCGGAGGAGCCCGAGACCATCGTCCGGACGATCTGCGATCTCATCGCGAAGACCGAGTCTTCGCCTGCGGCCCCCGCCGGGCCGGCGGCGGAGTCCACGGGCGCCCTCGCGACGCCGGCGCCCGCCGAGGACGAGACCGTCTTTCTGAAACTCTACAATCAGACGCTCATTCGCAAGCTGGAGCACAAGGTCCAGAAGCTGGAGGACGCCATCGCCGAGCGCAAGCGGGTGGAGTCGGCCCTCCAGGAGCACGGGCAGCGGCTCGCGTCGATCTACGACACCGTCGGGGACGTCATCTTCCAACTGGCGCTCGAGGAGGACGGACGCTACCGATTCGCCTCCGTCAACGCGGCGTTCCTGGCGAGGACCGGAATGACGCTCGATCAGGTGGTCGGCAAGCGCGTGGACGAGGTCATCCCGCAGCCGTCCTTGAATGCGGCGTTGGAGAAATATGCGACGGCCGTGCGGGAGCGACGGATCGTGCGCTGGGAAGAGACCTCCGATTACCCGGCCGGCAATCGGACCGGGGAAGTGAGCATCACGCCCGTTTTCGACGAGGCCGGCCGGTGCACGCACCTGGTCGGCGGCGTGCACGACATCACCGAGCGCATCGAACTGGAAGCTCAGCTCCGGCAGGCGCAGAAAATGGAAGCGGTCGGGAGCCTGGCGGGAGGCGTCGCCCACGACTTCAACAACCTCCTGCAGGCGCTTCTCAGCCAGACGCAGCTTCTCCAAACCTACGCCCAGGATCCGGAACGGGTGAACGCGATGGGTCTCGAGCTCGGCCATCAGATCAGCCACGGCGCGTCGCTGACACGGCAGCTCCTGCTGTTCTCGCGACGCGAGACGACGAGACCGGAGCCCCTGGACCTCAACGACGCGGTGCGGGGCGCGACGAAGATGCTGCGGCGCCTGCTGCGCGCGAACATCGCCCTGGAGATCGACCTGGCGCCCGCGGCCCTTCCCGTGACGGCCGACCGCGGACAGTTCGAGCAAGTGCTGATGAACCTGACGGTGAATGCGTCCGACGCGATGCCGGAAGGCGGGAGGCTGCTCATTCGGACCGGCCGGCTCGACGGCGAGCACGTGTGGCTGAGCGTCGAAGACACCGGGAGCGGCATCCCCGACGCGATCCGCGAGCGCATCTTCGAGCCGTTCTTCACCACCAAGGTGGCGGGCACGGGAACAGGGCTGGGGCTCTCCGTCGTGCACGGCATCGTGACCCGTCACGGCGGACGAATCGAGGTCGAGAGTGCGGGCGGCAGGGGCACCACGTTTCGGATCATCCTGCCGACGTCCGGATCGGGTGCGCTTCCGGTCGTGACGGAAGCCGCGAAGGCGGCCGTGGAGCTACCAGTGGGCCAGGGGGAGCGGGTCCTCGTGGTGGAGGACGAAGGCGCCACGCGCGAGGGGCTGCGCGACATCCTGCGGAACCTCGGATACGAGGTCGTCGCGGCGGCGAGCGGCGAGGAGGCGGGAGAGCTGCCGGTGGAGCAGCCGTTCGACGTGCTGCTCACCGACCTGATGCTGTCGGGCGTCAGCGGATCGCAGCTCGCCGCCGGTCTTCAGGAGCGCTGGCCATCCATGAGAGTCATCCTGATGTCCGGCTACCCGGAAGACGAGGCCCTGCGGAGTGGGGTCGACCAACGCAAGGTCAGGTTCCTCCAGAAGCCGTTCGACATCGCCCGTCTCGCCCAGGAGATTCGAGCGGCGCTCGTGGAGTGAGTCGGCAGATCCCATGGGCCACGGTCGGGCTCAACGCCCCGGTAGCTCAGTCTCGGCCAGGGATTAGCAGGTAATACGCTCTCGGTTGAGGATCAGCGGCTCAGCGTGGACGTGGTACTCATACGAGACCTTGACACCACTTCAAACCCGGATAGCATCGGCCCAGGCGAGAAGGGAGATTCGTATCCAGGAGCAAACCAGCACGAGCCTTGGGCGTGGGACGGATGAGAAAGGACCTGAACGTGAAGCTCAACATCAGGGCGTTCGCGCTGACCTGCGGCATCGTCTGGGGGTTGGGACTGTTCCTCATGACGTGGTGGCTCATCGCATTTGAAGGGACCGGCAACAGCCCCATGCTCCTCGGGCGGATCTACCGGGGGTACACGATCTCTCCTTTCGGCAGCGTCGTGGGTCTGGTCTGGGCGTTTCTCGACGGCCTGATCGGCGGCGGCCTATTCGCGTGGGTCTACAACAGGATTGCATAGGCACTACGTCCCTGCTTGTCGACGTGATTGGCGGCAAGAAGTGCGGCGACGAAGTGTCACTAAGCGTGGACGTGCTACTCATGCGCGGCAGCGGGTATCATTGAGGCGAACCTCAGGATCCGAGGAAGGTAGCGCCGAGCATGGCCCACACTGAGTCCCTTGCATTCGTGCTGGTGGGTGGCGTAGGCGAACGTCTGATTCCGCTCACGAACTACCGCGCGAAACCGGCGATTCCGATCGCCGGGACCCAGCGGGTAATCGACTACGTGATCAGCAACATCTGGAATTCGAAGATCCGGAACGTGATCCTCCCGACGCAGCACCTGCCCCGATCCCTGAACCGGCAGATCAAGCTGGGCCACTCGGCGCGCTTCGGCATAAGCGCCGAGGAGTACATCGACGACTCCCCCCCGATCCCGATCAGGGGCCGCGAGCTCGGGCGCTACAGCGGCACGGCGAGCGCGGTCGCCCAGCAGACCTCGCTCATCCGCAACGAGGAGCCGGACGTCGTCCTCGTCCTCGGCGGCGACCACGTCTACATGATGGACTATCGGAACTTCGAGCGGTTCCACATCGAGAACGATGCCGACCTGACGATCATGGCCGTGAGGTGGCCCGTCGCCGATGCGAGCAGGTACGGCGTGCTCGGGGTGGACAAGGAGGGGCGCGTCATCGGCTTCGAGGAGAAGCCGGCGAACCCCGAGCCTCTGCCCGACGACCGGGAGCACTGCCTCGTCTCGATGGGCAATTACGCCTGGAAGTACAAGCCGCTCCTCGAGGAGCTCGCGATCGACGCTGAGAAGGAAGTCATCAACGACGACAGGGACAAGGAGGAGCCCGAGAAGTACACCAGACAGGACTTCGGGCGCAACATCATCCCTTCGACGTTGCGCAACCCGCGGCGCCGCGTCTTCGCGTGCGATTTCTCCCGGTACCTCGTCAGGGGCGCGACCGAGAAGGAGCGCGGGTACTGGCGTGACATCGGGACGATCCAGAGCTACTACGACACGAACATGGAGCTGAGGGCGACGGACCCCGCCATCAACCTCTACAACCCGGACTGGCCAATCTACACGTACGTCGAAAGCGGTCTCGCGGCCAAGTTCATCCACGGCAACACGCGCGTCGTCGACTCGCTCGTGGCGAACGGCGTCATCGTCAGCGGTGCGACGGTCGAGCGCAGCATCCTGTCGATGGTGGGGAAGGTCGACGACGGTGCGCGGATCCTCGACTCGTTGCTCCTGGGTCACAACGTCGTCGGCGCCGGCGCGCAGGTCTGGCGTTCGATCATCGACAAGTGGGTGACCGTGCCTCCCGGCGAGACGGTCGGGCTCGACCACGAGAAGGACGTCGGGCGCGGATTCACGCTCATGGACGGCGGGCAGGAGATCAAGCTCGACATGCTCCGCAGCGGCTACCAATGCACCGCGGGCTGCATCACCGTCGTGCCGCGGGGGTACGACTTCTCGCGGTAGCCGCGGCTGCGCGGCCGTCCACCCGCGTCCAGGCGCGAGGAGGTCGCCCGGCACGGCGCTCGGCGCCGTGTCGACCCAAGATCGGAGATCTGGTCCCTGTGCTGAGGCCTAGCGGCTCGAGGTGGCGACCGGCGATTCGCGAAGGACCGTGGCCAGGACGACGCTCGCGGCGGTCAGCGCGATGAGCGCGAGCATGGAGCCGGTCATGGCGCCGTCGGCCGACTTGAACGCGTCCATGCAGAAGATGAAGATGATCCCCGAGACCTGGCCCATCACGAGCAGCAAGCTGTTGGACGTGCCCTCCGGCGCCGGGTGCGTGATCTCCGCGCCGTACTGGAACCCGATCGGCCCCGAGCTCAGGAGGAAGAACCCGAAGACGAACCCCGAGAGCAGGAGTAGCCAGTAGCTGGTGGCGAAGGTGAGGCCGGCGAGGCCGGGGATCAGGCCGACGAGCGCGACGATGATGAACGGCCGCCGCCGGCGGCGCAGGTCGGAGAGGATCGGGATCGCGATGGCGCCCACGATCCCGCCGACGAGCATGAGCGCGCCGAGCGTGCCCGCCTGCTCGATCGTGAAGCCGCGCGGCCGGATGATCGTCTCGATCCAGGTCGAGACGCCGTTGAAGATGCCCAGGCCGACGAAGAAGATCACCATGAGCAGGATGAAGTCCTTCTGCCGGAGCATCCCCTTGAGGCCGTCGAGCATCAGGGCGCGCTCGTCGTGGCCGGCCGGGGTCGGCGGCCGCTCGCGGAACAGCGCGAAGAACAGCGCGGTGGCGGCGACCGTCGCGACGCCGTAGACGAGCAGCATGGTCCTCATGCCGTACCGGATCGTGAGCGGCGGCGTGAGCCCCATCGCGGCGAGGACGCCGATGTAGAGGGCGAGCGTCCCCAGGCCGGTGGCGGTCGCCCGCTCCTTCACCGGGAACCAGCGCGCCGCGACCTTGGTGATCGAGCCGAGGATGAATGGCTGGCCGATGGCGAGCCCGACCTGGGAGGCGAAGACGAGCGAGAAGCTGCCGGCGAAGAGGCCGCGCGTCGCCGCGAACGCCGCGGTCAGGGCGGCGCCCAGGCCGACCGCCGCGCGCAGGCCCCAGGTGTCGATCGCCCAGGCGCTGGGGATCACGATGAGGACGTAGACGACCATGAAGCTCATGGAGAGCAGGCCGATCATCAGGTCGGACGTGCCGTAGAAGCGCGCCGCCTCGATGGTGACCGGGGCGAACGTGATCCAGAGGACCTGCGACATCGCCGCGATCACCATGAAGCTCGCGAGGACGACCCAGCGATAGGGGTAGGCGCGGTACTCGGTCTCGGCCATGGCCAAGCATAGCCAATTCGACCCGTCGCTCGACGGGACGAAGTCCCGAGCCTACCTTCGAGCCGCTCGATGATCCCGAGGAGCGGCGCGTGCAAGCGCCCCCGGGTGGTCGCGGCGCCGTAGTGGGTCTGTCAGCCTGGCCCTACGCCGAGCTAGCGCAACAACGCAAGCCTGACCCCTCTGGTGGCCGGCCAACCCGGGAGCAAGCAAACGGCCGGCGGAATGGCCGCGACCTGCGCCTGAATTGCATTCGTTGGTACGAGAGCCGATACTTCCGGACGAAGGATGGGCCGGGTGGCGCGACCGTCACAGACCGACACGCGGGATGCTCCCAACTACGGGCTGCTCGAAGCCGCGCGGTACCTGCGTCTGCCCGCGGCGACGCTGCGGTCGTGGGTCCGAGGGCGGTCGTACCCGACCGCCAGGGGCGAGGCGTGGTTTCACCCGTTGATCGCCGCGGCGCAGCGCCGGCCGTTGTCGCTCTCGTTCACCAACTTGGTCGAGGCCCATGTGCTCTCCGCGATCCGCCGCGAGCACGAGATCCGCCTCGATCGGGTCCGGCCGGCGGTCGAATACGTGCGGAGGAAGCTCGGCGTCAAGCGACCGCTCGCCAACCAGGTCTTTCACACGGACGGGATCGACCTCTTCGTCAGCAAGGTCGGAGAGCTGATCAACGTGTCCCGGAGCGGGCAGCTCGCCCTCCGCGACGTCGTCGAAGCCTACCTCCGCAGGATCGAATGGGACGAGGACGGGCTCGCCGCCCGCCTTTACCCGGTTTCGCGGCTCGCTCTGGACGCGCCGCGGCTCGTCGTGATCGACCCGCGGCGCGGCTTCGGGCTCCCGATCCTGATGAGCTCTGGGATCACGACCGCCGTCGTTGCGGAGCGATTCAAGGCCGGAGAATCCATGGACGAGCTGGCGGACGACTACGGGTGTTCGTCTCTCGAGGTCAGTGAAGCCATCCGCTTTGAGCTTCCCGAAGCGGCGTGAGCGACGCGCCCGAGCCCGTCTTCTTCCTCGATCGCAACTTCGGAAGCAAGACCGTGCCTGCGGCTCTTCGGGAGGCGGGCTTTACGGTCGAGGTGATGGACGACCACTTCCCTCCGGAGACCGAGGACCGGGTCTGGCTCCAGGCGATCGGGCGGCGGGGTCGGTTCGCGATCACGCTCGACGAGAAGATCCGGTACCGTCGTGCCGAGCAGGCCGCCGTGCGGCAGCACAAGGTGGGGCTCTTCCTCTTGGTCCGTTGGAAGGGGAGCACCGGTAGCAGCATGGCAGCGGCGCTCGTCAAGGCTCGAGCCGCGATGCTGCGGATCGCAAATCGCGTGCCGCGACCCTTCATCGCCAAGGTCTACGGCGACGGACGCGTAACGGTATGGCTCCAATGGGCGTAGACCACGGCCCGGGCGCCGCAGGGGCGGCTGGCGGGGGCCGAACGGGGGTGCGTAGGCCGTGGGCCGCCGGCGTACTTGGCGCACTGATGCCCGGGCTCGGCCATCTCTACAACGGGGAGCCTGACACAGCGACCGCCGTGATTACGGTGGCCGCTCTGCTGCCGTTGGTCGGGGCCAACCTCGTGTGGGGCACGTTCGCTGGACTGGTGGGTACCCTGCTCGCTTCTCTTGCCTGGTCGCTCGGCACGCTCGTCCATGCCGCGACGAAAGCAAAGCGTCTCGGCGAAGTCCACCTCCGCTGGTACCAACGCTGGCCCGTCTACCTGCTGGTGTGCCTGCTGGCGCCGTTCGCCGCCGAGGTTGGCTTGCGGGCTGGCCTCGGGCATGCCCGGTTCCACGCGTACCGGATCCCCACCGCTGGGATGGAGGATAGCGTCAGGGTCGGAGACGTCATCGTCGCGGACACCTGGGCCTACCGGCGCCGCCAGCCCGATCACGGTGACGTCATCGTCTTTCAGTACCCACCCGAACCGTCCAAGGACTTCATCAAGAGGTGTGTTGGGCTACCGGGAGAAACCGTTGATATCAGAGATAAGCGGGTGGCGCTGGACGGGGTGTTGCTCGACGAGCCTTACGCGATCCACACCGACCCGCAGATCTTCTCGAGCAGACTCTCGCCGCCACTCTTCCTGCGCCGGGACCAGATGCCGCCGTATCACGTCCCCGAGGGTTCGTTCTTCTGTCTCGGCGATAACCGCGACAGCAGCTACGACAGCCGGTTCTGGGGGCCGGTCGAACGACGGGCGATCAAGGGAAAGGCCCTCTACATCTGCTGGGCGAAGAACCACTCCCGGATCGGGAGCCGCGTGCGGTAGAGGGCTCAGGCACCCCGGTCAGCCGTCGAAGATAGATCGGTATCGCGTGTCACCATCTCACCTTCCTCAAGGTGTGATGAGCGCGGGTCGTGGCCGACCGTCTTCCTTCGGCGCCTTGAGAGGGACCGGCGGTGCGGTCATTTGTTGTCGTCCTCCGTCTCTGACCGGATCTCGTTCAGGAGCGCGCGCAGCTCCGCGGCGTAGGGCTCGAGGTGCGTTCGCACCGCGGTCCGGTTGAGCTTCCAGACGACCCAGCCGGCGAGCCAGAAGACGAGGGCCGTGATCGCGGCGCACGCAGCGAGCGCGGCGGCGAGGCGGGCGCGGGAGATGGGCGCCGACGCCAGACCCACCGAGATGAGCGTCCCGGACCAGACGGCGGTGCCCGCGAACAGCGGCGCCAGGTACCAGGACCGCACCGAGCCGAGCAAGCGGATCTCGGCCTCGACCTTGCGGACCTCGGCCTGCAGGCGATCCACGATGGCCAGGTCCTCGCGCACGGGCGGGTTCGCGCGGCGCGACCGCACGAGCTTCGCGAGGACGAAGACGACGCTCGCCGCGCCGGCCGCGGCTGCGGCCTTCGGCAGCCGGCCCGGCGCCAGCCACGAGGACCATCCCATAACGCCGGCCAGCAGCGCGCCGGCGGCGATCTCTCTCGCGTTCCGCCAGAAGATCGCCCGGTCGTGCCGGCGGGCCCCGGCCTTGACTCGAGCGACGATCTCATCCCGGGTCCACGCCTCCGGCGCCGGCGGCTGCGAACGCCATATCGCGCCCAGTTCGCTGAGATCCCTGTCATGGGTTGACATGCGCGCGTTCCTCCTCGCCGAGTCGCTCGGCCAGCTTCTTCTTGATGCGGTGGAGCCGCACCCCGACGTGCGTCGCGGTGAGGCCGGTGATCCGGGCGATCGTCTCGTACGGAAGCTCCTCGAGCCACAGCGCCACGATGGCGCGATCCGCCGGGCGGAGCGCGGCCACCGCGCGGGCGAGCCGGTCGAGACGCTCCCGTTCTTCGAGGCGGGCCGTCGACGGCGGTTCCTGGACCTGCCGCGCGGGCTCCCGTTCGAGGCGCTCCCGGCGATCCCTGTCGCGGCGCGCGTGCCTGCCGAACTGTAAGGCGACGTTCAGGGCCACACGGTAGAGCCAGGTGTCCTCGCCGGCGCGCTCGTCGAACGAGGGCAGCGCGCGCCACAGCTGGAAGTAGATCTCGGATCGCAGGTCCTCGGCGTCAGCCCTGGTCCGCGACCACGCCCTGCAGAGCCGGCCGATGCGGCCCCGGTTGCGCTCGATCAAGTCGAGGTAGCGCGGCTCCAGCTCGTCCGGCTCGATTCGGGTCACTCGGTTCCTCCGCTCACACCTGCATTAGTTGCCGGCCGGCGTGCGACATTACACTCGAACCGTAGGCGCCGGCGCCGACATCATCGGCGACGGACGCTAACCGCCGAGCCCTGCGCTGGGCCTGCCCTTCGAACGCCCGGCCGCGTCCCCAAGAACGTGAAACGCCAGTACCTGGTACCCGCGGGGCAATGCGGACTCGCTGTCGGCCGTGTCGACTGTCATGCGCCGCACGCGTCCCTGAGGGGCTCGACGCTCGAATGTATTGGCCCGCGTCGAATTGAGGCTCAATTCAGACCGAGCGCGCCCCGTTCGGGCAGCGCACGGAGGGAGTAACATGAGAACCGGTACTGAGACTGTCGAGAGGTCACACCAGCACTGCGGCGAGATGCGGGCACGACCAGTCCATGGCGGGGGTGAAGTGTTCACATTCAATCTAGTTCTCGGGTCGGATCGAGCCGCGGCAGGGGAGGCGGGCGCCCCCGGGCTGCGCCGCGCCGAACCGGCGAGCGGACGGTAAGGCGGCCGTGGACCCGACGCTGCGCATCCTGATCCTCGAGGATGTCCCCGCCGACGCCGCATTGGAGGTGCGCGAACTCCGCAAGGCCGGCCTCCGCGTCGAGCACCGCGTGGTCGAGACGCGCGAGGACTTCACCGCCGCGCTCGGCGAGTTCGCCCCGGACCTCATCCTCTCGGACTACAAGTTGCCCGCGTTCGACGGGTTGGCCGCCCTCTCGATCGCGCTCGAGCGGGCGCCGCACGTGCCCTTCATCATGGTCACCGGGTCGATGTCGGAAGAGACGGCCGTCGAGTGCATCAAGACCGGTGCGGCCGACTACGTCATCAAGGAGAACATCGCGCGGCTCGCACCGGCCGTGGCCGGCGCCCTCGAGAAGGCCAAGCTCTCCCGCGACCGGGCCGCGGCACAGGCGGCGCTGCGCGCGCGGGAAGCCAAGTACAGGGCCGTGACGGAGACGTCGCCCGACGGATTCTGGATGGCGGACATGGAGGGCCGGCTGCTCGAGGTCAACGAGGCCTACGCGCGGCGCTCGGGCTACAGCCGCGAGGAGCTCCTCGGGATGCGGCTGGCGGACCTCGAGGTGCAGGAGAACCCCGGAGAGACCGCGGCCCACATCAGGGCCATCGCCGCGAAGGGCGACGACCGGTTCGAGTCGCTCCACCGGGCGAAGGACGGCGAGGTTTGGCCCGTCGAGATCACGGTGGCCGTCTGGCCCATCGAGGGCGGCCGGATCTTCGGATTCGGGCGCGACATCACCGAGCGCAAGCGCGCCGACGAGGAGCTGCGGCGAAGCGAAGCCAACTACCGCAACCTGTTCGAGAGCGCCAACGACGCGATCGTGATCTTCGAGCCGGACAGCGAGGCGATCCTCGACTGCAACGCCGAGGCCTGCCGGATCTACGGTTACGCCCGCGATGAGCTGGTGGGCATGAGCCTGAAGACGCTCACCAAGGACGTGCCGCGCGGCGAAGGGACCGTCCGCAAGGTGGTGGGCGAGGGGTCGATCCGCGGCCTCGAGTCGGTCCATCTCGGGCGCGACGGTCGCGAGATCAACTTCCTGATCAACGCCTCGCTGATCGTGTACAAGGGGCGCCCGGCGGTCCTCAGCATGAACCGCGACATGACCCTCCGGAAGCGCGCGGAGGAGGACCTCCGCAGGTCCAAGCAGATCATCGAAGGAATCCTCGACGCGATCCCGGTGCGGGTGTTCTGGAAGGACAGGAACCTCGTCTACCTCGGCTGCAACTCGACGTTCGCGCACGACGCCGGGTTCGTCAATCCGGACGACGTCGTCGGCAAGGACGATTTCCAGATGGGGTGGCGGGATCAGGCGGAGCTGTATCGGGACGATGACCGCCAGGTGATCGAGAGCGGCTGCGCGAAGCTCCTCATCGAGGAGCCTCAGACGACCCCCGAGGGGACCACCATCACGCTGCTCACGAGCAAGTTGCCGTTGCGCGATTCCAACGGTGACGTCAGCGGGGTACTCGGCACCTACCTGGACATCACCGAACGGAAGCGCGCCGAGGAAGCGCTGCGCGAGAGCGAGGCCCGCTACCGCAGCCTGTTCGACCAGTCACCGCTCGGGATCTATCAGACGACGCCCGACGGCAGGATCCTGGCCGCCAACCCCGCCCTCCTGCAGAAGCTCGGCTACGCCTCGATCGAGGAGCTGACGAGCCGAAATCTCGAGCGCGAGGGTTATGAGCCGCGCTATCCCAGGAGCGAGTTCAAGGATCGGCTGGAGCGCGAAGGTGAGGTGATCGGCTTCGAGTCGGCGTGGCTGAAGAAGGACGGGGAGGTGCTCGACGTCCGCGAGAGCGCGCGCGTGGTCCGAGGTCGGGACGGCAGGACGCTCGTCTACGAGGGCACCGTCGAGGACGTCACGGCGCAGCGACGCGCCGAGGAGGAGCGGCAGCGCCTGGTGGCCGCCGTCGAGCAGGCCTCCGAGTCGATCGCGATCACGGACACCGAGGGCCGGATCGAGTACGTCAACCCCGCATTCGAGCGCATCACCGGCTACACGCGGGAGGAGTCGATCGGCCAGAGGGCCTCCATGCAGAAGAGCGGCGAGCACGACGACGCGTTCTACGCGGCGATGTGGCAGGCCATCACCCGCGGTGAGACCTGGCAGGGACACTTCGTCAACCGGCGGAAGGACGGCGGCCGCTACGAGGAGGAAGCCACGATCTCGCCGATCCGGGACAGTCGCGGCACGATCGTCAATTTCGTCGCGGTCAAGCGCGACGTCACGCAGGAGATGGCGCTGCAGACCCAGCTCAACCAGGCGCAGAAGATGGAGGCGGTGGGTCTGCTCGCGGGCGGTGTCGCCCACGACTTCAACAACCTGCTGCAGGCGATGCTCAACCATATCGAGCTCGTGCGCGGCGAGCGCGTCGACGCGGCGCAAATGGCGGCGACGATGGCCGAGCTGGAGGCGGAGATCCGGCGCGGGTCGAGCCTCACGCGGCAGCTCCTTCTCTTCTCCCGGCGTGAGACCGCGAAAGCCGAGCTGCTCGACCTCAACGAGGTCGTCGCCAGCGCGGCCGAGTTCCTCCGCCGCCTCATCCGCGCGAACATCGCGGTCGGTCTCGAGCTGGCGGACGAGCCGTTGCCGGTGACCGCCGACCGCGGGCAGATCGACCAGGTGCTCATGAACCTGGCGCTCAACGCCGCCGACGCGATGCCGGCCGGGGGCCGTCTTACGATCCGCAGCGGTCGCGAGGGACAGGAGTGGGTGTGGTTCGCGGCAGAGGACACCGGGACCGGCATCCCGGTGGAGATCCGAGACCGGATCTTCGAGCCGTTCTTCACGACCAAGGGCAAGGAGAGGGGAACCGGGCTCGGGCTCTCGGTGGTGCACGGCATCGTGACCCAGCATCGCGGCGAGGTGGAGCTTCGGGACGTGGCTGGTGGAGGCGCCTCGTTCCACGTCAGGCTCCCGCGAGCGGGCGCCGGACGGTCTCCCGAGATCGTCCCCCCTGCGGCCGACCCGGCGTCGGCGCCCGGCGGTCACGGCGAGCGCGTCCTCGTGGTCGAGGACGAGGAAGGCGCGAGGCGGGGCCTCGTGGAAATCCTCCGCATGCTCAGCTACGACGTGGTGGCTGTGGCGAGCGGCGAAGAGGCAGGACTCCTTCCCCGCGAACCGGGGTTCGACGTCCTGCTCACCGACCTGATGCTGCCGGGAATCGCCGGAAGCGAGCTCGCGCGCGGGCTGCTGGAGCGTTGGCCGGAATTGAAGGTGATCCTGATGTCCGGCTATACGGAGGACGAGGCGGTGCGGCGCGGCGCCTTCGCCGGGCGCGTTCGCTTCCTGCAGAAGCCGTTCGACGTCAACACGCTCGCCCGCGAAGTGCGCGCCGCGCTCGAGGAGTGAATCGGGGGTTCCGGCCGTATCGGAGTGAGCCTCAGTTCATAGTGGGCGCGCCGGTTGAACGCACCGCTCTCACACCTTCGTGCCTGTAGACTGGACGTCGCGGTTCGAAGGAGCCCCCCATGTACGAGACGTTCAAGGGCCGGGCGGAAGCGGTCAACGCCGAGGTCCATCGCGTCGCCACTCGCCGGGACGCGTTCGAGTTCATCACGACCCACCTGCGCAGCGAGGCCGTCGCCGACGCGCCGCAGTCGAGGGCGGTGTGGGCCGACGCCGGCTTCCTCACCGGCGCCGAGCGCCGCGGCCTCGCCGCCGAGACGCCGGGCTTGAGCTTCGACGTCACGAGAGAGCGGGCCGCCGATTCCAAGGTCGGGATCAGCCAGATGGCGTGGGGGCTCGCCGACACGGGCAGCCTCTTCCAGGACGCCACCGACCCCGGCCAGCGGCTCGTCTCGACATTGCCGGCCCAGCACGTCGCCCTGCTGCAGACCGACCGGATCATCGCCGACCTGCCGAGCCTGCTCGCGCGCATCGACCCGCGCCGTTCGCCCTACCTGTCGTTGATCACCGGGCCCTCGCGCACCGCCGACATCGAGCGGGTGCTGACGATCGGCGTCCACGGCCCGGGGCGCCTGATCATCCTCTGCGTGGACCACGTCGAGGAGGTGCACGAT
Organism: uncultured Acidobacteriota bacterium; assembly: GCA_963727275.1. GTDB lineage: Bacteria > Acidobacteriota > Thermoanaerobaculia > Thermoanaerobaculales > Thermoanaerobaculaceae > RBG-13-68-16. The sequence continues at coordinate 18,091 of CAVSFK010000003.1, forward strand.
GGCAACTGACTTCAAGCGGGGGATCGAGAAGGCGCTCGCCAACCCGAACCTGACCGGCGCCCTCGGCCGCTTCTCCGAGGCGTACGTCGTCTCCCGCGCCAAGGCGTACGAGGGGATCGACTTCGAGGCGCTGCGCGGCGAGGTCGCCGCGGTCAAGGGGGACGCCGCAGGGCGTCTCGACGAGCTCGCCGCGCAGTTCGCCCGCGAAGCCGAGGCGAAGGGGGTCAAGGTCTTCCGGGCGACCACGCCGGAGCAGGTCCGGCGCTACATCCTCGACCTCGCGGCGGCGCGCGGCGTCAAGCGCATCGTCAAGTCGAAGTCGATGGCCTCCGAGGAGATCCACCTCAACCCCGCGCTCGTCGAGGCGGGGCTCGACGTGCAGGAGACCGACCTCGGCGAGTGGATCATCCAGCTCGCCGGCCAGCGCCCGTCGCACATGGTCATGCCGGCGATCCACCTCACCAAGGAGGACGTCGCGGCGATCTTCAGCAAGGAGGTCGACGAGCGCCTCGACGCCGACATCCCGCGCCTGGTGAAGCTCGCCCGCCGCGAGCTGCGCGAGAAGTTCCTCGCGGCCGACATGGGGATCTCCGGTGCCAACATCGCGGTCGCCGAGACCGGCAGCCTGGTGATCATCACCAACGAGGGGAACGCGCGCCTGGTCACGACGCTGCCGAACATCCACGTCGCGATCGTCGGCCTCGAGAAGCTGGTCCCGCGCCTCGCCGACGTCGTGCCTATCCTCAAGGCGCTGCCGCGCAGCGCCACCTCGCAGCTGCTCACCAGCTACGTGTCGATCATCACCGGGCCCGCGCCGAACACCGACGGGACCCCGAAGGACCTGCACATCATCCTCATGGACAACCGCCGCACCGAAATGGCGGCGGACCCGAAGTTCAAGGAGGCGCTGCAGTGCATCCGCTGCGCGTCCTGCCTCAACGTCTGCCCGGTGTACCGCCTGGTCGGCGGGCACGTCTTCGGCGACGTTTACTCGGGGGGCATCGGCACGATCCTCACCGCGTGGTTCGACGAGCTGCAGAAGTCGGCCGACATCCAGGGGCTGTGCATCCAGTGCGGCAACTGCCGCGACGTCTGCCCGGCCAAGATCGACATCCCCGAGCTGATCGTCGAGATCCGCCGGCGCCTGGTCAAGGAGAAGGGCCAACCGGCCGTCCAGAAGGCGATCTTCTCGGTCGTCAACAACCGCCGGCTGTTCCACACCATGCTGCGGAGCGCCTCGCTCGCGCAGAAGCCGTTCGCCAGGGGCGGCATGATCCGGCACCTGCCGATGTTTCTCTCGGACCTGGCGGAGTTCCGCAGCCTGCCCGCCATCGCCCCGAGGCCGTTCCGCGACGAGATCGCCGCGATCGAGCAGCCGGCCGGGTGCAGGGAGAAGGCCGCGTTCTTCGGCGGCTGCCTGATCGACTTCGCCTACCCGGAGATGGGCGCGGCGGTGGTCAAGGTGCTCAACGCCGCCGGCATCGAGGTCGTCTTCCCCGAGGGGCAGACGTGCTGCGGCGCGCCGGCGCGCTACTCGGGCGCCTTCGACGTGGCGGCGCAGAACGCGGTCGACAACATCGAGGCGCTCGGCGATCCGGGTTTCACGTACGTCGTGTCGGCGTGCGCGACCTGCACGGCGACGCTCAAGCGCGAGTTCGGCCAGGCGCTCGCCGGCACCCGCCATGCCGCGATGCTGCCGGCGGCCGACGCGCTGGCCGCCAAGACCTGGGACTTCTCGACCCTGGTCAAAAAGCTCGCGGACGAGGGCCGGCTCGCGTTCGCGGCCGGCGGGCGGACGCCGCTCACCTACCACGACTCCTGCCACCTCAAGCGCACGCTGCGGGTGACGACCCAGCCGCGCGACCTCCTCGCGCTCGCCGGGTACGAGCTCCGGGAGATGTACGAGGCCGACATGTGCTGCGGCATGGGCGGCTCGTACTCGGTGAAGTTCCCCGAGATCTCGACCCCGATCCTGGCGCGCAAGCTCGACAACATCGAGAAGACGGGCGCCGGCCTGGTGACCATGGACTGCCCGGGGTGCGTCATGCAGATCCGCGGCGGCCTCGACAAGCGCGACTCGGCGGTGGCGACGCGCCACATCGCCGAGCTGCTCGCCGAGCGCCTGGCGTAGCGAGGCCTAGCCGAGGAGGAAGACCGTGCAGCTGCGCGGGCCGTGCGCGCCGATGACGAGCGCCTGCTCGATGTCCCCGGTCTTCGAGGGGCCGCAGATGAACAGGCCGAAGCCGGGGCGCTCGATGCGGATCCGCTCGTACGCCTCGTGCATCGTGTGGACGATGCGGCCGGCCGGAACCACGAGGACGAGGTGCTCGGCGATGACGAAGATCGCGCGCTGGGGCCCGAGCGCGCTCCCCGGCACCCAGACGGCCCCGTTCTCCGCGACGCCCAACTCGCCGGGGATGATTGCGACGTCGACCCCCTCGAGCTCGTGCGGGTCCCGGATCGAGGCCAGGTCCACGCTGGGCGTTCCCGCTCCGGAGACCAGCGAGGCGATCCTGCGCGCCTTGGCATAGGGCTCGAGGCGGGCGAGCTCGACGTTGAGTTCGTCGAGCCCCGCGACGCGGAGGCACGCGCCGCCCACGGCCCGCACGACGTCCGCGAATTGCGCGACGGGGTCGGGGAAGACGATCGCCTGCGGCGTGTCCGGGAGCGGCGACGCGGGCGGCGAGGCGCGGCGCAGGGCGGCGAGGATGGCGTCCCGGCTCGTCATCTCGGCTCCTCGCGGAAGAGGTCGCGGAAGCTCTTGCGTGGCATCGGCGGCAGCTCGCGCTGGCGCCCCCACGGGTTCCACGGACCGTAGGCCAGGGCGCGCGGGAGCCGCGGCACGATCGCTCGCACGAGCTTCCCCGCGAGCCGGTAGCTCCACGCCCGCCCCAGCACGAGCCCGGTCACGCGCATGGCGGCGCGCTTGCGCCACGGCACGATCCGCTTCGCGACCAGCTCCTGCCGGAACATGTACAGCTCGTGGTGCAGGTCGATCTTCACGGGGCAGACGTCGGAGCAGGAGCCGCACAGGCTCGAGGCGAACGGCAGGCTGGCGTACGCCCTCGGGTCGCGCTGCGGTGCGAGCAGCGAGCCGATCGGGCCGGGCACGGTGTAGCCGTAGCTGTAGCCGCCCGAGCGGCGGAACACCGGGCAGGTGTTCATGCAGGCGCCGCAGCGGATGCACGACAGCGAGCGGCGGAACGTCTCCTGAGCGAGGATCGCGCTGCGGCCGTTGTCGACGATGACGACGTGCAGCTCGCCGCCGCGGATCGGCCCGTGGAAGTGCGTGGTGTAGGTCGTCACCGGCTGGCCGGTGGCGCTGCGGGCGAGCAGGCGCAGGAAGACGCCGAGGTCCTTGGCGCGCGGCACCAGCTTCTCCACCCCCATGCAGGCGACGTGGATCGGCGGCAGGCTCGTCCCCATGTCGGCGTTGCCCTCGTTGGTGCAGACCACGACGCCGCCCGTCTCCGCGATCGCGAAGTTGACCCCGGTCAGGCCGGCCTGCGCCGCCATGAACATCGCGCGCAGGTGGGCGCGCGCCGCCTCGACGAGGTACGTGGGGTCGGAAGCGCCCGCCTCGGTGCCGATGGTGTCGTGGAACAGCTCGCCGATCTCCTCCCGCTTCATGTGGATCGCCGGCATCACGATGTGGCTCGGCGGCAGGCCGGCGAGCTGGACGATGCGCTCGCCGAGGTCGGTGTCTACGACCTCGATCCCCCGCTGCTCGAGGTACGGGTTGAGATGACACTCCTCGGTGAGCATCGACTTCGACTTGACGAGCCGGGTCACGCCGCGCTCGGCGAGGATCGTGTGGACGATCGCGTTGTGCTCGGCGCCGTCGCGGGCCCAGTGGACCTCGATGCCGTTGGCGCGCGCGTTGCGCTCGAACTCCTCGAGGTAGTCGGCGAGGCGCGAGAGCGTGTGCGCCTTGATCGCCGCCGCCGTCTCGCGCAGCTCTTCCCACTCGGGCACGCCTGCGGCCTGCGCGTCGCGCTTGGTCCGCACCGCCCACAGCGCCTGGTCGTGCCAGTGCGTCCGGCCCTCGTCGGCGGCGAACCGGGCGGCGTTCCCAGGCGTGGCCGTTCACGACAGCCTCGCGGTCTCGAGGATCTCGGCGACGTGCATCACCTCGAGCGGCTTGCCCGCGCGCCGGATCAGCCCCTCGAGGTGCATCAGGCACGACACGTCGAACCCGGCGATCACCTCGGCGCCGGCCTTCTCGTGGTCGGCGATGCGGTCGCGCCCCATCAGGCTGGAGACCGCCTCCTCGTTGACCGCGAACGTGCCGCCGAACCCGCAGCACTCGTCGGCGCGCTCGAGCGCGACCAGTTCGATGCCGCGCATCTGCGCGAGCAGGAACCGGACCTTGTCGAACGGCGCGACCATGCGCTCGGACGAGCGCGCGAGGCGCAGCTCGCGCAGGCCGTGGCAGCTCTGGTGCAGGCCGACCTTGCGCCGGAACTCGCCGTCGACGTTGACCACCCCGGCGACGTCGACGAGGTACTCGCACAGCTCGAACGTGCTTGTCCGCAGGTGGTCATACCCTGGCCTGCCCTCGAGCCACTGGCCGTAGTGGTTGCGCACCATCGAGACGCAGCTGCCCGACGGCGCGACCACGTGGTCGAACCGGCCGAAGATCGCGAGGAACCGCTCGGCGAGCGGCCGCGCGTCCTCGGCGCAGCCCGAGTTGGCCATCGGCTGGCCGCAGCAGGTCTGCTCGGCGGGGAACTCGACGTCGAGGCCGAGCTTGCGCAGGACCCTGAGCGTCGCGAGCCCCACCTTCGGGTAGAACTGGTCGACGTAGCAGGGCACGAAGAGGGCGACCTTGGCCATGTGCGAATCCGCTGCCGTGGAGGACGCTCGCGGCGCGCCCGGAATTCCGTCCGCGTCACCACGCCGGCGGTCTGCGTGGTCCTCAGGTGAGAGCCGCGCGTGCCTCCGCCCCTCGAGCGGCCGCCTCGGCGGGAGGGAACATCTTCCCCGGGTTGAGGATGTTCAGCGGGTCGAAGCACGCCTTGAGCCGCCGCTGCAGCGCGATCAGCGTCGGGTCCTGGACGATCGGCATGTAGCTCGCCCGCTTGTGCCCGATGCCGTGCTCGCCGCTGATCGTGCCGCCGAGCCGCGCCACGACCCGGTACATGTCGTCGAGGATCTTCGGCAGCGCCGCGTGCCAGTCGTCGTCGGACATCTCGGGGCGCTTGACCACGGTGGCGTGGAGGTTGCCGTCCCCGGCGTGCCCGTAGCACGGCATGAGGACGCCGTAGCTCTTCGAGAGCCGGTCGAGCTCGGGCACGAACTCGGGAATCTGCGCCAGAGGCACGACCACGTCCTCGAGGCTCTGGACGGGCGAGACGGCCTTGAACGCCTCGGCGCACACCTGCCGGGGCTGCCACATCTTGCGCGCCTTGGCGGGATCGTCGCCGACGAAGACGTCGAGGGCGCCGGCCTCCAGGCACAGCTCCCCGATCGCCGTGTACTCGGCCTCCGCCTGCTCCCTGCTCGAGGCGTCCACCTCGAGCAGGAGCATGGCGCCGATCTCGGGGAACGGCGGTGTCTCGCCGAGGTGGGCGTAGGACGTCTCGACCGAGAGCCGGTCCATGAACTCGACCGACGAGGGCACGATGCGACCCTGGGTCATGATCTTCGGCACGGCGGCTATCGCGCTCGCCACGTCCGGGAAGGGGACCAGGACGACGACGCGGGCCACCGGCAGCGGCACCAGGCGCACGATGATCTTGGTGAAGACGCCGAGCGTGCCCTCCGAGCCGACCATCAGGTGCACGAGGTCGTACCCGGTCACGTCCTTGACCCGCTTGCCGCCGAGGGTCACCACCTCGCCCGTGGGCAGGACCACCTCGAGCCCCATCACGTAGCGGCCGGTGACGCCGTACTTGATCGCCCGCCCGCCGCCGGCGTTCTCCGCGACGTTGCCTCCGATGAAGCACATCTCGACGCTCATCGGGTAGCCCGCGTAGAACAGGCCGTGCTCCTGCACCGCGTCGTTGATCGCGTTGGTCACCACGGCCGGCTCGACGACGGCGACCATGTTCCCGAGATCGATCTCGAGGATGCGGTTCATGCGCTCCATCGCGAGGACGATGCCGCCCCGGACCGGCACCGCGCCGCCCGACAGGCCCGAGCCGGCGCCGCGCGGCGTGACCGGGATCATCTCGGCGTTCGCCAGCCGGAGGATGCGGGAGACCTCGTCGGCGCCGTTCGGCTTCACCACCGCCTCGGGCATGTGCGCGTACTCGGCGCCCGCGACCTCGTCGTGCGAGTAATCCTCCATCCGGTCGGGCTCGCGGTAGATGACATGCGTCTCGCCGACGATCTCGGCGAGCCGGCGAGCGATCTCCGGGGTGACGGGCCGGTACGTGTCAGCAGTCGAGCTTCCCATGGACCTATTCTCCCTCCGCTCGCGCGATTCGTCGTCGGGGAAGGACGGAAATGCCGGCGCCGCGATGGCCGATCATACGGTCCACCACCACCCTGTCAAGGGCTCCGGGCCAGCGGCGGCTCGTGATCACGCGCGGTTCTTGGTGACGCGGAACTAGTGTTCAGCGATACGGTGGTGGCCTCACGACGGCGAGGCGTGGACCGAGCGGCTGCGGTCGCGGCCTCGCCGCCGCAAGGGTCCAAGGCGCGGCAACAACCTGGAATTGTAGACGGGGTCTTGTTCGCGGCGGTCTCGGAGGAGGCGGTGTGGCCCACACCAACTCGGGAAGCATCTGAGCGAGAGGCAGATGGTCGAGCCGGGCCGCGCCGTGAGCGAATGAGGCCGCTTCCCCGTGTTGACGCTTGACAGTAGAGCCGGCCAGATCGTCTATACTCCCCCCCAGGCTTACCTGTATGGGGGACGTCTCCGCCAACGTCTAAGGGGCAATCTCGGTCAAGAGGGAGGAGAAGGAATGTACCATCAGGACTACAATCCCTTCGGCAACGTCTTTCTCTCAACACTGGTCGCCGCGATCCCGATCCTGGTCCTGCTCTACTTCATCGCGCTCCACCCCCATAAAGACAAGCGAGGCGCGAAGCATCTCGGCATCTCCGCTCCGTACGCGGCGTTCTACGGGGTGCTCGCAGCGTTCCTGGTGACCTGCCTCGCCTTCCGGATGCCCCTGGCGTCGGCGTTCTCCGCCTTTGCGCTGGGTTCCCTGTCGGGGTTCCTGGGGATCATCTGGATCGTGCTGGCGGCGATGTTCCTCTACACCATGACGGTCACCACCGGAAAGTTCGAGATCGTGAAGGAGTCGATCATCCACATCTCGTTCGACCGGCGGCTTCAAGTCCTGCTGATCGCATTCTCGTTCGGCGCGATCATCGAGGGCACGTCGGGGTTTGGGACTCCCGTCGCGATCGCCGGCGCCGTGATGGTGGGGTTGGGCTTCTCGCCGTTCCAGTCTGCGGTGTTGAACCTGCTGGCCAACACCGCGCCGGTGGCGTACGGTGCGATCGGGACGCCGATCGTCACGCTCGCGTTGGTGACCGGGCTCGACGAGCAGAAGCTCTCGACGATGGTCGGTCACCAGCTCCCGTTCGTCTCAATCCTGGTGCCGTTCTGGCTCGTCGCCGCTTTCGTCAAGATGGAACGCGGCACCTGGAAGGAAGCGTTCGAGGTATGGCCGGCCTGTCTGGTCTCGGGTGGTTCATTTGCCGTTATGCAGTGGACCGCCGCCAGTACTCCCGCGCTGCACCTGATGACCGACGTCGTCGCCGGTGTCTTTTCGGTCATCTGCACGGCACTGTTCCTCCGTTTCGTCTGGCAGCCAAAGACGAGGTTCCTGCTGCGCTCGGAACGCAAGGCGGCCGGAGTGGCCGAGACCGTCGGCGAGATCGCTGCCCCGGGCAAATCCTGGAAGTACCCCTACAGCCTCGGCCAGACCGTCTATGCCTGGACGCCGTGGGCGATCCTCATCCTCTGTTGCGCTGTCTGGGGGATGCCGGCGTGGAAGACGACCCTGAACAACGTCTTCTCGGGCGTCAAGATCAAGACGACTCTGCTGGGGTCCAACTTCAACGGCACCCTGTCGCTGCCGAAGTGGGAGATGCCGAAGCTGCACAACCTCGTCGAACGGATGCCGCCGGTTGCGCCACCGAACGCGAAGCCGGAGGCGGCCGTGTTCGCCATCAACTGGCTTTCGGCGGCCGGGACCGGCGTCTTCTTCGCGGCGCTGCTCTCCGGTCTGGCGTTGGGACTCAGCGCCAAGCAGTGGGGGGAGGCGACCGTCAGGACGCTCAAGCGCATGAAGATCCCGGTTCTGGTGATCGGTCAGGTGCTCGGGCTCGGGTTCCTGACGCGGTACTCCGGCACCGACGCAGTCCTCGGCCTGGCGTTCACAAGTGCCGGGGCGATGTACCCGTTCTTCGCCGCGTACCTGGGCTGGCTGGGCGTGTTCCTGACCGGCTCCGACACGGCGTCGAACGCGCTGTTCGGCAGCCTCCAGCGGATCACCGCCCAGCAGCTGCACCTCAACGAGATCCTGATTTGTGCGACCAACTCCACCGGCGGCGTGATGGGCAAGATGATCGACGCCCAGTCGATCATGGTGGCGTGCGCCGCGTGCTACGACGACCCGTACGAGCGCTCGCACGCCCTCGGCCCGATCTTCCGTACGGTCTGGTGGCATTCGGTGGCCGGCGCCGCCGTGATCGGGTTGATCGCGCTGCTTCAGGCCTACGTTTTCACAGGGCTGATCCCGCACTAGTGTTAGGTACGAACCACGTCCAAACCGGTCGCGGCGTTTCATGCCGCGACCGGGGCGGACGGCCGCAGGCCGAATACCCGCCGTCTCGATCGGGAGCGCATGACATCACACGTTGAGAAGACTATGATCGTACCGCCTGGGAGGCACTCCATGAGCATCAAACCCCTGACCATGATCCCCGGACCCACCCCTGTCCAACCGCGCATCCTCGACGCGCTCGCGAAGCCGACGGTTTCGCACTTGGCGCCCGACTTCGTCGCCGCGTTCCGCCAGGCGCTGGTCGACTTCCGTGCGCTTGGCCAGTGCGCGGCCGGCCAGCCGTTCATCGTCGCCGGCGGCGGCACGCTCTCGATGGAGATCGCGCTCGTCAACGTGGTCTCGCCGGGCGAGAGCGTGCTGGTGATCTCGCAGGGCTATTTCGGGGACCGCTTCGTCGACCTCGCGGGCGCGTTCGGGATCCACGCCGACGTGCTGCGCTCGGAGTGGGGCCACGCGGTCCCCGCCGAAGAGGTCGAGCGGGCGCTCAAGGCGAAGAAGTACGCCGCGGTGACGATCACCCACGTCGACACCTCGACGGGCACCTGCGCGCCTGTCGCCGCCTACTGCGACCTGCTGCGCGGGCGGGACGAGATGGTGATCCTCGACGGGGTCTGCGCCACCGGGGGCATCGACGAGCCGTGCGACGCCTGGGGCGTCGACGTCCTGCTCTCGGCGCCGCAAAAGGCGATCGGTGCCCCTCCGGGGGTCGCGCTCTGCCTGTTCGCGCCGCGCGCGATGGAGCGGCGCCGCGCGAAGAAGACGGTCCCGGCCTACTACGCGGACGTGATGCGCTGGCTGCCGATCATGGAGGACCCGGGTCGCTACTACTCGACCCCCTGCGTCAACGAGATCTTCGCCCTCGCCGAGGCGCTCAAGATGGTGCACGAGGAGGGGTTGAAGGCCCGGTTCGAGCGGCACGCCCGCACCGCGCGGGCCTTCCGCGCCGGCCTCGACGCCGTCGGCTTCACGATCTTCACCGCGGCCGACTGCCGGGCCGCCACGCTCTCCGTGGTCGCGTACCCGGAGGGCGTGCCCGACGCGCCATTCCGCAAGGAGATGTCGGCGCGCGGCGTGGTGGTCGCCGGAGGCCTCGGACCGATCGCCGGCAAGGCGTTCCGGCTCGGGCACATGGGCAACATCGGGCGGGCCGAGCTGGTGACCACGCTCGAGGCGGTCGAGGGCAGCCTGGCCGCGCTCGGGGTGAAGATCGAGCCCGGCAAGGCGGTCGGCGCCGCCGCGGGCCACCTCTACGAGCAGCAGCCCGCATAGCCCGTCGCCTCTGCGCTCGCAGCGTTTGGTCTTCTCTTTCCACTGAATGGATGGCTGTTGTGTTGCCTGGTCACGCGGGTGGCCTGATGCTGGCGTGCGCGTCCCCGCAGTTTAGTTGTCACCCCCGCGGACGCGGGGGTCCAGGCTTCACGGTTGCAAGATGTGGGATCCCATTTGTGCTCCCCAGCGGCGGGACAGCCCGTCGTCGTCTCGTTCCATTGCATGGAAGGCTTCTTCTTAGCCTCGCGGGTGGCGATTTCGACGAGCCCGCCGAGCGGCGACGAGGCGATCCTCTCGAAAACCCTGTCATTGCGAGGAGGACCGAGCGCAGCGAGGACCGACGACGCAATCCCGAGGCCAACCGTAGGTCTCGGCATCGCTCGTCTCCCACGGGATTGCCACGGGTCCCTCGCACCGCTCGGGACCCTCGCAATGACAGCCACGCGGAGAACGGACCTCGCCGCACGGAGAGGCCACGCGCCGGCGGCGCTTGCGAGTGCCGACCTGCCGCTGCACCCCAGGGGCTATAGAGAGGCCTTCCATGCAATGGAAAGAGAAGCATCCGCTATGAGGCAACATGGCAGTCAAGAAGGAGCGACCGCGACGCCGCGCACCCTCTGCGGCTTGCGCCGGATCAGCAGGAATGCTCGGCGTTAGTTCGCGGGTCCGCCGGCGGCCTCGTCGAGGACCTGGCTGATGTGCCGCACCCGGACCGGCAGGCCGCGCCGCCGCACGCCGTAGCCGAGGTGCAGCATGCAGGCCGGGCACTCGGTCGCGAGGATGCTGGCGCCGGTCTTGCCGACGTTGTCCATCTTGCGATCGAGGACGCCGGTCGCCTCGGAGTGGTGGAGGAACGTGTAGCTGCCGGCCGCGCCGCAGCACCAGTCGGCCTCCGGCATCTCCTTGTAGGTGAGCCCCGGCACGCCCTTGAGCAGCGCGCGCGGCTGCGCGGTGATCTTGGCGAACCGGTTCGAGAGATGGCAGGGGTCGTGATACGTGACGGTCGCATCGACCTTGCCGCCGGCGTCGCCGGTGACCCCCTGCGCGGCGAGGAACTCGCTGAAGCTCCGCACCTTCGCGCTGAACGCCGCCGCCCGGGCCGCGTAAGCCGGATCGTCGGCGAGGAGCTGCCCGTACTCCTTGAGGTGCGTGCTGCAGCTGCCGCAGTCCGAGACGATGGCGTCCAGGTTGGCCGCGGCGGCCATGCGGTCGACGTTGCGCCGCGCGATGTCGCGGGCGGCGTCGAGGTCGCCGTAGGCGTGCGCCGGGCGGCCGCAGCAGGTGTTGTCGAGGATCGTGATGGCGCAGCCCGCGCGGCCGAGCACCCGCAGCGTCGCCTCGACGACCTCGGGGAACTGGAACGCGAGCCCGCAGGAGACGAAGTAGCCGATCTTCGATTTGGCGGCCGCCGGGTCGACCCCGGCCTGTCGCACGCCGCGGCGGAAGATGTGCTCCGGTAGGGTGGGCACGATCTCGTTGACCGTCTCGAACCGGCGGTCGACGATCTTGAGGAGGCCGGTCTTCTCCGCCGCGTTGGCGAGGCCGGTGCGCTTGGCCCAGACCGCCATCCGCCCGGCCCACTCCAGGCGCTTGCTGTCGGCGAGGACGGAGCGGAACAGCACGCGCTGCCACATCGGCTGGCCCTGCCGCGTGAGGTAGGCGTGCCGCACGGCCGTCACCACCTCGTCGGTCTTGAGCGCCGGGAAGCAGTGCGCGGTGCAGCCCCGGCAGAGCAGGCAATCCTCCAACGCCTCGACGACCTCGGCGGTCAGCTCGAGCTCGCCCGAGCATCAGCGCCCGGGCGATCGCCATGCGGCCGCGCGACAGCGAGTGCTCCTCGCCGGTCACGCGGAAGACCGGGCAGCCGGCCTGGCAGAACCCGCACCGGTTGCACTTCGCGATCAGATCGTGCAGGGGAACCAATTCTTCGATCGCCATGTCAGCCTCCTTAAGCCCGGAAGCCCCAGTTGGCTTCTACTGCGAGGGCGGATCTTGCCGCGCTGGCGGGGTTGCGGAGACAGCACGGTACCGGGTGGCCTGCGCGATGGAACCCACCCTCCCGCCCCCCTCTGTGGGTTGCCGAGGCACGGGAACCCGCGACTCGCCCCCCACCCCTGCCCCCGCGAGTTCTCGGGGCTCGGACCGTGCCGCCGTACTGTGCAGTACGGCTCCGGTCCTCGCCCCTACGTGCGCCCACCATCATCGGCATCTCCGCCCTCTCGTGACGAACCCAACTGAGGCTTCCGGTCTCAAATCGCGGCGACGAAACGCCCGGGGTTCATCAGGCCCTGGGGGTCGAACTCCGCCTTCAGTCGCTGCATCACCGTGGCGCCCTCGCGCGCCGTCCCCCACGCGTCGAGGCCCCGCTTGAGCGCCGGCGGCGCCGCCTCGAGCACGAGGCTGCCCTCGGCCGCCTCCGCCTCGCCTCGCAGCTCCGCGAGGCCGTCGCGGAGCGCCTCCAGCGGCGCGCCCGCGCCGATCTCGTAGCCGGCGCGCACGATGCCGCTGCCCGCGTGGGCGGTGATCGCCCCCCGCAGCTGCCGGCGCCGCATCAGGGCCTCCGCTGCCGCGAACAGGTCCAGCGTCTTGCCGATCGGAACGGCGATCTTCGCCACCACGCGGTCGCGGGCGAGCCGCGCCTGGACCTCGCGGATCGCCTGCCAGGCGGTCGCCGCCTGCTCGGTCCCGATACTCGCGATGGCGACGGCCTTGCCCTCGCCGAAGAACGTCGTGAAGTCCCGAACCTGGCGCTCGACGGTCGCCGGGCTGCCGGCCAGGGCGACGACCAGGCCGTACCCCGACGCGGCCCCAAGACCCAGCGCCGGGCCGAGCGCCGCGACCGCGTGCGGGTCGAGCGCCTCCATCGCCTCGGGGAGGAGGAACGACTCCAGCGTGCGGTTGACGACGGCGGCCAGCTCCGACAGCTGCGCGAACACCGCCGCGACCGTCGCCCGCATCGCCGGGAGCGGCAGCAGCTTGAACGTCGCCTCGGTGACGATCCCCAGCGTCCCCATGGAGCCGATGAAGACCTTGTTCATGTCGTAGCCGGAGACGTTCTTGATCACCTTGCCGCCGCAGCGGATGCGCTCGCCGCTCGGGAGCACGACCCGAAGGCCCAGCACCCAGTCGCGCGCCGATCCGTAGAGCAGGCGGCTCGGCCCGCAGGCGTTGGTCTGCAGGAGCCCGCCCACCGTGACCCGGTCGGCCTGCGCGGGGTCGAGCGGCAGGAACTCCCGCTTCTCGTTCAGGGCCGCCTGGAGGCCGGCGAGCCGCACCCCGGCCTCCGCCGTGACGTTGAGGTTCGCGTCGTCGAACTCGACGAGCCGCGTGAGCCGGTCCAGGCACACCAGCACGTCGACGCGGCTCGGCGGGTTCCCGATCCCGATCCCGGTGCCGCCGCCCCAGGGGACCATCGTGGCGCGCGCCGAGCTGCAGGCCGCCGCGACCGCCCCGACCTGCTCCTGCGACCCGGGCCGCACGGCGACGCGGGGCTGCACGCCGTCGACCGCGAAACCGGCCGCCGCCGCGCCGGCGAGGACGTGCTCCTCGCCGACGATCTCGGAGAGGTTCCGCACGAGGTGGTCGGGCTCACGAAGCATGGGCCACCTCCTCCCGGACCGGGAAGATCTTTCCGGGGTTGGCCAGGTCCCCGGGATCGAACGCCCGCTTGACCCGCATCTGGGCCTCGATGTCGGCCTCGGTGCAGACCAGGCGCATGGCGTCCATCTTCTCGATGCCGACCCCGTGCTCGCCGCTGATCGTCCCTCCCAGCTTGACGCAGCACTCCAGGATCTCCATGCCCGCCTTCATCACCCGCGCCTTCTGCTCCGCGTCGCGCCAATCGAACAGGATCAACGGGTGCAGGTTGCCGTCGCCGGCGTGGAAGACGTTGGGGATCTGCAGGCCGTATTTCGCGCTGACCTCCGCCACCTTGCGCAGCGCCGCGGGGAGCGCGGTGCGGGGAACGGTGCCGTCGCACACGAGGTAGCTCGGCGTGATCCGGGCGACCGCCCCGAAGGCGCCGCGGCGGCCCGCCCACAGCGCCGCCCGCTCGGCGTCGTTCTTGGCGACCCGGACCTCGCGCGCGCCGTGTTGCCGGCAGAGGTCGGTGATCGCCTGCGCCTGCGCTTCCAGGTCGTCCTTGAGCCCGTCGACCTCGATGATGAGCACGGTGGCGCAGTCGAGCGGGAGCCCGCACTTGATGAACCCCTCCACCGCCTTGATGACGAGCTGGTCCATCATCTCGAGCGTCGCCGGGACCATGCCCGCCGCGACGATCGCCGACACCGTCTCGCTCCCCTCCTCGATGCTGTCGTAGATCGCGAGGAGCGTCTTCACCCCCTCGGGGAGGCGGCAGATACGCGTGACGATCTCGGTGCAGATCCCGAGCGTACCCTCGCTGCCGACGAACACCCCGGTGAGGTCGTAGCCAGGGGTGTCGGGCGCCTTGCCGCCCAGGCGGGCGACCTCGCCGTCCGGCAGGACCACGGTGAGCCCGAGGACGTGGTTGCTGGTCACGCCGTACTTGAAGCAGTGCGGCCCGCCCGAGTTCTCGCCGACGTTGCCGCCGAGCGTGGCGGCCTTCTGGCTGGCGGGATCGGGGAGGTACTGGTAGCCGAGGGGAATCAGCGCGTTTCCGAACTCGAGGTTGAACATGCCGGGCTGCACGCGGGCGCGCAGGTTGGCCTTGTCGATCTCGAGGATCTTGTTCATGCGGATCATCTCGATGACGACCCCGCCCTTGACGGCGACCGTCCCGCCGGACAGGTTGGTGCCGCCGCCGCGCGCGACGAACGGCACGCCGAGCGCGTTGCAGGCCTTGACCACCCGCGACACCTCGTCGGTCGAGTGCACGAAGACGACGGCGTCCGGGCGGCGCTCCTCCAGGTACGCGTCGTAGCCGTAGAGCTGGAGGTCCACGCCGGAGTCCAGCACGTTGGCCTTGCCCACGACCTGCCGGAGCGATTCAGCGAGGCTCGATACTCGCGTGGCCTTCATCTCGGTCCTCCTCGATCGTCCACCCGCGCCGCGCCTTCGGGCCGCGCGAACGGCGTGCAGGGCTTCGATCGGCGTTGGTGGTCAGCTCGACGTGTCCGCGTCTGGTGCACCGCTTCTCATCTTAGCCCCAGTGCGGAGAATCCGACCCTCGAAATCCGGGCCGTCGGCGAATTGAATACTGGGTCTCCGGCTCGACAACGCAGGTACCCACAATGCGACGCTCCTCACGTGATTGGGGGCTCTGAGGAGCCCTTGTGATGGGCCGCGAACCGCCGCAGGTTCGCACGCCCGCCGAAGAAACACCAGGCGCCTAGGCCAATCAGTACAACACCCAGAACCGCATTTCCGAGGTGAGCACTCATGGGGCGCGGGTCGGCGAGAAGCAGGACCAACCCTAGCGCGCCATATGTAGCGAGCAACGCACCGAGGACCACAGCAAACCAGCTACCGCGGTGACCTAGGGTCATTGAACAAAAGTACCATCAACGCAGGTAAGACCCGTAGTTACAAGAGGCGCAGCTACGACCTGGGTACCAGGTCTCGCCATCTCACCTTGTTGGCGCAGAGCGAGGCCTTCGCGAATGTAATGACCCCGGTGCTTGCCGCTGACTACTTTTCGAAGTCGAGGTTCTCGGTGATGCGCGTGCCGTCCTTGCGGAACGCCTCGAGGTAGCGCGCGATGCGCTCCCGCGCCGTGGTCAGGTCGTGGTTGTCGAGGTTGAGGTTCAACAGGTCCACGTACCACGGCGTCTTGACCGGTTCGAGGACGTAGGCCTCGACGATGGCGCGGGCGATCGGGAGCGTGGTGTCCTTGGAGTCGTCGTGGACGTCGCGATCGCCGGCGCGCCGGAGCTTGCCGTACTCCTCCTCGAGCAGGCGCTCGAAGAGCTTCAGACTGACGGTCTCGCCCGCAACGGAGCCCGTCGCCGGATCGGCCTCGGTGAGCGTGGCGCCCTTGTGGAGCCACTCCCAGAAGATGCTGAGCCTGATCTCGCCGGTGGCCATGTCCTCCATGAGGTAGAGGATGCCGTCGTCGCCGAAGAAGTCCGCGGGCTTGAGCGCCACGGCCTGGAACCCCTGGCCGAACGCGTTGCCGTACTGGAGCGCCACGCTCAGGAGGTCGCGCGCGCCGCGCACCGTGCGGGGCGCCGGCTCGACGAGCATGAGGCCGGCGGCGTCCGCATCCGTGTAGGTGAGGCGCGGGAACGCCCTGCCGAGCTGGTTCTCCTCGCCGGCCTTCTCCCACACCGGCCGCACGATGTGGACCATCTTCCAGTGCGCGACCCACTTGCCGCTGGCGCCCTCGCGCTGCTCGCGCTCGGCGCCCGCCACGGCCCGCTTCATGCCCGCCGGCGACGCCCTCGGGCGTGCCGACGGGGATGTTGGTCTCCATGCCGCCCTGCCAGAGGGCGAAGCGGCCGTTGCGGTCGGGCGTGTTGACGGCCCGGCGCACGCGGTCCTCGTAGTTGCGCATGTAGCCGTACGTCATGACGATCGCGTCGATGTTGGGGTTGATGAACGCCGGGTCCCAGGAGAGCGCGTCGGAGACGCTGTTGATGTAGTCCCAGCGCCCCGTGTTGAACCCCACGAAGTGCGGCGACAGCGCGGCGCGGATCTCCATGAGCTGGAAGCACGCCTCGATCTGCTCCACGAGGACGTAGACCTTGACGGTGCCGACCGCGATCCCGAGGTGGCGCTCGAGCGCCGTGATCATGTCGTTCCAGAGCGCCGCCTCCTCCGCGGTCTGGATCTTGGGGAGGTAGAGGACGACCGACGAGCCCGCGGCGCGCAGCGGCTCGTGGTTGTTCACCACGTAGAGCGCCAGGTCCACGATCGACGCCGAGAAGCCGGTCCCGTTGCTCTCCCGCACGTGGCGGTCGTCGAGGTGGAGCCCGCGGCACCGGAAGAGCTTCGTGGTGAAGTCGAGCTGGGTCCGCCAGTCCGCGATGATGGGGCGGCCGAAGAAACCCTGGGCCCAGCCGTTCATCTCGTCGGCGACCTCCTCCGACACCTCGAGGAACAGCGGGTCCCTGGCGATGGCGAGCTTGAGGTTGCGCTGGTTGTCGAGCGACATCGTGACGACCTGACCGAGGGCGTCCTCGCCGTCGAACATCCACCCGTCGGCCCCCGAGAGCAGCGCGTAGGCCACGTTGCGCAGGCCGCTGCGCGTCGAGGCGTGGGGCTTGGTGGCCGGCCCGGTGCCCTGGATCCACTGGCGCCGCAGGTCGCCGGGAATCTCGCCGCCCTCGAAGTTGCCGTCGCGGGCGTCCTGGACCCGGATGGAGGTGCGGGGGATCAGCGCGTCGGGCGGCAGGAACTCGATGCGCCGGCGTTGGCGGAAGCGCGCCGCGCGCCTGCCGATCCGCGAGGCCATGACCGAGAGCCGGTCCGCGTTGAGCGGCGCCAGCGCCTCCATGGCCTCCAGCGCCGCCGGCGTGAAGACGTCCGGGTACGCCCGTGTGGTGGAACGAAGCTGCAGGGTGCCGCCCATTACGTCCCTCCCCAACTGAACTGACCGAATCCTCGCCGAGCCTCCAGTGCCGTCTCGGCACCGTCCGCGGATGCCGGAGTCCTTCGACGCCCTTTCCGGAACCGTTCCTCCGTCGGAACTGAAGGTGATGCTCAGGTAATCCCGGCCGCTTGAGACTCGGGCACGATCGCCGCTCGAGATCCGGCCAACGAGAAGCCGTCGAAAGGAAATCGCTCCGTTCTGCGTTCACCGGTTCGAATGCGTCGGGATTCCAGACGGGCAGCGATCGCCGAGACGCCGGCGATCGCGTCGCCAGAATCCTGCATCGGGCTTTGGGGGCGCGAATGACCAGCACTGCGGCAACCCTCGTCTCCGCGGACGTGGCGGCGCGCATGGCCGCCATCGTCGGGGCGCGCAACTGCATCTCCGAGCCCTCGGAGCTGTCGACCTACGAGTGCGACGGGTTGACGAGCATGCGGGTGACGCCCGGCCTGGTCGTGCTGCCCGGCTCGACCGAGGAGGTCGTCGCGGTCGTCCGCCTGGCGCGCGAGGCCGGCATGCCGATCGTCCCGCGGGGCGCGGGGACCGGCCTCTCGGGCGGGGCGCTGCCGGTGCCGGGCTGCGTGGTGCTCGCGCTCTCGCGGATGCGCCGGATCCTGGAGGTCGATCTCGAGAACGGCTGGGTGCGCGTCGAGCCCGGCGTCGCCAACCTCGACGTCAGCAAGCACCTCGCGTCCGCCGGGGCGTACTACGCGCCGGACCCGTCGTCGCAGAGCATCTGCTCGATCGGCGGCAACGTCGCCGAGAACTCCGGCGGCGCGCACTGCCTGAAGTACGGCTTCACCACCAACCACGTGCTCGGCGCCCGCGTGGTCCTCGCCGACGGCGCCGTCGTCGACCTCGGAGGGCCGGTCGCCGACTCGCCGGGGTACGACCTCCTCGCGGCGCTGGTCGGCAGCGAGGGGACGCTGGCCGTCGTCACCGAGGTGGTGCTGCGCATCCTCCGCAAGCCCGAGGCGACGCGGACGCTGTTCGCGACGTTCCCGACCACCGACGAGGCCGGTCAGGCCGTCTCGGCGATCATCGCCTCCGGGATCGTGCCCGCGGCGATCGAGATGATGGACCGGCTGGCGATCGTCGCCGCGAAGGCCGCCACCGGCGTCGACTGGCCCGAGGTGGGCGCCGCCCTGCTGATGGACGTGGACGGCCCGCTCGCCGAGGCCGAGCACACGGTGGCGAGCGCCGAGGGGCTCGTGCGGGCCTCCGGCGCCCTCGACGTGCGGCGGCCGCGCGACGAGGACGAGCGGGCGCTGATGTGGAAGGGGCGCAAGAGCGCGTTCGCCGCGGTCGGCCGCATCAGCCCGAACTACATCGTGCAGGACGGCGTGATCCCGCGCTCCGAGATCGCCAAGGTGCTCGGCGAGGTCGACCGTCTGGCCCGGGAGGCGGGGCTGCGCGTGGCCAACGTGTTCCACGCCGGCGACGGCAACCTCCACCCGCTGGTCCTCTACGACGAGCGCGTCGGCGGCCAGCAGGAGCGCGCCGAGGAGCTGGCGGGGGAGATCCTGCGGATGTGCATCCGCTTCGGCGGCTCGATCACCGGCGAGCACGGCGTCGGCGCCGACAAGGTCGCCTACATGAGCGAGATGTTCGCGCCGGCGGACCTCGAGACGATGGACCTCCTGCGCGCCGCGTTCGACCCGGATCGTCTCTTCAACCCGGGCAAGGCGCTGCCGACGCCGAGGCTGTGCGGCGAGGTCCCGGGGCCGTACCGCCCCCATCCGGCCGAGACCGCCGGCCTGGCGGAGCGCTTCTGATGGCGGCGAGCCGGCGTTCCGGCGTACGGGACGACGCGATCCTCGGCGAGGTCCCACCGGTCGTGTACGAGCCGGCATCGGTGTCCGACGCCTCCGAGGCCCTCCGCGAGTGCGCCGCCGAAGGCCGCAGCGTGGTGTTCCTCGGCGGCGGCACCGAGATCGGCCTCGGCGCGCCTCCGGAGGCGCTCGGCGCGGTGGTGCGGACGAGGCTCCTGTCGCGGGTCGTCGAGTACGCCCCGGCCGACCAGATCGTCACCGTGGAGGCCGGCGTCACGCTGGCCGCGCTGCAGGAGGTCCTGCGCGGCGAGCGCCAGCGCCTCGCGATCGACGCGCCGCTGCCGGAGCGAGCCACGCTGGGCGGTCTGATCGCGGCCAACGGGTTCGGACCCCTGCGCACGCGCTACGGGACGACCCGGGACCTCATCGTGGGCGTGACGCTGGTCCGCGCCGACGGCGTGGTCGCGCGCGGCGGCGGCAAGGTGGTCAAGAACGTCGCCGGCTTCGACGTCCCGCGCCTGATGGTCGGCTCCCTGGGGACGCTGGGCCTGATCGCGACCGCGACGTTCCGGCTCCATCCGCTCCCCGACGTGGTCGAGACCGTGCTGATCACGCACCTCGACGCCGCCGGAGTGCGGCGCCTGGTGGCCCGGATCAGGGAGGCGCAGCTCGAGCCGGCGGCGATCGCCGCCCTCGGCCTCGGACCGTTCGACCTCGGCGTCCGCTTCGAGGGTTTCGAGGCCGCGGTCGCCTCACAGCGCGAGCGGCTGCTCGGGCTCGCGCGGGCGCCGGGCGCCGAGTGCCGGCGCCTCGACGCCGGCGACGAGCACGCGTTCTGGGAGCGCCACGACGCGGTGCGGTCGGGCGGGACGCTCCGGCTCAAGGTCACCGCGCCGGCGTCGCAGTTCGAGACGGTGGCCGCGGAGGTCGCCGGCCCGCTGGCCGCCGCGGTCGACGGGGCAGGGTTCGTCGGCTACCCGACGCTCGGCATCGGCTTCTTCTCCGGCGCGCCCCGGGACGACGGCGCGGCGGCGGTCGTCGGCGCCGCGCGCACGGCGGTCGAGCGGCTCGGGGGGGCGCTCGTCCTCCACGCGGCGCCGCCCGAGCTTCGAGCGCGGGTCGACGTGTGGGGTGCGCCGCCGCCGGCGGTCGACCTCATGAGGAACCTGAAGCAGCGGCTCGACCCGGGACGGCGCCTCGGACCGGGGCGGTTCGTGGGGGGCCTCTAGTGGCGGGCCGAAGCCTGCTCGACGACTGCGTGCACTGCGGCTTCTGCCTCCCGACCTGTCCGACCTGGGTGTCGTGGGGCGAGGAGATGGACTCGCCGCGGGGCCGCATCGACCTCATGCGGAGCCTGGCCGAGGGGAAGGTGGCGCTCGACGCGCACGTCCTGCGGCACTTCGACGACTGTCTCGGCTGCATGGCGTGCGTCACGGCGTGCCCGTCCGGGGTCAAGTACGACGTGCTCATCGAGGACACCCGCGCGCGGATCGAGCGGGAGGCCACGCGGCCGCTTGCGGACCGGTGGCACCGCGCGCTCATCTTCGCGCTGTTCCCCTACCCGCGGCGGTTGAAGGCGCTGCTCCTCCCGCTCTGGCTGTACACGCAGAGCGGCCTGGCGACGCTCGTCCGCCGCTCCGGCGCACTCCGGATCCTGCCGGCGCGCCTGCGCGAGATGGTCGAGCTGCTGCCGGCGGTTCGGGCGCACCAGGTGTGGGCCGGTCTTCCGGGAACGACGCCGGCTGCAGGCGCGAGACGGGCCCGCGTCGGCCTCGTCGCCGGCTGCGTCCAGCGCGTCTTCTTCCCCGAGGTCAACGAGGCCACGATCCGCGTTCTCGCGGCCGAGGGGTGCGAGGTGGTCGTGCCGCCCGGCCAGGGGTGCTGCGGCGCGCTCTCGGTCCACGCCGGGCGCGCGGACGAAGCGCTCGCCATGGCGCGCGGGATGATCGCCGCGTTCGAGGCCGCCGGACTCGACGCGATCCTGGTCAACGCCGCGGGCTGCGGCTCGACGCTGAAGGACTACGGCCGCCTGCTCGCCGGCGATCCCGAGTGGTCGGCGAGGGCGGCCGCGTTCGCCGCCAAGGTCCGCGACGTCACCGAGTACCTCGCGACGCTCGCGCCGAGCGCCCCACGCCACCCGTTGCCGGTCCGCGTCGCCTACCACCAGGCCTGCCACCTCGGCCACGCGCAGCGCGTGGTGGACCAGCCACGCGCGCTCCTGCGCGGGATCCCCGGTCTCACGCTGGTCGAGGTCCCCGACGGCGACCAGTGCTGCGGCAGCGCCGGGATCTACAACCTCGTCAACCCGGCGAGCGCCGAGGCGATCGGCGAGCGGAAGGCGGAGCGCATCCTGTCGACGGGCGCCGAGTTCATCGCCAGCGGCAACCCGGGGTGCACGCTGCAGATCGGGCGGGCGCTCGAGAAGCGGGGACGCGCGCTGCCGATGGCGCACCCGGTCGAGATCCTCGACGCCTCGATCTCCGGACGGGGCCTCGCCGGCGCGCCCGCCGGCCGCGAGCGCTGACACGCCGCCGCCGCGGCGTCGGGGCGGCGGCGCCCCGGCCCGCTCGGAATGCGACCGGATACAATGCGCGCCATGGTACGGCGCCGGCTCGCCGCAGCAGTTGTCCTGGCCGTCGTCGGCCTCGGCCGAGCCTGGGCTCAAGCGCCAAGCTCCTGGACCTCGGTGGCCATCGCGGGCTGCATCCGCGACCCCGGCTGCCGGCCGAGCTACGTCGTCGCCCACCGCGCCATCGGCTTCGGAGCGCCCGAAGACAGCCGGGCGGCGGTCCGGGCGGCCATCGAGGCCGGCGTGCCCGTCATCGAGATCGACATCCGCCGTACGGCCGACGGACGGCTCGTCGTCCTCCATGACCCCAAGCTCAGGCGCACGACCTCCATGAGCGGCGAGGTCAAGGACCTCACGGCGGCGGAGCTCCGCGGGGCCCTGCTGGCGAACGGGGAGACGTTGCCGAGCCTTCGAGGAGATCTACGCGCTGTCGCGGGGCCGCGCGGTGCTCGACCTCCGCTTCCACGTGGACGCCGTCGAGCAGGCGGCCGAATGGATCGCGCGCAACGGCTCGTTCGACGACGTCATCTTCTTCGTCATATCCCCGGACCTCGCGAAGACCGCCGCGCGCGTGCGCCTGCGGTACCCCGCCATGATCGTCATGGCCAAGGCGCAGGACTGGGCCGATGCGGTGAAGGTGAACGCGCTCTTCGCCCGCCCTCCCGAGATCCTCCACCCCGACACGATCGACCCGGAGTTCGACCGCCAGCTCCACGCCCACGGCATCAAGGTCTTCCGCAACCTCATGGATCCCGAGACCGCCCGACCCGACGAGCTGACCAACGAAGCGGAGTTCCTCGTCAAGGCGATCGATTTCCTCCAGACCGACCGGCCGATGTTGCTCCTCGGAAGGCTGCGCGAGCTCCGCGCTCGGGGCGAAGGCGGGCGCTGAGCTTCAGCGGCCCTGCGCCGGGT
Organism: uncultured Acidobacteriota bacterium; assembly: GCA_963727275.1. Taxonomy (GTDB): domain Bacteria; phylum Acidobacteriota; class Thermoanaerobaculia; order Thermoanaerobaculales; family Thermoanaerobaculaceae; genus RBG-13-68-16. The sequence goes on from CAVSFK010000003.1 coordinate 40,873, forward strand.
CCGGCAGGAATACGTCCGGCTCCCACGGGAAGGTCGGGTCGAGGTGCACCGAGGTGTGCGCGAAGATGCCGAGCTCGGCGTACATCGGGTGGTTCCGGCGGACCGCGATCGTGAAGGCCTCGCGCCCGCCGCGCCGGAACATCGGCGCGCCGAACGTCATCGCGGCGAGCACAAGGACGAAGATTGCGGCCAGCGCGCGGACGAGCCGCCGAACCCGGGGCGCGAATCGGGTCCGGCCGAGCACGCCGAGGAAGAGGACGACCGGAAGCACGGCCGCGTACATGATCGAGAACCCCTGCCACGCCATGATCGTCGTCGGCGAGGCGGCGTACGAGATCACAGCCGCGACGAACGTCCACGCCACGACGCCGTGCAACCAGACGCGATCGCTCGTCGCCGGCCCCGGCCGGAGCAGCGCGCGGCGCCAGTTGCGCCGCCACATCCATAGGTTCGCCCGCAGCGGGAGCAGCACGCTCACGACGCCGATCGCGAGCAGGAGCAGCTGCAGCGCCGGACCGAGTACGGTGTCCGGGCTGCCGAGCAACGCCGAGAAGTCGAGCTCGTCCATCGTGCCGCCGTACGACAGCGAGGGGTAGCGCAGCCAGAAGAGCACGCCGCGCGCGAGCGGGAAGACGAGGATGAGGCCGCGGAACGGGAACCCGTTGCCGCCGGGGATGAGCGAGGGGTGGCCGATCATCGCCATCGCCCACGGGACGAGCGTCAGGGCGCCGAGGACGGCGCCGACGGCGACGCCGGCCCAGTTCGGCCGAATGAAGCCGCGCCAGACGAGGAGCGCGGACGCGACGACGAGGATGACGAATGCGGCGTGGGTCTGGAGGGCGGCGGCGAGGACGAGCACGTGCAGGAGCGAGAGGAGGAAGCCGGACCTGCGCCGGAGCCCGAACGCCGTCCACAAATGGAGCGCGCCGAAAAGGAACATCCAGTTGGAGTTCCAGAGGAACGCGGAATGGACCAGGCGCCACGGGTTGAGCCAGTACAGGACGGCGAACAGCAACCGTTCCTGCGGCCGGAGGACGTGCCGGAGCGTGCCGTCGAGCAGGAGGTACGCGAGGACGTGCGCCACGAGCAGCGCCAGGACGGGCGCGCGGTAGTCGCGCCAGACCATCAGGGGCAGGCCGGCGAGCAGGCTCGTCATGCCGCCCGGGGCCTTGCCGTTTGCCGACGTGGTCAGGCCGTACTGCACCCAGGTGCCGCGTTCCGCGAGCAGCCAGCCGCGCGCCAGCATGTTGAGCTGGTCGCCGCTCGAGCTGGCTGCGCATCGCCATGACGACCGAGATGGCGAGCCCGAGGAGGAAGACGACGACGATCAGCCGGCGCTCGCGCCGCCACGGAGAAGGCAACGCGGCCGGGGAGGGCGCCGACACGCCCGTATCGTAGCAAGTGACGCCGTGGCCTGCGGCCGCTGGTCCGCAGGGTGCACGTCGTTGCGCCCGGCGGGTCGGACGCAGCGCCGGGCGCCGAGGGCGGGACGTCGGACCCGCACGTACCGGCGTTGCGACGAGCTCGACGCGACCGAGCGGCTCGTGCGATCGAAGCGCAGCAGCTGCTGCATCGAGCGCGGGCTCCTCGAGGACCGACCGGGGCGCCCTGGGGCATGGACCAGGTGTTCGTCGGTGTTGGAGGTTCCATGAGGGCCGGGCCCGCCGGACGGGCCGCTCCGCGCGCATCACGGGCACGCGCCGTCGCCCCTGTCGTTTCGCGCGTGATCCTGGTCTCGAACCGCCTGCCGGTGACGATCGTGAGAGGCCGCGACGGCGCCGCCGTCCAGCCCTCGGCGGGAGGGCTCGCCAGCGCGCTGCTCGCGAGCCACGAGGCGGAGAAGGGGCTGTGGATCGGGTGGCCCGGCGAGCTTCCGGATGCGGGCGCGGCCGATCGGAGCGTTGTGGCCGCCTTGCAGCGTCGCGGGCTGGCGCCGCTCTCACTCCCGACAGAGCTCGTCGAGCCCTTCTACCACGGCTTCTGCAACTCGACGCTGTGGCCTCTGTTCCACTACTTCGTCCAGTACGCGGTGTTCGACCGCGCGTGGTGGGACGCGTACCGGCAGGTGAACCAGCTGTTCGCGCGCGCCGTCGAGCGGAGTTGGCGGCCGGGCGATTCGGTGTGGGTCCACGACTACCACCTCATGCTGCTGCCCGAGCTGCTGCGGGCGAAGCTCCCAGGGGCCGCGATCGGCTTCTTCCTGCACACGCCGTTCCCATCCGCGGAGCTGTTCCGCATCCTGCCCTGGCGCCAGCAGCTGCTGCGCGGGGTGTTGGGGGCGGACCTGGTGGGGTTCCACACCTACGACTACCTGCACCACTTCCGGATCAGCGCGTTCAAGGTCCTCGGCGTCGAGGGCGAGACCGACCGGATCGACGTCGCAGGGCGGCTGGTGAGCCTCGGCGCCTTCCCGGTCGGCATCGACGCGAGCCGTTTCGCGGGCGCGGTCGCGGCCGACCGCGAGGTCGCGGTCGAGATCGACCGCCTGGGCGGCGAGCTGGCGGGACGCCGCCTGATCCTCGGCATCGACCGCATGGACTACACCAAGGGCATCCCGGAGCGTCTGCTCGGCTACGAGCGCTTCCTCGAACGCTACCCGAAGTTCCACGGCGAGGTCGAGTTCATCCAGCTCGGCGTGCCGACCCGCGGAGGCGCTCCGCAGTACGACGCATTGCGGCATCGGGTCGAGGAGATCGTCGGCCGCGTGAGCGGCCGCTTCGGCACCCCGGAGTGGACGCCGGTCAAGTACCTCTACCGGCCGATCCCGTTCGCGCGGTTGTGCGCGCTCTACCGGGTCGCCGACGTCGCGCTGGTCACGCCGCTGCGCGACGGCATGAACCTCGTGGCCAAGGAGTTCGTCGCCTGCAAGGAGGATGGGGGCGAGGGCGTGCTGGTCCTCTCCGAGTTCGCCGGCGCCGCCGCCGAGCTGGCGGAGGCGCTGCTCGTCAACCCGTTCGACCCCGACAACGTGGCCGCCGCGATCCACCGCGCCCTGACGATGCCCGGCGAGGAGCGCCGCTCGCGCCTCGCCGGCCTGCTCCAACGCGTCCGCCGCGCCGAAGCGCGGCCGTGGGCGAGCGCGTTCATCGCCGCACTCGACCGCGCCGCCTCCGGCGCCCATGCGTCGCCGGCCTCCGGCCTCAGCGCCTCCGCGCACGGCCTGACCGAGGCGTGGCGCGCCGCACACCACCGCGCGCTCTTGCTGGACTACGACGGCACCCTGCAGCCGATCGCGGCGCGCCCCGAGCTGGCCCGCCCCGACCGGATGCTGCTCGCGCTCTTGCGCTGGCTCGCCGGCCGCGACGGCGTCGAGGTCGCGGTGGTCAGCGGCCGCGACCGCTCGACGCTCGCCCACTGGCTCGGCGGGCTGCCGATCACCCTGGTGGCGGAGCACGGCCGCTGGCTGCGGCGGGCCGGCGGCGAGTGGGAGGACCTCCTCGGGGGGAGGAGCCCGGCCTGGCTGGGCCGCGTATGCGAGCTGCTCGAGGCCGTCGCCGCCGTCACGCCGGGCAGCTCGGTCGAGGTCAAGTCCGCATCGGTGGCGTGGCACTACCGGGGCGCCCACCCGGAGCAGGCGGACAAGCGCGCCCGGGAGCTACTGGAAGAGCTCCGCCATCTCCACGAGGAGCCGCCGCTCGACGTCATCTCCGGCAAGAAAGTGGTCGAGGTCCGCGTGTTCGGGGTGAGCAAAGGGAGCGCGGTGCTCTCGCTGCTCGCCCGGCACGCCCCGACCGACTTCCTCTTCGCCGCCGGCGACGACGAGACCGACGAGGAGATGTTCGGACGACTCCCGCCGAACGCGTGGAGCGTCCACGTGGGCCCGGGCCCATCGCGGGCGCGCTTCGCGCTGCCCGACCCGCCCGCGCTGCGGCGGATGCTTCGCGACCTCGGCACGGCGCTCAAGGAGGCCAGCCAATGACGCCCGCTCCGTTCCGCTTCTTCGATGCGGTCCGGCTCAACTGCCCGACCGGCACGTCGGCCGCGACGCTGCGCGAGTTCCGCGATGCGGTCGAACGCGCCGACGCCGGCGTCCTCCACCACCATCTGCGCGAGACGCCGCTCCGCTTCACGTTCACGACCTTCGACTACCCGAACGACTTCGCCCTCTGGGCCGGGAACGCCCTCGAGGACCGCGCGCTCGCGGAGCGGCTGGCGATGCTCGACGCATTCCACGTCCGCGACCTCGAGGCGCTGCGCCACCGGGTGCTCGACGTCGTCGAGATGGCGTTCGGCGAGGAGGACACCGCTCGGCCCGTGCCGCGTGGGCAGGAGTTCCATTTCTCGAGCTCGGTCTCGGTCGAGTTCGAGCTCGGCATCGAGGCGCGCAGCGCCGCCGAGCTCGGCAAGTGCCTCGAGGACGTCCCCGGAAGCTCGATCTTCTACCACTTCTACGAGGCGCGGCTGCGCAACACGGGCGGCGCCGACGACCTCTCGACGTGGCTCGAGCTGCAGGGCGACGAGGCGGCCGCGTCCCGCCTGCGCGACCTGGACATCTACCTCCTCTCGCTCGACGCCTGCAGGCGCGTCGCGCTCGAGCTGCTCGAGGAGGGGCGATGAAGGAAGCCCTCGAGTCGCGCAGCGCGCTCCACCTCGACCCTTACCTCGAGCACGTCCCTCATTGGGTCGAGCACGAGCTGCGCTGCCTCGCCGCGCCGCTCGCCGGCGCCTCCGTCGTGCACGTGAATTCGACGGCGGCCGGCGGCGGGGTCGCCGAGATCCTCACGCGCCTGGTGCCGCTCCAGCGCGGCCTGGGCCTGGACGCCCGCTGGCTCGTGCTCGACGGCGACGAGAGGTTCTTCCGCACCACCAAGAAGCTGCACAACGCGCTGCAGGGCCACCCCGAGGAGGTCACCGCAACGGAGTGGGAGCACTACCTCGAGGTCAACGCCGCCAACCTGGAAACCGCGCGCGCCGACCTCGCACGCGCCGACTTCGTCATCATCCACGATCCGCAGCCGGCGCCGCTGCTGCACCAGCTCGGCCGCCCTTCGGGCCGCTGGGGGTGGCGCTGCCACATCGACCTCTCGCACCCGCAGCGCGCGGTCTGGCGGCGGCTGCAGGAGCTCGTCGGGCCGTTCCACGCCAGCGTGTTCTCCCTCGCCGACTTCGCCCGCCGGCTCCCCCATCCGCAGGTCGTCAGCCCGCCCGCGATCGACCCGCTCACCGACAAGAACCGGCCGCTCCCCGACGAGCAGGTCGATTCGGTGTGTGCGCGCCTCGGGGTGCGCCGGGACCTTCCGCTGTTCGTGCAGGTGTCGCGCTTCGACCGTTTCAAGGACCCGGTCGGCGTGATCGCCGCCTTTCGCCTGCTCCGGCGCCACCGCTCGGCGACGCTCGTGCTCCTCGGGGGCGGCGCCAGCGACGACCCGGAAGGCGCCCAGGTCCTGGCGGAGGTGCGGCATGCGGCGGCCGGCGACGACGACATCGTCGTGCTCGAGCTGCCGCCCGACGCCCACCTCGAGGTCAACGCGCTCCAGCGCGCCGCCACCGTGGTGATCCAGAAGTCGCTGCGGGAGGGGTTCGGCCTGGTCGTGACCGAGGCGCTCTGGAAGGGCAAGCCGGTGATCGGCGGCGCCGCCGGCGGGATCACACTGCAGGTCCGCGACGGTTTCACCGGGTACCTCGTGCGCACGGTCGAGGGGTGCGCCTTCCGGATGCGCGAATGCCTCCGCCACCCCCACCAGGCTGAGGAGATGGGCAAGCGCGGCGTCGAGCTCGTGCGCGGAAACTACCTCATCACGCGCCAGCTGCGCGACGAGATGGTGTTCCTCACGTTGCTGCGGGGCGACGCCACGATCGGCCCGCCGCGCTTCGTCGCGTGAGCGCTGCCGGGTCGCGATCCGCGTGGCGCGCGGCCGGCCCGCGACCGTGCCCGGAGCGCCGCGCGAGCGGGGCCGGGGGCGTATGATCGCTCCGGGGTGAGAGGAGTCCCCCCGCCGAGTGTCAACCCCGCGAAAGCCGATCGACCGCCTCGACGACCGCGTCTCCACCCTGTCGGAACCCGGTGCGCCGCCGGCCGAGGCGGCCGTCGAGGTGCTCGAGCTGGCCGAACGGGCGCTGGCGTCGGGCGAGCCCGACCCCGGCGCCGCCCCGACCTGGCATCGCTACCTGGACGCCACCGGCCGGCGGTCGTTCATGCAGGCGCTCCCCAGCGACGGCCACCGCGCGCGCTGGGCCGAGACGGCGTTCGGGGCGATCCTCGTGTCCGGCTACACGCTCGAGACGCTGCTCGCCGGACGGGTGCGGCGCGCGCCGGACGCGGTCCTGTTCCGGGAGGCGGGCGGCGGGGCGCCGACCGGTTGGTCGTACGAACAGGTCGAGCGCCGCCTCCGGGTCCTGGCGGGTCTCTTCTGCTCGCTGGAGGCGGAGCCGCGCGTCGCGATCTACGCGGAGAACGGCCTCGACGGCGCCTGCTGCGACCTCGCCTGCCTGGTGCACCGGATCTTCGTCGCGCCGCTGTCCGTGTATCTCGACGCTCGCTCGCTCGCCTGGGTGTTCGACCGGCTCTCGATCGACACGGTCGTCACGGACTCGGCCGAGCGCCTCGCGCGCCTGGATGAAGTCCGGCCGCTGGCCCGGCGGCCGTTCCGCACCTTGGTGACGCGTGCCCGCGAGGTCGACCCGTCTCGGGCTGCGGCTGCGGTCGAGCCGCTGGACGAGGCGTGCGCCCGGCTGGACCTCGAGCGGGTCGATGCGCTGCTCGCGCGCCGGAGGCGCCGTCCCCTGACCGACGTGGCCACGGTCATGTTCACCTCGGGGAGCACGGGAGCCCACAAGGGCGTCGCGTTCACGCTCTACAACCTCCTGGCCAAGCGGTTCGCGCGCGCCGCCGCGCTGCCCGACGTGGGCGACCGCGAGGTCCTCCTCTGCTACCTGCCGCTGTTCCACACGTTCGGGCGCTTCCTCGAGCTGCTCGGCTCCGTCTACTGGGGCGGCACCTACGTGTTCGCCGGCAACCCCTCGTTCGAGACGCTCGCCGCGGAGCTCCCGCGCGTCCGGCCGACGGGGCTGATCGGGGTGCCGCTGCGCTGGTCCCAGCTCCGCGACCTCGCCCGCGAGGCAATGAGCGAGGCCTCCGGCGACGCCCGTGAGGCGGCGTTTCGCGAGGTGATCGGGGACAGGCTGCGCTGGGGGCTCTCGGCCGCCGGCCACCTCGACCCGGGGGTGTTCCGCTTCTTCCAGAAGCTCGGGGTGGAGCTGTGCAGCGGGTTCGGCATGACCGAAGCCACCGGCGGCGTCACGATGACCCCGCCGGGGGCGTACGTGGACGGCACCGTCGGGGTTCCGCTGCCCGGCATCCGGACGCGTTTCGGCCCGCAGGGGGAGCTCGAGATCGCGGGACCGTACGTTGCCCGCTACCTCGACGAGGATGCCGGCGCCGGGCTGCCGCCGCAGGACCCGCACGAGGCGACCTGGCTGGCGACCGGCGACCTCTTCCGCGCCCGCGCCGACGGCTACCTCGAGATCGTGGACCGCATCAAGGACATCTACAAGAACAGCCGCGGCCAAACAGTGTCGCCCCGGCGCGTCGAGCAGAGGTTCGACGGGGTGCCCGGGATCCGGCGCGCGTTCCTCGCCGGGGACGGCCGGGAGTCCAACGCGCTCCTCATCGTGCCGGAGCGTGACGACGACGCCCTGCCGGCCTCGGAAGACGACGCGCGCGACTACCTTCGACAGATCGTCGCCGCCGCGAACGCCGACCTCGCGCCCTACGAGCGGATCGTCAACTTCGCGGTCCTCGAGCGCGATTTCGACGCCGGGCGGGGCGAGCTGACGCCCAAGGGCACGTACCGGCGCAAGGCGATCGAGGCAGGCTTCGCCGAGGTCATCGAGAGCCTCTACCTCGGCAACGCCGTCGAGCTCCGGTGCGGCGCGTGGCGCGTGCGGGTGCCGCGCTGGCTCTTCCGCGAGCTCGGCCTGCTCGAGGGCGAGATCGCGGCGGAACGGGACGGGTTGATCTGCGTGCGCACGGACCGTCGGCTCGTCGTCCGGGCGGCCGGCGAGGCGGGCGCCGTGCGGCTCGGCGACCTCGAGTACGGGCTCCCGGGTGAGGTCGTCGACCTCGGCGTGTTCGCCAGGCAGCCGAGGCTGTGGGTGGGGAACGCCGCCCTCGCCGCCTTCTGCCCGTGCAAGGACGGGTGGGACGTGCCGACGCCGGCGACGGCCGCGCAGGTACGCCTCCCGCGGCGCTCCGCGGGGGACGAGGCGGACGCCGGCGTGGATGCGGTCGGGTGTGCCGCCGACGAGCGCCTGTGGCGGCTCCACCACCTCTGCGTGGACGCGCTCGCGCGTTCCGGCGCCGCCGCGCTCGACGCGGTCGAGCGGCTCGGCCGGGAGCTGCCGGGCTGCGACGGGGCGCTCGCCGGCGTCGTCAGGAGGCGCCTGGAGGCGCTGGCGCGGCACCCCGACGAGGAGGTCCGCTGCCTCGCCTACCGCATCCTTCTCCGCGACGAGCCCCGGCCCGACACCAACGAGTCCCTGTCCGCATTCGTCGAGTCGGGCCTGACGTTCCTCAACGAGGCGTCGGTGCGCGCGATCGCCGACGCCGGCTTCGGAGACCGGCGCTTGGAGGCGCTCCGCCAGCGCCTGGCCCGTTACCGCGCCGGTCTCGACTGGCCGGCTTCGCCGCTTCGCCGGCGGCAGTTCGAGAGGGTGTTCGACCTCCTCTGCGCGTTCGCGCACCAGGACCTCGGCGAGTTCGGCACCGTGCGCGCGGAGCTCGCGAGCTGGGCGCTCCACCGCGCCGATCCCGAGCTGGCCGCGGCCGCGGGGGCTCGCCTGTCGGCGCTGGTGGACCAGTTCCACGCGGCGGTCACCGACCGCTCGGCGGCCGGCGGACGCGGCGGCGCGCTCGAGCTCGACGGCGTCGAGGCGGCGGATGCCGATCGGCTCGAGCGCGTCCTGCGCGATCCGGGGTTCCTGAGGCAGTCGCTGCTGCTCGCCTACGACGAGGGAGGGTTCGAGGCCGACCAGGTGTCGCCGTCGGGGCTCCGGGTCTCGCGTGGGAAGGGGGGCGCCTCCCGGTCGTACCGCGTGGCGATCGACCTGCGCAGCGGCCGGCACTTCGAGCTGGAGGTCGTCCTCGGCGACCTCGCCCGGCCCCGGCGGCGCGAGACGCTCACGTGGCTGACGGCGCTGGCCGACCGGCCGTCGCGGAGCGCGGTGCTGCCCCGGCTCGGCGCCTGCCGCCCGGACCTCGGTGCGATCTCGTTCGCCTGGGTTCGCGACCCGACGGTGGAGGCTCGGATCGGGGCCCTGCTGGCGAGTGAGGCCGCGACCGCCGGCGCCGCCGGACGCCACCTCTGGCGGCAGCTGTTCGTCCGCGGCATGGCGGCGGCGTTCGCGCTCTGGGAGCGGAGCGGCGGGCGCGTCGTCGCGGCCGCGGCACCGGCCAACGTGGCCGTGCCGGAGGCCGACTTCCGGGAGGGCGCGTGCGTGCTCTCGTTGGACGGGTGGCGTCCGTACGGACGTCCCGCGAGCCTCGTCCTCCCGTTGCTGGCCGGCTTCTTCCGGCAACCCGCGGCGCTCGAGCCCCGCGTCGCCCCGTTCCTCGAGGTGGGCTGGATCTTCGACGCGTGCCTCGAGGCCCTCGGCCCCGAGGCCGGTCGCCGCTTCCTCGCGGAGCTCGACGCCGATCTCTCGGGCGCGGCGCGCTCGGGCGAGCGCGGCGAGCTGTCGGCGGCGCTGGCCGCCTACCGCGCCGGGGCGGCGGCGCGGTTCCTGCCGCTTGCCCTCGCCTGCGCCTGCGAGCGCTACGCCCAGTGGACGCGCGCCAACCCGAGCGCGACGCCGGCGGCCCGCCTGGAAGAGGTGGAGCAGCTCGGCTGGCTGTACCGCATCGAGCGGTTTGGCGCCGCGCTGCGCTACCGGCTCTACCGGGCGACCTACTTCGAGGGTGCGAACGCCGCGGCGCACGCGGCGTTCGACCACCTGCTCGAGCGGCTCGCCCGCGCGCCGGATCGCCCCGGCGTCCACCTCGAGGAGCTCTCCGACCTGCAGGCGGCGCTCGCGGATCCCGCCGACCGCGAGGCGTTCGCCCGCATGGTGTTCCCGCGGGCGCGCGCCGAGCAGCGTCTGGAGGTCCTCCGGCTCGCCGAGAGCGAGGGCACGCACGTCATCGTCCGCTCCGAGATCGTGGACGCGCGCGGCGCCCGCTTCCGGGTTCGGGAGCCGGTCGGCCCGGCCGAGGTCGGGACGCTGTACCGCCTGCTCCGGGATGCGGCGTACCCCAGGCCGATCTCGGACGACGATTCGCACCTGGTGGTGACGGACGAATCGGACCAGGTCGTCGGCGGGCTCGCGTTCGTGGCGCAGGAGCGCGACGCCGTCGTGATCAAGGGTCCGGTCGTCGCCGCCCCGCTGCAGGGGCACGGCATCGCCGAAGCGCTCCTCGAGGATTTCTGCGTCCGCATGGCGGCGCGCGGCGTGCGCCTCGTCAAGACCGACTTCGTCCTGCAGCCCACCTACGGCGCCGGCGGCTTCACGGTGGATGCGCGCTTCGGCGGCCTCGTGCGCCCCCTCGCCCGCTGACGCTCCCGCCGCCGCCATCGCTCGGGCACACGCCCGACGCTGGGGAACCGGCGGCGGAGCGCCGAGCGTCCGCGGGCCGTCGCGAGGCGCCGTCTACTTCAGGTGCTTGTTGACCAGCTTGGTCATCTCGAACATCGACACCTGCTTCTTGCCGCCGAACACTCCGAGGAGGTTGGCGTCGGCGTTGATCATGCGCCGGTTCTTGGCGTCCTGCAGCTTGTTCTTCTTGATGTACGCCCACAGCTTCTTCGTGACCTCGGTGCGCGGCAACGCCTTCGCTCCGACGACCGCGGCGAGCGCCATGCTCGGCGTCATCGGCTTCATGAAGGCGGCGTTCGGCGTGCGCTTCTTGGCCGGCTTCTTCGCCGCCGGCTTCTTCGCCGTCGCCTTCTTCGCGGTGACCTTCTTCGCAGTCACCTTCTTCGCAGCTGCCTTCTTCGCCGGTGCCTTTTTCGTGGCCATACTTTCGTTCCCTCCTTGTCAGGTTCCCTCAGGAGAATGCGACGCGGAGGGCCGCCTGTCAACCTCCCCTCCCGGGGGCCGCGGGAGGCCGAGCCGGCGCCGTCGGCCCCAGGGGTTCGCCTATCCTGCGGGTGCGCTGACCCGGGCCGCCGATCCGAGAGGACCGGGGCCCCCGCGAGATTCCGGGAATGGAGGCGGAGATGACCACGGTCGCGAACGTCGTTGTGGGGCTGGTCGCAGCGCTGCACCTGTACTTCCTCGTGCTCGAGACGTTCCTGTGGACCACGCCGTTCGGCGTGCGGACGTTCGGGCTCACGCGGGAGTTCGCCGCGGCGTCGAGGGCGCTCGCCGCGAACCAAGGGCTCTACAACGGTTTTCTCGCCGCGGGCCTCGTGTGGGGCCTCGCCCTCGGTTCGGGAGGGCACGCGATCACGACCTTCTTTCTCGCCTGCGTCGTGATCGCCGGCGTGTTCGGCGGCCTCACCGCGAGCCGCAAGATCCTCTTCGTGCAGGCGCTGCCCGGCGCCGTCGCGCTCGCCCTCGTCCTACTCGCCCGATAGTGCGCGGGGCCTCGCCCTCAGGGGTCGAGCTCGACCTCGCCTTCGATCTCGACCGGGATGTCGAACGGCAGCTCGGCGAGACCGACGGCGCTCCGGCAGTGCGCACCCCGCTCGGGACCGTAGAGCTCGAGGATCAGCTCGGAGAAGCCGTTGATGACGCTCGGTTGCGCGTTGAAGCCGGGCGCCGAGTTGACCATTCCGAACACCCGGGTCCAGGCGCGCACCCGGTCGAGGTCGCCGACGGCGCGCTTGAGGCTCCCGAGGATGGACAGCCCGGTCAGGCGCGCGGCGCGATACCCCTGCTCGACGGTCAGGTCCGCGCCGAGCTTGCCGAGCGGCCGCGCGAACGACCCGTCGGCGTCCTGGGGCCCGTGTCCGGAGATCATCGCGCGGCGGCCGGCGATGCGCACGAACTCGAACGGAAGGACGACGCCCGGCGGCGGCGTCACGGGCGGGGGCAGGACCAGCCCCATCGCGGTCAGTTTCGCTTCGATTCCCGACATGAGCAGCCTCCCGGCCGGTCGGCGACCGGCCTGTCTCGGGGACTCAGCGGTGCGGTTCGTCGGCGTCCGCCGAGGCACGCGGGTCGGCGCCGGCGGCGCCTTCGTTCCGCAGCCATCGCTCGGCATCCGCCACGGTCGAGAACACCGCCACGGGCAGCACGCGGTTGACGGCCACGGTCTCGGCGAACCGCATCAGGTCGGTCTCGGCGTTGACGTCGACGTAGGCGATAGCCGTCATCATCTCGCGGCCTCGGTTGCTGCCCTCAATCACGATCTTGAACACATCGAGCGTTCCCAGTCGGGGTCCCTCGAGCCGCTCCTCGATCAACACCCTGGAACAGCCGCGGGCACGGCACTCGCGATGGATCTCCTCGAGGTAGCCCCTGACGTTCTCCAGGCTGTTCCGCCCCGTGACGACGGCGTGGAGGTACGTGGGCTCCCGGCGAATGGTCAGCTCGTACGTCATGAGCGACTCCCCTGCACTCGACTTTTCGCAAGTGTCGCACACTTCGGCGTCCCGGGCGGCCGTGAACGCGGGTTGGGCCATGACCCGGCGGGGGGGCCGCGACTCGGCGTTGCGACATGGCGCGGATTCCTTGACCATGGGGAGGGGATGGCCTAGTCTCGCGCATCTTTCGACACCCTCGAAACGGCGGTCGTTCGGGGGAAGCGGTGTCGAGCGGCGCGCCCGGCGCGGGCCGCTCATGGGACGGGGGGTCGGCCGCTCTCCGTCGGGGAACAGTACGAACGCAGCGCGAGAGAAAGTCGAGGTGTCATCGTGAGCACGAGTCATTCCAGCCATGCAACGCCGGTCCGCCGGTTGCCGCTCCTGGCGATCGCGGTCCTTGCGGTCGCCTCGGGCGTCACGGGCGCCGAGAACCAGGTGAGCGGGACGTTCACCGTCAAGGGCGCCACCACCAAGTTCGCCTACGCCTATGCCTACTGGAAGCCGAACTTCTTCGACGAGACCAAGAAGGACCTCTTCGTCCTGTTCAGCGACGTCGCCATCCCGCCGGAGGCGATCCCCAAGGACGACGACGGCATCGGCACGATCGCCGGGCTCGTGCGCGAGGGAAAGGTGCACGCGCTCGAGCTGCACCTCTCGCCGCAGGCCAAGCAGTTGGACCCCGCCGAGAACGCCGCCGTGTACCACGTGGGGCTCGAGCCGGCGCGCTACGGGATGTCGGGGATGCACGTCTTCACCGCGAAGACGTTCACGGCCACGCTCCTCGAGGGCGATGCGCACACCGACGGCCCGCAGGACCACGACGGCAAGTCGTGGCAGTACGAGGTCCACTTCAAGGTGACGCTGCCGGCGCCTGGGGCCGCCAAGGCGAAGTAAGACTCGCCACGCTCCGGCCGGACCTCCACACGGACTTCACACGCCGATGCTGACGTGGGCGTGGGGGGACGCCGATGGCCGCCGAACCGGATCTCGTCTTTGGGTTCCTCTCGCGGAACCGCGTGGTCTTCATTCACTCGCTGGGGCGCAGGAAGTTCCTCGGCCGGTCCCCGGACGGGCGCGGGCCCGAGGTGACGGTGGACGACATCGAGGCCCTGACGTCGGCCGGTTTCGACATCGTCGAGTCCAACATGAGCGACGGGAAGCCGCTGTGCGCGGCCCTCACCGCGGCGCCCGCCGTGGCCGCGCCCGCGCCGCGCGACGACGCCTGAGCGGCTCCGGACGCCGTAGCCTCGCTCCTTCTGTAGGGGCGCCCCTCGCCGCCGCCGGTGTCTCCCTTGTCATCCTGAGGGAGGCGGAGCCGACCGAAGGATCCCCCCGAGGTGCGCCGCCCCCGAGATCGGTCACGCTTCCATGGGATCCTTCGGCCCTTCGGGCCTCAGGATGACATCGGCTTCCAGTGTCATCCTGAGGAGCGGCGCGGCGCGCCGGGACGAAGGATCCCCCCGAACCCGCGAGGATGTCGTGGTCAGCCGGTCCAGCGCGCCGCCAGATCGGCCCAGTCGGGGTTTCGGCTCTCGATCAGGGCGACCTTTCGACGTCGCACCCAACCCTTGATCTGCTTCTCGCGTGCGATCGCCGCCGCGATGTTCGGGGTCGTCTCGAGGTAGACGAGCGTGTCGGCGTTGTATCGAGCCGTGAACGAGCGCGTGTCGTTCTTCAGCCTGTGCTGGGCAAGTCGTACGGCGAGGTTCGAGGTGACGCCCGTGTAGAGGACCGTGCGGTGGCGGTTGGTGAGGATGTAGACCGCGCAGACACGTTGAACCATGCGTTGAATCCTGAGACCAGTCTACCCCCGAGTGTCATCCTGAGGAGCGGCGCGGCGCGCCGCGACGAAGGATCTCCCCCGAAGTGCACTGCCTGCGATGTCGTGTCCCCGACGCCGGTCGCGCGTCCGGGGGATCCTTCGGCCCTTCGGGCCTCAGGATGACAGTTGCGCGGGAGCGCCGGGCCCTCCTGTCATCCTGAGGAGCGGCGCGGCGCGCCGCGACGAAGGATCCCCTCGTCATCGCACGAACGAAGGCTACGAGACGGCGGCGAGCAGGCCGGCGGGCGCGCAGGTCCGGAGCGCCGAAGACGGGCCTACCGCGGCGACTGCCCTTCGGCGCTTACCTCGCGCCCTCCACGGCGAAGAGCTGCGACGTCATCCGCTGGTAGCTGTACGCGTAGGACCTGGTGTCCTCGGTGAGCGCAACCCCCGTGCTGTAGAGGACGCCGGCCCTGTCGGCCGGGGCGGCCTCGCGAAGGAGGGTGCGGCGTCCGGAGGCGAGGTCGGCTCGTTCGATCCGGAACGGCATCGCGGCAGGGCGGAAGACATAGACGGAGCCGCCCTCCGCACTCCACCGGATGAGGCGATCTTCCTTGGTCAGCCCGGGCACGGGCTGAGCGGTCCCACCAGAAACGGGTTGGGCGAACCAGGCTCCATCCGGTCTCACGTACAGAATCTGGAGACCGCTCGGGGAGAGTGAGCCGTTCGCCGTCCCTTCGGGCGTGAGCGGCCGCGGCGGGCCGCCGGCGAGGTCCTGCAGGTAGCAGCGCGAGGCCTTGCCGGCCTCGTTGCCGACGACCAGGACCCGCTTCTCGTCCGGGAACCAGGCGGCCGACTCGTAGGCCTCCAGGTCGCCTCGGGGCAGTCGGCGCGGCTCCCCGGGGCCGGTGGGGAGGATCACGAGCTGCGGCGGCGTGTAGACGATGGCGAGAGCCCACTTCCCGTCGGGCGAGAGGTCGAAGGCGGCCCCTTCCCCGAGGCGTACGACGGCCCCGCCGTCGGTCTTCCGGATGCAAACCGCGTAGTTCGGACCGGCGGTGGCGGAATCGTCGGTGAAGAGCAGCGAGCGTCCGTCCCGCGAGAGGATCGGGCTGTACGAGTTGTCGAGCCAGGACAGGTCGTGCTCGGCGCTGGCGCCGGAGGCCATCACGGAGATCTCGGAACGGCTGTCGTCGCGAGTCACCAACCAACGACCGGAGGTCGAGACGTCGTGCAGCGTCAGTCCCCCGGCGCTGGTGAGGGCGACACGCCGGTGTCCGGAGAGATCGACGCCGTAGAGGGTCTGCGCACTCCCGGCCATCGAGGCGGTGAAAAGCACCTCATCGCCCGTCCGGGACCAGGCGAGGCCCTCCTCGCCCCAGTAGTCGCCGGAGAGGAACGTGCGCTTCCCCGCCCGGTCGACGACGATGACCGAGCCGCGGTCGTCCCAGTGCGCCGGGTGCTCGAAGAGAGCGATCGCGTCCCCGCGCGGCGAGACCCTGAGGTCGCTCAGGTACCCGGCGGCCTCGTAGAGCACCTTGCCGATCGGGTACTCCAGTCGGTCCTTGCCCTCGGCCGCACGGATGATGGCCAGTTCGGAACCGTCCGGCGACCAGTCCGCCTGACGGACATCGTCGAGGATCTCCCGCGGGGCGGCGGCCCCGAGCGACACCCGGGCGAGGGTTCCGAGGAACATGCGATGCCGGACGAAGCGGGGGTTCGTCAGGATGGCCAGCTCCCCCTTGGAGGAGACCGAGAGGAGTTGCGTGTTGGGCAGGCCGAGCGCCCTCGGCTCCGGATACTCCGGCCGGATGGTAAACAGCTCCGGGACGTTGCCTTCGAAGGCCGCGCTGTAGACGATCGTCTCGCCGTCCGGCGCGAAGGCGGCCTGGAAGATCGTCTGCGGCCGGAAGCTGAGCTGGCGAAACGTGACCCCCGCGGCCGACCGGAGACCCGCCTTCTCGCCTCTTCGGTACGACGCCATCGTGGCGACACCCAGGGCGGCGGCGACGATCGCGAAGCCGCCGCCGAGGACCAGCCATCGACGCGACGCCTTGCCCGGGACGGTGACCGACGGCCCGCTGGCGACCGCGGTTCCCGACAGCGCCTGCAGCGCGAACGCGATGTCCCGCGCCGACTGGAAGCGCTCCGCCGGCTTCTTCTCCAGACAGTGCTGCACGATGCGCTGCAGGGCAGAGGACGGACCGGCCGGGGCGGATGCCATCTCCGGCGGGTCCTCCTTCAGGATCGCCGTCATGCTCTCTGCCGCCGTCTCGCGCGCGAACGCCCGCGAGCCGGAGAGCATCTCGTAGAGGACGGCGCCGAACGAGAAGATGTCCGAGCGGTGATCCGCCGCCTCGCCCCGCACCTGCTCGGGCGACATGTACCCGACGGTGCCCATCACCACGCCGGGCCCGGTCGCGTCGGCAGGTGGAGTCGTCAACGTCTTGCCCGAGTTCGCGAGCACCGAGGCCCCGCCCTTGGCCAGGCCGAAGTCCAGCAACTTCGCACGCCCCTCGTGCGTCACGAACACGTTCTCCGGCTTCAGGTCGCGGTGAACGATCCCGCGCTCGTGCGCGGCCGCCAGACCCTCGGCGAGCTGCGCGCCGAGGTCGATGGCCTTGCGGGCGGGAAGCGCGCCGTTCCCGAGGCGCGCGCGCAGCGTCTCGCCTTCCAGCAGCTCCATAACGGCGTAGGCGGTATCGCCCTGCCGGCCGAAGTCGTAGATCGCGAGGATGTTCGGGTGCGAGAGCTGGGCGACCGCGCGGGCCTCGCGCTCGAAGCGGGCGAGCGCCTCAGGGTTAGCGGCCAGGTCGCCGGGGAGCACCTTGATCGCAACGTCGCGCCCGAGCTTCGTGTCCCGCGCCCGATAGACCTCGCCCATGCCGCCGGCCCCGATCGAGGACACGACCTCGAACACACCTAGAGACTCTCCAACTGAGATCACCACACCCCCCAAGCGGCTGGTTGCAAGAAGTCTACTTGACCGAGAACGAGATAGGCAACTTGTCGGTCCGTGGTTGAATTCCGGAGCGCGGTCTTGGGATGACACTGCCGGGCGGGGGCTGGCCCCGCCGCTACACCAACTCGCCATCGTCGGCGTAGGGGCGCCCCTTGCGGCCGCCGGTGCCTCCGTTGTCATCCTGAGGGAGGCGGAGCCGACCGAAGGATCCCCCCGAGGTGCGCTGCCCACGAGATCGGTCACGCTCCCGTGGGATCCTTCGGCCCTTCGGGCCTCAGGATGACACCGCCGCCCCGGAGCAAGCCCCGCTCTACCGTGGCATGTCGGCAGCGGTCCCTCCCCCTGGAGGGGGGAGGTCAGGTGGGGGTGTCGTCATCAATCGCCGGGAGAATGCCAGGCGGCTGCCGGCGCCCTCACCCCGACCCTCTCCCGCAGGCGGGAGAGGGAGCAAATCCCTGCCCGGAGCGGGCCCCGCCTCGATGCGAATCGTGTCTTGGATGTGGGGCCGGCGCGCCGCGCCGGCGGTCGGTTGCCCTCCCGCGACCACGACCGCGCGCACGGCGTGCGCGCCCCACATCTGCGTGGAACTGGTCGTCCCGGTGTAGGGGCGCCCCTTGCGGCCGCCGGTGCCTCCCTTGTCATCCTGAGGGAGGCGGAGCCGACCGAAGGATCCCCCCGAGGTGCGCTGCCCCCGAGATCGGTCACGCTTCCATGGGATCCTTCGGCCCTCAGGATGACACCGCCGCCCCGGAGCAAGCCCCGCTCGACCCTGGCATGTCGGCAGCGGTCCCTCCCCCTGGAGGGGGGAGGTCAGGTGGGGGTGTCGTCGTCGATCGCCGGGAGAATGCCATGCGGCTGCCGGCGCCCTCACCCCGACCCTCTCCCGCAGGCGGGAGAGGGAGCAAACCACGGGCGGGAGAGGGAGCAGACCGGAAGCGGGAAAGGGAGCGAATCCCGGCCCGGAGCAAGCCCCGCCTCGATGCGAATCGTGTCTTGGATGTGGGGCCGGCGCGCCGCGCCGGCGGTCGGTTGCCCTCCCGCGACCACGACCGCGCGCACGGCGTGCGCGCCCCACATCTGCGTGGAGCTGGTCGTCCCGGTGTAGGGGCGCCCCTTGCGGGCGTCGCGCAGGTGGCGCCCGGCCTCTCGATCGCGATCGTAAGTCGCCGGGCGGCAGTAGTGACCCAGGCCCGGGAACGGTCAAGAACCGTGACACACTTGACACATGGACTGAGACTACTTATAAGTATCCTACATTGAGTTACACGGTCGTTCAGCGTGGCTCCGCGCCGTCGTGGGCGCCGCGTGGCCTTCCCGGCGAGGGCGGGCCGGCCTCCGTCGCATCGGAGGCGGCCGAACGGACGCCTCTTCGGTCCAGGGGTGTGTCCGCGCCCGGAGACGCCGCGGCTCGACGCCGGAGGATCCCACCCAGGGCGCTCCCGCTCGGAGGCAACCCCCCACGTCGAGCCCGGGGTCCAAACGAAAGCGGCACCATCGGCCGTGGAGCCGGGCTTTGTGAGCGAGTCTTTACCAGTCCATCAACCGGCTGTGCGCGATCCAATCCTGAACGCTTCTGGTGGAGCCGGGCTTCGTGAGCGAGTCTTTTCCAGTCCATCAACCGGCTGTAAGCGATGCAATCGTGAACCCTTCCGGAGGTGACGAATGGAGATCCGAACGGCGTCGGCCGATTTCAGCGCCCCGATCAGCGGCAGCGGGCCGCGGACGGCGTCACAGGCCGTGATCTTCCCTCGCGCGGTGAAGCAAGCCGCCGTGGGGCTCCTGGGCTACTCGGTGGCCTACGGCAACAACGACGATCACCACGTCGGGCTGATCGACATCAAGGTGGATCCGGTGATCAACGACAACGTCGTGACGGTCAACGCGACGCTGGGGCTGCGGGACTGGTCGGGCAACTGGGACGACGACTACCTCGGCACCGTCGAGTTCGCCGTCCTGGCCGACCTGGTGGCCATCACCGAACCGCCTCCCCGCGGCGACGTGATCATCACGGGGATCGAGTCCAACCAGGCGGTGCAGTTCTTCCGCAGCGCGAACTACCTCGACGCCACGCAGGTGCTGCCGGACAACGCGATCCGTATGGTCGAACGCAAGACCACGGGCTTCCGCGTGTACGTGGATTACGACCAGTACGCGGGCCTGCCGCTCATCAGCAACCTGACCGGCCAGATGACGGTGCGGACGGGCAGCACGACCCTGACGCTCGACCCGATCAACTCAGGCGGCGCGATCACGCCGCGGCCCGATGCGTCGATCAACCAGGCGGTCGCCGATCAGACCCTCAACTTCATGTTGGCGGCGGCCTGGTGCTCCGGCACGGTGACCATCAGCGTGCAGGTCTGGGACAAGGCCGACCCCACTTCGAAGTCGGCCGTGTTCACCAAGACGCTGACGTTCGTCCCGGTGGCGGCCCTCGATCTCTTCGTCGTCGGCGTGAACTACACGGCGCAGGGCCTCAACCTGCCGGCGCCCACCCTCGCCGACATCAACAACGCCATGTCGCAACTGCGCAAGACGTATCCCGTGGGCGACGTCAGCGTGAGCGGGTATGCGGCGATCCCGTACGGTGAGGACGTCAACTTCACCATCGGGTCGGGGGGCGGCTGCGGCAGCGGGATGGACGATCTGCTCGACCAGCTCGACGACATGCAGGGCGGCTCCAGCGACATCTACGCGGCGTTCCTTCCGCCCCTCAACCAGATCCAGGAGCCGAACAGCAACATCGGAGGGTGCGGTACGACCGGTCAGGCGGCGATCTTCGTCGACCAGACCGGGGACGTGCCTCACGAGGTCGGTCATGCGCTCGGCCGGCAGCACGCGCCGTGCAACCAGGGAACCTGCAACCCGATGCCGGCCAACGTCGACGATCACTACCCGCAGTACGGCTCCTTCCCGGCCGGAAGCATCGGCGTCTTCGGCTTTGATCCCACGTCGAACCAGGTCTTCGACCCGGCGGCGACGGCGGACTTCATGGCGTACTGGGGTCCGCAGTGGGTCAGTGCGTACACCTACATGGCGCTCGGCGGCGCGTTCCCGGCCACGGGCGGCGGCGGCGGCGGCCTGGCGAGCGGCCATGCGCTGACGCAGGTGCCGGTCGAGACGTTGCACCTGAGACTTCAGGTGAGCCGCGAGCGGAACGTCCGCCGCAGGCACTCCTTCCACTTCCAGTCCCTGGCCAAGTCGGCGCCCAGCTGCGGCGAGTTCACGGTGGAGCTCCTCGATGAATGCCGCGAGACGCTGGTCTGCGCCCCGATCGACTGCGGCTGCAAGAGGACGAGCTGCAACTGTTGGCCGAAGAGGATGGCCGGTTCGGTGCCGTACCCGGCCGGTGCGCGCTGGCTGGTCGTCTACGATCACGATTGCAAGATCTACGAGGAGTGCATCCCGGCTCCGCCGCAGGTGAGCATCACCGAGACCAAGGAGCAGGAGAACGGGTATCGCATCGTCTGGACCGCCGCCGCCCCGGGTCACGAGGGCAAGGAGGCGGGGTCCAAGGCGGGGTGCTCGGACCTCGTGTACGTGGTGCACTGGTACGACGCCGAGGATGAGGTCTGGCGCGGGGTCATGCCGCGTACGAACGAGACCACCGTCCTGGTTCCACCGCGCATCTATCGCCGGAGCGGCGCGAGGGTCCGCGTCCTGGCCACGAGCGGCATCGCAACGGGCTACGCGGAGGTCGAGCTGACGCCGAAGAAGCCCGTACAGGGGACGACGTCCATCTCGCTGGCGGGCTACGACGGAACGACGCGGGGCCAGAGGACCGGCACGCAGGTGATGCGCGCCGCCGCCGTGGACGAGGCGGGCCGGCAGTTGAAGCTCGCGCGTGCCACCTGGTACGCCCAGGACGGCGCCGAGATCGGACAGGGCCCCGAGCTCGACCTGCGCCAACTGCCCATCGGCGCCAACCGCGTCCGGGTGGTGATGAGGACCGCCGGCGGGGAGATGCTCACCAAGACCTGGCAGATCGAACGCGACGCCCAGGGCCACTCGGTCCACTCCGAGCACAACGACCCGCACCCGCATCACGCGAAGAAGCCGCATCAGCATCCGCACGCCAAGCCGCGCGCCAAGAAGTGAGGGGCGGCGCACAGCGCAAAGGACATGGAGGAGTGAAATGCAGATCGTGAACAGTTCGGTCTCCTTCGACCCGGCATCCGGCTCCGGTCCCCGGACGACGTCGGCGACCGTGGACATGGGTGCGACCGTTTCCCAGGCCACCGCGTTCCTCTCCGGTTTCTCGGTGGAGTACTCGGGAGGCAACGACCACCATCTCGGCCTCCTCGACGTGCAGGTCCAGGTGCCGGCCGGGGGCATCAGCGGCTCGAGCGTGCAGGTCCAGGTGACCTACGGCCTGCGCGACTGGTCGGGCAACTGGGACGACCAGTACGACGGCCAGATCTTCTTCACCGTGGTCGGCGAGTAGCGGCCGGCCTCGGGACGACACCGCCGGCCGGGGGCAAGCCCCGCCCCGAAACGGATCGGGTCTTGGATGTGGGGCCGGCGCGCCGCGCCGGCGGTCGGTTGCCCTCCCGCCACCACGGCCGCGCGCACGGCGTGCGCGCCCCACATTTGCGTGGAACTGTGCGTCCCGGTATAGGGGCGCCCCTTGCGGCCGCCCGCGCCTCGAAGCCCCTGTCATTGCGAGGCCGCGAAGCGGCCGAAGCAATCCCGAGGCCACCGCGATGACGAGGGGATCGCCACGGCCCCTCGCTCCGCTCGGGGCCTCGCGATGACATCTGGTGCGGGAACCCGGGCGGGGGCAAGCCCCGCTCTATCCCGGCATGTCGGCAGCGGTCCCTCCCCCTGGAGGGGGGAGGTTAGGTGGGGGTGTTGTCATCGATCACTGGGAGAAT
This sequence comes from uncultured Acidobacteriota bacterium, assembly GCA_963727275.1. Lineage (GTDB taxonomy): Bacteria > Acidobacteriota > Thermoanaerobaculia > Thermoanaerobaculales > Thermoanaerobaculaceae > RBG-13-68-16. Next base: position 62,971 of record CAVSFK010000003.1, read on the forward strand.
GCCAGGCGGCTGCCGGCGCCCTCACCCCGACCCTCTCCCGCACGCGGGAGAGGGAGCAAACCGCGGGCGGAGGCAAGCCCCGCCCCTACACCAACTCGCGATCGCCGGCGTAGGGGCGCCCCTGGCGGGCGCCCGTGAATCGGACGGCGGCGCCTCGTCCCTTCGCGGGCGGGGGCAAGCCCCGCTCTATCCCGGCATGTCGGCAGCGGTCCCTCCCCCTGGAGGGGGGAGGTTAGGTGGGGGTGTTGTCATCGATCCGACCAGGCGGCTGCCGGCGCCCTCACCCCGACCCTCTCCCGCACGCGGGAGAGGGAGCAAATCCCGGCCCGGAGCAAGCCCCGCCCCTACACCAACTCGCGATCGCCGGCGTAGGGGCGCCCCTGGCGGGCGCCCTGAATCACGCCGCGAAGCGCCCCCCGATCGCGGAGGCGCCGGAAGCGCTACGAAACGGCGGGGAGGGGGCCGGCGAGCGCGTCGAACTGGGCGACGTCGGTCACGCGTCCGGGGGATCCTTCGGCCCTTCGGGCCTCAGGATGACAGTTGCGCGGGAGCGCCGGGCCTCCTTGTCATCCTGAGGAGCGGCGCGGAGCGCCGGGCCTCCTTGTCATCCTGAGGAGCGGCACGGAGCGCCGCGACGAAGGATCTCCCCGAAGCGCACTGCCCGCGAGATCGGTCGCGCTTCCATGAGATCCTTCGGCTCGCCTGCGGCGGGCCTCAGGATGACAATGCCGTGGGCCGGCTACGAGACGGCGGGGAGGGGGCCGGCGAGCGCGTCGAACTGGGCGACGGCGGCCTCGTCGCCGGAGACGACGAGGTCGCGGTTCATGCGCAGCTCGGGCAGCTTGAGCGCGAGCCAGCGCCGCGCCACGGCGAGCTTCGCCTCGCTCGCGGTCGCCTGGTCGGCGAGGAGCGCCGCGATGACGAGCGCGCAGGCCATGTCCACGAGCCGGCGGCCGTACAGCCCGACGTACCCGGCGCCCGGGCGGCCCTTGGCGAACGCCACGGCCTCGTCGAGCAGGACGAGGCCCTCGCGCACCTGCGCCGGCCACCGGGGCGACGGCGTCCGGCCAGGTCCGGCCGAGCAGCTCCTCGACGAGCGCGTGCGCGCCCCCCGCCATCACGCCCCCGACGGCGGCGACGACCTGGAGCTGGCTCGTGCCTTCGTAGATCGTCGTGATGCGGGAATCGCGCAGGTGGCGCTCGACGGCGTAGTCGCGCATGTAGCCGCTGCCGCCGAGCACCGCGACGGCGCTGTTGGCGACGCGCATCGACATCTCGGACGCGACGTACTTGCTCATCGGCGTGAGCATCGCGTTGGCGCGCTTGAGCCGCCGCAGCTCCTGCTGCAGGCCGAAGCGCTCGGCGTCGTCGGCGGCCTTGCCCTCGAGGGCGCGCCGCAGGCCGGCCTCGAGGTCGACGCAGAAGCACGCGTGGTAGGTGAGGGCGCGCGCCGCCTGCAGGTCGACGCTCATGTCCACGAGCAGCTCGCGCACCGCCGGGATCGCGTCGATCGCGGCGCCGAACTGCTGCCGCTTGGAGGCGTAGTCGCGCGCCACCCGGTAGGCGGCCTCGCCGATGCCGAGCGCCTGGGCGGCGATCCCGATGCGGGCGCCGTTCATCAGGCTCATCACGTACGTGACCAGGCCGCGCTGGCGCGCTCCGATGAGCGTCGCGGGGGCGTCGTCGAAGAACAGCTCGCAGGTCGGGCTGCCGTGGATGCCGAGCTTCTCCTCGAGGCGGCGCACCCGCACCCGCGGGCCGCGCTCGACGAGGAACAGCGAGAGCCCGCGCGCGTCGGCGATCCCCGGCTCGCTGCGGGCGAGCACCAGGAGAATGTCGCCGCACCCGTTGGTGATGAAGCGCTTGACGCCCTGCACGACCCAGTTGCCGTCGGCGTCCTTGACCGCGCGCACCTTGACGGCCTGCAGGTCGCTGCCGGCGTCGGGCTCGGTGAGCACCATCGCGCCGGTCTTGCGACCCGAGGCCATGTCGGGCAGCACCGCGCGCTTGATCCCCTCGTCGGCGAACGCGTTGATCGTCTCGGCGATCCCCTGCAGCCCGAAGAGGTTCATCAGGGACGCGTCGGCGCGGCTGACGATCTCGTTCGCCATCGTGTAGACGAGGAGCGGGAAGTTGATGCCGCCGAACTCGTACGGGAGGGTGAACCCCATGAGGTCGGCCTGAGCGAGGCGCGCGAGCGCCCCGGCGATGCCGGGCGCGTACGTCACGGTGCCGTCGGGGTTGAGGACGTTGCCGACGCGGTCGGTCTCGGCCGCGGTCGGCGCGATCACCTCGGCGGACAGCTCGCCCAGCGCCGTGAGGACGCGGCGATAGTTGTCCACGGCGTCCTCGGCGGACTCGGGGGCGAAGTCGTGGGTCGCGGGGAAGCGGAACCCCTCCTCGTAGAGCGAGGCGAGGCGCGCCATGTCCATGTGTCCGAGGAGGAAGCGCACGTCGGCGTTGTCGAGGAAGAAGTTGGCCATGGACGTCCTACCCCTTGGCCCCTTCGACCCGTTCGGCGGGGGCGTCGAGCGGCTCGGCGAGCGCCGTCACGTCGGCGCCGCTGCGGATCGCCCGGATGAGCTTGGGGATCACGACCCTGAGGTCGCCGACGATCCCGTAGTGCGCGACCCCGAAGATCGGCGCGGCGGGGTCGGTGTTGATCGCCAGGATCTTGGCGGACTCCTCCATGCCGGCGCGGTGCTGGACGGCGCCCGAGATCCCGCACGCGATGTAGAGCGCGGGACGGACCGTGGTGCCGGTCTGGCCGATCTGGTGGTCCTTGTCCACGAAGCCGAGGTCGATCGCCGCGCGGCTGGCGCCGACCGCGCCCCCGAGGCAGTTCGCCAGCTCCCAGATCAGCCGGAACCCGTCCTTGTCGCCGACGCCGGCGCCGCCGGCGACGATGACGCGCGCGCCCTTGAGGTTGACCTTCTTCTCCCGGCGCTGCGACTCGAGCACGCGCAGCGGGGGACGGAACCCGTCGAGGCCCGCCGGGTGGCGCACGATCGCGGCGCGCCGGCGCCCGTCGGGCTGCGGCATCACCATGACGCCCTCGCGGACGGTGGCCATCTGCGGCCAGCGGTCGTAGTTGACGATCGTCGCGATGATGCTGCCCCCGAACGCGGGGCGGATCTGGAGCAGCAGGTTCTTGTGCAGCTCCTTGGTGCCCGGCGGGGTGTGGTCGCCGATCCGGAGGTCGGTGCAGTCGGCGGTCAGCCCGCACCTGAGCGCGGAGGCGACCGTCGGCGCGAGGTCGCGGCCGAGCGCGGTGGCGCCGTAGAGGACGATCTGCGGTTTGTGGGCCTGGACGAGGTCGCAGATCACCCGCGCGTACGTCGAGCACTGGTACACGCCCAGCAGCTCGTGCTCGACGAGATAGACCTTGTCGGCCCCGTACTGGCCGAGGCGCGCCGCGATCGTCGCGCCGTCGCGGTCGGCGAGCAGGATCGCCGCGAGCGGCACCGAGAGCGTGTCGGCCAGCTCGCGGCCCTTGCCGAGCAGCTCGAGCGGCACCTCCGAGAGGCGGCCGCCCTCCTGCTCCGCGAAGACCCAGACCTCGCCCTGCCGGTTGACCTCGATCATGCGCGCGTCCATGGGCTGGCGAGCCCGGATGTCTCACCGGGGTCCGTAGCGAGCGGGCGGAGATGCCGATGATGGTGGGCGCACGTAGGCGTGAGGACCCGAGGCGTACTTGACACGTACGCCGCAGGGTCCGAGCGCCGAGTACGCCCGCCAGCGCGGCGAGATCCGCCCGCGCAGTAGGACCTCGGTGAGATCTCCGGGCTACCCAATGGTGTGGTCCTCGATGAGCTCGCGGACGAGCCGGCCCACCCCATCGTCGGTTGGCGGGAACTCGCGGTAGGCGCCGCCGGCCAGCACGATCGACTGCACGCGGTGCACCTTGGTCGGGCTGCCCGCGAGGCCGCACCACGCGAGGTCGGCGCCGACGTCGTCGAGGTTCCACTGCTCGATGAGGAGGCCGCGCCGCTCGAGCTCGGCGCAGCGCCCGGCGGCCTCCGCGGGCCGCGCCGCCTCGTCCTCGACCTCGCGCCCGACCGCCTGCTCGATCTCGCTGCGGCAGCGCGACCTCTTGAACTTCATCAGGCGCTTCGCCGCCGCGGGGCGCGGCGTGTTGGCGGTGTCGAGGACCGTCGCGAGCACCGGCAGGTCCGCCTCGACGACCTCCCAGCCGTTGCCGAGGTTGCGCCTGGCGCGCAGCATCCCGTCGCCGAGGCCGAGCAGCTCGTCGAGGTAGGTGACGAGCGTGAATCCGAGCTTCTCGGCGATCTGCGGCCCGACCTGCGCCGTGTCGCCGTCGATCGCCTGCCGCCCGCAGAACACGAGGTCCGGCGCCAGGCGGCGGATCGCGCAGGCGAGGATGTAGCTGGTGGCGAGCGTGTCGGAGCCGGCGGCGCGGCGGTCGGTGATGAGCACGGCGCGGTCGGCGCCGCGGAAGAGCGACTCGCGGAGGACGTCGGAGGCCTTGGGCAGCCCCATCGTGAGGACGGTCACGGTGCCGCCGTGCTCCTCGCGGACGGCGAGCGCCGTCTCGAGGGCGTTGAGGTCCTCGGGGTTGAAGATCGCGGCGAGCGCGGCGCGGTTGACCGTGCCGTCGGCCCTCATCGCCTCGCCGGTGATCCCCTTGGTGTCGGGCACCTGCTTGACGCACACCACGCAGTGGTACCCCACGCCGCGACTCTCCAACGGAGCTGCCATTCGCCTTGAGCCCCCCCAGCCCTGCCGGGAGGTTACTCCACGCCGCGTCGCGCGACAAGCCGCTCGTTGAGCCGGACGCGATCTCAGCGGGCTCGGATCAAAGCAAAGCAAGATCCCGTCACGTCGGAAAGGCGGACTAGGAGATTTCGGCGTGCAGCGTTGTCACTCCTCCTGGCGGGCGAACGGGGCGGCGGGCCGAGGAGGGGGGGCCTGGAGCGCGCCCCGAGACGCCGATATGCGCGTAAGGCTCTGACTTGAGACGTTGTAAACTGAAAGGCGATGACCGCGACGGTCACTAGCTTACAGGTCGAGCTGCCCGATCAGCTTGCGCTGGGCGGCGTTGTCCAAGGGAACAGAATCGTCCAAATTCGGCGCACGGCGGAGACCGCAACGCTCGAGAACCTCGCGGGGAAGAAGAGGCAGGTCCGATGCCGTGATGGCCGTGTGGTCTATGTTGCGGCGGGAAGGCCGAAGGGGCCGCTTTCCGAGGAGCTCCTGCAGGTCGGAGCCGGCTGGACCAGGCCGCGCTGGATCGCGCCCGCTAGAGTTGATGCAGCGAGGGAATCCCGTGCGGAGGCCCAGGCTCGCTGTGCGGCCGCCCGAGCATCCTGGCGGGGTTCCTTTACCTTCCAGCCCGAGAGCGAGTCGCAACCAGGTCTGAGGCCGCCCCAGATTGGGGCGGTCCACGCAGCGCTCGCGCACGCGACGCTTGGCAACGAACCTGCGACGCTCGTGCTCCCGACCGGCACGGGGAAGACGGAGACCATGCTCGCGCTGCTCGCGTCCCAGCGGCCCGAGCGGGTCCTTGTCGTGGTCCCCTGGACGCTGCTCCGCAACCAGACGGCGCGCAAATTCGAGACCTTCGGGCTACTCCGCGAGCTTGGCCTACTCGCGGCAGGTGCGCAGAACCCAGTTGTTGGTGTCCTTGAACATCGGCTCCCAACGGTCAAGGCTGCTCAGGATTTCTTCGCACGCTGCAATGTGGTTGTGGCGACCATGTCGGCAATCGTCGCGTGCCCTCCGCCGGTCCGCGTCGCGATCGCCGACACCGTCAGCGACCTCTACATCGATGAGGCGCACCACATTTCCGCTAATACCTGGGCCGGCTTTCGCGCCCAATTTGTTGGCAAGAAGCCAATCCTACAGTTCACGGCAACTCCCTTTCGGACCGATCGCAGGCCGGTCGAAGGGAATGTCATCTACAACTTCCCGTTGCGAATGGCGCAGGCTATGGGGTACTTCCGCGCGATTCGGTTCCGCCCGGTCTACAACTACGGGCCCGCCGAGAGCGCGGATTACGAGATCGCTCGGTGTGCGCTCGACCAGCTGGCCGAGGACACGGCGGCGGGCCTCCGGCACCTCGTCCTCGCCCGAACAGCCTCGATCTCACGGGCGAAGGACGTCCACGCCATCTAGGAGGAACTCGCCGCGAACTCTCGGCCGATCCTCATCCACAGCCAGTTCTCCGACCGGCAGCGCCGAGACGCGCTCGCCGCGTTACGGGCAGGGACTTCGAAGGTCGCGGTGTGCGTGGACATGCTCGGGGAGGGATTCGACCTTCCGGAGCTGAAGATCGCGGCCGTGCATGACCCGCAGAAGTCGCTCGCTGTCACGCTCCAGTTCGCCGGTCGGTTCGTCCGCCCCGCCCCTGCGCACATCGGGAGTGCGACGTTCATCGCGAACGTCGCGAGCGTCGCGGTCGAGGAGGCGCTTAAGGGGTTGTATGCCGACGACGCGGATTGGAACACCCTGCTTCCACAGTTGAGCGAAGGAGCAACGTCGCGGCAGCTGCGCCGATCAGAGTTCATCGCCGGTTTCATTGACCCGCCTGCCCGCGTTTCGCTGCAGGCGATCACGCCGAAGATGAGCACGGTGGTCTACCGAACGCCAGGCCGCACGTGGTCACCGAATGCGATCCTCGACGTGGTGAAGCCGGCTCGCCTGTACGCTGGTCCCTCAGTGCATGCTACAGAGCGCGTGGCGGTTTTCGTGACCCGCGAGGAGACGCCAGTGCCGTGGGGTTCGGTTCGGGAGCTGCGCGACACCATCTGGGATCTCTACCTGCTCCACTTCGACCCTGCGCGGCAACTTCTCTTCATCAACAGCTCGAACAACGACACCCTGCATCAGGGGCTGGCGCGCGCGGTTGGGGGGGAAGGAGCAACGATCCTCGGTGGGGAGCAGGTCTTCCGAGCGCTTGCGGGGATCAACCGGCTGATGCTCATGAACGTCGGTCTGCGACATGCAGTGAGCCGGTTTGTGAGCTTCTCCATGCATGTGGGCTCGGACATCAAGCAGGCGCTTACGGCGGCGCAGGCGGCGAACAAGACGAAGTCGAATGTCTTCGGACGTGGGTACGCCAATGGTGCCCGAGTAAGCATAGGATGCTCCTCGAAGGGTCGCCTATGGGCCCACTGGATCGCTGAGGACATACCCGAGTGGATCGAGTGGTGCCGCGCGACGGCCGCGAAGGTCCTCGATGAGTCGATCTCGACGGAAGCCGTCCTCGCAGGCGTCCTGTACCCGGAGGAGGTGTCCGATCGGCCCCCCGCCGTCCCGGTCTCCGTTGAGTGGCCGGAGCGCATGCTCGTGGAGCCCGAAGAGCGTACGATCTTCGATCTAGACGGCGTGCAAGCGTCGATGCTGGACACCGATGTTGAGCTCACCTCGTACGCCGAAAGTGGTCCCCTGAGGTTCCGGGTGGTCACTGCCACCACCTCGGTCGACATCACCATGCGCTTCGAGGGCGGGGGCGTCGCGTACAAGGTCCTTGGTGATATCCGGGTCAGGGTGCGAGTCGGGCGCGTTGAGCAGCCGCTGGCCGAATTCCTCCAAGAAGAACGACCCGGTGTTCAGATTCGCCGACGGGTCCATACTGCAGGGCAACCGGACCATCCGCCCCCGGCTACCTCAGCACCCGTGGTTCGATCGAACGCGAATTGCGGCTTGGGACTGGACCGGCATCGACATTCGGAAGGAGTCGCAAACTGCGAGCAGGTTCGCGGATTCCATCCAACGCCGGGTCATCACCGAGGTTCTGGCTGACGAGCGGGGTTACGACATCGTTTTCGACGACGACGACCGCGGGGAGGCTGCGGACGTCATCGCGCTGAAAGTAGACGGCGAGCGGCTGTGCGTCGACCTGTTCCACTGCAAGTACTCGTCGAGGGACTTCCCAGGTGCACGGCTGGAAGACCTGTGGGCGGTGTGCGGCCAGGCGCAGAAGAGCGTGTTTCGCCTGGCATGACCCGGAACGGCTCCTCCAACACATGCAACGCCGGGAGGCGTCACGCGTCGACAAGTACGGCGACTCGAGGTTCGAGCGAGGCGACACGGCGCGACTTCGGCGGATCCAGCAGCACGCCCGGTTCCTCGAGCCTGAGTTCAGCATTACGATCGTCCAACCCGGCCTACGCGTTGTTGACCTCGGCTCGGAACACCTGGCGCTTCTCGCTGTCACCGAGCTATTCCGACGCGAGACGTACGATGTACCGCTATCCGGTAATAGGAAGCGAGTAGCGAGCGGGCTGTCGGAACGCGAGCGCGCAGGTTCCTGGACTTCCTCGTGTTCCGCACGGCGCTGTCCAAAGACCGCGGCAGCGAGATCATGCCTTCGCCGGGCGCCTCCCGCCGCACCGTGAGTCCGAGTCTCATTGCAGGTACTTCATCTCACGCGCTTTGGCGCGTAGACTGAACTTGATGGTCAAGACCGCGTTGTCAGATCTCGTCCCCGGGGTTGTCGTCGAAGGCCCAATTGTGCCAGAACCCATCGAGATCATGGGCACCACCGTTATGGGCGGCTCGGTGAAGCTCATGGGCCGCGGCCTTCGGACGGGCCTGTTCCGCGACCCGGTGCTCGACGGCCGCCCAGGTCGCACAGCTCACGATCACGCCAAAGAATCCGCCCTTCGACGGCGACCCGCGCGCTTCCGCCTCGGCATCGAGGCGCATGCGCCTCGGCCTCGCCTACGAGTACGACCCCTACTTCTCGCTCTCCATCGCCCGCGTCGATCCGCTGCCGCACCAGCTCGAGGCCGTCTACGACTACTTCCTCAAGCTGCCCCGCATCCGCTTCCTGCTCGCCGACGATCCCGGCGCCGGCAAGACCATCATGGCCGGCCTGCTCCTCAAGGAGCTGAAGATCCGCGGCCTGGTCAAGCGCACGCTCATCGTCACGCCGGCCAACCTGACCTTCCAGTGGCAGCGCGAGATGAAGGACAAGTTCCGCGAGAACTTCGAGGTCATCCGCGGCGACGTCCTGCGGGCCAACTACGGCCAGAACCCCTGGCAGGAGAAGGACCAGGTCATCACCTCGGTCTCCTGGGTCTCGCGCATCGAGGACGCCCACGAAAGCCTGCTCCGCAGCCACTGGGACCTGATCATCGTCGACGAGGCCCACAAGATGAGCGCCTACAGCGCGGACAACAAGACCTCGCCTACCGGCTCGGCGAGGCGCTGTCGGAGATGACCGACCACTACCTGCTGATGACGGCCACGCCGCACAAGGGCGACCCCGAGAACTTCTGCCTGTTCCTCGCGCTGCTCGACCGGGACGTCTACGGCGACGTGAAGAGCCTCGAAGAGGCGATGCGGCGCAACGAGGCGCCGTTCTACCTGCGCCGCACCAAGGAGGCCCTGGTCACGTTCCCCGACCCCGAGACCGGCGAGGTCGAAGAGCTCTTCACCAAGCGCGAGGTCCGCACCGTCGCCTTCGATCTCGACGGCGACGAGTTCGACTTCTACGACGCGCTGACCCGCTACGTCGAGGACCAGTCGATCAAGGCGGCCAGGCCGACGATCGCGCCCGGGCCGCGCCGTCGGCTTCACGATGGCCATGCTCCAGCGCCGCATGGCGTCCAGCGTCTACGCCGTCCGCCGCAGCCTGGAGCGCATGCGGGACAAGCGCGCAGAAGATCCTCGACGACCCCGAGGCGTACCGCCAGGAGCAGATCGACAAGAAGCTCCCCGACGACTTCGACGACCTGACCGAAGAGGAGCAGCAGGAGATCATCGACGCAACTGGAAGACGTGGTCGCTCTCCGTCGACCCGGCCGTGCTGCGCGAGGAGATCCTGCAGCTCGACCAAGCTGATCGACCAGGCCCGAGCTCTGAGAAGCGCGAGGTCGAGACCAAGCTCGTCAAGCTGCAGCGAGGTGCTCACCGAGCAGGGCATCTTCGACGACCCGAAGATGAAGCTGCTCGTCTTCACCGAGCACAAGGACACGCTCGACTACCTCGCCGGCGACGGCCGGGACGGACGCCCGCTGGGCAAGCTCCGCGAGTGGGGCCTGACGGTCACGCAGATCCACGGCGGCATGAAGATCGGCGACCGCGACACGCCGGGCACGCGCATCTACGCCGAGCGGGAGTTCAAGGAGACGGCCCAGGTGCTCGTCGCCACCGAGGCGGCCGGCGAAGGCATCAACCTCCAGTTCTGCTGGTTCATGATCAACTACGACATCCCCTGGAACCCCGTCCGCCTGGAGCAGCGGATGGGCCGCATCCACCGCTACGGCCAGGAGCAGGACTGCCTCATCTTCAACTTCGTCGCCACCAACACCCGCGAAGGCCGCGTGCTGCAGAAGCTGCTCGAGCGGCTCAAGGAGATCGAGGACGACCTCGACCCGCAGGCACCGACCAGGTGTTCGACGTCGTGGGCGAGGTGTTCCCGTCGAACCTGCTGGAGACGCATGTTCCGCGACATGTACGCCCGCAACCTGACCGAGGACGACATCCAGGACCGCATCGTCAGCGACGTCGACCCCGAGCGGTTCCGGCAGATCACCGAGTCGACCCTGGAGGGCCTGGCCAAGCGGGAACTGAACCTCTCGGCCATCGTCGGCAAGTCGGCCGAGGCCAAGGAGCGCCGGCTGGTGCCCGAGGTCATCGAGGACTTCTTCGTCCAGGCCGGCCCGCTAGCGGGCGTCCACCCCAAGGAGATCCGGCCGAAGGTCAGCACGTCTACCGCATCGGCAAAATGCCGCGCACCTCTGCGCCGATCGGCGACCGGCAGGAACCGCGCTTCGGCAGGCTTGGGCCGGGAGTACGGCAGATCGTCTTCGACAAGAGCTACTGCTCAGACGACCCGACGCTGGAATGGGTCACGCCCGGCCATCCGCTGTTCGAGGCGGTGCGCGAGCGACGTCGGCGAGCCGGCGGCCACGATCTGCGCCGCGGCGCGGTCTTCTACGACCTGCACCGCGAACACGCCCTGCCGGCTGGACGTATTCGCGCCTCGATCAAGGACGGCCGCGGCAACACGCTCCACCGCCGGCTGTTCGTCGTCGAGACCGTCGATGGGACGGCTCATGGCCGTCCGCCAGCCGACGATCTTCCTCGATGTCGTCCAGCGCTCCGACGGCACGCCGCGCCCGACGGCACGGCGCTGCCCGACCGGCACGCAGTCGAGCAGCTTCCTGATCGAGCAGGCGCTCTCAGCCCTTCCTGGACGAGGTCGACGGCCAGCGGGCGCAGCGAGGTCGAGACGATTGCCGCGCACGTCGAGATCAGCCTGAACGCGCTGATCGACCGCCAGAACGTCAGCTCGCCGAGTTGCTCGAACCGCCAGGTCGCGGCGACACGACGCCGGGTCTGGACGGCCAACATCACCCAGGCCGAGCGACCACCTCGACGAGCTGAACAACCGCCTGGAGACGCCGGCGGCCGAGCTGGAGTGGAGCGGCACTGCACCATCGCCGACATCCAGCACCTCGGCCGGGCCTGGGTCCTGCCGCACCCCGAGCGCGACAGCCCGCAGATCGCGCCGATGGTCCGCGACGACGAGATCGAGCGGATCGCCGTCGAGGCGGCGATCGCACACGAGGAGGCCCGAGGCTGGGAGGTCGAGAGCGTCGAGTCCGAGAACCGCGGCTTCGACCTGATCTCCCGCCGGCCGCATCCCGAAGACCCGAAGACGTTCATCGAGGTCCGGTTCATCGAGGTCAAGGGCCGGGCCGGCGTCGGCGAGGTGGCCCTGACGCCAACGAGTACGGGACCGCCGAGCGGCTCGAAGAAGGACTACTGGCTCTACGTCGTCTTCAACTGCGCCTCCACGCCGGAGCTTCACGCGATCCAGGACCCGGCCCGGCTCGGCTGGAAGCCCATCGTCAAGGTCGAGCACTACCAGCGTAGCGGCCGAAGCAATCCTGGAGGCTGCGAAGTGAGCTGAGGCTGCAACACATATCCCAAAGCGCCTGATCGAGGTCGACCTGCCCATCGCGCGGATCTCGGCCCACGCGCGGCGCGAGAAGTCGATCCGGCACGGGCACATCTCGACGCTGCACATCTGGTGGGCCCGCCGGCCGTTGGCGGCCTGCCGTGCGGTGATCTGCGCGGCGCTGTGGCCGGACCCCGCCGACGCGCACTGCCCAGAAAGCTTCCGGCACGGCAGCGACAGAAGGAGATGCAGGCGTGGGCGACCACGCACTGAAACTCCTCTCGAGGAGGGCTAGGCCCCGGTTCAACGCCATCGCCAGGGAACCGAAGAGGCTCCACTGACTCGCGAGCTGCGAAGGCGCTACTCGACTTCATCGCCGACTTCGCCAACTGGGACAATTCAACGTGCAGGCGTACCTGGAAACCAGCCGGGCGCTGACCCAGGCCGCGCACGAGGCACTCGGCGGCGAGCCGGGCACGCGGCCGCTGGTGGTCGATCCGTTCGCCGGCGGCGGATCGATCCCGCTGGAGGCACTGCGTGTCGGCGCCGATGCCTTCGCCTCCGACCTCAATCCCGTCGCGGTGCTGCTCAACAAGGTCGTGCTGGAGTACATCCCGAAGTACGGCAACAAGACCATTATCGTGCCGGATGCGAACGGTCGCCCGCGTACATTTCACGGTTTGGCCGAGGCCGTGCGCTACTGGGGCGGCTGGATTAGGGAGCAGGCAGAAGAGGAGCTGCGCGGGTACTACCCCAGGGACGCTGACGGTGCATGCCCATCGCCTACCTGTGGGCGCGGACGATCCACTGCGAGGGACCAGGTTGCGGCACAGAGGTACCGCTGATCCGTTCACTGTGGCTTGCGAAGAGAAGCAATCGCCCAGTCGCTCTTCGTCTAATCGGCCACGCCGCGCCGAAGCGTGTGGAGGTTGAGGGAGCATTAAGAACGCTCAGGCCAAAGGATGTTGGACAGGGAACGGTCAGGCGCGGGTCGGCCACATGCCCAGTGTGCGGCTACACCACACAGGTTGCGAGGGTACGCGAACAACTCACGTCTCGCGGAGGTGGAGCGCGAGACCCGAGAATGCTCTGCGTCGTAACCATGCGGCCCGGTGAGCAGGGTCGAGCGTATCGCCTGCCGTCCGAACGCGATGCAACCGCTGGCCGAAAAGCTGGTGAGGAATTGGAGAGGCAGAAGAAGGTAAGTGCGGAGCCTCTGAGCCTCGTTCCGGATGAGCCCATCTCACACGCGGGTACCTTCCGGATCATCAAGATGCTGATCTACGGCGCGCGAACTTGGGGCGATCTTTTCACAGGCCGGCAAGCTCTAGCACTTGTTGAGCTTGGGCGGTCGGTGGCCAGCTCCATGCGCCAGCCCTCGTCGTCGCCAGCTACCGGAAGGTTCGATCCAGAATGTGCATCGGCTATCCGGACCTGCTTGGCGCTTGTCCTGGACCGACAGGCCAACACTCTAACCTCCATCTCGCGCTGGAACAGTGCAGGAGAGAAGATCGAAGGGATATTCTCCCGGCAGGCCATTCCCATCCTATGGGATTTCGCTGAGGCAAACCCGTTCTCTGGCGCAACAGGAGGACTTGAGGGTGCGATCGACTGGGTGTCTGAGGTCATTGAGGCTAACAGGTGCATCTCGGTGGCTGGTCAGACGTCGTTTGGTTCCGCTACCTCGGTTGCACTTCCCGATGACTCAGCACACGCAGTGGTGACCGACCCCCCGTATTACGATTCCATCGCCTACGCCGCCCTCTCCGACTTCTTCTATGTTTGGCTGCGGCGAACTGTTGGGCCTGACCACTACCAACTCCTCCAAACCTCCGTTGTGGAACGGCAAGACGAGATTATCGTGGACATGCCCCATGAACGGAACACCGTCAACAAGGACGTAAGATTCTATGAAGAGAAGCTTACCGAAGCGTTTGGGGAAGAGCGACGCGTCCTTCGCCCTGACGGTATAGGCACAATCGTGTTTGCCAGCAAGTCAACGGCCAGTTGGGAGGCGATTCTCGAAGCAGTAGTTGCCTCTGGGTGGACAATCAGTGGCTCGTGGCCCATCGATACCGAGATGGAAGCCCGTGTTGCAGCCCAGGGCCAGGCACGCCTAGCTTCCTCCATTCACCTCGTCTGCCGCCCCCGTGAGCATCCCGACGGCTCTGTCCGCACCGACGACGTTGGTGACTGGCGCGGGGTTCTCCGCGACCTACCTCTTCGCATTCACGAATGGATGCCGCGCCTAGCTGAGGAAGGCATAGTGGGCGCTGACGCGATCTTTGCATGTCTTGGTCCGGCCCTGGAGATCTTCTCACGATACTCTCGTGTCGAGAAG
>CAVSFK010000004.1:0-162564 GCA_963727275.1 uncultured Acidobacteriota bacterium
TCTTCAGGCTGATGGGGGTGGTCGGAAGACCAGGGTACCCGGTCTCGCAGTGTTGCAAGTCCAACTGACGTAGCGAGCTCCATCGCCCGCGTATCCAAGACGGTCTCAACCCCACCCCGAGCCGCCTCCTTCCAGAGTTCACCGTGCCGCCTTTCGTAGCTCGGATCGCACAGGATTCCGCTCAAGCACCGCGGCATCCGCTCTGAGATGACCTGAAGAATCACAGTGTGGTCGTTCCACCCTGGGCGGAAGTAGCCTGCTAGAGGGGGCGAGACAGGCCGAATTCTCCTTGGTCCTAGCTCCATTTCCAACTCCCCGGCCGCCTCGCGGCCTGCCTACCCCCACATCATGGGGTATGTCAGTGACAATGTCAAGTATTACGTCAATCACTCTGTCGATTGGTCTTGGCGGCACAGAGGCGCTGAGCCAGGGGCTATCGTTTGTGCTCGCTGCTGCAAATGCCGTGACCTTCAGAGGTCGAATCTGGGGGTTGCGCGTTCGCATCATATCCAGGAATCAGCTCTAACAGCAATAGGGATAACATCTTAGCGAACATGTGACCTCAACCTACAGCTCACGCGTGTGGCTGGGGTAACACGCTGGTAGCACCGACCGACGTTTCCGGCGTCCCCTCGAGGAGATTCCGGCTGTTGAGGTTCCCTGGACCGACGTTCGGGTTTCGGGTCACCTCCGAGAGCCTCGCATGTTGGTTTCACCCGGCTGTGTCTTGCCCTCCCTCACCCCAATTGTCCTCCGGGCATTCATTGACTGATACCCAAGGCCGCGAGGACGACGGAAGTGCCGTGGCCCGCATGGGCAGTGAGCCATGTGCAGTCTGCAGCGCGTAGGCAGCATGCGGTATGCAGAGGAAGACCAAGGCACTTGACAAGCTCCAGACTGCCTGCCCGACCCATGAGAGCAAGAGACTCGGACCGGTAACAAGTCCGACTTGTGGAATCGCCGCTATGCCGCATCCTCGACCTCACCGCCCTTCCTCGCCGCCCTTGGGCCAGCGAGCCGCTGCGAGAACGGGAACCGTGTAGAGTTCGGCCGCCTTCACGTTCCGTCCCGCGAGGCGTCGACCCTGGTGTGCGACCAATGCGACCGCGCTGGGAGGGTCCGCAAATGGAGCCGCCGCGACCGGGGCCACCAACTCCTGCCGGATATGACTCGGCAACGACCGGTAACCCCACGTGGCTACCAGAGCGGATTGACGAGGCCACATTGTGGCGTGCGAAACGGTTCGGAGGACGGGGCTGCGGCGGCCTTCGTTTTGGTAAAAGGTGTACGATGCACCGAGAATGGCTAGGGGGAAGGCCGGCCGCACGGTTACGAGCCCGATGAGCGCCCGCCTAGGCCTCGTGGGTGAGATCGATGGCGAACCCATCTGTTTTGTGTTGAAACCTGGCAACAACACCATCGGTGCGCTGGCCGACAACGACTTCGTGATCACGGCTCGGGGCGTCTCACATCAACACGCGGTTGTCACGGTGACCGACGAGGGAGTGACCATCACGGATCGGGCAAGCCGGAATGGAACCCTGATCAACGGCGTCCGAGCCAACGAAGCCCTCGTCAAGGTCGGCGACCTGATCTGTCTCGGGCCGGTCGTTTTGCGCCTTGAGGCCGTGGGATCGGGCAAACTCGTTCCTCAGTCGGTTGCCTCGGCGGAACCGCATGTCAGGGGTGGGCATCCACGTCCGCGAACCGACCAGCCCACACCTCCGACCAAGGGCACCGGCGTCTCCCAGCGCTGGTTCGGTGCGCTCGACCGGATCGGCGACATCCTGAGCGCGGATCCAGATCCCGGCATCGCCAAATCGCTGGAGGTGCTGGTAAGCGCACTGGGTGCCGTCGGGGCGGCCTTTCTCACCTGGGATCGGTCGAGCGAAATCCGAGTCATCCGCCATACGGCAGGCAACTTCCGTCCTCCCACCGAGCTTGATGATCTTCTGAGGCGCACCATCTCGGACAAGTCGAAACGGGGAATCGGGTTGGTCGTGCGAAGCCGTGTCGAAGCCGGGCAAATACCGGTGGCGCTGGCTGTCGCGACCGACGACTCGACCACGGCCAGCGCAGTTGCGGCTCTCGGAGAATTCCCCCTGCGCGACGCGTGCGGCCGGTTCCTCGAGCTGTTCCTCAAGCTCGTCATGAGGAGTCTGCCGAACGCCCCGCCTGCAGAATCTGCGCGTCTGCGCCGCCCGGTGCGAGACCTCGTGTTCCCCGAGGGGTACGTCGTCGGGCGCTCCGACCCGATGATGAGCGTGTTCCACCAGCTCAGGCATCTTCTCAGCGGGGACCTCCCGGTGCTGATTACCGGAGAGACCGGCGTGGGCAAGGAGTTCATCGCCCGCATCCTTCATTCCTCGTCGCGCCGTAGCGCTGGGCCCTTCGTCGCGGTCAACTGCGCGGCCCTTCCGGCGGACCTCCTCGAGGCGGAGCTGTTCGGGATCGAGGGCGGCGTCGCTACCGGGGTCAGTCAGCGCGAGGGCAAGATGCAACTCGCGGACGGCGGCGTGGTGTTCCTCGACGAGGATCGGGGACATGTTCGCCACCCTGAGCCGACTTTCCTGCGAGCGTTGCAGGAGAAGGAAGTGCATCCAGTCGGGGCAAAACGGCCTGTTCCGCTCGACGTTCGCGTCGTCGCGGCGACGAACACGAACCTGCTGGAACGGATTGGCGAGGGGCGCTTCAGATCCGACCTCTACTATCGGATCGCAGGCTACACGCTCCACGTGCCACCGCTGCGAGAGCGGCGCGGCGACATCGCCGCGCTCATCGAAACCACGATGCGGCGCGTCTGTCGTCGAGATCGACGAACCGGTGAGCGGGATTTCCGTCAAAAGTCTTACGGGCTCTGGTGGATGCCCATGGCCGGGCAACGTGCGCGAGCTGGAGCACGAGGTGCGCCGCCTCAGTGTCCCTGTCCGCCAGACCAGCCGATCACCGTGGCGATGGTCTCCCCCAGCGTGCTGGTTCCGGCTGACCCGACAACGATGGAGAAGGGCTGCGACCGAGCTTCCGACCTCACGCTGTCGCGCCATGTGGACGAGCTGGAGAGGCGGCTGATCGTTCTTGCCATGGCAAGGACGGCCGGCAAGCGCGCAACAGCCGCACGCCTCCTCGGCATTTCGCGGTACGGGCTCACCCTGAAGATCCAGAGGCTGGGCATCGACGAGTCAGAGTTGGCCGCAGGACTACCGCCAACGCCAGGGCCCGTCTCCCTCTGGCTAGTCGTCGCCGTCGTGTGCACTGACTTGTCGGTCTCGGCCCACTCCCGTTTGTAGGGGGGGGGTGCCAGGTGGCCAGCAACATATCGTAATTCCATTTACTTACAAGTAATACGCGCGAGACGACCAGCGCCTGGCACGGTGCTTGCTCTACACGAGTCAGCGACGGGCTCCGACAGATGTGGAGATGGCAAGGGTCGTGAGGCAGTGGACAGAGGGTGGAGGTAGTTACGCGGCAACGGTGCAGCAATTGCGGGAGCGAGGAGTGGAACGAAAAGATGTACTTCTGCTCCAACGACGGGATGCCATTCTGCTCCAAGTGCTGCCTCCGCCTGGGCCTCGCGGACCCGACGCCACGATGTCCTCGCTGCTACAAGCAACTGAGGCCGATGTCGAACGATGCACTGGAACTCGAGCTTGTGGCATCGAGTTCTGAAGACCAGTGAAGGAGGAAGGACAATGAGAAGGCGTATCGGTGAGATCCTCGCTTTGGGTTTCAGCTTCTGCGTTGTCGGTGCTGCGGCTTTTGCGCAGGGAACAACCTCACCAACCGCGGGACGCCAACAGACGCCATTGGTCGCAGAAGCGCCGCTGACCAACGCCGATGTGGTCAAACTTTGCAAACTTGATCTGGGCGACGAGGTCGTGATCGCCAAGATCGGCCAAGCAACCGTGGTCGAATTCAAGCTCGATACCGACAGCCTTGCGGCCCTCAAACAGGAAAACGTCAGCAAGGGCGTCATCGCTGCCATGCTGAAGCGGGTGACCCCAGCACAGCAGGTAGCCGCACCAGGAGCGCCACCAAGCCGCGCCACGGTAGGGCCAAGCATCGTCCTCAAGACGTCATACGGGGACTCAAGCCTGTCGAAGATGGGTGGCTCTGTCGACTACCGGCTCGGCGGCACGCGCACTTACCACGAGTTCGGGGGCGCACAGTCGAGAACTCGGACCCATGACAAGAACCCGTCGATCCTTCTCACTCAGACGGCGACCCGCGGGGACAGTACTTTCTCGTCAGTTGTGACTCCAGCACCAAGAAGAACAAGCGTTCTGTGAGAATTGGCGGCGGCCTCCTTGGGATGCGCGGGGCAACTGCGCCGAATGAGGACAATATCGTAGAGTACGAGGCAACACCCGACCAGGCGGGGCTCTGGAGGTTGACGCCGACGAAGCCTCTCAAGCCCGGGGAGTACGGCTCTTCGTAACCAACAGCAACGTGCTGTCTGCGGGCGATCTGTACGACTTCGGCGTGGACTAGGGTCGTCGCGGCTACGTCTCCGAACGTGACAAGCTGAATCCCGAAATAGAGGCAGGCCGTGCTCGGAAGGAGGATCGGATGAAACACGCGTTTCTCGCATCGGTAGGGTTGGCTGCTCTGTTCCTCATACTGGGTCCAGTGGCAGTGTGCGAGGGGCAGGGCAAGGGGGATGGCGGCATTGTCGTGCGTGACGCTGCTCCCGTCTACCGCGGCTCAACTGGCGACAAGGTTGAGGCCACGCTCAACCGCGGTGACGCTGTTCCGGCATCACGACGGAGGGTGTATTCGGGCAACACTTCCAATTCGAGGAGGAAAACGGACGGATCCACGTGCTCTACTTCCGTTCCGGCACTCCCGTAGAGGGCGGACCCTACTACACAGCATGGATGAACCCAGGAGATCTTTCGCGCTTCACTTACGACTGCGGTTGCGACCGCGGTGATAAACCAAACTGCAGCCCGACCAGCAGCCGATGGTTGAAGTCCCGGTGGAACACGTGCTATCTCGAGGCGCGCGACACCAAGCTGGCTCAGCTTAGGCCGACGTGGGGCACCGAGACGGCGAGCGCTTCCCAACCTAACACAAACGCACCAACGGCCCAAGCCCAAGACCAAACCTCGCACGGACCCACTGAGAAACCTCTGACCAATGCAGATGTCGTAGCACTGGCCAAGCTCGAGCTCGGTGATGATCTCGTGATCGCGAAGATCCAGCAGGCGCCGGTGGAGGCCCTGGACGTGTCAACGGACGCGCTCATCAAGCTCAAGGGCGAGGGCATCAGCAAGGCGATTCTCGACGCCATGATCAAGCGTGCAAGCATCAGGAAGTAGGCATGCCGGAGGAGCTACCAGAAATGGTCTCGAAAGAGTGGTGCGCACGGTCCGGCGATCAGGTGTCGCCGTCCAGGAACCGTTGGGGATTGGTATCCGTGGGCCGATGGGCTGGGGGACTCACCCCCCGCAATACCCATCCAGCCAGGCGTCTGGCTCAACCGAAGCCGCTTCACACGATGGGTGCGCAAGTCCGGTCTGCCGGGCAGGAGTCCTTTGCCAATCGCGGGCGGGTCGTGTGCCTGGCCTCAGCCCTGGGGGCCGGTTGCAGGAGACCAAGTGCAGAGAGAGAAGGTCGCCATGATGTCCACAACAGACATGATCTTCAAGGCTGAGATCGACGCAGCGGGTGCCCCTGCAGAGCACGGTCATGCGCAGGAAGACGGGGCGCCGCAGCGGACCGATTCGGTTGGCGTACGCGTTGGCGCCGTGCTAGTCCTGGCCGGCGCAACTGCCGCGGGCTGGTTCTCACGGTCGCCAGTCCTGGTCCTGTATGTGGTACTCCCTCTGGTGGTTGGGGCGCTCCTTGCGGCGTTACAGCTCAAGGGACTGACGGCCCGGATCAACACGCGAGAGGATGCGTCGTCATGGCATCCCGCCGTTGCCGGAGGGAAGGAAGACTGGTTCTCCCGGTGGGTCGCCCGACCGGTTCGGGCAGGCGGAGATCTGATTTGGCGGCTGACCCGACGGATCGGGAATGAGCACATTCGGGCCGGGTTGCGGGTGGCGCTGGGACTGAGCCTTGGCCTTTGTGCGCTCACGATCGTGGCCGTTGTTGCGTGGGCGGTCTTGATGGCGGTGATCGTCCTCGCAGTGCTCGTTCTCTTGGTTTGGATCCTCATCAAGGTCCTAGCCAGCGGCGGTGGTTCGACCCAGGCCTCTCGCCAGGGTAGCCCGGTCCTCGGCGACCTTCCCACGGAACCAGTGTCGATGGCAGCGGTCGGGCTCAGAGGGACCCGCCTAATGAATGAGGGAGTCGTCGGCACCACCCCGGTGGGCGTGCGGATCGACAATGAAGGCCGGATCCTCAAGGAGGGCGTCTTCGGCGACGCGCCCTCAGGATACCGCCTCGACGATGAGGGACGGCTGATAAAGGAAGGCATATTCGGCGAGTCGCCCCTAGGACAACGGTTGGCCGACGACGGTCGCGTCCTCAAGGAGGGTGTCTTTGCCGAAGCCCCCGCGGGCCTCCGCGTAAACGAAGACGGGCGCATCGTGGAGGAGGGGGTTTTCGGTGACTCCCCGACAGGTCAACGGTTTGAGAAAAACTGAAGGCGATGTCGCGCGGACGGACACGTAGGCCATCCCCCGGTTACACCGGCCCGGCAAAGCGCGCACGGGCATGGGCTCTCGCGGCGGTAGGGAAGAAGGAGTGAGATGAAGAGCCGGCTCAAGCTGATGGTGGCGTTCGGTTGTGGGATGGCCGCCTGGGCGATGGTGGGCCGCGCGGCCCCACTTCAGAGGGTAGTCAACGAAAGTGACAGGGTCGTCAATCCTGGCAACGTTCACCCGTTGGCGCGCCCCGAATTCGACGCTGGGCGCACGGACGCTTCGTTGCCGATGGAGCGCATGATACTAACGCTCGCGATGCGGCCGCAGAAGAAGGCCGCGCTTGAGCGCTTGATGGTCGAACAGCAAGACCCTCGATCGCCGAACTTCCACCACTGGTTGACGCCCGAGGAATTTGGCGCCCGCTTCGGCGCAACGTCGGACGAGATTGGTCTCGTCACAGGCTGGCTGCAGTCGCACGGTTTCGCCATCGACGAGGTGGCGAAAGGCAGGACGTGGATCAACTTCACCGGTACTGTCGCCGATATCGAGGCCGCGTTTCGCACGGAGATCCACGACTATATTGTCGCCGGGGACGTCCACCACGCAAATGCAGGCGATCCATCGGTTCCAAGGGCTCTTGCGGACCTCGTGGTCGGCGTCGTGTCTCTACACGACTTCCGATCGGAGCCTGCGAGCCACCTGGCCCACCCAGGCACCACGCTTGCGAGTGGGGAACATCGGTTGTCTCCCGGAGATTTCGCGATCATCTACGACGTGAATCCGCTCTACAACGCTGGTATCAATGGCAGCGGACAGTCGATCGCCGTGGTCGCGCGGACCAACCTTAGGGTGGGGGATGTGCAGCTCTTCCGGAGCGCTTTCAACCTCTCCCCGAACGACCCCCAACTCATCATCAACGGTGCGGACCCGGGCATCGTCAACGACGAGGAGGAGAACGAGGCGGACCTCGACGTTCAGTGGTCCGGAGCTGTCGCCCCGTACGCGACGATCAAGGTCGTGATCACCAAGTCGACCACCACGGATGGCGCGCTGCTCTCCGCCCAGTACATCGTCAACAACAATGTCGCGCCGGTGCTGACGATGAGCTTCTACCTTTGCGAATCGAGCATGGGTACGGCCTATAGTCAACTCTACAACAACCTGTGGTCGCAAGCAGTTGCCCAAGGCATCTCGGTATTCGTTTGCTCCGGGGATTCCGGCGCAGCTGGATGCGATGCCGACACTTCCACAACGGCTTCCCACGGGCTTGCCGTCAGCGGATTGTGCACTCCGCCGTACTCAGTATGCGTTGGCGGCACTCAGTTCATGGACACGTCCAACCCAAGTCAGTACTGGTCCGCTGTCAACGACCCTACCACCTCAGCGTCGGCACTCTCGTACATACCCGAGCAGGCGTGGAATGAGAGCGGTTCGGCGGCGGACTGTCCTCCAGATGTTACCTGCAGCGAACTCTGGGCGACCGGGGGCGGCTCGTCGGTGGTCTACCCCAAGCCAACGTGGCAGATCGCGCCGGGCGTTCCCAATAATGGCGCCCGCAACGTGCCAGACGTGTCACTGGCAGCTGCAAAGCATACCGGCTACATCATTGCCCGTCAGGGTACGCAACATTCCGCGCCCGGGACGTCAGCTTCGACGCCGGCATTGGCCGGACTGATGGCGTTGATCCTGCAGAAGACCGGGCAGCGTCAAGGCAACCCAAACCCGCAGTTCTATCAACTTGGCAACGCGCAGTACAACGGCAGCGGACCGGCGGTTTTCCGCGATGTCACCGTGGGGAAC
Organism: uncultured Acidobacteriota bacterium; assembly: GCA_963727275.1. Lineage (GTDB taxonomy): Bacteria > Acidobacteriota > Thermoanaerobaculia > Thermoanaerobaculales > Thermoanaerobaculaceae > RBG-13-68-16. Next base: position 8,391 of record CAVSFK010000004.1, read on the forward strand.
AACTCCGTCCCGGGGCAGGCCGGGTTCTCGTGCGGCAGCGGCTACGATCTTGCGACCGGTTTGGGCTCAGTCGACGCGACGGCACTCGCGAATAGCTGGTGCACCTACTCAATCAATCCGACCTCAGACTCGCTTTCGGCGGCAGGCGGCAGCGGTTCGGTGAGTGTCACCTCGGGTAGCAGCTGCGGTTGGATCGCGGACTCGCAGGCGTCGTGGATCAGCATCACAAGCGGCTCGAGTGGCAGTGGCAGCGGAACAGTGAGCTACCTCGTGCAGGCTAACGCGGGCAGCGCACGGTCGGGCACCGTCACGATCGCGGGCCTCCCGTTCACGATCACCCAGGACGCCGCAGCCTGTTCGTACTCGATCAGCCCCCAATCGATTTCCCTACCGAGCACCGGCTGGAATGGCACGATCACGGTGATGACCACGGCAGAGTGCTCATGGACCGCCGCCAGCAACGCATCTTGGGTCACGATCACGGCCGGCGCCGCCGGGACCGGGAACGGCTCCGTTTCGTACAACGTCGCCGCGAACCCCGGCGCAGCGCGCAGCGGCAGCGTTACCGTCGCGGGGCAGGCCCTCCAGATCGAACAAGCGGCCGTCAGTTGCTCGTTTCAGATCGCGCCGGCCCAGTTGAGCTTCGCGGCGTCTGGCGGAACCGGTACGGTGGCCGTCACCGCCCCTGCCGGTTGCGCGTGGTCCGCCACGAGCGGCGTGGCGTGGATCTCGATAACGTATGGAGCCGCCGGTTCCGGAGGCGGCACCGTCGGGTACGCCGTCGCGGCCAACGCCGGCTCGGCGCGATCCGGGACGATCGCCATCGCGGACAAGATCTTCACCGCATTCCAAGACGCCCAGAGCTGCAGCTACAGCCTCACTCCCACAAGCATGAACTTTACCGAGGGCGGCGGCAGTGGCTCGTTCGGGGTTAACGTCGGACCCGGATGCAGCTGGACGGCGGCATCAAGCGCGGGCTGGCTCCACATCACCGGGGCAGCAAGCCGTGTCGGCCCGGCGACGGTATCGTTCAGTGTCGACGCCAACACGGGCGCGGCCCGGTCCGCCAGCATCGTCGTCCAGGGCCTTGCCTTCACGGTCTCGCAGTCCGGCGTGGGCTGCTCTTTCACGTTGACGCCCTCGAGCGCCTCGGTGGGGCCTACGGGTGGGGAGGGGACCTTTGCCGTTGCCGCCGGCGCGGGCTGCACGTGGCTCGCGATGCCCGCCCAGGACTGGCTCCACGTCCTCGGCAGCAACACGGCAAGCGGCCCTGGCTCGATCCATTACCTCGTGGATTCCAACGCCGGGCCGACCCGCGACGGCGCCATCGCGCTGCTCCAGGGGCCACAGTTCACCGTTCACCAGGCGGCGTCCTATGGCGGCATGGCGTTCAGCCACTGGCTGCCGGTCGTGTCGCACACCGACGTACCGGCTCGAAACTCCCACTGGCGCAGCGATATCGCCATTCTGAACCGTTCGGCGTCCACCGCGGCGGTCGAACTGCGGCTGCACCTCTCCGGGATGGTGCTCTCGAAGGGCGCCTCTCTTGGACCGAACGCGATGGCCGTCTTCGAGGATGTCGTAGCGGAGCTGGCGGCGGGGCTCGGCGCGGTGAACGGCTCGGGCGCACTGGAAGTCTGGTCCGACCAGGATCTCTACGTGACGGGCCGAACCTATAACCAGTTGGCGCCGGGTCAGACGTACGGCCAGAACTACGACGGCGCCGAACTTGACGACACCCTGTTGTCGGCGGGGCAGTCGGCATGGCTGCCGCAGCTCGCGCAGAACACTCTCTTCCGAACCAACATCGGGGTCACCAACACGTCGAACGCGTCGGCCAACGTGACGCTTGCGCTCTTTGACACTCAGGGCAACCGGGTCTGGAGTGGCTCACGGGCTCTCGGCGCCGGGGAGTTCTATCAGTACGATCAACCGTTCAACGCGATCGGAGGCATGGAGCAGGGCTATGCGAAGGTCACCGTCAACACAGGCTCCGGCATCACGGCCTACGCGTCGGTGATCGACCAGGCGACAGGCGACCCGACGACGATCACGATGAAGCACTAGGATTGGTACCAGGTCCGGCACAGTTGACAAACGGTCATCGCGAGGTTTGGCGATCCACACCTCCTCGGATGCCTCCTCGCCCTAGACCTCCCCCGCTGACGGCGGGCTGTGGCGCTCCCTGGGCCACGGCTGCGGTATGCTAATCGAAGGAAGCGACAGGTATGAGCGACGGAAGACCACTTGAGATACCACGTGACGCTTTGGGAGCGCTCTGTCGCCGGTATGGAGTGCGTGAGCTCCGCCTATTCGGGTCCGCCGCGCGAGGTGAGCTAGGGCCCGAGAGCGATGTCGACCTCCTCGTGAGCTTCGACGCAAATGCCGCAGTCGGGTTTTTCGCCCTTGCACGGCTGCAGCGGGAGCTGGGGGCACTTCTGGGCCGTGACGTGGACCTCGTACCCGAGGCGGGGCTGAAGCCGCTGGTCCGCTCCGAGGTGGTCGCGCAGGCCCGTGTGCTCTATGCGGCGTGAGCGTCTGTTTCTCACCGATATCGTCGAGTCGGCCGAAGCCATCGCACGCTTTCTCGCGGGCCGCGATCGGGACACGTTTCTCGCTGACGACCTCGTCCGCAGCGCCGTGCTGCACAAGCTTGCGGTCATTGGCGAGGCAGCGGCGCGACTCCCGCAGGCGTTCCGGATGGCCCATGACGGCGTTCCTTGGCCCGATGTGGTTGCATTCCGGAACATCGTCGTTCACTCGTACTTCGCGGTCGACTGGGCGATCGTGTGGACCACCGCCACCCGAGACGTGCCTGACCTGCATCGCCAGGTTGCTGCCATCCTCGCCGGCGAGTTTCCCCCTGACCTAAGTGGCTCGACGCCGCCGTCGTCGCCGCCCACGGCTGGGACCCCTCGGTGACCGACGGCCACCTCCTCGAATCCCCCTCACCTTAGAGCTCGAACAGTCGGAACCGGCCGAATGGCCACTATTGGTATTGGGGTCAGGCTTGCGTTGTTGCGTAATGGTACCCAACGCCGACTCCGAGTCTCGCCTGGGATCGCCGGCATCAGGTCGTGCGTCGCCGCCGACTCTACGGCGGCGCCCAACGAGAAGGTCTCCGGAGCGTACTGCGAGGCTGCTCGATCATCTCGAGGCGCGGCGCGTACGCACGCGCGGCGGCGGTGGGGCGACGCGAGGCAGCTATCTGCCCGTTCATGAGTGGTGTCAGGTACGCAAGTAACAGAAGTGCAGGTGCGGGTGGGTTCGTGCAGCAGCGTCTTGAGCCTCGCGCAGGCCCTCACCGCCTCAAGGTGTTTCCCATAGCATCCGAATGGGGACGGCGAATAGGCCGTCGCCGAAGCGGATGGTCGCGCCGCCGTCGTAGAGGACGACTCCGGCCGTGAAGTGTCCGCCGGTGGCCGCGCGCAGCCTTCGCAGGCCGCGGAAGTCGGCGTCCGAAACCGAGGCAGCGGCCTTGACCTCGATGCCCGCGACGGACCGGCCCTGCTCCATGACAATGTCCACCTCGTAGCCGTCGCGGTCACGGAAATGGTGGAAGGTCGGCGGAAGCGGCCGCCAGCTCGCCTGCCGCCGCAGCTCCTGAAAGACGAACGTCTCGAGCAGCGGGCCGAGGAGATCGCGGTCCGCGGCGAGCGCCCCCGCATCGACGCCGAGCAACGCGCAGGCGACACCGGTGTCGGCCATGTGCAGCTTCGGGCGCTTCACGAGCCGGCGCAGGCGGTTCGAGTGCCACGGGGGCACGCGCTCGAGCAGGAAGATGCGCTCCAGCACGGTGACGTAGTCGTGGATCGTTTGCCGGGTAAGCTGGAACGGAGCCGCGAGGTCGACGACGTTGACCAACTTCGCCGTCGAGGCGGCAGCGACCGACAGCAGCTTGGGGAGCGCGTCGAGGGAGTGAATTCGCGAGAGGTCGCGCACGTCCCGCTGGACCTGCGCCTCGACGTAGTCCCGGTACCACGCCTGCCGCCGCGCGGTGACGCGGCGCGCGAGCGCCGCCGGGTATCCCCCAGCGGCGACGCGCTCGCAGAGCTCGGCGCCGAGCCGTTCAGCGGTCGCCGTCTTGAAGGCGCCGCGGAAGAGGGCGTCAATGAAGCGAGGCCGGCGCTGCTCGACCTCACACTGCGAGAATGGGTGCAGGCGGAGGATGCCCATCCGGCCGGCCAGTGAATCCGCCAACCGTGGGATGAAGAGGACGTTGGCGGATCCAGTCAAGATGAACCGGCCGTTGCGCCTCTGGCGGTCGATCGCCGCCTTGACCGAAGCGAAGATCCCCGGGGCACGCTGAACCTCGTCGAGAATGGACTTGGCCGGGAGGTCGGCCACGAAGCCAACAGGGTCGCGCTCGGCGGCTGCAAGGATGGCCTCGTCGTCGAATGAGACGTACCGGTACCCGCGCGATTCCCCGAAGCTCCGCGCAAGCGTGGTCTTGCCGCTTTGACGGGGGCCGTGGATCAAGACGGCGGGCGTGTCGGCGAGCGCCTCGCGGAGGCGTGGGGCGAGGTACCTGGCGAGCAGGGCCGGAGTGCGAGCCATGACCCATGGTAGCGAGATGGATCGGCTGAATGCAAGAACCGGTGTCGGCTGAATGCTAGATTGTGCGTCGGCTGAATGCTAGATCCGATGGGTGATAGCGATTCCCACCTCACCGTTCCGCTGGGTCGGACGGCGGCGGAGCGTCGCTGGCGGCTGTCACTCGCCCGGGTGGCGCGCCTCCACGAGCGGCCGGGTCCGCCGCCCCCGAGCGCCTAGAGCGGGCCCGGCGCGTCGTCGGACGCAACGGTGCGTACGGGTGACCCGCCGGTGCCGTCCCGCGCAGGGCTCTGGCGGGGAAGGAACCTCACGCACCGCACGTTGGCCCCGCTGAGGCCGCCACGACGTCTCCGGTTCACGCGCATGTCCACGCTCCGGCGGGCGCGTCGCCGGCGGCCGCGACGGTCGGAGGTGCAGCGTGGGGGTCGGTCCCGTGGCGCGGCAGGAACGCGGTCGTCGTGCCGCCGCTTCGCCGAGTCCGAGCCGTGGAGCGAGCGCCGGCACGGCGAGGCTCCCGCGATTCCGCGCGGGATCACGCAGCGGAAGCCGGCCAGGCGATAGTCGCGGGCCGGTGCGACCTGCCGCCGATCCCGATCCGGGTTCGAGCATGCGGTCGCCCGGCGACCTGCGCACCGGGGTCCTGGCCGCCAGCGCGATGGTCGCCTTCGCCGCCAACTCGATCCTCTGCCGGCTCGCGCTGCGCGGCGGCGCGATCGACGCCGCCAGCTTCTCGCTGATCCGGCTGGGATCCGGAGCCCTGATGCTCGCGGCCATCGCGGCCGTGTCGCGGCGCGGGCCTGGGGCCGGAACGCGGTGGAACTGGATGTCGGCCTTGGCACTCTTCGCCTATGCCGCCGCCTTCTCCGTCGCCTACCTGAGCCTGGGCGCCAGCACCGGAGCGCTCATCCTCTTCGGCTCCGTTCAGGCGACGATGATCCTGATGGGGCTCGTCATCCGGCGAGCGTCCCCACCCCCTCCAATGGGTCGGGCTCGTCCTCGCACTGGGCGGCCTCGCCTACCTCGTGTCGCCCGGGTTGACCGCGCCCTCGCCGACGGGATCGGTCCTCATGGCGTTCGCGGGAGCGGCGTGGGGCGTGTACTCCATGCGAGGCCGGGGCACGGCCGGGCCGCTGCGGGCAACGGCCGACAACTTGGCGCTCGCGACCGTGCCGGCGATTCTGCTGGCGCTCGTCTTCCTGCGCAGGTTGACGGTCACGCTCCCGGGCGCCTCGCTGGCGGTTGCGTCCGGATCGATCACGTCCGGACTCGGGTACGTCGCCTGGTACGGTGCGCTCCGGGACCTTTCCGCCACACGGGCGGCGATCGTTCAGCTCGCGGTCCCGGTCATCGCCGCGGCGGGTGGGGTCGTGCTCCTCGGGGAGACCCTCTCCGCCCGGCTGCTGCTGGCCAGCATCGCGGTCCTCGGCGGCGTCGGCCTGGCGATCATGAACCGCGAGCGCTCCGCGCGCCATTAGCCGATCGCCGACTGCCGGCGGAGGGGAGGGGTCCCGGAACGACGCACCGAGGAGCTCGTGCTCGGTGGCAGTGGTAGGCGGAGCGGAGTTCGTCGGGATTCGACCTGTGCGACGTCATCGGTCGGAGGTTCTCCGAGCCGCCGTCATCCTGAGGGCGGCGAAGCCGACCGAAGGATCCCCCCGGGCCTGCGCTGCCCGGTCGCTCACACTTCCATGGGATCCTTCGGCCCTTCGGGCCTCAGGATGACACCGGCGGGCGGAGGCAAGCCCAGGCCCGACACAGAAAGGAGGGACAACGACAGCGCGCACGGCGTGCGCGCCCCACACTGGCACGGCGGTGTAGGGGCGCCCCTTGCGGGCGCCCGTGCCCCCCTGGTCATCCTGAGGGAGGCGAAGCCGACCGAAGGATCCCCCCGGGCCTGCGCTGCCCGGTCGCTCACACTTCCATGGGATCCTTCGGCCCTTCGGGCCTCAGGATGACACCGGCGGGCGGAGGCAAGCCCCGGCCCGACACAGAAAGGAGGGACAACGACAGCGCGCACGGCGTGCGCGCCCCACATTGGCACTGCGGTGCAGGGGCGCCCCTTGCGGGCACCTGTGCCCCCCTGGTCATCCTGAGGGAGGCGAAGCCGACCGAAGGATCCCGCCGGGCCCGCGCTGCCCGGTCGCTCATACTTCCATGGGATCCTTCGGCCCTTCGGGCCTCAGGATGACATCGGGTTCCAACGTCATCCTGAGGAGGACTGCCGCGCGCCATTAGCCGATCGCCGGCTGCCGCGCCCGCATCCTCGCCTCGGGCCGCCTCCCCGGTCGACTGCCGATCGGAGTGCGTCCCTGCGTGCGGTACGATACGACCATGCCGGAGGCCAGGACGCGGTCCCGCCAGGAGGTCCTCGAGCGGTTGGAGCGCGTCCTCCAGTCGCATCGCGAGGTGCTCGAGGCCTACCTGTTCGGATCGCTGGCTCGCGGCGACGCGGCCCCCCACAGCGACGTGGACATCGCGGTGTACGTGGCGGAGCCGCGGCCGGAGGCTTCGGCCTTCGGCTATCGGGCCGACCTGACCGCCGCGGTAATGGCGGCGCTGGGACGAAACGACGTGGACGTGGTGGTGCTCAACGACGCCCCACCGCTTCTCTACCATCGAATCCTGCGTGACGGTGTGCGCATCCTCTCCCGCAACCTCGCCGAGACCACGATCCGCGCCGGCCGCGCCCTGTCCCGCTACTGCGACTATGTCCCCCAGCTCGAGGCCATCGACCGCTTCGCGTCACGGCAGGGGGACTCGTGACGCCGGGCACGGTAGACCAGCGAATCGTGCGGCGGCACCTCATGGCGCTGCGGGAGACCGTGAGCGTCTTGCGCCGTCACGCCGGCCGGCCCCTCGCGGCCCTGCAGGACCCCGAGGAGCGCTGGACCGTCGAGCGGGGTCTCGAGCTCGCCGCTCAGAACGTCCTCGATGTCGCCACCCACCTCGCCGCCGCGGCCGGGAAGGACGTGCCGGACTACGCCGGCGCCGTCGACGCCCTTGCCGCCCTCAGCGTCCTTTCGGCGGACTTCACGCAGCGCCTCCGCGGCGTCGCAGGTTTCCGTAACGTACTCGTCCACGGGTACCTCGAGGTCGATCTCGCAATCCTCCGGAGGCAACTCGACCACGGGCTCGACGACTTCCTTATCTTCGCCGACCGCATCGAGGAGTACCTCCAGCGCCTGGAAGGGTGACGGCCGCCCACGTAGGCCCGCCGGTCAGGACCGGTACCTCTACCAGCTGTCAAAGGGTTTCTTCGGCTAAGCCCCGCCACCCTACCCCTCAGCATGCCCAACCTGTTACCGATGTCCCGAGGTCGATCTGTTACCTATGTCCCGAGGTCGTACAGGCAAGCCCCGCCCCTACACAGGATCAAGCGTCGCCTGGAGGTCTCGGTGCAGGGGCGCCCCTCGCGGGCGCCCGTGCCCCCCTGGTCATCCTGAGGGAGGCGAAGCCGACCGAAGGATCCCCCCGGGCCCGCGCTGCCCGGTCGCTCACACTTCCATGGGATCCTTCGGCCCTTCGGGCCTCAGGATGACACCGGCGGGTGGAGGCAAGCCCCGCCCCTACAAATAGACGAGGGGCAACGACGGCGCGCACGGCGTGCGCGCCCCACACTGGCACGGCGGTGTAGGGGCGCCCCTTGCGGGCGCCTGCGAATCGGCTCGCGACGGCTGGTCCGATCGCGGGCGGGGGCAAGCCCCGCCCGTACACAGGATCAAGCGTCGCCTGACTGAACACTATCCCCCGGGAATGTCCGATTGAAGATCGGCCGTTGGTTGAGGCAACGAGGAACCCTTGCTATGAACTCGAGATTCGACCTGCCGCCCCACCCCGCAGTCCCCACATTGTCGCCTCGCTACCGCCGGCCGTCGCCGCGGGCTCGCACGTCCGTTCTCCTGGTGCTTCCGCTCGTCCTGAGCGTTCTTCCCCTCGCGCAGGCACAGGATGCGAAGGTTCAATACCCCGCGATGGCGACGATCGACCAGTACCTCATCGGCGGTCGAGCAGCCGAGATCGCGCTGGCCCGAAGCGCCGCGCCGGAACCGATCGCACGCGATGCAACGGTCCTGGTGCTCGGAAAGAAGGGCTACGAGACGGCCATCGAGGGCAAGAACGGGTTCACCTGTTTGGTCGAGCGATCGTGGATGTCGCCGTTCGACAACCCTGATTTCTGGAACCCGAGGGTGCGTGGTCCGGTCTGCTACAACCCGGCGGCCTCGCGCTCCGTGCTTCCCTACACCATCAATCGGACGAAGCTGGCGTTGGCCGGGGTGTCGAAGGCGGAGATGCACCAGAGCATCGTGACTGCGGTAGCGAAGGGCGAACTCCGCTCGCCCGAGCCCGGCGCGATGTCCTACATGATGGCGAAGGACGGCTGGCTCAGCGGCGCCCACGGGCACTGGCACCCTCACCTGATGTTTCACATCCCGAAGACCGACGGCGCGAGCTGGGGAGCGAACGTCCCGGGATCGCCGGTCCTGTTCGACGACGAGTCCACCGATGTTCCGGAGCCGGAGATCGTCTTCTACGTGCCGGTTGCCAAGTGGTCGGATGGAACATCCCAGCACATGGGCGAATAGCGGGCCAAGCCCCGCAACTACCAAAGTCACGGGACGCCTGGCGGTCTCGGTGTAGGGGACCCCTCCTGCGGCCGCCCGTAATCGATGCTGTCATCTCGAGTCCGAAGCGGCCGAGGACCCGCCGGTGCCGTCCGGCGCAGGGCTCTGGCGGGGAAGGAACCTCACGCACCGCACGTTGGCCCCGCTGAGGCCGCCACGACGTCTCCGGTTCACGCGCATGTCCACGCTCCGGCGGGCGCGTCGCCGGCGGCCGCGACGGTCGGAGGTGCAGCGTGGGGGTCGGTCCCGTGGCGCGGCAGGAACGCGGTCGTCGTGCCGCCGCTTCGCCGAGTCCGAGCCGTGGAGCGAGCGCCGGCACGGCGAGGCTCCCGCGATTCCGCGCGGGATCACGCAGCGGAAGCCGGCCAGGCGATAGTCGCGGGCCGGTGCGACCTGCCGCCGATCCCGATCCGGGTGCGAGCATGCGGGCGCCCGGCGACCTGCGCACCGGGGTCCTGGCCGCCAGCGCGATGGTCGCCTTCGCCGCCAACTCGATCCTCTGCCGGCTCGCGCTGCGCGGCGGCGCGATCGACGCCGCCAGCTTCTCGCTGATCCGGCTGGGATCCGGAGCCCTGATGCTCGCGGCCATCGCGGCCGTGTCGCGGCGCGGGCCTGGGGCCGGAACGCGGTGGAACTGGATGTCGGCCTTGGCACTCTTCGCCTATGCCGCCGCCTTCTCCGTCGCCTACCTGAGCCTGGGCGCCAGCACCGGAGCGCTCATCCTCTTCGGCTCCGTTCAGGCGACGATGATCCTGATGGGGCTCGTCATCCGGCGAGCGTCCCCACCCCCTCCAATGGGTCGGGCTCGTCCTCGCACTGGGCGGCCTCGCCTACCTCGTGTCGCCCGGGTTGACCGCGCCCTCGCCGACGGGATCGGTCCTCATGGCGTTCGCGGGAGCGGCGTGGGGCGTGTACTCCATGCGAGGCCGGGGCACGGCCGGGCCGCTGCGGGCAACGGCCGACAACTTGGCGCTCGCGACCGTGCCGGCGATCCTGCTGGCGCTCGTCTTCCTGCGCAGGTTGACGGTCACGCTCCCGGGCGCCTCGCTGGCGGTTGCGTCCGGATCGATCACGTCCGGACTCGGGTACGTCGCCTGGTACGGTGCGCTCCGGGACCTTTCCGCCACACGGGCGGCGATCGTTCAGCTCGCGGTTCCGGTCATCGCCGCGGCGGGTGGGGTCGTGCTCCTTGGGGAGACCCTCTCCGCCCGGCTGCTGCTGGCCAGCATCGCGGTCCTCGGCGGCGTCGGCCTGGCGATCATGAACCGCGAGCGCTCCGCGCGCCATTAGCCGATCGCCGACTGCCGGCGGAGGGGAGGGGTCCCGGAACGACGCACCGAGGAGCTCGTGCTCGGTGGCAGTGGTAGGCGGAGCGGAGTTCGTCGGGATTCGACCTGTGCGACGTCATCGGTCGGAGGTTCTCCGAGCCGCCGTCATCCTGAGGGCGGCGAAGCCGACCGAAGGATCCCCCCGGGCCTGCGCTGCCCGGTCGCTCACACTTCCATGGGATCCTTCGGCCCTTCGGGCCTCAGGATGACACCGGCGGGCGGAGGCAAGCCCAGGCCCGACACAGAAAGGAGGGACAACGACAGCGCGCACGGCGTGCGCGCCCCACACTGGCACGGCGGTGTAGGGGCGCCCCTTGCGGGCGCCCGTGCCCCCCTGGTCATCCTGAGGGAGGCGAAGCCGACCGAAGGATCCCCCCGGGCCTGCGCTGCCCGGTCGCTCACACTTCCATGGGATCCTTCGGCCCTTCGGGCCTCAGGATGACACCGGCGGGCGGAGGCAAGCCCCGGCCCGACACAGAAAGGAGGGACAACGACAGCGCGCACGGCGTGCGCGCCCCACATTGGCACTGCGGTGCAGGGGCGCCCCTTGCGGGCACCTGTGCCCCCCTGGTCATCCTGAGGGAGGCGAAGCCGACCGAAGGATCCCGCCGGGCCCGCGCTGCCCGGTCGCTCATACTTCCATGGGATCCTTCGGCCCTTCGGGCCTCAGGATGACATCGGGTTCCAACGTCATCCTGAGGAGGACTGCCGCGCGCCATTAGCCGATCGCCGGCTGCCGCGCCCGCATCCTCGCCTCGGGCCGCCTCCCCGGTCGACTGCCGATCGGAGTGCGTCCCTGCGTGCGGTACGATACGACCATGCCGGAGGCCAGGACGCGGTCCCGCCAGGAGGTCCTCGAGCGGTTGGAGCGCGTCCTCCAGTCGCATCGCGAGGTGCTCGAGGCCTACCTGTTCGGATCGCTGGCTCGCGGCGACGCGGCCTCCCACAGCGACGTGGACATCGCGGTGTACGTGGCGGAGCCGCGGCCGGAGGCTTCGGCCTTCGGCTATCGTGCCGACCTGACCGCCGCGGTAATGGCGGCGCTGGGACGAAACGACGTGGACGTGGTGGTGCTCAACGACGCCCCACCGCTTCTCTACCATCGAATCCTGCGTGACGGTGTGCGCATCCTCTCCCGCAACCTCGCCGAGACCACGATCCGCGCCGGCCGCGCCCTGTCCCGCTACTGCGACTATGTCCCCCAGCTCGAGGCCATCGACCGCTTCGCGTCACGGCAGGGGGACTCGTGACGCCGGGCACGGTAGACCAGCGAATCGTGCGGCGGCACCTCATGGCGCTGCGGGAGACCGTGAGCGTCTTGCGCCGTCACGCCGGCCGGCCCCTCGCGGCCCTGCAGGACCCCGAGGAGCGCTGGACCGTCGAGCGGGGTCTCGAGCTCGCCGCTCAGAACGTCCTCGATGTCGCCACCCACCTCGCCGCCGCGGCCGGGAAGGACGTGCCGGACTACGCCGGCGCCGTCGACGCCCTTGCCGCCCTCAGCGTCCTTTCGGCGGACTTCACGCAGCGCCTCCGCGGCGTCGCAGGTTTACGTGACGTACTCGTCCACGGGTACCTCGAGGTCGATCTCGCAATCCTCCAGAGGCAACTCGACCACGGGCTCGACGACTTCCTTATCTTCGCCGACCGCATCGAGGAGTACCTCCAGCGCCTGGAAGGGTGACGGCCGCCCACGTAGGCCCGCCGGTCAGGACCGGTACCTCTACCAGCTGTCAAAGGGTTTCTTCGGCTAAGCCCCGCCACCCTACCCCTCAGCATGCCCAACCTGTTACCGATGTCCCGAGGTCGATCTGTTACCTATGTCCCGAGGTCGTACAGGCAAGCCCCGCCCCTACACAGGATCAAGCGTCGCCTGGAGGTCTCGGTGCAGGGGCGCCCCTCGCGGGCGCCCGTGCCCCCCTGGTCATCCTGAGGGAGGCGAAGCCGACCGAAGGATCCCCCCGGGCCCGCGCTGCCCGGTCGCTCACACTTCCATGGGATCCTTCGGCCCTTCGGGCCTCAGGATGACACCGGCGGGTGGAGGCAAGCCCCGCCCCTACAAATAGACGAGGGGCAACGACGGCGCGCACGGCGTGCGCGCCCCACACTGGCACGGCGGTGTAGGGGCGCCCCTTGCGGGCGCCTGTGAATCGGCTCGCGACGGCTGGTCCGATCGCGGGCGGGGGCAAGCCCCGCCCGTACACAGGATCAAGCGTCGCCTGACTGAACGCTATCCCCCGGGAATGTCCGATTGAAGATCGGCCGTTCGTTGAGGCAGCGAGGAACCCTTGCTATGAACTCGAGATTCGACCTGCCGCCCCACCCCGCAGTCCCCACATTGTCGCCTCGCTACCGCCGGCCGTCGCCGCGGGCTCGCACGTCCGTTCTCCTGGTGCTTCCGCTCGTCCTGAGCGTTGTTCCCCTCGCGCAGGCACAGGATGCGAAGGTTCAATACCCCGCGATGGCGACGATCGACCAGTACCTCATCGGCGGTCGAGCAGCCGAGATCGCGCTGGCCCGAAGCGCCGCGCCGGAACCGATCGCACGCGATGCAACGGTCCTGGTGCTCGGAACGAAGGGTTACGAGACGGCCATCGAGGGCAAGAACGGGTTCACCTGTTTGGTCGAGCGATCGTGGATGTCGCCGTTCGACAACCCTGATTTCTGGAACCCGAGGGTGCGTGGTCCGGTCTGCTACAACCCGGCGGCCTCGCGCTCCGTGCTTCCCTACACCCTCAATCGGACGAAGCTGGCGTTGGCCGGGGTGTCGAAGGCGGAGATGCACCAGAGCATCGTGACCGCGGTGGCGAAGGGCGAACTCCGCTCGCCCGAGCCCGGCGCGATGTCCTACATGATGGCGAAGGACGGCTGGCTCAGCGGCGCCCACGGGCACTGGCACCCTCACCTGATGTTTCACATCCCGAAGACCGACGGCGCGAGCTGGGGAGCGAATGTCCCGGGGTCGCCGGTCCTGTTCGACGACGGGTCCACCGACGTCCCGGAGCCGGAGATCGTCTTCTTCGTGCCGGTCGCCAAGTGGTCAGACGGAACATCCCAGCGCATGGGCGAATAGCGGGCCAAGCCCCGCAACTACCAAAGTCACGGGACGCCTGGCGGTCTCGGTGTAGGGGACCCTTCCTGCGACCGCCCGTGAATCGAATGCCTGTCATCGCGAGGCCGCAAAGCTGCCGAAGCGATCCCGAGCCCGTCGTGCGTCCCTCGAGTCCGGTGTTGGCCGTCAGCGCGAGCGCCCCGGCGCCGGTCCCTCCCCCTGGAGGGGGGAGGACAGGTGGGGGTGTCCGAAGGGTGCTCGCATGAGAAATCGGATGCTGCCTGCACCCTCACCCCGGCCCTCTCCCGCGAGCGGGAGAGGGAGCACGACGGGCGGGGGCAAGCCCCGCCCGTACACAAATCACGGGACATCTGGCGGTCTCGGTGTAGGGGACCCCTCTTGCGGGCGCCCGTGAATCGAATGCCTGTCATCGCGAGGCCGCAAAGCGGCCGAAGCGATCCCGAGCCCGTCGTGCGTCCCTCGAGTCCGGTGTTGGCCGTCAGCGCGAGCGCCCCGGCACCGGTCCCTCCCCCTGGAGGGGGGAGGACAGGTGGGGGTGTCGCAACGGTGTTCGCATGAGGAATCAGAAGCTGCCTGCACCCTCACCCCGGCCCTCTCCCGCGAGCGGGAGAGGGAGGACGACGGGCGAGGGCAAGCCCCGCCTCTCTACCCTTCAGAATGCCCAACCTGTTACCGATGTCCCGAGGTTGATCTGTTACCCATGTCCCGGGGTCGAACAAGCAAGCCCTGCCGCTACGCCATCTGGCGGCGGGCGAGCGCGGCGAAGCGGCCGTTCAGTTTCATCAGCTCGGCGTAACTGCCCATCTCGACGATCCGGCCGGCGTCGAGGTAGCAGATGCGGTCGGCGTTGATGATCGTGGAGAGCCGGTGCGCGATGACGATGCGCGTGGCCTGCAGCTTCTCGACGCTCTCCATGACCGTGGCCTGCGAGCGGTTGTCGAGGGCGCTCGTGGCCTCGTCGAAGATGAGGAACCGCGGCTTGCGCACGAGGGCGCGGGCGATGAGCAGCTTCTGCTGCTGGCCGCCCGAGAACCCGCCGCCGCCCTCGCTCACGTAGGTGTGCATCCCCATCGGCAGCGCGCGCACGTCCTCCTCGAGCCCCGCCAGGCGGGCGGCGTCCCAGGCGTCCTCGACCGTGAGGTCGGTCGCCACCCCGACGATGTTGCGGAAGATGTCCACCGGGAGCAGCTTGCTGTCCTGGAGGACGACGCCGATCTGCTGCCGCACCTCGCGGAGGTCGAGGGAGGCGAGGTCCTGGCCGTCGAAGAACACCGCCCCGCGCTCGGGCACCTCGAAGCCGAGCAGGAGGCGCATGAGGGTGGACTTGCCGCACCCGGACGAGCCGACGAAGGCGATGAACTCGCCGGGCTGGATCTTGACCGTGAGGTCGTTGAGCACCCAGGGGTTGTCCTCGGAGTAGCGGAAGTGGACGTGGGAGACCTCCACCTCGCCCTTGAGGCGTCCCGGGTAGGTCTTGCTCTCGTCGGTTTCGGGCGGCGCGGAGAGGATCGGCTTGAGGCGCTCCCAGATCGGGACCACCGTGAGGAAGCTGAGCGAGGCGTCGGCGAGCGACTGCGTGGCGGTGAGGAACGCGCCGTAGGCCGCGGTGAACGCGATGAACTCGCCGGTGGTCATCCCCGGCACGGCGCCCTTGGCGGCCGCGGCGCGTTGCACCGCGACGAGCGTGTAGAACACCGCCATGTTCGAGATGATCGAGAACCCCGAGCCGAAGACCTGGACGTTGTTCCGGATCTTGCCCGCCTTGAACTCGAGGCGGCGCTGGCTGGAGAACTCGTGCGCCCACACCCGGAAGGCGTGGTTCTCTGCGCCGGCGACTCGCAGCTTGCCGACTCCGGAGACGAGCTGAAGTACGAGGCCCGCGAGCCGCCCGCGGATCTGCATCTGCTCGCGCTGGAAGCGCAGCTGCAGGTAGTTCGAGACCGTGGTGAATCCGACGAAGACGATGGTCAGGCCCATCGCGAGCAGGGCGAGCGGCATGCTGTACTTGAACATCAGACCGACGTAGAAGATCGAGCTGACGGTGCCGAGCACCGCCCCGATCCCGGCGCCGGCGAGCAGGCTGCGGATCGCGTCGATCCCGCCAGCGCGGTCCGCGAGGTCGCCCGCGGAGAACTGGCGGAAGAAGGTGGACGGCAGGTTGAGCAGGCGGTCCCACAGCGCCGCCTGGATGGAGTAGTCCATCTTCCCCTGGATGCGCAGCACCGCGATGCTCTGCGTGATCTTGAACGACGCCGACACGAGCGCGGCGACGAACAGACCGAGGGTGAACTGCACGAGCAGGGGGCGGTCGGCCTGCGGTATCGCGGTGTCGAACAGCCGCCCGGTGAAGTACGGCGTGAGCGACCCCAACAGGCCCATCGAAAGGCCCATCACCAACAGCATCCAGACGTCGCCCATGAGGCCGCGGGCGCCGTACTTGACGAGGTCGACGGCCGAGAGGATGCCCTCCGGGAACGGCCGGTAGAACGCAAAGCCGAACGGCGCCATCTCGCCCGCGGCCTTGTCGTTGACGGCGGCGCGGACGCCGGTCTTCGGGTTGATGCTCTCGTAGGCGCTCGGGCCGGTCGGCAGCAGCGCCAGCGCCTCGCCGGTCTTCTCGACCTTGGCGAGCACGGGCCCCTGGTCGTGCCGCCACCAGTCGTCGCGCAGCGCCACGATGCGGGTGCGGAAGCGGGACGCCCTGGCGATCGCGGAGACCCGCAGGTCGAACGCGGCCTGCTTGTTGGCCTCCGGGTGGTCGCGGACCGTCAGGCCGAGCGCCTCGCCGACGAGGCGGCAGGCGACGAAGATCGGGTCGCCCTCCTCCTTGACCACCGCCGCGGCCCGCTCGCGGGCGGGCTGCTCGAGGACGAGCGCGATGTCGCGGTACGCCTCCTCGCGCGCCGCCTCCGCGTACTCCGCCTTCGACTTGAGGCGGTTGAACTCGTCCACCACGGCGAGCTTCTTGTTGATGAACTCGCACTGGCAGAGCACCTGGTGGAAGATGTCGAGGCCGCGCCAGAGCGCGGGGTCGGGCACCATCGTCGCCGCCGAGAATGTGGTCAGCGACGTGGCGGTGCCGCTGGCGTTGGAAGCTTCGACCCAGGTGTCGGAGGCCACCGGGAAGACGACGCGCTTCTTCTGCGCCTTCTCGAACAGCGCGGCGAGCCCGACGCCCGAGGCCGCGCCCACCTTGCCGGCGCCGCCAGGCGGCTCGAAGTGCAGCTCCTCCATGCCGATGAACAGCAGGTTGCCGTCGGCCACCTCGAGCCACATCACGCCGCGGCCGGGCCGCGCCTTCTTCTGGTTCTCGAGGACGGTCGGCTCGCCCTCGGCGAGGGTCACGTCCACGATCGGACCGGGGGTGAACTCCTTGGTGAGGCTGCGGGAGAGGCTGGCCACCCAGACGTCGAGCAGCGCCGCCAGCTCGGGGCCGTAGCGCGCATCGCGGGCCAGCGCCTGGAGACGTCGGACCGGGAGCGCGCGCAACTGCGTGCCCATGCGGCCGACCGCGAGGAACCCGGAGCCCATGCCGAAGCCGGCGAGGTCCATCCCCAGCATGATCTGGCCGGGCGTGACGCTGACGAAGTGCGTTCGCGCGCCCGTCGGCGCCATCCCCTCCAACGCGACCGTGAAGACCTCGACCTTGCCGCTCTCGACGAACCACGCGTGGTCCTTGCCGTCGAGCAGGAACGGCAGGTTGCCGCTGGCCACCACGGGCTCGCCCTCGGAGCGGAACACCTCCACGAGCGGCGAGGGCGCGGGCTCGGCGGCCATCGCTTCGGTCGGCGGCTCGGCTGGCCGCGCCGGCGATTCGGGCGCGGGCTCGGCCGGCGCGGCGGCCGCGGGCGTCGCCACGGGTTCGACGGGCGGCGGCGCAGGCGGCGGCTGGGGTGGTGCCGCAGGCTTGGGCGGCGCCTGCGGCGGCGGGGCCGCGGCCACCGGCGCGGGCGCAGGCGGCGGTGCCGGCGGTGTCGGTTTGGGCGGCGGCGCAGGGGCGGCGGGCGGCGCCGCGGGGGGCGCGGGCCTGGCCGGTGCAGGCGGCGGCGGCGGCGTTGCGGCGGCCGGTGGGGGCGCCGGCGGCGCGGCGGGAGGCGCCGGAGACGGCGGCGGCGTCGCAGGCGGTGCGGCTGGCGGCGGAGGCGCGGCGACGGCGGCGGGCTTCGGCGCCTCCGGTTTGACGGCCGGGAGGGTGAAGCGGAGCAACGGCGCTGCCGAGCCTGAACTCCTGCCCGTCCGCGAGCTCGTGCTGGGCCACCCGTTCCGTCCCGATCCAGACGCCGTTGGCGCTGCCGCAGTCGAGGAGCAGGAACCCCTGCGGCGTGCGGCGGATCTCGGCGTGGCGGCGGGAGACGGTCGGGCTCTTGACGACGACCTCGCAGTCGTCGCTGCGGCCGAGCGAGGCGACGTCGACCGAGAGCCGCACGTCGACCGCGGGACCGTCGGTGACCCCGGTGCTCACCACCGTGACGACGTACTCGGGCGTGCGCTCGTCCATCTTCGGTGTCTCGGCCACGCGCTCCCTTCCCCTACTGCTTGATCAGCTCCCGGTACGGCCCGGGCTTGTCCTTCATGCCCTCGTGGGTGCCGCGCTGCACGATGTTGCCGCGCTCGAGCACGATGATCTCGTCGGCGTCGCGGATCGTCGAAAGGCGGTGCGCGATGATGATGCACGTGCACCCGCGCCGCCGCAGCGCGTCGTCCACGGCGAGTTCGGTGGCCGGGTCGAGCGCGCTCGTCGCCTCGTCGAGGATGATGATCGTGGGGCTGCCCACCAGCGCGCGGGCGATCTCGAGCCGCTGGCGCTGCCCGCCCGAGAAGTTGCCGCCGTGCTCCTCGACGAGCGACTGGTACTTGCCGATGCGGGCCTGGATGTCGGAGTCGATGCACGCGTCGCGCGCCGCGTTGGTCACCGCGAGCGCCGGGATCGTGTTGTCCCACATCGTGACGTTGTCGTGCACGGTGCCGCGGAACAGGAAGACCTCCTGGTCGACCATCGCCACCGAGTTGCGGATCAGGCTCGGCGGCAGCTCCTCCCGCGGCGTGCCGTCGAAGAGGATCTGGCCGGCCCACGGCTGGTAGAGACCGGAGAGGAGGCGGGAGACCGTGGATTTGCCGCTGCCGCTGCGGCCGACCAGCGCGACCCGCTGGCCGGGCGCCACCTTGAGGTTGAACCCCTCGATGAGCGGCTTGTCGAGCGGGCTGTAACCGAACGTGACGTCGCGCAGCTCGACGTAGCCGAACAGCTTGACCTTCCCCTCGTCGACCTTGCCCTTCGGCTGTTGCTGCTGCTTCTCCTCGCGGGTGTACTGCACGTCCACCGGGTACTGGAGCACGTCGTCGAGGCGGTTCATGTCGGCCTCGAGCTCCTGCAGCGACGCGCCGAACGACACGAACGTGTTGAGCGGCCGCGTGAAGCTCGCCATCAGGCTCTGGTAGGCGACGAGCATGCCGACCGTGAACGCGCCGTCCATCACCTTGAGGCTGCCGAGCAGGAGGATCACGGTCGTGGTGAGGCTGGACACCAGCGGCGGCACCGCGGAGGTCAGCTCGGAGAGGAGGCCGAGCTCCTGCTCCGAGCGCAGCGACTTGGCCTGGTACCCGGCCCAGCGCGCGAAGAACTCGGGCTCCGAGCCCGAGGACTTGAGCGTCTCGATCATGCGCAGCCCGTACGTCGCGGTGCCGGTGAGCTTGCCCTGGTCCTGCAGGAGACGCCGGCTCGCGTCGATGCGCTTGCGCGCCACGAAGCGCACCGCGGCGACGTTGGCGGTGGCGATCACGATGCACACGAGGGTGAGCGAGACGTCGTAGAAGAACATGAGGACCGCGTAGAAGACGAGGAGCACGCAGTCGATGACCGTGGTCGCCAGACGGCCGGAGATGAGCTCCGCCACCTTGTCGTTGATCTGCACCCGCGAGCCGATCTCGCCGGCGGCGCGCTGGGCGAAGTACGACACCGGAAGGCGCAGGATGTGGGTGAAGAAGCTGCTCGAGTGGACGAGCGCGAGCTTGCTCTCCATGCGCAGGAGGTAGTGCTGCTGCAGGAACGTGAGCGCCATGCGCAGGATCGCGGTGAGCGCCATCCCCATGAGCAGCGGCTGGACGAGACTCACCCTGCCGCCCACCAGGTACTCGTCGATGAACATCCGCGAGAAGGTGGGCACGACGAGCCCCGGCACCACCAGGAAGAGCCCGCAGAACACCACGAACATGAGGGCCTTCTCGGAGCCGGCGAGGCGGCGGGTGAGCGCCGCCCGCATGCTGCGCTTCTGGCCGCCCGGCTTGAACGTCGCGCTCGGCTCGAAGGTCAGCACCACGCCCGAGAACGAGGCGTCGAGCTCCTCCATGGTGACGACGCGGGGCCCGGAGGCGGGGTCGGAGAGGTAGGCCTTGCCGCCCTTGAACCCCTCGAGGACCAGGAAGTGGTTGAAGTTCCAGAACAGGATGACGGGGAACTTGAGCTCGTAGAGCCGCTCGAGGTTGTCGTACTTGACGCCCTTGGCGTCGAGGCCGTACTTGCGCGCCGCCTTGACGACGTTGTTCGCCTTGCTGCCGTCGCGGGAGACCCCGCACTCCAGGCGCAGCTCCTCGAGCGGCACCAGGCGGTCGTAGTAGCCGAGCACGATCGAGAGGGCGGCCGCGCCGCACTCCACGGCCTCCATCTGGAGCACCGTGGGCGTCTTGACGCGCCGGTTCGGAGGCGGCTTCAGCGCGGGCTTGGTCTCTTGCGGTTGCGCGGCCATCGCGGTCGCCTCAGCTCATCCCGACGGTCTTGCGGAGGATCGGCAGCACGTAGGAGATCGGCCGCTTGGTCTCCACGGTCATGGTGGCCGAGCAGATCGTGCCCGAGAAGATCTTCACCGGCGGGCCCTTCGACGACGACCAGCGGAACCCGCTCGGCGTGGTGGGGTCGGGGATGAGCGCGGCGTTGACCTCGATCGGGGCGGTGCCGCCGGTGAGCTCGGAGACGAGCGCCGGGTTGCGCAGCACGTGCTCGAGCCCCTGCGGCGTCATCGGGTAGTCGGAGACCGCCTTGACCTCGCCGAGCATGAAGCCGTACTCCTCGGCCTTCACCGTGGAAGGCGAGATGAACGCCGGCATCCCCGGCCGCACCTTCTTCCCCTCGCCGGCGGGGATGTAGATCACGGCCTTGATCGGCGCGTTCGAGGCCTCGAGCGTGAGCAGCCGCTGGCCGGCGTTGACGAGATCCCCCGGGGCCGCGACCACCTCGAGGACGCGGCCGGCGTACGGGCTGCGGACCTCGGCGCGCGCCGTGAGCTGGCTGTCGAGCTCGCGGAGCTGGCGGCGCAGGTCGTCCACCTGGTTCGTGCGGCCCGCCGAGGACATCTGGCCCTGGGCGATCTGCTGCTGGGTCGCGGTGAGCTGCTGCTCGGTGGCCATCAGGGAGCTCCTGGTGAGGAGCCCCTTGTTCACCATCTCCTGCTGGACGGCGATCTTCTGGCGCAGCTCGTCGGCCTGCTGCTGGAAGCGCGCGTTGATGCGCGCCTGCGCCGCCTGCTGCTCCACGCCCTGGCCGGAGAGCGCCGCGATCTCCTCCTTGACGTTCTGGATGCGGAGCGAGAGGTCCGCCTGGTTGACCTTCGCCACCAGCTGCCCGTCGGTGACGTCGTCCCCGGGCTTCACGGTGATCTCGGTGATCCGCCCGTCGCCGGTGGTCGCCACGTCGAGCACCGAGCCGCCGCGGATCAGGATCCCCTTCCCCGCCACCTTGATGGAGATGCTGCCGACGACGCTCCACACGATGATGGCCGCGAGGGCCGTCGCGATCGTCCACAGCGCCAGCCACCCCATCGGGGAGGTGACCTGCATCATCACGTCGAGCCGCTCCGGGGACGAGAGCTTCTCGAGCGCCGCTTTGCGGAACATCTGCTGCGGGTCCACCTGAGTGCGCCTCCTTCCGTGATGACGTCAACGACAACGCGCTGCCGAACCCCGGCGTTCCGGCGCTAGTTCGCCGTCCGCTTCGGGAACTCGAGGCTGCCCGGCCGGAGGCCCTCGAGGACCACCCTGTCGTCCTCGACCTTGGTGCTCACGAGGGTGCCCGACTCGAACCGGAGCTGCGCCAGCAGCGTGGAGAAGCTCTGGCGGGCCGACACCAGGCTGAGGAGCTGCGACAGCTGGCTGTCCTCGGTGAGCAGGATGTCGATCGCGGTGGATTCCCCGACCTTGAACTTCTCCGTCTCGGCGGCGAGCGACTGACCGTAGTAGTCGGCGGCCGACTGGGCCTCGTTGATCAGCCGCGCCGCCCGCCGGAGCGAGCCCACGAACCGCGTGGTGTTGGCGCTGATCACGCGCTTGAGGTCCTCGGCCTGGATCTCGCTCTCGAGGGCGGACGCGCGGGCCTGGGCGTAGCGACCCTTCGCCACGTTGTTGGCGAACGGCCAGGTGACGTTGAGGGTCAGGACCGCGCTCGGGCCGGCGCGGAAGTCGGAGAGCGCCTGCCGGGTCGCGTACCAGTAGTCGTGAGGCTTGGTGACGATGCCGCCCTCGTACAGGCCCGAGTAGCCGGCGATGAACGTGAGGTCGAACTGCCGCTTGAGGTCGGCGCGCGCGGCGGCGGCGAGGACGTTGGCGGACTCCAGCAGCCGCCGCGAGGAGGCGAGGTCGCCGCGGTTGACGTACGCAGCGTCGGCGATCTGGCCGGCGCTGAGCGCGTCGACGGCCGCCACGTCCGGCAGCGGAGGGAACGGGTCGCTCGCCAGGGGCGCCTCGTCGAGCCTGGCGAGCGCCACGCCCATGGCGTTGGCCAGGTTGATGCGGGCCTGGAGAACGGCCTGGCGGGCCTGCGCGACCGATCCGCGGGTGCTGGCGACGCGAGCCTGCAAGTAGGCCAGTTCGGCGGGCGCGATCTCGTCGCCCTCGACGAGCGCCTTGCCGAGCTCGAGCAGTTTCTCCTCGGTCTGTTGGGAGCGTTGGAGGATGTCGAGCGTGTCCTGCGCGCCGACCAGGTTCCAGTAGGCGATCTCGGTGGCGAGCGCGCTCGAGGCGACGGCGAACCCCTGGCTCTCCAGGCTCGCCTGGTACTGGAACCTGGCCGAGCGCTCGGGCGCGTCGGCCGACACGGCTCCCCGCCCCTTGCCGAGCGGCACGTCGAGCTCGAGGCCGATCGAGGTGGTGACGCTGTCCGGCCGCCCCTTGCCGCCGTAGTTGCTGTTGATCGGCTTGTCGTCGAAGTTGTCGTTGATCGCGTCGATCACCAGGGCGGGCGAGACCACGGCGCCGTTCCGGTACGCCTTGCGCAGCCCGAGGTTGAGCGAAAGCGTCGTCACGGTGTCGGTCACCGGCACGGTGCCGAGCTCGCGCATCTGCTTTCGCATCGCGAACGCGAGCCCGTGCAACAGGTCCATGATGAACTCGGTGCGGGCTCGCATGGCGTCGTCGAGCGCCTGGCCGAGCTGGGTGAGGCCGAAGTTCTTGGCCAGGTTCTCCCAGATCTGCAGCTCCAGCCGCTGCCTCGCCTGGATGCAGATCGTCTGCGAGCCGATCTGGGTCGTGACCACCACGTCGTTGAGCACGGACGACATCGAGGCGCAGTCGGGCGGCAGGTTGTTGCCCTGGGAGAGCTGCTGCTGCAGTCCGTCGGCGACGCGGTCGGACTCGTTGGCGATCTGCCGGCGGAGGTCGCGCAGCTGCTCCAGCCCCTTGCGCTGGTTGAAGGACAGGTACGTCGTCGACAGCTCGGCCGACGGTTGGACGATGCCCGCGAGGTCGAAGAGGCCGGCGCTCTGCTGGACGCTGCCCTTCTGCGCGAGCGTCGTCTGCTGCGCCTGCCAGATCGCCGGATCGTGCTGGATCGCCGTGGTGAGGGCGTCGTGCAGGCTGATCCTCGCGCCGGGGCTCGTGCCGAAGGCGTAGTCGGTGTACGGGCGGGACGTCGGCGGCGCGGCGGCCGCGCCGCCGGCCGCGAGCGCCGCCAGGGCGAGCCCGACCGCCACGCCGCGGCGACGCGGCTCGCGACGGGCCCGCTTCGTGTTCGCCTGTGGTTTCGTGCGCGCGTTCATGGCACCCCCTCGAGCGCTCAGCGTCCGCCCGGCCCGCCGGGTCCGGGGAGGCTGGTGATGTCCTGCTCGCTGATGAACGTGCCCCCCTTGCCCTCGCGGATGAGGCTGCCCGTCTCGAAACGGAGCTGCGCGAGGAACTGCGCGTAGAGCTGCTTGGCGCCCACGAGGGCGAGCTGCGCGCTGGTGAGCTGCTGCTGCGTGAGGATGGTGTCGATGAGCGTGGAGTTGCCGAGCCGCAGCCTTTCCATCTCGGCGTCGACGGTCTGCCGGTAGTAGCCGACCGACTCGTCGAACTGGCGGAACTGCGCCGCGGCCTCCTGCAGCGACCCGGTCGCGAGGACCACGTTGGCCCTGATCAGGCGCTCGAGGTCGCGCGCGCTGATCTGGGCCTGGGTGTAGAGGGCGGCCTGCTGGAGCAGGAGCCCGCGCTGGGTGTTGTTGGCGAACGGCCAGTTGACGTTGAGGCCGACCTGACCGCTCGGGCCCGCGTACCTGCCGATCGCCCCGCGCAGGCCGTCCACGATCCCGTTGGACTCGCCGAGCCCCTGGTAGGACACCTGCATCTGCAGGTCCACCTGGCGTCGCAGGTTGAGCACCGCGGCCCGCCAGAGGACGAGGCCGGAGTTCTGGAGCTGGGTGGCGGCCTTGAGGTCGTAGCGCCGGTCGAGCGCCTGCTGCTCGAGGGCGTCGACCCGGAGCGCGGCCAGCGCCGGGTCGGCGGGCGGTGGCGGGAACCCCTCCGAAGCGAGCGGCGCGTTGGTCTCGTCGTTGACCTGCAAGCCTATCGTGCGGGCCAGGGACACGCGCGCCTCGTGCAGCGCCCGTTTGGCGTCCTCCACCTGTGCGCGCGCGTTCGCCTCGGAGGCCTGCGAGCGGGCCGACTCGGCGCGCGCGATCTCATCCGCCTGGATGAGCGTCTGGGTGAGCTGGAGCAGCTTGGTCTGCAGGTCGAGGTTCTCCTGCAGCACCTTGAGGCGCTCCTGGGCGGCCACGAGGTTCCAGTACGCGAGGATCGTGTTGAAGGCGCTGTTGGAGGCCGCGTGCGTGAGCGCCGCCAGGCTCGCCCTGTAGTCGATCTGCGCCGACTTCTCCTGCGCGCCCGTGGCGTCGACGCCGGCGTTCCTGGCCAGCGGGATGTTCACCGTGAAGCCGATCTGCGAGGTGTAACTGTCGACGACGCCGGTGCCGCCGAAGTCGGTGCTGTTCGGCTTGCCACCGTACCCGGAGCCGGTCCCGGACAGATCCCAGAACGGCGTCAGCGTGATCCCGGTCCGGTACTGTTTGGCGAGCTGCAGGTTGAGCGAGCCGCTGTAGTCCTGGTTGACGCGCGGCACCGGCCCCAGCTTCTGGAGCTGGGAGAGCAGGTCCTGCTGGCTCGAGAGGTCCCCGCCCTTGGTCTGCTGCGCCGCGGTGATGTTCGAGTCGAGCCAATCGACGATCGACTGTCCGAGGCCCGGTTGCACCGCGGGTGCGGCGGTGCTGTACATCTTGTAGAGGAGGTTGTAGTACGCCTCGGTGAACGGGTCGTCGAAGTGCACGCTGTTGGGATCGGCGCCGCTCGTGAACACGTTCCTCGCCTGGTTGAGCTGATTGATGATCGTGTCCTGCAGCGCGGCGTCGCCGCCCGCCGCGTCGGCGCGTTTCTGCAGGTCCGTGCGCGTCTTGGTCTCCTGGGTCTTCTGCGACTGGGAGAGCTCGGTCTGCGTGAAGGAGAAGTTGAAGGCCCCGGTGAGCGTGGCGTCGAACTGCCCGGTCGCCTGCTGCGCGAGGCCGGCCTGGAGCTGGGTGTTGGCCTGCTGCAGGCGGATGGTGGGATCCTGCTCGAGGGTCAGGCGGACCGCGTCCATCAGGGAGATCTCGCCCTGGGCGTAGACGGTTGGCTGGAACGCCGGCTCGGGGGCGGTCTTTCCCGGACGGGCCGCGCCCGGCGCCGTGCCGGCCACGGCGACCACGACGATCCCGGCGATCAGAAGCGACAGACGATTCGCACGCTCTCTCATGGGCTCACCTCTGCGGGTTGGATGTCGAAGGTTCGTTGCTGTCGTTGTGCGGGCCGGCGCCGGCCGCCGCACCGGAGGGTTGCTCACGGCCGACCCGGGGGCCGGCTGGGACGGCGGATGCCGCTGCCTCGCCTCTTGCCGGTACCGGGAGACTCTTCGCGGATCCTCGAGTCTCGCCGAGGAAGCTGACCCAGGGCGCCATCCACTTCTGGACGAAGTGCACCATGGTCGGGTGCTGGACGGGCGCCACGAACGTGCCGGTCGTGAACGGCGTCTGCTTCATGCGGGTCAGCGATGCCGAGTAGACGGGCACGATGCGGCCGCGCCGTCCGAGGTCTTTGCGGATGTAGCTGCAGGTGAAGCGCAGGGTGGTCTCCGCGATCGCGTGGTTGATGACCCAGCCGACCACGCCGCCGGGCCCGCGGAGGCCCAGGCTGGTGACGGGCTCGAACCCGTAGTAGTCGTGGTCCCACGGCTGGAGGTCGCCGGCGATCCACCGTCCCCGCTCCTGCGAACGATGCAACTGCTCGCGCTCCTCGTCGCGCAACTCGGCCCACGGGAAGATCTCGAGCTCCGGCGGGAGGCGGTAGCGGCCGATCCATGGGAAGCGGTCCACGTCCTCGACGCCGAAGCGCACCGAGATCGTGCGGGTGACCGGCGCGTCCCAGCCGCTCTTGACGAGCACGCGCTCGAACGCCGCGATCCCCGGCTTGCCGGTCATGTACACCGCTGTCACGCGGGGGGCGCCGCGCCGGCCGATCTCCGTCTCGAGCGCGGCCAGCAGCGCGGTACCCACCCCCACGCTGCGCAGGTGCGGGGCCACCCAGAGCGACAGCAGTTCGGGCTCGCCGGCCGCCGACAGCGGCAGCTCGGCGAGCGCGAGTCCCACCGGCTGGCCGCGCACGGAGGCCGCCACGGCAAGGGGTTGGATCGGCGGCCGGCTGCGGTCCTCTTCGTGTCGGCGGGCGGGTTGCAGCGCGAGGAGGCGCCGGTAGACCGGGAACGTCATGGCGGCGAACGCCGGCGGCACCGGGGGCTGGAGGACCTCGAAATCCACCATCATCGCTCCGTGGACGGCGCGGGCCGGAACGCGAGGACGCACGGGACGTCCTCCGGCCGGGCGAGGCGCAGCAGGCCGTACCCGACCCCCGCGCCGCCGCGGAACAGGCCGGGTTGGAAGATGCGGCTGCCGGATGCATCGAAGCTCAGACGGAACCCCCCGTCCCCGCGTGCTCTCTCGACCACGGCCCTCCCCAGGGCTTCGGCCCCTCGGTGCAGCTCCGGGCGACCCAGGGTCTGCCACGCGGTGATGAGAATGTCTATGAGACTCATGTTACCACAACACAGGTGGTCGGCGTCCAGGAGCCCGGCCGCGGCCGTGGTCGCCAGCGCCGTCTCCAGCTCCGCGGCCGTCGCCTCGTCCGCCGGCGATTCCATCTCCAGCGCCCGGGCCAGGGCAATGCCGGGCGCGCCGTGGCACCACGCGGTCATCGTGACCCGAGTGACCGATCCGTCCGGCCCGCGCACCGGGACCGGCCAGTTCCGCTGGCCCGGCGAGTAGACCGTGCGTTCGAACGCGTGGGCCTCCCGGGCCGCCTCGCGGAACCTGACCTGGCCCGTGACCTGGTACACCCTGAGGAGCGCGTGCGCCATTCCGGTCGCCCCGTGCGCGAATCCGGCGCGGGTCAGACCGTCCGCGCCCGGCCAGGCGGCACCGCCGGCGGGCGCCGGGACCTGCGTCGCAAGCAGGCGCTCGCCGCACGCCGCCGCACGCTCGACCAGCCAGCCCTCGCCGGTGAGGTCGTGGAGGGCGAGCAGCCCGAGCGCGGCCCCCGCGGCGCCGCCCTCGACGTCGAGGCGCTCGTCGCCGCCGATCCTCTCGAGGGTGACGCACGATGCGACCCGCGTCGCGAGCTCGGTGCAGTCGTCGTCCCCGAGCAACCGGGCGGCGCAGGCGAGCGCGTAGACGACGCCGCCGAGGCCGTTGCAGGCACCGATCCCCTCGTGGCGCAGCAGCGCGTCGGCCGGACCACCCGCGAGTGCCGACCCGATGGTGCGGAAGGCGCCCCGGGCCAGCTCGGCCCAGCTCCGTTCCCCGGTCACCCTGGCCAGCGCGGCCAGGAAGAGCCCGACGCCCGAGATGCCGTGGTAGAGGTAGTAGGCGACGCCGCGGTCCGATCGCCCCGCCTGGCGCAGGTGGGCCGGCAGCACCCACATCACGGAGCCGTCGTCACCGCGCACGGCGTGCGAGCGGATCTCCTCGGCGAGCGCGCGGGCGGCCGCGATCAGGGCGGCCTGCGACATCGGGTCGCCGGCGCCCGCCGGTGCGGCCGCGCCGGTCGTCTGACCGTGCGCCGCACCCTCGGCCATCGCGAGGCTGGCTCGCAGCAGCTCGAGCTGGCGGGCGAGGTCGCCGGAGCCGAGGCGGGCGAGGCGCGAGCGCACCTCGTCCACGCCCGATCTCGCGAGCACGCCGGTGATGCGCTCCCCCCGCCCGGACACGATGACGGTGCTGTCCGTCGCGACCGAGAAGTGAGGCACGTCGAGGTTCTCGAGCGCTCGCCGCTCGTCCTCGGCCAGCGGCCACAGGAGCGGCCGCTCGCTCGAGTGCCGGAACACGCGGTTGAGGGCGTCGATAGCAAAACTGCGAGCGAGCCCGTCGCGCTGGTACGCCGGCGCGGCGAGCCGGACCTGCAGCGTGGCGTAGAGGTTGGTCGGCCGCAGGATCAGGCGGGTCCGCAACCCTGCGAACGCGGCCAGGGGCCCGTCCGGCGCGAGGAGCGCCTCGCGGCGCGCGAGCAGGAACCGGTAGCCGGCCTCGAACCCCTCGGCAAGCTCGCCTGCGAAGCGCTCCGGCGGTTGGACCTCCCCGCCCGCGTAGAGCACGTTCGCCCGTTCGGGCGCACACGCCGCCTGCGGCTCGGGGCGCATCGCGTCGGTGTTGGCGGCGACCCATGCCAGCCGCCGGGCGCCCAGCGTCCACCCGCCGCGGCCGCACAAGCCGCCGACGTCGCGGATCGTCCCCCCGGCGGCGGCCTCCTCGAAGGTGAGCAGGCCGGTCGCGAGGAAGGAGTCGCCGAGCGCGGCCTGCGCCCGGGCGACGGCGCCGCCGGCCGGACGCCCCTCCCCGGACCCGGCGCGCCCGGGCTGCAGCAGCGTCTCGACGTCCACGAGGAAGGGCCCTCCGCGGCCGGCGACGACGTTCTCCATGTGGAGGTCGCGGCCGCCCAGGAGGAAGGCGATGACCAGGAGCGCGCCGGCGCGCCGGTAGTACGCCCGGACCTCGTCGAGGTCCGCAGCCGGCGCCTGCGCGACGAACTCGACCCAGCCGTACCCCGCGCGCGGCAAGGCGCGGAGCGGTGCCGGCGCGGGGTCAAGCCCGGCCGCGGCGAGCCGTTCCAGGAACGAGCCGAAGGCGACCTCGAGGCCGATGTCGCGCGGCTTGTAGATGAGCCGGAGGCCGCCGGCGAATCTGATCGCGAGCACACGGCGGCCGCCGTCGTGGCGGTCCGAGAGGCCGGCCTCGACGTCGACCACCGGGCCCGGCTCGGCGCCGGCGGCGAAGTCGCGGCCGATCGCGGGGAGGTCCGCGTCGAGGCGGCGCAGGAACTCGGAGGTGCCCGCGCTCCACGTCTCGAGGAAGCGGACGACCTGTCGGGCCAGCGCGCCGTGCTCCGTAAAGAACGGCACGATCTCGCCGGCGAGCAGGTCGGCCACCAGGCGCTCGTAGACCCTCCTGGCTGGGACGGTGCCTGGCGCCGGCTCCCGTGGGAGCACGGCCGCTGCGCGGGTTCGCACGCCGTCGAACCTCGCGTAGAGGGCGAGCGCCGACAGCTCGGTGAGCTGGGCCAGGAGGTGACGCTCGAGCGAGGCGGTCGCGCCGGGCGCGAGGTGGCGTCCCGCGGCGCCGGCAGAGGCGATCGCCTCGGCCCGGGCGTGCCGCACGAACGGCAACCACAACTCGGCGAACGGTCGGGGCTCGCCGACGGTGGCGCCCGCGACCTCCGTGGCCGAGGAGGCGCCGGCTGAACCGGCGACCGCACGGAGCGCCGCGCCCAGCCGCTCGGCCCAGGTCGGC
This sequence comes from uncultured Acidobacteriota bacterium, assembly GCA_963727275.1. Classification (GTDB taxonomy): domain Bacteria; phylum Acidobacteriota; class Thermoanaerobaculia; order Thermoanaerobaculales; family Thermoanaerobaculaceae; genus RBG-13-68-16. Next base: position 38,065 of record CAVSFK010000004.1, read on the forward strand.
AGCGCCGCCGCCTCGACGGCAATGTCCTCGGCGGACTCCGCGGCGTGCAGGGCCGCGCGGACGGCCGCTTCGCTGAGGCCGTCCCAAGCGAGCCGCCGCACGAACGCCGCGTGGTCACCCGGCGCGAACGCGCGCGACCAGCGCTCGAACGCTCCGGGCGGCAGCCACGCCGGGGGCGGCGCGGCCATGGTTGAGCCGGCGCCCGAGCGCGGCTCGGCGAGGACCTCGTCGAGCGACCGCGCCCGGTGCGCGATGGTCGCCAGGTCGTCCACCGAGAGCCGCAGGCCGGCGGTCGCGCTCATCGGTCCGTTCTCGGCTCCGGTGAGCAGCGTCTACGATGACGTTTCACGACGGGTTCCCGCACCCAGGCCGCTCCTGTGCTTTATCAGAGGAGAAGGCGGTCGCCCTCGGACGTTCCGAAGGCGACCGCCGCGTGCGTGGTTCCTACCGCTGACTGATGATCGCGGCTCAGCCGACGAGGCTGGCCTCGATCTGGATGTACGTCATGAACCCGCCGGTGGCGTTGTTGCAGGTCACGCTCGCCGGTCCGCCGCCGCCCTTGCCCTTACCGCCGGCCACGGTTTCGAGGTCGGCGTCGGAGAGCTCCTCGCCCTCCTTCGGCAGGTACGGCATCACCAGGTGGATCGTGTCCGGCTTGTCCTGGATCACCGTGACCTTCAAGGCATCGGGCAGCTGCTGGTTGAGCTGCAGCGCCAGGACCTTCTTGGGGTTCCGCATCAGGGCCGCGCGGTACTCGGGGTCCTTGACCGCGAAGCCGGAGATGAGGTCGTTCACCTGCCCACGAGTCAACTCCGCCATTCCACGTTCCTTTCTCGCCCGTTCGGGCGTGAGCCCACTGTCCGTTGACGTTCGACAGGTCGCGGTCAGCCGACGAGGCTGGCCTCGATCTGGATGTAGGTCATGAACCCGCCCTTGGCGTCGTTGCACGACACGTTCTGCGGCCCGCCGCCGCCCTTGCCCTTGCCGCCGGCCACGCTCTCGAGGTCGGCGTCGGAGAGCTCCTCGCCCTCCTTCGGCAGGTACGGCATCACCAGGTGGATCGTGTCCGGCTTGTCCTGGATCACCGTGACCTTCAGGGCATCGGGCAGCTGCTGGTTGAGCTGCAGCGCCAGGACCTTCTTGGGGTTCCGCATCAGGGCCGCGCGGTACGCCGGGTCCTTCACCGCGAAGCCGGAGATGAGGTCGTTGACCTGCCCACGAGTCAGTTCAGCCATTCCATCCTCCTTCTTCCCGAATCGAGGTTTCTGTTCCCTGCCAGTTCAACGTCCGTACGACGCACGCACCCGTTCAACCCACCAGGCTCGCCTGGATCTGGATGTAGGTCATGAACCCGCCCTTGGCGTCGTTGCAGGTCACGCTCTGCGGCCCGCCGCCGCCCTTGCCCTTGCCGCCGGCCACGCTCTCGAGGTCGGCGTCGGAGAGCTCCTCGCCCTCCTTCGGCAGGTACGGCATCACCAGGTGGATCGTGTCCGGCTTGTCCTGGATCACCGTGACCTTCAAGGCATCGGGCAGCTGCTGGTTGAGCTGCAGCGCCAGGACCTTCTTGGGGTTCTTCATCAGGGCCGCGCGGTACTGGGGATCCTTGACCGCGAAGCCCGAGATGAGGTCGTTCACCTGCCCACGAGTCAACTCGGCCATTCCACGCCCCTCTCTCGCCCTTCCGGGCGGTGTTCTCCGGCCGTCGGCCGGAACTGTTCATTGCGCACGCGCCCTGGAGAACAGCAAGGTCCGTGCCAGGGGTGCGACCTCAGACTCACCTCGGCGCGGACGCATTCTTCGGATTCAGATCGAGTCGCGAAATGGAGTTCGCGCTCTATCCATGGAGGCAGGGCTCCATTACTCCCGCTTCCCCAGGAGCCGGTCGAGCACGGGCCCCGGGTCCGCGTCGAGGCGCGAGCGGATGTCCTCGATGTCGATGCTCGCCATCGCCCGCCGGTAGGCGCGGGTGCCGATGATCAGGGGTGGGCGGCGGGCGATGCGGCTCCGGATGAGGTCGCAAACGGCGCCGGCGCTGGCGGCCAGCGTCCGATACGCGGCGATGAAGCCCTCACCGTACGCCCGCACCACCTCGGGGGGCGCGGTGCGCGCGTCGAAGAACTCGCTGCGCGCTCGCGGCAGGGTCCGGTCGGTCAGGACCCGCTTCTTGACGAGCCCTCTGAGCACCGACGGGCCGAGGGCGTCGATCGCTGCGGGATCGACGGGATCGGGGAGGCTCGCGACCTCGATGGCGAGGTTGAAGAAGCAGTGCTCGAGGTCCACCATCGTGACAACCGGGCGGCCCTCCGGGTCGCGGGCGAGGAACGCGTTGCGGGGCCGCAGGTCCGCGTTCGAGAAGATGTAGCCGAACGCGAAATGGCGGCCCAACTCGTGCGCGATGGCCGGGTCGAGCTCGCCGGCGTACTTCTGCCCGGGCGCCCGGGCCACCAGCAGGAACGGCTCCGCGCCGTCCGCGACCCACGTGTCACAGGTCGGCAGGCCGGCGAAGCCTTGCACGCGGTACGCCAGGTCCTCGACCCAGGCGGACTCCGGCGCCAGGTAGCGCTTGGCGTACAGCACCCTGGCGGGCGCGCTCGCCGCACCCGTGCCCTCGTCCGTCGCCTCGACCTCGTAAACCAGGTTGTAGCGACCCTGCGCGTCGGCGGAGACGGGGCGCAGGCCGTTGACGGCGGCGCGGGTCTCGCCGAGCGTCAGCACTTGGCCGCGGGCGAGGAGGGGATGCAGAGGTTCGCTCCCATCGAGGGCCAACCACGCGAGGTCGGCGGTCTGGTTCAGCGAGCCGCCGGCCGCCGGTCCCCCGACTCGAGCCGAGCGCATGCCGACGGCGGCGGGCGCGAGGACGTCGTTGGCGAGCGAGTCGCCGACCATGAGAACCCGGCCCGGTTCCACTTCGAGCCGCCGGCACAGCTCGCGGTAGATCTCGGGGTCGGGCTTTCGACGCCCCTCGTCGCACGAAAAGAGCATGGCGTCGAACAGCGCGTCGAGCCCGAACCGGGCGACCGGCGCCTTGTGCGCGCTGGAGACGTTGGAAACCAGGCCGAGCTTGAAGCCGCGCCGCTTGAGGAACTGGAGGAGCGCCAGCACGCCGTCGAGCAGGCGGGCCGAAGCCAGAGTCTCGTCCACCGCTGCCGCGCAGGCCTCGATGACGGCGGGAGCGGGGTCGTCGACGAGCGAGCGGCAGGCAAACTCGGCGAGCTCGCGCGTGCCGGGGAACGCCGTCGTGAGCAGCTCCCGCCGCACCAGATCGAGCCACCGGCGCGCCGGTACGCCGAGCAGGCCGGGGACCCGGCGGAGGAGCGGGTCGTCGAGTGCGAGCAGCGTGCCGTAGAGGTCGAACGCGACGGCGTCAAGCGCTGGCATGCCCGTCCTCCTCCCGACGCCCCGGCCCGCTCACGGCTTGAGGCGGTGGTGGCGCAGGAAGTCCATGAACCTCTGGTAGTCGGCGTGCGGGACCCGGAACTCGTCGAGCAGCCGGCGGTAGGAGCCCTGGGTCTGCGCCAACCCCTGCCGGATGACCGCCCTCACCTGGGTGCGGTTGAGTTCGCGGTCGAGGAACGGGCCGTAGACGGCGGTCCAGAAGTCCTCGCCGTCGACCGCGACCCGGCGATAGAGGTCCTCCTCGCCGGCCGCACCCCCCACCCCCCGCTGCTCGAGGAGGGAGACGAAGTCCTTGGGCTTGATGAGCTGGCCGTCGCAGAGCGCGTACCCCATCGTGACGATGCTCGCCAGCTCGCGCACGTTGCCGGGCCAGTCGTACCCGCGCAAGATCTCGAGCGACTCCGGCGCGAACCGCTTGTCGACCCCGTACTGTGCGCGAAGCCGGGCGAGGACGAAGTCGGCGAGCCGGCACCAGTCGTCGCCGCGCTCGCGCAACGCCGGCACACTGATGTGGAAGTAGCGCAGCCGGAAAAAGAGGTCGTTACGGAAACTCTCGGCCACGACGAGCTTGTCGATGGACCGGTTGGTCGCCGCCACCACGCGTACGTTGACCGTCCGGGTCTGCTGGGCGCCCAGCGGCTGGAACTCCCCGAACGCCAGGGCGCGCAGCAGCATCACCTGGGCGCTCATGTGGAGGTCGGCGATCTCGTCGAGGAAGATCACGCCGCCGTCGGCCACCTCGAAGCACCCCTTGCGGTCGGCGACGGCCCCGGTGAAACTGCCCCGCTTGTGGCCGAACAGCTCGCTCACGGTGAGGTTGCCATCCTGGTACTGGGGGCAGTTCACCGCCACGAACGGCCGCCCGCGCCGGGCGCCGAGCAGATAGAGCGCCTGGGCGAGCGACTCCTTGCCGACGCCGCTCTCGCCGGTGATCAGGACGGGCTCGTCGAATGCGGCGATCTTGACGACCTTCTCCTGGAGTTCCACCATCCCCGGCGCCAAGCCGACCATGCAGACCGCCCTGCGGGCGCCCCACTCTTGAACCGAGATGGCCTCGACCTGCCGGGCGATAGGCGTCATATGGCTCGTGCGCATCTCCGGCAGGAGCGTGCCGGGCGCGTCGGCACAGCCGGCCCCGGGTGAGCCGTCGGGGCCGCCTCGCCGCGCCCGGCGTCCGCGCTCGGCGGAGTGAGCCCCGAGCGGACCGTGCACCCGCGCATCCGGTCGAGACGGCTGGCGACGCCCTCCCGGGAGCAGACGCCGCGGCCTCATGCGGACCCCGGTTGACCTCGCCCGGGCTCTTCGCTAGCCTCGCGGGACAGCGTCATCTCGTGGGGGGTCGCCCCCAGCGGCGCGGTGCCGGAGGTCAAGTGTCCAGCATGGTCACGGGCGGCAGGGGTCCCACGGATTCGCCGCAGTACCTGGCTCGGTTCAAGGCCGGTGAGTACGTTTTCCGGGAGGCCGAGCGAGGCAGCGAGATGTTCATCATCCAGGAGGGCAAGGTCGAAATCCTCAAGAAGGTGGGCGGCGCCGAACGCCGCCTCGCCACGCTCGAGGAGGGCGACTTCTTCGGCGAGATGGCGATCCTCGAGGACCAGCCGCGCTCCGCCTCGGCGCGCGCCGCGACGGACTGCGCGCTGCTGCGCATCGACAGCACGACGTTCGACCAGATGGTGCGCCACCACCCCGAGATCCCGGTCCGCATGCTGCGCAAGCTCTCGGCCCGCCTGCGCGAGGCGAGCCCGCACGTCGATGTGGATGCTCCGTCGGGGACCATCCAACGGTCCACGGGCACGCTCGCGAAGCCGCCGGAGGGCGAGAAGTCGGGCCGCGCCGCGGCGAAGCCGAGCCCCGCCCCCGGGAGGCCCGCCGCACCGGCCGCCGTGACGGCGCAACCTGCGGCCAAGGCCGGACCCGTCCGCCCTCGGTTCGTTCACGAGCTCTCGGGAACCGAGTTCCCGCTCGCCGCGGGGGAGGAGACGTTCGTCGGCCGTTTCGACGCCACGACGGGGTTCCAGCCCGAGGTCGACCTGCGCGACGTCGATACCGACCGGTCCACGAGCCGCCGCCACGCCAGGCTCGCGCGCCGCGAGGGACGGTACTTCGTGCGCGAGGAGATCGGCACCGCCAACGGTACGTTCGTCCGGGGCGGACGGATCGGGACCGGCGTGGAGGTCGAGCTCGCCGACGGCGACGAGGTCCGGTTCGGCCGTGTGACGATGGTCTTTCACGCGAGCTGACCACACGACCCGCCACCGCGGGCCAACCGAAACCGGAGCCTCGACCCGGGCCGACCCGTTCGGATGCGGATTCGGGCTAGCTATCGCCATCCCGGTGCGGGTCCTTCTTGGCCAAGAGGTCTGCTGCGAGGTCCGACACCTTGGCCACGGCGTCGTCGGCGGTCAACCGGCGGATCGCCTCGGCCTGGGTCGGCTCGACGTTGATCGCGACCATCTGGATGAAGCCGGCCACGTCGAACGCCTTGCGCACGACCTCGCTCATCGAGCACAGGATGAGCCCTCCGCCCATGCTGTCGAGCTTCTTTGCCAGCATGAACAGCACCCGCAAGCCCGCGCCGCTGATCTCGTCGGTCCTCCGGAGGTCGACCACGACGCGGCGCTCGCCCGCCTCCACGAGCTCGACGACCTTCTGCTGGAACTCCTGCGACGAGCTGTTGTCGAGCCGGCCCACCGGCTCGAGGACGAGGACCGCCCCCTGCTTCTGTTGGATCAGCTCCATCTTCCGCCCCACTCCCGGCGAACGCCGCCGCGCCGCCTGCGCGAGCGCGCGGCCCGCGCCGACGACCTGTCGAGATTCGGCGACTGCGCGTGCGACGCCATCGTCCACCCCCGGTCCGACAGGGGAGGATCCGTCAGAACCGCAACACGTAACCCACCGACAGCTGGCTCTGCGCGAGCGTGTCGTTGTAGCGGTAGGTATACGTGCACGGCCCCCCCTGGTAGCAGTCCTTGTGGTCGAACTGCTGGACGCCGCCGGGCAGCTTGCTGGTGTCGGTTCTGAAATAGCGGCCCTCGAAGCGAAGGCCTGAGTGCTCGTTGAGCTCCACCTTGACGCCGGCGCCGATGCTGGCGGAGAAGCGGTCCACCGCCTCCAGCGGGCTCTTGGGCTCGATCCGAGCGTCCCCGGCCGAAAGCACGACGTACCAGCGCGTCGGCGCCGGGCTCAGCTCCCACAGCAGGCCGAGATGAAGGTAGGTGACGTCGAAATCGAGGACCTTGCTGGACAGGATCGGCACGAAGCCCCCGGGTTGCTCCCCGAACAGGCCCTTGTCGTCCTTCAACTGGCCGTTCTGGCGGTCGGCCAGGAGCTCGAGCTGGAGCCGTTTCGAGAGCCCGACTCCGATGCGCAGCCCGTACGAGCCCTTGGCCGCCAGCGTCACCTTCACGTCGCGATCCTGGAAGGCGCGATCCTCGACCGTGAGGTCGCCGCCGTGGCGGTAGCCGACCGTAGGTGTGATCTCGACGGCCCCAAGCTGGGCGAGCGCCGTCGACGGGAGGAGCACCGCCACTGCCATGACCAATCGCCGCATGAGCTCGTTCCCCCTTTCCCGGGAGCGACCCTGAACCGGAGCCCGCGCCAGGCCTTTGCAGGCATCCCGGTCCGAAACACCCGGCGCCGACTCGACCGGCCGCAACGACTGCAACCACGACCGAACGACGGTTGGCGCCGTCCTCACTGCTGTCAACGGTCCGTACCTCCGCGATTGTAATGCGTCTCGGGTTAGTTTATCACGCTCGACCCGCGAGGTCGCAGCCCCCCCCCCAGAGGCCCGCCTACCGGGGGCGGCGCACCAGCTCGCTCACGATGTAGGGGCGCTTGCCGGAAGGGAGCGGCGGGATCCCCGCCACGTACTCGATCTCGATGGCGGCCCGGGGGCCCAGCAACCGCTGGAACCGCTCGCGGAGCGTGCCCTCGTCGTGGAACGAGGGCAGCGCGTGGACCCGGACCAGATAGCGGTCGCGTTGCCGTTGCACGAACTGGTACTGGATGATCCCGTCGAGGTCCTTGGGACATCCGCCAATCGCAAGCGGGTTGACGAGGGCGCCGTCGGGGTCCCGGATCTCCTCCACCTGCCGGCCCCCGATCCTCGTCAGGAGCGGCCCGCCGCGACCGCACGCGCACGGTCCGTCGCTCGCCACGGCGAGGTCACCGGTGTCGTAGCGGATCAGCGGCATCGCGCGGGAGAACAGGTCGGTGACCACCACGCGGCCCGCCTCACCGGGACGCACGGGCTCGTCGCGGTCGCGCTCGAGCACCTCGATCACGTGGCCGGCGAAGTTGACATGGTGCGACGCCGCGCCGGCACACTCCTGGGCCAGGATGCCGAGCTCGTTGGCGCCGTAACGGTCGAACACCGGGCAGCCGAAAGCGGACGCGATCGCTTCCCTGGCCCCGGGCAGCAGCGCCTCGGAGCTGGCCACCACGCCGCGGAGGCGGAAGTCGGGCGGGCCGTCGCCGCGAGCGCGGCAGTAGTCGGCGAGCGGCTTGATCGAGGAGGGGTAGCCGACGATGAATGCGATCCTCGCCTCCTTGAGGAGACGGCGCTTGGCTTCAAGCCATGCCTCGTCGATGACGCTCGGGTCGAGGAGGAAGCCGTTGAAGCGGGGGAGGCGTACGCTCCCGCGCGGGTCCACGGTGACCTGCGCGAACCGGGCGCCCATGTGGAACCCGGCCCACGACCCGAAGTACAGAAGCTCGGCCCGCCTGCGGACGTACGTCCCGGCGGTCCACTGCAGGCGCAGCGGCGCACCGTAGGAACCGCTCGTGCTCACCGTCAGGAGCCCCTTCCGCTCGACCGTGGACGAGAAGAACGCGGCGGGGTCTTCCTGGATCGCCCGCTTGCGCACGACGGGGAACGCCGCCAGCTCGGAGCACCCCGCCCAGCGGCGGTAGCGGGCGGTGGTCGCGCCGGCGTGCTGGAGCAGGCGCCGCAGTCGGGCCTCGGCCTGCTCGCGACCCAGAGCCGGGTCGTCGAACGCGCGCCTCACGTCGGCGAGCTGGCGCGCGACCGGCGCGCCCCGGCGCAGGTCGGCGGCCCAGAAGCGCAGCCGGCAGGCGAGCTCGGAGCCGCTCAACGTCGTTCCCCCGCGCCTCCCGGAACGGCCTACCCCTCCCGGTAGATGAGCTTCTGCGTGCCGATCTGGACGGCGTCGCCGTCGGCGAGGAGGTGCTCGGTCACGCGCTTGCCGTTGACGAACGTCCCGTTCTCGGACTTGAGGTCGACGATCGAGTAGCCCTTGGGGCTGAGCACCACCTGGGCGTGCTTGCGGGACACCGCGTCCTTCTGCAGGCGAATCTTGTTGTCCGGCGCGCGGCCGATCGAGGTCACCTGGAGCTCCAGGGGGTACTCCACGGCCGACCCGTCGTCGAGCTGGGCGAGCAGCATCGGCTTGCGGATCACGATGGTGGCGTCGCCCCGCGGGGGCGGCGGCGTCCGCGGCGCCTTGGGGACCGGAGGCGGCGGAGGGGCACTCTGGGTCGCGCCGAGCTGGCCGAGCGCGGTCGGTCCTCCGGGTCGTGCTGCCGGGGCGGGGCCGGGCGGGGGTGCCGCCGCTGGCGCCGGCGCCGGCGCTGGCGCCGGCGGCGGCAAGGCGAGCTCCTCCTCGGAGCGGAACGCCTCGATGAAGCGCCCCTTGAGCTGGTTCGCCTCGGTGAGCTCGGCCTGCCTCTGGGTCAGCCGCTGCTCGCACTCCTTCAAGTGAGCCTCGAAATCGCTCCCCTCGAACTCGCCGATCTCGTGACGGAACTCCAGCTCCTCCTTGTCGAGCTTCGCGACCTCGAGCGCCTTCTCGAACTGCTCGACCCGGCTGCGCAGCTTGGCGTACTCCGAGCGGGCCCGTTCCTTGAGCGGTCGCGCCTTCTCGTCGAGCGCCGCGTTGCGGCCCTCGTAGTCCTTGCGCACCCGCGCGAACACCGCGTCCGAGACCTTTCCCTTCTTGGCCTCCATCTTGGCCAGCCAGTCCTTGAGGACCTCCTCGTCCTGCTTGATCTTGCGCAGCTCCTCGATGGCCGAGGTGTCGATCTGCTGCAGCTCCTCGATCATGATCGCCTCCCATCACCGTGACCCGCTTCGCCTCCCGACGTGTCCGCCCGCCGGCGTGAGACGACGCGGGCCGGGTCGGAGACCGTCAGGAGGCCGGAGCGGAAGGTGCGCGGGGGAATGTAGCAGGGGTGGCGCCCGAGCGTCGAGCGCCACCCTGGGCGCCGCCGATAGCGGACCATCTGCGGCGTTGCCCTTCGGCGGCTCGCGTGCTCACGTACCCTCCGGGTACGCTCCGCTGCGGCCGCCTCGGGCGCCTTGCATCTGGCCCACTCTCGGTGGCGCGGCTACACGCCCAACTGCTCGGTTCTGCCTTCGCCGTTTCGGCCCACTCCCGGCTACCTTCCCTTCGGACCCCGGACCCCGGACCCCGGTTTCTTCGGCGGCGCGGCTACACGCCTGGGTGCGAGGCCCTGCCTTCGTCGTTTCGGACCCCGGACCCCGGACCCCGGTCTTTCCGGCGGTCCGGGGAGCTGAGCTATCCTAGGCGGGCCAAAACGGGGGAGAGCGATGCAGGTCACGAGCGGCTGCGGGTCGAACGTCGGGCGCGCCGGGCGCGATGCCGTGGGCGGCTAGGGGGCGGGCGGTGCCGGCCGACGCCGCGCCCATCGGCACCGACCAGTCGCTGCGCCGCCGCATGCTCGTCGAGGCGGGCGCGCGGGGCGGCGAGGTCGACGAGCTGCTCGCCTACAACTCGGGCGCCGTCGAGCGGCGACGGGTTCCGCAGCTCCCCGATTTTCCGCTCCAGGATGAGCCGCACATCGAGGCGTGGCGGGGCTACGCCGAGGAAGCCGCCCGGCGCGGCGCCTGGGCGACGCTGCGCGAGCGCCTGCCGCAGCTGCTGTTTCCGGTCGCGGCCGGGATGAGCGAGCGCGAGGCGTACCGCGCCGCGACGCGCAAGGGCGCCCCGGCGGACGGGAGCGGCGATGCGACCGGTCTCCCGGTGCGCGAACCGGGCGGCATCGAGCTCGACCTCCACGCGGCGATCGCCGGGGCCGTGCCGGTCGTCGCGGTGAGCGCGCGGGAGGACTTCGTTCTCCTGGTCCAGGCGCTGTGCCACCGCAACGAGCCGCGGCCCGTGCCGGACTCCATGGGCGCCTGCATCGTCACCGGGTACAACAACTGGGACCGGGTCCACGCGCACCGCCGGCGCTGGGAGGCCGCCCACCCCGGTGCGGGCGCCGCCGGCTGGTCGGAGGAGTTCGCGCGTCTGCAGGCGGACAAGCGCCTCTACCAGGACCGCTTCGTCATCCTGAGCCGCGGCCCGTACAGCAACGTGGGCGGCGCCGATGCCGGTTTCCCGGAGCGGGAGTGGCTCGAGCGTTCGTTCGCGATCCGCCGCGAGCACGAGTGCACGCACTACTTCACGCTGCGGGTTTTCGGCGCCCTCGGCAACAACCTGCACGAGGAGCTCCTCGCCGACTTCATGGGGTTGGTCGGCGCGTTCGGCCGCTTCCGGACCGAGCTCGCGCTGCGGTTCCTCGGGCTCGAGTCGTTCCCCGCGCTGCGCGCCGGCGGCCGGATCGAGAACTACCGCGGCACCCCGCCCCTGTCGGCCGGGGCGTTCGCGGCGCTGGCGTGGCTGGCGAACCGGGGGGTCGGCAACCTGGGGCGCCTCGCGGAGGCGCGGCCGCAGGACCTGGAAGGCCGCGACGACCTCGCCCGCCTGGTCTGTGCGCTGACGTTGCTGACGCTCGAGGAGCTCGCCGCCGACGGTCTGGCGGCGCGGGTCGACGCCCGTCTGGCCTCGTGGTCCGGGGGCTCACGGTGACGGCCGAACGTGCGGTTCGCTCGGGGCGTCTGCAGGCGCGGGTCGCCGTGATCACCGGCGGCGGCAGCGGGATCGGGCTCGCCGCGGCGCGACGGTTCCTGGCCGAGGGCGCGCACGTCGAGGTGTGGGACCTCGCACCGGAAGGCGCGCTGGCGACGCTCCGGCAGGAAGGCTGGGGCGAGGGGGTCGGCGGCGAGACGGTGGACGTCCGCGACCGCGAGGCGGTCGCGCGGGCCGCCGCAGGGCTGGCCGCGGCGGCCGGACGCATCGACATCCTGGTCAACAACGCCGGCGTCACGCTGGGCTACCTCGACCTCGGCCGGGTCACCGACGAGGCCTGGAGCCTGATCCTCGACACCAACCTCAAGGGGGCCGCCAACTGCGCGCAGGCGGTGGTGCCGGTCATGAGGCGTCAGCGCTGGGGGCGGATCGTGAACGTGGCATCGATCCTCGCCCGCTTCGGGCTGCCGGGGCAGACCGCCTACGCGGCCTCCAAGGCGGCGCTCGTCGGCCTGACGAGGGTGTGGGCGCGCGAGCTTGGGGGGGCCGGCATCACGGTCAACGCGATCAGCCCGGGGTACATCCGCACGCCGATGAACGCGCGCAACGAGCCCGAGTTCGTGCGCCAGGTGCTGGAGCGCACGCCGGCCGGCCGTCTCGGCGAGCCCGAGGACGTCGCCGCGGCGCTCGCCTACGTGTGCTCCGACGAGGCGGGCTTCGTCAACGGCGCCGTCCTGCCGGTGGACGGCGGGCTCGTGATCTAGCCTGGCACGAGCGAGGCGCCGATGAGGGCCGGTGCCGGACGGGGGGTGAGGTGACGCGAGAGATCAAGCAGTGGGTCGCGCTGGTCAAGGCGCGGTTCATCGAGCGCCCAGGGCGCGTGCTCGAGATCGGCAGCATGGACGTCAACGGCACAGTGCGCGGGTCGTTCCCCGACGCGGCCGAGTACATCGGCATCGACATCGCGCCCGGCGAGAACGTCGACGTCGTCCTCAACGGGCACGAGATCGTGAACCGCTTCGGCCCGTCGTCTTTCGACACGATCCTCTGCCTGGAGACGCTGGAGCACGACGACCGGCCCTGGCTCACCATCGCGGCGATGCACGAGGCGCTGCGGCCGGGCGGCGTCCTCCTGGTCTCGACGCCGACGTTCGGGTTCCCCGAGCACCGCTTCCCGAAGGACTACTACCGCTTCGGGCGCGACGCCTACACGGACGTCATCTTCGAGGGCTTGGAGCTCATCGAGCTCGTCTTCGTCATGGACCCGGCGATGCGCCCCGGCATTTGCGCCGTCGGCCGGAAGGCGGGAGAGGCCGCCGGTGGCTGACGGGACACCTGGACCGCCGGGAGGGCCGGCGATGGACGTGGCGAGGATCGCGCAGATGCGCAACGAGCTCGCCTTCGTCACGCCGCCGTCGTTCGACGTCGAGCTGACCAACGTGTGCAACCTGCGCTGCCGGTTCTGCCCGCGCGAGGCGCTCACCCGCCCCAGGGGGACGATGTCGGCCCGGACGCTGGAGGCCGTGCTCGACCACCTCCCGCCGGACGGCGACCTCTTCTTCTGCGGCCTCGGCGAGCCGCTGCTCCACCCGGGAGCGGTCGGCGCCGTGCGCCACGGCAAGCGGCGCGGTCATCGCCGGGTGGGGCTGGTGACCAACGCGGCGCTCCTCACCGCGGACCTCACCCGGCGCCTCCTGGACGCCGGCCTCGACACGCTGCAGGTGAGCTTCAACGGCATCACCCCGGAGGTGTACGAGCGCGTGATGGTCGGCGGCCGGCTGGAGGTCGCGCTCGCCCACGTGGACCGCGCGCTCGAGCTCGGCCGCGGGCGCCTCCGGGTGGACATCCTCTTCACCGACACCAAGCTCAACCACGGCGAGCGCGACGCGTTGGTCGGCTTCTGGCGTGCCCGCGGCGTGAGCGAGGTGATGGTGACGACGTGCCACAGCCGGGGCGGGTTCCTGCACGACCCGGAGCTCCTGGACGAGGGACGACGGCCCGGCCTGCCGGTGTGCGGCGTGTTCGCCGCGATCACCTTCGTGGACTGGCGCGGCGAGGTGCTGGCGTGCTGCCAGGACCTGCCGGGCGCGCACGTGCTCGGGAGCCTGGTCACCGGCGACTTCGAGACGATCCGCCGCGGGAAACAGGCGATCGTCCGCGAGCGCCGGTGGTTCCCGATGTGCGGGGTGTGCACGAGCGACCTCCGCTACTCGATGCTCCAGCTCAGGTGGACCGCCGGCGCGCCTGCGCCGCCGGCCACCGGGGAGACACCGGCGTGACCGGCTCGCCACGAACGAAGGTCTACATCCTCACCTACTGCAGGAACCCGGAGCTGCTCTACGGCAGCACGCTGACGTTCCGGACGCTGCGCACCGGTTTCCCGAATGCGGAGGTCAGCGTGTTCGACAACCGCAGCGTGCCCGAGGCCGCGGCGGCCGTCCAGAGCCTGTGCTTCCAGAACGGCTGCACGTTCTACCCGCTGCAGCGCGAGGTCAGCCACCCCGGTTTCATCGAGTACATGCTGGCCCGGGCCGATGCGGAGCGCGTCGTCTTCGTCGACCCCGACGTCGTGTTCTGGGCGAGCTGCGAGGATATCGAGCCGCCCGAGGGGAAGCTGTTCGGCGGCCGCTACCTGCCGACGTTCTTCGACGAGTACACGCAGACGATCACGCTCGAGCGCCTCCACAGCTCGTTGCTCGTCTTCGAGCGCGTCGCCGAGCTGCGCGAGCGCGCGACGCGGCTCATCGAGCGGCACATCAGCTTCGCGCCGTTCACGCCGGTGAGCTTCTGCCTGGGCGGGCGCTGGTATCGGCTCGACACCTGCGCGGGCCTCTACGCCGCGATGAAGCCGGCCGCCTGGGCGTTCGAGCCCTCCGTGCTCGAGCGCTACGACCACCTCCTGCTGGGCGCGCAGATGGACGGCGTCCACTCGATCCGCGAGGAGGACCTGGCGGTCATCCGGGGCCACCACCGCGCGGCCCGCGACGGCGACCTCGCCGCGCTGAAGGGGATCTACCGTTTCCAGGACGACTACTTCGCCAGGCGCCGCGTGGACCCGGCGCTGGTCCCGTGGCTGGGCGCCCCGGAGGTGACACCGTGACCGACGACGCGTTCCTGGAAGGGGTGATTGCGGTGGTGACCGGAGCGTCCTCGGGGATCGGGCGCGCGACCGCCGTCGCCCTCGCCGCCGCCGGGGCGCGCGTCGCCCTCGCCTCGAGGCGGACCGAGGCGCTGCTGGCGCTCGCCGCGGAGATCAACCGGGGCACGGGCCCCGGTCGCGCCGTGGCCGTGCCCACCGACGTCGGCCGCGAGGACGAGGTCGCCCGCCTCGCCGAGGCCGTCCGGCGCGAGCTCGGGCCGGCGCGTGTGCTGGTCAACAGCGCCGGCCAGGGGTACGCGTCCTCGGTGGTCGGACTCGACACGGACCGGCTGGACGAGGTCATGCGCGTCAACTTCCGCGGCGCCGTGCTGTGCACGAAGTACCTGCTGCCCGACATGCTGGAGCAGCGGGCCGGCGCGATCGTCAACGTCGGCTCGATCTCGTCCCGGGCGGGCTGGGCCAACGGCACCCCGTACGTGGCCTCGAAGTTCGCCCTGCGGGGGTTCGCCCTCTGCCTGTGGAAGGAGGTCCACACCCAGGGCATCCGCGTCGTCAACGTCTACCCCGGCGCCGTGGCGTCCGGGTTGTACGAGGCGTCCGGGATGCCGTTCCCCGACATCGAGCGCGCGATCCCCCCCGCGGACATCGCGGCGATCATCGTGAGCACGCTGCGGCTGCCCCAGAACACCGACGTCGTGGAGCTCGACGTCTGGCCCACCAACCTGCACGGGTAGACGAGCCTCCTAGCGCGCCCGCTCGTCGAGGTGCCGCAACAGCTCGCTGCGCGGGATGACGATGCGGCGGCCGATGTGCACCGCGTTGATGTGGAGCGGCTCGTCGGCCGGCAGCGCGCAACGCTCGCGGAGCTCGTTGATCCCGATGCGGGTGATGCGCGCCGCTTCCTCGACCGTGTAGGCGAGCTGGGTCGCGAACTGCGCCTCGGCCCGCAGCGCCCTGATCTCGCGCTCGATCGTGTCGAGCCTCTCGACGACCTCTTCGGCCGAGATCGGCAGGTGGGCCTGCCGGCTGGTAGGCGCCGGCTGCTCCGTGTCCTTCTTGCGCTTGTGGAGGTACTTGTCGAGCCTCATCGGTTGCGCTCCCCTACCGGCAGCGAGAGATCCAGCGCCGGTGGAACCGTTGGTCCGGGACGAGCCGCACCCAGGATACACCGGCCACCCCAACCGGATGTCGCGCTCGCCGAGCGCCCCCGGGCGGGCCGGGCGGTCCCGGCCGGCTCACGGCCGTTCGGTGACCAGGCGGTAGCCGACGCCGGGCTCGGTGCGGAGGTAGCGGGGGCGCGCCGGGTCCGCCTCGAGCTTGCGCCGGAGCTGGGCGACGTAGACGCGGACGTAGTGGTTCTCGTCGCCGTACTCGGGACCCCACACCTCGCGGAGGAGCTGCCGGTGCGTGAGCACCTTGCCGGCGTTCTTGACGAGGTACGCGAGCAGCTTGTACTCGATCGGCGTGAGCCGGACCTCCCGCCCGGCCGAAAAGACCTGCCGGCGCGCGAGGTCGATGCGCAGGTCGCCGGTCGCGAACTCGGGCGGCCCGGCGGGGGCGCCCGCGGAGGCGGCGTGGCGGAGCGCGACCCGCACCCGCGCGATCAACTCCTCGACGCCGAACGGCTTGGTGAGGTAGTCGTCGGCGCCCGCTTCGAGCGCGGCCACCTTGTCCGCCTCGCGGTCGCGGACCGAGAGCACGACGATCGGCACCGCCGACCACTCGCGCACCTCGCGCGTGAGCGAGATCCCGTCGCGGTCCGGGAGGCCGAGGTCGAGGATCACGACGTCGGGACGTTGGGCCTCGACGCCGGCCATCGCCTCCGCGGCCGTGCCGGCCTCGGCCACGCGGAACCCCTCGCCGGCGAGGCTGGCCCGTAGAAAGCGGCGGATCGGCACCTCGTCGTCGACGATGAGCACGAGCGGCTGGGTCGAGACCATGGCGGCCGGAGTCCTTCCCAGATCCTAGCTCACCGGCGCGAGGCCGCGGTCCTCGGGCTCGAGCACCGGCGGCGGTCCGCCGAGCGGGAGCCGCAGGGAGAACACCGAACCTCCGCCGGGCCTGTTGGCGGCGGTGATCGTCCCCCCGTGCGCCTCCGCGATGGCCTTGCAGATGGCGAGACCGAGCCCGGCCCCGGGTTGGCTTCCTCCCGACGGGAGGCGGTAGAACTTCTCGAACACCCGGTGCTCCTCCCCCGCCTCGAGGCCGGGGCCGCGGTCGGCCACCTCGATCACGACGTTCTCCCTCTCGATCCGGGCTCCGATGTCGATCGGCGTGCCGCCGGGGGTGTACTTGAGGGCGTTTTCGAGGAGGTTCGCGAGCGCCTGCCCGACCAGCGCGGTGTCGAGCGCGACCAGCGGGAGCGACGCGGGGACCCGGGTTCGCACCTCCCGCCCGGCCAGTCGCCCCTCCATCTGTCCGAGGGCGGCGCCGACGACCTCCTCGACCGGCTGCCACTCCTTGTGGAGGTGGATCGCCCCGGCCTCGAGGCGGGTCATGTCGAGGAGGTTGGCGATGAACCGGTTCAGGCGCTCGGCCTGCTCGTTGATCGACTCGAGCAGCTCCCGCCTCGTCTCGGGCGCGATCCCGTCGCCGGACCTCGAACGAGCGTGCCCGAGGCGCCCGCGATCGCCGCGAGCGGCGTGCGCAGGTCGTGGGAGACCGAGGCGAGCAGCGAGCTCCGCATCCGCTCCGTCTCGGCCTGGAGCATCGCGACCTGCGCCTCCGCGGCGAGGTTGGTCCGCTCCACGGCGAGCGCGATCTGGCTCGCGAACGCCTCGAGGAGGTGGAGGCGTTCCGAATCGAAGGGCCGGCCTTCGCCTCCCGGACGGATCCCGACGATGCCGACGGCGCCCCGCGAGACGACCAGCGGCAGGTAGAGCGCCACGCTGCCCGGAAGCGTCGACGTGCCGAGGCCGGCGCGCTCCGCGTGGTCGAACGCCCATTGCGCGACCGAGCTCTCGCGGGCGTCGCGGGCGAACGGCGCGTGCTCGGCGAACGCCGGGGCGAGCCGCCCGTCGCGATGCGGCAGGAAGACCGCGACCTCGCTCTCGAACACCTCGGCGACGCGCTGGCCGGCGATGCGGACGACCTCGTACGTCTCGCCGGCGCTCGCGCAGGCGCGCGACAGCTCGTACAGCGCGGCCGTCCGGCGCTCGCGCGCCCGGGCCGCCTCGGCCTGATCGCGCACCCTCGCCGTCAGCCCCGAGATGACGAGGGCCACCGCGAGCATGACGAAGAAGGTGAGCAGGTACTGGGTGTCGGCCACGGCGAAGGTGAACCTGGGTGGGATGAAGAAGAAGTCGAACGCGGCGACGGCGAGCAGCGAGGCGAGCGCCGCCGGCGTGCGGCCGGCGCGCACGGCCACGACCACCACGCCCACGAGGTAGATCATCACCAGGTTCGTGGGCGCCAGGCGCTCGACGAGGAGAGCCGCCACTGCGGTGCAGGCGAGGACGACGAGGGCGGCGAAGCCGTAGCGCCGCCAGCGCCGGACCGGGTGCAGGGCCGCCGGGCGCGCGGGCTCGTCCTCGGCGCTGCCGCTAATCACGTAGACGTCGATCTCGCCGCTGCCCCGGATCAACCGGTCCACGAACGACCCGTGCAGGAGCTCGCGCCACCTCGACACGGCGGGCTTCCCGACCACCAGCTTGGTGACGTTCCGTCGGCGCGCGTAGGCGAGGACCTCTTCGGCGACGTCGTTTCCGGTGAGTGTCACCGTCTCGGCGCCGAGCTGCTCCGCGAGCTGGAGCGTCCTCTCGAGCTGGTCGCGGTCCGCCTCCGCCATCCGGAGCTGGGCCGGCGTCTCGACGTAGACGGCGAGCCACTCCGCCTGCAGCCTCGCCGCCATCCTGCGCGCCGCCCGGACCAGGCGGATCGCGTACGGGCTCGCCGCGATGCACACGAGGACCCGCTCGGCGGTCGGCCACGTCTGCGGGACCGCGTGCTCGAGGCGGTAGCGCTGCATCTGTGCGTCGACTCGTTCGGCGGTGCGCCGCAGCGCGAGCTCGCGCAGGGCGATAAGGTTGCCTTCCCGGAAGAAGTTCGCCGCCGCCCGCCCCGCCTGCTCGGGGATGTAGACCTTCCCCTCGGCGAGCCGCTTGCGCAGCTCCTCGGCCGGCAGGTCGACCAGTTCGATTTCGTCGGCGCGGTCGAGCACCGCGTCCGGCACCGTCTCGCGCACCGTGACCCCGGTGATCTGCGCCACCACGTCGTTGAGGCTCTCGACGTGTTGGACGTTGAGCGTCGTATAGACGTCGATGCCGGCCGCGAGCAGCTCTTCGACGTCAAGGAAGCGCTTGGTGTGGCGCGAGCCCGGGGCGTTGGTGTGCGCGAGCTCGTCGACCAGGATGAGAGCGGGTCGCCGTTCGAGCGACGCCTCGAGGTCGAACTCCTCGAGGCGCGTGCCGCGGTACGAAAGCGCCCGCCGCGGCAGGACCTCCAACCCCTCGAGGAGCGCTCCGGTCTCCGGCCGGCCGTGCGTCTGGACCCAGCCGGCCGCGACGTCGAGGCCTTCCGCCCGGCGCGCCCGCGCCGCCTCGAGCATCGCGTACGTCTTCCCGACGCCGGGCGCCGCGCCGAAGAAGATCTTCAGCTTTCCCTGTGCCTTGCGGGTCTCCTCTTCCTGCACGCGGGCGAGCAGCTCGTCGGGGTCCGGTCTCGGGCGCTCCATGCCCTCCTCACGATACGCCGCTTCAGCGGCGCAGGCGATCGAGGGCGAGGTTCAAGGCGAGCACGTTCACCCGCGGCTCACCGAGGAATCCGAAGGTTCGCCCGACGGCGTTCGCCTGCACGATCGCGCGCACCTGACCGGGTTCGAGACCGCGGGCCCTTGCGACGCGAGGCACTTGCGCCAGCGCCGCCGCCAGGCTGACGTCGGGATCGAGCCCGCTGCCCGACGCGGTCACGAGGTCGACCGGAATCGGGCCGGTGAGGCTCGGATCGGCCGCCCGCAGCGCCGCCACGCGGTCGCGCACGGCGGACGCCAGGGCGGGGTTGGTCGGCCCGAGGTTGGAGCCGGCGGAGCCGGCCGCGTCGTACGGCACGGCCGAGGTCGCCGAGGGCCGCCCCCAGAAGTAGCCCGGCGAGGAGAACGGCTGGCCGATGAGTGCGGACCCGCGGACCCGACCTCCCTCGACGATGAGCGAGCCGTTGGCGAGGCGAGGCGCGACGACCTGCGCGACCCCGGTCACCGCAAGCGGATAGAGGAGGCCGGTCAGAACGTGCAGCGCGATGAGCAGAACGAGCGCAGGGCGGAGCTGGGAGAGCATCACGGTCCTCCTCAGGTGAGGCGCAGGGCCTGCAGCAGCAGGTCGATGGCCTTGATGCCGACGAACGGGGCGACGATGCCGCCCAGGCCGTAGACGAGCAGGTTGCGGCGCAGCAAGGCGGCCGCGCCGATCGGGCGGTACTCGACGCCGCGCAACGCCAGCGGAATCAGCGCGATGATGATGAGGGCGTTGAAGATCACCGCCGACATCACGGCGCTTGCAGGCGTCGCCAACCGCATGACGTTGAGGGCGCCGAGTTCGGGGTAGGTGGCGAGGAACATCGCAGGGAGGATGGCAAAGTACTTGGCGACGTCGTTGGCGATCGAAAACGTGGTCAGCGAGCCGCGCGTCATCAGGAGCTGCTTGCCGATCTCGACGACCTCGATGAGCTTGGTGGGGTTGGAGTCGAGATCCACCATGTTGCCGGCTTCCTTGGCGGCCTGGGTGCCGCTGTTCATCGCCACCGCGACGTCGGCCTGCGCCAGCGCCGGCGCGTCGTTCGTGCCGTCGCCGGTCATCGCCACCAGGCGCCCCCCGGTCTGCAGCTCGCGGATGAGGCTGAGCTTGGTCTCAGGCGTGGCCTCCGCGAGGAAGTCGTCCACTCCGGCCTCGGCCGCAATAGCTGCGGCCGTGAGCGGATTGTCGCCCGTGATCATGACGGTCTTGATCCCCATCGCGCGCAGCTCGGAGAACCGCTCGCGAATCCCGCCCTTGACGATGTCCTTGAGGTGGATCACGCCGAGCACGCGAGATCCCTCTGCCACCACCAGCGGCGTCGCGCCGCTCTTGGCGATCCGATCCACGCTGGCCCGCACGCCCTCGTCGAACCGCCCGCCGTGCGCCGCCACGAACGCCTCGATCGCATCCGCTGCACCTTTTCGGATCTGCCGTCCGTCGAGGTCGACGCCGCTCATGCGCGTCTGGGCCGAGAAGGGGACGAACGTCGCGCCGAGCGATTGGACGTCGCGGCCGCGCAGGCCGTACTTCTCCTTGGCCAGCACGACGATGCTGCGCCCCTCCGGGGTTTCGTCGGCCAGGGAGGCGAGCTGGGCCGCGTCGGCCAGCTCGTCCTCGCGCACGCCGGCGGCCGGGACGAACGAGGTCGCCTGCCGGTTCCCGAGAGTGATCGTCCCCGTCTTGTCGAGCAGGAGCACGTCCACGTCACCCGCCGCTTCGACCGCGCGGCCGGACGTGGCGATGACGTTCGCCTGGATCATGCGGTCCATCCCCGCGATCCCGATGGCCGAGAGCAGTCCGCCGATCGTCGTCGGGATGAGGCAGACCAGCAGCGCCACGAGGACCGTCACCGTGGCGGGCAGCCCGTGGCCCGCGACCTTCACCGAGTAGAGCGAGAACGGCAGCAGCGTCGCCACCGCGAGCAGGAACACGATGGTCAGCGCCGCCAGCAGGATCGAGAGCGCGATCTCGTTGGGCGTGCGCTGGCGCTTGGCCCCCTCGACCATGGCGATCATACGGTCGAGGAACGTCTCGCCGGCCTCGGCCGCCACCCGGACGACGAGCCAGTCCGAGAGGACTCTCGTGCCGGCCGTGACGGCGCTGCGGTCGCCGCCCGACTCCCGGATCACGGGCGCGCTCTCGCCGGTGATCACGCTCTCGTCGACCGAGGCGATCCCCTCGATCACCTCGCCGTCGCAGGGGATGATGTCGCCCGCCTCCACGAGCACGGCGTCCCGCTTGTGGAGCATCTGGGCCGGCACGGGCGCCCAGCCGGCGCCGTGGCGAGGCTCGGCCAAGAACTTGGCCACCAGCTGCTGGCGTGAGCGCCGGAGCGCGTCGGCCTGCGCCTTGCCGCGCCCCTCCGCCATCGCCTCGGCGAAGTTGGCGAACAGCACGGTGAACCAGAGCCACGCCGACACCGCGAGGATGAAGCCCGCGGGCGCCTCGCCGTGGCCGAGCAGCGCCTGGACGAACAGGCATGTGGTGAAGAAGCTGACCACCTCGGTCACGAACATCACGGGGTTCCTGACCTGGTGGCGGGGGTCCAGCTTCTTGAAGGACTCCACCACGGCGCGCCGCACGATGGCGGGCTCGAAGAGCTTGAGCGCTTGGATTCGACTGGGCATCGCTCCCCCTTACCGCGCCGCCGCGGCCATCTGCAGGTGCTCGACGATCGGGCCGAGCGAGAGCGCCGGGAGGAACGTCAGCGCCGCCACCAGCAGGATCGTGCCGATGAGCAGGACGACGAACAGCGGCGTGTGGGTCGCGAGCGTGCCGGCACCGACCGGCGTTGACTTCTTGGCGGCCAGCGAGCCGGCGATCGCCAGGATCGGGACTTTCGTCCAGAAGCGGCCGAAGAACATCGCCAGGCCGAGCGTGAAGTTGTAGAACTGCGTATTGCCGTTGATGCCCGCGAACGCCGAACCGTTGTTGTTCGATGCCGACGAGAACGCGTACAGGATCTGCGAGAAGCCGTGCGCGCCGGGGTTGGACGCCCCGGCCTGACCCGAGGACGTGGCCACGGCGAGGGCAGTGCCCAGCAGCACGGCGGCGGGAGGGATGAGGATGACGAGCGACGCCATCTTCATTTCGAAGGTGCCGATCTTCTTGCCGAGGTACTCGGGAGTGCGCCCGACCATGAGCCCGGCGATGAACACCGCGACGATGACGAACGCCAGCATCCCGTAGAGCCCGCAGCCGACGCCGCCGAACACCACCTCGCCGATCTGCATCATCGCCATCGGCACGAGCCCGCCGAGCGGCGTGAACGAGTCGTGCATCGAGTTGACCGACCCGTTGGATGTCCCCGTCGTCGTCGCCGCCCACAGCGCCGATGCGACGGGTCCGAAGCGAACCTCCTTGCCCTCCATGTTGCCCCCGGACTGCGTCGCGGAGGCCCACTGGTCTGCACCGGCCTTCGTCAGCAACGGGTTGCCGCGCTGCTCGCTCGAGACGACGACGACCGCGGCCACGAGATAGATCGCCACCATCGCGGCCAGGATCGCCCATCCCTGACGCCGGTCCCGCACCATCTCACCGAACGTGAGGCAGAGCGCCGCCGAGATGAGGGGGATCGCGAGAAGCTCGAGGAAGTCCGACAACGGCGTCGGGTTCTCGAAGGGGTGCGCCGAGTTGACGTTGAAGTACCCCCCGCCGTTGGTGCCGAGCTGTTTTATCGCGATCTGCGAGGCGACGGGTCCCACCGCCAGCGTCTGCCGGGTCACCGTGGTCTTCTCGGTGACCGGATTCCCCTGGGCGTCCTTGACGGGCGCGCCCGACGCATCGAGCTTCGCCTGGTCGACCACGACCGGCTGCAGCAGATCGGCGATCCTGTACGGGGAGAAGGTCTGCACGACCCCTTGCGACACCAGGGCGAGCGCGAGGACCGCCGACAGCGGGAGCAGAACGTAAAGCGTAGACCGTACCAGGTCAACCCAGAAGTTCCCGAGCGTCGAGGCCGTCCGGCGGACGATCGCGCGGATGAGCGCCACCAGCACGGCCATGCCCGACGCCGCGGAGACGAAGTTCTGCACCCCGAGGCCGAACATCTGGGTCAGGTAGCTCATCGTCTGCTCGCCGGAGTAGTTCTGCCAGTTCGTGTTGGTCACGAACGAGATCGCGGTGTTGAACGCGAGGTCGGGCGTCACGGCCGCGAGGTGCGCTGGGTTGGCGGGCAGCGACCCCTGGAGCCGCTGGAGCGCGTAGAGTGCGAGCCACCCCACGAAGTTGAACAGGAGCATGGCCAGGGCGTAGCGCTTCCAGTCCATCTCGTCGTCGGCCTTGACGCCCGACATGCGATACAGGGAGCGCTCCACGGGCCCGAGGACGCGTCCGAGCAGCATCGCCCGCCCCTCGTATACGCGTGCCATGTAGATCCCGAGCGGCTTGGCCAGCGCCAGCAGGACCCCTACGTAGACCACCAGTTGAACTGCGCCGAGCGCGGTCATCCCAGTTCCTCCGGCTTGAGAAGGGCGACGAGGAGGTAGATCAACAGCCCGAGCGCCACCAGCGCCGAGATCACGTAGAGCCAGTTCATTGCGTCCTCCCGCCGAGGCGGTCCACGCCGCGGACCAGCCAGAGCGTGACCGCGAACAGGACGATCACGAGCATGACGATGAGCACGTCCACGTCTCACCTCCCGTCGTCGGCATTGCGCAACCGGTCGCGACAAGAGCGCATAAGCGCGCCCCGGCTTCGTATCAAGAAAGTGTCAAACCGTCGCGCTTGAGCCCGGCGGCGACGGCCGACCGCTCTCGACACCGGCTAGCCCTCGCCGGCGTGTCCACCCCAGATGTCGCCCCGCAAGAGCCTCTCCAGCGTCTCGACCGCGTCCTCGGCGTCGTCACCCTCGGCCGCGATCGTCAGGGTCGTGCCGCGACCGACCCCGAGCGTCATCAACCCCACGATCGACTTGCCGTTGGCCTGCCGCTTCCCGGCTGAAACCGTGACGTCGCAGTTGAACCTCTCGGCCGTTTTCACGAAGAGCGCCGCGGGCCTGGCGTGCAGGCCGTTGCTGCTCGTGATGATTACGGTCTTCGCGGCCCGCATGGGTGGCGGCGTCCAGGAGCCCCGAGATCTTCACACCCTCGCCGCGACTCACCCGCCAGCGTCAGAGCTTGACGAGGAGGGCCATGTTTATCCGGTTCTCCGTCTTGCGCAGGTCCGGGCTCCACCCCGGAACGGCCGACCCCGCCGGCCCCTGGTTGCCGCCTGGCGGCGTCACGCCGCCGACGCCGGCGAAGTACGGCACGCTCGCGGCGCGATGGTCGAACTCCCACCGGAACGTGACGAACTGGCTGGGCATGTAGTCGAGGGTGACCGACGCGTCCCACGCCTTGAATTGGTCTCCGGGGTTTTCGGTGAAGTACGGTGTCCCTGAGAACGCAGTCGCGCCGTTGATCGGCGGCATGAGCACGAGATAGCGGCCGGGATTGGTGATCTGGCCCCCCCCGATCGTCAGTCCGAACACGTCCTTGGCGAACCAGAGGCGGTCGTAGAGCATCCAACCCAGGAAGTACTGCGCCGGCTTCGCCGCTGTACCGCCCGTGCAGTGCACGCCGCCGCCGCTCTCGCAGCCGGCATCCACGGTCAGCGAGAACGCGGCCTTGTCGAGGAACCGCGATGGCCGGTCGAGGTACTTGATCTGCAGGCTGTCGTCGCTGTGCCAGCGCGTGCGCGAGACGTTGCCGAGCGTGTCGGTACCGACCCCGTAGGTGTTGGAGAGGATCGAGATGGCGCCGTTGGGACGCCAGAGGACCTGCAGCCCGAGGCCCGGTTTGCCGTTGAACCGGCCGTAGGACTGCCAGCCGTTGATCAGCCAGGGCTCGATCTTGAGCTTGTCGGAGGGGAAGATCTGGATCCTGAGGCCGTCGAAGAACCACGGCGTGTTGGAGGAGACGTACGACGGCTGATAGGCCCAGTTGTCGAAGTTGTAGTAGCTGAACAGACCGACGTACGACATGAAGATGCCGGCCTCGACGTTGATCCCGTTCATCGTGTCGATGTGGTAGCCGCCGTACGCCTCGGAGACGTAGCGGTAGGCGTCGGCGAGGTTCCACTGGCCTCGCGAGGGGCTGGCGTCGTTGCGCGGCGTCATCGTCGAGTACATCCCGAACTGCGTCATCACCCGGCCGATGACGTTGTCGTAGTGGAAGTCGCCGCCGATCCCCAGCTGCTGGACCTGGAACTCGCCGGTGCGGCCGCTCTCGGAGGTCCCGACCAGCGTGTTGTCCTGCGGGTGGTTGACGTCGTAGATGTAGCTGGTGTCGACCCTGAACTCGCCGGTGAAGACCTTCGAGTCGAGCGGCGACTCCGTGGTTCGCGGGTTGCCGTTCAGCCAGGTGAAGTCGGCGAACGCAAACGGGTCGGCGGGCTTCGCCTTGGCGGGCTGGTCGCCGGCGCCCGGCACCGGGACGGGTTTCACTGCGCCGACTTCGGCTCCGACGGGCCTGGCGCCCGCTGCGCTCGTCGCGACGACCGCCGCTCCTGTCGAGGCGCCGCCGAGCTTCGCCTCCAACGCCGCCAGCCGCTGTTCGAGATCGCGGACGTGGTCGAGAAGCTGCCGCTCACGCTCGCTGGGCGGCGCACCGGCCGGCTGCCCGGATTGCGCCTGGTCCGAGGCGGGCGGTGTCCCCTGGGCCGACGCGCAAAGCGGCAGCAGCCAGACAACGGTCCCAACCAGGACACGAGCCCCCGTCACCGTCAATCGGTTCGTCATCGCTCACCCTCCCTGTGTCGACGCCCGCGCCGTGCGGGCGTAGCGCGGTCCGCGCTCCACGGCGTCGGACCGCCCACCGCGGCGGCACGTCAACACGGAAGGGATCAAGGGCGCATCAGGGCCGCCGCCTCGCGTATCAGGAACCCATCAAGGGAGCTCCCGGCCGCATCCGGGCCCCCGGCGCCGGGAGCTCTAATTCGACGAGCCGGCGGTGCGAGGCGATTCAGGCGTCGCCGGGTAGCTCGGGATGAGACGGAGGGGGACCGTCGCCGCGCGGGCGTCGGAGACCGCGTCGAGGAGTACCCGGCCCGCCATGTCGCGCGCGACCGGGAGCTCGAGGAAGTAGAGGACGGTCGCGGTGATGTCGGCGAGCCTGGCGCCGCGCAGGCGGGTGCCCGGGCGCACGCCGGGCCCGTAGAAGAACACGAACCCGTCGGGGGAGTCGGTGGGCGACACGCGCCAGCGCTGCGGGCTGCCGCCGAGGTGCGCCAGCCGTTGCCAGGACGAGGGAGGCGCGAGCCCGTACGGCGAGACCACCACGAGCAGCGTGTCCTCGCCCATCGCGAGCCAGAGGGTGCGGAGCTGTTCGTCGAGGAGGCGCGCGGCCTGGTGCAGCACCTCCTCGCTCTGGGCCCCGGGGTCCTCGGCCGTCCACAACGGCCGCAGGTGGGCGGCCAGCTCGAAGTCGATGGCGAGCGCGTCCACGGGCTGCTCTGCGTCGCGTCGCGTCGCGCTCGACCCGAGCGCCTCCGCGACGGCAAACGACTCGCGCGCATCGCGTGCGAGGTCGGGGGCCGAACGCAGCGCGGGGTCGAGCGCAGCCTGGACGTCGCCTTCGAGGGCCTCGCTGCGCGCCGCCTCCGCCGCCAGCGGCCGCATGACGGTCCAGGTCCCGTGTGCATAGCGCGGCCACCCGACCACCCCGACGCGGCGCCCGGACGCGGCCAGGATCTGCCAGAGCGTCGCGCGCTGGGGCGCGAGCCCCGGGGCGCGTTCCCACGCACCCCACGGGAGTTGGTGCGGCGAGGGCCAGAGGCCGGCGAGGAGCAGTGTGACGGGGCCCGGCGTCAGCCACCTGACGCGGTACGAGTGGCGGCCGAGCACGCCGTGGACCGCGGGGGCGCAACCGGTGACCAGGGTCGCCAGCGTCGCGGAGCGGGTGTACGGACGAACCGTGCGGAGCTGCCCCCAGGCCCCGTTCTCCCAGGCGTTGTGGAGAAACGGCATGTCCCCGCGCTCCATGGCTGGGAGGAGCCAGGGGAGGTCCGTCCCCTCCCAGGACGCGAAGAGCAGGCGGTGCGTGGGCGCGAACCGGGGGGGCTCGCCCGGCGCGGGTTCCGGACGTGCGGTCGGCGTCGCGACCCAAACGATCCACAGGCTGGTCACGAGCAACGCCGCGAAGGCGAGCGCGCTGGCGAGCGCGCGCCGGCGAGGTCGTCGCCGGACCGTCAGCACCACGAACGTGATCAGGAACAGCGTGGCGATCGAGCCCACCCAGGCGAGCCCCTGCCGATTGGCGAACAGCAGGAGATCGCGGGTCTCCTCTCGGTTCCAGACCGAGATCCCGGCGAGCATGAACGTGACCACGATCATGAACCACCGCCAGAGGCCGACGGAGAACCCGCGGCTGCCCCCCAGGTAGGGCGCGAGGATGGCGGCGAGCTCGCTCGCGGCGAAGAGGACGCCGCCGATCCAAACCGCCCCCCAGCTCGCCCACGCCAACAGCGCGAGACCGACCTTCTCCGGCGGCAGCGTCACCTCCGGCCAGAGCAGGAGCTGCACGGGCGCCAGCGCCGCTCCGGCGAACGCGCCGGCCACCAGGGCGTGGCCAAGGCGGCGGAGGTGACGCATAATGGCGCCCGCATGATAGCTCGTCGCGACCTGGCCGTGCGCGTGGCCGCGCGCAGCGACCTCTCCCCGACCTGCTTTCGGCTGACCCTCGAAACCACGCAGGAGATCGAGGTACGGCCGGGTCAGTTCGCGATGCTGACGTGCGCCGAGGGGTTCGACCCGCTGCTCCGGCGCGCCTTCTCGATCGGCGGGGTCGCCCGTCGCGGGCCGTCGACCCTGCTCGAGGTGCTGATCAAGGACGTCGGAAGGGGCACCGGCCTGCTGCGCCGCGTCGCGCTCGGCAGCGAGGCGCGCCTGCTCGCCCCGCTCGGCAACGCGTTCACGCTCGACCCCCCAACGGACGGCCCGCTCGTCCTGGTCGCCGGGGGGATCGGCCTGCCGCCCCTCCTGTTCGCGGCCGAGATGCTCGCCGCTCGCGGCGTGGCGTTCGACTTCTACCTGGGTGCGACGACGGCGGCCGAGCTGCTCGAGCTCGACCGCTGCACCGCGGCCGCCGCCGGCGCCGGCGGCGAGCTGGTTCTCGCCACCGACGACGGCACCAAGGGGGAGCCGGGTTTCGTGACGCAGGCGCTGGAGCGTCGCCTGGCCGCCGGGCGGCGCTACGGTCGCGCGCTCGCCTGCGGGCCGAACCCGATGCTGCGGGCGCTCGCGCGGACCGCCCACGACCGCGGGTTCGAGGCGGAGCTGTCGCTCGAGGAGCCGATGGCGTGCGGGGTCGGCGTCTGCCTCGGGTGCGTGGTCGAGCTTGCCGACGGCCGCTACGCCGCGTCGTGTAAGGAGGGCCCGGTGTTCAAGGCCTCGCAGCTGGCGGCAGGGTGGCGCTCGTGAGCGTGCGCCTGGCCACGGCGGTCGGGGCGGTCGAGCTCGCCAACCCGGTACTGGCCGCCTCCGGCACGTTCGGCTACGGCCTCGACCTGCTCGAGTTCTGCCCGCCGGAGAGGCTGGGCGCGGTGGTCTCGAAGGGGCTCTCGCCGCGCCCGCGCCGCGGCAACCCGATGCCGCGCATCGTGGAGACCGCGGCCGGCGCGATCAACGCCATTGGCCTGCAGAACATCGGCGTCGAGGCGTTCTGCCGCGACGCGATGCCGGAGCTCTTTGCGCGCGGCGCCGTGGTCGTGGTCAACGTGTTCGGCGAGCGAATGGACGAGTACCTCGAGGTGATCGCCCGCTGCGAGCGCGAGGCGGGGGTCGCGGCGTACGAGCTCAACGTCTCGTGCCCGAACGTGACCGCCGGAGGGATGGAGTTCGGCCACGACCCGGCGCTCCTCGAGCGCCTGACCCGGATGTGCCGGGCGGCGACGACGCGTCCGCTCTGGGTCAAGCTCTCGCCCAATGCGCCCGACCTCGTGGCGACCGCGCGCGCGGCGGTCGCGGGCGGGGCGGACGCGCTCACGCTCATCAACACGCTGCGTGCGATGGCGGTCGACGCGGACGCGCGGCGGCCGGTGCTCGCGAGCGCGTGCGGCGGGCTCTCCGGCCCGGCGATCAAGCCGATCGCGCTGCGCATGGTGTGGGAGGTGCACAAGGCGCTCCCCGAGGTGCCGCTGGTCGGGATCGGGGGCGTGGAGACCGGCCGCGACGCCGCGGAGTTCCTGCTCGTGGGCGCGAGCGCCGTCCAGGTCGGCACCGCGATCTTCCGCGACCCCGGTGCGCCGCTGCGGATCCTCGCCGAGCTCGGTCGCTTCTGCGACGAGCGCGGGATCGGCGACATCCGCGAGCTGATAGGAGGCCTCACATGTCGCTGACGCACGAGGAAGCCGTCGCCAGGCTCGCCGTGGCGCTCGACACCTCCTCCCGCGACGAGGCGCTTCGACTCACCGGGCTCCTGGCCGGCCGCGTGGGCACCGTCAAGGTCGGGTTGGAGGCGTTCACCGCGCACGGGCCGGCGCTGGTACGCGAAGTTCGCGGGCTCGGCATGCCGGTGTTCCTGGACCTCAAGCTGCACGACATCCCGAACACCGTCGAGCGCGCGGCGCGCAACGCGGCCGGGCTCGGCGTGACGATGCTCACCGTGCACGCCTCCGGCGGCGAGGCAATGCTGCGCGCCGCGGTCGCGGGCGCCGCTACGGCCGAGCACCCCCCGATCGTGCTCGCGGTCACGGTGCTGACGAGCCTGGATGACGTCGACCTCGCCGACCTCGGGGTCCCCGGGGGCGCCGCCGGACGCGTCCGGGCGTGGGCGGAACTCGCCCGGCGGACCGGATGCGGCGGCGTGGTGTGCTCCCCGCACGAGACGGCGGCGCTGCGGGCGGCGCTCGGGGGAGGCTTCCTCCTCGTGACGCCCGGCGTGCGCCCGGCGGGCGCGGCGGCCGCCGACCAACGGCGCGTGGCGACGCCGCGGGACGCCGTGCGCGCCGGGGCGGACCTCCTGGTCGTCGGGCGGCCGATCACCGGCGCCGCCGACCCGGGCGCGGCCGCCGACGCGATTCTGGCCGAGCTCTGCGGGGGTTGACCACCGGGCCGGGCAGCGCCGCGACCGGACGCCGGCCCGCCTTTGACAGGGTTGTTAGAATTGCGACAGCCCGCGCCCAGTCGGGCCGTTTCGTTGTCGGGTCGCGGGGGGAAGGTGCAATGGAGAAGCGACACTACCGGGTGGTGATCCTCGGCTCGGGGCCGGCGGGGCTGACGGCGGCGCTCTACGCCTCGCGGGCCGAGCTCGCGCCGCTCGTGATCGACGGCATGCAGCCGGGCGGCCAGCTCACGATCACCACCGACGTCGAGAACTACCCGGGGTTCCCGGACGGGATCCTCGGTCCCGAGCTGATGGCCAAGATGCGGGCCCAGGCGGAGCGGTTCGGCACGACCACGATCTTCGACGCCGCCGGCGCGGTCGACCTCGCGGTGCGCCCGTTCTCGGTGACGACCGCCGACAACGGGACGTTCACGGGCGATGCGCTGATCGTCGCCACCGGCGCGTCGGCCCGTCTGCTCGGCCTCCCGGCGGAGAAGGAGCTGATGGGGTACGGGCTCTCCGCGTGCGCCACCTGCGACGGGTTCTTCTTCAAGGAAAAGGAGCTCGTCGTGGTCGGCGGCGGCGACACCGCGATGGAGGAGGCGACGTTTCTCACGCGGTTTGCGACCAAGGTCACAATCGTGCACCGCCGGGGCGAGCTGCGCGCGTCGCGGATTATGCAGGAGCGGGCCAGGGCCAACTCCAAGATCCGGTTCGAATGGCACTCGGAAGTGGTGGATATCGTCGGCTCGCGCGAGAAGGGCGTGTCGGCGGTGGTCCTCGAGGACACGCGCACCCACGAGCGCCGCACGTTCCCGACCCAGGGCGTGTTCATGGGCATCGGCCACCAACCCAACACGGGGCTGTTCGCCGGCCAACTCGAGATGAACCCCGCCGGGTACGTGGTCACCCGGCCCGATTCGACCCGCACCTCGGTGGAAGGCGTGTTCGCGTGCGGCGACGTGCAGGATCACGTGTTCCGTCAGGCCGTCACCGCGGCCGGCAGCGGGTGCATGGCCGCGATCGAGGCGGAGCGTTGGCTCGCCGAGCGCGGCGTTTGACGGGCGGAATACCCGGCCCGCGGCCGGGAGTTTTTGACGGTAGGGGCAGGTGTGCCCCTGGAGGGAACCGATGCTCACCATGACGGACAAGGCGGTTGAGAAGGTCCGCTTCTACGCCGGCGAGATGGCGGAGGCGAAGGGCAAGGAGCTGCGCATCTTCGTCCAGGGGGGCGGCTGCTCCGGATTCCAGTACGGTTTCACGTTCGACGAGGCGCAGGACGGCGACACGGTGGTGGAGTCGGGCGGGGTGAAGGTCCTCGTCGACCCGATGTCGGCGCAGTACCTGTCGGGCGCGACCGTGGACTTCGTCGAGGATCTGCGCGGCTCCGGCTTCGTGGTCGAAAACCCGAACGCGGTGCGCTCGTGCGGGTGCGGGCACTCGTTCTCCGTCGACTGAGGCGGTGTACGGCGTGAGCACTCGCCCGCTCGACGGCCGCCACCGCGCGATCGTGAGGCTCGGACATCCGGCGCTGCGGCAGCGCGCGGACGAGGTGCCGGCGGAGCGTTTCGGCACCCGGTTCCTGCACGATCTCGGGCGCGACCTCCTGCGCACGATGTTCGAGGACAGCGGCGTCGGGCTCGCGGCGCCCCAGATCGGGGTTTCGCTGCGGGTCTTCGCGTACTACGTACCCGGCGAGGGGGACAAGGACGAGGTCCCGCCCACCGTTCTGGTCAATCCCGTCCTCACGCTGCTCGGCGAGGCGAACGAGGCGGGGTGGGAGGGGTGCCTCTCGATCCCCGGCTTGCGCGGCCTGGTCGCGCGGCACGCCGCGGTGAAGGTCGCGGCGTTCGACACCGGCGGCTCGGCGCTCGCTTTCCAGGCCGAGGGGTTCCACGCCCGCGTCATCCAGCACGAGCACGATCACCTCGACGGGGTCGTCTTCCTCGATCGCATGTCGGGCATGGGGTCGCTCATGTTCGAGGAGGAGTGGGAGCACTATGCGCCCGACCGCGCAACCCCCGTCGAAGCCTGAGTCCGGGCGCCGCCGATAGCGGACCATCTGCGTTGTCGGACTTCGGCGGCTCGGCTCCTCACGTACCCTCCGGGTACGCTCCGGGCCGGCCGCCTCGTCCTCCTAGCATCTGGCCCACTCTCGGCGGCGCGGCTACGCGCCGTGCTGCCGGGCCCTGCCTCTGATGCTGTGTCGTTTCGCTTTCGGACCCCGGACCCCGGACCCCGGTCCTTCCACTACAGCCCGGTCGGCGGGGGCGGCGGTGCCGGGGGCGCGGGCGGGGCCGCCGGATGCGCGGGCATCGCCGGTGCCGCACGGCGCGGCGCGTGCGGAGGCATGGCGCCGTGCCTGGCGGGCGCCTGCGCGGTGAGCGTCAGCTTCTCGTGCTTGCGCAGCACCAGCAACGCCACGGTTTCGCCCGGCTCGTACGACCGCAGGATGCGCATCGCCTGCGCGGGGGTCGCCGGCGAGCGGTCCCCGATCTTGAGGATCACGTCGCCGCCCCTGAGCTTGAACGCCTCGTCCTTGGGCGTTCGCACGACCAGCAGCCCCTCGCTGGTGCCGAAGTAGTCGCCGAGCTCCGGCGTGAGGCTCACCAGTTCCATGCTGCGCCACGAGCGGCCGCCCATCACGACGTCCATGTCGATGTCGGGCATGTCGGGCATCTCGATGTTGATGTCGGACATGTCGGGGATCTCAATGGTCTGATCGCCCCCCTCGCCGTCGGGGACCGTGAGCACCCGCACCCTCGGGCCCGTCGGCCGGCGCGCGGTGATCGCCACCGTGCTCGTGGCATCGCCGCGCCGGTACTCGAGGGTGACCGGATCGCCGTCCTTCAACGAGCCCGCCAGCTCGATCAGGCGGGCCGTGGGGAGCGACTCGTCCTCGTCCGCTTCCACGTTGCCCGTGGTGAGCGGGTGGCCGTTGTACTTCGTGATGATGTCGCCGGCGCGCAGCCCCGCTTCCTCGGCCGGGCTTCCGGGGGTCAGCGCCTCGATGACGGCGCCGATCGCGTCCGTGCTCTGGTTCGTCTCGTGGCGCAGGACGAGGCCCAGCCGGGCGTGGTCGCGGTAGACGACGACCTTGCGGTCGAGCTTCATCCTCTTCACGTTCACCTCGGCGAGCTTGCGGGCCGCCTCCCGCATTGCCTGCTCGGCTTCGCGCATCTTCTGCTCGGCCTTGTGCATCTCCATCTCCGCGTCGTGCCGCTTCGCCTCGGCTTCGTGTCGTTGGCGGTCGGTCTCCTGCGGGTTGGGCGTCGGCGCCGCGGTTTGCGCGAACATCGGTGTGGCCGCCATCGCCAGCACGGCCAGCAGACTCAGGAACGATTGCCCTCTCATGGTGTTTCTCCCTTCCTCACCGGCTACAGCCCGACGTACGTGGTGCCGGAGGTCTCGACGCCGACCAGCGCGTCCAGCAGCTGCACCCGCCGCTGCCAGAGACCGACGATCTCCCGGGACGGGTAACGATCGGGGCGCGCGCGGCTCAGCTCCGCGTCGATCATCGCGATGCGGTCCTCGAGCTGCACGACCGTCCCGGCGGTGCGGCCGTTCATCACGCGCCCATCGCGCTCCGAGGCCCGCAGCGCCTGCTCGAGTCGCTGCGACTCCGCGACGAGCGTCTGGGCCTGGCGGGCCAGCCGCGCCTCGGCGAGCACCTCCAGCGCGCCGCGCACGCCGATCGCGAGGGTGAACGCCGCGGCGAGGCTCGCCGCCGCCCACCCGAACCGGATCCACCCGCGGCGCTGGCGCCGGGCCGCGGCGCGGGCCCGCACGGTCGGCCACAGGTCTCGCGGCGGCGCCTGCGCGGGCAACGCCGAGAGCGACGCGCGCACTGCACGGAGGCGTTCCACCTCGGCGCTGCACGCCGGACATGCGGCGACGTGGGCTTCCGCCTCGGCGGCCGCCTCGCCGTCCCGCACCGCGAGCAGCTCTTCAAGGCTCAGGTGCATGGTCCCTCCCGAACCCCGGGCGCGAGCAGCTCCCGCAGACGAGCGTGCGCCCGCGCCAGTTGTGATTTGGAGAAGCTCGGGGTCTTGCCGGCCAGCCCGGCGATCTCCTCGTGGCTGTACCCCTCGACGTCGTGGAGCCAGATGACGGCGCGAGCGGCGTCGGAGAGCCGCGCGAGGGCGGTCTCGACGTCGACCCTCGCGGACGCCGCGGCGCCCGCCGCCGAGGCGTCCGCCGAATCGCTCGGCCGAGCGTTCAGCCGCTCCTCGGAAAGCTCCTCCTCGAGGCCCCGGGCGCCGGACTGTCGGAGCTTCATCAGGGCCTTGCTCGCCGCGACCTTGCGTATCCAGCCCGCCAACGAACCGTCCCCGCGGAAGCGGCCGATGCTGCGCACGACCTCGAGGAAGGTCTCTTGGAGGACGTCCTCCGCATCGTGCGCCGAGCGCGTCAGGCGGCGGGCAAGGGTGTAGACGGGGGTCTCGAAACGGCGGAAGAGCTGTTCGAGCGCCGCCTCCTCGCCGGATCTGGCCCGCGCGACCAGCAGGTCGTCGATCGGCACGGCAAACGAGGTGCGCGTCGGCGTCTCCATGGTGTCCCCGCGATGCAGTACGGTAACGGGCTCGACGAAGTTTATCCGCGCCGCCCGGGCCATCGGCAACTCGCTGGTCACACCCGTCTAGATGCGCCGGGCGGCCGGACCGTCGCACGAGGGCGTTTGACCGCACCGCGCGGGGCGTGCATCATCGCCGGCACGCCTCCCGCGGAGGAGCCTCCGAGCGCCGGGGAGCAAGGAGACGGAATGGACGCCAGCGCCGTGCCGCAGCCCCTCGCCCGCTCGTACCGTTGGATCGTGCTCGCGATCATGAGCCTGATCTGCTTCGCCCAGTACTACATCTACGACTCGATCACCCCGCTCGGCACGCTCATCAAGGAACAGCTCGGGTTCTCCGGCGCCGAGTACGGCCTGCTCTTCTCGTTCTACGCCGTGGCCAACGTCTTCCTTCTGATGTTGTTGTTCGCCGGCGTGCTGGTGGACTGGCTCGGCCTCAAGGTGTCGGGGATCCTCTACGGGTTCTTGTGCCTCCTGGGCGCCGCCCTGACGGCGCTGGGGGCGTGGAAGGGGTTGCCGGGGCTGCTCGGCGGCGGGTACGGGTGGCTGCACACGGCGTTCCTGCCGTCGTGGAGCCCGGAGCTAAAGATCATGTTGCTGGGACGCATGATCTACGGCGTCGGGGCCGAGGCGATCCTGGTCGTCAACAACAAGGTCCTGGCTCGCTGGTTCAAGGGCAAAGAGTTGGCATTTGCGTACGGGATGAACCTGACGATCATGCGGCTCGGAACGTTCCTCGCGCTCAACGTTCAGGCCCCGGCGGCGGGGTGGTTCGGACTCGGCGGGTCGCTCTGGTTCGCCGCGGCAATCATGGCCGGGGGTTTCGCCACGTACTTCATCTACCTCGGCATGGAGCGGGCCGCCCGGGGAAGGATGGGGGCGCCGGGGGTGACCGCCGGCGGCGGGGTGGCGCCGGAGGAGAAGTTCGCCCTCAAGGAAGCGTTCTCGTTCGACGCCTCGTTCTGGTTCATCACCCTGTTGTGCGTGACCTTCTACTCGGCGGTGTTTCCGTTCCAGTCGTACGCCCCGGACATCCTGGTGCAGAAGTTCGGCTACACGGTCAACGCGGCCGGGCATTACACCTCGGCGCTCATCTTCGGCACGATGATCTTCACGCCGTTGCTCGGGCTTTACGTGGACAAGCGCGGGAAGCGCGCGACGCTCATGATTCTAGGGGCGGCTCTGCTGGTGCCGTGTCACCTCTTGCTCGGGTACACGCACTTTCCGCCGGTGGTGCCGATCTTCTTCGTCGGCATCGCGCTCTCGCTCGTGCCGGCCGCGCTGTGGGCGGCGATCCCGATGATGGTGCCGGAGTCGCGCCTGGGCACCGCGTTCGGCGTCGTGGGCTACGTGCAGAACGTCGGACTGATGCTCTTTCCCTACCTCGCCGGGAAGATCGCCGACGCGCACACCACCATGGTCGGCGGCCAGCCGGTGGTCGATTACACCTCCACGATGGTGATGTTCGCGGCGCTGGGCGTGGTCGGCTTTGTGTTCTCGCTTCTTCTCAAGGCGACCGACGCGCGCCGCAAGACCGGCATCAGCATCGAGAAGGTGCTGCTCAAGTAGGCGAGAACCGCTCGGGCGGCCGGCGCCGACCCGGCGCGCCGCTCGCTCCGCCCTCCCGATGCAACCCTCGACGTTCCGTGGGCATCTAAGGGGGTGGCGTGTCCGAACGCGGTGAGCCGCAACGACCGGGTGCGGCGGGCGTTGCCGTGCAAAAGAAGGCGCCTGGCCGGTCGTCAGAACCCGCTTCGTCGTCCGGACGTAGGTAGGGGTACGAGCCCGGCCTCTTCGTGGTGGCGGTGACGCCGGGCGTGGGGGCGCGCATGAAGACGTGGTTGAAGGTCGTGGTCCCGGTGGTGGTCGTCGGAGCGGTCGGGTTCGGCGCCGTGCAGGCGACGACCGGCAAGGCCGCCAAGGGCGGTTTCACGCTCGTCAAGGTCGAGCGCGGGACGATCACCGACAAGGCGCTCGCCACCGGCCAGATCGTCCCCGAGCAGGAGATCCAGGTGAAGTCGCAGATCTCCGGGATCGTCAAGGAGTGCTTCGCCGACGTCGGGGACCGGGTGAGCGCCGGGCAGCCGCTGTTCGCGATCATCCCGGACCCGACGCCACTCGAGCTCAACGAGGTCGAGCGCGGGGTCCAGCTCTCCGAGGTGGGCTACGCCAAGGCGGCCGCCGACTTCGAGCGCAACGGCGCGCTCTGGAAGGACGGGATCCTCTCGAAGGAGCTGTACGACGCCGCCAAGCAGGCGTTCGACCAGGCCCGCATCCAGCTCGACCTGGCGCGCGAGCGCTTCGCCCTCACCAAGGAGGGGAAGATCCAGCGTGCCAAGGGCAACGTGGACTCCGTGATCCGCGCTCCGGCGTCGGGGACCGTGCTCATCCGCCAGGTCAACCCCGGCGACCCGGTGGTGCCGCTCACCTCGTACCAGGCCGGCACCCCGTTGATGACCATGGCCGACATGGGGACCCTGATGTTCAAGGGGACCGTGGACGAGATCGACGTCGGCAAGCTCCGCGAGGGCCTGCTCGTGCGCGTCAAGATCGGCGCCCTCCCGGACGCCAAGGTGACCGGCCGGCTGACGCGCATCGCGCCCAAGGCCACCGAGAAGGAAGGGACGACGCTGTTCGACGTCGAGGCGACCATCGAGAGCGCTGAAGGGGTCACGCTGCGCGCCGGATACTCGGCGAACGCCGACGTCGTCATCCAGGAAAAGCCCGGCGTGCTGCTGCTCCCCGAGCGCCTGGTGAGCTTCGACAAGGACAAGGCGTTCGTCGAGGTGCCGGGGGGCAAGCCGGATACGCCGCCGGCCAAGCGCGAGATCAAGACCGGCCTCTCCGACGGGCTCAAGCTCGAGGTCGTCGCAGGGCTCGCCGAGGGCGACGAGGTGGTGCAGCGTCCCCCGAAGGAAATCAAGTGACTGATCGGCGCGGGAGCGCCGATCAGTCATCCCGAGCGCAGCGAGGGATCCCGTGGGAGCGCGAGGCCGCGGGTGCGCGCGGGAGCGCCGATCAGTCATCCCGAGCGCAGCGAGGGATCCCGTGGGAGCGCGAGGCCGCGGGTGCGCGCGGGAGCGCCGATCAGTCATCCCGAGCGCAGCGAGGGATCCCGTGGGAGCGCGAGGCCGCGGGTGCGCGCGGGAGCGCCGATCAGTCATCCCGAGCGCAGCGAGGGATCCCGTGGGAGCGCGAGGCCGCGGGTGCGCGCGGGAGCGCCGATCAGTCATCCCGAGCGCAGCGAGGGATCCCCCGGCGTTGCGAGAGCCACCGGGCGGCCAGCCGCGGCGAGCGAGTCACCGGGAAAGCCTGAGTCGTGGGCTGGAAGAACTACCTCCGCCAGTTCCTGCGCGACCTCAAGAGCCAGAAGCTGCGCGCCGCGCTGACGCTGTTCGGGCTCGTGTGGGGGACGACGGCCGTCACCCTGCTGCTCGCGTTCGGGGAGGGGCTCGAGGAGCGCCTGATCAAGAATATCCGCGGCCTCGGCGAGAACATCGTGATCTGCTGGCCCTCGCAGACCTCCAAGCCGTGGGAGGGCCTGCCGCGCAACCGCAAGATCGTGGTCAAGGACGACGACATCGCGGCGCTCAAGCGCGAGGTGCCCGGACTGACCGCGATCTCCGGCGAGTACAGCGCCGGCACCAAGAAGTTCAAGGTCGGGCGCAAGGTGCTCGTGCCGGGGATGACCGGCGCCAACCCGGTGTTCTCGGCGATGCGCAACCTCATCCCGCAGGCGGGCGGACGGTACGTCGACGACCTCGACATGGACGAGCGCCGCCGCGTCGTCTTCCTCGGCGACGGTCTCAAGCAGGACCTCTTCGGGGACGCCGAGGCGGTGGGGAAGTACGTCAACGTCAACGGCGTGCCGTTCCTCGTCGTCGGGGTGATGACGCCGAAGTCGCAGGACTCGTCGTACCAGGGGCGCGACAAGGACCGAGCGTCGATCCCGGCCACCACGTTCCGGGCGATGTACGGCCAGCAGGAGTACGGCAACTTCGTCTTCCAGGTCGCGGATTCCTCCAAGGTCGAGACGGCCAAGGACAAGGTGATCGCCACCCTGGCCAAGATCCACCGCTTCGATCCGTCGGACGCCGAGGCGGTTCGGATGTGGGACGTCACCGAGAACGAGAAGTTCATGCGGACGTTCATGCTCGGGTTTCGCCTGTTCCTCGGCGTGATGGGCGTGCTCACGCTCGTGGTGGGCGGGATAGGCGTCTCGAACATCATGAACGTCGTGGTCGAGGAGCGCACCAAGGAGATCGGCGTCAAGATGGCGCTCGGCGCCCGTCAGCGCGCGATCACCACCCAGTTCATCTTCGAGACGCTCCTGCTGACGGTGGCCGGCGGCGCCGTCGGGTTCGCGCTCTCGTGGGTGATCTGTGCCGTGTTCCCGGCGAGCCTCGACAACTACGTCGGCACCCCTGTGATCTCGCTGCAGGTCGGCGCCGTGACCACCCTCGTCCTCGGCGCCATCGGCTTCCTGGCCGGGTACTTCCCGGCGCGCGCCGCGGCGCGTCTCAACCCGGTCGAGGCGTTGAGGCTCTAGCGATGCGCGCGCTCGCCCTCATCGTCCGCCTGTTCCGCGGCGCCGCCAAGATCGCCAAGAAGAGGATGATCCTCACGGTCACCGCAATCGCCTGGGGGACCGTAGCGATCATCCTGCTGCTGTCGTTCGGCGAAGGGCTCCGGCGCAGCCTCGACAAGGGCCGCAAGGGGCTGGGCGAGAGCATCGTCATCATCTGGATGGGCGAGACGGAGAAGGCGTTCGCCGGGCTGCCCGCGGGGCGGCCGATCCGTCTGATCCCCGACGACGTGGACCTCGTGCTGCGCGGCGTGCCGGAGATCGCCTCCGCCTCCGGCGAGATGCACAACTGGAACGTGCAGCTCGTGGCCGGCCGCACCGCCCTCAACAAGCGCGTGGTCGGGGTCGAGCCCGCCTACGGCGAGCTGCGGACGAGCTACCCGCAGCCGGGCGGGCGCTACATCGACGAGCTGGACCAGCGGCTCAAGCGCCGTGTCGTGTTCCTCGGCGACCAGCTCGCCAAGGACCTGTTCGGCCCCGCGGACCCCGTCGGCCGGACGCTGCTCATCGCCGACACCCCGTTCACGGTCATCGGGGTCCTGCAGAAGAAGCGGCAGATGGGGATGTACGGCGGCCCCGACGCCGACCGCGCCTCGATCCCGCTCTCCACGTTCGAGGCGATGTTCGGGCGCCGGTTCCTGACCAACCTCGTGTACAAGCCGGCGACCGACGCCCTCGCTCCGGTCGCCAAGCGCCACCTCATGGAGGTGCTCGGCGCCAAGTACCGCTTCGACCCCGATGACACCCGCGCGCTCTACTTCTGGGACACGATCGCCGACTCCAAGATGTTCACCACGATGATGGTCGGCATCGAGCTGTTCCTCGGGATGATCGGCGCCCTCACGCTCATCATCGGCGGCGTCGGGGTGGCCAACATCATGTTCGCGGCGGTCACCCATCGGACCCGAGAGATCGGCGTGCAGATGGCCCTCGGGGCGCGCCGGATCTACATCACGGGCTCGATTGTCCTGGAGTCGCTCGCGCTCACGTTCGCCGGCGGCGTCGCCGGCATCGCGATCGGGGTCACGATCGTTCAGGTCCTGGCGGCGGTGCAGCAGCACGCCAAGAGCGAGGCGATGGAGTTTCTCGGGGCGCCGACGATCTCGATCCCGATCGCCGTGACCACGGTCGCGCTGCTCGGGCTGATCGGGCTGCTGGCGGGGTACTTCCCGGCGCGCCGCGCGGTCTCGGTGCAGCCCGCCGAGGCGCTGCGGTTCGAGTGAAGGAGGACGCGATGTTCGGCAACGGGAACAACCGCAGGGAACGGGCCGACCCGGACGGGCCGATCATCGCGCTCGCCGGGGTCCGCAAGGTCTACGACACGGGCGCGATCCAGGTCGAGGCGCTGCGCCGGGTCGACCTCGACGTGCGGCGGAACGAGTTCCTCGCGATCGTGGGGCCTTCCGGCTCCGGCAAGTCCACGCTCATGAACATCATCGGCTGCCTGGACACGGCGACCGACGGCTCCTACCGCCTGCGCGGCGAGGAGGTGGCCGGGATGTCGATCGACCACCTGGCCGACATCCGCAACCGCCGCATCGGCTTCGTGTTCCAAAACTTCAACCTGCTGCCGCAGCTGTCGGCGTTCGAGAACGTCGAGATGCCGCTGCTGTTCAAGGGGACCCCGAGCCGCGAGCGCCGCGAGCGGGTCGAGGCGCTGTTCGCGCAGGTCGGGCTCACCGACCGCATGCAGCACCGGCCGGTCGAGCTCTCGGGCGGCCAGATGCAGCGCGTCGCGATCGCCCGCGCCCTCGCGTGCGAGCCCGACATCATCCTCGCCGACGAGCCGACCGGCAACCTCGACTCCGCGTCCGGGAAGGACATCATCGGGATGTTCGAGGAGCTGTGGGCGAAGGGGCACACGCTCGTGCTGATCACGCACGACGCAGCCATCGCGCGGCGCACGCACAGGGTCGTGCGCGTCCAGGACGGCACGGTCGTCACCGACGAGCGCGCGGCGTGAGGGCGGCTATTGCGGGTTGACGCCGACGTACGAGCCGGCGGCGTTGACCGTGTACCAGATCTCATCGGGCTTGCTGGCGAAGCAGCGGCCGAAGTACTCCTCCGCCTTGGCGCGGTCGCCGTGGAGGTTGTACCAGGCGCCGACCTCGACGAGGTTCCCCTCGTCCTTGGGATCGAGCGCGATCGCCTTCTCGAAGGCGTCCTTGGCCCGATCCCACTCCTTGGCCTCGAGGTACACGCGGCCCAGGCGCAGCCAGTCGTCCTTCTTGACCTTGCCCGCGAAGACCCGGTCGAAGATCGCCTGGCCCTGGGTCTTGTCGCCCATGAGGTAATAGACCCGGCCGACCCCGATGTTCTCCCAGCTCCCCTTGCCCGCCTGCTTGAGCGCCACGGTCAGCAGGCCGAGCGCGGCGTCCTTCGGGCTCTGCCCCGCGTACATCATCTTCTCCACCTTGCTTCCGGCCGAGCCCGCGACGCCCACGACCACGCCGAGGACGAACGTCGCCAACGCCAGCACCACGTGCTTCCGCTTCATGTTGGCCTCCAGGTGGCCGAACAATAGACCGTGTCTCGCCGGCAGACAAGGGAGCGCCCCCGGGGTTCGGGGGCGCTCGACCGATGCGGTCGCCTGCCCCCGCCTCAAGGCCGCTGCCGCGCTCCGTTGTGCTTCGCCCTGTAGATGTTGCGCGAGAGCCCGTTCTGCTGGCGGTTGACGAGGGCGCGATCCCGGCGGGTCAGGGCGCCGCCGTTGACCTGCCGCATTCCGCGGATCTCGCGGTTCAACCCCGCCTCGCGACGCTCCAGGCGCGTCGCCTCGCCGGCGGTGAGCCGGCCGCTCGCGATCCCCTGGGCGATGCGGTCCTGCTGGTTGTCCTTGCGTTGCCGGATCGTGGAATCGGCGCGAGCCGCGGCCGCCGTCAGGCTTGCCGCCAGCGCGACCGCCCCCCCTACGCATAGAACCCTGAGTCCGATCACGGGTGCCTCCCTTCACGCCCACAGACGCGCGGCGCGGCCGGCCGTTGACGGCGCGGGGCGGCCAAGGGGTCGCCGTGTGACCTCGCCCACACGACGCCTGCCGGGAGATCGCGGCGTTCACCGACGATGACCGTGGCGGCTGCACACCGGGGGCGCCGAGCGCCGGCGTTCGGGGTTACCGTGCGCGCGGAGGTGGCGCGTGAGGTCCCTGACCCGGTACCTGACCATGGACGTCCCGGCGCGGATGGAGTTCGTCAACATCACGGGCGACGTGGAGGCGTCGGTCCGCGAGAGCGGCGTGCAGGAGGGTCTGTGTCTGGTCAACGCCATGCACATCACCGCCTCGGTGTTCATCAACGACGACGAGCCGGGCCTCCACGAGGACTACAAGCGGTGGCTGGAGCAGCTCGCGCCGTACGACCCGTCGCCGCAGCGCTACCGGCACAACCGCACCGGAGAGGACAACGGCGATGCCCACCACAAGCGGCAGGTGATGGGGCGCGAGGTGGTCGTCGCCGTCACCGGTGGCAAGCTCGACTTCGGCCCCTGGGAGCGCATCTTCTACGGGGAGTTCGACGGCCGGCGAGCCAAGCGCGTGTTGATCAAGATCATCGGCGAGTGAGGGCCGCCGGAGCCGGGCCGGCGGCGGGGGCGGGAAGCCGGACGACATCGCGACCGGGATCACCCTCGGGCACGGCCGGGGCGCCGTCACGATCGCCGCGCGCTCGAACGACTCGGCGTCACGCGGGGCGCGTTCCGTGGCCGGGTTCCCGGCGAGAGAAGCGCCCTCGATTCACGAGCCGCGCCAGCAGGCGGGGCGTATACCGGGCGAGGGCCACGGCCACCTTCCCGTGCGCGGTCACGATCAGCTCCCGCCGGCGCCCCGCGAGCGCGCCGGCGATCCGGCGGGCCGCCTTCTCGGCGGGCATGACGAGCCAGGCCGGCGCAGGGTCGCGGGCGCCGGGGTGGAGAACGCCTCGATTGTCGACCTGGCGGAACTCGCTCGCGACGAAACCCGGCGTGATCAGCACC
This sequence comes from uncultured Acidobacteriota bacterium, assembly GCA_963727275.1. Classification (GTDB taxonomy): domain Bacteria; phylum Acidobacteriota; class Thermoanaerobaculia; order Thermoanaerobaculales; family Thermoanaerobaculaceae; genus RBG-13-68-16. The sequence continues at coordinate 81,268 of CAVSFK010000004.1, forward strand.
ACGCCGATGCCTCGGGGCGCCAGCTCGCCGCGCAACGCCGCGGCCAGCGCGCGTATCGCGGCCTTGCTCATCGCGTACGCCGAGGCGCCGGGCGCCGCGACGTATCCCGCCACGCTGCCGATGATCGCCAGGACGCCGCGGGTGCGCGTCAGCTCGTCGAGCGCGGCGCGGGCGGTCAGCAGGACGCCGAAGACGTTGGTCTCGAACTGGCGCCGGTAGTCGGCGAGCGCCAGCTCGGCAAACCTGCCCGCGACCCCGAAACCGGCGTTGGCGACCACGACGTCGAGGCCGCCGAACTCGGCGGTCGAGGCGGCCACGGCGCGTTCGAGATCGCCGTCCCGGGTGACGTCGCAAACGAAGGGGAAGGCGCGGCCGCCGCCGCTGCGGATCTCGTCGGCCAGAGCGTCGAGTCGCTCGGCGCGCCTCGCGAGCAGCGCCACGGACGCGCCCCGGCTCGCGCACTCGCGGGCCAGCGCAGCCCCGATGCCCGAGGAGGCCCCGGTGATGAGCACGGTCTTGCCGGTGAGCCGTTTCACCCTGGCGGTCCGGACGCGGGCTCTACTCGCCGAAGTGCTCGATCGTTCGCAGGATCGCCTGCTGGCAGACCCGACAGAACGGTTTGACGCCCTTGGTGAACATGATGCAGTCGAGCATCGGGCGGTACAGCCCCTCGGCCGCGTACCCGGCGCCCGCGAACGCACCCACCTGGCCCACGAACGCCGATTTCGCGAGGTACGCGTCGACCCTCGCGGCGTGCTCGCGCGAGAGGACCTCCCCCTCGTCCTGCATGCGCTCGACCTCGGCCCGGGGCGCCCCGCCGCGTTTGGCGGCCGCGATCCGGCCGTTGAGCTGCTCCCGCACCTTCTGGTAGGCGAGATCCATGGTATCGAACTCGGACTTCTCCCAGGGGGTCGGGATCGGCGTACCGGGCGTCACGAGCGATTTCCACTTGAGGTTGGACGGCTCGAGGAGCGCGGTGACGTTGGGGGCGTCGGGCTCGACCCCTCTCGGGTAGAAGTCGGAGTAGGCCACCGACGACGTGTAGTATTCGTCGGCGAGGCCGGCGAAGGCGTGCCCGAACTCGTGCAGGAAGACGTAGGGCGACCACTGGTTGTCGGCGGTGAAGGTGCAGTAGAGGTTGTAGATCCCGCCGCCGCCGTAGCGCGCGGAGTTGACCATGACGAGGATCGCGTCGTAGGGGACGTGGGCCGCGAGGTCGCGCAGCCGCCGGTTCTCCTCGGTCAGCAGGTAGCGTTCCGATCCCAGCGAGTCGAACGTCGCGCCCAGGGCGGTGTTGCGGTGCTGGCCCCAGCTCGGCTCCGAGGACCCGCTCTCCTGGGAGGGCGTGAACACGCCGTAGAAGTTGAAGCGGTCCTTGTGCCCGGCGTACGGCTCCTGGCGGAAGAAGACCCCCACGAAGCGCTCGAGATCGGCGCGGAACTTCTTCTCCTCGGCGATCGTGTAGCCCTCGGCGAGGACCGCCACGTCGACCTTCGCGTGGGGGTCGCCGCTGTGCCAGGCGTTCACGATCGTGACGCCCGCGTCCGGCGGCGCCGTCACGACCGAGGTCGCGGATGGGTCGACCTCGTTCGTGAAGATCTCCTTTAGGCTGCCGTCGCGCTGCCGGACCGAGATGGCGAACCGCACGGGCCGCTTCGGGCACGGGAGGAGGACCGATTCGTGGAACGTCCGCCGGACGCCCTTCTCGGCCGCCGGGGTCGTCCGGTACTCCCCGAAGTAGCTGTCGTACCCCTTCGAGTACAGTAGGGTGCCGGTGGCGGGGTCGGCGACCGTGGCGAGGTATCGCCCGACGCCGAGCGGGTCGGTGAGGTGGCGGCGACTTCCGGCCCAGGGGCCCTGCCGGAGGACGCGGTCGAGGGTCACGACCTCCTCGGTCGCGTTGCCCGTGTGATAGGTGTCGACACGCAGCGTGACGTCGATGAACACGTCGTCGAAGGCTACGGGCTGCACGGCGGACAGGGGCGCGGCGAGCGCCAGGGCGGCGAGGACGGCGGCGTGCATCATGGGGCCCTCCGCGCGCCATGGTAGCCCACGCGGGCTCGAGCGGGGCGCTCGGGCGCCGTTGTCGGGCCCGCTTACGGTATCGGCTGCGCAGCGTCGGCGCCACCGGCCGCGGACCCAAGGGCGGCGATCGCCCGCGTCCTCGGGTACTTCGTGGCGACGTACTCGTCGACCAGGGCGGCGAACGCGACGGCGAGCTGCTCCTCGGTGCCCTTGAGCGTGGTGAACTTCTGCCCGTCGATGAACACGGGGCACGAGGGGGCCTCGCCGGTGCCCGGGAGGGAAATGCCGATGTTGGCGGCCCTCGACTCGCCGGGGCCGTTGACGACGCACCCCATCACGGCCAGGCGCAGCGTCTCGACGCCGTCGTACGCCCGCTTCCACTCGGGCATCTTGTCGCGCACGTGTTTCTCGATGCGTTCGGCGAGCGCCTGGAACGTGCTGCTCGTGGTGCGTCCGCACCCCGGGCACGCGGTCACCGAAGGGTTGAACGCGCGCAGTCCGAGCGCCTGCAGCAGCTCGCACGCGGCGATGACCTCGTCGCGGCGGTCTCCGCCCGGCCGGGGGGTGAGCGACACCCGGATCGTGTCCCCGATCCCCTCGCCGAGCAGGACGCCGATGGCCGATGCGGACCACACGAGGCCCTTGATCCCCATCCCCGCCTCGGTGAGTCCGAGGTGGAGCGGCTGCTCGGTGCGGGCCGCGAGATCCCGGTAGACGGCGATCAGCTCGCGCGGCTGGGAGAGCTTGCAGGAGATCACGACCTGGTCGCGGCGCAGCCCGGACGCCAGCGCGAGTTCGGTGGACTGCAGCGCCGAAGCCACCATGCACTCGTTGACGATGGCCTCCGACGTCTTGCCCAGCCCACGGTCGGTGTTCTCCGCCATCCTCGCCGTCAGGAGCTCCTGGTTGAGCGAACCGGCGTTGACGCCGATGCGGACCGGTTTCCCGTTGTCGACCGCGATCCTGCAGATGGCGGCGAATTGCTCGTCGCGCTTGGCGCCGTGGCCGACGTTGCCGGGGTTGATGCGGTACTTGGCGAGGGCGTCGGCGCACGCGGGGAAGTCGCGGAGCAGCGTGTGGCCGTTGTAGTGGAAGTCCCCGACCAGCGGCACCTCGCACCCGGCGCCGTCGAGGCGAGCGCGGATCTCGGACACGGCGGCCGCGGCCTCGGGCAGGTTGACCGTGACGCGCACGAGCTCCGAGCCTGCCTCGGCCAGCTCGAGCGCCTGCTTCACGGTGCGGGCGACGTCCGCGGTGTCGGTCGAGGTCATCGACTGCACGACGACGGGCGCGCCGCCCCCGATCTGGACGCGGCCGACCTTGACGCCGACCGTCGAACGACGGTTGATCGCCTGCATGGGTTCGAGGACCTCCGGGGCGCTGCCGGCCCCTGCCGACGGCAACGCTACAGGCGGGGCGTTCATGCCGTCAAGGCGTGCCGGCTCAGCCGTTCGCCGCCGCCCCGGGCTCCGCCGCCTGGGCGTGGACGGCGGCCATGTCGAGCGCCTTCACCTGGCCGATGAGGTCCTCGAGCGCCTCGGCGGGCAGCATCCCGGGCTGGGCGAACACGAGGACTTTCTCGCGGAAGATCGCGAGCGTGGGGATCGAGCGGATCCCGAACTCGGCGGCCAGCGCCTGCTGCGCCTCGGTGTCGCACGATGCGAACGCGATCTCGGGGTGGGCCTCGGCCGCCGCCTCGAAGATCGGCTTGAACGCCCGGCAGGGACCGCACCACGACGCCCAGAAGTCGATGAGGACGATCGAGTTGCCCTCGATCGTGTCGTTGAAGTTGTCCAGGGTGAGCTCTTTCGCTGCCATGAGTCCTCCTCGATGGCGATTGAGGCCGAGACGTAGGCTCCAATCACTTAATCGCCATTGAGTAATAATATAGGCGCGACCGTTGCCCGCGTCAAGGCCCCAGGCGACCGGAGATGCCCCCCTCGTTTCCAGGAGGCGTTCCGCGTGCGTCAGGGACCGTCGTGGGCGGCCTGCCAGCGCGCGCCGTAGCTCGCCCAGACACGCTCCGGATCGAGCCCCAGCTCGTGGGCATACGCCATCACGAACCCGCGGACGAACACCCGCTCGGGCAGCGCCGCGAACGACTCCGACTCGAGGTGCTGCAGGAGCGCCTGCCGGATGCGGGTGCGGCCGGCAACCTCCGCGAGCGTGAGACCGCGCGCCTCCCGCAGCTGCCGCAGGAGGTCGCCGGTGAACTCGGTCGTGGGGCCGACCACGGGCGGTTGTTCCGATGACGACTCCGGGTTCCGGTCGCCGTCCTGGGAGGCGGCGACGCTCGCCGGCGGGAGGTCGTCCGTCGGCGGCAACACCGGCGCCTCGCTTCCTCCCAGCCCTGCCAGCAGCGTGAGATAGGCGGCGCGCAGGTGCTGTCGGAGCGCGTCCTGCTCCGAGGGATCCGCCACGGAGTAGAGCGCGAGCGCCCCGGGCGCGAGCTGGGACGAGAGGCGCTCGTACGCGCGCCGCACCTCCTCGACCGTCGCCTCGGGCGCGATCCCGAGCAGCTCCCATGGCGTCTGGCGACCGAACGGCTTCACGGCAGCGCCTCGCTGGCGACCGGCAGCTCGACGAGGCGCCCGGCCACGGCCGCGAGGTCGAGGGCGAACGGCTTCCCAAGCTTCTCGAGCAACATCGGCTGGTGCGCGCGTACCGCGCGCCATACCTGCTCGTAGTGGCCCAGGTGTCCGAGGTACGCCAGCTCGACCCCGAACAGCCGGCGTGCGGCCTCGCACATCCCTTCGCCCAGGGTGAGGTCCTTGGGCTCGCGCACCTGGTTGACGAGGAGGAGCGGCCGGAAGGTGGCCATCTCGCGCTCGAGCGCGGCACCGGCGGCGGCGTCGCGCTGGACCACGGCCTGCACCATTTCGGCGGGGACCAGCGGGCGTTGGCCGCGCGCTTGCGTCACCTCCTGGATGAGCTCCCGGATTCCGAACGCGGCGTCCATCGCCTTGACCCGGCGCAGGAAGGCCGCCTTCAAGAACCGGTAGGCGTTCTCGACCGAGGTGGGTTCCGGGACGATGACCAGGATGCCGTGGTGCGCGAGGAGGAAGAAGTCCACGACGTTGTAGTGGGTGCCCGCCCCGAGGTCGAGGACCGCCGCGTCGGCGTCGAGCCGCTGGAGCGCACGCAGCAGCCGGAGCTTCTGCTGGTGCAGGGGGTTGGCGACCTGGATCGCGTTGCGCGCGCCGGAGATCAAGCCGAGGCCCGGCACCGGGGTGGGGACCACCAGCTGGGCCAGGCTGTCGGCCCGCCGCAGGACGAAGTCCGAGAGGGTCTCGCGCGGGTACTCCATGCCGAGGAAACTGTGGAGATTGGGGCCGCCGAGGTCGCAGTCCACCAGGACGACGCGGAGCCCGCGCCGGACCAGCTCGATGGCGAGGGTGACGGCCACGAGGCTCTTGCCGATCCCGCCCTTGCCGCCGCCGATCGCGATGATGCGGTGCGGGGTCCGCGTCGGGCTCGGCTGGCGGTGCACGTGGCCCGGGACCGGCTCCGGCGCCTTGGGGAGGCGAGAGGTCGCCGGCGCGCCGGCGCCCCTGGCGGTCCGGTTCGGGGTGCTCATCGCCGTCCGGCGGTCGCGGGATGGGCGCAGGTGGGACGCTCGATCCGCTCGTCCCAGCGGCGGCGTCCGTGGGGCGCCGTGCACCGCGCCCGCGCACCCGGGCGGCTCGGAGCCGACTGCATGGTTAGATGCTAGCACGCACTCGCAACAGCACTTCGGCCTTGTCCCGGAGAATGCGCTTGACAATCCGATGATGGCGAATTACTGTACTACATCAGTGGTACAGCATACGCGAGGCGCCGCGCAGAGAAGGGTGGCGGGATGACACGGACGGTCGTGATCGATCCCTCCGACCCGACGCCGATCTGGCGCCAGATCGAAGAGGGCGTCCGCCGGCTGGTCGCCTCGGGGGCGCTGGGGCCCGGCCGCGTGGCGCCGTCCGTCCGCGAGCTCGCGAAGGCGCTACGGGTCAACCCGGCGACGGTCGCCAAGGCCTATCAGCGCCTCACCGACGCCGGCGTCCTCACGGTCCGCCGCGGCGAGGGCACCTTCGTGGCCGAGGCGCCGCCGCGCTTGACCGAAGACGAGCGCCGGCGGGTTCTCCGCGAGGGCGCGACCCGTTTCGCGACACTCGCGACCTCGATCGGCGCGAGCAGGGAGCACGCGGCCGCGGAGCTCGAAGAGGTGTGGAGCGACTTCGAGGCGAGCGGCGGGAAAGGGGCGCAGCGATGAGGGGCGAGGGTGACCAGCCTACGGCCGTGGCCGAGTTCGAGGGTGTCACCGTGCGCTACGGCCGCACCCTTGCGGCCGACGGGGTGACGCTCAGGGTCCCACCGGGGCGCGTCTACGCGCTGCTGGGCCGCAACGGGGCCGGCAAGTCGTCGCTCGTCCGCTGCCTGCTCGGCCAGCAGAAACCGTCCGCGGGGCGGGCGATGCTGTTCGGCGAGGACGCCTGGAGCACGCGGGTGCGGGCGATGGCAAGGGTCGGCGCGGTGCCCGAGGAGCCCGACGTCCCGCCCGAGATGACCGCGACCGAGGCATCTTCGTTCTGCGCACGCCTGTACCCAAGGTGGGACGAGGCCGGCGTGCGGCGGCGCCTCGCGCGGTTCGATGTCCCCGAATCAGTGCCTGCCGGCAAGCTCTCGAAAGGCCAGAAGGGGCAGCTCGCCCTCGCCCTCGCGTTGGCGTCCCAACCCGAACTCCTCGTCCTCGACGACCCGACGCTCGGCCTCGACGTGGTGGCGCGGAAGGCGTTTTACGAGGAGCTCGTCGGCGAGCTCGCGGACCGCGGCACCACGGTGTTCCTGACGACGCACGACCTCGCCGGGATCGAGACGATCGCGGACCGCATCGGGATCCTGATCGACGGCCGCCTCGCGCTCGACGAGGACCTCGAGGCGCTCAAGGGCCGCTTCCGAAAGGTGAGGTTCGGCGCGAGCACCCACCGCACGGCGGCCGTCGCAGGCCACGAACTGGCCGCGCTCGGCGCGCTCGGCGTGGTCGAAGGCGGCTGGGGCCTTGAGACCGTCGTTACCCGCTTCGAGGAGGAGCGCGTTCGAGCGCATGACGGCGCGTGCTCCGACGACGGCCGCGCCCGTAGGCCGCAGGGATGTCGCTCGAGGAGATCTTCGTTGCGGTGGACGGATGACGCGCGGGAGGTGCGGTGATGAGCGGCGTGCTGGTCGTCGCCACGCGGGAGCTGAAGGCGAGATGGATGGTCCTCGCCGCGGCGCTGGTCGCGGGCCTGATGGCCGTCCTCCTCCCGGTCTTCTCCTCGCTGGGCAGGCACAACGCCCGCGATGCCCGTGAGCTGTTGGCCGTCATCTTCGCGGAGCATTCGCGATGGGCGTGGCGACGGTGGTGGGCGCCGGCATGATCAACCGCGAGCTGGTGGAACGGCGCCACGGGTTCCTCTTCGCCCGGCCGCTCTCCGCCGCCGCGATCTGGGGCGGCAAGGTGCTCGGGTGCTGGATGCTGGCTATGGGCTCGGGTCTCGTGGCGCTCGGACCGGCGGTCGCGGCCTCCGGCGGGTTCCACCTCCTCGGTGCGACGGCCGGTTACGTGGACAATGCCGCAGCGGCCGCAGGCGCTGCGGCCGCTGTCGTGTTGCTCATCCTCCTTGCTCACGCGGTCGCCCTCATGGTGCGTTCCCACACGCCGTGGCTGCTGGCGGTCGATGCGGTCTTCGGGATCGGCGTGATCGTGATGGCCGGCCTGGCCTTGCGGTCGCTCGTGGTCGCGGACGCTTCCGACGCAGCGATGCGCGGTGCCGTGGTGTTCACGGCGGTCGTTTTCGTCGCATTGTTCGCCGTCGGGCTGGGCCCAGGTGGCGTGGGCCGAACCGACATTCGTCGCGGCCACCGGGTGCTGTCGCTCGTCCTCTGGAGCGTCGCTCGGGCGCGCCGCTGCTCGCGGTGGCCGGATACTCCCGCTGGGTCGTCGCTGCGAGGCCGACGGACCTTGCAGGCATCAGCTGCACGGATTCTCGCGCCGCGAAAGGCGAGTGGATAGTGGTGTGCGGGACGGGCGCGCGGCCGGGGCGACTACTGCCCCGTCCTTCCTCTACGACACGGGATCCGGTCGCAGCGTCACGCTTGGCCTCGCGCGCGGTTGGTGGCCCCCCTGCCGTTTCGCCGACGATGGGACGCGCGCGGCTGGATGTCTTCACCCGCGAGCTTCAGCGATTCCGGCTGCGACTTGGTTACGCTCGACCTGACCGACCCCGCCTCCGCACCGGTCACGACCCGGATCAGCTTCGCGCGCCCCGACACGTCGGTGCTGGGGCTGTCGCCCGATGGGCGGCGGCTCGTGGTCAGAGATCAGAAGACGATCTCCGTCATGGAACTCCTCACGGGGCGGCTGCTGGCAAGCGTCCGGCTGCCGGAGGGTCTCGGATCCGGTTCCGTGAGGGTTCTTCGGTCAGCGCCGGGACACGCTCTCCCTCGCCGGCCGCGCTGGCCGCAGGGTCGCCAAGTCCGACGCGGGTGGACGTGCGGCTCTTCGAGATGGACCTCTCGACCGACGCAGTTTGAACGAGACCGGCCGCATCGCCGGGCTTGGGTCGATCGTGGGTGTTGGGGGATCCTGCACGACCCCAAGACGGGCCACGATAGTTGGTGGTGCGGCGGGGCGCGTCCGGAGGCTCGATCGTGCGCTCTGCCGACGCGCGCACCGGCGATCACGGGTCTCGACCCTGGCGACATGCGCGGCGCTGTCGCGTGCAGAGCGGCGATCCTCGCCGACGGGCGCATCGTCGTCGCCGAACCGGGCGACGCAGGGTGCCGGCTTCGCGTGTTCTCGCGGCCGGGGCGCTGCTGCGAACGATCGAGATCGGGCCCGGGGTGAGCAGTGAGACTCGGCGGCGAGCCGACGCCGAGAACCCGGTCGTGATCACGACACGTTGAGCAAGCCGAGCACTACTCGAGTGGCGACTCCCGACCCATATCGTGGACCTCAACAGCGGGACCGTCACCTCGCTCGGGCAGGGGTATCGCCCCCCTGACGTCGTTCTGGTTTTCCAGCGCTGCCACCGTTCCCACTCCCGGCAGCATCGGGACCACTGCGTTCCTCGACGGGGTCGGTCGTCTGGCGCTGCTCGACCCGGCAACCAGCACGTTCCGCACCGTTGCTGCCGGGGCGGTGGCGCACGAACTGAGCGCCGGCGGGCCGGCGCGGCTCGGTGCAGACGTTGACTCCCGCCGAGCGAGGGCTGCCGGGCAGTACTGCGTTTCTGGCGAGTCGGTCTCCGGCGGCACGGTCGTACAATGCGGGTCCGTGCTTCCGACCTCAGCCCCCGCCCGTGCGTCGGCCCGAGGCCGCGCCGATGAGGCTGGTGCGCGACCCGGTGTCCGGGTTCACGCACCTCGGCGGCGCCGTGGCGGCGGTGATCGGCGCGACGGTGCTGGTCACGCTCGCCGCCGTCCACCACAAGTGGTGGCACCTCGGGGCGTTCATCGTCTACGGCGCGTCGCTCGCCCTGCTCTACATCGCGAGCTCGCTCTACCACCTTCTGCCGGTCTCGGAGAGGGCGCGCGTGGTGCTCCGCCAACTCGACCACGTCGCGATCTTCCTGCTCATCGCCGGGACCTACACGCCCATCTGCCTCGTGCCGCTGCGCGGTCCGTGGGGGTGGTCGCTGTTCGCGGCGGTGTGGACGCTGGCGCTCGCCGGGATGTTCGTCGCTATCTTCGTGATCAACGCCCCGCGGTGGCTGTCGGTTGCGCTCTACCTCGGCCTCGGGTGGCTGGTGATCGTCGCGATCTGGCCGCTGCTGCACCGGATCTCCGGGGTGGGGCTGTTCTGGTTCGGACTCGGCGGGCTGTTCTACACCGCCGGCGCGGTGATCTACGGGATCAAGCGCCCCGACCCGGCCCCCGGGATATTCGGGTTCCACGAGATCTTCCACCTGTTCGTAATGGCCGGCTCCGCGGCCCACTTCTGGGCGATCGCGCGCGCCGTCCTGCCGCTGCCGTAGGAAACAGGCGCCGGGAAACTATCGAGTGAGCGGTCCGTAGCAGGGAACCTGGGAGGAAACATGCGCGTTGATCGGATGCGAGTCGGGCTCGTCGGCTGGGCGCTCGTCCTGGCGGCAACCGCCGCCGGCGTCTCGGCGCAGACCAAGTTGCTCCGCTTCCCGGACATCCGGGGGGAGGAGGTCGCGTTCTGCTACGCGGGCGACCTCTGGCTCGCGCCGGCGGCGGGCGGCGCGGCCGCCCGGCTCACGGCCCACCCCGGCCTCGAGCTCTACCCCAAGTTCTCGCCGGACGGCAAGTGGATCGCGTTCACCGGCCAGTACGACGGTGACGAGCAGGTCTACGTGATCCCGGTGACCGGAGGCGCGCCGAAGCAGCTCACCTGGTACCCGGCGCGCGGCCCGCTGACGCCGCGCTGGGGGACCGACAACCAGGTCTACGGCTGGACCCCGGACGGCAAGGCCGTGCTCTTCCGCTCGCTGCGCGACGGCTGGGACCTCGGCGACTCGCGGCTGTACACCGTGTCCGATCGAAGGCGGCCTCCCGGTGCCGCTGCCGATGCCGCAGGCCGGCGCCGGCACGTTCTCCCCCGACGGCGCCAGGGTGGCCTACTCGCCGCTGTTCCGCGACTTCAGGACCTGGAAGCGCTACCAGGGCGGGTGGGCCGAGGACCTCTGGGTGTTCGACCTCGCGACGCACGCGACGTTCAACTTCACCGACAACCCGCGCACCGACCGCGACCCGATGTGGATCGGGGGCGCGATCTACTTCGCCTCCGACCGCGACGGCACGCTCAACCTCTACCGGTACGATCTCGCGAGCAAGGCGACCACCCAGCTGACGCACTCGACGACGTCCGACGTGCGCTGGCCGTCGGCCGACCGCGCCGGCCGCATCGTCTACGAGCTCGGCGGCGAGCTGCACGTGTTCGAAACTGCGAGCCTCGCCGACCGCGCGATCTCGATCGCGGTGCCCAACGACGGCGTCGCGATGCGGCCGTCGCGGGTCTCGGCGGAGAAGCTCGTCGAAGACTTCTCGCTCGCGCCCAAGGGGGAGCGAGCCCTGTTCGTCGCGCGCGGCGACGTCTTCACGGTGCCGATCGAGAAGGGCCCCACCCGCAACCTCACCGACTCCTCGCGCTGGCACGACAAGTGGGCGCGCTGGTCGCCCGACGGCCGCCAGATCGCGTTCATCTCCGACCGCTCGGGCGAGGAGGAGGTCTGGCTCGTCGACCAGGACGGCTCCGGTTCGCCGCGTCAGCTCACCAAAGGCGGCCGCGCGATGCGCTACGCGCCGGAATGGTCGCCGGACGGCACGCACATCGCCTTCTCCGACAAGGACGGCCGCCTCTGGGTCGCGAGCGTCGCGGACGGCGCCCTCGTCGAGGCCGCCAAGGACCGTCGCGGCTCGCTCCGCGACTACGCGTGGTCGCCGGACGGCGCGTTCCTCGCGTTCTCGCTCGCCAACCCCAGCGGGTACCGCTCGATCGCGATCTGGGCGTTGCAGGACAAGGCCCTCCACGGCGTCACCGACGCGATGTTCAACGCCGTCCATCCGAGCTGGTCGCCGGACGGCCGATACCTGTACTTCCTCTCCGACCGCGAGTTCGCGCCGCAGCTCTCGACCGTCGAGTGGAGCTTCGCGACCAACCGTACGACCGGGATCTTCGCGCTCGCGCTCGCGAGCGACGCACCCAACCCGTTCCCGCCCGAGAGCGATGAGGTCAAGATCGAGATGCCCGGAGCGCCGGCGCCCGACGCCGCCAAGGAGAAGGGGACCGAGAAGAGCTCCGCGGTCGAAAAGCCCAAACCGGTGAAGATCGACTTCGAGGGGCTCGCGGAGCGTGTGGCGCGCGTGCCGGTGGAGGCCGACAACTATGCCGGGCTCGTCGCGACCGGCGAGTACCTCGTCGCCCTGCGGACCGGCGCGCCGTACTACGGGCGCGAGGCGGAACCGGCGTCCTCGCTCGTGGTGTTCTCCCTGCACGATCGCAAGCTCACCACGCTCGTCGACGAAGCCGACGACTTCGCGCTCTCGCGCGACGGCCGCAAGGCGCTGGTCAAGAAGGACGGTGCCTACACGCTGGTCGACGTGGACCCCAAGTCCAAGGACAGCAAGGAGGCGAGGAAGCCCGTCTCGACGAAGGAGCTCTACGTCGACCGCGTCCCGGCCGAGGAGTGGGCCGAGATCTTCGACGAGGTGTGGCGCCGGTATCGGGACTTCTTCTACGTCACCAACATGCACGGCTACGACTGGAGCGCGCTCGGGGCGCGGTACAGGGCGCTGCTGCCGTACGTCGCGCATCGCTCCGACTTGAACTACGTCCTCGGCGAGATGGTGGCCGAGCTCAACATCGGGCACGCCTACATCGAGGGCGGCGACTTCGAGGTTCCGCCCCGCCCCAAGGTCGCGCTGCCGGGCGCCCGCTTCGAGCTCGACCGGACGTCGGGCCGCTACCGGATCGCGGAGATCCTCGCGGGCCAGAACGAGGAGGAGCGCTACCGCGCGCCGCTGACCGAGATCGGGGTGCACGCCAAGGTCGGCGACTACGTGCTCGCGGTGGACGGCGAGGACCTCAGGGGCACGGACAATCCGTACCGGTTGCTGCGCAACAAGGCGGACCGGCCCGTGACGCTGACGGTCAACGACTCTCCCGAGGCGAAGGGCGCGCGGACCGTGACCTTCAAGCCGGTCAGCAGCGAGGTCGAGCTCCGCTACCTGCAGTGGGTGGCGGGCAACCGAACGCGCGTGGACGCGCTGTCGGGCGGCCGAGTGGGCTACATCCACCTGCCCGACATGGGGGAGGACGGGATCCGCGAGTTCATCAAGTGGTACTACCCGCAGCTCCGCAAGGAGGGACTCGTCGTCGACGACCGCCGCAACGGCGGCGGCAACGTCTCGGCGATGCTGATCGACCGCCTCCGCCGTGCCCTACTGGGCACCGGTTTCTCGCGCACCAGCGAGGACACCGAGACGTACCCGCCGGCGACGTTCGTGGGGCCCATGGCGTGCCTGCTCAACGAGACCTCGGCCTCCGACGGCGACATCTTTCCCTACATGTTCCGCCAGGCCGGCCTCGGCCCGCTGATCGGCAAGCGCTCTTGGGGCGGCGTCGTCGGGATCGACGACCACGGGCCGCTCGTCGACGGTGGCGCCGTCTTCGTGCCCGAGAGCGGCACGGCCTCCGCGGAGGGGGCGTGGATCATCGAGGGGCACGGCGTCGCCCCGGACATCGTCGTGGAGAACGATCCGGCCTCGGTGCTCGCCGGGCGCGACCCGCAGCTCGAGCGCGCGGTCGCCGAAGTGATGAAGGCCATCGCGGCGGGCGGGAAGAAGCTGCCGGCGCGGCCGCCCGATCCGGTCAAGACGAAGTGAGGGGCGCCGGAACGTCGCCGGGCATGCGGCCGTCGGCCGGCCCAGGCGCGGCCGAGCTGCGCTAGGATCGTTCGAGATGCCCGAGCGGGAGCGGCGCTGGAACGGGTGGGGCTTCACCGACGAGCGCGTCCCCGTGCCCGAGCCGGCACGCGCCTGGCTCGGAGTCCGGCTCGGCGCCGGTGACCCGTTGCCGGCCGTGCGCGAGGACGAGGTTTCGATCCCGCCGCCGCGACCGCTGCCGTCGTTCGCGGCAACGACCCTGACCGACGCGCCGGTGCGCCTGCGCCACGCCTGCGGCATGTCGTTCCCGGACCTCGTGGCGCTGCGCAGCGGAACGGTCGCGGCTTGCCCGGACGCCGTCTGCTTCCCGGCCGACGCCGAGGAGGTGGCCGGGCTCCTGCGGACCGCGGCCCGGTCGGGGCTCGCCGTGATCCCGTGGGGCGGCGGCACCAGCGTGGTCGGCGGCGTGACCGTGTCCGCGGGGGGCCCGCCGACCGTCGTGCTCGCGCTGGATCGTCTGCGGGGGCTCGCCGCGCTCGACGCGCCCTCACAGCTCGCGACGTTCCGCGCCGGCACGTTGGGGCCCGAGGTGGAGGCGGCGCTCGCACCGCACGGGCTGCGCCTCGGCCACGAGCCGCAGTCGTTCGAGCTGTCCACCGTGGGCGGCTGGGTGGCGACGCGCTCGGCGGGCCACCGTTCGACCGGGATCGGCAAGATCGACGACCTTGCGGCGGGGTTCGAGCTCGCGACCCCCCGCGGGCCGTGGCGGCTCCCGGCCCGGCCGGCGTCGGCCGCCGGCCCGGAGCTGCGCCGGCTCGTGATCGGCAGCGAGGGGCGGCTTGGCGTGATCACCGAGGTGACGCTGCGGGTCCGTCCCCAGCCCGAGCACCGCGACGGCGTCGCCGTGCTGCTCCCGGGTTGGGCCGCCGGCGTCGACGTGTGCCGGCAGCTGGTGCAGAACGGTCCGGTGCCCGAGATGCTACGGCTGTCCGACGTCGAGGAGACCGCGTTCGGGTTCGCGCTCGTCGAGCTTCCCCGGCTGTCGGCGGGAGCCCGGGACGTGCTTCTCCGCCTGCGCCGGTTCCGCCACCCTTGTCTGCTCCTCGCTGAATGGGACGGAGGCGCCCAGGAGGTCACGCTCGCGCGCCAGGCGGCCGCGCGCGCGTGGCGGGAGGCCGGCGGGCTCGCGCTCGGCCGCTCGGGGTGGCGGCGCTGGCTCGCCGAGCGGTTTCGCCAGCCGTACCTGCGCGACTCGCTGCTCTCGGCCGGCTGGGGTGTCGACACGCTGGAGACCGCGACGACGTGGACGAACGTCGCCGAACTGCACGTCGCCGTTCGCGAGGCGATCCTTGCCGCAGGGACCGCCGGCGGCTTCGCGGCGGTCACGCTGTGCCACATCTCGCACGCCTATACGGACGGCGCCTCGCTCTACTTCACGTTCCTGTGGCCGCTCGCCAAGGGGCGGGAACTGACCCAGTGGCGCGCGCTCAAGAGCGCGGCGACGGAGGCGCTGCTGGATCACGGCGGGACGCTCACCCATCACCACGGGGTCGGGACGATGCACGCGGCCTACCTGGAACGCGAGAACGGGCGGGAGGGCGTGGCGGCGTTGCGGGCCCTGGCCGCGGCCTTCGATCCTGAGGGCGTGCTCAACCCGGGCGTGTTGCTGCCGGCAACGGTTCGCGGCGAGTCGCCGCCGGCGGGCGGCGGGAGGGCGGCGTAGTGTTCCCCCCGGGCTGGCGGGAGCGCGCCTGGGAGCGGCTCGGGGCGCCGCTCGACATCCTGGTGATCGGAGGCGGGATCACCGGCGCCGGGATCCTGCACGACGCGGCGCTGCGCGGCCTCTCGGTGGCGCTGGTGGAAAAGGGCGACTTCGGTTCCGCGACCTCGTCGCGGTCCTCCAAGCTGATCCACGGCGGGCTGCGCTACCTGCGCCGCATGCAACTGGGGATCACGCGCACGGCGTGCCGGGAGCGCGACCTGCTGGCCATGACCAACCCGCACCTGGTCTGGCCCGTGCGCTTCCTGTACCCGTCGTACGACGACGACATCACGCCGGGGTGGCAGGTGGACCTCGGCCTTTCGATGTACGACCACCTCACCCCTGTGCGCCACCACCACGAGCGGGTGGATGCCGCGACGGCGACCGGTCTGGTGCCGCTGCTCGCCCGCGACGGACTCGGCTTCGGCCTGCTCTACGACGACGCGGTCGCCGACGACGCGCGGCTCGTTCTCGCGGCCGTCGCGGCCGGGGTGCTCGCCGGCGGCGTGGCGGTCAGCTACGCCCGCGTCGATGAGCTGCTCGAAGGGGCGGGAGGCCGGATCGTCGGCGCGCGCGTGTCCGACCTGGAGACGGGCCGGGTTCACGAGGTGCGCGCCTCGGTGGTGGTCAACGCGACCGGGGTGTGGGCCGACGAGGTCCGATCGCTGGCCCGCGAGCTCAAGCCCCGGCTGCGCCCGTCGCGCGGGGCGCACGTGCTGTTCCCCCGCACCCGGCTGCCGCTCGACGTGGCGGTCACCTCGCTCTCCCCGGACGACGGCCGGCCCGTCTTCGCGGTGCCGCACCCGGAAGGCACCCTCGTCGGAACGACCGACGTCTTTCACGACGGTCCGCTCGACGATCCGCGCCCGACGGCGGAGGAGACCGCCTATCTCCTGCGCGCCGCCGCGCACGTGTTCCCGTCGGCCGGCTTGACGGCCGCGGACGTCTGCGGCGCGTTCGCCGGGGTGCGCCCGGTGCTCTCGAGCCGGGCGGCAACCCCCTCCGAGGCGTCCCGGGAAGAGGCGGTGTGGCGGGAGCGGGGGCTCGTGTCCACCGCGGGTGGCAAGTTGACGACGTTCCGCGCCACGGCCGAGAAAGTGGTCGACGTCGCGCTGGCGCTCCTGCCGGAGGAACGCCGGGACGGCGCCGGCCCGCCTCAAACCGAAGCCGTCGCCCTGCCCTGGCGGTGCGACCCGACCGCGACCGTGGCCGCATTGACCGGATCGGGCGTGACGGAGGCGGTCGCCGGCGGCCTGGTCCGCCGTCTGGGCGCGCTCGCCCTGCCGGCGGCGGTCTCCGCGCCCGATGCGTTGCGGCCGCTCGCCGACGGGCTCGACCTCTGCGGGGCCGAGCTCCTCTGGCAGCTCCGGGTCGGCGGGGTCGTCCACCTCGAGGACCTCGTGCTGCGCCGGGTGCGCCTGGGGATGTGGCAACCCCGGCGTTGCATGGAGCTGGCGCCGCGTTTGCGGCCGTTGCTCAGGCGTGCGGCCGGCTGGTCGGTCGCGCGCTGGAACGCGGAGCTCGCCCGCCTCGACCGCGCCGTCGGCAACTGGCTGCCCCCGGAGGGGCGATGAGCGGGACCGTGGTGCTCGTGAACCCGGCCGCGGGCGGCGGTCGCGCCGGCGGACTGTGGGCGCGCGTGCGGACCGCGGCGGAGAGGCTCGCCGCGGTGCGGGTCGTCACGCCGGGGAGCGCCGACGCCTCGCGCCTGGCCGTCCGCGAAGCGGTCGCGGCCGGGTGCGACCGCGTGGTGGCGGTCGGCGGCGACGGGACCACGCACCTGGTGGCCAACGCGCTCCTCGACGCGAACGCGACCGCGGTCACCCTCGGCATCGTGCCGGCGGGGACCGGCTCCGACCTGGCGCGCTCGCTCTCGATCCCGCACGACCCGGATCGAGCGCTGCGCCGGGCGCTATTGGGTGCGCCGACGGCGGTCGACGCGGGGCGTTGCGTCGGCCCCGCCGGCAGCTTCGCCTTCGTCAACATCGCCTCGGCGGGGATATCGGGGATGGTCGACGAGGCCGTCAACGCGCGTCCGGAGCGCGGGCGCACCGCCTTCCTTCGCGCCACGCTGGCCGCGCTGCGCCGCTACGCCTGCGTCCCGGTCCGCGTTTCGGCGGACGGCGCGCCGTTCTTCGAAGGGCCGCTGTTCCTGCTCGCCGTCGCCAACGGGACCACGTTCGGGAAGGGGATGCGCATCGCGCCGACGGCGGTCGTCGACGACGGTCTCTTCGACGTGGTGGCCGTGGCCGAGATCGCCGGTCCGGAACTGCTCCTGCGGCTGCCGCAGGTCTACCTCGGCCGCCACATGCGCGCCCGGCCCGTTTCCTGGCGCCGGGCCAGGGAGCTTCGCATCGAGCCGGCCGCGCCGTTGCCCCCATTCGACGTCGACGGCGAGACGTACCCGTCCGGCGCGGCCACGTTCACCGTGCTGCCCGGGGCGCTCCGCGTCGCCGGGCCGGTCGCCGACGGCGACTGAGCCCCGCGCGGTCCCGGCGGCGCTTCCGGGTCGCGATCCGCGGGCGGCGCGGGACGGGCGCCCTCGGTCGGTCCCGGCAGGCTTGACCGGGCGGGGGCAACACCGCACACTTCGGGCGATGAAGCCGCTCGTGCTGATCGTCGACGACGAGCCGGGGATCCTGACCGAGCTGTCGCACATCCTCGAGGACGAGGGGTTTCGCACCTTGACCACCGGCCGCGGCGAGGAAGCGCTCCAGCTCTACCGCAGCCGCCGGCCCACCGTGGTCTTCCTCGACATCTGGCTGCCGGACCGCGACGGCCTGGAGACGCTGCGGGCGCTCCGCGAGATCGACCCCGCGGCCGCCGTGATCATGATCTCGGGGCACGGGACCGCACCCACGGCGGTCACGGCGATCAAGATGGGCGCCTACGACTACCTGGAGAAACCGCTCGCCTACAGCCGGGTCCTGGAGGCGTTGACCGGTGCGCTGGCCAGCAAGGGCGCCGGCGCGGCCCAGCTCGATCTCGGCAAGGGGCCCGAGCCCGCCCGCCAGTTCCTGCCGCCGCCGGAGCTTCCCCTGCTGCGTGTAAGCTCGACGCCGCAGCGGACGATCGGGTCGAGCACGGTGATCTACGGGCTCGGGCTGCACTCGGGCCGCCGCACCGGGATGGCGATGCTGCCCCTGCCGCCGAACAGCGGCGTCCACTTCCTGACGCTGCCCAAGGGTACCCAGATCCCGGCCCACCTCGGGTCGGTGGCCGAGACCGAATACGCGACGACGCTTTCGCGCGACGGCGAGAGCATACGCACGGTCGAGCACCTGCTCGCCGCCCTGCACGCCTGCGGGATCACCAACCTGCTCGTCAAGGTGCACGGCGAGATCCCGGTCCTCGACGGCTCCGCGCTCGCCTTCTGCGAGCGCCTGGAGGAGATCGGCATCGAGGATCAGGACGCGCCGCGCAAGGAGCTCGTCATCGACCGCCGGTACGAGCTCGACGGGAGCGGCGGCAAGAGCCTCGTAGTGGAGCCGGCCGAGGTCCTCTCGGTCGCCTACCGGCTCCGCTACCCGCCGCCCGTGGGCGAGCAGTTCTACGACTTCACGCTCTCGAGCTTCGCCGCGTTCAAGGCGGATATCGCCCCCGCGCGTACGTTCGGGTTCATGCGCGACCTGCCGATGATGGCGGAGCTCGGGCTCGGCTCGGGGGGCCGCCTCGACAACTGCATCCTGATCGGGGAGGACAACGTCATCAACACCGAGCTCCGTTTCCCCGACGAGTTCGTCCGCCACAAGATCCTGGACGTCATCGGCGACCTCTACCTGCTCGGCTACCCGATCCGCGGTCGGGTCACGGCGTGCCTCACCGGCCACCGCGACAACATCGCCGTCCAGCGGAAGATCCTCGCCGCGGCGAGCTGACCGCGGCCGCCCCCGATCCGCCCTCCGGCTCGCCTCTTGTGTGCCGCGCCCGGGGAGGAATAGACTCGCTTGCCCCCGCACGCGGGGCGACGCGAGGCGGATTTCCCAAAAATCTCGAAACCGACGACGAAAGGGGACGACACGCAATGGCGGACAAGAAGGCGGACCTGGCGGGACCCGGCATCAGCACCTACGAGGAGGTCGACAAGGTCCTTCCTAGCGACTACAGCTCGATCCTGACCCCGAAAGAGACGCAGATCGCGATCACCTCGATCAAGCGGTACATCGAGGACGGCCTCTGCCGGGAACTCAACCTGTTCCGGGTCGAGGTCCCGCTCATCGTCAGCAAGGAGAGCGGCGTCAACGACTATCTCGACCGCGACGGATCTCGGACGCCGATCGAGTTCCCCTGCGGGCTCGGCCTCCCGAAGCGCATCGACACCCAGGTCGTGCAGGCGGCCACCAAGTGGAAGAGGATGGCCTTGAAGGAATTCGGCTGCAACGTCGGGGAAGGGATCGTCACCGACATGCGCGCCGTTCGCAAGGACTACTTCCTCGACCACGACCACTCCGCGTACGTCGATCAGTGGGACTGGGAAAGGGTGATGACGCCGGAGCAGCGCAACCTCGAGTTCCTCAAGGACGTCGTGAAGAGGATCTGGAAAGTGCTGCGCGGCGCGCAGGCGCACGCGTACGAGCTCTTCCCCAAGCTCAAGGGCCGCTACCCGGAGGTGCCCGACGAGCTCAAGTTCCTCCACGCGGAAGAGATCCTCGAGATGTACCCGGAGCTTCCCCGCAAGCAGAGGGAGACGCAGATCCTGCAGCGCTACCCCGCCGTCTTCATCATCGGGATCGGGTGGGTGCTCGCGGACGGCTACCCGCACGAGATGCGAGCCGCGGACTACGACGACTGGGTGACGGACACCTCGGGCGAGACGGGCAAATCGACGCACGGCCTCAACGGCGACATCCTGGTGTGGAACCCGGTCACCAAGCGCCGCCACGAGCTGTCCTCGATGGGCATCCGCGTCACCAAGGGCACGCTGAAGACCCAGCTGGAGCTCTCGAGCCAGCTCGACTTCCTCAAGCTGCCGTACCACAAGGCGATCCTCAACGACGAGATCCCGCTCTCCGTCGGCGGCGGCATCGGGCAGTCGCGCACGCTCATGTACCTGCTCAAGAAGGCCCACCTGGGCGAGGTGAGCGTCACCGTGTGGCCGAGGCAGCTCAAGGAGATCTGCGCGCGGAAGAACATCCACGTGCTGGAGTGAGCCCGGGCTGAAGGCCGCCGCGGCGGCCCTCAGGTCTCGTGATCGGCGGTCATTGATCGCCGGCGTGCTGCTGCGGAGCGACGCTGGCCCGCTCGAATTGGGTGCGGACGATGATGCCGCTATCGTCCACGAGGAAGACCCGCGAGGCCACGAAGTCCGCGAGCTGGGGTGCGCTGTCGGCGCTGTCGATGTCCGGCGCTTCGACGCCTGTCCCGTGGGCCTCCCAGATGTAGAGAGTGCCGCCGTAGGGGTACGCCATGATCCGGTCGGCCGGGCCGATGCTGGCGACCAGCTCGTTGATGCGGTGGCCCTCCCACCGCCTGTCGTTGACGGCCGTCGAGGCGCACCCCGCGATCAGGGCCGTCAAGGAAACCACGATTGCCGCAGGGACCCACGTTCGCGCCGTTCTCATGTCGCCCTCCCCGTCGCACCTCATCGGACCGTCCCGCCCGACCCCCTGACCCTGCTCCCTCGACCTCTGCGGCGGCTGCCGGTGGGAACGCAGTCGCGGTAGAGACTCATTTCCAGTATCATGAGATCGGGGGCGGAACCGGGCGCGGCCGTGATGCGGCGCACAGGCGCCGGGACGGAGGCCCTGGCCCTTAGCCCTGTCAACCATGCGGCACCCGTGGTCGTCGTAGCGTGTGGCGGGACGACGGAGGAGGGTATCGGTATGACTGGCGTGCGGTGGCGTAGCGTGGCGTTGGCGATGCTCGGTCTCGGCGCGGTGGTGACGCTGGCCGCGTGCAGCACCGTTTCGATCTCCTCCATGCGGTACGTCGGCGCACCAACCGTCGCCCCGACCGAGCCCTCGGGGGTCGTCCTGTTGCGGCGCGCGCCGGTCCGTCCTCACGAGCGTCTCGGGGAGGTGCGTGTCGAGCCGTCCGGGAGCCCCCCTGTGGCCGAGATTGAACAGGCGATCCGGGTCGAGGCCGCCAAGCTGGGCGCGGACGCCGCGGTGCTCGTCTACGACCGGACCCGGCGTGTCGGGACGATCGTCCAGGGCCCGTGGTGGGGGCGCACCGCCTCGCCGATCTTCGGCCGGGTCATCATCGCGGTCGCGATCCGCTATCGGTAGCGACCGAGGCGCCCGGGGGTCGGCCCGGCGGACGGGCGGCCTGCGGCACGAGCGGCAAGCCTGACCGCGTCGCGCGGCGTCTCCCCGAAACGCCGTTGCGGTTGCGGACGACCCTGGCCGCGGGGGGGCACGCGCTATCCTGCCGCGGGCCCGGGGTGGCCTCGTATGTCGCAGAGCCGGCCATCCCGGTCGCGAGCGTGGAGCAGCCTCAGACCCTGACCGTGGGCCGGATCTTCCGGTTCTGGGCGCCGCTGGCGGCGACCTGGCTGATGATGTCGATCGAGGGGCCGTTCCTGGCGGCCGTGATCGCGCGGCTCGGCCAGGCCAAGTTCAACCTGGCGGCGTTCGGGGTGGCGTTCTCGTTCGCGATGCTCAACGAGGCGCCGATCATCATGATGATGAGCGCCAGCGTCGCGCTCGTCAGCGACCGCCAGTCGTTCCTCGCCCTGCGCCGGTTCGCCTACACCCTCAACGCCGTCATCACGCTCGTGATGGGCCTCGTCCTCGTGCCGCCGGTCTTCGGGTTCCTCGCCGAACGCCTCATCGGCCTCCCGCACGAGGTCGCCGCCCTCACCCACGTCGCGACGGCGATCCTCGTCCCCTGGCCGGCCGCAATCGGCTACCGCCGCTTCTACCAGGGGATTCTCATCCGCGCCAACCTGACCCGGCGCGTGGCCTACGGGACGGTGGTCCGTGTGCTGGCGATGGCGATCACGGCCATCGCGCTGTACGCCAGCACGTCGATCCCGGGCGCCTTCGTCGGGGCGGCCGCGCTCTCCGCCGGCGTGACTGCGGAGGCGGTGGCGAGCCGGTTCATGGCGCGGGCGTCCGTGCGGCGCCTCCTCGCCGACGCCGAACCGCGGCCGGCCGTCGGGCCGCTGACGACGCCGGCGATCCTCAGCCTTTACGCGCCGCTCGCCCTCACCTCGATGCTCACGCTGGGCGTCAACCCCCTGGTCACGTTCTTCCTCGGGCGCGGCCGCGCCGCCCTCGACTCGCTCGCGATCTGGCCGGTCGTCGCGTCCATGGTGTTCGTGTTCCGCAGCGGCGGCGTCGCCTACCAGGAGGTGGGGATTGCCCTTCTCGGCGACGACCGCCGCGGCTTCGCCGCCTTACGCCGCTTCGCCGGGCTGCTCGCCCTCGGCACGGCCGGCGCGCTCGCGGTCGTGGCGTTCTCACCGCTCGCCTCGTGGTGGCTGTCCGTGGTCTCCGGGCTGTCGAGGGAGCTGAGCAGGTTCGCGCTCACCCCGCTGCGGGTCCTGGCCATCATGCCGGCCCTCGAGGTGCTGCTCTCGTTCCAACGCTCGCTCCTGGTGCACGCGCGCCAGACGGCGCGGATCACCTGGGCGACCGCCGTGGAGGTGAGCGGCATCATCGCGGTCCTCGCGGTGGGGGTGGCGGCGTTCGACGCCGTCGGCGCCGTCGCCGCCGCCGTCGCGATCCTGGTCGGCCGCGTCGCCGCCAACGCCCTCCTGAGCCGGCACGCACCGGGGCCCGGTGCGGTCCGCGCGAGCGGGGTGGCTAGCGGGTGAGGCGCGGGAGGTGTCGGCGGGGGGCGCGCGCCACGTCGAACCGGATCACCGCCGCGCCGCCGGGCCGGCCGTCCCCGCTCGGCAATGCGCCGGGGTCGTCGGCCGTGCGGACCTCGCCGTCGAGCGGTTGGACCGAGGCGGCGTCCACGACCGTGTCGGCGATCGTCAGCGTGTAGCGGTCGGGCGCCAACGGGTGGGCCGGCGTGAGCGTGGCCGTCGCGCCGCCGCGGTCGTACGCGAACGCACACGGCACGGGACCGACGGTCGCGCCCGCGAGCCAATAGTCGGCCGCGCGCGTGACAACGTCCTCCTGGAAGACGACTCGGACCGCCGCGACGAACGCCGACGGCACGCGGGCGCCGGGAGCAGGGTCGGTCGCCACGACGCGAGGCGGACCGAGGGCGAACGCCGCCGCCGTCACGTCGCTCGCCAGCACCCAGCCGCCGGGGTCGAGCGCGACCGCATCGACGCGCCCGGCGGCGGGGAGGAGGAAGTGCTGCGTGCGGGCGACGTTCCAGATCACGTGGGTGGCGTCGCGGTCGCCCGAGGTCACACGGACGTCGATCGGCATCGCGAACGTGGGCCAACCGGTGTCCTGGGTCTGGGCCACGGACAGCTCGACCCAGTCCCTTCCGCCGGCGGTCGTCTCGCGCCAGCCGAAACGGTAGGATGGCGCTCCGATCCCGTAGAGCCAGGGGTCGAAGAACCAGACCAGGCTGCTCCCGTAGGACGTCTCGGCCACGGTGCGGAAGTCCTCGGTGGTGGCGGCGGCGTAGGCGTAGAGGTTCCTGTAGGCCGCGAGCGTCGCGAAGAAGCGTTCGTCCCCCAGCACGTGCCGCAGCATGTGCAGCACCCATCCGGCCTTGAGGTAGCTGAAGTCCTTGGAGAAGATGCGGCTTTCGCTGCCGACGTCGTCCACGTACACGCTGCCGTCGACCCGCTGCGGCCGCCGGGCCGCCATCGCCCCGGCGAGGGCCTGCGCGCCGTCGCCGCCTGCCTGACGTTCGAGCCAGAGCGCCTCCGAGTAGGTCGCGAACCCCTCGTTGAGCCAGACGTCGTGCCAGGTGGCGCAGGTCACGAGGTCGCCCCACCACTGGTGCGAGAGCTCGTGGGCGGTGAGCGCCTCGTCGAAGCGTCCCTGGCCCGTCATCGTCTGGTGCTCCATCCCCCCGGGGAAACCGAACTCGTAGATGCCGTACTTCTCCTCGGCAAACGGGTAGGCGCCGAAAAGCGTCGAGAATGCGTCGAGCATGGAGAGGCTCTCGAGCCAGCGGTCCCGGTTGGACGGGGTGTCGTGCTCCGGGAAGATGAAGAACTCGACGGGGGTCGGAATGCCCACCGTGCCACCACGTAGCGGAGAACGTCCGGTAGTCGGTCGCCGAGAAGCACAGCAGGTACGGCGCCGTCGGGTAGCGGGTCGTCCAGCGGAAGCGCGTGCGGCCGCCGCCGGCCGCTTCGGGCGGCGCCGCGACCCCGTTGGCCGCGACGGACATTCCGGCGGGGACCGTGATCGCCAGCGCCGCGGTCGCCTTGTCGCCGTTGTCGTCCTTGGCGGGCCACCAGGTGTACGCGTACCACGGCTCGGAGAGCGTCCACACCAGCGGGGCGCCGCCGCGGCTCGCGAACGTGATCCCCCCGAACCCGCCCGCCGACGGGTAGCCGTCGTACGCGACCTCGAGGACGAACTCGGCGCCGGAGGCGACCGGCCTGGGCAACCCGACCTCGACCGTCGTGTCGTCCAGCCGGCGCCAGCTCGCGGGGGCGCCGTCCGCGAGCAGCTCGCTGATCCGGAAGCGACCCGAGAGGCGCAGCCGGAACGCCGTCACCCCGTCCTTCACCGCGCGCACGCGAATCGTGTTGCGCCCGCCGAGCCATCCCGACGACGGTCGAATCTCGATCTCGAGGTCGTAGTGCTGGACGTCGGCGTCGCCGGCGGTCGGGTCCGGCGCGAGGTCGCGAGCGGCGGCCCGACTGCGGCAGGAAGCGAGCGCCGCGCGCCCGCGGGCGCACGCGCCGACCGAGTCGTCGTCCGTGGGCGGCGCCGCCGCCAACGGTGGCACGACCGCCGCGAGGAGGAGCGCCGCGATCACGGCCGGGATCGCCGGAGGGCGACGCGGGAAGGCTCGGACCGGATCACGCTGGAGGGCTCCCGGTGAGACGCTGTTTGATCTCCTTCAGGTCGTGCGAGATCTGGAAGACCTTGACGATCGCGACCACGACGAGGGCGTAGAACGCAAGGAGGACCAAGGGGAACAAGATCAAGCCGATGCCGCCGAAGGGATGCATGAGCGTACCGGACATGGGGGGCCTCCGCGGCAAGTCTAGCGCCGGAAAGCGGCACCGCGCGGCCTCAGGGCGGTGTCGGGACCTTGCCGAGGCCCAGCCTGATCGTCATCCGCGCGCCCGAGCGATCGATCAGGCCGAACCGGCCGTCCCGGTCGCGGAAGACGAGCCGCGCCTCCGTTCGCGCCACCGGCGCGAGCTCGCGGTCGAGGTGCCCGGCCACGTGGGAGAACGCGGCCTCGGCGGCTGCGGCGTCCGGGTAGTCGGCAATGATCAGGGTGGTCCGGCCTCCATCGCCCTCGTACGACCCCGCGACCGCGGAGACCTTGCCCCCGAGCCGAAGGATGTCGCCGTCGCCGAGCGTGACGAGCGCCGACAGCGCCACCGGCCCCCGGATGATGCGCTGCGAGCCCGGGATCAGTCGCGCCGTCGGCAGAACGCCGAGCGCGTCGGCCGGGCGCGCCGCCGGGAGGCGCGCCGCGATCGCACGGGCGAACTCCACGAGCGCGGCCGCCGCGGAGGCGCTGCCCGTGCCGTCGCCGACGATCACGACGTAACGGTCGTGGACCATCAGCAGTTGGTATCGGCCCGCGGTGTGACGTTCGGCGAGGCCCGGCGCCGGCGTCTCCGACCCGCACTTGCCGAGGTAGATCCCGAGCGCCGCGTCGGGGTCGTCCATGCGGTAGCACTCGACCACGACCTCCTCGCCGCCGCGCGTGTAGCGCTGGACCGTCGCCGCCGCGAACCCGAACTCGAGGAAGATCTCGGCGCCGCCGTCGATGTGGTTGTACAGGTCGGATCCGGTAAAGACCCGAGCCTCGCCGGCCCTGGTCCAGCCGGAGAGCGACCCGGACGGCGGCAGCAGGTCGGCATCGCCGGCCGCCGCTGCGGCCGCGGCGACGGACAGCGCAGCAACGGCGAGCGCCGCGACCCTCACGCGCGCACCAGCGTGGTCCGCGCCGGATCGGCCACGCCGAGGCCGAGCTTCTCCGCGTACGCCAGGTACTCGGTGAAACGGGGGTGTTCGTTGACCGCGATCCCCATCGCCCGGCGCTTGGCGACGATCTCGCGCTGGCAGATCGCGTCGAGGGCGAACGGGTCGGTCGCGAAGTACAGCGAGGCGTTGGGGTAGACGAACTTCTCGTTCTTGTCGGGTCCGTCCTCGTACTGGCCGCGCAACCCGTCGGTGACGTTGAGGACGAGCTTCTCCCGGATCGGCGGCGCCGCCAGGACCTCGGTGTTGACCCGGAAGCCGAGCGGAGCGTGCAGGCGGCCGGTGTTGCACAGCGAGCCGTAGCCGAGGTTCTTGGTCGCCATCGAGATCCCGTTGCCCGTGTTCTTGTACGCGGCGAGGTTCACGATCTTGGTGAGCCGCCGGGTGACGAGCTTGCCGAAGTACGAGCGCTCCCCGGCGAAGACGTGCTGGTTGAGGTAGAACTCATCGTCCTTGTAGCCGCGCACGCTCTTGCCGACGATCCCCTTCGCGAGGTAGTACGCGTCGAGGTCGAAGTTGGCGGCGGAGACGTGGTTGCCGTGCTCGTCGCGCCACCGGCTGCCCGACTCGTCCATCGTCTGCAGCGATTCGATCCCGACGCCGGGGAAGCGCTCGGCGGTGAACCCGGCATCCTTGAGCATCGGGCCGAAGCGGTCCCAAATCACAATATTGGCCTTGGGCAGACCGCAGTCGACGAGCCACCGGATCACCGCGTCGACGAGCTCCGGTTTGGTGTGGATGAGCGGCGCCCCGACCGGGTTGACCTTGAGCCCGACCACGTCGTCGAGCGCGAAGAACATCGCGAAGCTCGCCTTCATGCGCGCGCCGGTCAACTCGCGAACGCCGCGCTCGAACATCCCGTGCACGACCTTGGCGTCGACCTTGTCGCCGGCCAGCGAACGCGGGTCGGTGACCTTCACCACCCTGCCCGGGAACGGCCCGGGCAACCCGTGCGGCCCCTTCGGCACCTTGAGGAAGTCGGCGATGTTCGTCTCCACCTCGGACGGCTTCGTGGCGTCTTCGCCCAGCGCCGCCCCGCCCAGGACCAGGCCGGCGGCGACCACGCTCGCGCTCCCGGCGGCCTTCACGAACTCGCGGCGGTCCATGGCGAGGGCACGGTCCATCGAGACGTAACGACGTTTCATGGCGACCTCCAGGGGCGAACCTGCGGGGGGGGCCCGCGTCGAGCATGATACGCGCCGGCGCGGGCGCAGTTGCGAACGTGCGTGGCCGGTCGCGGGCGCCTCAGGGGGCGCCGGGCCGCCGCTGGCGCAAGACCTCGTAGAGCACGACGGCCACCGCCGTGGACAGGTTGAGGGAGCGCATTGTGGTGTCCGCCATCGGGATCGAGACGAAGCGCTCGAGGTGGCGCCGGCGCAGCTCCTCGGGCAGGCCGCCGCTCTCGCGCCCGAAGATCAACACGGCGTCGGCAGGGAACGCGACATCCCAGACGTCGCGCGGCGCCTCGGCGGAGAAGAAGAACGGCGCGCCGAGCCCCGGGATGGCGGCCTCGAACGCCGCCCAGTCCTGCCAGACCACGGGGTCGACCCGCGGCCAGTAGTCGACGCCGGCGCGCCGCACCTCGCGCTCGTCGAGGGAGAACCCCAGCGGCCGCACGAGGTGGAGCTGAGCACCGGCGGCCAGGCACGTGCGGCCCGCGTTGCCCGTGTTCCACGCGATCTCGGGATGGACGAGCGCGACGTGGATCGACGGCCTTCGCGCGGCCGCAGCGGGTTCGGTCCGTACCGGACGGGGCACGGCGCGAGCTTAGCAGCGGTGGGCGGCGCCGTGCCGCCGTCGCCGAACGCTCGCCGCCGACAGCGCGGTGCTACGCTGACGCAAATCGTTCCGGAGGAGGTGGGTGATGGCGATTGTGAACACCCGCAGGGTCTGGCTCGGGGCGCTGGTCGGATGGGTCGTGTGGGCGGTGTGGAGCTCGGTCATCAACATGGTGGTCCTGATGCCGAGGTACGCGGCCGCCGGGAAGGCGGGGACGATACTCACGCAGCCGCGCTACCCGTTCTTCGTGGTCGGCTGGTTCGTCGTCCTCGCCGTGCTGGCGCTGATCGCCGCCTGGCTCTACGCGGGGGTGCGGGCGACGCGCGGCGCCGGGCCGGGCACCGCCCTCGCCGTGGGGGCGCTCCTCGGATTCGCGAGCGGCTTCCCGCTCGCGTTCTCGCTGGCCTCCTGGGCCCCGTTCTCTCGCGCCATCTCGCTCGGCTGGATGCTCGACCTGTGGATCGGCTCGATCCTCGCCACGCTCGTCGCGGGCTGGCTCTACAAGGACTGACCGCGCCTACAGGTGCGTCTGGATGCGGGCGAGGACCCGGCTCACCGCTTCCGCGAAGCGCTCGGGCTCCGGCAGGAGGCTGAGTACCAGGACGCCGGGACGCGGGAAGTCGAAGAAGTAGCCGGGGTGCACGGCGACCGAGTCGCGCTCGAGCAGTTCGAGGACGAGCGCCTCCTCCCCGACCACCGCGGGAAAATCGAGCACGGCATTCCACCCCCCGCCCGGATGCCGCACCCCGAGCGCGGGCGCCGCGTGGACGGCCCGCTGCAGCGTCTCGAGGTTCAAGCGGCAACGGGCGAGGATCGCGTCGCGCACGGCGCGCGCTTCCCGGCACAGGCTCGGGAGCGCGAGCTGCACCGGCGTGGCCACGGAGAGGTACGTGTCCGCGATGAATTCGAGGCGCTCGACCGCGGCGGCGGCGTCGCGTTCCGGCCCGCCGACCACGATCCAGGCCAGCTTGAGCTGCGGCAGTCCCAGGCTCTTCGACAGGCCGCCGAGCGTGAACGTCAGCGCGGCCCCGGTCGCGGCGAAGCTCGAGCCGGCGCCGGGCCCGCCCGCCAGCGGGTAGTCGAGGAACACCTCGTCCGCGATGATCGCCCACCCGCGCTCGGCGGCGAGCGCCGAGAGCGCCGCCCGGTCGTCGGGGTGGACAAACGAGCCCGTGGGGTTGTTGGGGTGCACGACGACGACGGCGCGCACGTTCGCCGGGGCGGCCGCGAGCGCATGCAGGTCGGGCCGCCACCCGAGATCGGGCTCGAGGTGATAGGGGACCGGCTCGATCCCCTCGGCGAGCGCGAGGTGCTCGAAGAGCGGGTACGACGGCGACGGCACGAGCACCGCGTCCGCGGGGTCGGCGAGGAGCTTGAACAGGAACGCGTACGCCTCGCTCGTCGATGCCGTCAGCGTCACGCGCTCCGGGTCGACCGTCGCTCCGTGGCGGCGGTACTCCTCCGCCACCGCCTGCCGGGCGGAAAGGCGCCCCCGCGGGTGCGGGCGATACACGAGGCCCGCGGGGTCGCACAGGGGGTCGAGGAGGCCGTCCGGGTAGGGGATGCCGCACGAGGTCGGGTTGGCGAGCGTGAGGTCGAACCGCGGCTCGACCGCGGCCCGCTGGGCGGCGATCCGGTTGGGGGCGAGATCGGACGGGACGCGACGCGAGAACACTGGTTTCCCCGCGGGATTGTCGCACGGACGCGCCGTCCCCCACCGCCGCGGTGTAGAATCCGCCGACCTCAGGGGGGAGCATGAAAGAGCTACTGCCGGCCCGAACCCAGGAGTACCAGGCGCGTGCGCACGAGGTCGCGGAGAAGTTCGTCCGCCCGGTGGCCGCCGAGCTCGACCGGACCGGCGAGTACCCGTGGACCGTGATCGACGCGCTGCGGGAGTACGACCTCATGGGGATCTGGATCCCGACCGAGTACGGCGGCCACGGCGCCGGGGTGCTCGACATGTGCATCGTGGTGGAGGAGCTGTCGCGCGCCTGCGGCGGCGTGGGCGTGGCGTACGCGGTCAACGCGCTCGGTTCCTTCCCGATCGTCCTGGGCGGGACGGACGACCAGAAGCGCAAGTACCTCCCATCGGTCGCCAAGGGCGAGCGTCTGATCGCATTCGGCCTGTCGGAGAAAGCCTCCGGGTCGGACGCGGGCTCCCTGCGGGCGCGGGCGCTGCGCAACGGCGACGGGTACGTCGTCACCGGCGACAAGAAGTGGACGACCAACGCGAACGCCGCGACGATCTACACCGTGTACGCCTCGACGAACCCGGAGCGCGGCACGCGCGGGGCCTCCGCCTTCATCCTCGAAAAGGGCACGCCGGGTTTCGAGATCGGGCGCCGCGAGCAGCTCATGGGGATCCGGTGCGTCCCCGTCCACGAGCTGCACTTCCACGACTGCAAGGTGCCGGCCTCCGCGCTGCTCGGCGAGAAGGAAGGCGCGGGGTTCGCCAACGCGATGATGACGCTCGACCGCGCCCGCCCCGGCGTGGCGGCGCAGGCCGTCGGGCTGGCCCAGGGCGCGCTCGAATGGGCGATCCGCTACACCTCCGAGCGGCAACAGTTCGGGCAGAGCGTGATGTCGTTCCAGGCCGTCCAGTTCATGCTCGCCGACATGGCGATCCAGGTCGAGGCGTCACGCCAGCTCGTCTACACCGCGGCGCGGGCCATCGACGCCGGGCTGCGCAACGTCTCCAAGCTCGCGGCGATGTGCAAGGTGCTCGCCACCGACACCGCGATGCGCGTCACGACCGACGCCGTGCAGCTGTTCGGCGGGTACGGCTACTGCCAGGACTACCCGATCGAGAAGTACATGCGCGACGCCAAGATCACCCAGATCTACGAGGGCACCAACCAGATCCAGCGGGTCGTGATCGGCAGGGCGCTGACTCGGGAGGCGGATCAGATCGCGGGGCATCTCACGGTCAAGGTCGAGCACCCCCCCAAGCCTTAACGGGCGCCGCCGGCGTCGGACCTCTCGCGGCGTTGCGCATCGCGGCCTCGCATCCTCACGTACCCTCCGGGTACGCTCCGGTGCGGGCCGCTCGCGCGCCTTGCGATAGGCCCAACGGCGGCGGCGCGGCTACCCGCCCCAAGCTGCGAGGCCCTGCCTTTGGTGTTGTGGTGCTGTCGTTCTCGGACCACCGGCCACTGGCCACCGGCCACGCCTCTTCCTCGACGGAGGCCGTCCGGGCATGACAGGGTCCGAGATGGTGGAGGCGGGGGGAATCGAACCCCCGTCCGGAGGACTTGGGCCGCAGGTGTCTCCGTGCGCAGCCTACGGTTGGTTCTCGTCACGGCGGCTGGGCGTAGGCTCCCGACCGCCGCGACCAGCCCGATTTCTCTCGACCGCCGCTGCCGGGCGAAGCGGCGGTCCAGCCTGCTTTGGCGTCGCCGTGATCAGGTTCGCAGGCGGGAGCCGGCGATCACGACGTGACTGCGGTTAGGCAGCCAGTGCTAGCTCAGTGTTGGCAGCTATGAGTGTCCGCCTGTTTAACGTGGCGGCGGGCCACGACACGCTGCCGGCGACCCAACATGTCCCCCGTCGAACCCGGTACGCCCCCAGGTCGCGGATCGTCAACAGTGTACGACCTTTTCGACGGCTTGACGAGGGCCGCTCCGGGGGTTACCGTGAGGGCCATGGGGGAGCTCGAACCGATCTGCGTCGTTCTCACGTCCGTAGGAACCGAGCAGCAGGCCGTCGAGATCTCCCAGGAACTGGTCGCCCGCCGCCTCGCCACCTGCGTCAACATCGTCCCCTGCCTACGTTCCATCTACCGGTGGAAGGGCAAGGTCTGCGAGGACAGCGAGTTCCTGCTCCTCGTCAAGACGCGCCGCGCGCTCTTCCCGGCGGTGAGCGAGGCGATCCGCGAGCTCCACTCCTACGAACTGCCGGAGGTCCTCGAATTCCCGGTCGGCGAAAGCGAGCCGAACTTCCAGCGCTGGGTGGCCGAAATGGCGACCGGCGTGCCGGAGGCCGAGGTCGAGCCGGAGGCCGAACCCTCGTTCGACTGACCGGCCCTGGGCGGTAACGGCTCTTTCTGCACAAGCGGAGTCTCATGTTCCGGTTGCCTCTTTCCCGCACACGTCGTACACTTCAACCGGTCGGGGCTCGTCGCCTCGACCCGGAGGGCCAACCATGAAAATCGCGCGCGTCGTGGCCGGTGCGATGCTGCTCGTGCCGTCGCTGCTGTTCGCCCAGGCGCAGGGAAGGATCAAGGGCGTCGTGACCGACCTGAAGGGAACACCCATCGCGGGCGCGAAGGTCATCCTCAGCTGCCCCGAGATCGCCAACTTCCACAAGACGCTCACTACCGACAAGGACGGCGGGTTCGCGACGCTCATCGTCGACGCGACGCGGCAGTACCTCTTTCACGTCGAGGCCACCGGATACCAGCCCATGGAGCAGATGAACAAGCCCAAGATCGGCGGCGAGACCCTCGAGCTCGCGTTCGCGCTCAAGAGCGTCCAACAGCTCCAGGCCGAGGCCCAGCAGAAGGCGCTCGACCAGCCTGGCATCAAGGAGGCCCGCGAGGGTCAGGAATTGCTCGAGGCGGGCAAGACCGCGGAGGCGAGGGCGAAGTTCGCCGCGGCGGTTGCGGCGAAGCCCGACCTCTACCTGGCCTGGTTGCAGCTGGGCGATATCGACCAGAGGGCCGGTAAGAACGACGACGCGCTCGTCGCCGCCGACAAGTGCCTGGCGGCCAAGCCGGAGTTCCCCCAGTGCCTGGCGCTCGGGATGAACGCGAGCCAGGCCAAGGGTGACAAGGCTACCTACCAGAAGTACGCCGAGCGCTACAAGCTGGCGAACCCGTCCGACCCGTCGCTCTACTACAACGAGGCGGTGGTGTTCCTCAACAAGGCCGACGACGCCAAGGCGCGCCCGCTGCTCGAGAAGGCGCTCGAGGCCGACCCGAAGTACGCCGACGCGATGTTCCAGCTCGGCATGGTCTGCTTCCGCGGCGGCGACACCGCGAAGGCCAAGGAGCTCCTGCAGAAGTTCCTCGAGATCGCGCCCACCCACAAGGAAGCGCCGACCGCCAAGGAGATGCTGAAGTACCTGTAGAGACAGCGGTCAGGGCGTAGGGCTCAGGGGTCAGGGAGAACCACATAACGAGGGGTGCAGCGCGCGGCTCGTGCTCGAACCCACCGCGGCGTCCGTTCTGGAATAGTCGTTTCCACCGTCAACTAAGCGTCTTAGCTGCGCCCTGCGCCCTGCGCCCTGCGCCCTGCGCCCTGCGCCCTGCGCCCTGCGCCCTGTGCCCTGTCACTCCGGCACGTCGAACGGGGTCGGCTCGCGTATCTCGGTGATGCGGTTCCCCTCGCCGAGAAGCACGACGCGCGCCCGGTGGCGGGCGACGTCTTCGCGATCCAACATGGCGTAAGCGGCGATGATCACCAGGTCTCCGGTGGCGACGAGATGCGCGGCGGCGCCGTTGACGCCGACCTCGCCGCTCCCGGGGCCGGCGGCCAGGCAGTACGTCGTGAAGCGCGCCCCGCTCGTGATGTCGTAGACGTCGACCTGCTCGAGCGGGAGTATGTCGGCCGCCTCGAGCAGCGCGCGGTCGATGGTGATCGAGCCGACGTAGTCGGGATCGCGGCGCGTGACCCGAGCGCGGTGGATCTTGGCGCGAAGGAACGGACGCAGCATCAGGCGACCTCCGTCAGCACGCTGTCGATGAGCCTCGTGGCGCCGGCATACGCCGCGACGGCGAACAGGACGCGGCGGCCGACCTCGGCGAGCGGCGCCAGGGTGTCCGGGTCGACGGCCGCCGCATACTGCAGCCGGAGGAGCGGCTCGCTCCCGATCTCGGCGGCGAGCAGCGCCTCGAGGGCCGGGCCGCGGCGTTCGCCGTCGCGGAGCGCCCGCACCGCGCGCTCGAGCGCCCGGTGCAGGGTCGTCGCGGCGCGGCGTTCGGCCGGCGTCAGATACGCGTTGCGCGACGAGCGCGCGAGCCCGTCGGCTTCCCGGACCGTGGGGACGACCTCGATTCGAACCGGGATGTCGAGGTCCTCGACCAGTCGACGGACGACGACCGACTGTTGCCAGTCCTTGGCCCCGAACAGCGCCGTCGCGGGCTGAACGATGTTGAGGAGCTTGGCGACCACGAGCGCGACGCCGGCGAAGTGGCCCGGACGGTGCGCCCCGCAAAGCCCCGCGGCGAGCTCCGGTACGTCCACCACGGTGGCCGACGGCCGGGGGTAGATCTCCTTGACCGACGGTGCGAACAGCAGACTGACGCCGGCCCCGGCGAGCACGCTCCTGTCGGTCTCGAAATCGCGCGGGTAGCGCTCGAAGTCCTCGCCGGGTCCGAATTGGATCGGGTTCACGAAGACGCTCGCCCAGACCTCGTCGGCGAGCTCCCGGCCGCGGCGAACGAGCGCGAGGTGCCCCTCGTGCAGCGCGCCCATCGTGGGCACGAACGCGACGCGCGTCCCGGTACGGACGAGCTCCTCCCGGCGAGCGCGGACGCCGGCAACGGTCGAGATCACCAGCATTTCAGTGGCCCCCCAGGCGGTCGGCGAGCGCCGCCGCGAACCCGGGCGGTGTCGGGTAGCTCTCGGCCTCGGCCGGGTATCGGCCGCGGCGGACGTCGGCGGCGAACGCGGCGACGGCGCCCTGAATCACCTCGCCTACCTCGGCGTAGCGGCGGACGAAGCGGGGCAGCGGCGGCCGGGAGAGCCCCACGAGATCGGCAAACACGAGGACCTGGCCGTCGCAATCCGGACCGGCGCCGATGCCGATCGTCGGGATACCCACCTGTCGGGTGATCGCGGCGCCGAGCGGGGCCGGGATCGCCTCGAGGACGAGCATGAACGCCCCCGCGCGTTCGAGGACACGGGCCGCCTCGACGAGTTGGAGCGCGGCCTCGAGCCGGCGCCCCTGGACGTGGTACCCGCCGAGGAGGTGCACCGACTGCGGAGTGAGCCCGAGGTGGCCGATGACCGGGATGCCGGCCGCGGTGATCGCGGCGGTCTCGTCGGCCCGGGCGCCCTCGAGCTTGACCGCCTGCGCCCCGCCCTCGGCCACCATACGGCACGCGCTGCGCACGGCGTCCGCCACGCTCGCCTGGTACGACCCGAACGGCATGTCCGCCGCGAGAAGGGCGCGCGTGACGCCGGTCGCGGCGGCCCGGGTGTGGTGGATCATCTCGTCGAGCGTGACGGAGAGCGTGTCGCGGCGGCCGAGGGCGGCCATCGCGAGCGAGTCGCCCACGAGGACCACGTCGACGCCGGCGGCGTCGGCGAGGCGCGCCGACGGTTCGTCGCTGGCCGTGACCATCACGAGCCGCCGCTTGCCCTTCGTCTCCATGAGCTCCGGGACCGTGACCGCGTGCGTCACGGCGGTGGATGACGGCGCCCCCGGGCGGGTTGTCGTGCTGACCCCTGACCCCCGACCCCTGGTCCCTGTCGTCTTCTTCTCCATCGGTCCCTCCGGGCCGACGGATCCGGTTGGAGCGCGGTCGCCGTGCCGCCAGGTGCGGCATCGGCGCCCGCTCGCGGTACGCGGCGGGCGGAAAGCGTCAGCACAACCCGTCTCGGTCCCTTGGCCCTAGCCGGATCCGAGCGGCACGTACACCTGCGTCCCCTGTCGGGCGCGGGCGATCTGCTCAATCAGGTTCTCGAAGTCCTCCGCCTTGTTCACGAAGTCGATCTCATCGGTGTTCACCACCAGCAACGGCGTCTCCGCGTAGCGGAAGAAGAACGCGTTGTAGGCCTCCTTCAGCCGCACCAGGTAGTCCGGGTCCAGGTTGCGCTCGAACTCCCGCCCCCGCATCCGGATCCGCCGCATGCAGGTCTCGACGCTGGCCTCGAGGTAGATCACCAGGTCGGGCTTCGGCAACCGACCGGTGAGCAGGTGGTAGAGGCGGTCGTAGAGCCGGAACTCCTCGTCGTCGAGGTTCATCCTCGCGAAGATGCGGTCCTTGGCCATCGTGTAGTCCGACACGACGAAGCGCGTGAAGAGGTCCATCTGGACGAGGTCGACGTGCTGTTGGTGGCGGGAGAGGAGAAAGAACAGCTGGACCTGGAACGCAGCCCCTTCCTTGCCCCGGTAGAACGGCTCGAGGAACGGGTTGGCGACGTCCTCGAGGATCTTGACCCCCTCGAAGCGGGAGGCGAGCAGCTCGACCAGGGAGGTCTTGCCGACGCCGATGGGGCCTTCGACCGCGATGTGGCGGGCAGCAAGGGTGGCTGGGCTCATGGGCGGCCCATCATATCAAGGAGGTAGAGCACCGCCATCAGGATCGAAAGCGCGCCGTTGGCGGTGAAGAACGCGGTCCCGAGACGGTCGAGCCGTCCGGGACCGACGAGGGTGTGCTGCCAGACGAGCAGCACGACCGCGGCGCCCGCGCCCGCCCACAGCCCCCACCCGCCGACGAGCCACGCGAAGCCGGCGAACGCCGCGGCGGCCGCGCCGTGCAGGGCACGGGCGACGACGATCGCACGTCCGGCCCCCAGGCGCACCACCAGCGAATGCAGTCCGGCGGCGCGGTCGAACGGCTCGTCGGGGAGCGAGTAGAGCACGTCGAACCCCCCCACCCACGCCACCACGGCGGCGGCGAGCACGACCGGCGGCCAGGCGAACGCCCCCCGCACCGCGAGCCACGCCCCGACCGGGGCGATGCCGAGTCCGAGCCCGAGCCAGAGGTGGGCCAGCGCCGTGAACCGCTTGCTGTAGGAGTAGCCGAGCACCCAGGCAAGCGCCACGGGGCTGAGCGCGAGGCAGAGCGGGTTCAGCCGCCAGGCCGCGACCGCGAGCGCGGCGGCGCCTCGCGACGACGAGCGTCCAGGCGAACGGGCGCCCGACGCGGCCGGCCGGGAGCGCCCGGCCGGCGGTGCGCGGGTTGGCGGCGTCGATCGTCTGATCAGCGAGGCGGTTGAACGCCATCGCCGCGGTGCGCGCGCCGGCCATCGCGAGCAGGATCCAGCCGAGCAACGGCCACGGCGGGCGCCCGTTCGCCGCCGCGACGGCGGCGATCAGCGCGAACGGCAGCGCGAAGGCGGTGTGGGCGAACTTGACGAGCTCCGCGGCCTCGCGCGCGGCCTCGACGGGCCTCACGCCTCTCCCTTCCAGCGCAGGTCCGGCCGGTCCACCGCGAGTCCGAGCAGGTCGAGGAGGCGCACGCAGTAGTGTTCGACGAAACGCGCCATCTCGTCGCCGCCGAGGTAGAACGCGGGGACGGGCGGGACCACGATCGCGCCGGCCCGGGTGAGCGTGAGCAGCGCCCGCAGGTGGATCGCGGAAAGGGGGCTCTCGCGGAAGCCGAGAAGCAACGGCCACCGCTGCTTGAGCGCGATGTCGCCGAGGCGCTGGCCGAGGCCGCGCGAAACGCCGGAGGCGAGCGAGCAGGCGGTGGCCGCGGAACAGGGCAGCACCACGACGCCCGCGAGAAGGTGCGAGCCGGAGGCGACCGGCGCCGCGAGGTCGCCCTCGGCCCACGCCTTGATCTTCTCCCGCGCCGGGCCGCTCACCGCGAGCCCGGCCAGGAAGCCGTGCGGGGTCGCACGCTCCTTGCCGAGCTCGTCGGCGAGCACGAGCCGTGCGCCGTCGGAGAGGACGACGTGCAGGGCGCTCACGCCGGGGTGCTCGGCGGCGAGTTCGGCGAAGCGGACGGCGAGGCGGGTTCCGCTCGCCCCGGTGACCACGAGCCCCAGCTCAGACGGCATGCGAGCCTCCCAGTCGGCGAAGCATCTCGCATCGCGGGCGCCCGTCCTCGCGGAACCGGCGCACGGCGGCGAACCCCTCGCGGCGGTACAGTGCGACGGCGCCCCGGTTGCTGCGGTCCACCTCGAGCGCAAGCCAGCGGGCCGAGCAGCACCGCGCTCGCGCGATCGCGTCGCGCAAGAGCCCACACCCAAGGCCGCGCCGCCTGTGATCCGGGTGCACGGCGAGCGAGGCGAGCGAGGCGACCGGCGGCACGAGGATCAACGCACTCGCGGCGATGATCGCACGGTCCTCGATCACGACCGTGACGGCGCACTCGGGGTCCACGAGCGCCTCCCACCAGGACCGCGCCGACCACGCGCGCCGGCCGAAACAGAGGCGGTCGAACTCGACGAGGGCGCCGAGGTCCTCCGGGTGCGCCCGTCGGCGGGGCTGCGACGTCGAGGTGACGGGATCGTCGCCGGGTGTACGAACTCTCTGACAGGCCACGAGGCCGTTCACGCCCACACGCACCTTCCCAACTGTCAGGAAAGCTTACCACCCCGGCTCGCGGGGTCGTCGAGCCATTGTGGAGGAAAGCCAGTGTTTTCATATGCTTAGAACAACGATGCCGGCCTGGCACGGGGCTCGCTGAGACGGAAGGCGGAGGTGAGCGATGAGCGACGGACCCTAAGCAACGACGTTCGGTGTGTGAGTGAGGCGGCGCGTGGTGCGCGCCTCGAAGACGGCCAGCTTCGAACCCGCAACCAGAAAGGAGATTCACCATGACGTCCAGAACGCTTCTGTGCATGACCATCGCCGCCGCACTGGCGAGCGGCGTCCTCGCGGCGACGCCGACGGCCGGGCCGCAGGTCAACATCAACACCGCCACGGCGCAGGAGCTCCAGCTCCTCCCCCGTGTCGGGCCGTCCCTGGCGCAGCGGATCGTGGATTTCCGCACCGCCAACGGGCCGTTCAAGGCGCCCGAGGAGCTTTCTCGGGTCAAGGGGATCGGCGAGAAGAGCTTCGCGCGCTTGCAGCCGTACGTGAGCATCGCGGGGGCGACCACGCTCAAGGAGAAGGTCCGCACCCCGAGGGCTCCGAAACCGGCCGCCAAGCCGCAGAGCTGACGCGGAGGCTGTCGAGTGAGACGTTCCTGAAGCCAACCGACAACGAGGTGGCGTGGACGGTGGGGGCGGCCGCAAGCCGCCCCCGGGTTTACGGGAGGGTGCGATGCGAACGACGCGCGGCTATACGTTGGTCGAGGCGTTGGTCGTGCTGGCGCTGGTCGGGATCACGGCCGCGCTCGTGATGCCCGACTTCTTCCAGGTCCGGCGGACGACCGACTTCATCCGCCTCTCGCGACAGATCGCGGCCGATGCCCTGCGCTGCAAGATGGAGGCGCTCGTGAGCTGCCGCCACGTGGGGCTCGTATTCTGCGAAGTCGAGGATCGGCCCTACTACGTGATGGTGGCGGACGGCGATGCCGACGGCGTCTCGCGCAGCGACTTCAACCGCGGCGTCGACAGGCCGCTCGGTCCGAAGGTCTGGGTGCACTTCATGAGCGGCGGTACGCGGCTCGGCGTGCCGTCGGCCTGGCACGTGCCGGATCCGTCGGGCGGTGGGACGCTGGACGAGCGCGGCCTCCGGCTCGGCTCGAGCGGGATCATGAGCTTCGCGAACACCGGCGGTGCGACGCCGTCGAGCGTCTACTTCAACGACGGCCGCGAACGCGTGCTCGCGATTCGCGTGCACGGGGAACTCGGCCGCGTGCGGGCGCTGATGTGGAAGCGCGGTTGGACGCAGTGGAGGGAGATCCGCCTCTGAGGCGGCCGCTCGGCCCTCGTCAGGCGAGAGGCGCCACGGCGCGCTGGGACGACGAGTTGGTCGCGCAGGGTCTTCGCCGCGACGCGGACCGGGCCGGCGAGCACGCACCCCGCGAGGGTGCTGCCCGCGCCGGCCGCCGCACCCGCGGTGAGGACGCAGCCGACGATCTCGGCGCCCCGCTCCACCCGGCAGCCGGCGCCGACCGCGCTGCGCTCCACGCGAGCACCCTCGTCGACGGTCGCCTGGGGGTGCACCCAGGTACGGTCGCCGAGCCGGCCGAGCACGAGATCACGGTAGGCCAGCGGCGATCCGGCCTCGCGCCAGGCGCCCGGGACGACCACCCCGCGCAGGCGCCGACGCAACCGCAGCGCATCCCACACCTCGGCCATGCCTCCCGGCGGCGCCGGGAGGCCCCTCACGACCTCCGCGCCCAGCAGCTGGAAACCCGTGAACAGGTAGCGCGCGTCGGTCGCGGGCGCGCCGGCGGGAAGGAACGCGCGGACGGTGCCGTCGTCGGCGAGCACCACCGAGCTCCAGCGGGTGGGGTCCGGGTGGGGGACCAACGCGAGCGTCGCGAGCGCGTCGTCACCGGCCTGGAGCAGCCGCGCGAGGTCGAGGTCGCTCCAGGTGTCGGCGTTGGCGACCAGCATCGGACCGTCGCCGAGCAGCGGCCGCGCCGCCGCGACGCCCCCGGCCGAGCCCAGGAGGTCCGGCTCCCAGGAGAAGAGCACGCCGCCGCCGGCCTCGCGCGCGGCGGCGGCGACCGCACCGGGGTCGCGATGGAGGTTGACGGCGATCCGCTCGCACCCGGCGCGGCGCAGCGCCCCGAGGGCGCTCGCGAGCAGCGGCTCGCCCAGCACGTCGAGCGCCGGCTTCGGCACCACTGTGCTCAGCGGCTCCATCCGGTCGCCGCGCCCGGCGGCGAGCAGCATGCCGTTCACGGGCGTCATCATAGTCGTCGCCGGCGTCGCCTATCCGGCGAAGACCATGTCCTCGGGGAGCGCCGGGTGCGCGTCCCGGTACGCCGCCCAGAGGTCGAGGTAGGTGCCGTGCGCCGCGTCCCGCGGATCGAGCCCGAGATCGGCGGCTGCGGCCGCGAGGCTCGCGCCGGCCCCCTCGAGCTCGACGAAGTCGCCCATCGGGGTCTCGTCGAGCGCCACCACGATCGCCCCGAGCGCCCAGGTCTCACGCCGCTTCTGGTAGCGCCGAACCGTGCGGAACCCGAGCGCGCCGAGGATGGCGAGGGTGCGCTCGGCGTCGCCGACGACGGTCTCGAGCTCGACGCGGCTCTTGATGCCGTCGGCGAACGAGCCCGGCTCCTTGAGCGTGAGCGAGCCCTCGTGCCCGGCCCGTCGCACCCGCAACAGGCGGCCGGCGGCGCGCAGGCCGTTGCGGCCGTCGTCCAGCACCCAGTTCTCCTCGAGGGTGAGCGCGCTGAGCAAACGGCCGCCGGCCGCCGCCAGCCGTTGCCGGACGGCCGGGAGGGACGACACCGGGACCTTCATCTCCTGCTCGAGCACGCGCACTCCGGCGGTTAGTATAGGCGGGTGCGAGCCGTCGTCCTCGGCACCGCGGGGCACATCGACCACGGCAAGACCGCGCTGGTCAGGGCGCTGACCGGTGTGGACTGCGACCGCCTTCCGGAGGAGAAACGGCGTGGGATCACCCTGGTGCTCGGTTTCGCGCCACTTCCCGACCCGGAGGGGGAGCTCGAGATCTCGTTCATCGACGTCCCCGGTCACGAACGGCTCGTCCACACGATGATCGCCGGCGCCGCGGGGATCGACCGGGCCTTGCTGGTCGTCGCCGCCGACGAGGGCATCATGCCGCAGACCAGCGAGCACCTCGGCGTGCTCGAGGTCCTCGGCGTGAGGGGCGGCGTTGTCGCGCTCACCAAGGCCGACCTCGTCGGTCGCGATAGGCTCGAGGCGCTCCGCCGGGAGCTCGGGGCGTTGCTCGCGGACGGGCCGATGGCGGGCGCCCCGGTCGTGCCCTGCTCGGCGGCCACGGGTGCGGGCGTGGACGCCGTCCGCGACGCGGTGCTCGCGTGCGCCCGGGGCGTCGCGCGGAGCGAGGACCCTTATCGGCCGTTCAGGCTCGGGGTGGACAGGGTGTTCACGGTGCCCGGGGCGGGTACGGTCGTGACCGGCACCGCGCACTGGGGCCGGGTCCGCGTCGGCGAGGAGCTGCTGTCGCTCCCGGGGAACGCCACCCTTCGCGTGCGGGGGCTCCAGGTCCACGGGGAGGCCCGGGATGCGGCCGAAGCCGGCGAGCGCGTCGCGTTGGGCCTGGCCGGCGTCAGCGTCGGGGAGCTGCCGCGCGGGGAGCAGTTGCTCGCCGCCGGAGCGTGGCGGTCCACGACCCAGCTGGCCCTCGAGGTGCGCCTCCTGCCGGGCGCTCCTGAGCTCACCGAGGGTGACCGGATCTGGGTTCACCTGCTCGCGGCACGCGTGCTCGCGCGGATCGAGCGGAGCCATCCGCCGACGCTCGCACCGGAGGCGCCCGGCCGGGCCGTCGTGCGCCTGACCCGGCCGGTGTTCGCGGCGCCGGGGGACCGGGTCGTGATCCGGCGGGTCTCTCCGGCGGCCACGCTCGGGGGCGGCGAGGTCCTCGACGTCCAGCCGGCGCGGGTACGGCGCGGGGAAGCGGCGCAGCTCGCCGAGATGCCGCGGCCCGCGGTCGACCTGCCCGGTACCTTGGAGCGCTGGATCCTGGAGGCGGGCCCCGCCGGAGTCACGCCGGACGTGCTGGCCGGTCGATTGGGTGTGCGGACGGAAGGGACCGAAGCGGCGCTCGGAAGGCTCGTCTCGGCGGGATCGATCCTGGTGGCGCGCGAGCATCCACCCCTGCTGGTCCACCGCGAGGCCGTAGCCGCGGCCCGCCGGCGTGCGACCGAGATCCTCCGGGAAGGCGGTCGCGTCGGGGTGCCCCAGGCCGAATTCGTGGGCCGGGTGCTGCCTCGGGAGGCGCGCCGGGTGCGCGACTTCTACCTCGAGGACTTCCGGCGCGCCGGCCTGCTGCGCGAGGTCGCGGGCCGGGCGCTCGCCGCCGACGCGTCGCCCCTCGAGGACGAGCTCGCGGCTCGCGTGACGGAGCTGTACCGGCGCGCCGGCTTCGCGGCGCCGTCTCCGGCCGAGGCCGCTGCCACGCTCCGCGCGGACCCCAGGGTCGTCGACGGCGTGGTGCGGTTCCTCGTCGACTCCAAGCGGCTCGCCCGCGTAGGGGGCCGCTGGGTCGTCCACCGCGAGCTCCTCGACGAGGTCACGGCGTCACTGCGCAGCTGGGGCGTCGAGAGCTTCGACGTGGCGGCGTTCAAGGATCGCTTCGGCCTGACCCGC
Source organism: uncultured Acidobacteriota bacterium (assembly GCA_963727275.1). Lineage (GTDB taxonomy): Bacteria > Acidobacteriota > Thermoanaerobaculia > Thermoanaerobaculales > Thermoanaerobaculaceae > RBG-13-68-16. The sequence continues at coordinate 124,047 of CAVSFK010000004.1, forward strand.
AAGCTGGCGATCCCGATCCTGGAGTGGCTGGACTCCGTGCGCGTCACGCGCCGGGAGGGGGACCGCCGGCGCCTGCTGCGGCCGCGCGCGGAGACCAACCCTGGCGCATGACGCGGAGCGCATCGGAGGCGAGGCTGCCCATCTCGACTTCGACCTCGCCGTCGAGCTGCACCCAGGCGGTGACAGGTCCGTCCTTGCCGGTCGACGGACGAAACGTCCACGAGGCCATCGACGTGAGGAGCCATGACCGGAGCCCCTCGGGGCAGGCGAGGAAGACGACGTGCTGGCAGCGCCCCTCGGCGGTGACCTCGACGAGAACGCTCACGGCCTGGCGCCAGACGCGTGAGTCCACGCGGGCGCGGAACCGCTTGGGCGAGGGAAGCTGATCGACACGGTCGAGCGGCGTGGCGGGAAGCTCAAGGTCGCGGGCCTCCGGCGTCGGGACGGCGGTCGCCTCCGGCGCCGGGGGTTGATCGGGATCCGGAGCGCTCGCCTGCAGGCGTGTCACCCGCCCCTCGTCGACCCGGCCGCGCAGGTCGATCGTGAGCGGGAGCCAGACCCCGACCGCGGCGCCCGAAGCGCGCGCCGGCGTGAACCGGGTCTCCGCGAGCGTGGGGCGGAGGTCGTCGCCGAGGGTCGGCCAGGGCAGGCGCGTGAACACCACCCGGCGGCACGTCCCGTCGGCGTCGACGTAGGCCGACGCGAGCGCGGTGAACGTCTGGGGGAACTTCGCGCGCAGGGGCGTCACCGCCGGCGCGGCCGTCGCCACCAGGGGCGTCGCGAACGGGTTGGTGGGGGGCACGGCGGGGAGCTCGAGCGGCACCGGCACGGGGAGGTCGACCCGCGCCTCCCACGGTCGCTGCGCGGCGGCCGGCACGCTCGCCAACACGGTCAGGGCGATCCACACTCGGCGCATGACGCCATTTTACGCTTTCGCGGCCGCCCAGGACCGACCGCTTCCGATGTCGACCTTGAGCGGGACCGCGAGCGTCGCAACGCCCTCCATCACCCGGCGCGCGAGCGAACCCGCTGCGTCCAGGGATTGCTCGTCGACCTCCATGATCAGCTCGTCGTGCACCTGGAGCAGCAGCCGGGCGGGCAGCGCCCCGCGCCGCAGCTCGGCGTGGAGCCGGATCATCGCGAGCTTCATGAGATCGGCGGCGGTGCCCTGCACCGGCGCATTGATCGCCTGGCGCTCGGCGTTGCCCCGCACCTGAGCGTTGCGCGAGTCCAGCCCCGTGATCCAGCGCACCCGTCCGAACAGCGTCTTCACCTTGCCGGTCGCACGCGCCTGCGCACGGGTGGCGTCGAGGTACTCGCGCACGCGCGGCAGCCGGGCGAAGTAGGCGTCGATGAAGCTCTGCGCCTCGGCGTTGCCGACGCCGAGCTCGCGGGCGAGCGCGTACGCCCCCATGCCGTAGATCAGACCGAAGTTGATCGTCTTCGCCGCGCGTCGCTGCTCGGAGCTCACGAGCTCCGGCGCGACCGAGAAGACCAGGGCGGCGGTCGCGCGATGGATGTCCTCGCCGCGGTCGAAGGCGTCCTTGAGCGCGGGGTCGCCGGCGAGGTGGGCGAGGACGCGCAGCTCGATCTGCGAGTAGTCGGCCGCCATGAATACTTGACCGGGATCGGCCACGAACGCGCGCCGTACCTCGCGGCCCAATTCGGAGCGGACGGGGATGTTCTGCAGGTTGGGGTCCGAGGACGACAGGCGGCCGGTCGCGGCGACCGCCTGGTTGAACCGGGTGTGGATGCGGCCGTCGGGTCCCACCTCCCTCGGGAGGGCGTCGACGTAGGTCGACTTCAGCTTGGTCTGCTCGCGGTACTCGAGCAGGAGCGCGGGCAGCCGGTGGCCGCGGGTCGCGAGCTCCGCGAGGACGTCGGCGTCGGTCGACGGCGCCTTCGTCTTGGCGGTGCGGCGCAGGACCGGCAGGCCCCGGCGCTCGAACAGCACCTCTGCGAGCTGTAGCGGCGAGTTGATGTTGAACGGTCCGCCCGCCTCCGCGTGGATCTCCCGCTCGAGCTCCGCGAGCGAGCGGGCCAGCCGACCGGCGAGCTCCTCGAGCGCCGCGGTGTCGAGCCGAATCCCGTGCCGCTCCATCGCCTCGAGGACCGGCACGAGCGGCAGCTCGAGCGTCTCGAACACGGTCTCGAGCTCCTCCTCACGGAGGCGTCGCCCGAGCGCCGGCGCCAGCGACGCGATCGCGCGGGCAGCCTCGGCCGGTCCGTCGCCGCCCGGGGCCTCGGCGCCGAACCTCCGGCACAGCGCGGGGAGGTCGGCGGCCTCCCCCGGCGCCAGGAGATACCCCGCCAGCATGGCGTCGCGGCTCACCGGCGGATCGGCCAGGCCGGCATCGCGCAGGGCCGCGAGCAGCGCCTTCGCGTCGTAACACCAGAGCGTCGCCAGGTGAGGTGCGAGCTCGGCGGCCAGCCGTTGCGGGTCCGCCTCGACAACCACGGTCGCCTCGCCGGCGGCCACCGCGAGCCGGTCGCCGGCAAACACGACCGCGGCGCCCGGGATGACGAGCAACGCGGCGAGCTCGTCGGGCCCGGCCTCGCGGGCCGCGACGCCGGCCGGCGGCGGCGCAGTCCGGCCGCCGGCTCCCATCTCGGCGAGGAGCGAGGTGAAGCCGAGACGGCGGTAGAGCGCGGCCAGGCGCTCGTCGTCCGCGGGCCGGCGCACGAGGGCGCCGAGATCCTCGGCGAGCGCGAGGTCGGTGCGGATGCGCACGAGCTCCTGCGAGAGCTCCACGTCGTCCCTGTGCTCGGCCAGCGCCTTCCTGGCGCGCGGCGGCGTCACCTCCTCGAGGTGGGCGTAGACGTTCGCCACGGTGCCCCAGGCGGCGATCAGCTCCTTCGCGGTCTTCTCGCCGATCCCCTTGCACCCGGGCACGTTGTCGGCGGCGTCGCCCATCAGCGCGAGCACCTCGCCGACCTTCGCCGGCGGGACGCCGAACACCTCCTCCACGCCGCGCTCGTCGAGGAGGCGCTCGAGCCGGGTGTGCCACATCTTCACGAGCGGGTCGCGCACCAACTGCATGAGGTCCTTGTCGGTCGAGGCGATCACGACCTCGGCGCCGGCGGCAGCCGCGCGAGCGGCGAGCGTGCCGATCACGTCGTCCGCCTCGACGTCCGGTTCGGTCAGCACCGCCAGGCCGAGGAGCGCGACGGCCTCCTGTGCGATCGGCACCTGCGCCTGCAGCGCCTCGGGCATGGGCTCCCGCTGCGCCTTGTAGCGCTGGTCCAGACGGTTGCGGAAGGTCTCCTTGCCGACGTCGAACGCGACGCCGACGTGGGTCGGGTCGAGATCGCGCAACAGCTTGTGCTGCATCCGCAGGAAGCCGTAGGCCGCGTTGGTGGGCGTGCCGTCGGGGGCCGAGAGCTCCGCCCGGATCCCGTAAAACGCGCGGTACAGGTTGGAGTGGCCGTCGACGAGGAGCAACCGGGACATGGCGAAACGGTACCACGAGGCCGAGGCGCGGCGAGCCGGAGCGCTCTCGGGAGGAGCCGCTGCGGTACCCTCTCGGCGTGGTGAGCAATGGGGCGCTCGCCGAGGCGCTCTTCCAGCTCGCAGAGAGCCATCCCCCGGGCGAGCTGCGACTCGCGCTCCTGCGCGCCGCCTATGCGATCTTCGACCATCCCCGCGAGCTCGAGGGCACGCGCCGCCTGCCGGAGACGGTCCCGCTCGAGGTCCTGCCGACGCTCGCGATGCTGTGCGGCTGCCTTTCGGTGGATGCGCTCGGCGCCGCGGCGCATCGGCTGGCCGGACCCCATAGGCTGCACGGCAGTGCGACGCGCGAGGGGTTCCTCACGGCGGCCGCGGCCGAACGCGCGGTCGCGTCCGCCGGCGCCCTCGACGTCCGGCGGCTGCGCGGGGCCGTGCACTGGCACACCCGCGCCTCGGACGGCGCGGCCGTGCTCGACGCGATGGCGCGCGGGTGTCAGCGCCGGGGTGCCGCGTGGGCGGTCGTGACCGATCACACGCGCGGCCTGGCCTGTGTGAACGGGCTCGACGGCGAGGGTGTCGAGCTGCAGCGCCGCGCGGTCGCCGCCTGGAACCGCCGACGCGGTGACGATCTCCGGCTCCTGCAGGGGCTCGAGGTCGAGGTCCTCGAGGACGGGCGTCTCGACCTGCCGCGCTCGGCGCGAGCGGGCCTGCTGCTGGTGGCCGCCATTCACACCGGCCTCGCCGAGCGCCGCGACCAGACCGGGCGCCTCCTGCGGGCGATCGAGGAGCCGGGCGTGTGGGCGCTCGCGCACCCGCGGGGGCGGCTGTTCGCCCGGCGGTCGGGTATCCGCGCCAACTGGGAGGTGGTGTTCGCGGCCGCCGCAGCCGCGGGCGTGCTGGTCGAGATCAACGGCTTCCCCCGCCGCCAGGACCTCGACCCCACGCTGGTGGTGCTCGCCCGCGAGGCCGGCTGCCGCTTCCTCCTCGCCTCGGACGCCCACCACCCGCGCCATCTGGCGTTCGACGCGACGGCGGTGGCGCTGGCCGCCAGCGCCGGGGTCGAGGAGGCCGAGATCGTCAACTTCGAGCCGCTCGACCACCTCCTGACCGCGCGCCCCGACCTCGCCCGCCCCTGAACCCATCCCGGAGGAACCGGGTCCTGGGTCCTGGCCGATACCAGGACGACCAGAGCAGGAAGAAGCAGGCCGCCGCAGCACGGCGTGTAGCCGCGCGGTCGAGAGTGGGCCAGATGCTAGGCGCGCGAGGCTGCCGCACCGGAGCATAGCCGGAGGCTATGTGAGGATGCGACGGCCGAGCGCAACAACGCAGATGGTCCGCTATCGACCGCGCAGATGCCTCGACGCCGGCGGCGCCAGCGGGCTCAGTCGAGGCCGGCGAACAGGTCCGTCGAGATGTACCGCTCCGACGTCGACGGGACCACGAACACCACGAGCTTGCCCGCGTTCTCCGGCCGGCTCGCCACCGCGACGGCGGCGTGGGCGGCGGCGCCCGAGGAGATGCCGGCGAGGATCCCCTCCTCCTTGGCGAGCCGTCGGGCCATCACGAACGACTCGTCGTTGCTCACCTGAACGACCTCGTCGACGAAGTGGGTGTCGAGGTTCGCCGGGATGAAACCGGCGCCGATCCCCTGGATCTTGTGCGGGCCCGGCGCGCCCCCGGAGATCACCGGCGAGTGGACGGGCTCCACCGCGACGATGCGCAGCTCCGGGCGGCGCGCCTTCCATACGCGCCCGACGCCGGTCAGGGTGCCCCCGGTCCCCACCCCGGCCACGAACACGTCCATGCGCCCGTCGGTGTCGCGCCACAGCTCCTCGGCCGTGGTGGCGGCGTGGATCGCGGGGTTGGCCGGGTTCTCGAACTGCTGCGGCATCACCGCGCCCGGGATCTGCTCGAGCAACTCGAGCGCCTTTCGGATGGCGCCCTTCATCCCGTCGGAAGCCGGGGTGAGGACGAGCTCCGCCCCGAGCAGCTTGAGCACCTTCCGGCGCTCGATCGAAACGCTCTCCGGCATCGCGATGACGCAGCGGTACCCCTTGGCGGCCGCGACCATCGCGAGCGCGATCCCGGTGTTTCCGGAGGTCGGTTCGACGATGACCGAACGGCCCGGCGCCAGCTTGCCGTCGCGCTCCATCGCCTCCACCATGGCGACCCCTATGCGGTCCTTGACCGAGTGAGCCGGGTTGAAGAACTCGAGCTTGGCGGCCACCGTGGCCGCGCACCCCGAGGTGATCCTATTGAGCCGGACGAGCGGCGTGTTGCCGATGAGTTTCGTGATGTCTGCAGCGATCCTCATGGTCTCCCCCCTTGGGTCAGATGCTGAAGTCGGCGGCCGCGATCGCCTCGCGCTCGGCGGCGACGAGCGTGGCCAGGCTCAGGTTATCGAGGGTGCGCGCTTGCGCCTCGGCGAGTCGGGTCGCCAGCCACCGGACGCCGGCGCCTCCGGCCGTCGGCGGCGCCGTCTCGCGCACGAGGCGGCCGAGGCCGATCTCGCCGGGCGGCGCCGCCAGGCGGACCCCTCCGTGAGGCCCGCGTGTCGTGAGGACGAGATCCTCCCGTGCGAGCTCACCCACCAACCGGGACAGGAACCGGGCGGGAACGTGACGGCGGCGTGCGACCTCACGCGCCGTCAGGGCGTCCGGAAAGGCCTTTGCGAGCTCGATGAGCGCCTCGAGGCGATACGCTTCGGTCTCATTCACGACTAATAAGATGGTCTATATCGTTTAATCTGTCAAGAGCCCCGGACACAGCGAGGGCTCCCGGTGAGGGGAGCCCTGAGTGGTCGAGGACGGCGTGGTTCGATCGCTGCTCAGTTGTGCCAGCGCAGGAAGAAGCCGTAGATCTTCGCGTCGTAGTTTGCGATCGGGAGCATGCTCTCCTCGTACTTGCGTTTGTCGAACCGCAACGAGGCGCCCACCGTCGAGGTGAGGTCGAAGTCGAGCCCGGCCGTGGTCCGGTCGAGCGTGAGGGGGAGGTCGCCGGTGTTGGAGAAGCGCGAGTAGGCCGCGTCGAGGCCGAAACGGCCGACCTTGTAGGTGATCCCGGCCTCCTTGGACGTTCCGTCCTCACCGTAGATCGACGGCACGAGCAAAAAGTCCTGGGGCGTACGGATGGTGACCCGGCTGTCCACCCGGTAGACCCCGTAGCCGACCCGGATGGCCAACGGCTCGATCGGTGTGAACACCGCGTCGCCGGCCCAGTGCTTGGTCGTGCTGGTCTGGTCGATCCCGGTCGTCGGGTTGTCGGCGGTGATGCGCTCGGCGGTGCCGACGAGTTGCAGGAACTTGCCGGCCGTCCAGTTGACCCGGCCGCGCCAGCGCTCGAGGTTCAGGTAATCCGTGCGGACGACCGCCTTGTCGGCATCGTCCTTCTTCCAGTCGACGCCGAACCGCAGGCCGCCGAACAGCAGCGTCGCGCCGGCGGAGGTCCGTTTGACCTCCCGCTCGAAGCGGCCGCTCTGGCCGCCCAGCACCACGATCTCGGCGGCGGCGGGGGTGACCTCGACGTCCTGGCTCGAGCGGGCCCAGCCCGCCCAGAGGCGCAGCGGCCCGAGATCGGTCGCCGAGACCTTGGCCTCGAACGTGTTCTCGTCCCGTTTCATCGCGGTGGCCGCGTCGATCAACGTGCTCACGTCCTTGGGGTCGGCGCCGGAGAAGTTGGCGGTGTTGGAGTACAGGTCGGCGATCGTCGCGAGGCCGTCGAGGTCCCGGTGCTTCTTCGTGTAGCCGGCGGCCACCTCGAACCCGTCGATCGGATCGGCCTCGACGCGGACCTCGCCCTGCCAGTCCGTGCTCTCGGCCCGAGCCGCGGACGACTCGTAGAGGCCGGCGTAGAACCTCGAGAGCTTGAACGACGCGAGGGAGCCCGCAGCGGCTTCGGTGTCCACGCTGCCGGAGTTGAAGTCGGCGCGAGTGAAGGAGCCGACGACGCGGACGCGATCGGAGAACCGTCCGGTCACCAGGCCGGTTGTCATCGGCGTCGTGCCGTGGGTGTCGGTCCGGTCGGTGAGACCCGAGAGCGTGATGGGCTGGCCGAGCACCGGGCGGGTGTTGTTGCCGGCGCCGGCGCCGGCGGCGAGCCACTCCCGCTGCGTCGAGTCGACCATCCGCCATCCCTGCACGACGCTGCCTTCGAAAGCGCCGACGGTGAAGGCGATGCCGCCGCGCAGCTCCTGCGTCGTCTCGCCGAGCCTGGAGTCGAGCCGGAACTCGTTCTGGCCCACCTGGGCCGTCGTGCGTCCGGAGCCGGCGTAGCGCACCCAGCTGTACCCGAACAACGGCCTCACGGCGCTGCCCGGAAGCAGTTCGACATCGAGGTTGGCGCTGTCGAGGTTACGGTTGAGCGTGTACTCCCCCGGGAAGACCCCGGAGCCGAGCAGCGGGTTGGCGAAGTCGGGGAGTGAGTTGAAGAACTCCGAGTGCCTGTAAGTGAAGCGGAGGTTGTAGGTCCGCGCGAGGCCGGCTTCCAGTCGGAACGAGGACTGCGGCTCGCCGCCGATCCCCGCCGCATCGATCCGAACGCGGTCGAAGAGCTTGCCTCCCTGGGCGTTGTCGAAGCTCACGATGGAGAGCGAGTGAAGGGCGAGCCCCTTGCCCTCGTTGACCTGGCTCCGGAAGACGTCGTTGTTCCCGGAGATGCTGGTCCACTGGTAGCCGAGGTCGAGGGAGAACTGGGTCGGCTGAGCGCCGGCCGTGGCGGCCCAGCAGGCGACCACGAACAGACCCACGACGTGTGTGATGCGCTTGGCCATCGCTCGTCTCCTATTTCAAGAGCGTCGGGGAGCTGTTCGATCCGTGGATCGCGACGTGGCAGACCGTGCAGTTCGTGTAGCGCGGGCTCCGCAGATCGTGGAACGCCGGCGGTTGCGGTCCGAGGTTGCCCGCCGGGAACAGGGTGTGACACTCGAGACAGACCTGGTCCACGCGCGCCCGGGTGAGCATCTTGGGGTTGTTGGACCCGTGCGGCTCGTGGCAGGTCAGGCAGTTGCCCGCGAAGCCGCTGACGTGCGTGAACACGAACGGCCCGCGGGTGTCGGGGTGGCACGAGAGGCAGGGGAGCTGGCCTGCGGTGGTCAGCTTCAGGCTGCGCTCGCCGTGGCCGCCGTGGGGGTTGTGGCAATCGACGCACTCGACGCCCCCGCGGGCGAGGTGGTGGGCGTACGGCTTGCCGAACTGCGCCTTCTGCGAGGGGTGGCAGCCGACGCAGAGCGACGTCGATTCGGCCGTCCGCAGCAGCGTCGGAGCGGCGGTAGCGGCGCCGTGAATTGAGTGGCAGTCGGTGCAGTTGACGGCCGCCGAGGCGTGGAACCCGCTCCCGGCTCGCTCGAACCCGGTCTTGCCTCCGTGGCAGGCGAGGCAGGCTTTGGCGCCCGCGCCGCCGCTGGGAACCGTGATCGTCGTCTTGTCGGCCTGGGCGAGGTGCTTGGCGCTGTCGCCGTGGCAGCTCTCACACAGGGCCTTGCCCTTCACCTTGCCGCTCATCGCGTGCGGGTTGTTGGCGAAACGCGCCGCGACCTCATCGTGGCAATCCGAGCAAGGTGCGAACGCCGCGGTCGCCGCGGCGGGTTGCCCGGCGGCCCACCCCGTCCCCAAGCCGAGGAGGAGAGGCACGCTGAGGGTGCTGAAGACTCGAAGCCACCTGCTCATCGCATCCACCTTTCATGACCGGCGCCGGGCCGCAGGCATGCCGCCCGCGGCCCGACGCGGTGTGCCTCTCCTAGCGCGCGTGGACCTTGTCGACGCCGAACTCGGCGTCGCTGGCGTGGCAGACCTCGCACGCCTCACCGAACGCCGCCGTGCTCATGAAGGCGTGAGCCGCGGCCGCCTGCGTGTCGTGACACCCCAGGCACGCCGCGGCGGTCGGCTGCATCGGCGAGTAGTAGTCCCGGTTCGTCGTCGTGGCGATGACGCCGTCGGGCAGCGGCACCGTGTACGTTCCCGCCGCGTGGCAGGCGACGCAGTCACGGCGGTCGCCCGGGTAGCGGATCTCGTTGTAGTTGTTCTTGCTGCCGCCGTTGCCGTACACGGTGAAGTCCTGCGTGAGGTTCTCGCCGGTGTGGATGCGGTGGATCAGCCGTTGGAAGGAGATCGACTCCGGCGTGCCCGCGGCGGCCGGCCGGTTGCCGTGGTCGTCGGCGAGCGGGTTGTGGCAGATCACGCACTCCTTGGTGTCGAAGCGCTGGCCGCCGTGCAGGGCGAGCGTCTCGTGGCACTTGTCGCAGTTCGCGAGGTTGACCACGGTGCGACGGACGACCGGCTGCGCGTCGGTGACCGCGAAGTTGTAGATCGGGTTGAACGCCGCCTCGCGGACCGTGCTCGAGGCCGGGGGCCTTGGCGCCGGGTTGACCGTCACGTTGCGGTAGCAGTCCGCGGTCGCCGTCCAGGTGCCGGTGGCGTCGGCGGGGATCACGGTCTTGAACGTGTAGGTCCAGGCGTCGCCCGAGGCGGTCGCCGTCTTCCCCGACTCGCGGAACGACGTCGTGTAGTCGGTGGTCGGGCCGCCGAGGAGGATGTTGAGGGTGCCGAGGGTCGACGGCGTCACGGCCGAGCCGTCGCCGTTGGTCACCTTGAACGTGACGGTGACCGCGGCGCCGGGGGCGGCGCCGGAGACGCTGAGGATCTCGATGTTGAGGCCCTTGAGCTGGGCCGACTTGGTCGGGATCGTGTGCGCGCCCTTGATCGAGGCGTCCCACTCGTTCTCGCCCTGGGGCACGTGGCAGCTGGCGCACGTGGTGTCGTCGGCCATCGCCCCGGCGCTGCCGTTCGGGCCGTGGTTGGCGCCCGTCGTCCAGTCGATGTCGTCGTGACAGGAGCCGCACGCCGCGCGGGAGGGGCGCGAGACCAGATATAGCCGGCTCACGGGCGGGTCGGGTCGGGCGAAGTGGCAGGTCGTGCAGTTGCGGATGTCCTGCGGGAACGCGACGGTCGAGAAGTCGGACGTGCCGTGGCCGACGATGAGTACGGGTGGCCGGCCTTCACGCTCGGGAGGTCGGCGCCCATGTGGATCTTGTGGATGAACACCTTGATGTCGACCGAGTTGCCGGTCTGTCGGCGTCGATCGTCTGGGAGCGTTGTGGCAGAGCACGCACACCTTGACGGCGCGCCGTCCGGTGTAGCCGTGGGCCGAGAGCGGATCGTGGCAGGCGTTGCAGGTCGCGTCGGCGACCGCGTCCCACATTGCCCCGAGCGTGCCTGCCCGTCAGGGCGGAAATCGAAGGTCAGGTTGTCGACGTACGTCTTGTTGAGGATGATCGGGTCGGTGAGGTTGATGATCCGCGTGGCGTAGATCCCGAGCGTGTGAGTCGTGGTCGGGTCGTAGCTCGCCGGCAGGACCGTCTTGAAGTGGTACTTGGCGTGGCCGAGCGCGAGGTCCTTCCAGGTTCCGCCCGAGTCGGCGGCGGCCTGGCGCGGTGTTGCCCGTGGACGGGTCGTTGTCGAGCTCTGGTGGTGTAGTCGATGTACTGTCGATGTTGTCCCGTTGTACCAGCGCAGGATGAAGGACATGGCCACCGGCCCCGGGGTGAGGACGCCGGCGCGGTCGAGCGGCTGACCGGTGTCGTCGCTGAACGTCACGTCCGCGACCGCCTTGCGGTCGGCGCCGATCGTGACGCCCGAGCAGCTTGAGGTTCAGCCCGGGCCGCACGTACTCGATCTGCTGCGCGGTCAGGTAGTGCTCGGCCTGGGCGGTCGAGTAGACCGCGGGGGCCGGCACGGTGTGCAGCCGCCTCGTCACGTCGCCGTTGATGTGTGACGGCACGACCGTGTTGGCCGCCGCCAGGAGCGCGATGCCGCAGTGAAGTAGTGCCATTGCTTCCTCTCCCTTCCGCAACCGGCCCGGGTAGGTATCGCGCGGTCGCGGGTGACGCCGCCAAAGTTAATTCCCTTCACGACACTTGTCAAGGGTTTGTAACGACCATATGCCATTGGTGACAAGTCTCAGGATGCCATGACCGTTGTGAGAGAGTGTCGCGAAGGCAGCCGGCATCGCCTGCTCTCGCCGCTCTCGACGAGGGCGGTTGCCACCCGGCCGTGACGCCAGGCGCTGCAGCCGCCGTGCTCCCGCCCGGGCGCCGGGAGGAGCCTGGATCCCGACCGGGGTTCGCTCGGGGACCGGACCGCCGCGTCGAGTGGCGTCGAAATGTCAGCGGCTGGTAAAAGACGGTTACAATGCGAGCCGGAGGCTGTATGAGCTTTCTCGAGGATCTCCCTGGTCGTGCCCGCGCCGTGGACGGACACGTCGTGCTGGTCGAGGGCGACGACCCCCGCATCATCGAAGCGGCGGGCGTCCTCAGCCGGGATCGCATCGCGAGGGTCACCGCGCTCTGCCCTGCGGCCGAGCAGGGGGCCGACCACGAGCGGCTGAGGTCCATCGGCGTCACTGTCACCGACCCGGCCACCGACCCGCGGCGGCCGCGGATGTTCGACCTGCTGCACGCGCGTCGCTCGCCGAAGGGGTGGACGCCGGCGCAGACCGACGCGGCGCTCGCAGACCCCCTGTACTTCGCTTCGCTCCTGGTGGCTGCGGGCGAGTGCGACGCTTCCGTGGGCGGCGCCGTGCGGACGACCGCAGACACGGTTCGCGCGGCGCTGCACGCGATCGGGCCCGCCCCGGGGATCAGGACCGTGTCGTCGGCGTTCGTGATGGTGCACCCGGACCCGCGTTGGGGGAGCGACGGCCTGCTGGTGTTCGCCGACTGCGCGGTGTTGCCCGACCCGGATCCCGAGCAACTGGCGGACATCGCGGTCGGCGCCGCCGGCACCTTCCGCGCGATCGTCGGCGGCGAACCTCGGGTCGCTCTGCTGTCGTTCTCGACGAAGGGGTCAGCCGAGCATCCTCTGGTCGAGAAGGTCAAGGCCGCCGGCGCGGTTCTGGCAGGCCGCGGGGTGGACTTCGATTTCGACGTCGAACTCCAACTCGACGCGGCGATCCTGGCCGCCGTCGGGGCGCGCAAGGCGCCGGGCTCGAAGGTCGCCGGCCGCGCAAACGTCCTCGTGTTCCCGGACCTCAACGCCGGCAACATCGGCTACAAGCTCACCGAGAGACTCGGCGGCGCACGCGCCGTAGGCCCCCTGCTCCAGGGGCTCGCGCGCCCGGCCAACGACCTGTCGCGGGGCTGCTCGGCGCGCGACGTCGTGGAGACCGCCTGCCTCTCGTTGCTGCAGGCCGCACTCGTGGTCGGGAGAGCGCGTTGAGGGTCCTGGTCGTCGGCGGCGGCGCACGCGAACACGCGCTCGCCTGGAAGCTCGCGCGTGCCGACGGCATCGACGAGCTCTACGCCGCCCCAGGCAACCCGGGGATGGCGGCGATCGCGACCTGCGTGCCGATCGCGGCGGACGCCACCGTCGAGCTCGTGGAGTTCGCCGCCTCGCTGCGGATCGACCTCACGGTCGTCGGCCCCGAGCTCCCGCTGGTGATGGGGATCGCCGACGAGTTCGGGCGGCGCGGGCTGCCCCTCGTCGGACCGAGCCGCGCGGCGGCCGAGCTCGAGGGGAGCAAGGTGTTCAGCAAGGAGTTCTGTCTCCGCCACGGGATCCCGACGCCGCGCGCACGCGTCGCCCGCACTCGGTCCGAGGCGGCCGCGGCGGTCAAGGAGCTCGGGATCCCCGTCGTCTTCAAGGCCGACGGTCTCGCCGCGGGCAAGGGCGTCCAGGTCTGCCGCAACAAGGACGAGGTGGAGCAGGCGATGGTGCGCTACTTCGAGGAGCGGGCCTTCGGGGCCGCCGGAGCGCGCGTCCTCGTGGAGGAGTTCCTCGCCGGCGAGGAGGTCTCGTTCATGGTGCTCGCCGACGGGGCCAACGTGCTGCCCCTGGCGTCGGCGCGCGACTACAAACGGGTCGCGGACGGGGACCGCGGCCCCAACACCGGCGGCATGGGGGCCGTCTCGCCGGTCCCGCTCGAGTCGGGCCTGGCGACGACGATCCTGCGCGAGATCGTGCACCCCACCGTGGCCGGCCTCGCCGCCGAAGGGCGCCCGTACCGGGGGGTCCTGTACGCCGGCGTCATGGCGACGGCGGCCGGTCCGCGCCTCCTCGAGTTCAACTGCCGGTTCGGTGACCCGGAGACGCAGGCGGTGCTCCCGCGTCTCGAGGACGATCTGGTGCCGCTCCTGCGCGCCACCACGAGCGGCGAGATCGCCTCGCAGCGGGTGACCTGGAAGCGGGAAGCCGCGGTCTGCGTGGTGCTCGCGTCGGCCGGCTACCCGGACGCGCCGAGGCGCGGCGACGCGATCGCGGGTCTCGGCGAGGCGCTGGCCGAGCCTGGGGTGCTGGTTTTCCACGCCGGCACGGCGCTCCAGGACGGTCGCCTCGTGACCGCGGGCGGAAGGGTGCTGTCGGTCGTCGGACGCGGCGTAACCGTCGCGGAGGCGGCCCGCGGCGCCTACGACGCGGTCGAGAAAGTGCGCTTCGACGGGATGCAGTTCCGCACGGACGTCGGCCGGGGCCTCGAATGAGCACGCAGGTGATGATCCTGATGGGGTCGAAGAACGACTGGGACGTGCTGCGCGAGGCCGGTGCCGAGCTCGACCGCATGGGGATCGGCTGGCGCGCCCACGTCGCATCCGCGCACCGGTCCCTGACCCGCACACTCGAACTCGTCCGCCGCGGCGAGGAGGACGGGGTGCGGATCTTCATCTGCGGCGCCGGAATGGCGGCCCACCTGGCGGGTGTGGTCGCCGCCGCGACGATCCGCCCCGTGATCGGCGTGCCGCTCGCCGGCGGGATCGCCGGCGGCCTCGATGCGCTGCTGTCCACCGTCCAGATGCCGGGCGGCGTTCCCGTCGCGACGTTGGCCGTCGGGACGGCGGGCGCGCGCAACGCCGCGGTGCTCGCGGCCGAGATCCTCGCGCTCTCGGACCCGGCGCTCGAGGAGAGCCTCAGGCGTGCCCGGGCGCACCAGGCGGAGGCGGTCGCGGCCGCGGACGCCGCGCTGGACGAAACGGAGGGCGGACGATGAGCTGCGCGGCGTGCCCGGCCGAGGCCCGCCCTCGGCCCGACTGCGTTCGGATCACCTTCGTGTCCGACCTCCCGGGCCACGTGTGCACGGTCAAGGACGGCGTCGAGCCCGAGCCCGGCGCCGCCTACGTGGTCGCGACCTCGGACGGCGAGCGCGTGGGTCGTCTCGTCAGCCACGAGATCCCGGTGCTGCGTCCTTGTGGTGACCGGATCACCGGCAGGGTGCTCCGCCGCGCGTCGACCGGCGAGGTCGCGCGCGACGCGGAACTGGGGCTGGTCGCCCGGGACGCGCTCCGCTTCTGCCGTGAGCGCGCCCGCGAGCTCAACCTCCCCATGCGGCCGGTCACCGCGGTCGTCCCGCTCGACCGCGACACGCTCCTGATCACCTTCGCGGCCGAGGAGCGGGTGGACTTCCGCGAGCTGCTGCGCGATCTCGGCCGCCGGACACGACGCCGGGTGGAGCTGCGCCAGCTCGGTGTGCGCGACCAGGCGAAGGCGAGCGGCGGGTGGGGCCCGTGCGGCCGAACGCTCTGCTGCTCGACGTTCATGGCGCGCTTCGCCTCGGTGACGATACGCATGGCCAAAGCCCAGCGGCTCTCGCTCAACCCGACGCGCATCTCGGGGATGTGCGGACGGCTGATGTGCTGCCTCGCCCACGAGGCCGGCGAGGCGGGCGCGGGCAAGCGCGGCGAGCCGGCGACGCCCTAAACCTTCCCGATTCCCGGTCCGTATCCCTGACAGCAGGCCCCCCGGGGTGGTATACTGCGAATCAGTCGGATCGACGAGGAAGAAATGAAGGACTTCGAGCGCATGGGGGACGAACCCCTGACCAGCCGTCGCCTCATTCGGCCGTCCATCTCCGAGGTCGCCGACCGTGCCCCTCTGCGCGGGATGGTCCATCGCAAGCAGGCGCCGCCGGAGCAGACCAACGCCGAGAACTACTACTTCATCAAGCAGATGCAGAACAAGACGGCGATGGTCGTGATGCTCGACGACGGCACCGAGCTGCACGGCTGGGTGGAGTGGTACGACCGCGACTGCATCAAGCTCAACCGGACGGACGGCCCGAACTTGATGATCTACAAGCACTCGATCAGGTACATGTTCAAAGAGGAGGAGCTTCGGGCTCGCCGGCGCCGGACCCGGGAGTGAGCGGTCCCCCGGAGGGGAGCAGCGCGTCGAAGAGCTCGTCCTGCATGAGCAGCCGTTGCTGGCCGAAACGGTCGGGCGGACGGCTGGCCAGGGCGTGCAGCGCCCGGCGGGCGATGTAAGCGAAGTTGTCGCGCGCCTGCAGCGCGGCCGGGTCGCGGTACATGGCGTTGAGCACCTCGAGCTGGTCGAACAGCGCGCGCCCGGCGTCGATCGAGAGCAAGTAATCGACCGTCGGGCGCGGCGGCGGGGCGCTCGGTCGAACGCCGGGGAGCGCGGCCAGCGCCTGCAGGTCGGCCAGGGTCGAATCCGGCCGGCCACGCCCGTTGCCCGGGGCATCGAGCACCACCGGCCTGCGGCGGCAGTTGCTCTCGTGAATTTCGCGCGAGGTGACGATCCAGCCCAGGTTGTGGATCGAGAGGCGCGCGGAGACCTGCTCGTGCACCTGGGCGACGAACGGGCCCACGGCGGCGTCGAACGACTCCCGGACGCCGTCGAAGAAGTTGAGCACGAAGTGCACGCAGAAGCTCGCAACGTTCTCGGCGAGCGCACGCACGACGGGTCCGTCGCCGAACGCCTCGAGCAGCTCGGTCAGGAAGGCGTCGAGGTTGGGGATGCGCTCGTCGTAGGCGTCCTCCACCTGGTCGAGCAGCCCGTTGATCGTGGAGAGCTGCGATGCGCCTCCGGGCGCGGCCGCCAGCGGGCCGTCCGTCGCGAAGACGACGCGCAGCTTGCGGAACAGCAGCGCCTTGACGATGTCGGCCGCGGCCATCCTGGCCGCCGGGTGGTGCGGCGTGAAGACCAGGATCCCGGAGTTCGAGTGCGGCAGGAAGTCGAGGACGCCGGTGTCGAGCCCCGCCCGCAGGTCGAGGATCACGTAGGCCGCGGGCAGGTGGTTGATCGCCTGGATCAGGCGCGCGCGGTGGGCGTCGGAGAGGTTGGTGAACTCCTCGATCGCGTGCTTCGGGGCGGCGACGAACGCGAAGTCGCGGAAGTTGCCCTCCGCGTCGAGCGAGGCCGGCAGGCGGGTCAGGCACCTCTCGAGCGGCTCGTCGCGGCGGAAGAAGTGGTAGAGGTCGCGGTCCACCGGGGCGTCCACCGTGTTGCGCACCGAGGAGGTGCCGGCGTCGAGGTCGACCAGCACCGTGGGGGCGACCCGCGAGAGCGTGAGGGCGAAGTTGACCGCGAACGTGCTCTTGCCGACCCCGCCTTTGCCCGAGGCGACGGTGATGATGCGCCTCGGGGTCATGCCGGCGTCGGCTGCAGGAGAGCCTCGACCCTGGCGCTGACCACGTCGAGGGCCACCGGGTTGAAGCCGCCTTCGGGGATGATGAGGTCCGCCCAGCGCTTCGACGACTCGACGAACTCGAGGTGCATGGGCCGGACCGTCTCGAGGTACTGCGTGATCACGCTCTCGACCGAGCGGCCGCGCTCGACCAGGTCGCGGCGCAGCCGGCGGATGAAGCGGAGGTCGGCGTCGGTGTCGACGAAGATCTTGATGTCGAAAAGATCGCGCAGCGACGCTTCGGTGAAGATCAGGATCCCCTCGACCAGCACCACGCCCCGCGGCGCCACGGTGCGCGTGGCGCCGGTGCGGACGTGGCGCGTGAAGTCGTACACCGGGACCGCGATCGGCCGGTTGGCCTTGAGCTGGCGCACGTGCTCCGCGAGCAGTTCGCTCTCGAGCGCATCCGGGTGGTCGAAGTTGTGGTGCAGCAGTCGCGTGCGCTCGACGCCCGAGAGGTCACGGTAGTAACTGTCGTGCTGGAGGTAGGCGATCCGGTCGGCCCCGATGCGGGCGACGATCGCCTCCGCCACCGTGGTCTTGCCCGAGCCGGTGCCTCCGGCGACCCCGATCACCACCACGTTGCTCATGCCGCCACCCCGGTCCCCGCGCCCCGTCGTGGTCCTGGCCGCGGAAGTGACGCCCCCCGCGTCCCTTGCGCCCGCCATCATACGCTGCCGCCGGCGAGCGGGGAACCGCCGTGATGTCGCGGCTGGGGTGCACTCACGGGGCGCGCAGGACGGCGGCGATGCGTCGCAGGGCCGCCACCGCGTGGAGACGCCCGTTCTCGATGAACACCTCGCCGGTCCTGGACCCGAAACCGGCGGACCCGATCACGAAGAGGCCGGGGACCGTGCTCTCGAAGGTCTCGGAGTCGAGCACGACGGTGCCGTCGTCGCGCACGACCGCGCCGGCGTCCCGTACCAGCGTGGCGTCGGCGGAGAACCCGGTGAGCAGCAGCACGGCATCGGCGGGGAGCTGCGCAGGTCCGCCCTGGGTACGGAAGAGCACCGAGGCCGGCGTGATCCGCTCGACGGCGGCGCCGAACAGGGCCGCGACGCTCCCCTCGCGGATGCGGTTCTCGAGATCGGGCCGCACCCAGTACTTGACGGTGTCCTTCAGAGCGGCCCCGCGGACGAGCATCGTCACGTGGGCCCCGGCTCTCCAGATCTCGAGCGCCGCCTCGGCCGCGCTGTTGCCGCCCCCAACGATGACGACGCGGCGGCGCCAGTGCGGGTGCGCCTCCGCGTAGTAGTGGCTGACGTGGGGGAGCTCCTCGCCCGGTACCCCGAGGGGGCGCGGCCGGTGGTAGTAGCCGGTGGCGACCACGATCGCGCGGCACGAGGTGACGCCGGCGTCCCCCGCGGTGCGCGTGTGCACGTGGAACCCGCCGCCCTCGGGAACGAGGCCGGTGACCTCGGTGTGGGTCACGACGTCGAGGCCCTCCCGCTCCGCCACCTTCCGGTAGTAGTCGAGGGCCTCCCGGCGCGTCGCCTTGGGCCCCAGGCTCACGAACGGGTGATCGCCGATCTCGAGCAGCTCGTTGGTGGTGAAGAAGACCATGTTGGTGGGGTAGCGGGCGATCGAAGCGCACAGCGGCCCGGCGTCCCACACCCGCGCGGCGAGCCCCAGGCGTTTGGCGGCGATCGCCGCCGCCAGCCCAACCGGACCCGCACCGACGATGCCGACGTCTCGTGACTCCGGACTCATGGCTGGCGTTGGTGCGGCGTGAGGCGAACCTCCGGGACGTTGACAACCCGGTCGGGTAGAGGCGGATTCCCGCGGGACCCCCGAAGCGTTCCGGAGGGCCGCGCCGGCCGGTCGATCAGCCGCTTGCGCCGTCCTTCGAGCCCGGCCGGAACGGTGCGGCGGTCGTCGTGCCGTAGCGGCTGTTGCCGAGGTACAGGAGCGGGCTCAGCCGCTCGACGCGCAGCACGCCGTCGTCGTCGAACGCCCCGGGATCGGCGCGAACGCGCTGCACCTCGCCCACCACGAGCGTCTGGTCGCCGACGTGGTGCCGCTCCACCAGCAGGCACTCGGCCGACACGTAGGCGACGGCCAGGGTTGCGGTCGAAAGCGCCTCGCCGGGCTCGACCGCGAGGGTGAGCGCCTTCACCTTGTCGGTCGTGCGGCCCGAGAGCCGGCCGAGCGACTCGGCGAGTGCGGCGTGTTCCTGGCCCAGGAAGTTCACCGTGAACTCGCCGGTCTTCACGACCAACTGGTGGCTGAACGTGGTCGGGGAGAGGCAGGCGCCGAACAGCGGCGGGTCGGAGGACAGCGGCGTGGTCCACGCCACCGGTGCGAAGTTCGTCGTCCCTTTGGCGTCGTCGCGAACGCCGATCACGCACACCAGCCTGGGGTAGTAGAAGTAGCACGAACCCGGAACCGACGACACGCGCGCCATGCTTCCTCCCGGTGCCCCGCCCATCATAACCCGCGACCCCGGCTCGCTCGACCGCGCCGAAGGTGCAGGCCGCGCCGTCCCCTTGACACCCTTCGGGGGCATCGCGTAGCGTGCCGAGGCCCTCACCGGGGCGGAGACCTCTTTTGGCACGTCTTGCCGAGTTCCAGGGAAAGCAGCTCTTGCACGCCGCCGGAATCGCGGTTCCGCGGGGCGAGATCGCGCGCTCGCCGGCCGAAGCGGCGGCCGCCGCGCAGCGTCTCGGCGGCGCCGTGGTGGTGAAGGCGCAAGCGTGGACGACCAGCCGGAAAGCGCAGGGGTTGGTCCGTTTCGCGGATTCCGCCGAGCAGGCGGCGGAAGCCGCCGGCGCGATCCTCGCCGCGCAGGCGGGCGGCTTCCCGGTCACCGAGGTTCTCGTCGAGGAACGGATCGCGGTCGCGGCGGAGCGCTACGCCGGAATCGTCCTCGACGACCGGCGCCGCTGCCCGCTGCTCCTGGTGGCTTCGCGCGGCGGCTCCGGCCTCGAGGAGACCGCTCGCGAGCACCCTGAGTCCGTGGCCGAGCTCCCGCTCGACGTCGTCGAGGGGCTGGCGCCGCACGCCGCCCGGGAGGTCTGGCGGCGCGTCGGCGTCCACGGCGAGGAGCAGCGCAAGCTCGCCGACGCCTGCGTTCGCCTGGCGGGCGTTGCGCGCGCTCTCGACGCGAGGGCGGCCGAGGTCAACCCGCTCGTACTGACGGCGGACGGCCGGGTCGTCGCCCTCGACTGCCGGCTCACCCTCGACGACGCGGCGGTGTTCCGCCACCCCGAGCTCGGGATCGAGGTGGCGCGAGAGCTCGGCCACCCGCCCACCCCGCTCGAGCGCATCGCGTGGGGGGTCGAGAAGGACGACTACCGGGGCACGTTCTACTTCCTGCAGATGCGCGAGGATATCGCGGCCGGGCAGCGCGTGGTCGCGTTCCACGGCGCCGGTGGCGGCGGCTCGATGATGGGGATGGACGCGCTCGCCCGCCACGGTTTCGGGGTCGCGAACTTCTGCGACACGTCGGGGAACCCGCCTGCGTCGAAGGTGTACCGCGCCGCGCGCATCCTCCTCTCGCAACCCGGGGTCGACGGCTACTTCGGCACCGGGTCCGGCGTCGCCTCGCAGGAGCAGTTCCACTCCGCGCGCGGCCTCGTCAAGGCGTTCCTCGAGGAGCCTCTCGCCGTGCCCGCGGTGGTGCGGCTGGGCGGCAACGGCGAGGAGCGGGCGATCGAGATCCTGGTCGGGTGCACGTCGTCGCTCGGGGTGCCCGTGGAGTGCTACGGCAAGGACACGAGCGTGGACGACTGCGCGCAGCGCCTGGCCGACCTGGTCGCGTCGTTCGTACCGCAGCCGCCGCGAGCGCCGCGCCGACAGCCGCCGCGGGCCGAACGGCCGTACACCTTCAGGACCCCCACCGGCGAGATCACCTACGACCACGCCGTCTGCGCCCGCTGTGCGAGCAAGGCGTGCGTCGCGGCGTGCGTGCCGCAGATCCTCAAGCTCTCCGAGGACGGCGTGCCCGTGCTCAAGGTGACCCTCGAGGAGGCGGCGCGCGGCCGCTGCACCGAGTGCCTCGCGTGCGAGGTGGACTGCCGCGCCCACGGGGCGGGCGGCGGGCACGTCGCGCTGCCGGTCGCGGGGCTGGACGAGTACCGCGCCGCGCGAGGGATGGCGTAACCGATGGCGATCCTCGTGAACGAGAGCACGCGGGTCTTGGTCCAGGGCGTGACGGGACGCGAGGGGCGTGCGCGCGCCAAGCTGATGCGCGAGTACGGCACCAAGGTGGTGGCGGGGTGCACCCCCGGGCGCGGCGGCGAGACCGTCGACGGGGTCCCCGTCTACGACACCGTGCTCGAGGCGGTCGAGGCCTCCGGGGGCATCGACGCGAGCGTCATCTTCGTGCCCGCGCCGCTGGTCAAGGACGCGGCCCTGGAGTCGATCGCCGCCGGCATCGGCCTCACCGTGCTCGTCGGTGACCGGGTGCCGGCGTGGGACGTGCTCGAGGTCGCCCGCGCCGCCGAACGCTCCGGCGTCGCCTTCCTCGGTCCCAACACGCTCGGGTGTCTGTCGGTGGGAAGGGGCGTGCTCGGGATGATCGGCGGGCGCGCCGAGTCGGCGCGGGCGTGGTTCGTGCCAGGCGGCGTCGGCGTCGCCTCGCGCTCGGGTGGGATGACCTCCTCGACGGGGTACTACCTGTCGCGCGCCGGGGTCGGGCTCTCGACCCTCGTGCACGTCGGCGGCGACGGCATCGTAGGGCTGCCGCTGCCCGCCGTCGTGCGCCTCTTCCAGGCCGACCCCGAGACGCGGTGCATCGCGATGTTCGGAGAGATCGGCGGATCCCAGGAGGAACGCGTCGCCGAGATGATCACGGCGGGCGAGGTCAGCAAGCCCGTGGTCGCGTTCATCGGAGGCCGGGCGGCGACCTCGGGCGTGCGCTTCTCCCACGCCGGGGCCATCGTCGAGGGCGGGCGCGGCACGCACGAGGGGAAGGTCGCGGCGCTGCGGAGCGCCGGCGCGACCGTGGTGGAGACGTTCGACGCGCTGCCCGCGGCCGTCGCCGCGAGCCTGGAGGGATGAAGCATGGCCGACAAGGAATGGGCGACCGCGATCTCGTCGATCTCGCCCAACGAGATCCGCGTTCGCGGCTACCGGCTCGATGACCTGATGGGCGGCGTCTCGTTCGGCGAGGCCGTGTACCTCGTCCTGCGCGGCGAGCTGCCGGGCGCCGCGGCCGGCCGCCTCGTCGAGGCGATGCTGGTGGCCTCGATCGACCACGGCGTGACGCCGCCTTCGACGCTCGCGGTGCGCAACGCCGCGTCCACCGGCGCCGGCCTCAACGCCGCGATCGCGTCCGGAGCGCTCGCCGTCAACCGGCACCACGGCGGCGCCGTCGAGGACTGCATGCGCCTGCTGGCGCGCGGCGCCGCCGCGATGGCCGGGGGCGCCGGCGCCGCGGCCGCCGCCGCCGCGTTGATCGCCGAGGAGAAGGCGGCGGGGCGCCGGCTCCCCGGGTTCGGCCACCGCATCCACACCGACGACCCGCGCGCCCACCGCCTGCTCGGCCTGGCCCGGGAGGCGGGCGCGGCGGGAAACCACGTCGCGGTCGCGGAGGCGATCGTGGCGGCGCTCGCGGCCTCCGGCAAGGCGCTGCCGCTCAACGTCGACGGCGCGATCGGGGCCGTGCTCGCCGACCTCGGTTTCCACCCCGACCTCGCCAACGGTTTCTTCATCCTCGCGCGCACGGCGGGTTGGATGGCGCACGTCCTCGAGGAGCGCCAGCGGGAGAAGCCGATGCGCCGCATCGACGCGTCGGGCGCGACGTACGACGGACCCGGCGCGCGCGCGCTGCCTGCGCGTCGCTGACGGCGTTCTCGCTAATCGGGGGCGATGCGTCGCCCCGCCGACGATGCAGGAGGAGGTTCGACGATGGCCAAGTACCGTATCGCCTGGCTGCCCGGTGACGGCATCGGCCGCGACGTGATGGAAGCGGCGCGCCTCGTGCTCGACGCGCTCGCCCTCGACGCGGAGTACATCGACGGCGACATCGGCTGGGAGTTCTGGTGCCGGGAGGGCGACGCGTTCCCCCCGCGCACCGTGGAGCTGCTCAAGGGCGTGAACGCGGCCATGTTCGGCGCGATCACCTCCAAGCCGGTCAAGGCCGCGGAGGCCGAACTCGTCCCCGAGCTCAAGGGGAAGGGGCTCGTCTACCGCTCGCCGATCGTGCGCATGCGGCAGATGTTCGACCTGTTCACCTGCCTGCGTCCCTGCAAGGCGTACCCCGGCAACCCGCTCAACTTCAAGGAGACGATCGACCTCGTGATGTTCCGCGAGAACACCGAGGGGCTGTACTCGGGGGTCGAATTCGCGCCGGTGCCGGACGAGCTGCGCGACACGCTGAAGAGGGTCTCGAAGCCGTTCGCCCACTTCGCCTCGCTACCGGGCGACGCGTACGCCATCACGTGCAAGATCAACACGAGGCACGGCTCCGAGCGCATCGTACGGGCGGCGTTCGAGTACGCGAAGAAGCACGGCTACCCCAAGGTCACCGTGATCCACAAGGCGAACGTGGTGCGGGCGACCGAGGGGCTCTTCCTGGAGACCGCCAGGGAGGTCGCGAAGTCGTACCCCGGGGTCGCGATGGACGACGCCAACGTCGACGCGATCTGCATGTGGCTGCTCAAGGACCCCGAGAAGTACGGCGTGCTGGTCGCGACCAACCTGTTCGGAGACATCATCTCGGACCTGTGCGCCCAGATGGTCGGGGGCCTCGGGTTCGGCTGCTCCGGGAACATCGGGGAGAAGCTGGCCGTGTTCGAGCCGACGCACGGCTCGGCGCCCAAGTACGCCGGCCAGTACAAGGTCAACCCGATCGCCACGATCCTCGCCGCCAAGATGATGGTGGACTGGCTCGGCGAGAAGCCGATGGCGCGCCGGCTCGAGGGCGCGGTCGCCGCGGTGATCAAGCAGGGGAAGGTCCGCACGTACGACATGGGCGGCGCCGCCTCGACGCTCGAGCTCGCCAAGGCGGTCGTGGCCAACCTCTAGAGGCGGCCAGGGGCGAAGGGGATAGACGACGACCCCGCGGCAGAGCGGCGTTGGCCGCGTTGACACGCCGCCGCGCCGACCGGAGAATCGGGGCGCCCGATCGGGCAGGGGTCATACGGTGCCGCCGGTCATCGACGTCCACGTTCACATCGCGGCCAAGCACGAGCCGGGGTGCCGGGTCTCGCGCGCCCTGGAGCGCCAGCCGGCGTTCGCCTACATGCTGCTCGCCGACGGCGTGAGCCGGGCCGCACTCCGTCGCGACTTCGACCGCACCATCCGCGAGTACATCCTCGGCGCCCTCGACGCCGCGCCCTCGGTGGATCACGCCGTTCTCCTCGCCCTCGACGCGATCTACGACGAGCACGGCGTCAGGCATGAAGACGACAGCCACCTCGTGGTGAGCAACGACTACGTCCGCTCGCTCGCCCGCGCCCACGCCAAGGTGCTCTTCGGGGCGTCGGTCCACCCGAACCGCGGACCGGTGGCCGGGCGCGAGGAGCTCGCGCGCTGCTTCGCGGGCGACCCGCCGGCCGCGCTCGTGAAGTGGATCCCCAACGCCCAGCGGATCGACCCGGCCGACCCCCGTCACGACTGGTTCTACGAGGCGCTCGCCGAGGCCGGCGTTCCGCTGCTGTGCCACACGGGGCCCGAACACGCCGTGCCGCTCCCGGCGCCGGTGGACGAGCACCAGCGCCTGGGGGACCCCCGCCACCTCCGTCGGGCGCTCGACATCGGCGTCACGGTGGTCGCGGCGCACGCCGGGGTGAGCTTCTTCCCGTTCGAAGAGGACCACCTCGGCCACCTCGCGGCGATGATGGGCGAGGCCGAGACCAACGGCCGCTGGCGCCTCTTCGCCGACGTCTCCGCGATGTGCCTCCTATGCCGGCTCGGCACCGTCCGGCGCGTGCTCGAGCGCATCCCCGCCGAGCGCATGGTCCTCGGCAGCGACGTGCCCGTCCCGGTCACCGACATGCCGCCGGTCCTGATGCCGGGGCTCTCGCTCGATCGCTACCTCGAGCTGATCCGCGTCCCCAGCCCGATCGAGAAGAACTTCCGGCAGCTGACCGCGATGGGGTTCCCGTCCGAGGCGTGCACCCGCGCCGCCGAGTTGATCCCCGCCCGCTGCCTCGAGCGGGCGCGCTCGGTTTCCCCGGGACGCGGCAGCGGCTAGAATCCACGCGATGCATCGAGACTCCGTCTCGCCGAAGGCGGCGTGGCCGGCGGTCGCCGGAGCGCTGGCCGCCGTCTACGTCGTCTGGGGCTCGACCTACCTCGCGATCCGCATCGCGCTCGAGGGCTTCCCGCCGTTCCTGATGGCGGGGGCGCGTTTCCTGGTGGCCGGGGGGGTCCTCTTCGCGGCGCTCTGGCTGCGGGGCGCGCCGGCGCCGACGCTCCGCCAGTGGAGGGGCGCCGCGATCGTCGGCGGGCTGCTGCTGCTCGGAGGCAACGGCGGGGTGGTGGTGGCCGAGCAGTGGGTGGCCTCCGGGCTGGCGGCGCTCGGGGTGGCCACCGTCGCCCTGTGGTCGGCCCTGTTCGCCGGGTTCTGGGGCCAGTGGCCGAAGGGGCTCGAGTGGGTCGGTCTCGCGGTCGGATTCGCCGGTGTGGCGCTGCTCAGTCTCGAGGGCGGGCTGCGGGCGAGCCCGGCCGGGGCGCTGACGCTCCTCGTGGCCACGCTGTCGTGGGCGTTCGGCTCGATGTGGAGCCGGCGGCTCGACCTCCCGAGCGGGCTCATGGCCTCGGCCGCCGAGATGGTCGCCGGCGGCGCGATGCTGCTCGTCGCGAGCATCGCGTTCGGCGAGAAGGTCGCCAAGGCGCCCCAGGCGCGGCCGTGGCTCGCACTCGTTTACCTCATCGTGGCCGGTTCGTGGATCGGCTTCTCGGCCTACATGTACCTGCTGCGCCACGTCCGGCCGGCGCTCGCCACGAGCTACGCCTACGTGAACCCGGTGATCGCGATGGGACTCGGCGTCCTGATCGGCGGCGAACGGATAGCCGCCAACGAATGGGTCGCGCTGCCCGTGATCCTGGCCGGGGTGGCGCTGGTCGTGCTCGCCCACGGCCGGGCCGAGCGGCGAGTGGCGGTCGCGGCGGCGCCCACACCCGCGGCGCGCCCGGGCCGCCGTGACCCCAACGGGTAGCATGGCGCCGCGCCCCGCTCCGGCGCCGGCGACGACGGATGAGCGTCACGGCGGCGTCACCCCTTGACCGCGGTCAAGGCCGGCGCCCGACCCCGGGCCTAGGGTGGCGAACGGAGTGGCGATGGCGAGGCAACACCTTCCCCCGGTGGTCGCAGCGCGCCGAGCGGTGCAGGCGGTCGCGCTCGCCTGGGCCGTGGTGACCGGCGTGCGGTTCGCCGCGTGGGCGTTCGCGCGGATGGAGGGCCGCGCCCCGTGGACGTCGCGGCCGCCGGGCGTGGAGGCGTTCCTGCCGATCTCGGCGCTGATGTCGCTGCGGCTGTGGCTCGCCGGCGACGGGGTCCACCCGGTGCACCCGGCCGGCCTCGCGATCCTGCTCGGCGTCGTGGCGATGAGCGCATTGGTTGCGAAGTCGTTCTGCTCGCACCTGTGCCCGGTGGGCACGGTCTCCGAGGCGCTCGGGCGGCTGGGCGCCCGCCTGCTGGGCCGGAACTGGGCGCCGCCGCGCTGGCTCGACGTCCCGCTGCGGTCGGCGAAGTACCTGCTGCTGGCGTTCTTCCTCTGGGCGACGTGGGTCGCGTTCGACCTGCCCGGCGTGCAGGCGTTTCTCGACGGCCCGTACAACCGGGTGGCGGACGCCAAGATGCTGCTCTTCTTCGCCCACCCGTCTCGACTCACGATCGCGGTGTTGGGCGTGCTCGTCGTGGGCTCGCTGCTGGTCCGCGACCTCTGGTGCCGCTATCTGTGCCCGTACGGGGCGCTCCTCGGGCTCGTCGGCCGGCTCGCCCCGCTGAGGGTGACCCGCGACGCCGCGCGGTGCACGGCCTGCCGCGCATGCACGCGGGCCTGCCCGGCGAGGCTCGAGGTCCACACCCTCGCGCGCGTTGGGTCCCCGGAGTGCTCGTCGTGCCAGGACTGCGTGGCGGCGTGCCCTGTCGCGGGTTGCCTGGTGGTGCGGCTGCCGCGCCGCGCCGCGCGCGGCCAGTGGCTGCGGCCCGCGGTCGCGGTCGGCCTCGCGGTGTCCGCGTGCCTCGCGATCGCGCTGGCGTTCCGTCTTACCGGGCACTGGCGGGGCGTCATGAGCGAGGACGAGTACGCCCGCCGCCTGCGGGAGATCGACGCGCCGATCTACATGCACGTCGAGGGGCCGCCCTCGACGCCGCGCCGGCGTGGCGCCCCGCCTCCTCCGAGGGACCTCGATGAGCGGTAACGACCGCTGGGCGAGGGCGGCGGCGGCGCTGCCGACGTCGGCCCGGGCGGATCGGGAGCGGCGATTCTGGGACGCGCTCGCGCGGGCGTGGCGCTGGCGGCGCGTCGTCGACGCCGGGTGCGGCGCCGGGTTCCATCTGCGGTTGCTGGCCGAGCTGGGCGTGCGACCCGTAGGGTTCGACCTCGCTCTCGCGGCACTCCCCCGCGGTCTCGCCGCGCCCTCATTCGCCGCCGACCTGCTGCACCCGGCGCTGCGCGCGGGCGCGTTCGACGCCGCGCTGTGTCTCGGCAACACCTTCTCGCTGCTCGCCTCGCGGTCGGCGCAACGAGACGCGCTCGGCGCTCTCGCCGCGGTGGTGCGCGCGGGCGGCGCGGTTCTGGTCCAGGGGGAGGACGTGGGCGCGCTGACCGCCGGCGGCCCCGTGGTCCGCACCCGCCGCCTCGAGGACGGCACGACGCACGTGCGGCTGTTCGATCGGATCGGGCGGCGGGTCGCGATGTACGCAGGCGTCGTCGGCGACGACCCGGCAGCCCCGTTCGGCCGCACCTCGCTGCTCCCCACGCCGGCGTCCGTGGTCGCCCGGATGGGTCGAGCCGTCGGGTTGGCCCCCGTCGGCCTGCCGGTCGATCCGCCTGGCGGAGGCGGCTCGTGGTGGGTGGCGCTCAGCGCTCCATCGCCCGCACCTTGAGGACGAGCGCGACCATCGCGAGCGCGATGACCCCGAGCGAGATGAACAGGCCGGTCCGGCGGAACCGGATCTCCGCCTCGGCGGCCGCCGCGAGCTTCTCGGCGGCGGATGCGTCGGCGAGCACGGTCTTCGTCTGCGAGACGACGCGCGCCGGCCTGGCGGTGTGGACCTCGACCTGCGCCATCACCACCGACTGGCTCGCGTCCTCGAGCTTGACGTCGGCGTCGTCCATCAGCATCCCCGCCTTCTGCACCCGCCCGACGCGGTCGTGGGCCGAGGCGACCGCGGTGCTGGCGGCGCCCAGCGCCTGTCCGATGGCGGCCGCCGCCCCCGCACCTTCGTCGCCGGCGGAATGGCAGTTGCCGCACACCTGTCCGGAAGCCACGCCGATCCAACCGTCGGTCGGGTGCACGATCGCGTGGTTGCCGTGGCAGCTCTCGCACGCGGGCTGCGATAGCGCGGCGAACGCGTCCTTGTGCGGAGAGAGGTCGAAGCGCTCGCGCTGCGTCGGGTGGCAGGTGCCGCACACGTTGGAGACCGAAGCCACGCCCGGCGGCGTGGCGCCGTGGGCGCCGTGGCACGACTTGCACGTCGGCGCCGAGAGGTCGCTCTTCTTGACCAGCGCGGCGTAGTGGATCGAGCCCTCGTACTCCTCGACCTCGTCGCCCTTGATCCCGTACCGCGCCATCAGCGCCTTGTCCGCGTGGCAGCGCGCGCAGGTCTGCACCACGTGCGTCGGGTAGACGGGCGAGCGGGCGTCGCCCACCTGGCGCACGCCGTGGGCGCCGTGGCAGGAGGTGCATACGGCGACGTTGACGTCGCCTTTGGCCAGCGCCTGACCGTGCTTGGAGGTGCGGTACTGCTGCAGCTGGTCGGTCGGGATGTT
The DNA here is from genome assembly GCA_963727275.1 of uncultured Acidobacteriota bacterium. Lineage (GTDB taxonomy): Bacteria > Acidobacteriota > Thermoanaerobaculia > Thermoanaerobaculales > Thermoanaerobaculaceae > RBG-13-68-16. The sequence goes on from CAVSFK010000004.1 coordinate 152,787, forward strand.
GGGCGCGTAGCGCAGCATGAAGGCGGCGTCGGAGTGGCACGAGCCGCACATGTCGGGTATCGCCTTGGGCGCGAACTTCCCGACGAACCCTTTGGCCCGGTCCATGGCGACGGCCGGATCCTCGGAGCTCGGGTCGCCGCCGTGGCAACCGGCGCACGTGACGCCCTGGGTGTGGTGAATGTCGGAATCCGTGAGCTGGGCCGGGCCCCGCAGGCGGGCGTCCGCGAGCGCGAGGTGGCAAGCGGTGCACGTGTCGTCGGCGTGCTTACCGGGCGCGCGGACGACGCCGCTCGGAGGGGCGGCGTGGGTCGCGACCGCGGCCAGCACGCCGAGGGCGGCAAACGCGGCGGTCTTCACTTGAACACCCCCAGCATCGAGGCGAGCGTGAACGAGACGATGTACGCGAGGGCGAGCCAGCCCAGGGCGAGGAACGCGCGGCTCCGGTGCCCGATCCGGCTGCCGCGGTCGAGGACGGGGACGAGGAACCAGACGAGGCCGGCCACCGCGAAGGCGCCCAGGCCGAGGAGCTCGCCCTCGACGCCGAGCAGGTGGGCCGGCAGCAGCTTCAGCGCCTCGAACATGAACAGGAAGTACCACTCGGGCTTGATCCCCGCCGGGGCGGACGCGAACGGGTCGGCCTTGACGCCCAGCTCCCACGGGAAGAACGCGGCCAGCGCCGCCAGCGCCGCGAGCCCGGCGAGCCACACGATCCCTTCCCGCAGAACGAAATTCGGCACGAAGTGCAACGGACGTCGCGCCTTCGCCTCGCCCTCGAGGCCCTCCGGGACGTGCATTCCTTGGCGTTGTATGAACGCCAGGTGGGTCGCCAGCAGCGCCGTCGTGATCATCGGGAGCACGGCGACGTGGAAACCGAAGAACCGGGTCAGGGTGGCGCCGGTCACTTCCTCACCACCGCGCAGGAACTTGAGGAGCCAGGCGCCGGCGAACGGCACCTTGCTCACCATGTCGGTGCCCACGCGTGTGGCGAAGAACGCCAGCTCGTTCCAGGGGAGCAGGTACCCCGAGAACCCGAAGCCCATGGCGAGCAGCAGGAGAAGGAAACCACTCCACCAGGTGAGCTCACGGGGCTTGGCGTAGGAACCCAGCATGTAGACCGAGAACATGTGGGCGAACGCGGCGAGGACCATGAGGTTGGCCGACCAGGAGTGAATCGACCGCACGAGCCATCCGAAGGGGACGCGGGTCACGATGAACTGGACGCTCTCGAACGCGGCCTCCGCGGTCGGGCGGTAGTAGAGCAGGAGGAGGATCCCCGTCGCGACCTGGACCATGAAGAAGAAGAGCGTCAGGCCGCCGAAGTAGTACGCCCACGAGTGACGGTGCTGCGGGACCTCCTTGTGGGTGGCGAAGTCGACCAGAGGCGCGAGGTCGAGACGATCGTCGAGGGCTCGCCAGAGGCTGTCGAGGACGCGCATCGCTCAGGCTCCCCTGGTCACGTAGACGTCGTCGCCGGCGACGTCCACCTTGTACGCCTCGAGCGGCCGCGGCGGCGGTCCCGCGATGTTCTTGCCCTGCAGGTCGTAATGCCCGTTGTGGCAGGCGCACCAGATGTTCTGCATGTCGGGGCGGTACTGCACCGTGCACGCGAGGTGGGTGCACACGGCGGAGAACGCCCGCACGTCGCCGTTGGCCGTGCGCACCAGGATCCCGGGTTTCGAACCGAAGCGGAAGATCTTCCCCGAGTTGGGGGGCAGTTCCGTGAGCTTGCCGGCCAGCACCCGGTTCACAGGCGCTTCGGCGACGTCGGGCGGGATGACGAAACGGAACACCGGGTACAGCGCGGCGGCGAGCGTCGCGCCGAGGGAGGTCCCCAGCAGCCAACTCAACGCGCCCCGGCGCGTGTAGGCAGGTCGGTCGTGACCGTCGGGCATCGCACCTCCCCCAGGTGAGCCTGCGCGTCATTGTCAGAGGTCGAGACGGCGGCGTCAAGCGGTTCCAGGGTGCACAATGCTCGGCGTGGGCCCCGAACTGGCCGCCGCCCTGCGCCGCGTCCCGTTGTTCGCCACGCTCGCGCCGGAGCAGGTCGAGGAGGTGGCGCGGCTGTGCCGCGTCCGGCGCGTCCGCAAGGGGGCGCTGTTGTTCTCCGAGGGAGACCCGGCGGCTTTCCTGCCCGTGCTCCTGACCGGCGGGGCCAAGCTGGTCCGCACCGGCGCCGACGGCCGCGAGCAGGCGCTGCACCTCGTGCGCGCGCCCGCCTCGTTCGCGGAGGCGGCGGTGTTCGGACCGGGCGTGTTCCCCGCCACGGCCATCGTCGTCGACGGCGGCACGCTCGCGACGATCGCGCGTCCCGCGCTCCTGGAACTGCTGCGACGGCGGCCGGAGACCGCGCTCGCGCTCCTCGCATCGATGTCGATCTGGCTCCGGCGCCTCGCGGACCTCGTCGAGGGGCTCGCGCTCCACACCGTCGAAGAACGCGTGGCAGCCTACCTGTGGACGCTGTTTTCCGCCTCCGGCAGCGCGCGCCTCGCGGGCGCCGAGGTCCGCCTCCCCGAACCGAAGCGGCTGATCGCAGGGTTGTGCGGGACCGCGCCCGAGGTCCTCTCGCGCACCTTTCGAAGGCTCGGGGAGCGGGGCGTGCTGCGGGTGAGAGGGCCGGTCGCGACCCTGCTCGATCCTGACGCGCTCGCCGCCCTGGCCGGCGCGGGCCCGGCCCGCGCCGAACCGTAGAGTCGGCCGGGCAGCGTGTATCCTGGCGCGGAAGCGGTCGGGGGGTCGAGCGATGCTGCGCGTTCTGTTCGTGGGCGACGTCGTTGGCAAGGTGGGAAGGCGTCTGCTGGCGGAGCGCCTGCGCCGCGTCCAGAACGAGGTCGCCGCGGACCTCACGATCGTGAACGTCGAGAACGCCGCCGGAGGGTTCGGGCTCACCGGTCCGGTGTGGGACGAGCTGAGCCGAATGCCGGCCGACGCGTTCACGTCCGGGAACCACATCTGGGACAAGAAGGACACCGCCACGCTGTTGGACGCCGAGCCGCGGCTGCTCCGGCCGGCGAACTACCCGGCCGGCAACGCGGGCCGCGGGTGGTGCATCGTGCGGTCGAAATCGGGCGTACCGGTCGCGGTCGTCAACCTGCAGGGGCTCGTGTTCATGACCGCGATGGAGAGCCCATTTCTCGCCGCCGACCGCATCCTGGCCGAGATCGGCACGCAGGCCGCCGTGAGGATCATCGACTTCCACGCCGAGGCCACCTCCGAGAAGCAGGCGTTGGCGTGGTACGTGGACGGCAGGGTCGCCGCGGTGCTCGGGACCCACACGCACGTGCCCACCGCCGACGAGCGCATCCTGCCCCGCGGGACCGCCGCGCTCACCGACGTCGGGATGACCGGCCCGTACGAGGGCATCATCGGATTCAAACCGCAGGCGGTGCTGGAGCGGTTCCTCCTCGCGACCCCCCGCGCCCTCGAGCCGGCGACGCGGGGCGGCGCGCTCTGCGGCGCGGTCGTCGAGATCGACGAGACGACCGGCCACGCGCTCGCGATCCGCAGAGTGCGCTCCGAGGAGGGGAACCGGGATTGAGCGCCCGGCTCTCGGTGCTCGTGACCGCCCGCGACGAGGAGGCCGAACTCCCCGGGGCGCTCGCCGGCGTCGACGGGATGGCCGAGGCGGTCGTCGTGGTGGTCGACCCGCGCACGGAGGACCACACCCGCGAGGTGGCGGCCGCGGCCGGGGCGTGCGTGCTCGAGCACCCGTACGCTTCGAGTGGGGCGCAGTGCAACTGGGGGCTCGAGCGCTGCCCGACCGACTGGGTCTTCGTGCTGGACGCGGACGAGCGGCCGACCGGGGCCCTGCGGGATGCGATCCGCCTGGTGCTGGAGGCGCCGGCCCACGCCGCGTACGCCGTGCGCAGGGTCAATTTCGCGTTCGGTCGACGGGTCCGGTTCGGCGACTGGGGCGCCGACGAGGTCGTGCGGCTGGTGGACAGGCGGCGGGCGCGCTTCGGCGAGCGCGCCGTCCACGGCGCCGTCGTGGCGCCTTCGATCGGGCGCATCTCCGGCGCCCTCGAGCACCACACCCTGCGCACGCTCTCGCAGTACGTGCCGAAGCTCCACGATTACGCGCTCAGGGGCGCGGCGGACCTCGCCGCCGAGGGACGGCGTCCGCGCATGCTCGGCGCTCTCTCGCACGCGGCGTGGCGGTTCGTGCGGTCGTTCGTCCTCCGCCTCGGCTTCCTGGATGGCGGCGTCGGGCTCGTCGTGGCCGGTCTCTCGGCGTACGGGACGTTCCTCAAGTGGACGGCGGCGTGGGAAGCGACGACGCGCGGGCCTCGGTTCTCGTAAACCGGCTATGAGCGCGCTCCCCGGCCGGGTTCTGATCGACCTGCCCAACTGGCTCGGCGACTTCGTCCACGCACTCCCGGCGGTCGCCGCACTGCGCACCGCGAATCGTGGCGGCCAGACGGCGGCGCTCCTCCCGGGGAGCCACGCGCCGATCGCCCGCTTGCTCGGCCTGGGCGTGATCGAGCGGCCGGCCCGGGCGGGTTTCGGGTGGGCACGCCGGGCCCTGTGGCGGCGCTTCGACGTCGTTCTCACGGCCCGGCACTCCACGCGCGCCAAGCTCCTGCTGGCCGGCACGGGCGCCAAGGTGTGCCTCGCGAGCCGGGGACGCGGGGCGTCGGCCCTCGGCCTGGGGACGTTTCGGGTCGCGCGCGCCCGCCACCAGCGCCACGATCTCGACGGGGCGTTGGCCCGCCTCGGCCTGCCGGGCGCCCCGGCGTCGCCGTTCGTGCTCCCTCTGCCGGACCATCTTCGCCGCCAGGGGCTCCGCCAGAGGGCGCTGCTCGCCGAAGGCCCGGGGCTCGTTGCCATCCTTCCCTCGACGCGCGTGGCTGGCGGCAAACGCTATCCGATCCAACGATTTGCCATGGTTTGCCGCGAGCTTGGCTCGCTCGGGATCGCGTCGGTGGTGGTGGTCGGGCCGGGCGAGGAGGCGCTCGCAGAGCCGCTCGTCGCGGCCGCGACGACCCGCATGGCCCCGACCGCGTGGCCGCTCGACGAGACGGCCGCGCTGCTCGCCTGTTGCGACGCCGCCGTCGGCAACGACTCGGGCCTCACCCACCTCGCGGCGGCCGTCGGCTGCCCGACGGTCGCGCTCTTCGGGCCGACGGATCCGATGCGGACGGCGCCGGTCGGATGCGCGACGGTGCTCACCGCGGTCCGGCGGGGGGCTCGGGACGACGGCGGTCTCGCCGGCCTGGAACCGGCGCGTGTGGCGAGGGCCGTGCGCACGGTACTGGCGCGGCCGGGCAGCGCCGACGCTGCCGCGCGTCTCGTGCGGCCGAGTGGGGTTGCACGGGAGGCGGGGCAACGATATGATTCGCGGCAGCGGGTGGGCCGCTAGCTCAACTGGTAGAGCAAGGGACTCTTAATCCCTAGGTTGTAGGTTCGACTCCTACGCGGCTCACCAATTCCCGTCCGGCGAAAGTGGCGGAACGGTAGACGCGCGAGACTTAGGATCTCGTGGGCGCTGCCCATGGGGGTTCGAATCCCCCCTTTCGCACCAAGCACTTACAAGACAATGAAGAGGCGCCGGTCGGGTTCGGTTCAACCCCGGTTCAACCTCGCGCCTCTCAGAATCCCGTGTCCGAAAGGCCATAAGGGTTCGACTCTTTTCCTCACCGATCACCTCCACCGAGACTTTCACAACACGCGCGATTTGCTGGGCGAGCGGCGCCGACGCTGCGCAACCGCGAGAAAGCGGGCGGCCGGCTCTGGCCAGGTCCGATCTCTGCCTGTCGTCCACCTCGAGCTGGACAGGGGCCGGGCGGGTGAAGGAGGGCCGATATCCCCCCTCGCGCCTTTTCTGAAGTCTGATACCCCCGCTCCATTCGCGCCTCATCCAGGATATTTGGGGTCCGAGCCGACTTGGGGCCACCTCGGCTGCGCGGGTCGCACCTACCGGTCCAGTCTTCCGGAGCAGGTCAACAATGGGAGGAATAACATAACAGGTGGTACAACAATTGGGGGCAGGTCATTGGCCTGCCCACCGACGAGGAGAGTCGACGATGAAGATATCGGACCATGCAGTTGATCAGGCGTTTTTCGATCTTCGAGACACGTGTGGCGGCGTACGCAACGACTACTTCGGGCTGCTCTACCTGGAGCAAGAGTTCCGGCTAGACCGCGAGCGCGCGATGGCGCAGGTGGCGTTTGGCGGGAACGACTATGGCATCGACGGATTCCACGTGGATGTCGAGCGCCACAACCTCTACTTGTTCCAATTCAAGTACTCCCCTTCCCACGGCCAGTTCAAGCAGTCCTTCGCGCGGCTCATCGAGGCAGGGATGGAAAGGGTCTTCGGCGGGTCCAAACAGGACCAGCAGCAGAACCAGATGCTCCTCAACTTGCAGAGCAGCCTGAGAGAGAATGCGGCGCTGATCGAGCGTCTCTGCATCCACTTTGTGTTCATGGGCGATCCTTCCGAGGCCGAGCGCAGTCCTGTCCTGGATACGCTCCGGGAGGACCTCGAGAACAAGAAGTACTTGGTCGACAACCACCTTGGCCGGCCCGTCACGATGATCATCGAGTTCCGCTCGGCGCGTACGCACGCCGTTGGTCCCGCCTCCGTTCCGACGCACACCCACACCTATACGATCTCTCTCGACGACGTGGTCACTCGCGAAGGGCCAAACGGCGAGACGATGGCCATCGGTTTCATCCGGCTAACCGATCTCCAGGCGATGTATCGGGAGATGGGCCAGAGGTTCTTTGAGCGGAACATCCGCGCCGCCTTACCTCAGGACAAATCAGTGAATCGCTCTATCCAGCAATCACTCAAGCGCATAGTCCTCGACGACAAGGACGACGCTCGCGCCTTCGCCTTCAACCACAATGGAGTCACCTTGTCTGCCGAGGCGCTCACGCAGACCGATGGCCAGTTCGAGATCGTCGAGCCCCGGGTCCTTAACGGTGCACAGACGGTAACAACGTTCGCGAACTTCCTCGAGGCAAACGATGGAAACCCCGCACTGCAGAAGAAGCGGAACGTCCTTGCATCGGTTCACGTCATGTGCCGGGTCATCACGAGCGCCAGGCCCGAATTCATCACAACGGTCACCATCAGCAACAACCGTCAGAACCCAGTAGCACCCTGGAACCTCCACGCGAACGACATGATCCAGCTCGAGCTGCAGGAGAAGCTCCGGACGACCTCGGGATCTACTACGAGCGCCAGGAGAATGCCTTCGAGAACCTGAGCGAAGAGGAGTTGGAGGACCAGGGTATTACGAACCGGAAGGCGATTGAGCTGACGAAGCTGGCCCGGACTTTCCTCGCCAGTGACGGTGACATCGACAAACTCGGGCGGTTCCGCGATGTCTTCGAGGATGATCGGCTTTACGCTCAGGTGTTCAGCCAGGGGAGGTTGAGGGCCGACTCTCGGAAGATCGTGCTCTGTTACAAGGCTCAGTTCAAGCTCAAGCGCCTGGTCAAGGACCTCGTCGAGAAGGGTGTCAACAAGTACGCGTACGTCCAGCGTGCCCGGAACATGCTGTGGGCCCTTCTCTGCCAGGTAATCCTCAACGACCTGGACCTCGAGGAGCGCGCGGACAGATTCGGTCAGAGCCTCAGCATCGAAGCGCAGTATACCGACTGGCTCTCCGGGCTGGCGACCACCCGGTGCCGTTTCATCCTGGCCGAGTTGGTAGGGGACAAGGCGTATGCAGAGAAGGCGGCCGAGGGAAATTTCAGCTTCCTTCGGACGAACGCAGCCTTCAAGCGCGCGATGGAGATCGCCTACAAGCGGTGGCGGTGGGTGGAAAGGCACCTAAACAAGTGACCGCCGGAGGATGGGCCCCGAGATTTCGAGGGCCACGTGTGATGACCAGGCAGCTGGCGTCTTACGGCAGGCAGAGCAGAGCGGCTCGTGAGAGCTAAACGGGAGGAGAACCTGGTGGCAAGCGAGCTGCTTCGACTTCGCATCCTCGTGGCGGCCCTTGGCGAGTCGGCCAAGGCGCCATGGTGGCGGACTCAGTTCCTCTCAGCGATGAACCTCCGCACGGTGACGCGCCTGTTTCCCCGCTCGGCCGTGCGAGGCGCGATCCTGGCGACATCGCGGGCTGCCGGCGAGGCGCACGACAGGCACGTTGGGGGGCCCGGACGGTGGCATCTCTTCCGGTTGCCCGCAGCATTGGAGGCTGAGGCCCAGGCGGCCACGAAAGACCACGAGACGGCCGCTGCTCTTGCAGGATTGCTTGAGAAGGACACCGCCGGCCAGCTCGTTGCCCTCAAGGAGCTGGCAGGCCGAGCGACGCCACACACCGCGCCGGGTCCCGTGCGTGCCGGCCCACGGACCTCCTCTCGACCACCAAGGGTTGCCAGGAGCTGGCAGGTCACTACCTCGCGGCGTTCATCGCGGAGACCAAGACCTTCCCCTTCTTCGAAGACGCCACAAGGCGGCGTGCATGACAGGTGGCGGCGAGCGGCCCTTCACGATCACGATCTCGAAGGGCAGCGCCCTGCTGCCGGAGATGAAGGCTCTGCTCAGAGCCTACCGACCCGGCGAACCCCTCGCACAGTTTCGCGACCGGGTCCTCGGGCAAGACCTCCTAGGAAGGTTACGGCCCAGCGGGCAAAGGACTTGGTTCAGAGGGTGTTCGGCCCTCGCTTCCTGAGCCCAACGGACGAACCGGCGAGATGGCTCCAGATGCTGCTCGAGCACAACGCGCCGGCCCAGCTCATCTCTGACCTGTGCCTTGTGTACTCCACGCGGAACGACGAGCTGCTTCGCCACACGATCACCGACCTGTACTGGCCAGCCGCCAGGCGTGGCCAGATTTCCTTCGGCACGAGTGACGTCATCTCCTTCATCCACTGGGCCGAGGAACAGGGCAGGGTCCCGGTGCGCTGGTCGGACGCGGTGACGCTCAAGGTCAGCCGAGGGGTCCTGCGGGCGATGGCCGACTTCGGCTTCCTCACGAGCTCAAGCGCTCCCGATTCGAGGTGACCTTGCTGCGGCCCCACCCGCTCACGCCGGTCTACCTCGCTTACGAGCTCCATTTCGGTGGCCACCCTGACGCTGAGATCGTCCAACACGGAGACTGGGCGCTGTTTGGCCTCGGACGAGAAAATGTCCTGAGCACGCTCGACCTGCTGACCGGCGAGGGCTGGTGGCTGGCGCAGGCTGCCGGGCCCGTCGTTCGCATCGCGTGGAACCACCAGACCATGGAGGAGGTTGTCCGTGTCCTCGCTCGATAAGACCTTCCAGGAACTTGTCGACAGGCTCCGCCAGCCCGAGGCCCGCAACGCCGCGCGGATCCACCCGTTCTTCTATTTCGTGCACCACCCGGGCGAAACGCTCCAGGTGAGCAGAACCTCACGCATTGGATCGGCGCCCTGGCCCGCGAGGGCCTGAAGGTCGAGTGCGTATCCCTATCGGACCTGCTGTGGAAGATCGTCGAGGCCTCCGGCCGATGGCAGGAGTGGTTGGCCCTCGAGCCCGATGCCGATCCCCCAGAGCTGAACCGAGCTGTCAGCGACGCTGTTCGCCGCGACGACGCCCTCGTGAAGGCAGTCGGGCAGATCGTCAGCGCCGACAAGCCGCGCACCATTGTGTTTCTCACGGATGCTGCGACCCTCCACCCCTACTTTCGGGTCCGCATCCTCGAGAACGCGCTGCACGACCAGGTGAAGACCCCGACGGTGCTCTTCTACCCGGCCCGCGCACCGGCCAGTACGGCCTTCGGTTCCTGGGCACCTACAAGGAAGACGGGAACTACCGCGCGTGCATCATCGGAGGCCTCGCATGGAAGACGATTCGCGACGT
>CAVSFK010000005.1:0-51613 GCA_963727275.1 uncultured Acidobacteriota bacterium
TCCTCCGGCACCACGACTTAGGAGCCAGCGTCGCGACGGCGAGACGGCGTGAGGTGCCGCCGAGGTGACTTCCCGGGGCCCGCGGACCGCCCCTGCCCCGACCTCGCAGCCTGAGCCCGCCTGGCGCCGGCGCGGGGCATCCCGCACGGGGCTGACGCCATGGCGCCGAGCTAGACTGCGCCTGACATCGGAGGCGAGGATGAGCCAGACGGGCGCGTCTGCAAGCCTCAACGCGTGGATCCCTGTGGTCGGCACGCTCCTCGGCGTTGTCGTCGGTGGAGTCGTCGGCTACGCCGTCCACTGGCTCGAGCGCAAGTGGGAACTCCGCTCCGTGTTGCAGGCCCTCCTGTGGGAGCTGCAGGACGCGAAGCCACGGCTCGAGCTCCCGACCGGTGAGTTCGGGACGCCTATCCCGTCCGTGGACACACTCATGGCGCGTGGCCTGCTGTGCAGCCTTCCGGAGAGAGTCCAGGGGCGGGTGCTGGCGGCACGCTCAGTCGTTCAGCTCCATAACCAACGCGTCGAGCGGTACGAGCGGGACCGGCACAGCTACGACCAGGCCGCCGACAAGTGGGAGGTCGAGACGCTCACCGGGTTAGCCCGAGCCGCCCTGGTGACTGTTGGCCCAGCGATTGACGCCGTGAGCCTTCACCTCGGCAAGCACGCGATCTCAAGGAAGTTCCCAGTCACACTTCCTGACCTCAAAGGGACGGCGGCATGACGAGAGCGCCCGAAGGCGCCCCCGTGACGGGATCGGCCGGTTGCCGTGTTGGGATGGAGGGAACCATGAGAGATTTCACCTTGGTCAGCGCGGAGCCGAGTCGGCATGGCTTCACGGAGCTCGTTATGAAGGCGAGGCTGAGCTTCGAGGAGTTCATCGCCCTGGGCGATCTGGAGCAGGATCCATACTCGTCGGAATCCCTACTCGACCTGTGGGTCGATTCGCCAGCTCCGCTCTGTGCAACGCGCCTCGACGGACCGTCGAAGCCAGACATCCTGGTAACGCACGAAGCCTTCCTCTACGAGGTTCGAGCGTTCACCCGCATCGCGTCGCCTACCGAGGCGGCCGTCCGCGATCTCCTTGAGAACGAACTCGCCGGCGTACTGGCGGCTAGAGCCTCGCAAAGATAGGGAGCCGTTCGCCCTCCCCCCGATCTCGCGCCCTGAGCCCGCCTGGCGCCCGCGCCGTAGAAACCCGCCGCCGACATCGAGCCGACGCCTGGCTCGGGCTCTCAGGCCAGTCCCCACTCCCGTTCCAATCGCGCGAGTTCGCCGAGGAGTGCGGTTTGGAATGCACCATCGTCCACATGCTGGTCGCTTTCTGCCATCGTAACGAAGGCAGCGGACAGGTGCGGCCGGAGCCGGAGGAACTCATGGTCACGGTGCAAGGTCTCCTGGCGGGCCCTTCGCTCGCGCACGTCAATTAGTACAGTCATGATGAGCTTTCTACGTGTCTCCAGCCTGGCGCGGCGCTTCTCGACGCCCCAATTGGCCCAAGGAGCCACAAGCGATGCTAGAGTTCCGGCCGCCAGGCCAGAGATGATCGAGACAACTAAGTTGTACCAGTTCTCAGGCACGGGACCTCCACGATCGGTCGGTCTTCAGGATAGCGCCATCCCTTCGCGCCCTGGCCCGGGGGAGGTCGGCACCAGACGGACAAGAGAGCGGGGCACCCCGCGACGCAGTGAAACGGCCGGCACGACGCCGTGGGCCTTCTAATGCCGATGATGGGGGCCACTTCGGATCGGGCGGGTATACCGGCAGTCCGGGTACCCGGTACACCCAATGAACTTCCCACGCCGACCGTTGACGGTTCGGAGGGGCTTGCCGCAATCAGGGCACAGGTCCCGAGGGGCGGCCTTGGGCTGGAAATCCTCCGGGACAACCTCGTCCTCTTTGTAGTGCCTCCGGATGAGGGTCGTCAGCTCATCAAGTTCGATGATTCGGATGGGCTTGCCCGTGGCCCAGTCACGAGCGTGACTGGAGACCTTCCCCGTCGTCACCACGATTCCCTCGACGGCGTTGAGGCCGTGCATGGTCCCGAATAGGTCACGCAGGACCGGCTCCCCGACCGATCCTTTCACGCGCTTACACTGGAGGACGCTCAGCGCACCGTCCCTCCTGAGGTAGCCATCCACGCCGCGGTCACCAGAGAGCGGTGTCGGTTCTGCCTCATACCCGAGTCGTCTGAACAGGTCGCAGACCAGGTGCTCAAACTCGCCTGGGTGCATCGAGCGGAGGTGCTCCGGAAGCCGGATCTTCCGGACGTACTCTCGGTGCTGGTCCGCACGTTCACGCTCTCTTCGAGCGGCCTCTTGCTGGCTGCGAGCGGCCTCCTGCTCCAGAGAGGCCCTCGCCCGTTCTAATCCCTCTTCGGCCTCTCGCTTACACTCAACGCAAGACGTCCGCTCGCCGAAGACCGTCACTATTCCGTGCCTACACCGAGTCCCTTGGAACGCTGGACGCCGCTCCTCGTTCGGCTTTCCAACGAGAAGTGTCCTTGCCTTCAGAGCCAGGTAGGCAATGCCGCCAGTCACCAAGGCCATAAACAAAAGAAGCTGACCTTCGGTGGCTGAGGGGCGGAAGACGTGATTCAGCAGCAGTGCCGAGACCACGCCCCCAAACAAGAGGCCGAGACATCCTACAAAGCCCTTGGAGGGGAAGGCATCTGATCGCCTAGCTGGTGTCATCCTAACCTACGAAAAGCCTAGCATAGCTTGGATGCGTCTTGACAACTGAACTGCAGTCGCGCGGCGCAGGAGGCACGGTGGGCAGCCTCTTCACCTAGGAGCACGGGTCAGAAGAAATGGGGGGCAGGCCAGGCCAGGGGCGCACTGAGCTGGCGCTGGGATCCGGCGTAGATTCCAGCTATGATTTGAGCTGCGATGGAATCGACCGACAAGCCAGCCGGCTCGGGGCGATCACCCGCCGAAGTCCTTGCGGATGCCATTCCGAATCTCCAAGCGGGCATCCTCACAGACCTCATTCACGGGTACCACGAGCGCCTTCCCAACATCGAGGCTGCGTCCTTGGCCGTGGCTGTCCTGGCCGTTGCCCTAGCTCAGCACCCCCCTACCATCAAGGCCAGGGTCTTCTCCTGGATGCATCGCCGCCTTGTTCGCGATGAGGCGTCCCGGCTCAGCCAGAACGACAGTCTCGCTGAAGCGCTCTCGTATCTATATGCCGCGAGGACGCTGCACCTTGTCTTCGTGACTCGGAACCCAGTCTCAGATGCGGCACAGCAACTTTGTGACCGCGCCTCTGAACTCGACTTGTATATACCCAACACTTTCGATATCTGCGGAAGCAGCGATGCCGTTGAGTGTATTCAAGCAATCGCCGCATTTGCTACCCAGTACAGAGAGCAGGCCTTCGGACGGCAATAGGGGCCCAACAACGGGTTCAACCGGACCCGCTGCTTTCGCACACTGACCCCTGACCTACGATGGTCCGCCTCCACGTCACGTCCCGAGACTGGTGGGCCTTCGCGTGCGACCGGTGCGAGGGGGCTGCGAAAGTCCGCAACTGAGGCGAGCGCACAGACAAGCGGGGCGCCCGGAGGCGCCCCGCTTGTTTCGCACTGCCTGTCGCTCAATTCTCGGTGGTGCTACGGCTTCCTCCGCTCCAGTGCCGCCAGACGACGTTCGAGAGCGCTATCCCGCTCCGCCACGGCCGTCTTCAGCGCTTCGATCTGCGCCTGCTGCGCCTGGATCGTCTTGGCTTGATCGGTGATCTGTGCTTGCTGCTCCTGGATCGCCTTCACAATCGGCGCGATGAAGTCGGTGTAGCGCAGCGAAAGCGTGCGATCCGCGTCGCCGCCGATGCCGAGCACGCTGTAGCCGTCGCCGAGCAGCGCCTCGATGTCCTGCGCGACAAACCCCATGTCGGTGCGCCCGTTGCCGCCCTTGAGGCGGTACGACACCGGACGCAGCCCCATCACGAAGTCGAGGCCGGGGTCGAGGTCGCGAATGTCGCTCTTGGCTCGAGCGTCGGAGAGGGCGCTGAAGTTGACCTTGCCGCTGATCGAGGTGACGTAAAAGTTGCCGAGGCGGACCTCGTTGCCGGCGTCACAGTAGGCGTCCATGCCGACCGCGGTGCAGTTGCTGACTTCGGCGGTGGAGCCGGCAATGCCGACGAAGGTGTTGTTCGAGCCGGTCATGGTGTGGACGAATGCCACGGTCGATCCCGTGTACCCGATGACGGTATCCCCGCCCCTGGCGCCGGCCTTCACGCCGATCGCAGTGTTATCGAAGCCCGTGGTGTTGTGGTCGAGACTCCCGGCCCCGACGGCGGTGTTCCAGACACCGTTTGAGCTCGAGGTCGGCTGGTTGTTTAAGAGCGCCGAGGTGCCCACGGCGGTGTTATCGGAGTCCCACGGGATGCCGGGATCGTACGACTGCGTGGAGAGAGCGTACGCGCCTACTGCCACGTTGCTGCCTGCTCTCGTGTTGTCGGAGAGGCTCTGTGGGCCGACGCCGACGTTGTACCAGCCCGTCGTGTTGGCGTAAAGACTGCCCGCACCAAGGCCGGCGTTTCCCGCGCCCAATGTGTTGGAGTAGAGGCTACCCGCACCAAGGCCGGTGTTTCCGTTCCCGAGGTCGCCGGGGCTCCACGCCGAGGTTCCGTGCATCGCCTTCTCGATGAACACCGCCATCTGGTCCCGGGTCACCGGCGAGCTAGGGCAGTAGTTACCGCCGCCGCAGCCGGCGGTGATGCCGTCTGCCCCGAACTGCTCGATCCAGGGATCAAACCCCGTCGTGCAGGTGATATCGGAGAACGGCACCCCCGGCACGCACGCCGGCGGCGTGTACGGGTTGGACGGAGCTGCTGCTGCCTCCTGTCCAGGCGTACCAACGACAGCTAAGGGGCTCGAGACCCTCATATCCTTCTCGACAGCGACCTGCTGTGCTGTCACCGGCGCGACGCCGACCATCGCCAGACATACCGCAACCGCACCCACCAACCGTAGCCGACCGATCATGGGACGCCTCCTTGCGATCCGTCCGGACACACCGGACTTCTCCTGCCGTCGCCCCCCACGTCGGCGCCTCTTGGAATTGCCTATGGCCCGATTCTCTGCCTGGGCCAGCTAGCTGTCAAGGCGAATGCCGACGCGCTCGCCCGACTTCACGTCCGGTCCCACGACTGGTCGACCTCGGTATGCGACCGCTGCGAGCGGGCTGCGAAGGTGCGCAACTGAGGCCGCCGCACTCGGTGAACCGGGCGCCCGAAGGCGCCCCTGCTCGCTTCACCTTGGCCGTTGCTCGGTTCTCGTAGGTGCTCCTACCGCTTCTTCTGCTCCAGTGCCGCCAGACGCCCCTCGAGCGCACGATCACGATCCGCCAGGGCGTTCTTGAGCGTCTCGATCTGCGCCTGCTGCGCCTCGATCGTCGCCTGCTGCTCCTGGATCGCCTTCACCATCGGCGCCATCAAGTCCGTGTAGCGCAGCGACAGCGTGCGGTCCTTGTCGCCGCCGATCCCCAGCACGCCGTAGCCGTCGCCGAGCAGCGCCTCGACGTCCTGCGCGACGAACCCCATGTCGGTGCGCCCGCTCCCCTGCTTCATCGTGAACGACACGGGCCGCAACGCCATGACGAAGTCGAGGCCGAGGTCGAGGTCGCGGATATCGGTCTTGGCCCGCGCGTCGGAGAGGTTGGACCAGGCGACCTGCCCGCCGATCTGGGTGACGTTCGTGTCGCCGATCCTGACGTGGTAGGAGGCGTCCACCGCAGCGTTGTACCCGATGGCGGTTGCATCCACGAGCCCCGTCGCCGCGCCGTCCGCGAACGCTCCGATGAAGGTGTCCTCATCGCCTTCCCCGTAGAACCAACCCGCGTCCAGGCCGATGGCGGTCTCGTAGTACCCGGTGGTGGTCGAGGACAAGCTGTTGAACCCGACGGCGGTGTTCCCGATGCCGCCGCCAGTCCCATCCGGCTGATCAGCGCTCAACGCCAGGGCCCCAACGGCAGTGTTGTCCGACTGGTAATTCGCGTTACCGTTCGTGAAGCTCTGTGTCCAGAGAGCCTCGTACCCGACCGCGGTGTTGTACTGGAGGTACGCGCTGTTGTTGAACAACGCGCCGGCGCCGAGGCCCGTGTTGTAGTTCCCGAGGTTTCCAGGGCTCCACGCTGCGGTTCCGTGCATCGCCTTTTCGACGAACACCGCCATCTGGTCGCGGGTGACAGGAGTGCCGGGACAGTACTTGCCTCCGCCACAGCCGGCGGTGATCCCGTCGGCCCCAAACTCCTCGATCCACGGATCGAACCCCGTCGTGCACGTGATGTCGGAGAACGGCACCCCCGGAACGCACACCGGAGGCGCGTACGGGTTGGCAGGAACTGCTGCCGCCGTTGCCTTCTGTCCGTTGGCCGCCGCGGCGGCGAGGATCAGGACGGCTGTTGTAAGAGATCTCGAGAGAAACCTGGCCATAGCGCACTTCCCCTTTCGGCCTCACACTCTGTAGAAATCACTGTCAAGGCTGGCGTGTGCGCAAACACCTCCAAGGCACTGGGCATTCCGGGGCCATGTCGCCCGGAGCGGAGGCCGAAGCCCTCCCGTCCGGAAGCCCCGAAGCGCAAGACGAGCGCAGAGGTGGCAGGTTATCGTCATGGCACCGCCGCCAGGAAGGGAGCCTCTGCCCGCCATCCCACATCGGCGCCCGTGACGCGGCGGGCCAGTGCCGGAGCGGGACCCGATCGAGCAGGCCCGCCTCGACGTCCCGTCCCAAGGCTGGTCATCCCCCGTGGATAACCGTTGCGACCGGCCGCGGGAGTCCGAAACCGAGGTCGTCGCTCCAGATGAAAGGGCAGGGTGAGGCCAACCGCGGTGCGGGACTAGGCTCCGAACCCGCCCGTCACGAACGGCGGCAAGGACCCTGGTGCGGCTTCAATGAACTCCAAGAAGATGTTCACAGGCCTCGATGGGCCTGGGCCGAGATCTCAGACCGAGCCTAAGTTTTTCGGGTTGCCCGTTTCCATCGGTCCCTCTAACCTAGCTTAGGCGGCGCCGTTGAACCCTTTTCGATCTCTGGCCGTACTTGAGAGAAGCTGCCCCGGAGGACTCGACATGGAGGATCACGGAGTTCGGACCTCGCCACAGACCTATGCGCGGGTCGGTGGCGTGCTCTACCTGGTCATCATCGTCATCGGATTCCTGGGCGAGTTCTTCGTCAGAGACAGACTCGTCGTCTCGGGCGACGCGGCGGCCACGGCCGAGAAGATAGTGGCTTCGGAATTCCTGTGGCGCGTCGGTATCGCCGGCGAGCTCTTCTTGCTGATCTGTGCCGTCGCGTTGACGTTGATCTTCTACGTACTGCTGAGGCCGGTCAGCCGAGATCTTGCCTTGCTGGCGGCGTTCTTAAATCTGGTATCGATCGCGATCGAAGCCGTCAGCGCGATGGACCTCCTGGCGACACTGTTTCCATTGGCGAACGCAGACTACCTGAAGGTCTTCGATGCGAAACAACTGGGCACGTTGGCCTATCTTTCCGTCAGGTCGCACGCATACGATTTCGGCGTCGCTCTGATCTTCTTCGGGTGCGTGTGCCTCATCCTCGGGTATCTGATCTTCAGGTCCGGCTACCTGCCCAAGGTCGTAGGTGTTCTGATGCAAATCGCCGGTCTGTGCTATCTGACGGACAGCTTTGCTCTCGTTCTATCTCCGGCTCTGGCAGATCGGCTCTTCCCTGCGGTTCTGCTTCCTGCGTTGGTTGGGGAGGCGTCACTGTGCCTTTGGCTCCTCGTCAAGGGCGTGAACATCTCGCGATGGGAGGCATGGACGAGCGCGAAGCCTGCTCCGGGTCTCCCGCCACCCAGTTGACGTGAGCACGGAGGAGCCGGGGGCGCCCCGCTCGACCACATTGCCTGTTGCCGAATTCCCGCCGGCGCTACTTGGATGCCAGGCGCGCCTCGATTGCTGCAAGACGTGCCTCGAGCGCGGCGATCCGTGCATCCCGGAGTTCGATCGTCGCCTGCTGCTCCTGGATCGCCTTTACCAGCGGCGCGATGAAGTCGGTGTAGCGCAGCGACAGGGTGCGGTCCTTGTCCCCGCCGATCCCCAGCACGCCGTAGCCGTCGCCGAGCAGCGTCTCCACGTCCTGCGCGACGAACCCCATGTCCGTGCGGCCGTTGCCCTGGATGAGCCGGAACGACACGGGCCGTAACGCCATCACGAAGTCGAGGCCGAGGTCGAGGTCGCGGATGTCGGCCTTGGCGCGCGCGTCGGAGAGGTTGGACCAGGCGACCTGCCCGCCGATCTGCGTGATGTTGGCGTCGCCGACCCGGACGTGGTAGGAAGCATCGACACTCGCGTTGAACCCGATCGCGGTCGCGTCCACGAGATCGCCGGCGGCCGGGTTCGCGCTGTCGCCCAGAAACGTGTTCCTGCCGCCTGTCGTGTTCTCGACGCCGGAGCTCGAACCGAAGGCGCTGTTCTGGTACCCCGTGGTGTTGAGAAACAAGCTGCTGACCCCGACGCCGGTGTTGCCGGTGCCGTTGGAACCGCCGTTCCCTCCGTCCGGCTGGGTACTGATCAGCGACCAGGTGCCGACGGCGGTGTTGGACGAGGCGTATTCGGAATTGCCGTTGGCGAAGCTCTGCGTGTAGAGCGCCTCATAGCCGACGGCCGTGTTGTACACCGCATACGAGCTATTGTTGAGCAGCGCCTGAGCGCCGAGGCCGGTGTTCTCGTGCCCGAGGTCGCCGGGTGTCCAGGTTCCCGTTCCATGCATGGCCTTCTCGATGAACACCGCCATCTGGTCCCGGGTGACCGGCGCGCTCGGGCAGTACTTGCCGCCGCCGCAGCCGGCGGTGATCCCGTCAGCCGCGAACTGCTCGATCCAGGGGTCAAACCCCGTCGTGCAGGTGACGTCGGAGAACGGCACCCCCGGCACGCACGCCGGCGGCGCGTACGGGTTGTCCGGCGTGACGGGCGTCTGTTGCGCGAGCGCCGACACAGTGACGACCGCGCTGAGGAAGGTAAACAGCGTTTCAACGATGCGGGTGCGCATGGACACATACCCTCCCTGCCCTGTCGGGCGCCGCCCCAGGAAGCGGTTCGCCGCGTGCGGGTTCGCGATTGACGGCCGCGCGGCAGCCCGCTCTCCCGCCGGTCGGCCGCTGTCGTCTCGTGGCCCGCTACGGCTGGGCACTGCCGCCCCCCGGCCGCGCGGCACCAGCCAGCGCCTGGACCTGCGCCCGCAGCTCGTTCAACCCCTCCTCGAGCCGGCCGATCCGGGCGTCTCGCGCTGCGAGCTCGGCCTGCTGCGATTCGATCGTTGCCTGCTGCTCCTGGATCGCCTTCACCATGGGGGCAATGAGGTCCGTGTAGCGCAGGGACAGCGTGCGCTCGGCGTCGCCTCCGATCCCGAGCACGTTGTACTCGTCGCCAAGCAGCGCCTCCACGTCCTGCGCGATGAACCCCATGTCGGTGCGGCCGTTCCCCTCCTTCATCGTGAACGACACGGGGCGCAGCGCCCGCACGAAGTCGAGCCCGAGGTCGAGGTCATGGATGTCCTGCTTGTGGCGCGCGTCGGAGAGGTTGGACCATGCGACCTGCCCGCCGATCTGGGTGACCTGGGCATCGCCCACACGGACGTGGAAGGAAGCATCGACCACGGCGTAGGAGCCGACGGCCGTCGCGTCCGTGAGGTCGTTCGAGGAGGCGTCCGCGTGGGCCCCGACGAAGGTGTCGTACGACCCGGTCTGGTTGACGCTGCCGGCCTGACTGCCGACACCGACGTTGATGTAGCCCTGAGAGTTGAGGCCGAGGCTCCCCGCACCGATCGCGGTGTTGGCGAAACCCGTGGAATTCCAGTACAGGCTCTCGTGGCCCAGGGCGGTGTTGAAGGTGCCGTCCTCGTTGCCGTTGCCGCCGTCCGGCTGGTTCGAGTACAAGGCCCATCGTCCTACAGCCGTGTTCGCGCCGAAGTAGCCGACATTGCCGTTGGCGTAGCTCTGCGTATAGAGCGCCTCGTAGCCTACGGCCGTGTTGTTCTGCGCGTAGGGGCTGTTGTTGAGCAACGCCTGGGCGCCGAGTCCGGTGTTCTGGCTGCCGAGATCGCCGGGGCTCCACGTCCCTGTGCCGTGCATCGCCTTCTCGACGAACACCGCCATCTGGTCGCGGGTGACGGGCGTGCCGGGACAGTACTTGCCGCCGCCGCAGCCGGCGGTGATCCCGTCCGCCCCGAACTGCTCGATCCAGGGGTCGAATCCCGTCGTGCACGTGACGTCGGCGAACGGCACCCCCGGCACGCACGCCGGCGGCGTGTACGGGTTGTCCGGCGTCGGTGCTGCGCCCTCCGCCCCGGGTTGCTCGAGCGCTCGGACGGGCAGTCCAACGACGCACAGGCCGCCCACGATCAGGCCGCCGATCCAGGGAAAGGCTCTCATCGCTCCTCCGACCCGCCTCACATATCCGGGAGGCGTCCGCAGGGGAACGTCGCTGTCGCCCAAACCACGCCCCGGCACGGCATCGGCGGCCCTCTGCGCTTGCTTTCGCCGGAGAAACCGCGAGCAGCGGCCGGCAATTCCCTCATTTGCGCGCCCACCACCCTACTCTGAGCTTCGCCGACAGTCCCGGTTGTTGGGCAGCATTGGCGCGCTACCGAATGGCGTATTCTCGCTGGTATGCGAGGGGCAACCGCGATGCGATGTGCCGGTCGACTCGCCGTCCTGCTCGTCGCCCTGTCGCGCTTGGCGCCCGCTGCCCACGGCGGCGAGATGCACTTCCCGATCGGGAGCCGAGCCGACCTCTCCGCGATGGCGTTCACCGATCAGAACGCCAAGAAGTGCAAGATCGGGGACTTCAAGGGCAAGGTCGTGATCGTGGAGTTCTGGACCATGTGGTGCGGGCCGTGCCGGAAGGCCCTCCCCGAGCTCGCGGCCATACAGCGCGATCCATCCGTCCAGGCGCTCCTCGAGGTCATCCCGTGCAACCTCGACACCGATCTCTGGCCGACGCAGGTGCAGACGTTCATCGCGGAGAACAAGAAGGCGCTACCGGATTTCCGGTACTTTCGCGCCCAGAACGGCAAGGCCGGCCTCGGCGCGGGCCTGACCGAGCCGGTTTCGTCCTACCCCACCACCCTGCTCGTCGATCGCGAGGGCAAGCTCGCCGAGCGCTGGGCAGGGTGGGGCGAGGGCTATCTCGTCGAGGAGCTCAACGCGCTGCTTGCCGAAGAGCGGGAGAGGCTCAACGCCGGCCACGAGTGAAAGGCCGGTCGTCCGTTCCGCGCCGCGGAGCTAGTCCTCGTCCTCGTCGTCCTCGATGGGCGGAAGGGCGTAGAGCAAGAGCCGGCCGGCGTGCGGGATCATGATGAGGCGGTCGTGCGACGCGATGACGTCCTCGTCCGGCCACGGCTCGCCCTTGGCGTCGTAGGCGCGGAACCCCCACGGCACGTCGACCTCGCCCGGCGCCAGCCACTCGGGGATCACGAGCGACGGCCGCTCGTCGTCCTCGCCGACCTTGCGGAACTCGACGGCGTCCGCCTGCTTGGTCTCCAGGAGCTTGGCGTCGCCCGCCTCCGCGGCCGCCGCCTCGACCTGCTCGGAGACGATGTCCTGCACGGCGTCGCGCGCGGCCTCCAGGAACTCCTTCGGCCCGCTGAGCTCGGCGTAGACCCCGAGGCGATACTTGCCGTTCTCCAGGGTCTCGACCGACGCGAGCCACACCTCGACCGCTTTGGCGGGGTCGTCCTCGGGCTCGAGCGTGATGCTCTGGCCGTACAGGCGGTCGCGCGTCGTAAGCGCCGCGAGCAGTTGCTCTGCGGTCGCCGCGGGAAGCTCCAGCTCCCACTCGTGTTCAAGCTTCGCGCTCATCGTCCGTCTCCTCGCCGCCCCGCTGCGGCGGCCCGCGCAGGTTACACGAAACGAGCGGTCCGGGAAAGCAGCACCGACGAGTCGAAGGTCAAAAGCCGAAAGTCGAAAGGTGAAGACCACTCACCCGCGCCGTTGGACGTACCTGTTCACCCGGTATTTTGTCTCCGCCTTTCAACTCTTGACCTTCAACTTTCAACTGGTCTGCTGTCCGTTGCGGCGCGCGCCGGCGCGGGCCCGCTCCATCCAGGCTTGCAGCGGGCGCGGCTCGGGCGTGCCGCGACGGAGCGCGGCGATCGCCTCGGCGGCCGCGAATGCGCCGGCGACGGTGGCGATGTAGGGGACCCGGTGCTCGAGCGCGCCGCGCCGGATCAGCACGCCGTCGCGATGGGCGCGCGCTCCGGTCGCCGTGTTGATCACGAGCTGGATCTCCCCGTTGACCATCAGGTCGACGACGTGAGGGCGTCCCTCGGACACCTTGTGGACAAGGCGCGAAGCGACGCCGTCGCGCGCGAGCGTGGCCGCTGTCCCCTGGGTGGCGAGCAACGTCAGCCCCAGCTCCTCGAGCCGGGCGGCGAGCGCCGTGGCGCGCGGCTTGTCGGCGTCGGCTACCGAGAGGAACACCGCGCCGGACTGCGGCAGGGCCAATCCCGCGGCGAGGGCCGCCTTGGCGTACGCCTCGCCGAAGCTGTCCGCCATGCCCATGACCTCGCCCGTGGACCGCATCTCGGGGCCCGGGAGCGGGTCCACGTCGGCGAACCGGTCGAACGGGAACACCGGCATCTTCACCGCCACGCCGAGCGGGATGCCGTCGGCGGCCCCGAGGTCGGCGAGGCGCGCGCCGCACGCCACCTGCGCGGCGAGCGTGGCCCACGGCACGCCGGTCGCCTTGGAGATGAACGGCACCGTGCGCGAGGCGCGCGGGTTCGCCTCGAGCACGTACACGAGGCCGTCCCGCACCGCGAGCTGCAGGTTCATCAGGCCCACCACGCCCAGCTCCCGCGCGAGCAGCCGCGCGATGCGGCGCACCTCGGCGGTGACCTCCAGCGGCAGCGACACGCTCGGGAAGACGCACGACGAGTCGCCCGAGTGGATCCCCGCCTCCTCGATGTGCTCGAGGACCCCGGCGATGACCACGTCGCGGCCGTCCGCGAGCGCGTCCACGTCGATCTCGACCGCGCGCTCGAGGAAGCGGTCGATGAGCACGGGGTGCTCCGGCGCGGCGAGGACCTCGCGCCTCCAGTAGCTCACGAGGTCCGCCTCGCGGTAGACGGCCTCCATGCCGCGCCCGCCGAGCACGTACGAGGGGCGCACCAGCACCGGGTAGCCGAGGCGCGCCGCGGCCGCCCTGGCCTCGTCGAGGGCGACCACCGCCTCGCACGCCGGCTGGCGCAGGCCGAGGCGCTGGATCACGGCCGAGAAGCGCTCGCGGTCCTCGGCGAGGTCGATCGCGTCCGGGGCCGTTCCGAGGATCTTGACACCCGCATCGGCGAGCGCCGATGCGAGCTTGAGCGGCGTCTGCCCGCCGAATTGCGCGAGCGCCCCCTCCGCGTCCTCGCGCCGGATCACGTCGACGACCTCCTCGAGCGTCAGCGGTTCGAAGTACAGGCGGTCGGCGGCGTCCCAGTCGGTCGACACGGTCTCCGGGTTGCAGTTGATCATCACCGCCTCGCGTCCCTGCGCGCGCACCCCGGCGATCGCCTGGACGCAGCAGGCGTCGAACTCGATGCCCTGCCCGATCCGGACCGGTCCCGAGCCCAGGATCACGACGGCCGGGCGCTCGCGGGGGGGCACCTCGTCGAGCGTACCGAATCCGCCGTACAGGTACGGCGTCGCGGCGGCGAACTCGCCGGCGCAGGTGTCGACCTTCCGGTACCGGCGGATCGCACCCGCGGCGAGCCGTCGCTCGCGCACCGCCTCCGGCGGCTCGCCGGTCAGCCGGGCGAGGTCCGCGTCGGCGTAGCCGAGCCGCTTGGCGGCGACGAGCGCGTCCGGGTCGCCGAGGCCGCGATCCGCGATGACCTCCTCCGCGACCACGAGCCCCGCAACCCTGCGGACGAACCAGGGATCCCAGCGCGAGAGGTCGGCCACCTGCTCGACCGGCCAGGCGCGCCGGAGCGCCTCGGCCACGGCCCACAGCCGATCGGGGCTCGCGATGCGCAGACGCGAGCCGAGCGCCTCCTCGTCGAGCGCCGCCACCGCGGGAGGGGCGGCCAGGCCGACCCGGCCCTGCTCGAGCGAGCGCACCGCCTTCAGGAGCGCCTCCTCGAACCCGGCGCCGATCGCCATCACCTCGCCCACCGACTTCATCGAGGTGCCGAGGGTGTCGGCGGCGCCGGGGAACTTCTCGAACGCGAAGCGCGGCACCTTGACCACGACGTAGTCGAGCGCCGGCTCGAACGAGGCCGGCGTCGAGCCGGTGATCGCGTTGGTGATCTCGTCGAGGCGGTAGCCGAGCGCCAGCTTGGCGGCGATGCGCGCGATCGGGAACCCGGTCGCCTTGGAGGCGAGCGCGGACGACCTGGACACGCGCGGGTTCATCTCGATGATCGCCCACTCGCCGGTCGCCGGGTCGACGGCGAACTGGACGTTGGCGCCGCCGGTCTCGACGCCCACGGTCCGCAGACAAATCGCGGCGGCGTCGCGCAGGACCTGGTACTCCTTGTCGGTCAGCGTGAGCGCCGGGGCAACGGTGATCGAGTCGCCGGTGTGCACGCCCATCGCGTCCACGTTCTCGATCGAGCACACCACGACGACGGTGTCGGCCGCGTCGCGCATCACCTCGAGCTCGAACTCCTTCCACCCCTCGACCGAGCGCTCGACGAGCACCTCGCCGACCGGGCTCGCGGCGAGCGCGGCCTTGATCGCCTTCCCGTACTCGTCGCGGTTGTAGACGATCGCCGCGCCGGTGCCGCCGAGCGTGAACGAGGGCCGCAGGATCGCCGGGAACCCGACGACGTCGGCCGCCTCCCCGGCGAGCGCGAGCGAGGTGACCGTCACCGACGGCAGCACCGGCAGGCCGGCCCGGCGCATCGCCTCGCGGAAGCGCTCGCGGTCCTCCGCCGTCCGGATCGCGTCGAGCGAGGCGCCCAACAGGCGCACGCCGAGCCGGTCGAGCGCGCCGGCCTCGGCCAGCTCCACCGCCACGTTGAGCGCGGTCTGGCCGCCGAGGGTCGGCAGCAGCGCGTCGCAGCGCTCGCGCTCGAGGATCGCCTCCACGACCTCCTCGGTGATCGGTTCGACGTAGGTCGCGTCCGCGCGCTCCGGATCGGTCATGATCGTGGCGGGGTTCGAGTTGACGAGCACGACGCGCAGCCCCTCCTCGCGCAGGGCCTGCACGCCCTGCACGCCGGAGTAGTCGAACTCGCACGCCTGGCCGATGCGGATCGGACCGGCCCCGAGCACGCATACCGAGCGGACGTCGTCGCGCCGCGGCATCAGCCCGCCCCCCCGCCCCGGGTTCCGGGGTCCGGGGTCCGGGGTCCGGAAGACGGTGGCCCGGCGTCGTTTCGAGGCCCGAGCCCCGAGCCCCGGGCCCCGGCCCGGCAGCGCCAGACGAACCGCGGGAACACGCCGAGCGCGTCGTGCGGCCCGGGTCCGGCCTCGGGGTGGAACTGGATCCCTTCGGCCCGGACGTCGTCCGCGCGGATTCCCTCCACCGAGCCGTCGGTCAGGTTGGTCATGCTGATCCGGACGCGCTCGGGCAGCGAGCCGGGCTCCACCGCGTAGTTGTGGTTCTGGGAGGTGATCCACACCCCGCCGCTCGCCTCGTCGCGCACCGGGTGATTGGCGCCGTGATGGCCGAAGCGCAGCTTGAACGTCCGGCCTCCGAGCGCCCGGGCGAGGAGCTGGTGGCCGAGGCAGATGCCGAGCAGCGGCACGCGACCGAGCAGCTCCGCGATCGTCGCAGGGATTCCGGCGACCGCCGCAGGATCGCCCGGACCGTTGGTGACCACGACGCCCGCCGGACGCAGCGCCATGATCTCCGCGGCGCCGGTGTCGGGCGGCACCACGACCACCTCGGCGCCGGCGCCGACGAGCTGGCGCAGGATCGACGCCTTGGCGCCGCAGTCGAGGACGACAATGCGGGGTCCGGGGTCCGGGGCCCGGGGCCCGGAAGACACAGGCCCCACGTTAGGAGCGGAGCCGGGGGGCCGCCACGGCGCCTCCGCCCAGGTCGAGACGGCGGTGCATGCCGCGTCGCGGGTGAGGTCGCAGCCGTCGGTCGGGCGGGCGCTCGCGGCGAGCGCGGCCGCCTCCGCCTCCGGGTCCGCGCCGCCGCACACCAGCGCGCCGGGCAGCGCGCCCTTCTCCCGGAGGTGCAGCACGAGCGCGCGGGTGTCGAACCCCCAGGCCGCCGGCACGCCCATGGCGCTCAGGTGCTCGACCAGCGGGGCGGTCGCGCGCCAGTTCGACGGCGCCGGCGACAGGTCCGGGACGATGAGCCCCTCGGCCCAGACGCGCTCCGACTCGCGGTCGCCGGCGTTGATGCCGACGTTGCCGATGTGCGGCGCGGTCAGCACCAGGATCTGCCCCCCGTACGACGGGTCGGTCAGCATCTCCTGATAGCCGAACATCGACGTGTTGAACACGACCTCGCCGAGCGCGGTCCCGTCACCCGCGGCCGCGTACCCGTGGAACCTGCGGCCGTCGGCGAGCGCCAGGCACGCGCGCCGCGGCCCGGCGAGCAGCGTCGGCAACAGTGACCTGTCCATTGAAGCGCGAGGGTAGCCGATCCCGGCACGCCCGGCAACCGGCGAGGCGGCGCCTGGTCCCTTGGAGCTCAGGTCGCGTCCGGCGCCGCTCCGCACGCCGGCGCCCGCCTCGGGCGCCTGCTGCCCACGCGCCCGGCGCCGCCGTGACGCGGACGGATCCTCCACGGCGACGACGTCGCCGAAGCCGCGCCGCGCGATCCGCGCGAGCCGGATCTGCCGTCCCGCCACGCTCAGGCCTCCCGGGCCCGGCGGTAGGCCTCGCGGAATGGGATGCCCTCCTCGAGGACCATCCGGTACGCCCGTTCGGCCGCCAGCAGCGACGGGTCTACCGCCGCACGCATCCGGTCCGCGTCGAACTCCAGGCGCGGGAGCGCGTGCGCCAGCAGCCTCGCACTTGCGCCGACGGAGTCGAGGCCCCGGAAGAGCGGCTTCTTGGTCAGCTGCAGGTCGCGGTGGTAGCCCGACGGCAGCTTCGCGGTGATCCCCAGCAGCTCGACGAGCGCCGCGGCCGCCTCGGCCGTCCGTCCGCGCACGAGCTCGAACAGATCGGGGTTGCGCTTCTGGGGGAGCATCGACGACCCGGTCGTGAGCTCCGCCGGCAGCCGCGCGAATCCGAACTCGGCGGTCGCGAACAGGCAGAGGTCGGCGGCCAGGCGTCCCAGGTCCAGTGCCAGGAGCGTCGCCTCGAACAGCGCGCCGGCCTCGGCCTTGCCGCGCGAGAGCTGCACCGCGGTCACGGGCTCGTGCGTGGCAGCGAAGCCCAGCTCGCGGGTAGTCCGCTCGCGGTCGAGCGCCAGAACGGGCACCCCGTACCCCGCGGCCGACCCCAGCGGGTTGAGGTCCGCCCGGCGGCGGGCGGCGCGCAGCCCGGCCGCGTCATCGCGGATCTCCGAGGCGAACCCCAGCGCCCACGCTCCGAGGGTCGTCGGCATCGCGCGCTGCATGTGCGTGTAGCCGGGCATGACGAGGCCGCCGCGCTGCCCGGCGATCGCCTCCAGCGCGGCGGCGACGGTCTCGGCCGACCCGGCGAGGTCCTCCAGCTCGTCCTTGAGCCAGAGGCGGAGCGCGGCGAGCATCTGGTCGTTGCGCGAGCGCCCCAGGTGGATCCTCCGACCCGCCTCGCCGGCCGCGGCGACGAGCCGGTTCTCGAGGGCGGTCTGGCCGTCCTCGTCCTCGAGCGTGACGCGCCACTCGCCGCGCGCGTGGGCCGCACCGACCTCGCGCAGCGCCCGCTGGAGGTTCGCGTGGTCGGCCGCGTCGAGCAGGCCCGCAGCGTGCAGCATCTCGGCGTGCGCGGCGGAGGCCCGCACGTCGTACGCGACCAGCCTGTCGTCCAGAACGTGGTCCTCGCCCGCCGTGAACTCGAGCACGAGGCGGTCGAGCGGCTCGCCGCGGTCCCACAGCCTCGTCATGTGGCCCTCCCCTCCGCCAGGAATCCGCGGCAGCCCAGGACGACCTCCTCGTAGAACCGCGCGCCCTCCAGGATCTCCGCCTCGAGCACGAACTCGTCCGGCGTGTGCGAGCGTTCGCTGCAGCCCGGCCCCGCCTTGATCCCCGGGATCCCGGCGAAGAACACGAGGTCCGAAAGCCCCCTGGAGCCGAAGGTCCTCGCCCGCGGCCGGACGGCCAGGGCCGCGCGCACCAGCGGGTGGTCCTCCGCGATCTCGTACGGGCGAAGCCTGTCGCTGACCACCCGCAGCTCGCCCGAGACGGCGGCGCGGAGCCGTCCGACGAGCTCGCCCGCGGATGCTTCCGGGTTGGTCCGCACGTCGAGGATGCACGACGCCTCCGCCGGGACCATGTTTCGCGCGGTGCCGCCTTTCGCGATCGTCGGCTCCATCGTGACCGGCCCCAGCCTGGGGTGCGCGGGCCCGAGGTCCACGCCGTCGAGCGCGACGAGGTCGCGGGCCAGCGCCCGGATCGCGTTGGGCGCTCCGAGCGCCCGCCCGTGCGCCGCGTGGCAGGCGCGTCCCCGGCCGACCAGCTCGAGCACGAGCAGGCCCTTCTGCGAGGTGGCGACGTCGAGGTCGGTCGGCTCGCCGACCACGACCGCCGCGGGCGCGAGGTCCAGGCGCGCGAGCTCGGGGACCAGCCGTTCGGTCCCCTTGCTCCCGATCTCCTCCTCGGCGGAGAGCGCCAGCACCACGCGCAGCCCGAGGTCACGCCGCTGTGCCAGGCGCAGGAACGCCGCGGTCATCGCCGCCGCGGCGCCCTTGGCGTCGTTGCTGCCGAGGCCGTAGACCCGGCCGTCTACGACGTCCGGCTGATGCGGCGGGCGCGTCCATGCGGGGGACGCGGGCACGGTATCGAGGTGTGAGTTGAGGCACATCACCGGCCCGCGGCCGATCACGGCGAACAGGCTGTTGCCGAAGCGGCGGCTCTCGACGCCGTACCCGGCGAGCCGGCGCTGCACGTGCTCCGCGAGGGGCCCTTCCTGGCCCGACAACGAGGGGATCGCGACCATCTCGCGGTGGAGGGCGAGGAGCTCGGCGTCGTTCACGATGCCGCCTCGCCCGCGGCGACCGGCCCGCCGCCCCCCTTCTCCGCGGGCGGGAGATCGGCGAGGTCCCTGACGATCAGGGTGCCGGCGCCCTCGTTGGTGAAGACCTCGGTGAGCAGGGCGAGCTTCTCGCGGAACCCCACGATGTGCACCCGGCGGACGCCGCCGGCGAGCGCGGCCCGCGCCGCGTCCACCTTGGGCAGCATCCCGCCGTTGAGCGCACCCCGGGCCTGCATCGCGGCCAGGCCGGGCAGGTCCGCGCAGCTGATCATCGAAGCCGGGTCCGCCCGATCCTCGAGGATCCCGGGGGTCTCCGTAAAGAAGATGAGCTTCTCGGCGTCGAGCGCGCAGGCAATCGTCGCCGCCGCCGTGTCGGCGTTCACGTTGAGGATGCGCCCCTCGTCGTCCGCCGAGAGCGGGCTCACGACCGGCACGTACCCCGAGGCCATGAGGTTGTCCAACACCGCCCGGTCGACGGCCACGATGTCGCCTACCTCGCCGAAGTCCACCGCCTCCGGGCCCTGACCCAGGTCCACCTCGACCGGCGCCCGCCGCTTCGCGCGGATCAGGCCCCCGTCGACGCCCGACACCCCGACCGCCGGGAGGTTCACGGCGCGGCACGCGGCGAGCACCGCGGTGCTCACGGTCCCGTTGAGCGTCATCACGACGGACTCGAGGCTCTCGGGACTGGTGACCCGGCGCCCGCCGACGAAGCGCGTCTGGACCCCGAGGCGGCCGGCGAGCGCGGTGGCCTGCGGCCCGCCGCCGTGCACCAGCACCACCCGGATCCCGACCTCGCGCAGCACGCCGACCTGTTCGGCGAGCCGCCGCAGCGCCGCGGCATCGGTGCTCGCCGCGCCGCCGAGCTTGATCACGAAGACTCGGCCCTTGTAGAGCCGGATGTACGGGAGAGCCAGGGCCAGCCCCGCCATCATGGCCTCGCGGTCGTGGGGTTGGGTCATGCGCCCTCCCCGGCGAGCATCTCGACGAGCAGGGCCTTCTGCGCGTGCAGGCGGTTGCCGGCCTGCTGGACGACCACGCTGCGCGGCCCGTCCAGCACCTCGTCGGTCACCTTGACGTTGCGGCGGACGGGCAGGCAGTGCATGAACCGCGCGCCCTTCGCGGCCGGTGCGAACCACGGCTCCCCGACGCACCAGTCGCGCAGGCCCGCGCGCAGCGGCGCTTCCTCGGCGGGACGGCCGTAGAACGCCGGCGCGGCCCACGACTTCGCGTAGACGACGTGCGCGCCGTCCATCGCCGCCGCCCGATCCGCGGTCTCCTCGACCGACCCGCCGCTCCGCGCCGCCCAGCCGCGGGCGCGCGCCATGAGGGCCTCCGGCAGCGCGTAACCGTCCGGGCGCAGCACCGTGACGTGCATCCCGCGGCGGGCCGCCATTGAAAGGGCCGAGGCCGCGACCGCGTAGGGCAACGGCCGAGGGTGGTAGACCCACGACAGCACGAACTTCCCGCCCCGCCGCGGGGCCTCGATGTCGTCGAGCGTCTTCCAGTCCCCGAGCGCCTGGCAGGGGTGGGAAACGGCCGACTCGAGGTTGACGAACGGCACCGGCGAGAGTCCGGCCATCGTGCGGATCACCCCGTCGGCGAGGTCCTCACCGAGGTCCTTGCCGCGCGCGAAGCAGCGCACGGCGAGCGCGTCGGCGTACTGGGCGAGGACGGGGATCGCCTCGCGGACGTGCTCGGCCGCGTCGCCGTCCATGACGACGCCGTCGCGGGTCTCGAGCTGCCAGGAGCCCTGGCCGGGCGTGACCACGAACGAGCTGCCGCCGAGCTGCGCCACCCCGGCCTGCATGGACGCGAGCGTGCGCAGCGACGGGTTCATGAACAGGAGCCCGACGGTGCGCCCGCGCAGCGCGTCGGATAGCGGCCGCCGCTGCAGCTCACGTGCGCGGGCGAGCACCGCGTCCAGGCGGTCGTCGGAGAGGTCGTCGAGTTCGATGAATCGCTTCATGCGGGGATCTCCTTCAGCGCAGCGACCAGCGCGTCCACGTGGGCGTCCTCGAGCACGAGCGGCGGGAGCAGGCGGACGACGTGCGCGTCGGCGCTGCCGCCGGCGAGGATGCCGCGCTCGCGCAGGCCGGCGAGCACCTCCTTGGCGGGTCGCGTGGTGCGCAGGCCGAGGAGGAACCCCATCCCCTGGACCGCCGTGACCGGACCAACCAGGCATTCGCGCTGGAGCCGGGCGGACAGGCGGCGCACGCTCGCCAGCAGCCCGTCGTCCTCGATCGTCCGGATGACGGCGCTCACGAGCGCCATCGCGAGCGGTCCGCCGCCGAAGGTGGTGCCGAGGTCGCCCTTCCGGAGGCCGGCGGCAAGGCTCTCGCCCACCAGCACGGCGCCCACGGGGAACCCGCCGCCCAGGCCCTTGGCGGTGGTCAGTACGTCGGGCGTGATTCCGTGCGCCTGCGCCGCGAACGGGAACCCCGTGCGCCCCATGCCGCACTGCACCTCGTCGAAAATGAGGACGGCGCCCGCGGCGGTCGCCGCCTCCCGCGCCCGCTCCAGGAAACGCCACGACATCGCGCGGGCGCCGGCCACGCCCTGGACCGGCTCCACGATGACGGCCGCGGTCTGCTCGTCGACCGCCGCGGCGAGCGCGTCCTCGTCGTCGAACGGCACCCAACGCACCGCGAACGGCTCCGCCGCGAACCCGTACCAGCGCTCGTGACCCGCGGTCACCGCGCCCGCAGCGGCGGTGCGCCCGTGGAACGCGCCTTCGACCGCGACGACCGTCGAGCGCCGGTTGGCGAGAAACGCGATGCGGAGGGCGTTCTCGTTGGCCTCGGCGCCCGAGTTCACGAAGAACGCCCGCGTGAGCCCGGCCGGCCCGAAGCGCACGAGGCTCTCGGCCGCCCGGTCGCGCGCGTCGAGCGGCACGAGCGCGGACTGGAAGAAGAGCGTGCGGGCCTGACGGGCGAGGGCCTCGACCAGCGCCGGGTGCGAGTGGCCGAGCAGCGCCACCGCGTGGCCGCCGTAGAAGTCGAGCACCCGCTCCCCCTCGGCGGTGTACAGGTACACGCCGTCGCCGCGGACCGGGCGCCACCCCACCTGCTCGACGACGTCGAGGAGCGCAGGGCACGACGGAGCCGCTGGACGCATCGGTGCGGTCGCCATCGCTCAGTGCCAGCCGAGCCCGGCCAGCCGGAGGCCGGCGTCGTCGTCGAGGCCGAGCAGGCGGTTCATCCACTGGACGGCGCCGCCGGCGGCGCCCTTGACGAGGTTGTCGATCACGGACGTCACCACCAGGCTCCTCCCTCTCGTCGCGACTCCGAGGCGGCAGCGGTTCGTTCCGACGACGTCGTTGAGACGGGCCGGGTCGGGCGAGGCGCTCACGAACGGCGCTTCGCCGTAGAACCGGTCGAGCGCCTCGACCACTCCTGCCGGGGACATCGGCTCCGCCAGGGTCATCCGCAGCGTGGCGTGGATCCCGCGGACGAACGGGCCCGAGTGCGGCACGAACTCCACGTCCGGCTCCGAGCCGCCGTTGGCGGGCGCCAGCAGGCGCCGCATCTCGGGCTCGTGGCGGTGGGCGAGCGGCGCGTAGGCGACGATGTTGCCGCTGCGCTCGGGGTGGTGGGTGCCGGGCGTCGGCGTGCGGCCGCTGCCCGAGCTGCCGGTCACCGCCGACACGAACACGCCGCCGGTCACCAGGCCGCTCGCGTAGAGCGGAAATGCGGCCAGCGCGACCGCGGTCGTGAAGCAGCCGGGCTGTGCGGCGTGCGCCGGCGTTCCGTTGCAGGCGTGCTCCGGAACCGCACAGACGAAGCTCGCGCAGCGCTCGGGCGCGCCGTGCGCCCGGCCGTAGATCGCCTCGAACTGCGCGGGATCGGCGAAGCGGAAGTCGGCCGAGAGGTCCACCGCGTGCGGCCGTGCGCCCGCGTCTTCGGCCTGCCGCAGCGCCGCGTCCAGCAGGGCCGCCGTGGATCCGTGCGGCGTGGCCGCGAAGATCCCGACCGGCCGCCCGGACTCGAACACCGGTCCGAGCTCGTCGATCCCCACGAAGCGCAGGCCCGCCGGCAGCACGCCGGCGAGGTGCGGGAAGCTCGCGGCCGCGTCTTCGCCGGCCTGGCTGGTGGAGGCCACGGCGGCGAGGCGCAGCCGAGGGTGGCCGGCGAGCAGGCGGAGCAGCTCGCCGGCGACGTAGCCGCTTCCGCCGAGGATCACGACCGGGACGGCGGCGGGCTCAGGCATCGGGTCCCCCGCTCGCA
The DNA here is from genome assembly GCA_963727275.1 of uncultured Acidobacteriota bacterium. GTDB lineage: Bacteria > Acidobacteriota > Thermoanaerobaculia > Thermoanaerobaculales > Thermoanaerobaculaceae > RBG-13-68-16. The sequence continues at coordinate 23,255 of CAVSFK010000005.1, forward strand.
GGCGGCGCGATCGCGAGCTTCGCGAGCACGAGCTCGGCCAGCTCCGCCGAGTTCGTGCGGGCGTTGATCGCGGCGACTCCGGTCTCGCGCTCCACCAGGCGCGTCCCAGCGACGTTGTCGGTGGCGGGCCCGGTGACCACGGTCGCGGCCAGCGTGTAGCGCTCCTGGAGGAGCTGGACGCCGCCCCAGGCGGCGACCGGGTCGTTGGCGGCGAGCACGAGCACCTTGAAGGTCGCGGCCAGCGCGCGATCCGCCAGGATCGCATCCACGCCGTAGAGTCCGAGGAGGCCGTCGCCGAGCTCGAGCACGATGACGTCGGGCCCGTCCGCGGCCAGGTGCGTGAGGATCGTCCGCGCCACGCGGGGCGCGACGTCGGGCGTCGTGGTGACGACGCCGAGGTCGGTGAAGATCAGGGTGTGGCGGGCGCCCGCGTCCTCCATGGCGAGGACGTCGCGCCGCAGCGACACGCCGGTCGCCTTCCCGGCCGCAACCTTGAGCCCCCGGTGCGCGAATGCCTGGACCAGCGCGCACGCCGCCTGCGTCTTGCCCGCGTTCATGCAGGTCCCGACGATCGCGACCACCGGGATGCCCCGCACATCGAGGCCGTCGCCGAGCGGCAGCGCGCCCTGCGTGATGTGCGCCGGCAGGCCGACGCGCTCGCCCAGGATCGGGAAGTGCAGCACCTGGCCGAGCACCTCGGCCACGAACGGGTTCCCGAGGTCAGGGTTCACGCCGTCGCACAGGCCGATCACGCCGCCGATGTTGAGGATGTTGAGGCGGTCGCCGACCGCGACCGCCGGCGGGAGGTACCCCGAGTAGCCGAACAACGCCTTCCGGTGGCCGAGCGCGCCGGCGACCACGTCCCCGGGCTTGACGAGCGAGAGCCGGCCCGAGGGCAGCTCGAGCTGGTTGTACGTGCTCTTCGCGTTGAGCACGCGCACCGCGACCACGCCGCCCTCCACGGCCGGGATGTCGGCCCCCAGGCGCACCTCGCGGGAGAGGCGGCAGGTGGCCGTCACCGAGCCGATCTTGTCGAGGAGGACCTTCTTCACGACCGTCCCTGGCCCGCGCGGGCGTGGAGGCTGCCGGGGAGCGCGAGCATGCGGGAGAAGCCGCGCGCGTCGGCCGCGGTCCACTCCCCCGCGGTCTCGCCGTAGACCGCCCTGGACGCGGCCTTGAGCGAGTACGGCGACGACACGCCCTCGACGAACACCGAGCCCGGCCGCAAGAGCACGCGCACGTCGCCGGTCACACGCTCCTGCGAGCGAACGAAGAGCGCCTCGATGTCTCGGCACGCCGGCTCGAGGAACTGCCCCTCGTGGACGAGGTCGCCGTAGGTCGAGGCGAGCGCGTCCTTGACCCGCTGCTGCCGGCCCGTCAGCGTCAGCTTCTCGAGCTCGCGGTGCGCCGTGATGAGCAGCAGGGCCGCCGGCGCTTCGAAGGCCACGCGCCCCTTCATGCCGATGATCGTGTCGCCCAGGTGGATGCCGCGCCCGACCCCGAACGCGCCGCCGAGGGCGTTGAGCGCCTCGACGAGCGCCACCGGCGGGAGCGCGCCGCCGTCGAGGGCCCGCGGGACGCCGCGCTCGAACGCGATCGTGTGCGACTCGGGAGCACGCGGCGCGGCGAACGCGCCGCGCGTGAGCACCCACGCCTCCTCCGGAAGGGGGGCGACCGTGTCGGTGGTCTCCTTCCCCCCGATGGTGCAACCCCAGAGGCCGGAGTTCACCGAATAGGCGGCGCGCGCCTCGGGCCATGCGACGCCGCGCTCGGCGAGGTACGCGACCTCCTGCGCCCGCGAGAACCCCTCGTCGCGGACAGGCGCGATCACCTCGAGCTCCGGCGCCAGCGTGCGGAGCGCGACCTCGAAGCGCACCTGGTCGTTGCCGGCCGCGGTGCAGCCGTGCGCGACGGCGCCGGCCCCGACCTCGCGGGCGACGCCGGCGACGAGGCGCGCCTGCAACCCCCGCTCGGCGCCCACGCAAAGGGGGTACACGTTGCCGCGGAGCACGTTGCCCGCGATCAGGTACCGCAGCGTCTCGTCGAAGTACGCATCGCGGCCGTCGATCAGCACGTGGCGCTCCGCGCCCAGCGTCCTCGACGCCGATTCCAGGCGCGCGCGGTCTGCGGCGGTCAGCCCCCCCGTGTCGACCGTCACGGTCACGATCGCGGCGCCGTACCGTTCCCTGAGCCACGGAACGCAGAACGAGGTGTCGAGGCCTCCCGAGAACGCCAGCGCGATGCGCTCAGGCATGCGCGGCACCCTTCGCGAGGGCGGCCAGCTTCGCCTCGACTCGCCCCTGTTGGCGGCGCCCGGCCGTTGCGACCAGGAAGGTGTCGTCCCCCGCCACGGTGCCGACGACCTCGGGCCACCCGGCGTGGTCGAGCGCCAGGGCGACCAGCCCCGCGATACCGGGCGGCGTCTTGACCACCAGCAGGTTGGGTCCGGCCGGGTTGACCCGCGTCACGAACCCCGCGACCTCCGCGAGCTCGGAGGCGTGAACCTCGCCGCCCCCGAGCGCGTCCGGGATGAGGTACCGGCCGCCGACTCGGGCGGCGCCGAGCTCCTGCAAGTCGCGGGAGACGCTCGACTGGGTCACGGTGAACCCGTGCGCCGTCAACCGCTCGACGAGCTCGACCTGGCTGTGGATGACCTCGCGACGCAGAATCCCCTCCATCACCGCGCGTCGCTGCTGCCAGCCGTCGGATGCCACCGGCATCGCCACCCTCCCGGGCGCGCCCGGCCGTCGACGGTCGCGCCCCGAACCGAATATGCGCGTAATCATAGAGGTATGCGCATAGAAATGCAAGCCCCTTCGTGGCGGCGACCATCCAACGGAGCGACGCCGACGACACCAGCATCGTCGCAAGTCCGCCGGCGACAACCCGTTGCGGCACTGTCGGCGCGATACGCTCGTCGAGATCGGTCGCGGTCTACTGAATCACCGGCGTTCGGTCAGAAGCGGCCGAAGTAAACCGCAGTGTCGTAATCGAACGACACCTTTCCGTCCCGGTTGTGCTCGTCGAACGCGGCCCGCAGCGCCGCCAGCATCGGCACGTGACCGGGATGGCCGGCCGGCGGAGCGTAGGAGGACGACCGCAAGCGCCCCTCGAGCGCGTCGTAGTCGAAATTCTGCCGGTTCGGAAACGTGCGCAGCACGAACGTCGAAGGGTGGAAGAACGCCGCGATCATCGCGTCGGTGACGTTCTCGTGGTCGACCTTCTCGTAGTCGGTCGCCCACGCGCGCAGCAGTTTCTCGTAGGCACGCGCGAACGGGTCGGCGTCCTTCCGGCGCTTGTTCCAGATCAGCGCCACCCAGCCGCCCGGCCTGAGGATGCGCACGAACTCGGCGCGGCACCGCGGGCGGTCGAACCAGTGGAACGCCTGCCCAGCCGTGACGATGTCGACGCTGCCGTCCGGCAGCGTGCTCGCCTCGGCAGCGCCGTCGACGCTCGCGAAGAGCGGAAAACCGCAGAGGAGCCTCTCGCCCGCCTCGCGCATCCCGGGGTTCGGCTCGACGCCGTAGACGCGGCAGCCGACGCTCAGCAGCATCTGCGAGAGGATGCCGGTACCCGAGCCGATGTCCGCGACCACCGAACCGGGGTGCAGTCCGCAGCTTGCCTCCAGAAGCTCGATGACCGCCGCCGGGTAGTGCGGCCGGTACCGCGCGTAGTCCTCGACCCGCCCCGAAAAGCGCTGCGTCGGATCCGCCATCCCCATGCCCGTGCCTCCCCCGTCCGCGGATTCTCGCCGGAGGACCGCCGGCGGGCAAGCCTCCCGCCGGCGCCGTGGTGCATCCGAGGGCGGCTCGGTCCTGATGTTGCCTGCGCCCCCGGCGGCGCGCAAGATGGCGGCCGGAGGTCATCGTGCCCACCCATTTGAACGCGTCATGGATCCCCGTTCGTCATCCCCGGCCGGGCCCCGGCGCCTGCGCGCTCCTGCCGGCCGTGCTCATCGCCGTTGCGCTCGCGACGCCGACGGTCGCGCAACCGGGCCCGAACACGCCCGACCCGGCGCTCCAGGCGCGCGTCGCCAGGATCCTTGCCGAGGTGCCCCTGATCGACGGCCACAACGACCTGCCCGAGAACTTCAAGGAACGGGTCAACGACCACCTCGACAAGCTCGACATCACGTCCGACACCGGCAAGCTCGAGGACCCGCTGCAGACCGACATCCCGCGCCTGCGCCGCGGCGGCGTCGGCGGCCAGTTCTGGTCGGTGTTCGTGCCGACGACGCTGGCGGGCCCGGCGGCCGTCGTGGCCGTCCTGGAGCAGATCGACCTCGTGCACCGCATGATCGCGCGCTACCCGGACACCTTCGAGCTCGCGACGACGGCGGCGGACGTCGAGCGCATCCACCGTGCCGGCAAGATCGCGAGCCTAATCGGCATGGAGGGCGGCTACGCGATCGACGATTCACTGGCCGTCCTCCGCATGGCCTACATGTGCGGCGCCCGGTACATGACGCTCACTCACTGGAAGGCCATCGACTGGGCCGATTCGGCGACCGACAAGCCGGTTCATGACGGCCTCACGCCGTTCGGACGCGAGGTCGTCCGCGAGATGAACCGCCTCGGCATGCTCGTCGACCTCTCCCACGTCTCCGACAAGGTCATGCTCGACGCGCTCGCGACCAGCGAGGCGCCGGTGATCTTCTCGCACTCCTCGGCGCGGGCGCTGTGCAACCACCCGCGCAACGTGACCGACGACATCCTCCGCAAGCTCGCCGCCAACGACGGGATCGTGATGGTCAACTTCGCGCCGGGGTTCGTCTCCGAGGCGGTCCGGGTCTGGCAGGAGCCGTTCGAGGCGGAGTGGACCCGTCTCGGGAAGCTCTACCCGAACGACCCGAAGCGCGTCGCCGCTGAGACGCGCGCCTGGCGCGCGAAACACCCCGGTCCCAGCGCCACGCTCGCGCAGGTGGCCGACCACGTCGAGCACATACGCGCGGTCGCCGGGATCGACCACGTCGGCCTGGGCTCCGACTTCGACGGGATCGGACAGACCCCGGTCGGTCTCGAGGACGTCTCGCGCTACCCGGCGTTGCTCGCCGAGTTGCTCCGCCGGGGCTGGACCGACGACGACGTCAAGAAGCTCGCGGGCCTCAACATCCTCCGGGTGATGCGCGACGCCGAGCGGGTCGCGGTGCGCCTGCAGAAGGCCCGCCTGGCCCCGGACGTGCGGATCGAGGAGTTGGACGCTGCGCCCGCCGGCCTCGACCACAAGGCGCCGAAGGGATCATCGTCGAAGTAGCTCGGCACCCACGGGGCGCCGCCGGAAAGCACGCCCGGCCGGCAGGAGGGAAATGATGACCAGGCCGCTAGAAGGCAACTCGCCACCCGCACCCTCGGGCTCGCGCCGCCGGTGTGGTGACCGGCATCCTGCCGCCCGGCCCGCTCGACGCGATCACCGACGTGGCCGGCGTCACGGTCGGCCATGCCACGCTGGTCCGGGGCGCCGAGGTGCGCACCGGCGTGACCGTGATCGTGCCGCACCCCGGCAACGTCTTCCAGGAACCGGTTCCGGCGGCCGTGTTCGTCGCCAACGGGTTCGGGAAGCTGGTCGGCTCGACGCAGCTCGCCGAGCTCGGCACGCTGGAGACTCCGATCGCGCTGACCGGCACGCTCAACGTGTGGCGGGTCGCCGACGCCTTGGCGGAGTGGGTGCTCGAGCAGCCCGGCAACGACGAGGTCGAGTCGGTCAACCCGGTCGCCGGCGAGTGCAACGACGGGCATCTCTCCGACGTCCGCCTCCGGCCGGTCGGCCGCGAGGAGGTGAGCGCGGCCCTCGCCGCGGCGTCCGGCGGGCCGGTCGCGGAAGGTTGCGTCGGCGCGGGAACCGGCTGCTCCTGTCTCGGATGGAAGGGCGGGATCGGTACCGCATCGCGCCGCTTGCCGGCGGCGCTCGGCGGCTGGACCGTGGGCGTGCTCGCGCAGACCAACTTCAGCGCCGGCGGCGTGCTCACGGTGGCCGGAGTCCAGGTCGGGGTCGAGCTCGGCCGGTACGCCTTCCAGGACGAGCTGATTGCGGACCGCGACGGTTCGTGCATGGTCGTGATCGCGACCGACGCGCCGCTCGACGCGCGGCAGCTCCGGCGGCTGGCCGCGCGCATGCCGATGGGCCTGGCCCGGGTCGGGAGCTTCGCGTCCAACGGCAGCGGGGACTACGCCATCGCGTTTTCGACCGCCCCGTCGGCCCGGGCGCGCCGCGGGACAACGGGGCCGCGGGCGCTGAGCATCCTCCCCGACATGGACCTCTCGCAGCTCTTCTTGGCCGTGGTCGAAGCGACCGAGGAATCGGTGCTCAACTCGCTCTTCGCCGCGACGACGACTCAAGGGTTCCAGGGCCACGTCGTCGAGGCGCTGCCGGTCGATCGGGCCCTCGAGATCCTCCGCCGCCACGGCGCGCTTGTCACGGTGCCGCGCCCGTAGTGCGATCGACGACGCCCCCCACTCCGCAACACGGCGTGGAACGACTTCCTGGTCTGAGCGGTCCGGAACCACGACCCTGCACGACTGTATCTTGAACCATCGCCTGGCGACGCTCTACCCACCACGTCGCTACGGGAATCCCGCTGCGACCACCTCGGTGATAGCTTCCCAAGCGACTTGGGGATCAAGCGCGCGCGCTGCGAACTCCTCGCAAAGCAGCGATTCCGGCAGCAAGGCGTCGTACTTCTCCGCCACCTTGTTGCGAACCGCAGCCGACAGCGCAACGCCGTCCACCGGACCGGCTTCAGCGAACCGCCTGAGTGTGGTCAGTAGAGCGCCCCGGTCCGCACCGATCACGGTAACGATACCCCCCTCGGCAGTCGCATCAAAGTCCACGGCCCTCAGGTGCAACATGATCGTGTTGCTAGCTCGGTCGCCTCGCCACGGATAAAGGTAGGTCGTATCTCCGACCGCGACAACACGGCGATCTCCAAGGCCAAGGCGACGGAATTCATCCCGTCCTTGCCTCAGGAGCCGCTTTGCTGTCGTATCGAGGTACGTGGGGACGTCCTCGGAACGCAGCAGCGAGAACATCTCTTGCCGGATCCTGTCGTGTTTGATACCTCCCTGTCCCGAAAACCGCGGTGCCTTGCCGGCCGCGGACGCAACGACCTCGATGACCTTTTGGCTGGCGTCAAAGGACACGACCCTCCATCTGCGACCTGCAAAGATCAAAGACGTTCCTTCGACAATAGGTTGTGAGATTGGCAATGTTCCAAGGGGTCTACCGTCGGCGAGAAGTCGGTATTCCTCCGAAGAGACGAAGGCAGCGTAGAAGTCGTAGTGGTTGACCAACCGTTCCCCGCTGACCCCAAGAAGGAGCGTTCCATCGCTTGACTGCATCAGCAAGTCCTTGTTTCCAAGGGCATGCAGCAAGTCCGAGAACATCGCCGTTGTCACGCCTCTGAAGGGACCCGACTGACACAATGCAACCCAAGCCTCGTTGGCTCGAACGCCTTGGCACTGAGCAACGAGAGACAGAATCTGCTGAACGAGGGTGGAGAGGTGCAGTTGTCCGAGGGTCGGAGGTTCGAACCAATGTCTTAGCAAGAGTTCCACGATCGCTACTGCTTCGAGGACTTGAAGGCGCAAAGTGTCCTGGGGTGGACTCCCTGAAAACAACTCTTCCTCGCGAACATAGACCCGAAGCCGCGCCGGGTCGCTGCGCCGTCCGGACCGCCCCAGACGTTGCCGGAGGCTAGCAACCGATGGTGGCGAGCCAATTTGCGCGATGCTCTCCATCGCGCCAATGTCAATACCGAGCTCGAGCGTGCTGGTGCATACGGCTGTGGTGGGACGTTGCCGGTCCTTCAACATCGCTTCGACGTCGTGCCTTAGGTCCCTCGCGAGGCTTCCGTGGTGGGGCCAGAACTCGTTAGGCACCTTCAGCCGTTCGCACTCCCGTCGCAGCATGTCCGCAAAGAACTCAACTTCCATGCGGCTGTTCGCAAAGATCAGGTTGTGGGATCCACGAAGCACCTTGAGTAGGTGTTGCCCGATCGAAAAGTCGTCCTCGGCCTCCTCGACGGCAGATTCCGTTGCCAGTCCTTCCGGCTTCCCATGCCCTCTTGGCCGCGAGGGCGCGGTCTCTCGGGGCCGCAGGTAACCCCGAACCTGCACCTGGAGTTCGTGCGCCTCTGCGGTTGACGTGATGAGCGTCGTGCGCTGGCTTTCACCAGGCCTGAGGAACTCCCCAGCTAGCTCCATGTCGCCAAGGGTGGCGCTTAGGCCAATCCGGCGGACGCGCCTCCGGATTGCTAGCTCGAGCCGATGAAGAAGACTCTGCAACTGACGCCCACGCTCGGACCCAATAAACGAGTGGAGTTCATCCACGACCACGAACTGGAGTCCCTTGAACAGCTGACGAAGCTGCGAGCCCCGAAGCACGAACAGAGCTTCTAGCGACTCGGGAGTAATTAGCAGTATTCCGTTTGGCTCCTCGAGCACCTTGTGCTTCTCCGCGCCTGCAACGTCGCCGTGCCACCGGTGCACCGGGACCTCGAGGTGCTTACATAGGTCATCGAGTCGGCTGAACTGATCATTGATCAGCGCTTTGAGGGGGCTCATGTACAGTACCCGTACGCTTCCGGCGGCGTCATCGACCAGACCAGAGCAGATGGGCAGGAACACCGCCTCCGTCTTTCCTCCGGCGGTTGCCGCCGCCACAATGAGGTCGGACTGCTCGTCGAGAATCACCTCAATCGCCCGCTCCTGGACATCATGGAGCTCGGTCCAACCCTGCTCCCAGACCCACCGCCGGACTCGCTCATGGAGACGCTCGAATGCAAACGAACGACCCGTCCTAGGTGGATCAGAGCTTGAACGATGCAAGGTCGTCGTCCCCTGACGGCGCAGTCCCTTCGCCGGGACGCGGCGGTTGCGATTCCGGAGCCCCCGCGATTGCCTCGTCGGGGACGGGCGTGAGGTCGGGGTTTGTCTCAAGCACAACCTCAACGTCACCGATCAGGTCACGCCACGACACCGTCGGATTCTGTTCGAGAACCGCCAGCAGGTTGACGAACGCCGTGATGGTGGTGCGCGGTGTCCTGAAGTACGCCTCCCCAACCCGCTGAGAACAGTGCGTCATGAAGGTGGTCAGCGCCTCGTCTGGAAGGAGATACGCTGCGGGATCACCCGCAGCGTAGACGTTCCGGATCTTCCCCAGGAGAACGAAGAGGTCCTCTGGCGTTAGGTTCGCCAACCGCAAGACGGGCCCACTAAGATCGACAAGACTCCCGCCCGCGAACGAGTTCTCGGACAAGCGCGACTGGAGTGCTTGGTAGCTGTATAGGCCCCGCCGGGTGTCAAGCAGGAAGTCCGGCGTGCCGCCGAGGAGGAACCCAAGCCCCACTGTGGTCCCTTGTAGACTGTCGTTCAAGATCCTGAGGATCTCCTCGTAGTTCGCATTCCTGGCTTGTGTATTCGCGAGCTTGTAGAGGTTAACCAACTCGTCGAGGCAGACTAGGAGGCCCCCAAACCCCGACAGCCGGACGAACTGACCGAGAAGCTTGAGTTGATCATACATGTTCTCGTCGTCGACGATTGTCCTGACGCCCAACGCGCTGCGCGCGTCCGTTCTTGTTGAGTATTCGCCGCGTAGCCACCGGACGGCAGCGGCCTTCAGCACTTCGTTGCCCGTGTCGTGGCCGCGCCAATAGGCTGCGATCACCTCGGCGAAATCGTAGCCTCCAACCAGTTCACAAAGAGCGCCCAACCGCTCCCGGATTACCAACTCAGCGTTAATGCCCTTTGACCTAGCGTCGGCCAGTGCTGAGCTCACGAAACGTTCCACAACACTCTGTAGCGCGCCGCCATCAGGCTTCGCGCGAGTGGAAACATTCCGCATTAGCTCGGCATAGAGCGACCTGGCTTGCCCTCCCGTCGCGTGGATGCGCCGATCAGGTGTGAGATCGGCGTGTGCAGTGACCAATTGCTTTTCCAGTGCGATGGATCGGATGAGGTTCAAGAAGAACGTCTTGCCGGAGCCGTACTCTCCGATGATGAAGCGGATCGTAGACCCGGCATCAGCTACGCGTTCAACATCTCGCAGGAGTGCCTTGACCTCCTCCGCGCGCCCGACTTGAATATACTGTTGACCCGTACGAGGCACCACACCGGCCCGTAGCGACTGAATTATCGCGTCTCTGAATTTGGGACGGATCCGGTCTTCATTCGTCATACGGCAAGCTCCTTCATCGCCTGGGGATTCACCATAAGTGGGTCTTCCCCTTCGAGACACAATTCCCCGGACCTCTCAAGACTGACCTCGTTGAGGAGGTCAAGAGCGCCGTCTGGCAACACGCCGTGTTTGTTCGCGAGCACGTCATATTCTCCCCGAGACCACGAGGGTCGGCCCGCCAATTCACGGAGCAGACCCGAGTGAACCTCGTCGAGTCGAGCCACGTTGGCGACGCCCGCCTGCTGTGTGATAGGAATCGCTTCTTCGCTCTCCGTGAAGATCGAACTAAGTAGCGCTGACGCGGCTGAGGACTGAGCGAGCCTGGCCTCGACCTTCTGCATATCCAGGGCGATAGGGCCCGCGCCCTTGGTCGGCGGGCGAGGCCCGATCGCAAAGGAAGGTTGCAAGGAATCCGCCGGCCTAATGGCAAGCGGCGGGCTTCCGACTGGCATCCGGTCGATGCTCTGTGCGTGGAGCTCGGTGTAAGCGTCGGCCGGATCAAGGCCGAGGAGCTTGAAGAGGCGCACCAGCGCAGAAACCTCTAGCGGATCGATCTGCCCGTCGGCCGTTGCGACCGCCACCAGAAGGCGGCCGATCTGAGCCCTCTGGGTTTCGTCAAATGCCTCCAGGCGGCTCCGTAGGCCTACCGGAGAAGGCAGTTCGACCAAAAGCCAGCGGAGATAGGCCTCAAGCCGAACATGCTCCTGGGGGGTCACCGGGAGCGATCCGATGAGGTGTCCGTAGAGAACCTGAAGCTCGGACTCGCTCACGTGGTTATCTGCGACCGCCACCGCCACTGCGAGCTGGAGTGTCACAGCGGCTGCGGAATAGGTCGCGGATGGAGCGCTTGGCGCTCCAGTGGGCAGGCGGAAGACGATGCCCGTTCGCTCGGCACTCGGTGTTGTACCGCCAAAACGAGGGTCTGGTTCGACACCGTAGCCTCGCTTCTCAAGAAGCTGCGCCAAGAGAACGCCATCAGCGCGGGTAAAGCGGGCGCCCGCGGAGGGGCTCCAATGTTCAATCAGATCGACGAAGGGGATCTCTGCAAAGCTCGAGGTCCCAAGCCTATACTCGATTGCCTTGCTCAAAGCGTCGACCTCGTCGGACCTGTAGTGGGCGACGAGATCGCCAGGGAGAAGCGCGGCCGCCGCGGGACTGGTCCGTAGGCCCGGATTCCTACCAACCCAGCGGCTGTAGGGTTCTAGGTCGCTCACGCACGCTTCCGCTAGGTCCGCGATGGTCGTGAGCGGACCCTTCAACGCGGTTACGTCCGGGATGATCTCGTGGCGTTTCGTGTCGGCGAAGGACAGAGTCACGAGCCCTGCGAACGACGCGCTCGCCGGCTTGTAGGCTGCCCGAAGGGTCGTCTTGTTTGGTTTCACGACGATCCCGGCTCCGAACCGTTCACCGTAGCGGATCCGGAAGAGCGCCGTTAGTTCGTCTGGGCATCGCTGCGCCGGTGTCCTAAGTTGGGTCGAGGGCGCGCTCCTGAACCATACGAGCGCCCATTCGGCTGGGATCGGCTTTCCTCCGACGGCAAGCTGGCCAAGCGCAAGCCGCACCATCAGCGGGAACTCAGCACCGGGTAGGATCGACATGGGCGGCTTGTCGGAGTAGACGTCCCCCTGTCCCTGTGCAGCCTTCACAAAGCTGAGAAATGACTCAGCGTATCCCCTGAACGAGCGATTCGAACCGTAAACGCCAAGGAGCCGCTGAGTCTCTGCCACAATGGACGGTATCTCAGCTCGAGCGGCGTCGGAGTGCTGCGCGTCCAGAAGGATCCTTCGCTCAAGCCCGTAGAAAAACAGGAACACGTGGCCAACACCGAATGAGGGATCTTCTCGCCCACCGGCCAACCACTCGAGGTAGGCCGCCCGAGATGCGGCCGGAATCCCGCTATAGGAGGGCCAATAGGACATCAACGAGCACATTCGATCAGGCTCTCGCCTATCGACTGGGAGCCGCGGGTCGATCAGAGCGGGCTCTATCCCGGCGCCACGCCCGGCAGCCGTGAGGCCCCGCCCCACATAGATCATCCCGCCTGGGATCCGATACCCCGCGACCGTGACCTCTTGACCTTTAGGCACCCAGCCAGCGGCAGGCGCTGCGGGGCCTCCTTCTGCGTGGCGTGGCGTAGCCCCTGGGGCACCGGGATTCGCGATTGCCGAAGCGCCAAGCGCCGCTGGGGACGGCCTCGGCGTTTGGTGCCTACCGCCCTGCCGGCTCGCCGCTTTTGCGACTGCCCAGATGAAGACGCCCATCAGTACGAGGAGGATCAATTCCGCCATGTCGGACCTGCTTTCAGCATCGAACGACCGCCAGGTAGCCCGGGGCTCAATCGGTGTCTGTCATTGTACGGTATGCAGACCCGAGCCGATAGGTCGGCGGCACTTGAATCGAGCTTCGGGCCTTCGGTGCATCCCGTCTTAACCCCCACTCGCAAACTGGCCGTTTCGACCCAAGCTCGTCGCGCCCACCGCTAAGACTTCTCCTCAATCAGCCTCCTGAGGCTCGCGATCTCGGCGCGAAGGGCTTCAATCTCACTGACCCCCTTCTTCGCCCCCGGGGTCTGGAACCACGAAGAGACAAGACCAGCAACAGTGCCAAGGAAGCCAACACCGGCAATCATGAGGACGGTCGCCACTACGCGACCCTCCGCGGTGACCGGATATCGATCTCCGTAGCCCACCGTCGTGATGGTTACAACCGCCCACCAGACGGCGTCCTGGGCAGTCTTGATGTTACCGTTCGCCGTTGACTCAAAGTGGAGTACCGAGATCGAGGACACGGCTACGAGCGTCAGAGAGAGAAGCGCGGCGGCCAGGGCCGCACTCTGCGCTCGCCGTTCAAGGATGACCACGGTCAGGACTCTTGCCGCGCGGACACCCCGAAGAACCCTCACAATCCGTACGACTCGCGCAGCCCTACCCAATCGCAGAAGGCTGACTGCCGGGATGCTGGATACCAGGTCAAGCCATCCCCAAGTGAAGAAGTACTTGCGTTTGCTCTCCGCACGGACAAACATGACCAAGAAATCAACAAAGAACAAAGCACAAATGACGACATCGGCATAGCCCAGGATGGCCCGGGTTCCCTCGTCGAGTCTGAAGACAGTCTCAACTCCAAGCGCGGCCAAGGCCAGGAGGCTCAGTACCAGCATGAACGCCAGGTACGGGTGGTGCTTAGGTTCCATAGTTCTCTCCCTGGGAGACGCCCCAAGTCAGCTAAGGGTCATCTCAGTGTACTCCTCTGCCTGTCATGCATCCCACGCGACCATTTGACCGCTCGAGCCAGCTTCTCGCGACCCTCCAGTCCAGGTGCCGCCACAACGGTGGAAGTCGGGAGCTGAGCGAATGTGCTTGGGCCTTTGACCAGGGTGTGCGCTCGGAAGGTTCGAGTTTGCGCGAGTCAAAAGAGCTGCGCGACGAGGTTGCCGGCCACGTACCCCACGGCGGCGACGCCGAGCCCGACAACGAACATGTCGAGTCCGCTTCTGACGATTCCGCGGCCGGTGAACACGCTGCGTGCGGCGCCGACCCCGAAGTGGGTGACCATCGCGATCGCGAACGAGGCCCACATCGCGGCCGCCCCCGGCAGGAGGAGGAACGGGGCGACCGGTATGAGCGCCCCGACGGCGGTGGCCGCGCCGGTGAGCACGCCCTCCTTCAGCGGCGTGCTGCGCTGCTCGGCGATCCCGAGCTCCTCCCTCGCCTTCTCCGCCAGCGCGCGCTCGGGGTCGCGCATCACGTCGTCCGCCATCCGCTTGGCCGCGGCCCGCTCGACGCCGCGCGTCTCGTAGACCAGCGCCAGCTCCTGGGCCTCCACCTCGGGCATGAGCCGGATCTCGGCGGTCTCCATCGCGAGCTCGTGCTCGTAAACCTCCTGCTCGCTCTTGGCGGCCAGGTACCCGGAGGCGCCCATCGAGAGCGAGTCCGCGATCAGCCCCGCGATCCCGGTGAGCAGGATCACGTGCGGGGCGACGTTCGCGCCGATCACCCCAGCGACCAGCCCGAAGTTCGCGGTCAGGCCGTCGTTGAAGCCGTAGACGACGTTGCGCAGGAACCCGCCCGAGGACGCCCGGTGCCACGGCTCGCCGGCGATCCCCAGCGCGCCGCCGAGCGTCTCGGCGTGCTCGGCCGATTCGCGGGCGAGCCGCAGCGCCGCGTCCTTGGCCGCGAGGGAGCTCGCCGTGTGCGACATCGCGAGGTAGCCCTTGACCTCGCGCCCCTCCTCGCGAAGCATCAGCGAGGAGACCGCGCCGGGACCAAACCTCCTCGCGACCCACGCGAGCGTCCGCGCACGGCCGGAGGGCGCGACCTCCGACCCGGCCGCGCCCTCGTCGGCGAGCAGCTTCTGCCACAGCCCGGTGTGGCGGTCCTCGACGTCGGCGAGACGGAGGTAGATATTGCGCTTGGCCGCGTCCGGCTCCACCTTGGCGAGCGCCCGGTAGAGGAACGCCGAGTCCGCCTCGTCTTGGAGGTGCTCGCGGTACTCCCTGAACACGGTCTCCTTCTCGGGCATGCGGAGAGCGTACCTCGGGCGCGCCGGAGGGATCAAACAGGTTCGAAGGTGGCGACGAACTGCGCGAGCACCGCGGGCCGGTAGACGAAGCGCAGACCGCGCACGGTGCTCCGCAGTTGGTACAGCTCGACCAGGGCCTCGGCCGCGTAGTCGAGGTGGCTCCGGCTGTACACCCTCCTGGGGATCGCGAGCCGCAGCAGGTCGAGGTCCGGCCACCGCCACGCGCCCGTCGCCGGGTCCTGCCGCCCCTGCATCACGTTGCCAGTCTCCCAGGTGCGCACGCCCGAGTGCACGTAGAGCGCCACCGACAACGACCACGCCGGCAGCTGCTCGTCCGGCAGGTGGGGACAGAACGCGCGTCCGTCCACGTACACGGCGTGCGCGCCGAACGGCGTGACAACGGGCACGCCCGCCTCCCGCAACTGCTCGCCCAGCCGGCGCGTCGAGGCAATGCGGTGCGCGAGGTAGGCCTCGTCGAGCATCTCGTCGAGCGCGACCGCGAGCGACTCGAGGTCGCGTCCCGCGAGACCGCCGGCGGTCGGGATCCCCTCGCTCGACAGCAGGCATACCCGGATCGCCTCGGCCCAGTCGGCGTCGTCGAGCGTGATCAGACCGCCGGTGTTGCCGAGTGCGTCCTTCTTCAGGCTCATGAACACGCCGTCGGTCATCGCGAACAGCTCGCGGGCGATCTCGCGCGGCGCCTTCCCGGCATACCCGTCTTCGCGCAGCTTCACGAGGTAGCAGTTCTCCGCGAAGCGCGCGGCGTCGAGCCACAGCGGCACCCCGGCGCGGCGGCACAGCTCGCTGGCGGCGCGGACGTTGGCCATGCTGACCGGCTGGCCGCCGCGCGAGTTGTCGGTGACGGTGAGGATCACCAGGCGCGCACGGGAGCCGGCCTCCGCGAGACCGCGCTCGAGCCGGCCCAGGTCGATGTTCCCCTTGAACGGGTAGGCGCTGGTCGGATCGAGCGCCTCCGCCGTCGGAAGGTCGCGGACCTCGGCGCCCGCCTCCTCGAGGTTCTCGCGCGTGGTCGCGAAGTGGGTGTTGGCGAACACGACGTCGCCACGCTTGACGACCGCCCGCGCGAGGAGGTGCTCCGCCGCCCGGCCCTGGTGGCTGGGGATCACGAACGCGTGCCCGAACAGGGCCTGTACCGCGTCGCGGAACCGGTAGAAGCTGCGCGAGCCGGTGAACGACTCGTCGGAGTCGTGCATCGCCGACCACTGCCGCGTCGAGAGCGCCGACACGCCGGAGTCGGTCACGAGGTCGATCAGGACGTGCTCGGCGCGGAGGAGGAAGGGGTTGTAGCCGGCCTCCCGGATGTAGCGCTCGCGCTCCTCGCGCGTCGTCACGCGCAGCGGCTCCACCACGCGGCTGCGGTACGGCTCGATCACGGTCTTCACGAGGGGCCTCCCGGCGGCGCCGCCGTCAGTCCGTCCGGACCTCCGCCGCGCGCCGACGCCGAACGTACAGCGTCTTGTCCACCTCGGCAACCACCTCGCCGCCAGGCCCGAGCACCTGCGCCGTGAACACGGGCTCGGCGCGGCCGTCGGCGTCGGCCTCGCTGCGGATCGCCTCGACCCGCTCATCGGGGATGTCGAAGGTCGCGTGGACCGTGCCCCGGCCCGGCCGCAGGAACCGGATCGTCGCCGCCTTGTCCCACACGACGTAGTCGGGACCGAGCGCCGGGATCAGGATCAGCATGAAGAACGGGTCGCACATCGCGTACAGCGAGCCGCCGAAGTGGACGCCGACGTAATTCCTGTTGAGGAACGTCAGCTTCATCCGCACCTCGAACGCGCGGCCGCCGGCGCCGGATCGCCGCACCCTGATCCCCGCGCCCAGCAGCGGCGGGTAGAAGTTGATCAGCCGCAGCAGCCACTCGCGGTGGGTGCGCTTCGAGCCCGTGGACTCGCCTTTCGTCCCGCGTGCCATAGTCCGGATTGTGCCACCCCTACGGCGGAACGCTACCCGGGAGCGCGGTCAGACCTTCGGCAGGAATCGCGGGTCGACGTCCGCGAGGACGGGGAACTCGCGCCGGTACGCACGCAGGTCCTCGAGGTCGAGGTCGGCCTCGAAGACGCCCGCCCCGCCGCCGGCCTCCGCGATCAGCCTGCCGCGGGGATCGAGGACGCGGCTGCGGCCGGAGTACGCCGCGTTGGGATCGCGCCCGCACCTGTTGACGCCCACCACGTACGCCTGGTTCTCGATCGCGCGCGCCGCAAGCAGAGTGAGCCAGTGCGCCTCGCGCGCCGCGGGCCAGTTCGCGATCACGACGAAGAGGTTCGCGCCGGCCCGGGTCGCGACGCGGAACACTTCCGGGAAGCGCAGGTCGTAGCAGACGAACGGGGCGACCGCGAAGCCGCCCCACGCGAACGTGGCAACGTCGCCGCCGCGTGCGAAGTGACGCTCCTCGCCGGCGAAGGAGAACGGGTGGATCTTGCTGTACCGCGCGAGCTCGGCACCGTCGGGACCGAACGCCACGGCCTGGTTGAGGCCCAGCGCGGCCGGCGGGTCGCGCCGCACGACCCCGCCGACCAGGCAGACGCCCAGCCGCGCCGCCGTGGCCGCCATGAAACGCTCAGTCGGCCGGTCCGGGCGCCTCGGCGGTCACGCCGACGTTCATCGAGAAGCCCGTCGAGAACATCTCCGGGAGCACGACCAGCGACCCGCGCGGCGGTGCGGCGGCGTTCAGCATCGCCCCGACGGCGTCGCGGTTCGCCGCCGGATCCTCCCAGGCGATGTCGAGCTGGCAAGCGACGACGTGCAGCGGCATCTACCCTCCGACGATGGCCGTGATCCCGCGGACCAGGCGCCCCACGCCCTCGGCCACGGTCTCCGGCGTGAGGGCGCCGTACGAGACGCGCAGCGTGCAGGCCGACGTCGTCCCGAACGTCGAGCCCGGTATCGCCGCCACCCGATGCTCGCGCACCAGCCGCTCCACCAGCGTCATCGGATCGAGGCTCGTGCGCACCCGCACCAGGAAGTAGAAGGCGCCGTCGGCACGCGGCACCTCACAGAGATCGGCGATCCCGGCGAGCGCGTCCTGTACGAGCCGGCGCACCCTGGTTACCTCGACGAGCCGCCGGTCGCAGTACCCCTTCCCCACCTCCATCGCGCCAACCGCCGCGAACTGCGAGATCACCGGCGGGCAGATGAGGATCGTGTCCTGGATCTTGCACACGGCGTTGAAGAGGTGCGCCGGGATCACCATGTACCCGATCCGCCAGCTCGCGAAACCGTACGACTTCGAAAGCGAGAACAGCGAGATCGTGTGGCCTTCGCTTCCCTTCCCGGACGCCGGCGAGACGTGTCGCGCGCCGTCGTACACGAAGTACTCGTAGGCCTCGTCGTGCACGTGGTAGAGCCCGCGCGCCCGGCACAGCTCGTTGATCGCGCGCAGCGTCGCCTCAGGGTATACCGCGCCGGTCGGGTTGTTGGGCGAGATCGACACGACGGCGCGGGTGCGCGCCGTGATCGCGGACTCGATGCGCGAGACCACCGGCTGGTAGGCGTCGTCCGTGGGCACGACCACCGGCCGGCAGCCGGCGATCGTCACCGCCATGCGGTGGTTGAAGTAGTACGGTTCGAGCAGGATCACCTCGTCGCCGGGATCCGTGACCGCGAGCACGGCGTTGGCGAACGCCATGTTCCCGCCCGCCGTCACCACGATGCGTGAATCCTCGGTGACGGCGATGCCGTTGTCGACGGCGAGCTTGCCTCGGATCGCCTTGAGCAGCGGGGGGATCCCTTCCACGAGGCGGTACCTGTGGTTGTCGGGATCGGCGGCGAAGATCCCCACCGCGTCCAACGCCTCGGGCGGCGGCGGGTAGCCGACCACCCCCTGGCCGAGCGAGATCGTCCCCGGGTTGTCCCGGATCAGGCGCCCGACCACCGGGATCACCGGCGTCTGCACCATCTGCATTCGGAGGCTCTCGCTCATCGCGCCACGCCGATTCTAGTCCCGACCGCGCGGCGGCCTCAGCGAGGACGTCGGACTCGCGCCGGACCCGGCCTACGGGTCAGCGCGCCCACGTCATGCGCAGCCCGGCGATCCCGACGACGATGAGCGCGATGCAGGCGAGGCGCAGCCAGTCCTTCGACTCGTGAAGGAGGGCGATGCCGACGATCGCCGTCCCGACGGCGCCGATCCCAGTCCACACCGCGTAGGCCGTCCCAATCGGCAGCGTCTTTGCGGCGCGCGCCAGCAGCACAAAGCTCACGAGTCCGCCCGCCACCGTGAGCACGCTCGGCCACAGCCGGGTGAAACCGGCCGTGAACTTGAGCCCGACGGCCCACGCCACCTCGACGAGACCTGCCACAACCAGGATCACCCACGCCATCGGCCCCTCCCTCCGAAAAATGCAACTTCTAGGTACCAGGTACCAAGGGTTCACGTTTTTCGGCGTCGAAGCGGCCGAAACGGACCGCGAGCGTGGGTAGCACGAGCAGGTTGAGCGCGGTCGAGGTGAGAAGGCCGCCGAGGATGACGAGCGCCATCGGGCCCTCGATCTCGCGCCCCGGCGCCCCGCTGCCTATCGCCAGCGGCAGCAGGCCCAGCCCCGTGACCAGCGCGGTCATGAGGATCGGGGCGAGGCGCTCCTCGGCGCCTCGCAGCGCGGTCTCGACGCCCCAGTCGGCGCCTTCCAGCTCGACGAGGTGCTCGTAGTGCGAGACCAGCATGATCGAGTTGCGCAGCGTGATCCCGAACACGGTCACGAACCCCACCAGCGAACCGAGCGAGAGCTCGCCCCCGCCGAGCAGCACCACCAGCACGCCGCCCACCAGCGCGAACGGCAGGTTGACGAGGACGAGCAGGAAGTTCCGGGCCGAGCCCATGACCATCGACAGCAGCACGAGGATCCCGACGCCGGCGATCGCGGAGTGGACGAGCAGGTCTCGCCGGGACTGCGCCTCGGCCACGGCGGATCCCGCGAAGCCGAGGTAGGTGCCCGGCGGGAGCGCCAGCGTCGTGGTAAGGCGGCGCCTCGCATCGGCGAGGAACGAGGCGACGCCCCGGCCCGCGACGCTGCACGTGACCGTCTGGACCCGCCGCGCGCCCTCGTGGAGGACGGCGTACCGCCCCGTCGTCTCGAAGACGTCGGCCACGCTCGCCAGCGGCACGAACGTCCCCTCGGCGTTGCGTAGCGGCAGGCTCCCGACCGCGGCCACGTCGCCCCGCAGCGTCGGGTCGAGGATCACGGCCGCGTCGAAGACCCGGCCGCCGTCGTACACCTGCCCGACCACCTCGCCCTGGTAGGCCGTTCGGACCGCGTCGAGCGCCTGCATCGGCGCCAGGCCCCAGCGCACGAGGTCGTTCCGTCGCAGCCGCACGACGAGCTGCGGGCTTCCCGGCGGCGCCTGCACCAGCACGTCCGCGGCGCCCCGCACGCCCTTGAGCACCTCCGCCGCTGCCGTCGCCTTGGCGTCGAGGACGTCGAGGTCGGGGCCGAAGATGTTGACCACGACCGGCGCGGTGTAACCGGAGAGGGTCTCCTCGACCCGCTCGGTCAGGAACGTGTTGACCGAGAAGTTGGCGCCGGGGAAGCCTCCCAGCACGGCGCGGATCTCGGCCAGGACCCGCTCGCTCGCGGCGCCTCCGAGCGGCTTGAGGTCCACCTCGATCTCGCTCGAGTGGGTGCCCATGATGTCGTCGGCGGCCTCGGCCCGGCCGACCCGCTGGCCCACGGCGCGCACCTCCGGCAAGGCCAGCAGCGCCTCCGAGAGCCGGCCGCCCATGCGCAGCGACTCGTCCAGCGAGGTGCCCGGCACGGCCGTCATGTGGACGATGAAGTGCCCCTCCTTGAGCTCGGGGACGAACCCGCCTTCGAGGAACGGCAGCACGCCGATCCCTGCGACCGTCAGCAACGCGACGACCACGGTCACCGCCCGCGGATGGCGTCCGATCGCCTCGAGGACGGGCCGGTAGCGCGCCTTCAGCCACCTCACGATCGGCGGTTCCGCGACGGGCAGGCGCTCCTCCCCGAGCAGGAGCGAGCACAGCGCCGGCGTCACCGTGAGCGCCACGGCCAGCGAGGCGAGGATCGCGAGGATGTAGGCGAGCCCGAGCGGCGCGAACAGGCGGCCCGCCACGCCGCTCATCGTCAGGATGGGCACGAACACCAGCGTCACCGCGAAGGTGGCGTAGACGACCGCGTGGCGCACCTCGAGCGAGGCGTCGTAGACGACGCGCAGGGGCGGCAGCGGGTGCGCGCTGGCGCGGTTGGCCCGCAGGCGGCGGAGGATGTTCTCCACGTCGATCACGGCGTCGTCCACGACCTCGCCGATCGCGATCGCGAGCCCCCCGAGCGTCATCGTGTTGAGCGAGATGCCGAGGCGCTCGAGCACGGTCACGGCGGCGAGCAGCGAGAGCGGGATCGCGGCGCACGAGATGGCGGCGGTCCGGACGTTGAACAGGAACAGCGCCAGGACGACGACGACCAGCGCCGCGCCCAGCAGCAGCGCGGACCGGACGTTCCCGGTGGCCGTCGCGATGAAGCGGGCCGGGCGCAGGATGTTCTCGGCGTCCAGCCGCACGCCCTGCGCGTCGAGGCCGGGCCGCAGCTCGGCCAGGGCCTGGTCCACCAGGCGGGTCACCTCGAGCGTGTTGGCGCGGTACTGGGCCGACACCATCAGCATGACCCCGGGCCGTCCCATGACGCCGGCCGCGCCCACGGGAGGCTCGGCGCCGTCGGCGACCCGCGCCACGTCGCCCAGGCTCACGCTCGCGCCGTTGCGGTGCGCGACGACCGTCCGGGCGAGCTCGGACGGCGACAGCGCCTGGCCCTCGGTGCGCACGGCCAGACGCTGGTTCGGCGTGTCCACCACGCCGGCGGCCCTGACGCCCGTGGCGTTCCGTGCCGCGGCCACGACGTCCTCGAGCGCCAGCCCGAAACGGACGAGGCGCGCCGGGTCCACCTGGACCTGGAGCTCCCGCACCTCGCCCCCGAAGACCGAGACCTTGGCCACGCCGGGCACGGCCAGCAGGCGCTGGCGCACCGTCCAGTCGGCGATCGTCCGCAGTTCCATGAGACCGACGCTCGCCGACGACAACCCGACGGCCAGAACCGTGCTCGTGGACGACGTCAGGGGCGTGATCTCCGGCGGCCCGGTCCCGCTCGGCAGGCGGGTCGCCACCGCGGCGAGGCGCTCCGCGACCAGCTGCCGGTCGAGGAAGACGTCGCTCGTCTGCCGGAAGACCACCGTGATGATCGAGATGCCTTCGATGGAACCCGGAGCGGAGCGTGTCGATGCCTTCGGTGCCGGTGAGCGCGTTCTCGATCGGCTGCGTGACGAGGGCCTCGACCTGCTCGGGCGAGAGCCCCGGCGCCTCCGTCTGGATCTGCACCTGCGGCGGAGCGAACTCGGGGAACACGTCGTAGCGGGCCTGCAGCAACGTGTAGATGCCGTAGCCCAGCGCGACGGTCGCGAGCGCGACGACCACCCCGCGAAACCGCAGCGAGAAGCGGACGATCGCGGCAAGCATCAGGCTTGCCCCGCGATCACCCTTCCGCCCCGTGGAGGGCGGCGCGCCCTTCCTCCGACAGCAGGACCTGCGCACCCGAGCTCACCACGCGGTCGCCGGCCGCGAGACCGGTCGTCACGAACCACCCGCCGGGCATCGGGACGTCCGTGGCCACCTCCCGCCGCGCGAACCGGGCCGGCGCCTTCTCGACGTACGCCCACGCCCTTCCCTGCCACCACACCACCGCGGACGACGGGACCACGACGCCGGCGAGCGGCGCTCCCATCGGCACCGACACGCGGACGTTCGTCCCCGGCAGAGGGGCCGCGATGCCGCCCACGACGTAGAGGAAACTCTGACCCTGGATGCGGGGATCGGTGCGCGGCGCCGGCGAGACGAGACGGGCCTCGAGGGCGGGCCCATCGCCGGCCCGCACGGTCGCCACGCCCGGGGCCGACGCCGGAACGCTTCCCGCCGGCAGCGTGACCTGGAGCAGCCGCTCCTGGCCCTGCAGCAGGCGGTCGAGCTCCGGCCCGCCGCGTTCGAGCCAGCCCGCCACCACGCCGCCCCAGCGCTGCCGGCCCGCCGCCATCAGCCCGTCGAGCGCGACGCCGGCGGCGGCGAGCTCGCCCTGGTCGCTCCGCCATGCTGCGGTTGCGGCCTCCAGCGCCTTGTCCGAAGCGTTGTGCTCGTCCTTGTTCAGGGTCTCGACGCGCCGGTGCTCGGCGGTCGACGCGGCCAGCGCCGAGCGCGCCCGTTCGACGCGGACCGCGGCCGTTGCCGCAGCCGACCTGGCGTCGGCCAGCTCGGTGAGATCGAGAACGCTGCCGAAGGCCTCCGCCGTGCCCTGGTGGGTCGTCGCTTGCAGCGCCGCGACGACGATTCCGGCCCGGGCCATCGTCTGGGCGTCCAGGGCTACGACCGTCTCCCCGCCCTCGGTGGCGGTCCGCGGCGGCGCCGCGGCGGGCTTGTCTTCCTCGTCCCCGCGGTCGCCCCCGCACCCCGCGGCCAGCAACGCGGGCGCGAGCGCCGCCACGAGGATCCACGAACGCACCACCCGGCCCCGTCCGCTACGTCTCACCTCGCGACCTCCCACCGGCCACGCGCCACGTTACGCCCGATGGGTGCTCAAGGCATACCCGAGCAGCCGGTAGACCAGCTTGGCCGCCAGGAAGTCCGGAGCGACGAGGCCGGCGATCGGCGCCAGCTCCACGACGTCGAAACCCACGATCCGCTTGTGCGCGGCGACCTCGCGGAGCACGGCCAGCGTCCGGTACCAGTCGAGCCCGCCGGGCTCCGGCGTACCCGTGGCCGGCATGATCGCCGGGTCGAACACGTCGAGGTCGACCGTGACGTAGACCTCTTCCGGCAGCGCGTCCAGGACCTTTCCGATCCACCGCCCCACCGGCTCGCCGACGGCCTCGGGGGCGAACACCGCGCACAGCTTGCGCTCGCCGATCAGCGCTCGTTCCTCGCCGGTCAGCGAGCGGATGCCGACCTGGGCGAGCGCGGCGCCGTCGTCCAGCACCCGGTGCATCACGCAGGCGTGGTTGTGCGGCGAGCCTTCGAACGCGTCGCGCAGGTCGGCGTGGGCGTCGAGCTGCAGCACGCCGACCCCCGGGCGATGCGACCGCAGGGCGCGGACGAGCGGGGCGGTGATCGAGTGCTCGCCGCCGAGCGCGACCAGGAACCGCCCCGTCCCGATCGCCTCGGCCGCCACACGCTCGATGCGGGCGAGGGTCGCGGCGGGCCCCGAGGTGTCGGGCGTGACCGGCGCGAGCGTTTCGATCCCCACGTCCTCCCAGGTCTCGCGCCCGAGCTCCTCGTCGTACGTCTCCAGGTGGGTCGACGCCTCGAGGATCGCGAGCGGCCCGCGGCGCGCGCCAGGCTGGTAGGACGTCGTGAGGTCGTAGGGAACCGGCAGGATCGCCACGCGGGGTTCGCGATGCGGCACGAGCTCCTCGGGGATGCCGAGGAACGCCTGGTACGGTGCGTAGCGCTCGTCGCTCATGCCGGCCTCCAACGATGGCCCGGGACGACCGCTGCGGCGCGTCCGGGCGTCGCCATCCCGCCCTACGGCTTCTCGGCCGGCCGCGCCAGGTAGGCGGCGCGCAGGGCGGCCAGCAGCGCCCCGAGGCGGTCGTAGAGGCGCTTCGGCGGCCGCGGCTCGCGGTTGGCCAGCGCGTAGGCGGTCAGCAGCGGCAACGCGATGGTCGCGTCGCCGTAGACCACCACGGCGCTCGGCAGCTGCTCGGGGTCGATCTTCCCCCACGACACGGCCTCGGATGGCGTGGCGCCGGAGAGGCCGCCGGTGTCGGGGCGCGCGTCCGTGAGCTGGAGGAAGTAGTCGTGGCCCTTCTCCGCGAGGCCGAGCACCTCCTGGATCTGCGGCTCCGTCTGCAGCACGAAGTTCTTGGGGCTCCCCCCGCCGACGATCAGCACCGCGCTCTTGCCCCCCGACCGCTTGGCGTCGTAGACGATCGCCGCGGTCTCGTTGACGTCGAGGTTCGGGTCGATGGTGAGCTTGGACCCGGAGAGCGCCATCGCCGCGACGTTCATGCCGATCGACGAGTCGCCGGGCGAGGAGGTGTACACCGGCACCGCCGCCTTGTAGCAGGCCGCGATCAGCGAGCGGCCCTCCGTCCCCAGCACCCGCTCGCGCTCCGCGACGAAGCGCCCGAGCCGGTTGTGGAACTCGGCCGAGGACATCGGGCGGTCGAACTCGGGCGCCGCGATCACCTCGCGGACGAACGCGTCGGTGTCGAGCAGGACGTCGTACTCGAAGAAGACGTCGTAGATCCGGATGACGCCTTCCTTGCGCAGCTCCACGTCGGAGACGAACGGCGAGCCGTGGCGCAGCTCCATGCCGAGGCCGTGGTGCATGTCGTGGTAGAGGTTCGCGCCGGTCGAGACGATCCAGTCCACGAACCCGGCCTCGACGAGCGGTATCAGGCAGGAGATCCCGTACCCGGCCGGCGTCAGGGCGCCGGTGAGCGACACCCCGACCGTGGTCTCAGGCGCCAGCATCTTGCGGACGAAGAGGCGCGCGCCCTCCCGCAGCCTGGCCGCGTTGTACGCCGAGAAGACGCCGTCCACGAGCTCCGCCGCGGTCATGTCGCCGCGCACCCGGGGCGGCAGGATCCGCTCGCCGCCGAGGTGCTTGCCCTTCGCGCCCGCCATGGCTCCCCCTCAGTCGAACAGCAGCACGGCGGAGGCCACGACGGTGGCCCACTTCGCGGAGCGCCCGACGATCGCCGACTGCGTGACGTTGCGGGTGACGACGATCTTGTTGGAGATCTTCCAGATCTGGCGCTTCTCGTCCCACGACTGGTTCTCGTCGAACTCCACGCCGAGGGTGGACGCCAGCATCGAGGCGGCGAGGTCCTCCGCGTAGTCCCCCGCCTCCTTGCCGGTCTGCCCGAACGCGTGGTGCTCGGAGAGGTAGCCGTACATGCGCTTGTCGCTGGGGACCGCGACCCCGATCGACGCCGCGATCATGCGGTGCGGCTCGTTCGACTCGGCCCGGCTCATCACCACGAACGCGATCTGGCCGGCCTCGAGGTGCTCCTCGCCCTTGGCCCTCGTGATGATCCGGCACCCCGGCGGGTAGATCGACGACACCGAGACGAGGTTGAGCGCGGCGATCCCCGCGTCGCGGAGTGCGAGCTCGAACGACTGCAGCTTCTCGGCGTGGACGCCGACTCCGTTGGTGAGGTAGAGCCTCTTCGGCACAAGGTTCGTGGGCATCCGTCCCCTCCGCTCGACCGTTCCCGATGCACAGGCGTGCGGAGCGTAGTCGGAAACATCCTCCGACATCAAGACGCTAGGCCCGCCGCGCCGAGACGGCGGCGCGCCCGCACGGCCCCGCCGTGCGATCATGCACCGGTGACCGCGCGCATCATCGACATCAGCCGAACGCTCGGACCGTCCGCGCCCGTGTGGCCCGGCGACACGCCGTTCTCGCTCGGGTGGACGTCCCCGCCGGGCGCGTCCGCGACCGCCGTGTCCTGGTTCCGCCTCTCCCCGCACATCGGCACGCACGTCGATGCGCCGCTCCACTTCGACCCGGCGGGCGCGGACGTCGCGGCGGTCCCGCTCGGCGCCTGCGTCGGGCCGTGCGAGGTCGTCGCCCTGCCCGGGGCAGGCGCGAGCGATCACGCCCGACGATCTCCCGCGCGGCTGGCGTCCGGCCGTCCCGCGCGTCCTCTTCGCCACCGGATGCTGGCCCGCGGGCTCGCCGGTGCCCCCGGCGTTCGCGGCCCTGACGCCGGATCTCGTGGACCTGCTCGCCGACGCGGGGGTCGTCGCCGTCGGCGTCGACTCGCCCTCGGTCGACCCCGCCGGCAGCGAGACGTTCGACGCGCACCACCGGTGCCGAGCGCGCGGCGTGCTCATCATCGAGGGGCTCGACCTCGACCGGCGTCGCGGCCGGGCCGCTACACGCTCGTCGCCGCTCCGCTCCGCATCGAGGGCGCGGAGGCCTCGCCGGTGCGCGCGCTGCTCATCGTCGAGGAGCTCTGAGACCGGGGGCCCGGTGGCGATCAACACCGTCCGGTGGAACCGGCTCCGGTACTCGCTGTACGCGCCCTTCTACGACCGGGTCCGCTTCTTCACGAGGCAGCGCCGGCGTTCGATCGGCCTCCTCGGCCTGCAGCCCGGCGAGCGCGTGCTCCTCGTCGGGGCGGGTCCGGCGCACGACCTCGATCTGATCCCCCACGATGTCAGCGTCCTCGTGACCGACGTCGCGCCGGGAATGATCGACCGCGCGCGGCGCAGGGCGCGCCCCGGCGTCGAGTACGCGGTGATGGACGGCGCCCACCTCGAGGTTCCCGACGCCAGCTTCGACGCAGCGGTGCTTCACCTCGTGCTCGCGGTGATGCCCGACCCGGTCGGCTGCGTGCGCGAGGTCGCGCGCGTCCTCGTGCCGGGAGGGCGCGCCGCCATCCTCGACAAGTTCCTCGCGGCCGGGGAACAGCCGAGCGTCGTCCGTCGCGTTGTCAACGCCGTCGCTGACCTCGTGGCCACCAACTTCAACCGCCGCCTCGACGACATTCTCGGCGAGGCCGCGGCGCCGCTCGACGTCGTCCACGACGAGCCCGCGGCGCTCGGGGGGTTCTTCCGGATCATCATCCTGCGCAAGCGGGTCTGACCTACGAGGGTTGGCTCGAGATGTGGGACGCGCACGCCGTGCGCGCTCTCCGTCGTGCAGATGTGGGGCGCGCACGCCGTGCGCGCTGTCGCGGTCGCTGGCAGGTCGAGAGACCGCCGGCGCGGCGCGCCGGCCCCACATCACCGCTCCGGCGACCGTCCTGTCTCCATGAGGTGCGGCCGGCTCGACGGGCGCCGGTGGCGCGGCCCGGCTACAATTGCTGCGGCGGTGTTGGGAGGTTCCCTTGGACAGCGCAATCGCAAAGGCCATCAAAGCGAAGTTCGAGCCGGTCGCGCTGCTCTTCTCCGAGGAGCTGCCCGACGGCGCGATGCAGTTCGCCGAGGCGAAGTGGGGCTGCGTCATGTGGCTGCTGCTCGCCGCAGCGGCCAAGGGCCGGCCGGCCGCCGCCGACCGGCGCACGTTCGGCTGTCTCGGCGGCGGCACGGGGCTCGGTTTCGGCAACCAGTACGAGAACTGGCCCGGCGGGGTCGAGTGCTTCTACAGGTTCCTCTCGACGGGGAACGGGCCCGAGGGCGAGGCCGCGAGCGCCGGCGTCGCGGGCGTTCGCCGCGGCGCGTCGAGCGACTTCGTGCACGGCGAGCGCTACGTCAAGGACCCGGCAGCCGTGAAGAGGTTCGTGGACGCCCTGCCGATGATCGACGTGCCGACGCGCTACGTCGTGCTCAAGCCGCTCTCCCTGGTCACGCCGGAGGAGCGCCCCGAGGTCGTGATCTTCCTCGTGGACCCGGACCGGCTCTCGGCGCTGGTCGTGCTCGCGAACTACGAGCGCGGGGACAACGAGAACGTCATCATGCCGTGGGGCGCCGGCTGCCAGACGATCGGCATCCTCGCCTACCGCGAGGCGCGCTCGCCGCGCCCGCGCGCCGTCGTCGGGCCTCACCGACCTCTCGGCGCGCAAGTACGTGGCCCAGCAGCTCGGCCACGACCTGATGACGTTCGCCGTGCCGTTCGCGATGTTCGAGGAGATGGAGGCCAACGTCCCGGGCAGCTTCCTCGAGCGCGAGACCTGGCACGAGCTGATGGCGACGGCCCC
>CAVSFK010000006.1:0-613620 GCA_963727275.1 uncultured Acidobacteriota bacterium
GGTGCGCCCGGGGCGATTCGAACGCCCGGCCTTCAGATCCGGAGTCTGACGCTCTATCCATCTGAGCTACGGGCGCACATGGTGGGGTGAGCGAGGGGATTTGAACCCCCGACCACCGGAGCCACAGTCCGGTGCTCTGACCAGCTGAGCTACGCTCACCATGAAACTGGCCTGCCTGAGAGGATTCGAACCTCCGACCCGCGGATTAGAAGTCCGCTGCTCTATCCAGCTGAGCTACAGGCAGCGAAGTGCTGGGACGGGTGATGGTCGGGGCGAGAGGATTTGAACCTCCGACCACCTGCGCCCAAGGCAGGTGCGCTACCAGGCTGCGCCACGCCCCGTCCCGAATTGCGTGAAGCTACACGATCCCAAAGAGCTATCCCCAGTTCCGGGGAACCCTCACGTTAGCAATCGGGGCAGGCCTCGTCAAGCAAGCGGCGCGGTTGCAGGAGGACGCGTCTCACGACGCAATCCAATGGGAGGTCGTCGCTTCCACGCCGGGGGATTGCCGCGCCCGGCCTCCGGCCGGGCTCGCAATGACACGTGGGCCGGAGGCAGGACTCAAGGCACGCGGCCGAGGGCGGCCGCGCCACAAGAGAATGGAAGGACGCACGTGGGACGGGCGCCCTCGCCCGCCTACGCCTGGAGGGTTCCTGCGGGATGACAGACCGGGCGGCCGCAGGAGGGGTCCCCGTCGTCATTCAGGCGCGCGGATGTGGGGCGCGACGGCCGGGCGCACCGTCGCTGTCGTCGAAAAGGGTACGAGACCGCCGGCGCGGCGCGCCGGCCCCACATCAGAGCCCTGCTTGCCCTCGCTCGTGATGCAACTGCGGAGACGACTGGACCCCCGCGTTCGCGGGGGTGACGACAAACGACGCTCGGCACGCCGCCGGGGGTGGCCGCACGACGGGTCGCCGACAACGACCTTGCAGGACCTCATTGTGTCGGGGCGGGGCTTGTCTCCCCGGCGCTTCCGAGCGAGTGTCATCCTGAGGCCCGAAGGGCCGAAGGATCCCATGGGAGCGTGACCGACGTCCCCGAGGCCGGCGCGGGTCCGGGGGGATCCTTCGTCGGACGGCCTCCGGCCGCCCTCCTCAGGATGACAATGGACTCGGGGGCGGCCGCTACACGGGAAGGGCCGCTGCTGCGGTGGGCGGGGAACGGCCGGCCGCCCGGCGGGCGGCCGCTACTTCTTTTCGGCGACGAGGGATTTGAGGCCGACGAGCTCGAGGCGGTGCTCGAGCACGGCGCGCTGGGCGGCGAACGCCTTCTCGAGGCCGCTCTCGGCGAGGTCGAGCAGGGTCTCGAGCTCGCGGCGCGAGAACGGCTCGCGCTCCGCGGTGCCCTGGACCTCGACGATCCCCTTGCGCGCGGTGCCGATGAGGTTGAGGTCGACGGCGGCGCGCGAGTCCTCCTCGTAGGCGAGGTCGAGCCTCGGCGCGCCCGCCACGATGCCGACCGAGACGGCGGCGACCTGGTCGCGCACCGGCCAGCTCGGCAGCGCCTTCTGCTCCTTCAGGCGCACGAGCGCGAGCACGACGGCGACGAACGCGCCGGTGATCGCAGTGGTGCGCGTCCCGCCGTCCGCCTGGAGGACGTCGCAGTCGACGACCAGCGTGCGCTCGCCGAGCAGGCCCATGTCGAGGGAGGCGCGCAGCGAGCGCCCGATCAGGCGCTGGATCTCCGCCGAGCGGCCCGAAATCGAGCCGCGCGAGGACTCGCGCGGCGTGCGCTCCTCGGTGGCGCGCGGCAGCATCGCGTACTCCGAGGTCAGCCACCCCTCGCCGGTGTCGCGCAGGAACGCCGGCACGCGCCCCTCGACTGTGACGTTGCACACGACGATGGTGTCGCCGGCGCGCGCCAGCACGCTCCCCTCCGGGTACTTCACGAAATCGAGCGTGAGCTGCAGCGGTCGCGGCTCGCCGTTGGGGCGTCCGTCCGGGCGTTCGAGGGTCGGTTGCTTGGCCACGTGGCCTCCTGGTCGGGTCAGGGTAGCCGCCGGGGCCGGTTTCGACAACTTTCGACGGTGCGAGGCCACGACGCGACCCGACGCCGCCTCAGTCGGGGAGGTCGACGAGCTCGAGGCTGACGGCCGTTCCGGGGAGGATGAGCTTGGCCAGACGCGTGAGCCGCGCGGCCGCGTCGGTCACCAGCAGGCGCAGGCCCGCGCCGTCGCTGCTGGCGAGCGCCTGCTGCGCGACCAGCGCCTCGACCTCGCCGGCCACGGCCTCGGCGGAGTCCACCAGGCGCACGCCCGGCCCGAGCGTCGCCGCGATCGCGGGCTGCAGCAGCGGGTAGTGCGTGCACCCGAGGACGAGCGTGTCCACGCGGCCGCCGGCGAACGGCTCGAGGTAGAGGCGGGCGACCTCGCGGGTGACCGGGTGGTCCCACCACCCCTCCTCGGCGAGCGGCACGAACAGCGGGCAGGCGCGGGCCACGACCTCGACGTCGGGGCGCAGCGCGCGCACCGCGCGCAGGTAGGCGCCGGAGGCGATCGTGGACTCGGTGCCGATGATGCCGACGCGGCCCGCGGTCCCCGCGACCGCGACGCGCGCGCCGGGCCCGACCACGCCGATCACCGGGACCGTCATCGCCTCCTCGAGCGCCGGCAGCGCCGCCGCGGAGGCGGTGTTGCACGCGACGACGAGCATCTTGATCCCGTGCGCGGCGAGGAACTCGGCGGCGCGCAGCGCGTAGCGCACCACGGTCTCGGCCGACTTCATCCCGTACGGCAGGCGCGCGGTGTCGCCGAGGTAGACGTAGCGCTCGCCGGGCAGCCGGCGTTGCAGCGCGGCGAGCACGGTGAGGCCGCCGATGCCGGAGTCGAAGATCCCGATCGGGCGCGGGTCGGTCACGGCGCGACCAGCTCGAGGTTGGGCGGGAGCGGTCGCCCGAGGTCGAGGTGGCCGAGGGTCGCGACCTCCCGGCCGCCGAGCAGCAGCTGGACCCGCTCGACGCCCGGGCAGTTCGCCACCACGCTGTTGACGGTGCCGTACGCGACCGCGAGCTCGACGTCGGCGCCGGCGATGGTCTCCGGCGGCGGCGGGGAGAGGTCGACGTAGGCGTTGCCTTGCTTGTCGAGGAACACCGCCAGCACCGTGGCGCTCCACGGCAGCGCCGGCGCGAACCCCTCGCGCGAGCCGGCGGCGAGTTCCTCCATGACGAGGCGGATGCGCGCCGGGACGCCGGCCGGGATCTCGGGCACCTCGCGCGCCTCGCGGTGGAGCAGCGTGTCGTCGCCCGGGAAGAACAGCACGAGCTTGCCCGGCACCGGCGTCGGCGTCGCCGCCACGGGCACCTGGGCGGGAGGCGGCGCGGGCCTGCGGTGACGAGCCACGAGGACGACCGCCGTCAGCGCGCCGAGGACGACGAGCGTCGCGACGATGGGCCGCAGCGGCTTCATGGCGTTGGGACGGCGGTCGCGGCCGGCGACGGCGCCGGCGTCGGCGCGCGCAGGTACTCGACGATCGCCTCGGCGACCGCGCTCGCGATCGCGTCCTGCGTGTCGCGGGCCTCGAGGCGCGCCGCCTCCTCGGTGTTGGAGAGGAACCCGACCTCGACGAGCGCCGCCGGCATCGTGGCGCCGGTCAGGACGACGAACGGCGCCTGCCGGATGCCGCGGTCGCGGATCCCCTGCAGCGCGTTGAGGCGCTCCTGGATCGAGCGGGCGAGGCGCGCCGAGTTGTTGAGGTTGGCGACGTGGGCGAGGTCCCAGAGGATGAGCTGGACGTTGTCGGCCGGGGCGCCGGCGTTCTCGCGCGCGGCGGCCTGCGCCGCCTGCAGGTCGGACGCGTCCACGTTCATGAAGTACGTCTCGGCGCCGTGCGCCCCGCGCGCCATCGACGCGTTGGCGTGGATGGAGACGAACACCGCCGCCTGCAGGCGGTTGGCGAGCGCGGTGCGCTCCGACAGCGACACCGTCTCGTCCGCCTCGCGGGTGAGGCGCGCGGTGACGCCGAGCGCCGCCAGGCGGGCCGCGGTGAGGCGCGCCACCGCCAGCGTGACGTCCTTCTCGAGCTCGTTCGTCGGACCCTTGGCGCCCTGGTCCTCGCCGCCGTGGCCGGGGTCGAGCACCACGAGGGGGCCGGTGCGCGCCGGCGCGGCCGGCGCCACGGGCTCCGCCGCCGCCAGGCGGAGCACGAACCGGGGCGGGTCGTCGAGCGGGTAGCTGTTCGCGACGTCCACGCCGGCGGCCAGGCGCAGCGTGAGCGTGGTGTCCTTGAGGTCGCCGCCGAGCAGCTCGGCCTCAGGCGCCACCGGTTTGACGAGCGTCACCGGCGCCGGGAACTGGAGCGCGACCGCGCCCGGGGAGGCCGTGACCTTGGGGCGCTGCTTGGTCCCGCGCAGGACGACCGTCGTCCCGGCCGGCGAGCGCACCACCGAGACCTCGACCGGCTCCCCGGCGCCGATCCTGACCAGCTCCGGCGCCGACGCGCTCCCGCGCATCGTGAAGCCGAACGGGGCGAGCAGCGCCGCGACGGTCGCCGGGGCGCCGATGACGTGCCCTTCGACCTGGCGCAGGGGTCCCGGGAGAGGCGTGAGGCGGCCGTCGACGACCGCGAGCGAGCCGCCGGGCGTGAACTGGATCTGATGGTCGCCCGCGCCGGCGGTGTAGCTGCCGGCCGCGGCGGCGAACTCGACGTCCGCTCCGGTGAGGCGCAGCAGCGCGAGCACGTCGAGGAGGTCGCCCTTTGCGAAGACCTCGTTCGGACCGCGCGGGGTCGTGACCGTGATGGCCCTCGCCGCCACCGGCAGCAGCACGAGAAGGGCACAGGCGATGGCTGTCGTCCTACGCATGGCACCGTTTCGCCGCCCGCGGCGGCATCCCCGAGCCCGCGAGCGTACACGCCCGCGCCCGGGCAAGCAAGATCGCGCTCCTCTCAGCACGGCGACGCGACGAGGCGCAGCCGCTCGGAGAGCGCCGCGACGACCGCCGGGACGGTGACCGCGAAGCCGGCCTCGCGCAGCGTGGTCACGAACGCCCGGTGCGGGCGGCCCCGCCGGTACTCCGGCGCCCGCGAGGGGTCGCGCAGGTAGCGCTCGAGCAAGGCGGCGTCGGCGTCCACGAGGACCGAGACCTGGAAGAGCAGCCGGCCTCGCCAGAGGCGCAGCGAGCTGCCCGCGACCTTGCGGTCCCCGAGGGCGAGATCGGAGATCCCCCGCATCTCGAGCCCCGGCGCGCCGCACGAGGCGAGCGCCTCCGCCACCGCGCCGCACAGGCGCCGGAAGTGCGGATCGGGGAAGCGATCCGCGTCGGAAACCTCGAGGAGGGCGGAGGCGGCCACCACGCCGGGGGCGAGCACCACGGCCCCGCCGCCGGACGGCCGCACCACGACCGGCACGCGGTCCTCGCGGCAACGCTCCAGGAAGACCTCGCGCTCGGGGTCCCGCGACCGGCTGAGCACGACGACGACCTCCCGGGCGGCCTCCGCACGGACCACCGGGGGCGCCATCCCGACGAGGTCCACACCCGCCAGTCTCAAGGCGTGGTCGCTCGGCGGCGCGGCGATCGGGACGGGGCCTCCCACCGGCCCGGATTGTAGCGGCCCGGGGACCGGCCGGCGTGACGCGGACCAGACACTTGCGCGGGTTTGTGCCCTATACTTCTGCGATGGAATGGCACGTGCTGGGCAGCTTCGGCGGGTCGAGCCCGACGTGCCGGATGACGTCGTTCCTGCTCAACGGCGAGCTCGCGCTCGATGCCGGCTCCATCACGCAGGCGCTGTCGCTCGAGGACCAGCGCAAGATCCGCCGCATCGTGCTCACCCACTCGCACCTCGACCACACGGCGTCGATCCCGTTCCTCGTGGAGAACACCTTCGGTGCGCAGCGCGAGGCGCTCGAGATCCTCGTCACGCCGCAGGTCATGCGCACGGTCAAGTTGCACCTGTTCAACAACGACACCTGGCCGGACTTCACCCGCATCCCGAACGACATGCTGCCCGCGCTGCGCCTCACTCAGGTGGAGGCGCGGAAGCCATTCGAGGCGAGCGGGCTCCGCCTCACGCCGGTGCCCGTCCACCACGCCGTGCCGACGCACGGCTACCTCGTGGAGGATGAGGGCGGCGCCGTGCTGTTCACGTCCGACACGGGCCCGACCCAGGAGGTCTGGGACGTCGCCAACCGGACGCCGAAGCTCAAGGCGGTGATCGTGGAGGTGTCGTTCCCCACCCGGATGCAGGCGGTCGCCGACGTCTCGCTACACCTCACCCCGACGACCCTCGCCGCCGAGCTTGCCAAGCTCAAGCGCGACGTCCCGGTCCACCTCTACCACCTCAAGCCGGCCTGCGTGGACGAGGTCCGCGAGGAGCTCGCCGCGACGCGGTTCCCCCACCCGGTCGAGGAGCTCCGCCAGGGCGACACCTACACGTTCTGACGCCGCGGGACGCGACGTCATCCTGAGGAGCGGCGCGTCTCGCGCCGCGACGAAGGATCCCCCCGAATTTGCCCTGCCTCGGGCCGTCGCTCCCGCTTCCGGGGGATTCTTCGGCCCGCCTGCGTCGGGCCTCAGAATGACAGCGTACCCGTGTCATCCCCGCGCGCGCACGCTCCCTCGGCATCGGTTCCTCCCCCTGGAGGGGGGAGGTTAGGTGGGGGTGTTGCGAGGTTTGACCTGGATCCGGCCCTCACCGCGCCCTCGCCCGCACGCGGGAGAGGGAGAAAGGCACAACATCACCTTCGCGGGGGCAAGGCCCGCCCTTACACGCGAAGGCGACGCCCCCCGATCACCCCTGGGCGCGGAGAGAGCGCACGAACAGGTCCACGACCGGGGAGCCCTCCGTCAGCTCGGGGTGGAACGTGGCCGCGAGGACGTTGCCCTGGCGCAGCAGCACCGGGTCCTCGTCCCGCCGCGCCAGCACCCGCACTTCGGCGCCGACCGAGGTGACCCGTGGAGCGCGGATGAACACGCCCTCCATGCCGCCGGCGCCGAGCTCCTCGGGCGCCGTGACGCGCAGCTGCGCCACGGTCGAGTCGATCTGACGCCCGTACGCGTTGCGGTCCACGACGACGTCGAGCAGGCCGAGCGAGCGCTGGGTTGGGTGCCGCACCTCGCGGGCGAGCAGGATCACGCCCGCGCAGGTGGCGAGCACCGGCAGCCCGCCGGCGACCGCGGCCGCGAGACGCTCGGTGAGCCCGCCTTCGTCCAGGAGCTTGAGCATCGCCGTGGACTCGCCGCCGGGGAGCACGAGGCCCGCGATCCCGTCGAGGTCGGCGGCGACGCGCACCTCGGAGCTGGCGACGCCGCGCGCGGCGAGCGCCCTACGGTGCGCCTCGAAGTCGCCCTGCAGCGCGAGGACGCCGACCCGCAGCCCGTCGTGCCGCACTCACCACCCCCGGCGCGAGAGCATCTCCTCCGGGGTGAGCTTGCCGACGTCGAGCCCGCGCATCGCGCCCTCGAGCCCGCGTGAAGCGTCGAGCACCGCGTTCGCGTCCTGCCAGTGGGTCACGGCCTTGACGATCGCCTTCGCTCTCCGCGCCGGATCGTCCGACTTGAAGATCCCGGAGCCGACGAACACGGACTCCGCGCCCAGCATCATGCAGAGCGCCGCGTCGGCAGGGGTGGCGACGCCGCCGGCGGCGAAGTTGGGCACCGGCAGCTTGCCGTGCGCCGCGACGTACTCGACGAGCTCGAGCGGCGCCTGCAGCTCCTTGGCCGCCGGCACCAGCTCCGCGGGGTCGAGCGTGCCGAGGCGGCGCAGCTCCCGGCGCACGGCGCGCAGGTGGCGCACGGCCTCGACGATGTCGCCCGACCCGGCCTCGCCCTTGGTGCGGATCATCGCCGCGCCCTCGCCGATCCGGCGGAGCGCCTCGCCGAGGTTGCGGCACCCGCACACGAACGGGACCTTGTAGTCGTGCTTCCAGACGTGGTTCTCCTCGTCGGCCGGGGTGAGCACCTCGGACTCGTCGACGAAGTCCACGCCGAGCGCCTCGAGCACCCGCGCCTCGGCGACGTGGCCGATCCGGCACTTGGCCATCACCGGGATCGAGACCGTCTGCATGATCGCCTCCATCTTCTCGATGGATGCCATGCGGGCGACCCCGCCCTCGGCCCTGATGTCGGCCGGCACGCGCTCGAGCGCCATCACCGCGGCGGCGCCGGCGTCCTCGGCGATCTTGGCCTGGTCGGCGTCGGTGACGTCCATGATCACCCCGCCCTTGAGCATCTCGGCGAGGCCGACCTTCACGCGAAACTCTGGTGATTCGAAATTCATGTCTTCCCTCCAGTCGTCCACTTGTCCGCGGCCGGCCCGGTTTCCCCTCACCGGCCCGCGGGCGGTTGATCCTCACACCAGCGGCAGCGCCGCATGCCCGGGCGCGAGCGCCGCAACGAACCGCTTCACGCCGTCCTCCAGTTGCTCGCCTCCCACCGCGGCGAAGGCGAGGCGGACCACGTCGTCGCGGCCGCTCACCGAGATCGAGGGCCCGGGCAGCACCCAGACGCCGCGTTCGCCGGCGCGCGCCGCGACCCGGCGGGAGCTCCAGCCGGGCGGCAGCGTGACGAGCAGCGAGAACCCGCCTCGCGGCTTGCTCCACGCCACGCCGGGCGGCGCATCGGCGAGGCCGTCCAGCACGGTCCGCGAGCGCGCGGCCGACGCGCGCGCCAGGCGCTCGAGCTGCGCGTCGAACACCCCGCGCCGGCACAGCGCCCACGCCGCGGCCTCGAGGAACGGGCTGCCGCCGAGGTCGGCGGCCCGCTTGAACGCCTCGACGCGGTCGAGCAGCTCGGGGGGGCCCGCCAGCCAGCCCACGCGCAGTCCGGGAAACAGCGCCTTCGAGAACGAGCCGACCGCGAGCACGCTCGGGTCGAGCGCGGCCAGGGGCGGCGGGACCCGTCCTCCGCTCACCAGCGCCGGGTCGAAGAACTCCTCCACCACCTGGGTCCCGCGCGCGGCGAGCGCTCGCAGCAGCTCGCGGCGCGCCGATGTCTCGATCACCACCCCCGACGGGTTGTGGAGCGTGGGCGTGAGGATCGCGAAGCGCGGGCGGACGCGGCGCAGGATGTCGCGCGCCTCGTCCGGGTGGACCCCGTCCAGGTGCACGGGCAGGCCGACCGCGCGCGCCTGGTGCAAGGCGAGCAGCGGCGGCAGGCCGGGGTAGGTCGGGTCCTCGACGAGCACGGTGTCGCCCGGCCGCAGCAGCGCCCGGAGAAGAAGGTCGAGCGCATGCTGGGCGCCGCCGGTGAGCAGCACCCGGTCGGCGTCGGCGTGGATCCCGAGACGAGCCAACCGCGCGGCGATCCACGCGCGCAGCGGCGGGTACCCCCAGGCGCTCCCGTACTGGGCGACCCCCTCGCCCTCCCCCTCGCCGAGTCCCAGCCAGCGGAACACCTTGCCCGCCGGCAGCAGCTCGCGGTCGGGCGCGTAGCGCGCCAGGTCGATCCCGCCCGCCTGCGGCGCCTCGGCGCCCGCCGCGCCGTCGGCCGCCGGCCGCGGGCGGCGGCTGCGGCGGCCGGGCCGGAGCACCATCAGGCCCCGGCGCGCGAGCTCGCGGTACGCCGCGGTCACGGTGGCCCGGTTGAGGCCGAGCTCGGTTGCCAGCGCGCGCGCGGACGGCAGCTCGCCGCCGTCGGGCCCGGCGAGCGCAGGCGCGAGCGCCTCGGCGAGCCGCCGGTACACGGGCTGGCCGGCGCCGCCGGCCAGGGCGTGACGCGCGCGGGTGACCACGGCTTCCACCCGGTCAAGCTAGTGCGGCTTAGGCCATTTGTCAAAATGGCTCAGCCATTGCTCAGAGCGTATGCCGCGCCATGGCGGGCGAGGGCGCCCGCCCCACGGCAACGCCCTACTTTCAAAGGTGTGTTCTTGTCCGTCCCGTGCCTGGAGCCCGGACCCCCGTCTTTCCTGTGGCGCGGCCGCCCTCGGCCGCGATTTCCGGGCGCCAGAACGACGAGGCTTGCCCCCGCCCGCCGATGCTGAGGGACTTTCAGGACAATGACAACGAGTCGGAAACGTCGCCCGATCCGCAGCCCGATGTGGGGCGCCACGCCGTGCGCGCGGTCGTTGTCGTCGGACGGCCAGGAGACCGCCGGCGCGGCGCGCCGGCCCCACATCAGAACCCTGCTTGCCTCCGCCCCAGCTGTCATCGCGAGGAGCGCAGCGACAGAGCCGTGGCGATCCCGAGGCCATCGCGGTGACCTCGGGATTGCTTCGTCGCCGCTGCGCGGCTCCTCGCAATGACAGTGACTCGGAACCAGCGCCCGCTGCGCGGCTCCTCGCAACGCCAGCGAATCGCGAGGGCGGGGTGCCGGCGGCTACTGCACGTTCTTGGCGGAGCGGAAGTCGGAGATGAAGCGCTGCAGGCCGAGGTCCGTCAGCGGGTGGTGGAACAGCTGCTGCAGCACCTTGAACGGGACCGTCGCGACGTCGGCGCCGGCCAGCGCGCTCTCGACGACGTGCTGCGGGTGGCGCACCGAGGCGACCAGCACCTGGGTGGGGAACTCGTAGGCGTCGTAGATCTGCACGATCTCGCGCACGAGCTGCATCCCGTCCTGGCCGACGTCGTCGATGCGGCCGACGAACGGGCTGACGTACGTGGCGCCCGCCTTGGCGACCAGGAGCGCCTGCGCCGGCGAGAAGCACAGCGTCAGGTTGGTCGCGATCCCCTCCTCGGAGAAGCGGGAGCAGACCTTGATCCCGTCCTGGGTGATCGGCAGCTTGACCACCACGTTCTCGGCGACCCCCGCGAGCTCGCGCCCCTCGCGCTCCATGGTCTCGGCATCGGTCGCGAGGACCTCCGCCGAGACCGGGCCGGGCACGATGCGGCAGATCTCGGCGACCAGGTCGTGGTAGGAGCGGCCTTCCTTGGCGACCAGGGAAGGGTTGGTGGTCACGCCGTCGAGGACGCCCCAGGAGGCGGCCTCGGTGATCTCGGCGACGTTGGCGGTGTCGATGAACAGCTTCATGCGTTCCCCTCCCGACCGCTAGAACATCGGCTCCTGCTCGGTTTCGTCCTCGACCACTTCGCGCTCGGCGAGCTTGGCCACCGCGACCACCTGGTCGCCTTCCTCGAGACCGATGAGCTTGACCCCCTGCGTGGCGCGGCCGGTGCGCCGCACCCCCGCCGCCGAGGTCCGGATCACCATCCCCTGCGCGGTGACGAGCATGATGTCCTCGTCCCCGCTGACGTGCCGCATGCCGGCCACGCTGCCGGTGCGCTCGGTGACCTTCATCAGGGTGATCCCCTTGCCGCCGCGCCCCTGCTCGCGGAAGTCGGCCACCGGCGTGCGCTTGCCGAAGCCGCGCTCAGCGACCACCAGGATCTCACCCTTGTCGTCCGCCGGGAACGCCGCCATCACCTCGACGAAGTCGTCCTTGCGGAGTGAGATCCCGCGCACGCCGGCGGCGACCCGCCCCATCGAGCGGACGCCGCTCTCCGGGAAGCGGATCCCCATCCCCTTGTGCGTGCCGAGGAAGACGTGACTGGCGCCGTCCGTCAGGCGCGCGTCGAGCAGGTCGTCGCCCTCCTCGAGCGCGACCGCGATGATGCCGGTCGAGCGCGGGTTGGCGTAGGCCGCGAGCTCCGTCTTCTTGACCTTGCCCTTCTTCGTGGCGAAGAAGAGGAAGTGCTCGGAGTCGAACTCCTTGACCGCGACCAGCGCCGCCACCTTCTCGTCCTGCGCCACCGGCAGTAGGTTCACGATCGCCTTGCCGCGCGCCGCCGGGCTCGCTTCCGGGACCTCGTGGACCTTGATGCCGTAGACCTTCCCGACCGACGTGAAGATGAGCAGGAAGTCGTGCGTCGAGGCGACGAACAGGTGCTCGACCGGGTCCTCGTCGCGCACCGCCGCACCGCGCCGCCCGCGCCCGCCGCGCCGCTGGGCGCGGTACGTCGAGACCGGCGCGCGCTTGATGTACCCCGAGCGCGTCACGGTGACGACGACGTCCTCCTCGACGATCAGGTCCTCGATCGAGAACTCGGCCTCCTCGGGGAGCAGCTCGGTGCGCCGCGGGTCGGCGAAGCGGCGCTTGGTCTCCTCGAGCTCGCCGATGATGATCTCGAGCACCAACCGCTCGTCGGCAAGAATGGCCTTCAACCGCTCGATCAGCGCCATGACGTCCTTGTACTCGGCGAGGATCTTGTCGCGCTCGAGCGCGGTCAGGCGCTGCAGCCGCATGTCGAGGATCGCCTGCGCCTGCAGCTCGGAGAGGCCGAAGTTGCCCATCAGGGCGGTCCTCGCCGACGGCGGGTCGGCCGCGGCGCGGATCGTCTTGATGACGGCGTCGAGGTGGTCGAGGGCGATGACGAGCCCTTCCAGGATGTGGGCCCGCTCCTCGGCGCGCGCCAGCTCGTAGCGCGTGCGCCGGGTGACGACTTCCTTGCGGTGCTCGACGAAGTACGCGAGC
The DNA here is from genome assembly GCA_963727275.1 of uncultured Acidobacteriota bacterium. Classification (GTDB taxonomy): domain Bacteria; phylum Acidobacteriota; class Thermoanaerobaculia; order Thermoanaerobaculales; family Thermoanaerobaculaceae; genus RBG-13-68-16. Next base: position 12,342 of record CAVSFK010000006.1, read on the forward strand.
ATCTGCGGCAGCGTCAGCACCCGCGGCTGGTTGTCCACGATGGCGAGGAAGGTGATCCCGAAGCTCGACTGCATCGGGGTCATCTTGAAGAGCTGGTTCAAGACGACCTGCGGCACCGCGTCGCGCTTGAGCTCCACCATGACCCGGATGCCGTCGCGGTCGGACTCGTCGCGAAGGTCCGCGATCCCCTCGATCTCCTTGCTCTGGACGAGCTCGGCGATGCGCTCGACCAGGCGCGCCTTGTTCACCTGGTACGGCAGCTCGCTGACGATGATCGCGACGCGCTCGCCCTTCTTCTGGTGCTCGATGCGGGCGCGGGCCTGCATCTGGATCGAGCCGTGGCCGGTCGCGTACGCCTCGCGGATCCCGGCGATGCCGCGGATGATCGCGCCGGTCGGGAAGTCCGGGCCGGGGAGGAGCTTGATCAGCTCGTCGAGGGTGATGCGGGGGTTGCGGGCGAGCGCCACGCAGGCGTCGACCACCTCGCCGAGGTTGTGCGGCGGGATGTTCGTCGCCATCCCGACGGCGATCCCGGACGACCCGTTGACGAGCAGGTTGGGGAACTTGGCCGGCAGGACGACGGGCTCCTTGAGGGAGCCGTCGTAGTTCGGGATCCACTCGACGGTCTCCTTGCCGAGGTCGTCGCCGAGCATCTCCTCCGTCAGTCGCGCGAGGCGCACCTCGGTGTATCGCATCGCGGCGGCGCTGTCGCCGTCCACCGAGCCGAAGTTCCCCTGGCCGTCGACGAGCATGTGGCGCATCGAGAACGGCTGCGCCATGCGCACGAGCGTGTCGTAGATGGCCGCGTCGCCGTGGGGGTGGTACTTGCCCATGACGTCGCCGACGATGCGCGCCGACTTCCGGTACGGCTTGCCGGCCGTGCCGCCCTGCTCCCACATCCCGTAGAGGATCCGGCGGTGCACCGGCTTCAGGCCGTCGCGAACGTCGGGTAGGGCGCGGCCGATGATCACGCTCATCGCGTAGTCGAGGTACGAGCGCTTGAGCTCCTTCTCGATGGCGACCGGGATCCGTTCCTCCCGGTTGAAGAGGATGTCGGTCATAGAGACGGTCCAAGGTCGAATGTTGAAAGTTCGAAGTTCGACCGTCGAGTGTCGAAGCGGCCCGCACGCGAGAACGACCCCGGCTTACACATCGAGGTTCACCACCTCGAGGGCGTTCTTCTCGATGAAGGCCCGCCGCGGCTCGACGGCGTCCCCCATGAGCACGGTGAACAGCTCCTCGGCCTCGGCCGCGTCCTCGATCCGCACCTGGAGGAGGCGGCGGCTCTCGGGGTTCATGGTCGTCGCCCACAGCTGCTCGGCGTTCATCTCGCCGAGGCCCTTGTAGCGCTGGATCGAGAGCCCGTGGCGCGCGCTCTCGTACACCCGGCTGACGAGGTCGTGCATCGACTCGAACGTCTCCTTCACCGACTCGAGCTCGAGGTGGAACGGCGGGACGTCGAACTCCTTGAGGTGCTTGTGGAGGTCGAGCAGCTGCGTGTACTCGTAGGTGCGAATGAGGTCGTAGCCGAGCTCGACCGCCCGGTGGCGTCCGTTCTTGGTGTGGCTGACGCGAACCAGCAGGCCGCCGTGCTCCTCGTCGGCGGCGGTCGCCGCGTCGGCGAACTCCTCCGCGCGGAGCTCCTCGGCGAACCCCTCCATGAGGGCGGAGTCGGCGAGCTGCTCGCGGTGCGCGACGCCGAGACGCAGCAGCGCCATGACGAGATCCTTCGGCCAGCCGCGCTGGTCGAGACGCTCGAGGTGCTCGAGCGAGCGCTCGATGCGGCGGATCGCGTCCTTGAGCTCCTTGCCCCGCAGCGTGCGGCCCGAGCCGGCGATCGTCAGCGTGGCGCCGTCCGAGAGGCGGTCGAGGAGGAACGCGGAGAGCTCGCCGTCGTCCTTCAGGTAGCGCTCGTCCTTCTTGTGCGCGACCTTGTACAGCGGCGGCTGCGCGATGTACAGGTAGCCGCGCTCGATCACCGCCCTGAAGTGGCGGAAGAAGAACGTCAGCAGCAGCGTCCGGATGTGCGCGCCGTCGACGTCGGCGTCGGTCATGATGATGACCTTGTGGTAGCGCACCTTGGCGACGTCGAAGTCCTCGGGGCCGATCCCCGTGCCGAGGCACTGGATGATCGTACGGATCGCCTCGCTCGACAGCATCTTGTCGAAGCGTGCCTTCTCCACGTTGAGGATCTTGCCGCGCAGCGGCAGGATCGCCTGGAAGCGCCGGTCGCGGCCCTGCTTGGCGGAACCGCCGGCGGAGTCGCCCTCGACCATGAACAGCTCGGCGCCCGCCGGGTCCTTCTCCTGGCAGTCGGCGAGCTTGCCCGGCAGCGACGAGCTCTCGAGGGCGCCCTTGCGCCGCGTGAGCTCGCGCGCCTTGCGCGCCGCCTCGCGGGCCCGCGCCGCCTCCACGCACTTGCCGACGATGCGCCGCGCGATCGGCGGGTTCTCCTCGAAGAACTCGGCCAGGCGCGTGTTGACGACCGACTCCACCCACCCCTTGACCTGCGACGAGACCAGCTTGTCCTTGGTCTGCGAGGAGAACTTGGGGTCGTGGATCTTGACCGAGAGGACCGCTGTGAGCCCCTCGCGCACGTCCTCGCCCGAGAGCCCTTCGGCCACGTTCTTGAGCAGGCCGCTCGTCTGCCCGTAGTTGTTGATCGTCCGGGTGAGCGCCGCGCGGAACCCCGAGAGGTGCGTGCCGCCGTCGGCGTTGTACACGGTGTTCGTGAACGCCAGGACGTTCTCGTTGTAGCCGTCGTGCCACTGCATCGCGATGCCGATCTGCTCGCCGCTCTCGGTGTCCTCGACGAGCTGGATCGGTTTGGCGTGCAGCGTGGTCTTGGCCCGGTTGAGGTACTCCACGAACGCCGCGATGCCGCCCTTGAAGCAGAACTCCTGCTCGCCGCCGTTGCGCTCGTCGTGAAACTTGATGACGAGCCCCGGGTTGAGGAAGGCGAGCTCGCGCAGCCGCTGCACCAGCAGGTCGTGGTGGAACTCGAGGATCGAGAAGATCTGCGAGTCCGGCTTGAACGTCACCACGGTGCCGTTCTTGGTCGAGTTGCCGACGCGCTTGAGATCGGCCGCCGGCACGCCGCGCCGGTACTCCTGCTCCCAGACGCCGCCGTCGCGCCGGATCTCGAGGCGCAGCCACTCGGAGAGGAAGTTCACGACCGAGACGCCGACGCCGTGCAGGCCGCCGGAGACCTTGTAGGCGTTGTTGTCGAACTTGCCGCCCGAGTGCAGCTCGCACATGATCACCTCGGCGGCGGAGCGGCCCGACTCCTTGTGCGTGTCCACGGGGATGCCGCGCCCGTTGTCCTCGACCGTCGCCGAGTTGTCGGTGTGGATGCGCACCGAGATGCGCGTCGCGAACCCGGCCTGCGCCTCGTCGACCGCGTTGTCCACGACCTCCCACACCATGTGGTGCAGGCCGGAGAGGTCGTCGGTGTCACCTATGTACATCCCGGGGCGCTTGCGAACCGCCTCGGGCCCTTTGAGCACCTTGATGCTCTCGGCGTTGTACGCTTTTCCCGTCAAACCCGGCTCCCTCCCGCCGCCGTTTCCACGGCGCCGGCGTTCATGCGCCACACCGCGCCCGCCACCAGGCGCGGCAGCATCATCTCCTCGTGCGCCGAGGAGAGGAGCGCCTGTCCCCCGCGCTGCAACCGCGCCAGCAGCGCTCGCAGCACCGCGGCGTCCAACTCGGCGTCCACGTCGTCGAACACCACCATCGGGGTCCGCCCCCGCTCACGCCCCACCACCGCCATGGCGGCGAGCTTGAGCCCCGTCGCCAGCAGCTTGCCCTGCCCGGCGGAGAGCACTTCACGCGCCGGGACGCCTTGCACCGAAAGCTGGAGGTCGTGGCGGTGCGGCCCGACGGCGGTGGTCCCTCGCCCGCGCTCCAGGCGGCGCGAGGCCGCGAGCGCGACGCGCAGGCGGGCCGCCAGGGTCGCGGGTTCTGCGACCGCGACGCCATCGGGTGAATTATACCGCAAAACGGGGTGCGGCAACGACCATCCGAGCCCTCCGAGCTCCTCGCCGAGGTGGCGTTCGAGGCCCGAAATCGCGGCGAGTCTCAGCCGCACGATCGCCGCGCCGAGCTGCGAGAGGTCGTGCTCGAACGCCTCGAACTCCTCTCCGCTGCCCCCGCGAGCGAGCAGCGCGTTGCGGTGGCGCAGCGCCCTGCGGTAACGCTGCAGCGTCGTCAGGGCCTCCGGGTGGAGCTGGAAGGCGAGGCGATCGAGGAAACGCCTCCGGTCCTCGGGCGCGCCCCACACGAGCGCGCGGTCCTGACCTGAGAGTGCCACCACCGGGAAGAGATCCAGGTACTCGGCGGCGCCGAGGCGGCGGGCGCCGCGGAACAACCTGCGGGACACCGAACCGTTCTGGCGAACTTCCTGACGCAGCTCGACTTCCATGCCGCCGCGCTCGACCTGGCCGGCGAGCCCGAACCCGCTCTCGCCGCGCCGGATCCAGGCGGTCGCCGGCCCCGGCCGGAACGACGCGAGGTTGCCGAGCACCGCGACGGCCTCGAGGAGGTTGGTCTTGCCGGAGCCGTTGTCGCCGACGACCGCCGTGAGCCCGGCCGGCACGTCGAGCTGCTGCGGCGCGAGGTTGCGGAAGGCGGACACGGAGAGACGGAGGAGCGCCACTCGGCTACAGCCGGATGGGCATGATGACGTACAGGCACTCGCCGGCTGCCGCGTCCTCGCCGGTCGGCGTCATCACGATCGGCCCGTCCGCGTCGCGCAGCTGGATCTCCACCTCGTCGGCGTCGACAGCAGCCAGGAAGTCCAACAGATAGTTGGCGTTGACGAACACCTTGAGGGTCGGCGCCGCGTACGTGCAGGCGATCACCTCGGCGGCCTGGCCGAGGTCGAACCCGACCGACGCGAGGGCGAGCGAGTCGTGGTCGAACTGCATCTGGACGCCGTGCGTGCGCTCGGAGGCGAGGAGCGCGACGCGGCGCAGCGCCGCCGCGAACTCCTGGCGGGAGATGCGGGCGCGGTGCGGGTTGTCGCGCACGAGCACGCGCTCGTACTGCGGGAACCGCGCCTCCAGGACCCGCGAGAGCAGCGTACGGTCGCCGAGCCGGAAGGCGAGGTGGTTCTCCCCGCGGGCGATGTACAGCGGGGTGTCGGCCTCGGCCGAGAAGTGGCGGATCTGGTTGAGGACCTTGCGGGGCAGCAGCTGTTGCTCGAACGGCGGCGCACCGGCCGAGTGCGAGGCTTTCGTCCAGGCCAGGCGATGTCCGTCCGTGGCGACCATCTCGAGCGCCTTCGCCGAGACCAGGAGCAAGGCCGCGTTGTACTGGAAGTGACCCTCCTCGCTGGAGACGGCGAATACGGACCGGTCGATCAGCCGGCGCAGCGTCGGCAGGTCGACCGCGAACCCCTGGCCTTCCGGGACCTCCGGAAGGGTTGGAAAGTCGGCCGGATCGAGGCTCGCGAGCTGCGAGGAGAACGTCCCCGAGCGCACCTCCACCCGCGACTCCTGAAAACTGAGGTCCAGGTTGTCGGTCGGCAGCGAGCGCACGAGGTCGAAGAACACCTTGCCGTGAACCGTCGTGCGCCCCTCGCGGCGGACCACCGCGGAACACTGCGTGTACACGGTGACGTCGAGGTCGGTCGCGGCGAGGTGAAGCCGGTCGCCCTCGGCCGTGAGGAGGATGTTCGAGAGGATGGGTATGGTCGTTCGACGCTCGACGACACCTTGGATGAGCTGGAGTTCGTCGAGCAACACGGTGCGGTTGAGCGTCACGTCCATTGGCACGGTCTCCCGGCTGCTCCTACGAAACATCTGGATTGTACAGGCATTCGCCGTAGTCGTCGAGGGTGCGGAGAACCTCTGCGCGCGTCCGAGACCGCTGTCGAACCTTGGGTTGGCGACGCGCGGCGCTGCGGAGGGGGATTGTGGAAGGTTGTGGAGGGACGGCTCGATGACGGACCGCAGCCGGTCGCGAGCGCCGCTTTTCCGCAGGTCAGCGGAAATGCTCCGCAAAAGTGGTCAGCGTCGCGTCGAGCGACGGGTTGCTGCGGCGTTCCACGGCAATGGTCTCGACGGAGTACATGACGGTGGAGTGGTGCTTGGCGAAGAGCTTGCCGATCTCCGGGTAGGAGAGCGTGAGGATCTCGCGGATGAGGTACATCGCGACCTGGCGGGGGAACGCGACCGAGCGGCGGTTGTCGCGCCCCTTGAGATCGGCGACCTTGACGCCGTAGTGGTGGGCCACGAACCGGATGATGTCGGACGGCGTGGTGTTGCGCTCCTGCGGGAGCAGCGGGGAGAGGGCGTTGCGGGCGGTGTCGAGGTTCGGCGGCTGGCCGGTGAGCGTGCAGTAGACGATCACCCGGTTGAGGTAGCCCTCGAGCTCGCGCACGTTCTCCCGCACCCGCCGGGCGACGAACAGCACGACGTCGTCCGGGAGGTCGAACCCGTCGGCGTGGGCTTTCTCGCGGATGATCGCGCACTTGGTCTCGAGGTCCGGCGGCTGGATGTCGGCGACGAGGCCCCAGACGAAGCGGGTGCGCAGGCGCTCCTCCAACCCCTGGATGGTGGCCGGGGCGGTGTCCGAGGTGACGACGATCTGGTGCCCCGCCTCGTGCAGGGTGTTGAACGTGTGGAAGAACTCCTCCTGCGTCCGCTCCTTGCCCGCGAGCACGTGGACGTCGTCGAGGAGGAGGACGTGGATCGAGCGGTACGCGTCGCGGAACGCCGCCATGCGCTGCAGGCGGATGGAGTTGATGAGCTCGTTGACGAAGTGCTCGGTGGGGACGTAGCGGACGGGGGTCTGCGGGTTCCTGGCGAGGATCTCGTGGCCGATCGCGTGCAGCAGGTGCGTCTTCCCGAGCCCGGAGCCGCCGTAGACGAACAGCGGGTTGTACGCCCGCCCGGGATTCTCGGCGACGGACTGGGCCGCGGCGCGGGCGAACTGGTTGGAGGGGCCGGGCACGAAGGTGGCGAAGGTGTAGCGCGGGTTGAGCGCGGTGCCGTGGCGGGGCGGTTGGACGGGCTCCGCGCCGCCGGCGGCGAGCTCGACGCCGACGTTCACGGCCGAGCCGGCGGTCTGCGAGGCGAGGTCCTGGAGGAGCGCGAGGTAGTGGTCCCGGATGTAGTCGGCGTAGACGCGGGACGGCGCGACGACGGTGAGGCGGGAGCCCGCGGCGCGGGCGCTCAGGGGGGCGAACCAGACCTCGAAATCATCCGCGGCGAGGCGGCTCTTGAGGGCGTCCTTGACGGCCAGCCAGAGATCGGATGTGGGCATCGTGCGAGCGGCCCGACGGGCGCGGGGAGCTTAACACAGCGCGCGGTTGACCGGGGGACGCAACCGACGTACACTCCCGTCTCCCCGTCGTGAGTGGTGGGGGTTGGTGAGGGGTGAGACTATGAAGCGGACGTTCCAGCCGAACAACCGGCGTCGGAAGAAGACCCACGGCTTTCGCGCGCGCATGAGCACGCCAACGGGGCGGCGCGTGCTCGCTGCCCGGCGCCGGAAGGGCCGCAAGCGTCTGACCGTCTGAGCCTCGCGGGGGCGATCTGGACAGGCTTCGCCGCCGGGCGGACTACCAGCGGGTGTACGCCGGTGGAACCAAGGTCGTGGGGCGGTACCTCGTCGTCTTCGCGCTCGCGGGGCCGGCCGGGGTGTGCCGTCTGGGGATCACGGCGACCCGCAAGATGGGCGGCGCCGTCGTCCGCAACCGGGGACGCCGGCGAATCCGCGAGCTGGCCCGCGTCCGCGGTGCGGCCTGCGTCGGCACGTGGAGCGGCGACTTCGTGGTCAACCTGCGTCGCGGCTGCAACGTGGTCGGCTGGGACGTGCTGGCGGAGGAGTTCGAGCGGTGCATGAGGAGGGCGAAGGCCGCTCCGCGGCCGCCCGCATCGTGATCGCGGCACTCGGCGGCTACAAGCGGTGGCTCTCACCGCTCCTCCCGCCGGCGTGCCGGTTCGCGCCCACCTGCTCCGAGTACATGCGGGACGCCGTCGCGGTCCATGGCTTTCGCCGGGGCATGTGGCTCGGCGTGAGGCGGTTGGCCCGGTGCCACCCCTGGAACCCCGGGGGGTACGATCCGGTGCCGGCGCGCAAAGGGGGTCGGTAGATGGAAAAGCGAGTGCTGCTGGCGGCGGTCCTGTCCGGGATCGTGGTGATCCTGTGGTTCTCGTTCTTCGCTCCGCCGCGGCCGACCAACCCGCCGCCGTCGCCCGCCGGCGGCACGGTCGCGAACCCGACCGTCGAGCCCAACGGCACGACCCCGGGGACCGGACCGGCGGCGCCGTCCGCGCCGGCGCCGTCCGTTCCCGCGGTGCCGGCGGTGACCGGCACCGACGCCGCGCCGATCGCGCTGCAGGGCGAAGGGTGGCACGCCAAGGTGGACCCGAAGGGCGGCGTGCTCGCCTCGCTGGTGCTCGACGAGTACAAGGACGAGGCCGGTGCGCCGCTCGAGCTGGTGCGCGTCGACGGGGGCGCCGCCGCTCGCGATCGGCGCGCCCGGGCCGTGGAACGAAGCGCTCTACCGGGTCGAGCAGGGGACCGGCTGGGTCGGGCTGCGCTGGAGCGACGGCGCCGGGAACTGGGTCGAGAAGCGCGTCGCGACCGGCAAGGGCAAGTACGCCCTCGAGGTCGAGGTGCGCGCCGGCGGCGCCCCGGCACGCGCGGGCGTCGTCGTGGGGACCGGGCTCGAGAGGGGGCTCAAGGCCGATCAGCAGGGCCGCTTCGGCGGGTCCGACGCGGTGGTCCGCGTGGGGGGCAAGCTGACCCGAGTGGCCGCCGCGAAGGTGGAGGGCGTGCGCTCGATCCGCGGGGCGGTGGACTTCGCCGGCGTGGAGGACCAGTACTTCCTGCTCGTGCTGCTGCCGCAGGCCGCGGTCGACGAGGTGCGCGTCACCAGCGTCGGCGCCGGGGCCGCGGCGTTGCCGCAGGTCGTGGTGGTCGGCGAGGGCGGCACGGTGGGCGGGACGCTCTACGCTGGGGCCAAGGAGCACGGCACCCTCGGCGGCTACGGGCGGGGCATCGACGAAACGGTCTCGTTCGGCCTGTTCGGCTTCCTCTCGGTGGGGTTCCTGGCCGCGTTGCGGTGGATCTACGGGTGGGTGCGGAACTGGGGGGTCGCCATCATCGTCCTCACCGCCGCGATCCGCCTGCTGCTCTTCCCGCTCAGCCACAAGAGCGTGGTGTCGATGAAGCGGATGCAGGCGCTGCAGCCGAAGCTCAAGGCGATCCAGGACAGGTACAAGGACCGGGCCAAGAAGGACCCCAACGTCCGCACCCGCATGAACCAGGAAGTGATGCAGATGTACAAGGAGCAGGGGGTCAACCCGATGGGCGGCTGCGTGCCGATGCTCGTGCAGCTCCCCATCCTGTGGGCGCTGTACTCGCTGTTCGCCTACGCGATCGAGCTGCGGCAAGCGCCGTTCGTGTTCTGGATCCACGACCTGGCGGCGAAGGATCCGACCTACATCACCCCCATCCTGATGACGGCCTCGATGGTGCTGCAGCAGCGGATGGCGCCGCAGACGGCGGACCCCGCCCAGAGGCGGATGTTCATGCTGATGCCGTTCGTCTTCGGCTTCATGTTCATGAGCTTCCCGGCGGGACTCGTCCTCTACTGGCTGGTCAACAACATCTTCACGATGGGCCAGCAGCTCCTGACCGAACGGATCATGGCGCGAACGGCGACCGACCCGAAGTGAAGCCGGGGCGGGGGCCGGACCGGGCAGGCTGGGCCGGGCGCCTGGAGTCCGGCGGCGTGGCGCGCCGGCCTGGCGCGGCCGCCTCGCGGCGTACCTGGAGCTGTTGACCCGATGGGGCGGCGCCGTGGACCTCGTCGGCGGTCGCGCCGGCGACGATGCGCTGGTCGGTCTCGTCCTCGAGGCGCTCGCGGCGCTGCCGTGGGTCGGCGCGGCGGGCACCCTGGTCGACGTCGGGAGCGGCAACGGCTTGCCGGCCGTGCCGCTGCTGGCGGCCCGGCCCGCGCTCGCGGGCGTGCTGCTCGAGCCCCGCGAGCGGCGGTGGTCGTTCCTCAAGGAGGTCGTCCGGGAGCTGGGGCTGGCGGCGGAGGTCCGCCGCGAGAGGGCGGCCGGCCACGAGGGCGGGGGCTACGACGTCGGGACCGTGCGCGGGCTCGAGATGGGCTCGTGGTTGCCCGCGGCGTCCCGCCTGGTCCGTCGGGAAGGGACCTGGCTGTGGTGGACGAGCGCCGGGAACGCCGCCGAGCTGGCGGCGCGGGTCGAGGAGGGGCGTGTGGTAACCTGCCCACTGCCCGGCTCCGGGCGGGGTCTTCTCGCAGTTTGGCGCCGGTGTTCCACGTGAAACATCGGGAGAAATAGTGAAGAATCAGAGGGTTCTGGCGATCGCCAACCAGAAGGGCGGGGTCGGCAAGACCACCACCGTGATGAATCTGGGGGCCGCGCTCGCCGCCTACGACCAGACCGTCCTGGCGCTCGACCTCGACCCCCAGTCGAACTGCACCTCGGGTCTGGGGTGGGAGGGCAGCGGCCCGACCTCGTACGAGGTCCTCGAGGGGCTGGCGCCGCTGCGCGAGGCGACGGTGGCGACCCGGTTCCCGGGCCTCGACCTCCTGCCCGCGCGCCGCGATCTCGTCGGGGCCGAGGTCGAGCTGCTGGGCGATCCCCACCGCGGCGAGCGGCTCCGCAAGGCGCTCTCCGACTCCCCGACCGACCACCAGTGGGTGCTGATCGACTGCCCGCCGTCGCTCGGCTTGCTCACGGTGAACGCCCTTGCCGCCGCCGACGCGGTGCTCATCCCGATCCAGTGCGAGTACTTCGCGCTCGAAGGCGTGAGCGAGCTCATGCGCACCCTGGAGCGGGTCCGTGCCGCGTGGAACCCGGACCTGGCCGTCGAAGGGGCGGTGCTCACGCTCTACGACGACCGCCTCAGCCTCTCCCGCCAGGTGGTCGACGAGGTGCGGCGGTTCTTCGGCGCGTCCGCCTACGAGACGATCATCCCCCGCAACGTGCGGCTCGCCGAGGCGCCCTCGTTCGGGAGGACGATCCTGGAGTACGACATGCGCAGCCGGGGCGCCGAGGCCTACCTCGCGCTCGCCCAGGAGATGCTGCGACGCCGGAGGGCCAATGAAGCGGTCCGCGTTGGGTAAGGGCATCGCGGCGCTGATCCCCGAGGGGTCCGCCCTCCGCCCGGGCGCGGCGAGCGAGCTGCCGGTCGCCGAGATCGGCCCCAACCCGCTGCAGCCCCGCCGGACGTTCGCGCCGGCCGGTCTCGAGAAGCTCGCGGCCTCGATCCGTGAGAACGGCGTGCTGCAGCCGGTCGTCGTCTGCCGCGCGCCCGGGGGCGGCTACCACCTGATCGCCGGCGAGCGGCGCTGGCGCGCCGCGCAGCTCGCCGGCCTCGAGCGCATCCCCGCCGTCGTGCGCGACGCCGCCTCCGACGCCGACCAGCTCGCCCTCGCGCTGGTCGAGAACCTCCAGCGCGAGGACCTGACGCCGATCGAGGAGGCGCGCGCGTACCACCACCTGCGCTCGGAGCTCGGGCTCTCCCAGGAAGCGATCGCGGGGCGCGTCGGCAAGGACCGCTCGACGGTGGCCAACGCGCTGCGCCTTCTCCAGCTCCCGCTCGCGGTCCAGGGGCTGGTCGACGCCGGCGAGCTGTCGGCCGGCCACGCGCGCGCGCTGGCCGGGGTCGACGGCGCCGAGAAGAAGCTGGAGCTCGGCCAGCGCTGCGTCCGCGAGGGGTGGAGCGTGCGCGAGCTCGAGCGGCGGCTGCGGCCGCGGGAGCGACGCCCGCGGCGGGCGCCGGATCCCGAGACGCAGGAAGCCGTGGACCGGCTGTCGCTCGCGCTCGGCGTCCGCGTCGCGATCGCCCGGCGCCGGCGCGGCGGCGAGCTCCGGTTGGCGTTCGCCAACGAGGACGAGTTGATTCGGTTGTTCCAGTGGCTCACCCGGGAGAAGCGATGAAGAGGGCCCAAGGAACGCTCAACGGCTTTCTCGACCAGGGGTGCTCCATCAGAGGTGACGTCGCATTCGCCGACCTGCTGCGCGTACACGGGCAGGTGAACGGGAGGATCTCCAGCGAGCACGAGTTGCTCGTCGGGGAGGGCGGCGTGGTCGAGGGCGAGATCGCGGTCGGCCGCCTCGTCGTTGCGGGGACCGTGCGGGGGACGGTCCGCGTCACCGAGTGCGTGGTGATACACGGGACCGGCAAGGTGTTTGCCGAGGTTTTCGCTCCTACGCTGGTCGTCGATGAGGGCGCCGTTCTCGAGGGAGTTGTCCACATGGCGCGACCTGCCAAGGAGCCAGCGCCCACCACTTGACACCGGACTCAGAATTGGTTAGCGTGGCGCCCTGGTGAAATTGAGACGCTAATCCGGAGGCCACGATGAAGCGAGCCGAGAAGTTCTTCGTTCAGTACCTGCGTGACAACAACCTGAAGGTGACCAAGGAGCGACTCATGCTCCTCGAGGAGTTGTTCAATTCCACCGGCCACCTCGACGCCGACTCGCTGCTGTTCCAGCTCCGCAACCAGGGCAAGCGGGTCTCGCGCGCGACGATCTACCGGACGCTCGACCTGCTCGTGCAGTGCGGCCTCGCGCGCAAGTCGCGGCTCGGGCGCGAGCACTACGTGTACGAGCGGGTCACCCCGGGCAAGCGCCACGACCACATGGTCTGCACCGGGTGCGGGAGGATCATCGAGTTCTACGACGCCGATCTCGACGAACGCCAGCGCGAGGTCTGCTTGGAGCACAGCTTCCGGCCCAGCTTCTACAGCCTCCAGATCCAGGGGCTGTGCGCCGAGTGCCAGAAGAGCGAGTGACGCGCCCCCGCGCCGCACGGTGATTCGCGTCACCGCCCGTCCGCCCGATGTGTTAAGTATGCTTGACACGAGAGGCGGCCGGCCCTAGGATGACCGCACCGGTCGGCCCGGAGCCCGGGCCGCCGCTGCGATCGATGAGCCAGGCTCCGCACCTCGCCGAGGTAACCGCCCCAGCGCCCGTCCTGCTGGTCGGCAACCCCAACGTGGGCAAGAGCGTGATCTTCGGGGCGCTGACCAAGACGTACGTGACGGTCTCCAACTACCCCGGGACGACGGTGGAGATCACCCGCGGCCGCGCGCGGATGCTCCCCGGCGCGCCGGAGATCATCGACACGCCGGGCACCAACTCGCTCACCCCGCAGTCCGAGGACGAGCAGGTCACGCGCGACATCCTGCTCGCCGAGCCCGGCGCCATCGTCCTCCAGATCGGGGACACGAAGAACCTCCGCCGCGTCCTCTACCTGACGGCGCAGCTCGCGGAGCTCGGGATGCGCCAGGTGCTCGTCCTCAACCTCCAGGACGAGGCCCACGACCTCGGCGTCCGGGTCGAGGCCGCCGAGCTCGAGCGCCGGCTCGGGATCCCCGTGCTCCCCGCGACGGCCATCCGCCAGTCCGGTCTGGACGCGATCCCGCGCCGACTCGCTCAGGCCTGCCGGGCGCGGCTGGAGTGCTCGTACCCGGCCGCCGTCGAGAGGGCGGTGCTGGAGGTGGCCTCCGTGCTGCCGGCCGATCTCGGCGGTGTGCGGCGCGGCGTGGCGCTGATGCTTCTGGCCGGCGACCGCACCCTGGCGACCTGGGCGCACGAGCGGCTGCTCCCGGCGGAGCTCGGGCTCGTCGAGACTCAACGCGCCGAGCTCGAGCGCGCGCTCGGGTGCAGTGCGGCGACGGCCATCTCCCGCGCCCGCCACCGGGCCGTGGCCGAGCTGCTCCGCGCGGTGTTCCACGTCGACCGCACCCGCGTCGGGTCGGTGCGCGACCGCCTGGGCGCGATCTCGATGCACCCCCTGTGGGGGATCCCGTTCCTGGCCGTGGTCCTTTTCGCCGCGTACGAGTTCGTCGGGATCTTCGGCGCGGGCACGCTCGTGCACTGGACCGAGGACGGCCTGTTCGGCAAGCTCATCAACCCGGCCGCGACGGTCGCGGTGAACTGGCTGGTCCCGTGGGGGTGGCTGCGCGACCTGCTCGTCGGGCCGTACGGCGTGGTGACGATGGCGCTCACGTACTCGATCGCGATCGTCCTGCCGGTCGTGGGCACGTTCTTCGTCTTCTTCGGCGTCCTCGAGGATTCCGGCTACCTCCCGCGCCTGGCGGTGATGGTGAACCGCGTCTTCCGCGTCATGGGCCTGAACGGCAAGGCCGTGCTGCCGATGATCCTCGGTCTCGGTTGCGACACGATGGCCACGCTGACCACCCGGATCCTTCCGACCAAGAAGGAGCGGGCGCTCGTGACCCTCCTGCTCGCCCTCGGCGTCCCCTGCTCGGCGCAGCTGGGGGTCATCCTTGCGATGCTCGGCTCGATGGCGCCGATGGGGACGTTCATCTGGGGGGGCGTCGTGGCGGGGACGATGTTCGGCGTCGGCTGGGCCGCCGCGCGCCTGATGCCCGGCCGCGGCTCCGATTTCCTGCTCGAGGTGCCCCCGATCCGGGTCCCGAGCATCGCCAACATCCTCATCAAGACCGCCGCCCGCACCGAGTGGTACCTGAAGGAGGCGGTGCCGCTGTTCGTGCTCGGCACGCTGCTGCTCTTCGTGCTGAACGCCTCCGGCGCCCTCCCCCGCATCGAGGCGTTCTCGCGCCCGCTGGTCGTCGGCGGGCTGGGCCTTCCCCCAAAGGCGGCCGACGCGTTCCTCGTCGGGTTCCTGCGCCGCGACTACGGCGCCGCGGGCTTCTTCCTCATGCGCAGGACCGGCCAGCTCGACGCCGTCCAGGCCCTGGTCGCCCTCGTCGTGATCACGCTGTTCGTCCCTTGCATCGCCAACTTCTTCGTGATGATCAAGGAGCGCGGGATCAAGGGCGCGCTGGCGATGGTGGCGTTCATCGTGCCGTTCGCGTTCGCCGTGGGCGCCGTGCTCAACTGGGCGCTGCGGGCGCTCGGGGTCCACCTGTGAACGCCATCGCCGGCGAGTCGGCCCCGGTCCGGCAGGTCCAGTGCCCGCTCTGCGGCGGCCGCTTCGCCGGCAAGGAGTCGTGCCCCGAAGGGTGCCCGCTCGCCGGCGGCTGCCGGACGCTCTGCTGCCCGCACTGCCACTACCGGTTCATCGAGGACTCGACGGTCGCCCGCTGGGTGAGCCGGCTGTTTCCCGGGAGGCGCGGGTGAGCGGGCGCCAGCAGCTGGCCGCGAGCCCGCCGCCGGGGGTGGCGCGCGAGGAGGTCCTCGAGGAGCTGTGGACGGCGCACGAGGCCGGGACGCCGGTGTCGCTGCGCTCGCTGGCGCTGACGATCCACGCCGGGCCGGACGAGGGTTGGAGCGGCGTCGCCGAGGCGCTGGTGGGCGAGGGCTGGGTCGAGCTGGTCGACGGGGTGCTCGGCCTGACCGCGGCAGGCGAGAAGGCGGCGCGCGAGGTCGTCCGCCGCCACCGTCTCGCCGAGGTCCTCTTCCACCAGGTTCTCGAGCTGCCGATGGAGACCAGCGAGGCGGAAGCCTGCCGGCTCGAGCACGAGCTGTCCGCCCAGGTCACCGACGCCGTCTGCTCGTTCCTCGGCCACCCGCCGGTGTGCCCGCACGGGCGCCCGATCCCTCCCGGCCCGTGCTGCGCCGCGCTCTCAAGGCGCGTCTCCTCGCTCATCTGCCGGCTCATCGACCTCATGCCGGGGGAGCGCGGGCGCGTGGTGCTGATGGCGCCCAGGCACCGCGACCGTCTCGAGCAGCTCGCGGACCTCGGGGTGGCGCCCGGCGCCGTGCTCACCCTGCGGCAGCGCAAGCCCTCGCTCGTCGTGGAGGTGGACCGCACGCTGCTGGCGCTCGAGGACGAGATCGCCGAGGGGATCTACCTGCGCCCCTCGCGGGAGCGCGGATGACGACCATCGGCGAGACCTCCGCGGTGTGGCGCGCCTTCGAGGACAACGAGATCACGCACTCGGGCGCGCACTACCTGCTCGCGATCGCCGCGTCCGGCAAGGGCGGACAGCCGCCGCGCGCCGCCGACGTCGCGCGCACGCTGCGGGTCACCCGCGCGGCGGCCTCGCTGCAGCTGCGCGCGCTCGAGGAGCACGGGCTCGTCCGGCTCGACCCGCACCAGCGCCTCCGCCTTACGCGGGCCGGCTCGGACCTCGTCGCGCGGGTCGCCAGCAAGCGCGAGGTCCTGCTCGTGTTCCTTCGCGAGGTCATGGGCGTGCGCGACGCCACCGCGCAGCTCGACGCCTGCAAGATCGAGCACCTGCTCTCCGAGGAGACCGGCGCGGCGCTCGTGCGGCTCATCCATTTCCTGCGCTCGGGCCGCCCCGAGGCGCGCGATTTCCTGGCGGCGTTCCGCGGCGTGACCGCGGACTGCCCGCCGGGGGCCCGCTGCGACCTCTGCGTCGAGGCGTGCCTGCTCGCCGTCGCGCACTCATCCTGAGGGCGGTCGAAAGTCGAGAGTCAAGGGTCGAAAGAGAGAGGCGGCCGGCTGGCGGACGCCCTCAGGCGAAACGGATCCGCACGAACCGGCGCTTGCCGACCTGGAGCAGGTGGTCGCAGCCCGCCTCGCTCGCGAGCGTCGCGAACGGGTCGCGGACGGCCTCGCCCCCGACCCGGACGCCGCCCTGCTGGAGCAGCCGTCGCGCCTCGGCGTTGCTGCCGGCGAGCGCCGCCATCACGAGGACCTTGACCAGCGGCAGCGGCTCGGTCGAGGCGGCGAGGGCGACCTCGGCGACCTCGTCCGGCACCTCGCGGCGCTGGTGGACGAGACGGAAGTGCGCCTCCGCCGCGTCGGCCGCCTCGCGGCCGTGGAAGTCGGCGGTGATCGTCCGGGCCAGCTCGAACTTCAGATCCATCGGGTGGCGCTCGCCGCCGGTCGCCGCCCGCTTGAGCGCGTCGACCTCGGCCGGCGTGCGGTCGGTGCACAGCGTCCAGTACCGCCACATGAGGGCGTCGGAGATCGACATCAGCTTGCCCAGCATCTCCTCGGGGGGATCCTCGACCGCGACGTAGTTGCCGAGCGACTTCGACATCTTCTCGACGCCGTCGAGCCCCTCGAGCAGCGGCAGCGTCATGACGATCTGGGGCGGCACACCCAGCTTGGCCATGAGGTCCCGCCCGACCAGGAGGTTGAAGAGCTGGTCGGTGCCGCCGAGCTCGACGTCCGCCTTGAGCGCGACCGAGTCGTAGGCCTGCGCGACCGGGTACAGGAGCTCGTGGAGGGCGATCGGCTCCCCCGCGTCGAGGCGCCTGTGGAAGTCGTCGCGCTCCAGCATCTGGGCCAGCGTCACCTTGGCCGTCAGGCGGATCCAGTCCTCGCTCGAGAGCGCCCCGAGCCAGCGCGCGTTGAAGTCGATCACCGTCGCCTGCGGGTCGAGCAGCTTGAAGATCTGTCGCTTGTACGTCTCCGCGTTGGCCGCCACCTGCTCCCGGGTGAGCTGCGGCCGCGTGGCCTTCTTGCCCGTGGGATCCCCGATGAGGCCGGTGAAGTCGCCGATCAGGAACACGACCCGGTGCCCGAACTGCTGGAAGTGCCGCATCTTGCGGATGACGACCGTGTGGCCGAGGTGGAGGTCCGGGGCCGACGGGTCGAAGCCGACCTTGACCGTGAGCGGGCGCCCCTCGCGCGCGGCCGCGACGAGCCGGGCTTCGAGGTCCTCGGGGCGCACGACGTCGACGCACCCCTTGAGCAACAGATCCATCTGCTCCTTCATCGCGGACTTTGCGCCAGCCATCGCGCCTCCCGGCTTCGCTGCCCCGCCAGGGGTCGGGGCGGGCCGGATTTTCGCACACCCCCGAGCGCGGAGGCGGCCGCGACGGTCGTTCCTGGCGCGATGAGCGCCGGACGCCGCACCTGGCTATGATGCCGAGCGTGCGGCTCAACCCCATGTCGACACGGGTGCTCGGCCTCTCGTGGTGCGCGGCGCTCGTCGCCTGGCCGCTCGCCTGGCTCATGCTCGCGGCGGCGCAGGGGCTGGGAACGGTGGCCGCCGGCGGCGGGTGGGTCGGGGTCGCGATCCCGCTCGGCGCCCACCCCTGGAGCCTGGTCAACGGTCCCGTCGCGGCGTTTGCGAGCACGCGCGCCGCGCTCTTCGGGTATTGGCTGGCGCCCGCGCTCGTCGCCATCGCGGTGGCGGCGCTGCTGCCGACGATGCTGCCGGTGCCGCCGGGCTGGCTCTCCGAGGTCGGCATCTTCCAGACCGCCGTCGCCAGCTGCGTCCTCGGCCTCGGCCTCGCGCCCGCGCTCGGCGTCGTCGACGGGCCGGCGGCCGGCCTCGCTCAGGCCTGGGGCGTCGCACCTGTCGCGACCGTGACGGTCTCGGTCCTCGCGGGCGCGGCCCTGATCCCGCTCGCGGTGGGCCGCCTGACGAGCCACCTGTGGTCGGAGCCCGGCGGCGCGGTGCGCGGGCGCCGCATCCTCGTGGTCGCCGCGCACGCGCTCCCGCCGGCGGCGTGCTGGATTCTGGCGTCGCTCGTGCAGGGTTGGGCGATGCCGCCGCGGGCGTTCCTCGCGGTCGGCGGCGTGTTGGCCGGGGCGTTCGTCGCCGCGTGGCGCCGGATGCCGAGCTCGCCGCTCCACCCGCGCCCGGATCTACGGTGGCGTCGGGTCGTCGCGGTCGGCGTGGTCGGGGCGATCGTCGCGGCGGCGGCGCTGTGGGCGGGCGCCCCGCGTCGCGGTCACGGCACGGCGTTCGTCTGGGGGATCCCCGGCGCCAACAGCAACGTGCGCACCAGCATGGACGTCGTCCGCGTCACGCGGCCCCGCGCCCCGAGCAAACCGCCGGCACGGTGAGCGCCAGGATCTTGAGGTCCAGCCACAGCGACCAGTGGTCGATGTAGGCCAGGTCGAGCTCCATCCAGGTCGCGAAGTCGAGCTCGGAGCGGCCCGAGATCTGCCACAGGCAGGTGATGCCCGGCTTCATGGCGAGCCGTCGTCGTTGCCACGGCTGGTACTGCTCGACCTCCTCGGGTATCGGCGGGCGCGGGCCGACCAGGGACATCTCGCCCTTGAGGACGTTGAGGAGTTGCGGGAGCTCGTCGAGCGACCACCGGCGCAGGAGGCGGCCGATCCCGGTGACGCGCGGGTCGGCCGTCGCTTTGAACACCGGCCCGTCCATGACGTTGAGGTGGGCGACGTCGTCCCGCATCCGGTCGGCGTTCTCCACCATGGTGCGGAACTTCAGCAGCACGAAGCGACGCCCGTGGAGACCGCAGCGCACCTGCCGGTAGAGCGCGGCGCCGCGCGACGTGGAGCGGATCGCGAGGGCGACGGCGAGCAGCAGGGGCGAGGCGACCAGCAGCGTCACCGACGCCACGGCGACGTCGGTCAGCCGCTTGACGAACATCGCCAGCGGGGCGATCGGCGCGGTCGCGAACGTCAGCAGCGGGACGCCGTCGAGCGCCTCCACCTCGACGTGGGGCTGCAGGTGTGGGAACGGGCGCATCGCCACTCGCACGCGGATCCCCAGCTCCTGGCAGTGCACGAGCACCGGCTCCAGCTCCCCGAGGTCCCGGGTCGGGACCGCGAGCACGACCTCGTCCACGACCTCGCGCGTGAGCAGGTCGAGCATCTCGCGGGTCGTCCCCACGACCGGGAAGCCCTCGACCTCCCGGCGGCCGCAGCCGTCGGCATCCACCAGGCCGCGCAGGCGCAACCCCCACGCGCGCTGCGACGCCACCTGGCGGGCCAGGTTCACCGCCTGCTCGCCGCAGCCGACGATGACGACGACCCGCTCCGGGGCCTCGACGAGCCGGCGGCCGAACCGCGTGCGGCGCTCGAGGACCCGGGCGCCGGCGAGCGTGACGGCGTTGGTGAGGCCGAAGAGCAGCAGGAACGGCCGCGAGACGAACTGCAGGCGGAGCAGGTAGCCGGTCGCGGCGAGGAGGAGGACGCCGAGGAACGCGACGCGGAACTCCTTGAGCGCCTCACGGCGCAGCGAGAGCACCTCGCCGGGCGCCGCCAGCCGATGCGCGGCGAGCAGCACGAGCCAGAGCGGCAGCACCACGCCGAGCAGCGGCAGGTATGCGCGCAGGGGGTAGAGGCCGCCGGGGAACAGGCCCGGGAGCGCCAGCGGGAGCAGGTTCGAACGGAGCTGGTGGGCGAGGAGGAAGCTGCCCGCCGTGAGCAGGACGTCGAGCAGCAGGCGGCGATAGGCGATCAGGCGCGCCGGCTCGCGGAGCACAGCCCCTCCAGCAGCCGCTCGTAGGCGGCGGCGACGTCGTCCCAGCGGTAGCGATCGAGGACGCGGGTGCGGGCCGCGGCGCCGAGCTCGGCGGCCAGTTGCGGCGCGTGGATGTAGGCGTTGATCGCCGCGGTCAGCGAGTTCTCTCCGCCGAACGAGAACGCGACCCCGGCGTCGCCGACGACCTCCCGGTTCGAGATGTTGTCGAGGAAGAAGACCATGCGCCCGGCTCCCATCGCTTCTACGAGCGCCGGGTGCGTTCCGCCCACCTCGGTCGCGTGGATGTAGGCCCGGGCGTTGAACAGGAGCTGCCGGTACCCCTCGCCGTAGATAGCGCCGGGCAGCTTCACCCTGGGGTCGGCGGCGGCGAGGCGGCGGACCCGCCGGATGAGCTCGTCCGAGTACGGCGCCCCGCCGACCATGACGAGCGGGGCATCGCCTCCGACGCCGCGGTAGGCGGCCACGACCTGGTCCGGGTTGTTCTCGAGCTCGAACCGCGACACGTAGAGGAAGTACGTGCCGGCGGTGAGGTCGAGGCGGGCGAGCTCGGCGTCGCCGTCCGGCCGCGGGAGGTCGCCGCCGTAGGGGATCATGACGGAGTCGCGCCGCCAGGCGCGCCTGTAGTAACGCTGGATCACCCGAGCGTCGGACACCAGCTCGTCCGCCCAGCGGGCCGACAGCCGCTCGCAGGTGCGGTAGTACGTGCGCCCGAACGCACCCCACTTGCGGCGCTTGCGTTCGAGGCCGTCCACGTTGAGCGTGACCGGGAGGCGGCGGGCGTGGAGAAGCGGGATCAGAGGCGCGTTGGCGGCGTTGCACAGCAGGACGACGTCGAACCGCCGCCGGCTCGCGTCCAGGCACGACAGCAGGGTGTGCGAGATGGTCTCCAGCGCCTTCAGACGCAGGGAGGGCAGGGTTCGCACCGCCGCCCCCCGATGCGCGGTCACGCCGGGCACCGCGGTGTGAGCGCGGGTGTAGACCGTGACCTGGTGGCCGGCCGACGCCAGGCGGGCCGCCAGCTCCTCGGCGAACGTCTCGAAGCCTCCGTAACGGGCGGGGATGCCGCGGGTGCCCATGATCGCGACCCGCATCATGCCCGCACCCGCCGCACGCGGCCGAAGGGGAGGAACCATCGCGCCACCGCCCAGCCCGAAACGAGCGCCCTGGACGCGTTGGCCGCCCCCCGTGCCCGCTGTCGCCGCCGCAACCCCCACGCCTCGACGAGGCCGGGAAGGGACGAACGCTCGAGGGTGAGGCAGGCCGCGGCGACCTCGAGGTCGCGCAGCAGCCACCACGGGAAGCAGGCGAGCCGCCACCGCCAGTCGGCGTTCGCCCAGCGGAGCAGGAAACGGTTGCGAACCGAAAGGCGGTTGATCTCCGGGGTCCCCGCCCGCGCGGCTTCGGGCTTGAGCCCGCGGGCGTGCCAGGCTC
Organism: uncultured Acidobacteriota bacterium; assembly: GCA_963727275.1. Classification (GTDB taxonomy): domain Bacteria; phylum Acidobacteriota; class Thermoanaerobaculia; order Thermoanaerobaculales; family Thermoanaerobaculaceae; genus RBG-13-68-16. The sequence goes on from CAVSFK010000006.1 coordinate 33,861, forward strand.
GCGCCGACGGCATGAACATGCACCGCCAGCCGCGGCGCTGCAGCCGCCACGCGAGGTCGGCGTCCTCCCGGTACGCGAAGAACGTCTCGTCGAACACCTCGCCGGCAGGGTACGCCACGTCGTCGAGGGCCTGACGTCGGTACAACGCGGCGGCCGCGGATGCTCCGAACACCCACGCCGGCCGCCCCCACCCGGGTCGGAGGCGCGCGCCGGAGCCGCGGTCGAGGTGGCGTCCCGCCGCGGTCACCACGATCCCCGCCGAGTCCACCTCGTCGGCCGCAGCGAGCTCCCGGCCCCGGGCGCGCAGGAGCAGCCCGGTCGCCGAGCCGACCGGACCGGCGTCGCGCGCGGCCGCCAGCAGCGTGGCGAGGTAGTCGGGTGCCAGGCGGCAGTCGGGGTTCAGCGCGAGAACCCACGGCGCGGAGGTTCGCCGGATCGCCTCGTTGGCGGCCGCCGCGAAACCGCGGTTCTCCGGCCACGCGACGAGATCGAGCGGCAGCGTCCCGGCGAGGTCGCGCGCCACCGCCGGGGATCCGTCGTCGGAACCGTTGTCGACGACAACGACCCGCTGCAGCGGTACCGTCTGCGCCGCCAGCGCCGCGAGCGCGGCCCGCAGCGTCGGCGCATGGTTGTGCACCACCACGAACGCCGCGGCGTCGCTCATCGGCGCACCACGAGGCGGTCGAGCACGGCCTCGCCGCCGGCGGGCGCCTCCAGCGTGAGGCGCAGGCGGTGGCGACCGCCGGCCGGGACGCCGGGGATCTCGACCGAGCCCGCGGCGTCGCCGGCCACCGCGACGCGGCGGGGCGGGCCGCCGTCCCAGCTCACGAGCAGGCCGCCGCCGTGGCGGGCCGGCCCAACGAGCCACCCCTCGAGGCGCAGCGCCGCGTGGCTGGGCAGATGGAGAGGCGCCTCGATCCCCTCGGCGTCCCCGACGCGCCACCCGTTGGGGACCAGGAACCGCGAGAACGTCCCGGCCGGGGGCTCGGGGCGCCCGCCGATCCTCGCCACCTGCGGGTCCTCGAGCTCGACGACGCGGTCGGTGCGCAGCCGGAGCGTGAGCACGACGGCGCACCCGGCGGCGAGCCACAGGCTCACCCCGAGCCGTGCGGAGGCCCGCGCGAAACCGGGACGGCGCCAGGACGCCAGAACGGCGAGGCCGCCGGCGACGACGATCGCCGCCGGAACGACGTAGGCCGCGGTCGAGATCCGCAGGAACGAAGGGAACAGGTGGCGCGCATCGGCGGCGAACCGGCGGGCCAGCGCGTCGGCCAGCCACGACCCCCCGTCGCCGGGGTTGAACCCCAGGTGGGGTCGGCTGACCATCACCCACCAGACGACGACCGCGGCGGGGAGCAGTGCGACGCCGAGCCGGCGCCAGCGCACGGCCCCGCGCAGGACCATGGCCGCCGCCAGGCCGAGGGCGGGAAGGAGCGGCACGAGGTAGCGCACCGGGGGGCACCCGCCGCCGTACCACTCCGGCGAGTTCAGCAGTGCGGCCACGGTGAGCGCGCCGGCGAGGAGGGCGCCGCGCCCGGCCGGTCCGCCCTCCCGCCACAGCCGGCCGCTGCCGGCGAGCGCCACCGCGAGGAGCGGCGCCGAGAAGAGCAGGCCGCCGGAGGCATCGAAGGCGAAGCCGCCGAGGACGACGAGCGGCTGGCGCAGCGTGCGCGGCAGGAGCGAGGCCAGGCTGCGGAAGGGACCGAGGGGGTGCCCGTACACCAGGACCCCGAACGCGAGGCCCGCGGCGATCGCGGCGCCGACCGCGAGCAGCGAGACGGCGAGCTCCCGGCGGCTGCGCCGCCGCCAGGCGAGCGCCGCGAGGGAGATCGGGAAGGTGGCGAGCGCAAGACGGGTCTTGAGGCTGGTCGCGGCGAAGCTGGCGAGCGCGGCGACCCCGATCCGGGGCCTCGGCTGGCCGACGCAGAGCAGCGCCAGCGCCGCGAGCAGGGCGCCGGGGACCTCGACCCACATCTGCGTGGCGAACGTCGCGAGCGGATAGGTCGCCAGCAGCGCGCTCACGAGCAGCGCCCGGCGCTTCCCCGGCAGCCCCAGCCGGGTCGCGGCCCGCGCCACGGCGGCGACGAGGCCGGCGCCGAGCAGCGCCATGACCACGAGCGCCCCCGGGAGGCCGGCGGCAAGGTAGCCCGGGAGGAGCACGAACGCGAGCACCGGCGAGTGCAGGAACACCGAGGTGATGTAGATCGAGTTCTCCGGGCGATGCTCGAGATCGTAGTTGTTCGCGAGGTCGAGGTCGTGGTCCTGGGCCAGCGAGCGCAAGACGATGAGGTGGTACTGCGCGTCGCCGCCCGGAGGCATCAGATGCGCGGTGCCGACCGCGAGCGGAACGAGCAGCGCGGCGGCGGTCGCGAAGACCCGGCCGCGCGCGAGCCAGGCTCGGGCCGCGGGGAGCCAGGCGGCGAGGAGCGCCGCGAGCGCAAGGTCGACGCCGTGGCGCTCGGCGAGCAGGCCGAGCGGCGCCACGGCCGTGCGCGAGGCCACCGTCAGCGCGACCAGCATCGCCCACGGGACCCACGCGGCAGGCCCGCGCGCGGTCCCCGCGACGAGCTGGATCCCGGCCACTGCGATCGCCGCCGCCAGGATCCACGCGGTGAGCGGCCAGTTCCTGGGCGGGGAGGCGCGCGAGGTGCCCGCGGTGACGACGTTCACACCAACCGACGCCGGCAGCCCGGGCGCCCGCACCAGGCGGGGCCGAACGCCGGGAGGAAGCTCGGCCGCGACCCGGCCGGTGACGGCCCACATGACCGCGGCTCCGGTCCCGGTCGGCGACCAGACCGGCGAGGCCGGAAGCGTGTGAGCCACGACCGGCCGCACGTCGGCGCGCTCGTGCGCCCACTCGGCCGTCTCGGACCCCGCGCGGATCGGGAACGCTCGACCGCCCTCGTACACCGTGGCGACGAGGTCGCCCTGGCGGATGGCGGCCGCGTTGGAGAGCGTGAGGTCGAGGACGTAGCGGCCGCCCTGGGATTCCGGCATCGCGGCCTCGGGCTCGGACGCCGTCAGGGCGAATCCGGGCCGGTCGGGGGGCGCCGGTTGCGCCGGCCCGAGCAGCGCCGCCGCGCCGAGCCACGCGGCGCCGGCCGCGGCGACGGGGAGGAACGGCGTCACCGCGAGCGCCACACCGCCGGCGGCGGCGGCCGCCCACCCCGCGTGCGGGAACGCGCGGCCGAGGCGGAGGCCCCCCCAGGGTGCGAGCGTCGAGGCCACGAGCGCGACGGCGACGGCCGCCGCGCTCCACCCCCGGCCGGCGCGCCCGCCGAAGCCCCGCGGCGGTGCGAGAAGGACGACCGACGCGGCCGCCGCGCCCGCGATGAGCTGGGCGGGGAGGGGGAGGCGCTCGAGCGGCAGCGCGCCGGCGAGCACGGCGGCGAGCATCGCCGCCCGGTCGCCCAGCGTCCGCGCCGCAGCGGCGGCGAGCGCGGCGGTGAGAGCGACGGCCAGCGGCGCGCGCCAGGGGACGGACCCAACGAAGGCCAGGCCGGTCGCCGCCCGGGTCGCGAGCGTGAGCGCGACGACCACGACCGTGCGCCGCCGTCCCGCCAGGCGCGGGATCGCGGCCGCGCACGCGGCCATCGCCGAGGCAAGGAGCAGCGGGGGGAGCGCCATCGTCCGTTGGGTGGGATCGCCCACCATCGCGAGGGCGAACGCGACCGGGAGGAGCATCGCCTCCGCGGCGCGGCGCCGCCAACCGCCGGGACGCAGGACGCCAGAGGGCAGGAAAGCGACCGTCACCGAGAGCGCCGCGAGCAGGGCAGGTGTGGCTGGAACGGCGCCGACACCCGCCAGCGCCGCCGCCAGCGCTGCGAACGCAAGCACCGGCGCGCACGCCAAGAGGCGCCCCTGCGTCATGGCGCCGAGTATACGGTTTCGAGCCCTTCGCCGGTTGACTCGCACCGGAGGAAGCCCAACAATCGCCGGTCTGGAGGCCACCCATGCTGGCGCGAGAGCTCCTCCGCAGCGCACCCGAACGCGTCAAGGCCGCCCTCGCGGCCCGGCGCAGCGACGCTCCGCTCGACGACCTCCTCGCCGCCGACGCTCGCTGGCGCGCGGCGCAGGCGGAGCTGGAGGCGCTCAAGGCGGAGCGCAACCGCGGCTCGAAGGAGGTCGGGGCGCTGTTCGCCGCCGGCCGGAAGCCGGAAGCGGAGGCGCTGCGCGCCGGGATGGCCGCGCTCGGGGAGCGCGTGGCAACCGCCGAACAGGACGCCGCGTCGCTCGCCGCCCGCGTGGAGGAGCTCGAGCTGACCATCCCCAACCTGCCGCACGAGAGCGTTCCGGTGGGCGCGGACGAGACCGCGAACCGGATCGAGCGGACCTGGGGCGAGCCGCCGGCGTTCGACTTCGAGCCGCAGGCCCACTGGGACCTCGGCCCGGCGCTCGGCATCCTCGACTTCGAGCGCGCGGCGAAGGTGGCCGGCGCGCGCTTTGCCGTGCTCTGGGGTGCGGGCGCCGCGCTGGAGCGGGCGCTGGTCACGTTCATGCTCGACCTGCACGGCGCCGCCGGCTACCGCGAGGTCTACGTCCCGTTCGTGGTCAACCGCGAGGCGTTGGTGGGGACCGGCCAGCTGCCCAAGTTCGCGGCCGACCTCTTCCATCTCGAGGGCACGGACTACTACCTGATTCCGACCGCGGAGGTGCCGGTCACCAACCTGCACCGCGGCGAGGTGCTCGACGAGGGTTCGCTCCCGAGGCGGTACTGCGCGTACACCCCGTGCTTCCGCGCCGAGGCCGGCTCCTACGGGCGGGACGTCCGCGGCCTCATCCGGCAGCACCAGTTCGACAAGGTCGAGCTCGTCCACCTTGCCGTACCGGAGTCGAGCTACGCGGAGCTCGACGTCCTCACGGGCTCGGCCGAGATGGTGCTGCAGCGGCTGGGACTTCCCTACCGGGTCGTGACGTTGTCCACGGGTGACATGGGGTTCTCCGCCGCCAAGACGCACGACCTCGAGGTGTGGCTGCCCGGGCAGGGGGCGTACCGGGAGATCTCGTCCTGCTCCAACTGCGAGGACTTCCAGGCGCGCCGGGCCGACCTCAAGTTCCGGCCTGGCGGCGGCGGCCGCGCGCGCTACCTCCACACGCTCAACGGCTCGGGGCTGGCCGTGGGCCGCACACTGATCGCGGTGTTGGAGAACTACCAGCGCGCCGACGGCACCGTCACGGTGCCCGAACCGCTGCGGCCATACCTGGGCGGGCTCGAGGTGCTCGCCCCGGAAGGGTGAAGAGGGGGCGGCAATGCTTGCAGCCACGTTGCTCGCAGCCGTCGCGGCGCTTCCGCTCGGCGTCTGGCCGAGCAAGACGGGCGCCGCTGCGGTCACGGTGCACGAGGTCGAGTTCTACCTCGTCGAACCCGAGGACGACTACTCCATCCTGGCGATCCAACCGCTCGCGACCCCGCTGGCGAGGGCGGAGGCGAGCGCGGTGGGACGGCTTGCCGCGCTCGCCGACCGGCTCGGCGCCGACGCGGTCGTGCTCCTGGGCGAGATGCCGGAGACGGCCATCCCGGACGACCCCGACACGCCGCTCCCCACCACGGGCCGCTACACGATGGCGGTGTTCGTCGCGTTCGATCAGGCGGAGGGCTGGGAACACAAGCCCGGCGTCCCCAGCGCCATGCACCGGCTCACCCGGCCTCACCACGGGCACCGGCACGCGCGCACGGCCTCGGTCGGCCCGTAGACGCGAGAGCGGACAGCCAACAGCTGACGGCTCACTATCCGCAGCGGTTGACCTTGGGTCGGCGGCTGTCAACTGTCGGCTGTCGTCTCAGTCCTGCCCCACCGGGTCGTCCGCGACGTCCTCACGGCGCAACGGCGGCTCCTCCGGCAGGCGCGCGAGCTGCTCGCGCACCATCCGCTGATGGTCGACCTCCTCGTCGGCGAGCTCGGCGAACAGCGCCGCCACCTCCGCGTGCAGCGGGCCGGCAAGCGCCTCGCGGAAGAACGCCTCGGCCTTCTTCTCGGCGTCGAGCGCCATTTCCAGGCATTCGTGCGGGGACATGAACGCCGTCACGCCTCCGGGGTCGGGGGCCTCCACGTCGTAGAGCTCGGCAGCGGTGACCCGGGTGGGAGCGTCGGGATAGAGCTGCTGGCGCCGCCGCCACAGCTCCTTGCCGTGGCGCTCCTCGTTCCCCACCATCAAGCGGCAGAACTTGGCGGCGGCCAGGTTGTGGTGGACCTCCTCCAGAAGCTCGGCGAAGTCGAGGTAGCGCTGGCGCGCCTCCTCCTCCATCAGCACCCCGAGGTCGAGCGCGTCCGCGGGCTCGAGGCGCTGGAAGTCGGTCTTGGCTGGCATCGCGACCCTCCGTCCCGGTGTTCGGGTCCGTCAGGCGCAGGATACCCCGGGCGGGCGCGAGAGGAAACCGCGACTCATCTCAACGGTCCCGGGCGTCGAGGCCCGCCGACGGCGAGGAGCCCGAGTCGCGCCCGGATCTGCGCGACGTGGTCGGTGTCGTGGGCGAGCATCAGGGCGACGAGGTCCGCCACCGTGATCGTCCCGCGAAGGGGGTGCGTGCCGGTGCGCTCGAGGTCGGCGGCCGAGCACGAGGCGAGCAGCTCGCTCGTCTCGGCGCGCCGGGTCGTGAAGCGCGCCAGCGCCAGCGCGGGGGGCCACGCGATGTACGCGGCGCGGGCCGCGAGGCCGTCCTGGGCCAGCGCGGGAAGCACGGGGGCGTCCGCGGCCAGCATCAGCCGGAGGCGGAGGGCGAAGACGAGTTCGGCGTCCGCGAGGTGGGCCAGCACCTCCACGGGCGCCCAGACGCCGGCGCTCGGCCGCTCCGCCCACCGCGCGGGCTCCGCGTCGCGGGTCACGGCGGCGATGCGCGCGGGGGTCTCCGCGAGCGCCCGGATCTGAACGAGCGCCTCGAGCAGGTCCGCCATCCGGGCGAGATTGTACGCGTCGGGGCCGGGGGCGCCGCCGGCGCTACAATCCGCGGGCATGGAAGCCCCAGAGAAGGCACCGGTCGTCCACGGTCTCCCCGAGAACGCCTACCGGTCGCTCGCGCCCGGCGAGCGCTACGCGCCGATCATCGCGCCGGAGCGGACGGTCGCCGAGGTGTCGACGCGTGCGATCGTGCTCGGCCTCGCCATGACGGTGCTGTTCTCCGCGGCCGCGGCGTACATCGCGCTCAAGCTCGGCCAGGGCGTGGAGACCGCGATCCCGATCGCGATCCTCGCGGTCGGCTACTCCGCCCTGCTGGGCGCCGCCGGGAGGCGCACCTCGACGATCCTCGAGAACCTCCAGGTGGCGACGCTCGGGGCCACCGCCGGGATCGTGGTCGGCGGCTCGGTGTTCGTGATGCCCGCGATCTTCGTCCTCGGCCTGGAGGGGCGCTCGGGGTTCATGCAGATCTTCCTGGTGCCGTTCCTGGGCGCGGTGCTCGGCGCCCTGTTCCTGATCCCGTTCCGGCGCTACTTCGTGGCCGAGATGCACGGCAAGCTGCCGTTCCCGGAGGCGACCGCGACCACCGAGATCCTGGTCACGGGCGAAAAGGGCGGGAAGGCCGCCGGCGTCCTGCTCGGCTCGATGGGGCTCGGCTTCGTGCTCGACTACCTGGCGGCGGGGCTCGAGACGTGGCGGGACACGTTCTCCACGGCGCTGGTGCCCGCGTTCTCCGCCGCCACCGACCGCCTGAAGGCGATCTTCACGCTCAACACGTCGGCGGCGGTGATGGGCCTCGGCTACATCATCGGCGTCCGTTACGCGGCGATCATCTGCGCGGGCTCGTTCCTGTCCTACTGGGTGCTGGTTCCGCTGGTCGCCCGCATCGGCGCGCAGGCGCCGGGGGGGCTGTTCCCGGGGATGCCGCCCGTGGCCGGCCTCGACGCCGAGGGCGTGTTCGGGAACTACGTGCGCCTGATCGGGATCGGAGGCATCTTCGCGGCCGGGCTGATCTCGATAGCCAAGATGAGCCCGGTGATCGTGCAAGCGCTGCGCACGGTGCTCAAGGAGCTGACGCGGCTGAAGGCCGGCGCCGCCGCCGAGTCGCTGCCGCGCACCGACCAGGACGTGCCGATGTCCACCGTTGCCGTGCTGACCGCGGTGACGGCGGTGGCGATCGGCGCTTACTTCCGCTTCGTCGTGCTGGCCGGGGTGCCGGGCGCGACCAGCAAGGCGCTGATCGCGCTCGCGCTGACCCTGCTGATCTCGTTCCTGTTCGCCGCGGTTTCCGCGTGGGCGGTGGCGATGATCTCGATCACGCCCGTCTCCGGCATGACGCTGACGACGCTGATCGTGGCCGCCGTGATCCTGGCGCGTCTCGGACTGTCGGGCGGCCAGGGGATGCTCGCGACGCTGCTGATCGGCGGCGTCGTCTGCACCGCCCTGTCGATGACCGGCTCGATGGTGACGCTGATGAAGATCGGCTACTGGGTCGGCGGCACCCCGCGCCGGATCCAGTGGTCCCTCATCGTCGGCGCCGCGCTCGCCTCGATCACGGTGACGGCCGTGATGCTGCTGTTCGCCCACACGGACGGGTACGTTCTCTCGGCCGCGCACCCGCGGCCGCTGCCGGCGCCGCAGGCGAACGCGATGGCGGCCGTGGCGCGCTCGATGATGGGTTCGGCCGAGGCGCCGTGGTTCCTCTACGGCCTCGGTGCGGTGATCGCGGTGGTCGTCGAGCTGATCGGAGTGTCGGGGCTGGCGTTCGCGCTCGGCATGTACCTGCCGATGGACCTCAACACGCCGCTCCTCCTCGGCGCGATCGTGGCGTGGATCGTCCAGCGCTCGGGCGGCGGCGACGCGCCGCTCGCCAAGGCGAGGGGCGACCGCGGCACGCTCGTGGCCTCGGGTCTGATCGCCGGCGGGGCGCTCGCCGGGGTGTTCAAGGGGATCGTCGACGCGGCGCAGGACCGCTTCCACGTCACCCTGGTGCCGCGCCTCGGCAACACCGGCTGGGGCGGCAACTGGCTCGGGCTCGCGGTGTTCGTGCTGCTCGGCGCGGGGATTGTGCTCGACGCCCTTCGCGCGAAACCCGAGCGGACGCCCTGAGCGGCCGGGTCAGGCCTCCGACGCCAGCTCCACCTCCGGCCGGCGGGCGAGCGGCATCGCTCCGGTAAGCGCGTAGGTCGCGAGGACGACCGTCTCCGCGACGAGGTTGGCCCACGCCGCACCGACGGCGCCCCAGCGGGTCACGAACGCCAGGCCGAGGCCGGCGCGGAGCGTCAGGTTGACGGCCTCGAGGACGTTCGCCCGCCGTTCCCGGCCGCTCGCGTAGAGGTGGAGCGTCGTGGTGCGGTTGGCGAGCAGCGGCACCAGCATCACGGCGAGGACTCGCAGGGGCGCGGCGGCCGGCGCGTAGGCGGGCCCGAACGTCAAGCGCACGAGAACGTCCGCGAAGAGCAACCCGGCCGCCGCAGCGGCGCCCCCGAGGACGAGCACGAAGCGGAGGGCGCGGCCGTACAGGCGCTCGCCCCGGGGGCTGCCCGCCTCCCCGTGCGCGGCGGAGAGCGCGGGGAACAGCGCGGCGAACAGCGAGTTGGGCACCAGGCCGAGCGCCTCGGAGAGCCGCATCGCGACCGAGTACGCGGCGACGACGACCGCGCCGCACACCGCCTGGACGAGGAAGAGGTCGACGCGCAGCTCGAGGGTGCCGAGCAGGCCGGCGAGCGCGAACGGGAGCGAGCGGCGCAGCAGGGCCGCGGCGGTGTCGCGGCGCCCGGCCGGGAGGTCCTCCGCCGCCGTACGGGGAGGTTCGCCCCGGCGGAAGAGCAGCGCGCCGGCCGCGAGCTCGGCGACCTGCACGGCCGTGAACCAGGCGACGACGGCGGTGACGCTCGGCGCCGCCAGCAGGACCGTCACGACGCCGACGAGCTGGACCGCCTGGCCCGCGAGGTTGATCCCGAGCACGACGTCCATCCGGCCCCAGGCGCGAAACACGGCGGAGAAGGAGCTGTTGACCGCGTTGAGCGTGAGCAGGACCCCGGCCAGACGCACCGCCGTGACGGAACCCGGCCCCGGGGCGAGGAGGTTCGCGACCGGCGGGAGCGCGAGCAACAACGTGATCGCCCCGCCGATGGCCGCCTTGGCGCGGATGCTCGCCGCGAGGAGGGACCGGCTCCGGCCGGGGTCGCGGGCGATCTCCCGGGTCAGGCTCGCCTCGATCCCCGCCTCGGCCGCGACGGTCGCCACGAAGATCATGGCCATCACCGTCGCGTACTCGCCGAACGAGCGCACACCGAGCAGGCGGCTGATCGCGATCGAGGCGACGAATCCGAGCCCCTGGCCCAGCCCGTTGTTGACGAGCAGCGTGGCGCCGCGCGCCAGCAGCGTGGCGTCGCCGCGACGCTCAGCCTCGCGCACGCGCCGCCTCCGCGTTTCCGTTCCGCTCGCACCGGAGCTCGTCGTAGAGACGGCCGAGTCCCGCGACGGTGCTCGAGAGCGTGTACGAAGCCGCGACGGCGGCGCGGCAACGGTCGCCCATCCGGGCCGCCTGGTCGGGCTCGCGCGCGAGCTCGACGATCGTCCCGGCCAGGGCCGCGGCGTCGCCGACCGCCACCGTGCGGGCCGCCGAGTCGAGCTCGGGCAGGAAGCCGACGGCGGTGCCGATCGAGCCCCGGCCGCAGGCGCCCGCCTCGAGGGTGGCCAGGCTCTGGCTCTCGAACCGCGAGGACTGGACGCACACGTGGCAGGCGCGGTAGTAGGCGGGGAGCGCCGGGTGCGGAACCGCGCCGTGGAACGTGACGAGGCCGGAGACGCCGAGCGCCCCGGCGCGTCGTTCGAGGACGGCGCGCAACGGCCCGCCGCCGACGACGTGGAGGTGCAGATCGGGCTCGGCGGGCGCCGCGAGCGCCAGTGCGCGCAGCAGCGTCTCCTGGTCCTTCACGGGCACGAGCGACGCGACGTGCAGCAGCCGGAAGCGACCGGCCAGCGGCAGCGCCGGTTCGCCGGGCGCGGCGGCCGGGCCGAACAGGGCGGTGTTCACGCCGACCGGGAGCCGGCGCAGGCGGCCGCCCGCGACGAGCGGACGGACCATCGCCTCCTTGAACGCCGAGCCGACCGTGACCCGGTCGGCGCGTGCGAGCGACCGGCGGACGAGCCAGCGCCCGACCCGGCTGAGCTGGGTGCCGTAGCGGATGTCGCGGAAGGCCACGAGCTCCCCGCCCATGAGCGTCACGACGGACGGGATCCCGAGGCGACGCGCGGCTTCCACCGCGAGATAGCCTGCCTCGTCGCCCCAGAAGGCGTGCAGGAGGTCGAACGGGCGGCGGCGGCCCTCCCGGAGGATGCGCCGCACCCCGGTCGCGAGCAGCAACGGGCGCACCGCCCCGGCCCGGGTCCCCCAGGCGAACGGAAGCACACGGGCGCCGAACGCTTCGTACGCACCGCCGGCGCTGGGATGGCGGAGGGCGAATACCCGCACCTCGTGATGTTCGGACAGCGCCCGGACGAGGTGCGCCAACGCCGGTATCCCCCAGTCGGAGGAGTCCGCGGAGAAGCCGGGCGCGAGCAACCCGATCCGCATCAGGACGCCCCGCGGCGCGCCGGACGGGCGGCGCGCCCGGCGTCGACCCGCCAGAGCGTGTACGGGCCGGCGCGGCCCAGCTCCGCGAGGGCCGCGCGGTCGCGCAGCCACTCGAGGTTGACCTGCGGCGCGCGACCGGCCCATTGCGAGTCGAGGTTGGCGGCGTCGGCGAGCAGATAGGTCGGGCGGCCGCCGGCGATGAGGGCCGCGAGCGAGGCTGGCGTCTCGTCGAAGATCTCGACGACCTCGAGCTGCGTGTAGTGGCGCAGCGTCTCGGTCAGGCCGAACGCGAGCACGCGCGCGCCGGGCGGGAGGCTCCGCTGACACCATGTCGCCGCGTCGAGGTCGGCCCGCTTGCGGTCGGCGAACATCGGCACGTCGCGCGCCGTCCACGCGAGGCTGCCGGCGAGCCCGACCGCGCACCAGGCGACGACCGCCCTCCGCGGCGCGCCGCGCTCGAGCGCCGCCTCGGCCCCGAGGCCGACCAGCGCCACGAGGGGGCCGAAGTACGACAGCGGGAACCTCGGGTTCTCCCACGGGAAGCCGGCGAAGAAGGCGAGCATCACGAGCAGCCACCCGACCAGCAGCACGGCGTGGGGGCGGGACGTGCGCCGCAGCGAGACCAGACCCAGCCACGCCAGCGGCGCCAGCAGCGGGAAGACGAACGCGGGGTGCACGGTCGCGAGCGCGTAGTAGACCCCGACCGGGAGGGGGTAGTGGAACACCCCGTCCGGGTTGGTGATCTTGGAGCGGACGGCGTTGGCCGGGCTCCAGCTCGACATGGCGAGGTCGCCGACGTGGGATACCCCGCCCCCGGGCTCCCCGGCGAACTGCGAGCCGACGACGGCGCCCGCGATCGCGACCGCGAGCGCCGCGGCGGCGAGCCGTCGTCGCGGCGGCACCGCCGCGGCCCGCCACGCGATCCACGCCGCGGCCGCCCATGGCGGCACGACGAGGGCGTACACCCAGCGCGTGAGGACCGCCATCCCGAGCGCGAGCGCCGCCGCCGCCAGCCACCGGGCCTGCAGGCGGGTGACGTAGCGGGCCATCGCGAGGGCCGACACCAGGACGAAGAGGTACCCGGCCGCGTCGGAGTCCACCGACACGCTCGAGATCACCAGCTGCGGCGCGAACGCCGCCAGGAGGCCGGCGGCGACGGCGCCGACCGTCGCGCTCGGCCTGAGCTCGCGCACGAGCGCGTACGAGGCGGGCGCGGCCAGGGCCCCCGCGAGCACGCTCACCGCCTGCGCCGTGACCGGGTGGACCCCGGTGACGAGCATGGCGAGCGCGGCGAGCAGGGGGTACCCGATCGGGTAGAAGAACGGCGGCGGCGGGGCGAGCGAGTGGAGCGCCGCGTAAAGAGTCCGAGCGTAGTCGAAGTAGGCGAACGGATCCTGCCCGTACAGCCCGTCGAACCCGGTGGCGGCGGCGCCGACGACGCGCACGAGCAGTGCGACGGCGGTCAGGGCCAGCGGCCATCCAGCCCAGGCCGGACCGGTGCCCGGAGCCGCGGTTGCGGGCGGCGGGCGTTCAGGCAACGACCGCTCCCCCAGCCTCGGTCTTGCGCTCGAGGTCGAGGACGAAGTAGCGGCCCCAGTCGAGGACGGGCCGACGGCCGCGGAGGCGGGCCTCGAGCCACCCCAGACCGGTGGCGGCCAGGTTCGGGACCAGACGCACGCCGGTCGGCGGGCGCAGCGCCCCGAGGCTGTAGCTCCGGCGGAGCGCGAAGTCGGCCGCGAAGTACCGGCTGTAGGCCTCGCCGGGCAGGTGGAGGTAGTGGCGGAGCGGGTGGCCGGCGATCGCGTAGGTGCGCTCCGCGTTGCGCCGAAGGCCGGCCGCCTCGGGGAACCGCCGGTGCGCGAGGTGGCCGAGCCACTCCCACAGCGAGAAGCGCCCGAGCAGGTGCAGCAGCATCCGCCCCCCGGGGCGCAGGAGGCGCGCGGCGCCGGAGGCGAAGCGCCGCAGGTCGGGAAGCGTGCTGAGGCCCGCGAAGGCGGACACGATCCCGTCGAACGCGCCCGGCCGGAAGCCGGCGAGCTCGGCGCTGTCCGCGACGCACGTCACGACCTGCCGCGCGAGCGCCTCGCGGGCGACCTTGCCCTGGAGCTGGCGCAGCATGCCGGCGGAGATGTCGGACGCGACGACCCGAACCCCGCGGCTCGCGAGGAACACGGAGTCGATCCCCGTGCCGCACGACACGTCGAGCACGAGCTGGCCCGGCCGGAACACCTCGGCGTAGTGCGCCCAGATCTCGCGGCGGATCCACTCGTCGTCGCGGATGAGGCCGTCGTAGTCGGCCGCGATCGCGTCATACGCGGCGGCGACCTCACGCCCGGGCATGCGAGGCCTCCGGCGGCCGGCCGCGGGGCCGCCACAGCGCGAGGGCGCAGAGCAACAGGGCGCCGTAGAGCTTGGGGTAGGCGAGCAGGGCCCAGGCGCCGGAAGCGAGGCGCGGCGAGCGGTACGGGAGGTCGGCGCCGAGCATGAGCGCCGAGGCGCCGAGGGCGCACCAGGCGAGGACGGGGCCGTGGCGGCGCGTGCACCCGGCGAGCAGCGCCACTGGGAGCAGCAGCTGGACGTAGTGGTAGTCGAGCGCGAGCGGCGTCAGGAGGACGCCCGCGACCGCGTACGCGGCGAAGCGCGGCGCGGGCTCCACGCCGGTCCGGCGAGCGAGCACGACGAGGAGGACGACCGCCAGGAGAACCGCCCCCGCCGCCACCCCGGCGCCCAGCGCGGGCGCGCGCACCAGCGGCGACGGGTTCCAGCGGGCGTCGAACACCGTGAGGTGGCGGACGAGGCCGGGCAGCGTCTGGTAGGCGGTGACCGTCGTCTCCGGCGCCCGGCCCGAGGCCGTGAGCGCGGCCGCAAAACCCCGCCACGCCGCGAGGCGCGTCCACGGCCAGCTCGCGAGCACGAGCGCCGCGCCGGTCCCGGCCGTCCATGCGAGCGCACGCCAGCGCCGCTCGGTCACGAGCAGCAGCACGAGCAGCACCCCGGCGACCTTGAGCGCGAGCATCGCCCCCAACGCGACCCCGAGGGTGGCGTTCGAGTCCCGGCGGTAGCCGCGCCAGGCGAGGACCTCGAGGGCGAGCATCGGGACGTAGACCTGGCCGAGGGCGAGGTTGGCGAGGACCGGTTCGCAGGCGATCGCGGCGGCGAACAGCGCGGGCAGCCAAACGGCCCCGAGGCCGGCCTCCCAGGCCATCCAGCCTACGGTCGCCAGCAGGAGGGCCACGTTGACCCCGGCCCACGCGGCGCGCGCGGTCGGGAGCGGGAGGCCCGCCAGCGGCAGCGCGAGCAGCGCGGTCGTGGGCGGGTTGACGTTGATGTCCACGAGCCCCGGCTGCACGCGCCCGAGCTCGGCGGCGAACGTGGCGTCGTCGTATGTCCCGGCGAGCGCCCCGCCCCGCACGAGCAGCCGCGAGAGCGTGTAGTACACCGTGAAGCACGGCGACCTCTCGAGCGCCGCCGCCCTCACGACCGGGAGCGCGCGCACGGCGAGGCAACCCACCAGCACCCAGAGGGCGAGCTGGAGCGCCCGGCGCTCCCGGGAGCCCCGCGAGGCGCCGAGCGCGCGCGCCCTCACGCCGGCCGGCGTCGCGTCGACGGCCGGGGCGTCTGGCAACGTCGGAGATCTCATCGCAACCTACGAGGCAGGCGCCCCCGCAGGCGTCGCCTGCGCGGGCTTGCCGATCACGCCGCAGCAGCGGGCGCACGCGGGCAGCGTGCCGCCCGCCGCCTTCAGCTTCCGCCGGAACGCGAGCGCTCCGGAGCTGTTCCACATCGCCGACAGCGTCGTCTCCCCGACGTTGCCGAGCGGGACGTTGTAGCAGCGCGAGTGGGCCGGAATCACGGTGCCGTCCGTGCGGACCATCATCATCCGCCAGGGGTCGGTGCAGTTCCGCCCGCCGACGAAGCGCATCGGCTCCCGGTAGTAGACGTCGAGGTCGTCCCGCGACGTGAGATCCGGAACGATGACGAGCGCCGGGAAGCCGGGCCGCGAGCGGGCGTACGCCTTGAGCTCGGCGAGCGCGCCCCACATCGCGTCGAGGTCGATGCGCCCCGGCTCGATGCTGCCGAGGTTCGAGCGCGCAACCGCCCAGGCGCCGCCGTGCTCGGCGTTGTGCGCGGCGGCCATCTCGTCGGTGATGAAGTTGAGGTGCGAAAAGCAGAACGCGCTCGGCTGCAGCGGTTCGACGGCGCGCACGAAGGCGAGCATCGCGGTGGTGTTCTCGTCCGTGATCGTGTACGAGAAGCGGACCCGCGGGTGCGAGACCCGCCGCCGCCGCTTCGCCTCGTTGAGCGCCTCGATCCCGGCGTACAGGCGGCGGAACGAGCCGGCGCGGCCGCGCACGCGGTCGTGCACCTCCTCGGGGCCGTCGATCGAGATCGTGATCTCCGAGAGGCCGGCCTCGACCAGCGCGTCGGCGAGCTGCGGCAGCATGAACCCGTTGCTGGTGATGCTGCAGAAGAACCCGCGGCCGGCCGCCGCGCGGCAGAAATCGACGATCCTCGGGTGGATGAGCGGCTCGGTGAACGCGAGCCCGATCCTCGGGCGGGGGCGGAACGAGGTTGCCTGGTCGAGGACGGCCTGCAGCATCTCGAGCGACATGTTGCGGCGGTCGTCCCCGATCATGTGCGCCCAGAAGACGCTCGCGGACTCGCCGAGGCCGACGTCGCACATCCGGCAGTGGAGGTTGCAGAAATTGTTGACGACGAGGACGAGCCACTCCGGCCCCAGGCGGCAGCGGCCGTCGGCCCGGTCGTAGTCGTCCCCCGCCACGAGCTCCGTGGTCCGCCTGACGAGCGTTGCGAAGCGGCTCCGTGCGCTCACGCCGGTCTCCTAGAACCCGCTCGTCTCGGGCCGCTGGTACGCGACCAGCCTGTGGAGGGCGCGCAACTCGACCGGGTGGCCGTAGACGCGCAGGTGGTACCGCCAGGCGCTGACGGTCTTCAGCACGCCGCGCCGGAAGCGCGTCAGCTTCGCGTCGGTGGCGGTCGGGTAGTAGGCGTTGAGCACGCGCTCGAAATCGTGCGCCTTGCGCCGGATCGGATCGTCGAGCCACGGCATGCGGATGCTGCGGCGCTGGCTGAACTCCTGCCAGGCTTCTCCGACCCACTCTTCCAGCGTCTCGGGGAACGCGAAGCCGCTCGCCTTCGCCTCGTCGTAGAGCGTCCCGGCGAGCGGCACCGGCGTGTAGACGTAGAGGATGATCTCGGCGGCCGGGTTGACCCTCTTGATCCGCCGCACGAACGAAAGCGTCGAGTCGGTGTCGCCCTCCGGGTCGGGCGGGTTGCCGAGGACGAAGGAGAACTCGGGCACGATCCCGAGCTGCCGCATCTTGGCCGCGATCTCGAGCGTCTTCTCGGTCGACGCGGCGCCGCCCTTGTTCATGCGCTTGAGCGTCTCGTCGGAGCCGGACTCGGCGCCGAGGAACACCATCCTCAGCCCCGCGTCGCGCATCCGCGTCCACGTGCGCTCCGAGTAGCGCAGCAGCGTGTCGATCCGGCCCTCCCCCCACCAGGCGATCCCCAGTGGCGCCACGCGCTCCGCGAACTCGGCCGTCCGCGCCTCCTGGACGAAGAAGTTGTTGTCGTAGAACTCGACGGCGTCGACGCCCCACTCCCGGACGAGCCGGTGCACCACGGCGGCGGTCTGCTCCGCGCTCTGCGCGAGCCAGCGGCCGCCGACGAGGTTGACGACCGCGCAGAAGTTGCAGAAGAACGGGCAGCCGTAGCTCGAGTGGTGCGCGAGCGTGCGCCGCCCGAGGAACGTGCGCCGGGGGTAGCGCGCCATGGGCACGCGGTGGTACGGGAACCCCGGCAGCTCCCGCGGGTGCGGGATGACGGCGACGCTTCCGGCGGCGACCTCGCCGCTCCCGGCGTTGCGTACGGCGAGCCCCGGCCCGGCGGCCGGCGCGTCGCCGCGGTCCAGCGCGTCGACGAGGTCGGCGAACACCCGCTCGCCGTGGCCGCGGACGACCACGTCCACGAACGGGGCGCGCAGGCAGACGTCGTAGTGCTGCGTCGGGAAGTACCCGCCCCAGACGACCGTAAGGCGCGGGTGGCGCGCCTTGAGCTCGCGGCAGACAGGGACCGCGTCGGCGAGCTGGGGGCCCGGCATCACGGTCACCGCCAGGATGTCGGCGCGGTCCTCGCGGATCGCCGCGTCGAGGGTGCCGAGAGGGTCGGGCTCGAGGTTGCCGTCCACGATACGGTACTCGTGCCGGCCCTCGAGGAGCGCACCGAGCGCGAGCAGCGACATCGGCAGCACCGGCTTGCGGCCGGCCGAGCTCGGCGGGTTGTAGAGGACGAGGCGGCTCACGCGGTCACCTCGAACAGCGTGAGCACCTCGTGCAGGCGCTCGTCGCGGCGGCGCACGGCCGTCCGCAGGCCGGCGCCGGCGAGCGCCGCGAGGAACCCCGGCGCATCGCCGTCGGTCGACAGCAGCACGATCGCGCGTCCTTCCGGGGCGAGGTGCTCGGAGAGCCCGGCGGCGAAACGCTCCGCCACGTCCTCACTCCGCCAGGCGGCATCGAGGAGGTCGCGCGGGGCGCCGCGGAAGTACGGCGGGTTGAAGAGCACGAGGTCGAACCGCTGCCCGGCCACCGGCGCGAACAGGTTCCCGAGGCGGACGTCGACCCGGCCGTCCACGTGGTTGAGGAGCGCGTTGATGCGCGCGCAGCGGACCGCGTGCGGGTTCACGTCGACGGCCACGACACGGGCGCCGAGACGGGCCGCGGCCACCGCGGCGACGCCGGAGCCGGTGCCGAGGTCGAGGACGGACGCGCCCGGCCTGACCACGGACTCGTCGAGCGAGCCGGCGAGCAGCTCGCCGGTGCGGAAGAGCTTCGGGTTGAAGACGTGGGGCAGGACGACGACGGGGAAACCGGCGACGTTCTCCAACACGAGGTGGCCGTGCCGGTGCCGCTGGAAGAGCACGAAGCGGAAGTACGAAGCCCAGCCGAACGCGCGGCGCAGCGGGCCCGGCAGCGGCAGCACCAGCTCGGTCACGGGCGCGCCCCCACGGCGAGGGGGAACACCGACGTCTCGCGACGGCCGGCGAGCCGGCTCGCCAGGCTCGCGGCGGCCATCGGCCAGAACGTCCTTGGGCGGAGGAGCCTGAACCGCACGCCGAGCGCCCCCGCCAGCGCCGCGAGGCGCCGGTAGGTGAGGAACCCCTCGCCGCCGGCCGCATCGGAACGGAACCCGTGCGCGGCGAGAAACGCCGCCTCGCGCTCGCGGACCATGCGGGCGCCGCTCTCCGCGTTCCTGTAGAACGGGGTGTCCATGACCACGAGCCGGCCGGCCGGGCGGAGCACCCGCAACGCCTCGGCGAGCGTCGCGCTGCATTCGGGCGCGTAGTGGAGCGACGCGTTGAACACCGCGAGGTCGGCCCCCCCGTCCGGGAACGGCAGCGCGTCGAAGTCCGCCTGCACGGGCACGAACGGCGCCTCGTAGTGGCGGTGCGCGCCGAGCCCGTCGCGCGGGTCGTCGGAGAGGTCGACCGCGGCCACGCGGTGCCCGCGCGACGCCAGACGGGCCGAAAGCCAGCCGTTGCCGGAACCGAGGTCGAGCACCGAGAGCGGCCGCCCGAGGGCGCGCTCCAGAGGCGCGACCACACGGTCGGAAAGCGCGGCGAGGCTCGCGGCGCGGATTCGCCAGTGCGCGGCGCGCGGGTCGCGCGGTCCGGTTTCCGGGAGCGCCCGGTAGTACGCCGGGTCGTCGCTTCCCCACCCCTCGGCGCGCCGCACCTGCCGGTACTCGGCGACGAAGCGGGCACGAGCGCGCTCCCGGGGCGGCGTCAAGAGCCGCCAGATCCCGTCCACGCAGGGGAAGGCCAGCCCGCACGCCGCGCAACGTCCGCCGTCCGGCGCGAGGGCCAGGGCGTGCGCGCACTGGGGACACGCGAGGAGCGGCCCGGCCGTGGCCGCCCGCTCGAGGACGGTGGCGAGATCAGCCATGCCGGCGGAGCACCATCAGGAAGTGGTCGCCGGCGTTGCGGAGCACCGGCCAGCCGCCGACCCGGCGATCGAGCCGGGCGAGCGCGCCGGCGAGCGCCGGCCGGCGCTCGGCGAGGCCGACGAGGTACGGCGGCGGAAGGCAGAGGCCGAGGGCCCGGTACCCCTCGAGGGCGAACGAGGCGCGGAACGGCCGCGCGAACTCGCGCGGGCGGTAGTACCAGGTCCACACCGTGTGCCCGTTGAGGCTCACCGGCACCGGGCCCGACGCGAAGCGAACGCGGGCGCGACCGATGTCGCCCCGCAGCGTGGCGTACGCGAGCTCCCACGGGCACAGGCGGCCGATGACGGAGACCACGAGCGGGCCCCCGGGGGCGACCAGCGCCGCGCAGCGCGCCGCCAGGGCCGCCAGGTCGGGGACGCAGTTGAGCGCGCCGAGGTCGGAGTAGACCCCGTCGAAAGGCGTCTCGTCGAGCCGCTCGAGCGCCTCGATCCCGAGCTCCCGGGCGGCGACCCGGTCTCCGAGCCCCTCGGCGGCCGCTCGGGCCCGGGTGCGCGCGACCATCGCGGGCGACGAGTCGATCGCGGTCACGCGGTAGCCGCGCGCCGCGAGCGCCACGGCGTCGAGCCCGGTGCCGCAGCCGAGGTCGAGGAGACGCCCGCCCGCGGCCACGCGGCCGGTGACCGTCGCCAGCAGCTCCCCGCGCATCCGCTGGACGATCGAGTTGTTCCCGAACGGCCCGTCGTAGAAGGCCGCGACGCTGTCGAAGGCAACCCTGGTCTGGACGAGGTCGACCGGGACGCTCACGGTTCCCCCTCCTGCACCGTGGGCAACGCGGCGGCGCCCGGGGGCATGTGGGGCAGCGAACCGAGTCCCTCGTTGGGACGGTGCGCCATGCGCCGCAGGCGGATGCGGGCGAGCGGGAGCGCGGCGGCGTTGTGGACGAACGTCAACGCTTGGCGGAGGTGGCGGCCGCGCACGGCGAGCGGACGGCGGAGCACGGCCCGCAGTTCGCGCCACGCCTTGCGCGCGCGGAACTCGCGGTGCAGCGTGGTGTGGAGCTGGCGGTAGAACGCCGTCGCGAACGGGCCGCGGTAGAGCATCGCGAGGTCGTCGGAGTCGCGCCAGTTGCGCTGGCTGCCCAACTGCTCCTGCACCGCCGCGAAGAAACGCGTCCCCGGCAGCGGGTAGGAAACCGACATCCCGATGTCGTCCGGCTCGCACGCCCGCACCATGCGCAGCGTCGCCTCGATGTCCTCGCGGGTCTCGCCCGGGTAGCCGAACTGGAGGAAGAAGCCGACCTCGATGCCGGCGTCGTGGAGGCGGCGCGAGGCCTCGTAGATCTGCTCGACCTTCGTCCCCTTGTCCATCGCGTCGAGGATCTTCTGGGAACCCGATTCGGCCCCGACCCAGATGGTCCTCGCCCCGGCCCTGGCGAGCGCGGGCACCGTGTCGCCCTTGAGGAGCAGGTCGACGCGGTGCAGGCTCTTGAACGGGACGCGGGCGTCCTGTGCCTCGACGAGCTCCGCGAAGCGGCCGACCCAGCCCGGCTTCAAGCCGAAGATGTCGTCGGCGAACGCGACGTGGTCGGGGTGGTAGGTCGCCTTGAGCCACGCGAGCTCGGCGACCACGTTCTCAGGGGAGCGCGCGTGGTAGCGCTGGCCCCAGATCGGCTTGGCGCACCAGTTGCAGTGGTACGGGCAGCCGCGCGTCGTGGCCATGTTCATCGAGAAGTAGCCGTGGTGCTCGAGCCAGGTGCGGCGGTACCTGTCGACGTCGACGAGATCCCACGCCGGGAACGGCAGCGCGTCGAGCTCCGCCATGACCGGCCGCGGTTTGGTCCTGACCACGGCGGTCGGAGCGCCCTCCTCCGGCGCGGCGCCGGCGGCGTCCGCGAACGCGAGGCCGGCGATGGCCTCGAGCGGCGTCGCGCTGCGCCCCGAGAGACGGTCGAGCAGCTCGGTCAGCGTGACCTCGCCCTCCCCGATGATCACGAAACCGGCGCCGCGCGCGAGGTACTCGGCCTCGTGGTCCGAGGCGTCCGATCCGCACACGATCACCGTGCAGCGCCGCTGCCGCGCCGCCGCGATCATCGTGAACGCGGCCTCGCGCATGCGCAGCAGGCACATCTTCGACAGGTAGTTGAAGTTGTCCTCGAAGAGCACGGCGAAGCGCGGCGAGGTGCGGTCGAGCGCGTCGGCCCACTCCTCCTCCGAGGCCGCGAGCATCGCGTCGAACAGGGCGACCGAGAACCCGCGCTCGCGGAGCAGGCTTGCCGCGTACAGCGTGCCGAGCGGCGGGTACGGCTGCATCGCGCGCTCCAGCTTCGGGTCGAAGCGCAGGTAGTACGACGCCCCGAGGAGGACGTCGGCGCTCATCCCGGCCCCATGGCGCGCGCCGTCCGGGTCGCCCACGTCGCGAGGATCCTGGCGCCGTGCGCGTCGAAGTGGCCCTTGAAGGTGTCGGCGCCGAGCTCGGCTTCGCGCGCGCCCAGCCGGCCGCGTCGGATCTTCCGTCGCAGGCGCGACGTCTGAAGACGGCCCACCCGCCTCTCGAACGATTCGCCGGCGCGCCCGCCCAGGAGACGCTCGGTGATGCGGGAGAAGGCGCTGCCGACCGCGGTCAACGCCGCATCGGGGGGCACGCCTACGGTCCTGTTGGGCAGGAACTCGCTCGTCCAAGGGTTCGCCTCGAGCAGCCGCAGGTACGTCTCGCGACCGGCCATCGGCACCATCTGGAGGAGCTCGTGGGCGGTGTACAGCGAGCGCTCGTCGAGGCTGAGCACGCCTCCGGAGATCACGTAGTTCGGGCAGAGGGCCGGCCGGCGGTGGCTCGCCGCCCGGGCGAAGGCGGTCACCACCGCGCGGCACGACCACACGCGGCCCGGCGCCGCGACGACCATGAGGTCGACGTCCGCGTCGGTCTCGACGCTGTCGACCGCGAGCGAGCCGGTCACGGCGACCATGCGGACCCAAGGCAGCGCCGCGAGCACACGGGCCGACCGCCGCGCGCACGGCCACATGGCCGCCGCCGCCGCCTCGCGCCGAGCGCGGGTCGCGGCGAGCCCCTCCCGGCCGGCGAGGGCGTAGTGACCACCGACGCGCGCCACCGTTCCACCGGGCCCGGTCGCATCGTCGAGGGCGGCCGCGACCTCCTCGAAGCCGGCGCGCAGCCCGACGAGGTCGCGGTGCACCTCGGCCGCGGTCAGCGGGTAATCGAAGACGTCCGCGTACGCAAGGGTCCGCACCACGGCGTCCCCGACAGGGGCGTTGCGGGCACGGCCTCGAGGGCTGGTCGGGATCAGAGCGCGGCTCGCTGCCATGACCGTTCCCGCTGCCGCGGCGCTTCCGCCCGCGCCGGAGGCCGCCACGCCAGCAAGCGCCGCGAGGATCTCGGCTTCGAAGCGGGGCCTGGCGAAGCGCTGCGCCGTCTCGCTCACCGCACGGGGTTGGAAGCGGGTCGCGTCGAGCCGCCGGATCGCTGCGGCGAGCGACTCGGGATCCTGGCGGTCGAAGAAGCACCCGTTGCGGCCCTCCTGCACGATGTCGAGCGCGCCGCCGCCGCGGTACGCGATCACCGGCGTGCCGCACGCGACGGCCTCCGCCGCCACGAGCCCGAAGTCCTCGACCTGGGGGAAGATGAGCGCGCGGGCGCCGCGGTACAGACGCGGGAGCTCGGCCTCGTCGACCCAGTCGAGGAACTCGACCGTCGGGCCGGCGATAGCCCCGAGGCGAGCGCGCTCCCGCCCGACGCCCGCGACCTTGAGGGGCCGGCCGAGGCGGGTGCACGCCTCGATGCCGAGGTCGAACCGTTTGTAGGGGAGAAGCCGGCCCACCATGAGGAGGTAGCCGTCCTGCGGCTGCCGGGGCGGATCGCCGCCGGGCGCGTACGTCACCGTGTCCACCGGCGGGAAGATCACCGCGTCCGGAACTCGCCCGTAGACCTCGCGGATCCGTTCGGCGATGTACGTGGAAATTGCGACGAGCTTCGTCGGCCGCAGCGCCGCCTTGCGGTCCCAGCGCCGCATGACTCGGAACAGCGTCTCTCCGACCGCCCTCACAGGTGCGGTGGCCAGGGCGCCGTTGACGTACTTGCGGATGTCCTCCCAGAGGTATCGCGTCGGGGTGTAGCAGTAGCACACGTGCGGCACGTGTGAGGGCGGCTGCACGCCCTTGGAGTACGACGCGCTCGAGGAGAACACCATGTCGAAGCCGGAGAAGTCAAAGCTCTCGACGGCTCTCGGGAAGCTCCAGAAGAACAGGTGGTGGTGGCGGCCGATGCGCGGCCCGGCGAGCGGGATGCGGTTCAGCGGCGAGGTGCGAACGTCCTGCGCTCGGAAGCGTCCCCGGGTCCGTTGCTCGTCGTAGAAGAGCGAGAACACCGGCGCGCCCGGGAGCATCTCGCAGAGCACCTCCAGCACGCGCTCCGCGCCACCGTATTGAACGAGGAAATCGTGCGCGATCGCGATCCGCGGCTTCACACCTGCCCCACGTATTTGTGACAGTGTAGCGCGTCCCGTCGGTTGGCTGTGATCAGCATGCTGCGGCACGTAATTCACAACCGGTTCGCTGGCCCCTAAATGCCCGCGAAAGCCTGCTGCGGGCGCATAGAACGCCGGTGCGGCCGGACCCTTCGTGAGCCCGCCAACAGGCGCGGGCTCCGCTCGCGAACCTCGCCGCCCGGCGGGCGTCCGCGTCAGTATTGGAACCCTATCCAGAACGACGTCTGGTTGGACTTGTCGAGGGTGTGCTTGAAGTCCCACTGCTTCGAGAAGTCCCAGTTGACCGGCAGGCCGAACAGGTAGAGCGAGAGGCCGAAGCCGTACGACGAGACGCAGTCCTGCAGTTGGTTGTTGTTGACGCAGCGGAACGGCTGCCGGTAGCCCGGGTAGTCGAACCAGGCGCCGCCGACGTCGAGGAAGAACCGGCCTCGCATGTTCGTGAGGTGCAGCCACGGCAGGACGAGGTGGTCGATGAGCGGGAAGCGCCACTCGGAGTTCAGGAAGGCCGCCCGGTTGCCGGCGAGGCTCTGGTAGTCGAAGCCGCGCAGCGTGTCGAGGCCGCCGAAGTAGTAGATGTTGGGCTGCTGCCCGGCCGCCGACGCGGCGTAGAGGCGGAACGCGAACTCGTTCCGCCTGGAGAACGGCACGTACGCGCGGCCGTCGAAGGTGATGTCCTTGGACAGCGTACCGCCGCCGTTCGCCCGGTAGGCGTAGCTGTAGTTGAGCTGGTAGCGGTGGCCGCCGTGCGGGCCGTAGTTCTGCCAGTAGGTGGTGTCGCCGGTGACGCCGAGCTGGGCGAACGGGACCTTGTCCGTGACCGCCAGGATTCCGATCTGACCGGTGTTGGGGTCTTGGATTGGGTAGTCGAGCTCGCGGTCGATGTAACCCACCGCGGCGTTCACGCGGTGGTAGATCGAGAGCGGGTAATCCGCGAACAGCGCCACTCCCGTCTCCCGGTAAAGCTGCTGCCGGGCGATGTTGCCCTCGGCCGAGGCGGCGTACACGTAGTAGCTGCGGTTGTCGAAGACGGTCACGCCCCAGTCGAGCCGCTTGGACAGGTTGAGGTAGGAGAACTGGAAGTTGGAGAACCCGCTGACCGACTCGAAGAGCAGGTCCAACCGGCGGTCGCCGTAGTTGTCGGCGAACGAGAGGTAGGTCTGGGAGATTACGGTGTTGTCGCTGTTGACGCCGACCAGAACCTGCGCATTGTCGACGAACAGCTTGTGCTTCTTGACGACCTCGATCTTCGCCTTGTTGACCTCGACCGTGACCGCGGGCACGTAGGGCGCCCGCTCCTTGACGGCGGCGGGGGCCTCTTCCTTCCCCACGGGCGTGCCCTTCTCGGGGTCGGTTTCGTAGAGCCACTCGCGTCCCTTCGTGAACGCCTGGTACACGATGCGCTCGCCGTCCCGCGTGGGCACGGCGACCGGGCTGAGCGCGCCGCCGATCACCCGGGTGAGGCGCGAGAGATCGCGCGTGGTCAGGTCGAGCGCGTAGAGGTCGAAGATGCCCTGATCGCGGTCCGAGGAGAAGTACAGCTTCTTGCCGTCGCGCGAGTAACACGCGCCCTCGTCGTCGCCGGGTCCGAACGTGAGCTGGCGCCGCTGGGTGGGGTCGGCGAGGGAGATCTCGAAGAGCTTCGAGTTGTCGGCGGTGACCGAGCTGTAGACGAGGTGCTTGCCGTCCGGGGTGAACACCGGGTCGGAGTCGTACGCGTCGTCGTTGGTGAGGTTCGCGAGCTTCCCCGAGGCGAGGTCGAGCAGGTAGATGTCGGCCCGCCCGCCGGCGAAGGCGTGGAAGGCGATCGTCTTCCCATCCGGGGCATACGCCGGCTCCATCGCCTGATCGACGCGGATGGGGATCTCCCGCGCGATGCCGCCCTTGAGCGCGTTGAGCAGGAGCAGGACGCGCCCGCGCTCGTGACGGGCGAACACGGCCACGCGGTCGCCGTCGGGCGAGAACGCGATGTCACGGCCGCGGTCGGGTCCGACGGTCAGCATCTGAGCGACGAGGTACTCGTAGCGGGTCGTCTCGCCCGGCGTCAGGTTGCGGAAGAGCTTGCGGTTGGGCACGCCGAGCAGGACGACGTCGACGTCGTCCTTGTACGTCGAGAACGCCGCGACGAGGTCGCCCGAGGGCGACGCGACCGGCGAGGTCTCGTAGGAGCCCCGCTCCTCGGCGACCCTGAACGCGGGACCGAACTCGCGCGGGTCGCCGCGGTCCGTCAGCACCGGCTGGTAGTACTTCCGCAGCCAACTGCGGAAGCGCGCGTCGAACTCCTCGACGTCGAGGTCGAACGCCCGCTTGATCGCCTTCTGGACGCCGCTGCCGAGGGTGTTGCGGAACTCGATGACGAAGTCCCGCAGACCCTCCACGCCCCACTCCGACTCCACGAACTGGAAGACCATGTGGCCGAACCGGTAGGCGAAGTAGCCGTAGACGTCGTCGTTGACCGACGGCACACGGTCTGAGGCGACGGCGTCGCGCATGAACTCCCGCGCACGCGCGTCCTCGTCGTTGCCCATGTACGACGCCATCCCTTCGCTGAACCACTGCGGCGGGTTGGCGGCGAGAGCCTTGCCGAGCTTCCCCTGGAACCAGATCTCGAACTGGAAGACGTGCGTCAGCTCGTGCTGGACCAGCTTCTGCAGCATCTCGTCGGGCAGGTCCACGGGCAGCACCATGCGGTTGCGGGACGGGACCGCGAACGCCCCGACCCCCTCGGGGATGAAATCGACGAGGACGTTGGTCTGCTCGAACTCCGCGTGGGTCGCGTAGGCGATGATCGGGACCTTCTGCGGGATCTGGTAGTTGAGCCGGCGCGCCAGCTCGTCGTAGGCGCTCTCGGCGAACGACGCGAGCTTGGGCAGGTCCGGCTCGACCCGGTCGTAGAACGAGATCTGGAAGTGGGGGGTCTCGTACACCTTCCAGTTGAAGGTGTCGTAGCGCACCTTGTTCTTGCCGAAGAACGTGTACTCCTGGGCCAGGGCCGGCGCGGCGAGCAAGAGAGCCAGGACGGGGACAAGAGAGCGACGCCTCATCGAGCCTCCCCTTACGGTGTGAAGAGAAGCCGCTTGGTCTTGACGGTGCGCGGGACGAACACGCCGATGAGCTGGTTCTCGAGCGCGAACAGGTTGGCGAACATGCCGGTGAACTCGTCGAAGTTGCGCTCCGGCTTCTCCTGGAAGTCCTTGAGCGGCTGCTCGAAAATCAACGCGCCGGTGCGCGCGTCGTAGATGTCGAGCATGATGTCGTAGGAGAAACCGGTCTGCTCGACCATCACCTGGCGGTAGTACTTGCGCCCGTCGAGGGGCGACTCGAACTCCTCGGTCTTCATCCCGCTGCGGTCCTGGACCTCGAAGTCGATCGACCCGGCGACGATGTAGTCGGCGCCCGAACGGGTGCCAACGTCGCGCCAGAAATCGGCCGCCTTGGCGAGACGCAGCGGGTCGGAGGTCGGCGGGCGCAGCCCGTCGATCGCCGGCAGGAGCAGGAACTTGCTCTCCTTGCGCAGCATCTTGCGGATGTAGCGATCGAACTCGGCGGCCACGTCGAAGTTGAGGCCCTCGTCCCTCTTCTTCTCGTCGCCCTTCTTCTCGCGGATGAACGGGCCGATGTAGAGCTTCTCGTGGCCGGACCACGCCAGCTTGGAGCGTACCGGGAGCGACAGCTCGACCTCGCGCACGCCGGCCGAAGCGGCGCCCGCGGCGAGGAGGGCCGCAAGCGCCAGCCTAGTGGCTCGCATCGCTGCCCCCCTCCTTCGGCTTGGCCCCCTTGGCGTAGCTGGAGTAGAACTCGGCGAAGTGGGCGTAGTTGCGCCGCAGGGCGATCGGCTTGGTCCCGGTCGCGAGCGCCTTCTTGTAAGTGGCGAGCGCCTCGTCGTAGCGTCCCAACGCCTCGAGCGCGACCGCGACGTTGTTGAGCACCTCGGTGTTCGCCGGCTCGATCGAGCTCGCCTTCTCGAAGCGGAACAGCGCTTCCTGCCAGTAGTTGCGCTGTGCGGCCTTGACCCCTTCGCGCATTTCGGCGCGGGCCGTTCCCCGCGCGCCGCTGCTGGCGCACGCGCCACAGGCGATGACCGCCGCTCCCAGGACAACCAGCCGCCGCTTCATAGCACCCCCGAAACCGTACGGGTATTATAGGCTCAAACGGAGGCCCGCATTCCCGCATTCCGTCTCGCTTTGGCCTGTGTGATTGCGCATCAGGAGGGCGGCCGCAAGGCCCGCTCGGCCGCGCGCGCGTTCCTGGCTGATCCCGACCGGGCGGGCGAGAGCGCCGACGCCGTCCGCGACGCCCTCCTTCGCGTACCGGCCGTCGAAGCCGCGCTCGCCGAGCTCGGCTGGCGGTTCATCCCGGCCGACGACGCCGCGCTGCCGCCGCGCCTCGCGACCGTCGCCGACCCGCCGCTCGGCCTGTTCGCCCGCGGCGAGCTGCCGACCGGCCACGCCGTCGCGCTGGTCGGCGCGCGGAGGGCGACCGGGTACGGGCGCGAGGTCGCCGAGTACCTCGCGCGGGAGCTGGCCGCCGCCGGCGTCGCCGTGATCTCCGGCATGGCCAGGGGCGTGGACGCCGCCGCGCACCGCGGCGCCCTGGCCGGCGGCGGGCCCACCGTTGCGGTGTGGGGCGCCGGGCCCGACAACGTCTACCCGCCGGAACACGCAAGCCTCGCCGACGAGATCGCGGCGCACGGCTGCCTGCTCACCGAGTACGCGCCCGGCGCCCGGCCTCTGGCGCACCACTTCCCCGAGCGCAACCGGATCATCGCCGGCCTCGCCGAGGCGATCGTCGTGGTGGAGGCGAACGAGCGCTCCGGCGCGCTCATCACGGCGCGCCTGGCCCTCGACGAGGGGCGCGACGTGCTGGCCGTCCCGGGCTCGGTCTTCTCGCGGCTGTCGGCCGGACCGAACGGCCTCCTGCGCGCCGGGGCGGCGCCGGTGCTCAGCGCGGACGACGTGCTCGCCGTCCTCGGGCTGCCGCCTCGCCCCGCCGCCGGCGCCGGTCCGGAGCCCACGCTGCTCGGGTTCATCCCGGCGGGCGAGCCGGTCTCCGTCGACCACCTCGCCGCCGCGAGCGGCTCGCCGGTGGCCCAGGTGCTGGAGGCGCTCCTCGCGCTCGAGCTGACCGGGCGGGTCGTACGCGAGCCCGATGGCCGGTACCGGCGCGCCCACACGGCTCCCTAGCCCGTATATCTCGCCGGTGTCCTGCTGCGCGGGCGGATCTCGCCGCGCTGGCGGGCGTACTCGGCGTTCGGACCCTGCGGCGTACGGTTGAGTACGCCTCAGGTCCTCACGCCTACGTGCGCCCACCATCATCGGCATCTCCGCCCGCTCGCGACGGACCCCGGCGAGACATCTGGGCTAGTTCCCCCCGAGGCGGAACGGGATCCGGACCTTGCTCTCCGGGAGGTCGATCCGCAGCTCGTAGGGGCCCTGCTGGACCTCCCCCGGGAGGAAGAACGCGAGACGCCCGACCGCGACCTGCTGGTCGTTCACCCACACCGACTCGAGGGCGAGCCCGGCGCCCGGCGCGACCAGGAAGTCGAGCCCCATCTGGCGGCGCGACGGGAAGTAGTCGAGAGGCTCCGCGGCGACCTCGGCGCGGGCCAGCGCGGAGGCGAGCTGCGAGTACGCCTCGTTGAACTCCTGCTGGGTGGCCAGCGGCACGACCTCGCCCGACGGGGTGCGGACGGCGATCTTCGACCGCTTGACCTCCACCGAGTTCCGGCCGTTGGCCGAGATCGCGACGTCGAGGAACAGCCAGTCCGTTCCGAGGTTGAGGTTCGCGAACCGGTAGCTGAGTGCGGCGTCGATCTCCGGCCCCTTGTAGCGCAGGACCGTGCTGCCCACCTGCTCGACGCCGGGCGTGGCCGTGGGCGTGGCCGTCGTGCAGGCCGACACGGCGACGAGGAGCGCGCCGGCCCCGGTGAGAACGCCGCGAGAGAGCGCTTTCTTGGTCATGGTCCCCCTTCCAGTCCGCCTGACGACAGCGTGCAGCAGTACCGCGGGAGCAAGTCGCGTGCCACTCGCGCGCCGCGTGGCGTATTAGACCCGAGACCCATTCTCGCACGCTTCCCGGTCCCGGCGGGTGACGCGGTGTCCTCGCGGCAGGACGTGACCCGTCGTCGCGTGACGCCGCCGGTGCCCCTTGACACCACTGCTAGAGTGCAGCCCCGGAGGTGACGTGGCTGGATCGCTGGTCATCGTGGAATCACCCGCCAAGGCGCGAACCCTGGGTCGCTACCTCGGCAAGGGGTATGCCGTCCTCGCGTCGGTGGGTCACGTCCGCGACCTGCCGAAGAACGACCTCGGCATCGACGTCGAGCACGGCTTCGAGCCGATCTATCAGGCGCTCCCGGCCAAGCGGAAGGTGATCGCGGAGATCCAGGAGGCGGCGCGGGGCGTCGACCGGGTGCTGCTGGCCACCGACCCCGACCGCGAGGGCGAGGCGATCGGCTGGCACCTCGCGGCGCTGCTCGGCGGCGTGGACAAGCCCATCGAGCGCGTCCTCTTCCACGAGATCACCAAGCGGGCCGTCACCGAGGCGATGGCGCACCCGCGCCCGCTCGACCAGAACCTCGTCGACTCGCAGCAGGCGCGGCGTGTGCTCGACCGGCTCGTGGGTTACAAGCTGTCGCCGCTGCTGTGGGACAAGGTCAAGCGCGGGCTCTCCGCCGGCCGCGTGCAATCGGTGGCGCTCAAGATGATCTGCGACCGCGAGGACGCGATCGAGGCGTTCGTCGCCGAGGAGTACTGGCACCTCGACGCCCGCCTCGCCGCCGCGCAGCCGCCGGCGTTCGTGGCGCGCCTCGCCACCCGCGACGGGAAGAAGTTCGCGGTCCACGACGGCGAGACCGCGGCCGCGGTCAAGGGCGAGGCCGAGGCCGGGCCGTTCGTGGTCGCCAAGGTCGCCAAGCGCCGCCGGCAGCAAAAGGCGGCGCCGCCGTTCGTGACCGCCAAGCTGCAGCAGGCCGCGTACAAGCGCCACCACTACCCGGTGCGCCGGACGATGCAGCTCGCGCAGAAGCTGTACGAGGGCGTCGACCTCGGGGGCGGCGAGCGGGTGGGCCTGATCACCTACATGCGCACCGACTCCATGCGCGTCGCCGCCGAGGCGCTCGCCGCGGTGCGGGAGCTGATCGGCTCGCAGTTCGGCCCCGATACGCTCCCGGAGAAGCCGAACTTCTTCAAGAACCGCTCCGAAGCCCAGGACGCCCACGAGGCGATCCGCCCCACCGACCCCGCGCGCACGCCCGATGCGATGGCGCGCTTCCTGGCGCCCGACGAGCTCAAGCTCTACACGCTGATCTGGCAGCGGTTCGTGGCCTCACAGATGCGGCCCGCCCAGTTCGACGTGACGGACGTCCTCGTCGAGGCCGGGCGGTACGGGTTCAAGGCGCGCGGCGAGGTCGAGGTGGAGCCGGGCTTCCTGCGCGTCTACCGCGAGGAGGAGGAGCTCCTCGTCGACAAGCCCGCGCAGGAGCAGGAGGACGAGGAGGCCACCTCCAAGCGCCTCCCGGCGTTGGTCGAAGGCGCCACGCTCGCCCTCGAGGAGCTCTCGGCGGCCCAGAAGTTCACCCAGCCGCCGCCGCGTTTCACCGAGTCCACGCTCGTGAAGGCGCTCGAGGAGAACGGGATCGGCCGCCCCTCGACGTACGCACAGATCATCTCGACGCTCTCCGACCGCTCGTACGTCTCGAAGCAGAAGGGGACGTTCTTCCCCACGGAGCTCGGCAAGCTGGTCAGCCGCCTGCTCATCGCTTCGTTCGGCGACCTGATCAACGAGTCCTACACCGCCCGCATGGAGGAGGAGCTCGACGAGATCGCCGAGGGGAAGCTCGAATGGCGGGTGGCGCTGGAGCGATTCTGGACCACCTTCACCGGGGACCTGGAGCGCGCCAAGGTCGAGATGACGTCGGTGCGGGGCCAGGGCGTGGCGACCAAGGAGGTCTGCCCGACGTGCGGCGCGCCGATGGTGCTGCGCTTCGGGCGCTACGGCGAGTACCTCGCGTGCTCGAACTACCCGACCTGCCGGACCACCCGCGAGCCGGGGGCGCCGGGGTCGACCGAGGAGGCCCCGCTCTGCCCGGAGTGCAACGCCCCGATGGTGATGAAGCGCTCGCGCTTCGGCCAGTTCTGGGCGTGCTCGCGCTACCCCGAGTGCAAGGGGATCCGCAAGCTCGTCGGCGGCAAGGCGAGCCCCAACACCCCTACCGGGGTGCGCTGCCCCACCTGTGGCGAAGGGGAGGTCATCGAGAAGCGCTCGCGCCGGGGGCGCAGCTTCTGGGGGTGCGACCGCTACCCGAAGTGCACGTTCACCCTGCCCGCCAAGCCGGTGCCCCACCCGTGCCCGTCCTGCGGCGCGCCGTTCGTGATGGAGAAGACGACCAAGCGGCGCGGCGTCGAGTGGGTGTGCGCGAAGGAGGGGTGCGACTACCGCGGCCCCGCGGGCGACGGGGGACCGGAGTCCGGGGACCGGGGTCCGGAGGCGCCGGCCAAGGCGTAGATCCCGGGCGGACGGCCTCGGGCGCAGCCGAGAGGGCGATGGGCGATCGGACGGTGACGGTGGTGGGCGGCGGCCTCGCCGGCAGCGAGGCGGCCTGGCAGCTTGCGTCCGCGGGCGTGGCCGTGCGCCTGGTCGAGATGCGGCCGGGGGTCTCGACGCCGGCCCACCGTACGGGCGATCTCGCCGAGCTCGTGTGCTCGAACTCGTTGCGCTCCGACAACCCGGAAAACGCCGTCGGGCTGCTCAAGCGCGAGATGGAGGCGATGGGCTCCCTCGTGATCGCCGCCGCGCGGGCCAGCGCACTCCCGGCCGGGGACGCGCTCGCGGTGGACCGAACCTCGTTCGCGGCCGCGGTGCAGGCCGCCGTCCTCGGGCACCCCGGCATCGAGGTCGTCCGCGATGAGGTGCGGGCGCTGCCGGACGGCCCGGCCGTCATCGCGACCGGCCCGCTCACCTCGCCCGCGCTCCACGAGGCGTTGACGGGCCTCCTCGGCGAGGGCTCGCTCTCGTTCTTCGACGCGATCGCCCCGGTGGTCGCGGCCGACTCCCTCGAGATGGGCGTGCTGTTCCGCGCCTCGCGCTACGGCAAGGGCGGCGACGACTACCTCAATGCGCCGATGGACCGCGAGGCCTACCTCGCGTTCGTCTCGGCGCTGCGATCCGCCGCCAAGGTGCCGGAGAAGGAGTTCGAGCGCGACGTGCCCTACTTCGAAGGGTGTCTCCCGGTCGAGGTCATGGCCGAACGCGGTCTGGACACGCTGCGCTTCGGGCCGATGAAGCCGGTCGGGCTCCGCGACCCCCGCACCGGCCGGCAGCCGTACGCGGTGGTGCAGCTGCGCCGCGACGACCTCGCCGCGGCACACTGGAACCTGGTCGGTTTCCAGACCCGCATGACGTTCGGGGAGCAGCAGCGCGTGCTGTGCACGATCCCGGGCCTCGAGCACGCGCACTTCGCGCGGCTCGGGATGATCCACCGCAACACGTTCATCTGCGCGCCGAAGCACCTCGACGCCCAGCTGCGGATCAAGGTGAGGCCGGCGCTGCGGCTCGCGGGGCAGCTCACCGGCGTCGAGGGCTACGTGGAGTCGGCGGCGACCGGCCTGCTCGCCGCGCTGTCGCTCGCCGCCGAACTTGCGGGGCGCGAGGCGCCGCCGCCGCCGGGCTGGACCGCCCACGGCGGCCTCGTGCGCCATCTCACCGAGCGCCCGCCGCACCGCTTCCAGCCGGCCAACGCCGCGTGGGGGCTGATGACCGACCCGCCGGTCGAGCTCCCGCGCGAGAAGGCCGCCCGCCGCCGGGCGGCAGCCGCCTTCGCGCTCGAGGCGATTCGCGGCTGGCGCGCGGCCCTCCCGTGGCCGGTCCCCGCCCCCACACCGCCAGGGCACAGGGCGTAGGGCGCAGGGCACAGGAGAGGCGAGGTCGGTGGCCGGAGAACGGCCGCCGAGCCGGCCGCCCGCCGGGCGGCCGGCCGTTTGGTGAACGGACACCCGGTTCAGTCCCGCACCAACGCGCGGAGCGCGGCGACCTCGTCGGGCGCGAGCTCGCGCCCGTCGCCGTCCGGCAGCTCGCCGAGATCGATCGGGCCGACGGCCGTGCGCACCAGGCGGCGCACCTTGAACCCGGCGGCGGCGAACAGCCTGCGGATCTCGCGGTTGCGCCCCTCGTGAAGCACGACCTCGAGGCGGGTGCCGCCGCGCGGCGCCTTGCCGAGCCGGCGAACCTCGGCGGGACGTGCGGGACGGCCGTCGATCGGGAGACCGCCCCGCCGCATCGGCTCGAGGTCCTCCTCGCCGGGCAGCCCCACGACCGTGACGACGTAGGTCTTGCCCACGCCGCCCGGGTCCATCAGGCGCTGCGCCAGGCGGGGGTCGTCGCAGAACAGCAGCAACCCCTCGGAGTCCTTGTCGAGCCGGCCGACGGCGAACCAGTCGCGGCACGCCTCGGGGAGGAGCTCGAACACGGTGCGCGCCCCGCGCTCGGCCACGCGGGAGACGACGAGGTTGCGGGGTTTGTGCAGCGCGTAGATCCGCGCGGGGCTCAAATCCCGCCCTCGGGGCGAAACGCCATGTCGTACAGGCGTCGCGCCCACCCCCGCATCCCGAAGTCGTGCCCCTTGGAGCCGGGCTTCTCACCCAGCACCCACTGGCGCAGCGGCACCGAGAAGCCGGTTTTCTTGCGGGTGAACACCGCAGGCGGCAGCGGCTTCGACGGGCTCGCGGGCAGGAAGCGCTTGCGATCGCCCCGGGCGCGCACGAGCAGCGGCGCGGCGGCCCGCAGCAGGTGCGCTTCCACCAGGGGCACGCGCACCTCGAGCGAGTGCGCCATGCTCGCCCAGTCGATGTCGCGCAGGAGCTGGTCCTTGAGGTAGAAGCGGGAGTCGAGCGCGACGACCCGTTCGAACGCGCGGCCGGGGTCGGGGTCGAGCCCGCGCGCGAACAGCCCGACCGGGTCGAGCCGGCGCATCCCCTCGCGCGCGACCTCGGGGCCGACGATCGCGGGCAGCTCCCACGGCATGTACATCGCCCTCAGCACGAAGTACGCGCTCGGGTAGTCGCGGGCGTACTTGAGCACGGCGCCGCTCTTGGGGCTGATCCGCACGCTGTGCGCCGGCGTCAGGGCGCGGTACGCCGCCAGGACGGCGTCGCCGAGCCCCGGAATCCGGGACGGCAGCCCCCACAGCCGGACCGCGAGGGGCACCTTCCAGTAGGTGAAGTAGCCGCCGAGCAGCTCGTCCCCGCCGGTGCCGGAGAGCGCCACCTTGATACCGACCTCGGCCACCGCGCGGGAGACGAAGTAGGAGTTGACGGCGTCCACGGTGGGTTGGTCCATCGCCTCGACGACCTTGGGGAACTCGCGCTGGAACTCGTCCCTGCCGATGACCCTGGTGGTGTGGTCGGTGCCGTAGTAGCGCGCCACCTCCTCCGCGAGCGGCGCCTCGTCCCGGGGCGTGCCCTGGTACTCCGAGAAGGCGAGCGTCACGGTCTTCAGGTCGGCGGCGCCGGCGTCGCGGGCGAGCCCGATGATCGACGTCGAGTCGCGGCCCGAGGAGAGGAACGCCCCCACGCGGACGTCGGCGACGAGGTGGTAGCGCACGGACTCGAGGAACGCCTGCCGCATCGCCTCGACGCGCTCCGGCTCGCCGAGGAGGCAGGGCGCGTGCGCCGCCTCGGTGAGGATCGCCGCGATCGACGCGTAGGCCTGCGGCTCCGACACGCCCCGCTCGTCGACCCATGCGAAGCTGCCGGCGGGGAGCGCCCGGATGGCCTCGTAGAGCGTGAACGGTTCGGGCACCGAGCCGCGCAGGAAGAAGCCGACGACCCCCGCGGGATCCTGCCGCCGGGAGACGCGTCCGCCGGCGAGCAGCGCGCGCACCTGCGAGGCGACCCGCACGGTGGCCCCGTCGCAGGCGAAGTACAGCGGCTTGACGCCGTAGAGGTCGCGGGCGAGCAGCACGCGCCGCGCCCCGAGATCGTAGAGCGCGAACGCGAACATGCCGCGCAGGCGCGGCAGCATCGCCGGCCCCATCGCCGCGTACAGCTCGAGCAGCACCTCGGTGTCGGAGGCGGTCCGCAGGCGGCCGCCGCCGTCGGGCAGGAGCGCGCGCAGCTCGCGGTAGTTGTAGATCTCGCCGTTGAAGGTGATGACGCGGCGTCCGTCGGCGCTCGCCATCGGCTGGGCGGCGGCGTCCGAGAGGTCGATGATCGCCAGGCGGCGGTGGGCGAGGCCGACGCGTCCGTCCTCCGACAGCCACGCCCCGG
The DNA here is from genome assembly GCA_963727275.1 of uncultured Acidobacteriota bacterium. Taxonomy (GTDB): domain Bacteria; phylum Acidobacteriota; class Thermoanaerobaculia; order Thermoanaerobaculales; family Thermoanaerobaculaceae; genus RBG-13-68-16. The sequence goes on from CAVSFK010000006.1 coordinate 70,060, forward strand.
AACCGTCGGGGCCACGGGAGGCCATCGCGTCGCGTATCGCGACCAGCTCGGCGCGGTCGACCGCACCGCCGCGGGGGCCCAGGCTCACGATGGCGGCGATTCCGCACATGGACGGTTGCGACCCGAACGGAGGGTCGCGCCATTATCGGGGATCGGGGGGAGCGGTCAAGGCGAGGCGCGACGAGCCGCTACAATGCCCGCGTGCCCTGGCATCTGGAGGGGTTCACGGCGTACCTCCGCGACGAGCGCAACCTCTCGCCCAACACGCTCCGGGCGTACGAGCGCGAGGTGTCGGAGTTCGTCGCGTTCGCGGGCGCCGAGATGGGGTGCGGCGACCCCCGCGGCGTGAGCCCCAACGTCGTCCGCGCCTACCTCGCGCACCTGCACGGGCGGAAGCTCGCCCGCGTCTCCGCGCAGCGCGCGCTCGCCGCGCTGCGGACCTACTTCCGGTTCCTGGCCCGCGAGGGGGAGGTCGGAGCCAACCCCGCCACGGTGGTGCCCACGCCGCGCGCGCCCAAGAAGCTCCCCGACGTCGTCACCGCGCCCCAGCTCGCGGACATGCTCGAGGCGCTGCCGGCCGACCCGGCCGGCCGCCGCGACCGCGCCGCGCTCGAGCTGCTGTACGCGGCGGGGGTGCGCGCCAGCGAGCTCGTCGGCCTCGACCTCGACGACGTGGACCTCACCCGCCGGCTCGTCCGCGTCCTCGGCAAGGGCGGCAAGGAACGGCTGGTGCCGTTCGGACGCGAAGCCGAGAGGGCCCTGCGCGCCTACCTCCCCGACCGCGCCGCCTGGCGCTCGACGATGACCTCCGTGCCGGCCGGCGAGCCGCTGTTCGTGAACCAGCGCGGCGGCCGGCTCTCCGACCGCTCGCTGCGGCGGATCCTCGACGCGGCCGTCTTCCGGGTGGCGATGGCCGGCCACATCCACCCGCACACGCTCCGGCACGCGTTCGCGACCCACCTCCTCGAGGCCGGCATGGACCTGCGCGCGATCCAGGAGCTGCTCGGGCACGCGTCGCTGTCGACGACGCAGCGGTACACGCACCTGGATCTGGCGCACCTGATGGACACCTACAACAAGGCGCACCCGAAGGCATGAGGGCGGGCGCCACGGGCGCCGGGCGCTCTCGAGACCTGTCGGGTCGCCGTCACTACTTGACATAGCAAAGTACTTGACAGCGCTTAAACGGCCCGTGTAGGCTGCGCGCATGGGCGGCGTCGATCCGGTCTCACCGCTGCGGCCACTCGCTCTGCACGAGCACGCCGCGAGCAACCTCGCCTACATCCGGCAGGCGATGGAACGCGCGGGGGGCTTCAGCGCGGTGCCGGGATGGGGTCAGGTGGCGATCGGGGCGAGCGCCGTGGCGGCCGCCGTGACGGCGCACCGGCAGGTGTCGTCGGCCGCGTGGCTCGCCGTCTGGCTCGGCGAGGCGGCGCTCGCCGTCGCGATCGGCGTCACCGCCCTGGTGCGCAAGGCGCGACGCACCGGGGTTTCGCTCCTCGGGGCGTCGGCGCGGAAGTTCGCGCTCGGCCTGACGCCGTCGCTGGTCGCGGGCGCCGTGCTCACGGTCGTCCTCCTGAGCAACGGGGCGGGCGCCCTCCTGCCCGGGACGTGGCTCCTCCTCTACGGGGCCGCGGTGGTGAGCGGCGGGGCGTTCTCGGTGCGGACCGTGCCGGCGACGGGCGCGGTCCTGATGCTCACCGGGGTGGTCGCACTGGCCTCGCCGCGAGCGTGGGGCGACGCGCTGATGGGGTTTGGGTTCGGCGTGGTGCTGATCGTCTCCGGGGTGGTCATCGCGAGGACGTCCGGTGGGTAGGCGGGCGAACGTGCTCGAGGACGGCGGGCGCAGCACCGGCGGCCGGGCGGCCTCGAGGCGCTCACTGAGGGGGCGATTGGCCGAGGCGAAGGACCTCAACCGGCTGATCCACGAGCGCTCGAGACTCGGCATCCTGAGCGCGCTGGCGGTGAACGAGGCCCTCTCCTTCAACGAGATCAAGGGCCTCCTGGGCCTCACCGACGGCAGCCTCTCGGTGCACGCACGCAAACTCGAGGAGGCCGGGTACCTGGCGTGCTCGAAGTCGTTCGCCGGCCGGTTGCCCCACACCGAATACCGCCTGACCGCCGTGGGACGGCGGGCGTTGCAGGAGTACCTGGACCACATGGAGGCGCTCATCGACGCGGTCAGGGACGTCTAGCGCCGGGTCTTTTTTTTGACCGGTTACTTTGATCTGTAAAGTACTTCACGGTCCTCGAACGGCAGGAGGCTCGGGATGACGATCCGGGAGACGACGAACGGCGCGCCGGCGGCGGACCCGCCGGCGATAGGGACGACGACCAGGCAAGGACTGGCGGTGCTCGGCGCCGCGGGGGGGCTCGGCGTGCTCGGCGACGCCCTCCTGCGCACGGGCCCGCCGGGGATCAACGCCGCCCTCTGGATGGCCGCGTTCTTCGCGGGGGTCCTGGCGCTCCGCCGGGCGCTGGCGCCGGCGCTCGTGCGGGGCTACGTCGTGCCGGCATCGGTCGCCGTGGCGTTCGCGCTCGGCCTCGCGTGGCGTGACTCGGACGCCCTCAAGCTCCTCGACCTCGTGGTGGTCGGGACGGTCGTGGCGCTCCTGTTCCTGCGCGTCGTCGGTGCGCGCCTGCGGTCCGTGAGCCTCAGCAAGCTGAGCGCGGCCGCGGTGCTGACCGGCGTCCACGCCGCCCTCGGCAGCGCCGTCCTGGCGCTCTCCGACGTGCGCTGGCGGGAGCTGCGCGGAGAGCGCCGGGCGGCGCGGGCGATCGCCGTGGTGCGCGGCCTGGCCATCGCCGCGCCGATCGTGGCGGTCTTCGGTGCGCTGCTGGTCGGGTCGGACGCGGTCTTTGCGCGGCTGGTGACGAGAGTGCTCGGGATCGACATCGAGGTCGTCGTCGGGCACATCTTCTTCGCCGGGTTCTTCGCCTGGGTCGCCGGCGGCGTCCTGCGCTGCGTGCTCCTGAAGCCGCCCGTGGTCCCGCTCGTGGCGGACCTGCCGCAGCGACCCCTCCTGGGCATCGTCGAGACCGGGCTCGTTCTCGGACTGCTGGACGTCCTCTTCCTCTCGTTCGTCGTGGTGCAGGTGCGCTACCTCTTCGGCGGCGCGGGCTACGTCGAATCGCTGCCCGGGCTCACCTACGCGGAGTACGCGCGCCACGGCTTCTTCGAGCTCGTCGGCGTCGCCGCCCTCGCGATGCCTTTGCTCCTGGCGTCGCACTGGCTGCTCCGCCGCAACGGCGACCGGGACGAGCGGATCTACCGCGGACTCGCCGGCGTGATGGCGGTGCTGCTCACCGTCATGATGGTCTCGGGTCTGCGACGCATGCTGGTCTACACGGCGGAGTACGGTCTTTCCGAGCTGCGCGTGTACACGCTCGCGTTCATGGCGTGGCTCGGCGTCGTGCTGGCGTGGTTCGCGGCCACCGTCCTCGTGGGCCGCCGGGACCGTTTCGCCTTCGGCGCGATGGCCGCCGGCGTCGCGGTGGCGGCGATAGTGAACGTGTGCAACCCGGACGACCTCATCGCGAGGGTGAACCTCGCCCGCGCGGCGGCGAGCGGACGGTTCGACGCCGCATACGCAGCGTCGTTGAGCGCGGACGCCGCCCCTGCGCTCGTGGCCGGCCTCGCGACCCTCGCGCCCGCCGATCGTGAGGCGGCCGTCGGGGCGCTGGCGAGAACGCTGCGGCGACTGCGGGCGGCCGACTGGCGGACGTGGAGCGTCTCGAGAGCCCGCGCGCTGCAGGCGCTGGAGGCCGGCCCGGCCGAGCTGCGCCGGCGAGCGGAAGCGGATGACGGCGCCCCTCGCGCCGGCTGCACGGGCCCGTAGCTACCGAGCGAAGAGCAGCGCGACGCCGGCGATCGTCACGGCGGTGCCGACGAGCGCGCGCGCCGACGGGCGGTAGCGCTCGACGACCATGAGGATCGGGATGACGAGGACCGGCGTCGTCGCCATGAGCGTCGCCGCGATGCCCACCTCGGTTCCGCGGGCGGCGACGAGCGACATCCAGACGCCGAGGAACGGCCCGAAGACGGCGCCACCGAGCACGAACGGCCACGCCCGCCGGACGGCGGCGGCCACGCCGAGATCACGTGCGCGGCCGACGAGCCCGGTGAGCGCCCAGACCAGCACGGTCGCCGCGCACATGCGCACCCACGTCCCGGTGAGCGCCGGCACCTGTCCCGCCATGCCGACCTTCGCCAGCACCAACCCGATCCCCTGGCACGCGGCGGCGACGAGGGCGAACGCCGCCCCCGGCCCGCGGTGGCCTTCGCCCTCCTCGTGCGCCCTCGGCTCGCCGACCACCGACGCCACCCCGGCGAGCGTCACGACGATCCCGGCCAGCGCGCGCGGCCCCGGCTCCTCGCCGAGCAACACGAGGCCGGCCAAGCGCGGCGAAGATCGGCGCGAGCGACATCATGAGCAGCGCGAGGCGCGTCCCGATGCGGCGCAGCGCCTCGAACAGGGCGAGGTCGCCGATCGCCAGGCCGACCACGCCGCTCGCGGCGAGGAACGCGGTGCGCCTCGCATCGAGGCTCGCGAAGTCCGGTCCCTGCAGGAACATCGCGGCGGTGAGCAGGGCGAGCGCCAGCGGGAGGCGGAGGAGGTTGACGCGCAGCGGTCCGATCCGCCGTGCGGCCTCGCCGAAGAAGAGGCCGGTGAACGACCAGCACAGCGCGGTGGCGAGGGCGGCAAGCTCTCCGATCGGCATCGGGGTCAGGGCCGGACGGCCGGGCCAGGATACACGCCGCGCACCCTGACTCGCATCGTTTTGCTACGCTGGCCCGGGAGGTGACCGATGCCGACGTCGTGGCACCACACCACCATCTGCGCGGTGCGGCGGGACGGCGTCACCGCGATGGCCAGCGACGGCCAGGTGACGCTCGGGACCACCGTGATCAAGCACGGCGCCTCCAAGCTGCGGCGCCTCGGCGGAGGCCGGGTCCTCGCCGGCTTCGCCGGCTCGGTCGCCGACGCGCTCGCGCTCTTCACCCGTTTCGAGGTCAAGTTCGAGGAGTTCGCGGGCAACCTCGAGCGGGCCGCGGTCGAGCTCGCGCGGGAGTGGCGCACCGACCGGGCGCTGCGCCGCCTGGAGGCGATGATGATCGTGGCGGACCGCGAGCGGATGTTCCTGCTCTCGGGTTCCGGGGAGGTCGTGGTCCCCGACGACGGCGTCCTCGCCATCGGCTCCGGCGGGCCGCTCGCGCTCGCGGCGGCGCGGGCCCTGACGGCGCACTCGACGCTCGAGGCCGCCGAGATCGCGCGCGAGGCGCTCCTCATCGCGTCCGCGATCGACCTCTACACCAACGACCACGTCACGGTGGAGACGGTGCCATGACGGCCGCCGTGTACACGCCGCGGGAGATCGTCGCCGAGCTGGACCGCGACATCGTCGGCCAGGGGGCGGCCAAGCGCGCCGTCGCGATCGCGCTGCGCAACCGCTGGCGCCGGCGGCAGCTGCCGGAGCGGCTGCGGCGCGAGGTGACGCCGGCCAACATCATCCTGATCGGCCCGACCGGGGTCGGCAAGACCGAGATCGCGCGCCGGCTCGCCCGCCTGGCGAACGCGCCGTTCGTCAAGGTCGAAGCGTCGAAGTTCACCGAGGTCGGCTACGTCGGCCGGGACGTCGACTCGATCGCGCGCGACCTCGTGGAGGCCGCCGTGGCCACGGTGCGTGAGGAGCGCGCGGTCTCGGTGCAGGTGGCCGCCGAGCGCGCGGCCGAGGACCGCCTCGTGGACCTGCTCCTCCCCGCCGCCCCGACCGAGGACCGGGAGGCGTCGCGGCGCACGCTGCGCCGGCTGCTGCGCGAGGGCTCGCTCGAGGAGCGCGAGGTCGAGGTGGAAGTGGCCCAGAACCGGTCGCCCGTGCTCAACCTGTTCGGCGGGCAGGGGATGGAGAGCCTCGAGATGAACCTGCGCGATGCGCTCGGCGGGATGTTCACCCATCGCGAGCGCCGGCGGGTGACCGTGCGGGAGGCGCGCAAGCTGCTGCAGTCCGAGGAGGTCGAACGCCTGGTCGACCGCGAGACCGTGGAGCGGGAGGCGCTGGAGCGGGCGCAGGAGAGCGGGATCGTGTTCCTCGACGAGATCGACAAGGTGGCCTCGCGCGGGACGGGGGGCGCCGGCCCCGACGTGTCGCGGGAGGGCGTGCAGCGCGACCTCCTCCCCCTCGTCGAGGGCACGACCGTCACCACGCGGTACGGGCCGATGTCGACCGACCACGTGCTGTTCATCGCGGCCGGCGCGTTCCACGTCGCCAAGCCCTCGGACCTCATCCCCGAGCTGCAGGGCCGCTTCCCCGTGCGGGTCCAGCTCGATCCGCTCTCGGAGGCGGACCTGGCGCGGATCCTGACCGAGCCGGAACACGCCATCCTGAAGCAGCACAAGGCGTTGCTGGGGGCCGAGGGGGTCGAGCTCGAGGTCACCGACGACGGCGTCGCCGAGCTCGCGCGCATCGCGGCCGAGCTCAACCGCGGCGGCGAGAACATCGGCGCGCGCCGGCTCACGACGGTGCTGGAGCGGGTGCTCGAGGAGATCTCGTTCACCGCGCCCGAGCGCCGCGGCAGCCACGTCGTCGTCGACGCCAAGGGCGTGCACGCGGCGCTCGCCCCCCTCCTCGAGCACGAGGACCTCGCCCGGTACGTGCTGTAGCGGCAGCAACGACGAGCCTCACGCCTATCCCGTTTGCTAGAGTGAGGCACCATGCGGCGCGCCTGCCCTCTCGTGGTCGCGGTTGCTCTGTTGACCATCGCCGGCTGCGGCCGCAAGGGGGCGCCGCTCCCGCCGATCATCGAGGTACCGGAGACCACCACGAATCTCTGGGCGTACCAGGACGGCGAGGAGGTGGTCCTGACCTGGTCGTTCCCGAAGCTGACGCGCGGCGGCCGCAACCTGACGGACCTCGCGCGCGTCGAGGTATGGCGTCTCGAGGTGGCGCCCGGGCAGGAGCAGATCGGCGCCGGCCCCACGGGCGAGGACTTGCGGCGCCAGCTGATGCTGGGGCGCGGCAAGCTCGCGGCGCGTCTGGAGGGCGGGTCCCTGGAGGCGGCCACCCGCGGCGATACCCTCCAGTTCCGTGAGACGCTGCCGAGCTACCCGGCCGGCAGCTCGCCGCCGTCGCTGTGGTACGCCGTCCGTTCGCGGCGCAAGGACGGCACCCCTTCGGCGCTCTCCAACATCGTGACCTGGCAGCCCAAACCGGTGCCGGCGATCCCGAAGGACTTCGTCGCCGAGCCGCAGGCGGACGGCATCGCGCTTTCGTGGACCGAGGTGCCCGAGGTCGGGTACGTCGTGGAGCGGCGGGCCTCCAAGGCCGCCGGGTGGGCGGCGGTCTCGCCGGTGGGGATCGAGAAGCCGACCTACCTCGACACCACGGCCAAGCAGGGCCAGACGTGGTGGTACCGGGTACGCTCGTTCGTCAAGAAGGTCGTCAGCCCGCCCAGCGCCGAGCTCGAGGTCCCCTACCCGGACATCTACCCGCCGCCCCCGGTGACCTCCTTCCTCTGCCTGCCCGAGCCCGGCCTCGTGCGGCTGCGCTGGGACGCCTCGCCCGAGCCGGGCGTGACCTACAAGGTGTTCCGGCGCCAGGGCGAAGGCGCCTGGAAACACCTGGAGGAGACGTTCGCCGGGACCGAGTACGTCGACGAGGCGCCGCCCGCCGGCCAGGTCGAATACGCGGTCAAGGCGATGGACGCCGCCGGCAACCAGTCGGATGCCGCGTACTGCAAGGCGCGGACGGGTTCGTGAGGTTCGCCAAGCTGCACGGCGCCGGCAACGACTTCCTGCTCTTCGACGGCCGGGAGGAGCCGGGCCTGGCCTCGGCGCTGCCGCCGCTCGTCGCGCCGCTGTGCCACCGGCGCCTCGGCCTCGGCGCGGACGGCGTGCTGCTGGTCCTGCCGGCCTCGGCATCGTCGGCCCGGGTGCTCTACTGGAACAGCGACGGATCCGAGGCCGCGTTCTGCGCCAACGGGACGCGCTGCGCGGCGAGCTTCATCGCGGCGCGCTGGGGGTGGCGCGAGATGACGCTCGAGACGGGGTACGCGCCCGTCCCCGCCACCGTCGAGGGCGCCGACGTCGCACTCGACCTCCCCGCGCCGGAGGAGGTGCAGCCGTGGCGCGAGCTGACCGCCGCCGGCGCCGAGGTGCGCGGCCGTTACCTCGAGGTCGGGGTGCCGCATCTGATCGTTCCCGTCGAATGGGCGGACTTCTGGCGGCGCGAACTCGCCCCGCTGGCCCCGGCGCTGCGGTCGCACGCGGACCTGCCCGCCGGAGGCGCCAACGTGAGCTTCGTGTCACGCGAGGGCGCCTCGTCGCTGGGCGTGCGGTCGTGGGAGCGCGGTGTGGAGGGCGAGACGCTCTCCTGCGGCTCGGGCGACGTCGCGGCCGCGCTGGTCGCGCTCGCCGAGGGGTGGGTCGCCGCCCCGGTCGCGGTCCGCACCGCCTCCGGACGCGTGCTGACGGTCGAGCCCCGTGGCCGCGCCCCGCACTGCCCTTCCCGCCTCTCCGGGCCCGCCGAGTGGATCGCCGACGGCACGGTCCGCCCCGACCTGAGCGCCTCCGGTGACCATGCCCGGCCGGCCCGGGCTGGACGCCGGGTGGGCGGCCGCGTTCCCCGGCGCAAATCCCGCTAGACTGGCGCGGCACCGCAGCCCGGGGGTGCGGAGGCGCGATACCGTGACCGGGGACGCCACGCCGAAGCCGAGAAGCGCGACCGTGCTGTTCCTGCTCGCGACGCTGGCCGTCGCGGCGGTGGTGGCGGTGCTCGAGAACGCCGGCGTTCTCGATCTCCCTCGCGAGCTCCTGGTCGCCTCGCGATGGCTCGCGATCGCGGGGCTCGTCGGCTACGCCATCAAGAAGCGCTCGCTCACGACGTGGATCCTGGTCAGCATGATCGTCGGGGCGGAGATCGGCCACGACCTCCCCGCGGTCGCGGTCAACCTGAGAACGCTGTCGCTGGTGTTCCTGCGGATGATCAAGACGATCATCGCGCCGTTGCTGTTCGCGACGCTGGTGGTGGGCGTGGCGGGACATTCCGACCTCAAGCAGGTCGGGCGCATGGGCGTCAAGGCGCTCGTCTACTTCGAGGTCGTGACCACGATCGCGCTGTTCATCGGGCTCGCCGCCATCAACCTCTCGCAGGCCGGAAGAGGGATCAAGCTCCCGCCGGCGCCGAAGACCGAGACGCTGGAGGCCGTCAAGCAGACGCCCTCGGAGATCATCCAGCACATCTTCCCGGAGAACATCGCCAAGTCGATCGCCGAGGGCCAGGTGCTCCAGGTGGTCGTGTTCTCGCTGCTGTTCGGCGTGGCGCTCGCGATGCTCCCCGAGAGCAAGCGGCGGCCGATGCTCTCGTTCGCCGAGAGCCTCTCGGAGACGATGTTCAAGTTCACCAACATCGTCATGCTGTTCGCGCCGATCGGCGTGGGGGCGGCGATCGCGTACACGGTCGGCCACATGGGCCTCGGCATCCTGTTCAACCTCGCCAAGCTCCTGGCCACCCTCTACGTCGCGCTGATCGCCCTCATCCTGCTCGTGTTCCTGCCGGTCGCGCTGATCGCCCGGGTGCCGCTGCGCAAGTTCATCGGCGCCGTCATGGAGCCTGTTTCCATCGCGTTCGCGACGACCTCGTCGGAGGCGGCGCTGCCGCGCGCGATGGAGGCGATGGAAGCGATCGGGGTACCGCGCAAGATCGTGGCGTTCGTGATACCGACGGGGTACAGCTTCAACCTCGACGGGACGACGCTCTACCTGTCGCTCGCCTCGGTGTTCGTGGCCCAGGCCGCCGGGATCCACATGGGGTTCGGGCAGCAGCTCCTGATGGTGTTCACGCTGATGCTGACGAGCAAGGGCGTCGCCGGGGTGCCGCGCGCCTCGCTCGTGATCCTCCTCGGGACCGCGACCTCGTTCGGCCTCCCGGTGGAGCCGATCTTCATCATCCTGGGGATCGACGAGCTGATGGACATGGCGCGCACGTCGACCAACGTGCTCGGCAATTGCCTGGCGACCGTGGTGATCGCGCGCTGGGAGGGCGAGTTCGGGGAGGGACGCCCCTCCAAGGTCGTGCAGGAAGCCCTCACGGACTGACTCGCCGTTACGACGCCCGGACCTCGATGGTTGGAAAGCGGTCCATGCTGCAGCTCTGGACGCGCTCGGGTCCGAGCGAGCGGACCAGCGCCTCGCAGCGCGCGGCGTCGTCGCGCAGGCGCGCCACGTCGACCCCGAGCCACTCCGGGGGGCACAGGTCCAGCTTGGGACGCGCCCGGGCGAACAGCGTCAGCGCCTGTCGCCAGTGGTCGCGCTGGACGTGCAGCGCGGCGGCGCCGATCTGGACGATCGCCTGGTAGAGCAGCCGGATCGGGTCGCGCTCCCGGTACCACACTGCCTGGAGCTCGTGGTGGCACTCGTCGAAGTCGCGCGCGTTGAAGAGCGCGATCGCGTGCCGCACCGCCTCCGGCAGCTCCGAGAGCGCCGTGACGATCGTGGTCGGGGGACGTGGTGGGGCGGCCATCGCCGGGGACGCCGGGCTCAGCCCGCCGCGAGCTGCTTCCGGACGAGATTCTCCACGCCGCCGGCGATCACGAGCGCTTGCGGGACCGATCCGAGCGCGGGGAACGCGAACCGGAGGCCCCGGTAGGTCAGCGTCGAGGAGCCGAAGTCGACGGCGACCTCGTCGCCGGGCAGGACCGTCCGTTGGCCCTCCCCGATCTCGCGGGCGAACACGTCCCGGAGCTTCTCGACGAACGCCGGCGTCTCGATGCACAGGAACCCGTTGTTGAACGCGTTCCGTAGGTACGTCTGCGAGAACGAGCCGGCGATCACGAGCGGGATCCCCTTGGCCTGCAGCGCGGTGACGGCCTGCTCGCGCGACGAGCCGGTGCCGAAGTTGAACCCCCCAACGACGATGTCGCCCGCTCTCGTGCGGGCGGCGAACTCGGGGTCGTAGTTCTCCATTACCACCTTCGCCATCATCTCGCGGGTCATATCCTCGCGGTAGGTGTAGTCCTTGCCGTAGATCCCGTCGGTGTTGAGGTTGTCCGCGGAAAGGAACGCGAGCCGGCCGGCCAGGCGGTCGGGGAACCCCTCCAGGATCTCGACGCTCTCCGGCGGGGGTGCCGCGGCCGAGAGCGCCGTGAAGCGCTTCGCGGGGACTTCGAGCGCCCACGGCGCCGGCGCGGCGATGGTCCCGGCCACGGCCGAGGCCGCCACGACCGCCGGGCTGGCGAGGTAGCAGCGGGCGTCGCGCGAGCCCATGCGGCCCTTGAAGTTCCGGTTGGTGGCCGAGATCCCCACCTCGCCCGGCTCCAGCAGGCCGGTCCCCAACCCGATGCAGGCGCCACAGCCGGGGGGCAGGGCCGTCGCGCCGGCGTCGAGGAGCGTCTGCCACACCCCGGACGCCTGCGCCTCGTCCTGGATCTCCCGGCTCGCCGCGGCGAGGTAGAGCTTCACGGAGGGTGCGACCTTCCGGCCCTTGAGGACCTCCGCGGCCTGGGCGAGGTCCTCGCTGCGCGAGTTCACGCACGAGAGCAGGTACGCCTTCTGGATCGCGACCTTCTCGGGTGCGATCTCGGCCAGCGACCGCATGACGAAGACGGTGTCCGGGCCGGAGACGTGCGGCGTGACCTCGGCGAGGTCGAGCTCGATGCGGCCGGCGTACTCGGCGCCGGGGTCGGGCGCCGGAGGGTCGTTGGCCCACCGCCTGAGGTCCCTCTCCGTGAACCGCGAGACCCCTCGCGACGCCAGGTGCTGCCTGCGGGTGTTGAGCCAGGCGAGCGTCACGCCGTCCACCGGGAACCAGGCGACGAGGGCGCCCCACTCGGTGGACATGTTGGCGATGGTCATGCGCGCGTCCATCGAGAGCGTCCCCACGCCGGGGCCGGAGAACTCGAGCGCCGCGTTGAGGACCTCCTCGTGGTTGTACAGGCCGCACAGCGTGATGATCACGTCCTTGCCGGTGACGCCGGGCCGCAGGGCGCCGCCGAGGACGACCTGGACGGTGCGCGGGATCGACCACCAGAAGGTTCCGGTCGCCCAGATCGCCGCGGCGTCGGTGCGCACCACCGGCGTCCCGACCGCCCCCAAGGCGCCGTACATGTTCGAGTGCGAGTCGGAGGCGACCACGAACGAGCCCGGGACGACGTACGCCTGCTCGCACATGATCTGGTGGCCGATCCCGCTCCCCGCGGGGTAGAAGTCCACCCCCTTCTCGCGCGCGAACGCCTCGATCTTCCGGTACTTCGCGACGTTGTCCTCGCTCGTGTTCTGGATGTCGTGGTCGAGGGTGAAGACCGGCTGACCGGGGTCGGCGATCCTGGTGGCGCCGATCCCCTTGAACTTCCCCATCACCGCCGAGGTGTTGTCGTGCGTCATCACGTGGTGGGGGCGGATGGAGAGGAAGTCCCCGGCGCGGAGCGCCCGCTGCGGCCCCTCGGCCATGTGCGCCTGCGCGATCTTCTCGACGATGGTCTGGCCCATGACGTCCTCCCCCTTCCTCCAGCTCACAGCCGACAGCTCACAGCTGACAGTCGAGGACGACGGAGGACGTGGTCTCTGCTGTCGGCTGTTGGCTGTCAGCGTTCTTTGAGCATCCCCATCAGCTCGCCGACCGAGGCGAGCTTTTCGAGGTTCCACACCGCGTCCTTCACGCGCGCCCGGCCGCCCTCGCTGAGCACGGGCTCGGCCAGCGCTTCGAACTTCTCCTCGATCTCCTCGTCGGTCAACGGGTTGCGCGGGTCGCCCTTGGGGTAGTCGAGCTGCTGGTCGAAGGCGCGCCCGTCGGTAGTCGTCAGCCTCACGATGACCCGCTGCAGGGCCGGGAACAGCTTCTCGACCTCGGGGTCCGCGACGACCTTGACCTTGTGGAGCTGCTCGCGGATCACCGGGTCGGCGATCTTCGCCGCGGTGAACTGCGCCGGGGTCACGTTGCGGTCGACGATCGCCGCCGCGATCACGTACGGCAGCGAGTGGTCCGCGGTCTCCTTGCTGCGCGGGTCGTACTTGGAGGGGTCGGCGAGGATGTCGGCGGCCTTCGACAGCGAGCGGATGTGGACCTCGGCGACCTGCTCGGGGCGGAGGTCGTTGGCCTTGACGATTGCGAGCACCGCGGAGATCGGGGCGTGGGTGAGCGCCTCGGTGGGGAACGCCTTCATCCCGCACGTCGTGATGCGCCAGCCCTCGCCGAGGCCGGCGGTGAGGACGTCGAGTTTCCAGTCGGGGCCGAAGCAGTGGACGAGCCCCTCCTTGCCGTCGATGATGTGTTCGGGCCCCGTGTACCCCTGCTGGGCGAGCAGCGCGGCGAGCACCCCTGCCTGGATGGCCATCGGGTCGACGGTGTTCTTCATCATGGTCAACTTGCCGGCCGTGACCGCGCCGAGCGTCGCGTGGTGGGAGGCCGCGATCCCGATCGCGTGCTGGATCTTCTCCCAAGGAAGCCGGAGGGCGCGCCCCGCCACGATCGGCGCCACGAACGCCGTCAGCGTGGCGTGGTGCCAGCCCCGCTCGCGGATCCCCGGGAACGCCGCCTCGCAGAGGCGCTGCTCGAACTCGTGGCCGATGCAGATGCCGACCGCGAGCTCGCGGCCGTCGGAACCCTGGCGCTCGCACCCCGCGATCGCCGCCGGGATGATGTCGGACGGGTGCGAGGGGTCCTGCTTCCAGTAGATGTCGTTGTAGTCCATCACCCGGACCATGAGTGCGTTGAGGAACGCCGCGGAGACCACGTCCATCCGCGTGCCGCTGCCGATCACGGTGGCCGGGCCGCGGCCGGCGATCTCCGCGAAGACCGCGAGCGCCAGCTTGACGTCGTGTTGGCGGTAACCGCCGAGTGCGCAGCCCAACGAGTCGAGCAGGAAACGCTTCGCCTGCCGGAGGGCATCGGGCGGGAGATCTTCGAAGGCCACGCCGGCGGCCCAGCGGGCCATCGTCGCGGTGATCCTCTCGTTGGCTGTCTTCGTCGTCGCCGTCGTCATCTTCTTCTGATCCTCTTCGATCCTATTGGTCGCGAACGGGTCGTGGTCGGTCCCCTGACCCCTGACCCCTGTCCCCTGTCACTTGGCCATCGCCTTGAACGGCAGGAAGCTCATGAAGTCGGCGTGGTGCACGATGTACGCCTCGGTCGAGCGCCTGATCAGGTTCCCCTCGTCGGCGTGCGCGGCGATGATGTGGCACACCCGGTCGGGGACGCCGGCCTCGATCGCGAGCGCCACACCGGTGAACGGGTGCCGCAGGTACGACCCGCGCTGGCTCTGCCGCGCCTGGCCGTCCACCTTCTCGTACTCGAGGAGCTTGCCGACGTCGGCCAGGATCGCGCCGGCGATCACGGTGTCCATGTCCACCGGCAGCGCCTCGCCGAGGAACTCCGACATCGCCTCGGCGGCGCGGCGCGCGATGTTGACGACGCAACGTTTGTGCTGCATGAACGTCACCTTGCAGCCGGGGACCAGCAGCGTGAACGGGATCGTCTGGAGGTCGGCGGGCGTGAGGGGCGAGAGCTCCAGCGCCCGCACCCACGTGTCGGTCACTTTCTCGCGCAGGCCGGTGTCGGAGATCCAATCGAGCTCGGGCCACAGTCCTCTCACGGCATCGCGCATCGCCCAGCCCTCCAAGAACGTGAAAAATACCACAAAAGGAAGTCCGTCCCGCGCACCCGCCCGCCCGCGCCGGGCATGCCGCGGCGGGCGAAGCGGTTGCTCCATCTGGGGTACCATGCCCCCGGGTCGCTCGAATGAACGTTCCGTCCTCCAAGCGCTGCCTCGCGGTTCTCGGCATCCTGCTGCTCCCGGCGGCAGCACTGGCCCAGACCTTCACGGTCAACGTGCCGGCGCCGGACGGGACGCCGCTCGCCACCGACGTCTACTTCCCGGTGGGCGCGGGGTTGGGTCCGTGGCCGGTGATCCTGCAGCGCACCCCGTACGGGCGGGGCCTGAACACGGTCAAGGATGCCTGCCTGCTCTTCAACATCTGGGGGTACGCCTGCGTCGGGCAGGACGAGCGCGGGCGCGGCGGGTCGGGCGGGCACTACACCGGCTACGTCGACGAGGGCCCGGACGGTCGGGCGACCATCGCATGGATCGCCGCGCAGTGGTGGTGCGACGGCAACGTCGGCACGTTCGGGGCTTCGGCGCTCGGGATGACCCAGTACGCGCTCGCGCCGGGGGCCCCGGCCGCGCTCAAGTGCATGGTGCCGATCGTGGCGACCCCCGATTTCTACCACCACGCCGTGTACGAGGGCGGCGCGCTGCGCTACGCCCTCGTGCACGGCTGGCTCGCGGACCAGGACGCCCTCGACCTCTTCGGTCCACTCACGGCCCACCGCCTGTGGGACGCCTGGTGGGCGGGGTGGGCCGTGCTGCCGGAGGTCGCCACCGTCAACGTGCCGGTGCTGCACATCGGGGGGTGGTACGACATCTTCCTGCAGGGGAACCTGGACGGGTTCACCAGGTTCCAGCACGAGGGCGGGCCGGCGGCGCGAGGCACGCAGAAGCTGGTGATCGGCCCGTGGACGCACTACGGCACGTTCCAGCCGACCGCGGGCGAGTTCACCTACCCTCCCAACTCGATCTTCGCGGACGACATCTTCACGGTCGTGCACGACTGGTTCGACCTCTGCCTCAAGGGCAAGACGAACGACGCCTCGCGCTGGCCAGCGGCCCGCGTCTACCTGCTGGGCGCCGTCGGCGAGCGCGGCGCCCCGGGGAACAGCTGGCTCGAGCTCGCCGATTGGCCGCCCCCGGCGACGGCGGTGCCGTTCTACCTCGATGCGGGTCACGGCCTGACGCAGGTCCGGGCGCCGGAGGCGGCGCTCGAGATGGCGATGGACCCGGCCAACCCGGTGCCGACGGTCGGCGGGCGGGAGCTGTCCTCGGAGGCCGGCCCGTACGACCAGCGACCGGTCGAAGCTCGACCCGACGTCCTCGCCTTCACCACAACCGTTCTCGCCGAACCGCTCACGGTGGTCGGACGGGTCCGGTGCAACGCCTGGATCCTTCCGGATACGCCCGACCTCGATGTTGCAGTTCGCCTCACCGACGTGTACCCGGACGGGCGCTCGATGCTGGTCGCGGACGGCATCCAGCGTGCCCGCATGCGCTGCGGCGACGATCGGACGTGCTTCCTCACGCCCGGGGTGCCGACCGAGATCGTCGTCGACCTGTGGTCCACGGCGATCGTGTTCAACGCCGGCCACCGGATCCGGGTGGACATTGCAGGGTCGAACGCGCCGCGCTTCGAGGTCAACCCCAACGACGGCGGCGACCTCAACCAGCCCTCGGCCGGCGTCGTGGCCCACCCTCGCCTTCTTTTCGGGCCCGACCACCCGTCACGGCTCGAGCTGCCGATCCCCCGCGCCGCGTTCTTCCCGCGCCGCCACATCACCCGCGGCTCGGCCGGACCGGCCGCGGTTGGAAACACCTCGGCCGTGCGCGCGTATGAGGTTCCAGGGGTCCGTGTGCGCGGAGCCGGCGGCGCGACCCACGCCGAGGTCCATTAGACACGGGCACGGAGGCGCCGTGAAGGGGAAATTCTGGTTCGCGGTGGTTGTCCCGGCGGTGGTGATCGCCGGCGCGGCGGTCGTCGCCGTGACGGCGCGGCGCCCGGAGTGGACGACCTCCTCGCCGGAGGCGCTCGCCGAGTTCCTCCAGGGGCAGGACGCTCTCGACAAGGTGTACAAGGATGAGGCCCACGAGCACTTCGCGAAGGCGGCGGCGCTCGACCCCGGCTTCGTGGCGGCCAAGCTCTTCGTCTACGGGACGCTCGACGGCCCCGCGATGGACTCGCAGGGGGGCAAGATCCTGGAAGAGCTGGCCGCGGCCGACCTCGGCAAGCTCAACGAGCGCGAGGCGTTCCTGATCCGCTACGCGCTGGCGGACAAGGGCAAGATCGCGGTCAAGCCGGAGGTGGTCCTCGACGGGTACGCCGGGAAGCACCCGGACGACCCGTTCGTCCTCAACCTCCAGGTCAGCGTCGCGACGGCGCACCAGAACTGGCCGGAAGCCAGGCGGCTCCTCACCCGTCTGATCGAGGTCGCCCCCAACCGGGTGAGCGCCTACAACGACCTCGGTTACCTGGCGATGGGCCAGGGACGCTTCGCGGAGTCGGAGAAGATGTTCCAGACCTACCGCTACATCGCGCCCGACCAGGCCAACCCGCACGACTCCCTGGGCGAGCTGATGATCCTCGTCGGGCGCTACGCCGAGGCCAGGAAGGAGCTCGAGGAGGCCCTGCGGATCAAGCCCGACTTCTGCGCGTCGTACGGCCACCTCGTCAACCTCGCCGAGTTCGAGGCGAAGCCGGACGAAGCCGACGCCGCCATCCAGCGGGCGCAGAGCGTCGGGAAATGCACCGGCTATACGCTGCAGCTCATGCGCTGCGAGGCGGCCGTCCGACCCCCGGCCCTGGCGCGCGACTGGGAGGGGATCTGGAAGGCGTCGGAGGCCAGCTGCGTGATCGACCCGAAGGAGGGTCCGACCGACATCGTCGCGATGTGGGCCGCGCTGATGACGGGCCGGCGCGATGCGGTGGCGGCGCGCGAGGAGAGGCTGCACGCCCAGCTCGCCAAGGCCGGCGCCGGCGGCGGGAAGCTGTTCACCGAGGCGCTGCTCGCGCATCTCGAGGGGGCGCGCCTGCTCCTGGACGGCAACCTCGCCGAGGCCGCCGCGCGCTTCCGCTTCGCCGACCAGGGGTTCTCGTACCGCGAGCTCCCCCTGGGCACCTTGAAGATGTTCAACCGCCTGGCGCTCGTGCGCACCCTCCAGCTGTCGGGCGTCGCCGACGAGGCCGCCGCCGAGCTCGAGGAGGTGCGCTCCGTCAACCCCGATTTCGCGGGACCGGTGATGCCGCTCCTGGCGACGGTCCCCGGGCGTTGACTCTCGGTCCCGCTACTTCGGGATCATTGCGGGCACGTACGTCGGGTCCCCTGTCAGGTTGTCGATGACCGACGCGTACGCGAAGAAGCGGGCCCCGGCCGTCGTGGTGCGCGCGACCGCGTAGCCGTCGTCGACACGATCGCTCGTGAGCTGTTCGAACGCCTTGTCGATCTGGCGGAACTCCAGCGGCAGCAGGTCGAGGCTGACGGTGCCGAGCCTGGCCCCGCTCCTGAGGTGCAGCTCGACCTCGACGTGGATGGGCGCCGGGCTGGCGTTGACGAGGCCGATGTTGGTCCGGTAGTCGGACGCGAGCGACGGCTCATGGGTGAGCCCCGGCAACAGGGCGTCCTCTCCGAAGTTGATCGCCTGGGAGCGGGGGATCGCCGGCACGGACTGGCCGTAGGTGCCTGCGGGAAGCTGGTTGTAGGTGCGGCTGGTCACCACGAAGCTGCCGGCGATCGGCGTGATGCGGATCGCTGCGGCGCCCGAGAACCCGAACACCACCTGCAGCAGGTCGACGTACCGCGCGCTCCTGCCGGGTTCCAGCGTGAACTGGGTCGTGTACGTCGGCGTCCCGTTGTCCTGGTTGCGGATCAACAGGGCGATGGCGTAGCGCGCCTGATACGGCCCCGCGTTGACGACCTGGAGGTCGGTCTTCCAGTTGACGTTGTTGAACCCCTTCAGGTTGGCGCCCGTGCCCACGAACATCTCCTCATCCGAGGTGCTCGAGCTGACGGTGAGCTGCACCGTGCCGCCGACGGCGTGGCCGGCGATGGTGCCCGTCGCGGCAACGGCGAACGCGCCGGCGCCGGCGTAGGTGTGCGTGATCGAGCCGCAGCCGTGCAGGATCGCGCAGCCCACGCTGTACTCGATCGTGCCGGTGCCGCCGTCCTTGAAGTCGAACGTCACGGTGTCCCCCTGGACGAACACCTCGGGGGTGATGCGGAAGGTGACGGCGACCCCGGCGGGAACCGGGTTGGGGTCGGCGGTGATCGTGAGCGTGTCGGCGGCGGCCGCCCCTGCGAGTGCGACGGCGAGGCCGACGGCCAGGAGGGTGCGAGACGGGATCACGCGGCGCATGGGCATCTCCTTCGGACGACCGGTCGACGGCTCTTGGCATCGACGCGGCGGGGCCGCATCGCAGGTTCAGTATACGGAGCGACGACCGGCTGCGTGATCCCCCGGCGATCTTGAGCGAACTCCGTGGTGATGCGGATTACATTTCGAGTCTCTCCCGAGCCCGGCGCGAGGTTCCCGGCCCGGGCGCCGGCTCCGGTATCCTGGCCCGGACCGTTCCCGCCCGCCCCCGGTGCCGGGAAGTCGGGCGGCGGCGTGCCGGTTGGCGTGCGGTGACGATGGGAGCGCTCTCGATGACCCGAACCCCCGACGAAGCGCCGCGACCCGAGGGCGCCGAGGCGGCCGTGCGCTGCGTCGGACTCGTGAAGCGCTACGAGGACGTCACGGCGGTCGCGGGGCTCGACCTCATGGTGGTGCGCGGGGAGTGCTTCGGCCTCCTCGGACCCAACGGCGCCGGCAAGACCACGACCGTCGAGATCCTGGAGGGCCTGACCGCGCCCGACGCGGGCACGGTCGAGGTGCTGGGGTGTCGCTGGGGGGCCGGCTCCGACCACGCGCTGCGCGAGCGGCTCGGCGTCCAGCTGCAGGAGACCCAACTCGGCGACAAGCTCACCGTGGAGGAGACGCTGCGCCTGTTCGCGAGCTTCTTCGAGCGCCCCCGGCCGGTCGCCGAGGTCATCGCGGCCGTGGAGCTCGAGGAAAAGCAAGGGGCCCGGGTCGGCAAGCTCTCGGGAGGCCAGAGGCAGCGCCTGGCGCTCGCGTGCGCGCTGGTGAGCGACCCCGAACTGCTCTTCCTGGACGAGCCGACCACCGGTCTCGACCCGCAAGCGCGGCTCAAGGTGTGGGAGGTCGTGGAGCGGTTTCGCTCCGACGGCGGTACCGTCCTCCTGACGACCCACTACATGGAGGAGGCGGCCCGCCTCTGCGACCGGGTGGCCATCATGGACCACGGCAAGGTCCTCGCGCTCGATCGCCCGGCCGCGCTCGTGGATTCGCTGCACGCCGAGCAGATCGTCGAGCTCGTCGTGCAGGGCGAGATCGCGCCGGCGGAGCTGGCCGAGCTTCCCGGGGTGTCCGCGGTCACCCGCAAGGACGGCGCGTACCGGTTGAGCGTGAGCGCGATCGGGACCGCTCTCCCCGCGCTGCTGGGGGGGCTCCAACGCCGGGCCATCGCGCTCACCAGCCTGACCACGCACCAGGCGACGCTGGAGGACGTCTTCGTGAGCCTCACCGGCCGGGAGCTCCGGGATGAGTGAGCCCGTCCGCCCGGTGCGCCGCCCCGGATCGCGGGTCAACCACCCCCTGTTCGAGCTCACACGCGCGAGGGTGATCGAGTTCCTGCGCGAGCCGGAGGCGATCTTCTGGGTGTTCGCTTTCCCGGTGCTGCTGGCGATCGCGCTCGGCATCGCCTTCCGCTCCAAGCCCGCCGAGCGGGTGCACGTCGCCGTGGAGAGCGGCGCACACGGTTCCGGCTGGGTTGCCGAGGCGCTGGCCTCGGCCGCCGGCCTCGACGTCGTGTCGCTCGCACCGGAGGAGGCGGCCAGGGCGCTGCGGACCGCCAAGGTGGACCTGGTGGCGGTGGCGCTCGCCCCCGACCCCCGGCACGGCGGGACGGGCCGTCCCGCGCCCGGTCCCGCGGTGGTCGCGTATCGCTACGACCCGACCCGGTCCGAGAGCCGCGCCGCCCGCCTCGCCGTGGACGACGCGCTGCAGCGCGCGCTCGGGCGGACCGACGCCGCCCCCGTGCGCGACGAGCGCGTCTCGCAGCCGGGCGACCGCTACATCGACTTCCTGATCCCGGGCCTCGTCGGCCTCAACCTGATGGGCAGCGGGATGTGGGGGCTCGGGTTCGCGGTCGTCCAGGCGCGCACCCGCAAGCTGCTCAAGCGGTTCGCCGCCACGCCGATGCGGCGCTCGCACTACCTGGTGTCGTTCATGCTCTCGAGGCTGGTCTGGCTGTTCCTCGAGGTCGCTACGGTGGTCGGCGCGGGCTGGCTCCTGTTCGGGGTGGCCGTCCGCGGTTCGCTGGTCGAGCTGGCGGTCGTCTCCCTGCTCGGCGCGACCGCGTTTGCCGGCATCGGCCTGCTGGTGGCGGCCCGGCCCCGCACGATCGAGGGCGTCTCGGGCTGGATGAACCTCGTCATGCTGCCGATGTGGCTGGCCTCGGGCACGTTCTTCTCCTACAGCCGTTTCCCCGCCGTCGTTCAACCGGTGATCCGGGCGCTGCCGCTCACGGCGCTCAACGACGCGTTGCGAGCCGTGATCAACGACGGCGCGCCGCTGGCCGCGACGTGGCCCGAGGTGGTGGTGATGCTGGTCTGGGGCGTGGCGAGCTTCCTCCTGGCGCTGCGCCTGTTCCGCTGGCAGTGAGCCCTGCGCCGCCGATAGCGGACCATCTGCAGCGTCAGGCTGCGCCACCTCGCATCCTCACGTAGCCTCCGGCTACGCTCCGGTGCGGGTGGCTCGCCTTCCTTGCATCTGGCCCACCGTGCGGCGGCGCGGCACGCGCGCCGGCTCGTATCCTGCGAGGTGCTCCGTGCCGTCACCTCGTTGCACTCTCTCTGCACGCCTCTGCAGCCTGCTTCGCTTTCGGACTCCGGCCACGGTCTCAGCGCTCCGGCGGGAGGCCGCGGCCGGTGACGAGGTAAACGGCGAAGCTGCCGAGCCAGTGGCCGCCCTCGTAGCGCTCGTAGGTGACGGCGCCAAGACCCGACGCGCGGTGCGCCGTCGCGACGGCGCGCAGCGAGGCGACCCTCGGGTCGCCGTCCGGAAGGCCGGCGGCGATACCCTCCAACATCCAGGCCCGCGACAGGTTGAGGCCGTCGAGGTGGACGAGCTTGCCGTCGGCCGGGTCCGTCACCACGGCGGGCGGAAGCCAGGCGGCCGAGCCGTCGAGCGGCACGCGGGGCAGGAACGCGCCCAGCCACGAGGCAAAGGCGGACCGGGGCAGGACCCTGCGCATGAGGTCCGCCTCGGCGAGGCAGGGCGAGAGGAAGTCCTGCCCGGACGGCTCGTACGCCATCGGGCAGTCGCGGTCGGCGAGGTAGTAGTCACGCGCTCGCCCCTCGAGGAGCGCTGCCACCGGCCGGTCACCCGTCGCGCGCGCCCAATCCAGGGCCAGGGCCATGGCGAATGCGGTTTGCGAGTGCTCGCCGGTCCGGACCGGGTGCGACAGCTTCGGCAGCCACGCCGCCAGGCGGTCCGCCGCCGCGCGCTCGAGCGGTTGCAGGGCTCGCGCCCAGGCCTGCGCCTGGGGGTCGTTCCACTCGCGGAGCTCGGCGGCGAGCTGGAGCAGCCAGGCGAGGCCGTACGGGCGCTCGAAGTCGGCCCGGTCTCCTCGCGCCTGGTAGCGAACCTCGGCCGCGATGTGCTCGGGTGTGAGGCTCGTTGCGAGCGCCGCCCGCGCCCCGGGGACGAAAGGCGCGTCGGGGAACGTGCGCACGAGCCGCGCGAGCAGCCAGTGGCCGTGAACGGCGGAGTGCCAGTCGAAGCAGCCGCAGAACGCCGGCGTCAGCTCGCGCGGCGGCTTGACGTCGGCGTCGCTCGCGAGCACGTGCGCGACCTTGTTCGGGTACTCCTTGTGCACGCAGGCGAGCGCGAGCTCGGCGAAGCGCTGTGCGGCGGCGATGTCGAAAGTCATCGGCGGCTCCCGGGAGGGCGCCGGTCCCGCGGTGATGGCGAGGGCCAACGCGACGGCGGCGGGCACGGGCATTGCCGGATCGTAGCACCGGCGCCCGCCTTCGCCCGATGCGCCCGCCTCATGAGACGAGGCGCCCGCGCTCGAAGCTCTCACGCTACACTGCCCGCGCCGGAGGAGGGCAGAGTCATGAGGGTTGTGGTGCTGGGCGGCGGTCTGGTCGGGGGCGTCATCGCGAGGGACCTGGCGCGCGACGGCGAGTTCGAGGTCACGGTCGTGGACGTCGCGGAGGCGGCGCTGGCGGGCCTCGCCGGCGTGCCGGGTCTCGCGACGGTGCGGGGCGACCTCGCCGACGGCGCCGTCATCGGGCGGGCGGCAGCGGGACACGACCTCGTCGTCGGGGCCGTCCCGGGCGCAATGGGTTATGCGACGCTCGAGGCCGTGCTCGCCACCGGCAAGCCCGTGGTCGACATCTCGTTCTTCCCCGAGGACGCGCTCACGCTCGACGAGCTGGCGCGGGAGAAGGGGGCGTGCGCGGTGGTCGACTGCGGCGTCGCGCCCGGGTGCTCCAACCTCATCCTCGGCCGCATGGAGCGCGAGCTCGACACGGTCGAGCGCTTCCTCTGCTACGTCGGCGGCCTGCCCGCGGTGCGCACCTGGCCGTGGGAGTACAAGGCCCCGTTCTCGCCGGCCGACGTCATCGAGGAGTACGTCCGCCCGGCCCGCTACGTGGCCGAAGGGCGCCTCGTCACGATGCCGGCGCTCTCCGAGCCGGAGCTGCTCGAGTTCCCGGGCGTCGGCACCCTCGAGGCGTTCAACACCGACGGCCTCCGCTCCCTGCTCGTCACGGCCAAGGTGCCGTTCATGGTCGAGAAGACGATGCGCTACCCGGGCCATATCGACAAGATCCGCGTCCTGCGGGAGAGCGGTTTCTTCGCGACCGAGCCGATCGAAGCGGGCGGCGCCACGGTCCGGCCGCGCGACCTCACGGCGCGCCTCCTCTTCCCGGTGTGGAAGTTCGGCCCCGGCGAGGAGGACCTCACCGCCATGCGGGTCGTGGCCGAGGGCATCACGCAGGGGCGACGGGTCCGCCACACCTTCGAGATGCTGGACCGCTACGACCCGGTGACGCGCACGATGTCGATGGCGCGGACGACCGGGTACACGTGCACCGCGGCCGTCCGCCTGCTGGCGCGGGGCCTGTGGTCCAGGAAGGGGGTCGCACCCCCGGAGTACCTCGGGCGCGAGCGCGCCTGCTACGACTTCATGATGGCGGACCTCGCGAAGCGCGGCGTGGTGTTCACGGAGCGCGTCGAGAACCGCAACTGAGCACGGTGGCCAGCGTATAATCGCAGGTAAGCCCGGCGAGCCGGCGTCCCGAGTACCGCGGGGGTGCAGCCGGGGTGTGGGGTGCGCGTGGACTGTCCGGTCTGCCGGGAGCCGCTCGTGGTCGCGGAGCGCGAAGGGATCGAGCTGGACGCCTGTCCGTGGTGTCACGGTCTCTGGTTCGACGCAGGCGAGCTGGGGCTGCTCTCCGAGAGGATGGGCCGCACGCTGCAGGTCGCGGAAAGCGGGGTCATGGAGGCCGCGACCACCGCGGAGAAGCCCAGGACCTGCCCGCGCTGCGACCGCCCCATGGAGAAGGTCTGGCTCGGGACGGCCCCCCGCGTGCTCCTCGACAGGTGCGCCGCCCACGGGCTGTGGTTCGACCACGGCGAGCTGGGTTCGCTGATCGGACAGATGGCCGTCGCGCCGGGCTCGCACCCGGAGGCGGCGCTGCGGTTCATGGGTGAGACGATGACCGCCGGGGGCGCGCCGCCGCCGGCCGCCGAGGGAACCGGCAAACCGGCAGGGGAGGTGGAACGATGATCTTTGGCCTTGTCTTCCTGGTCCTGATCGTGGTCGTGGTGCTCTGGGTGATGGGGATGTACAACGGGCTCGTCGGCGCCCGCAACGAGGTCAAGAACTCGTGGAGCCAGATCGACGTGCAGTTGAAGCGCCGGCACGACCTCATCCCCAACCTGGTCGAGGCCGTCAAGGGGTACATGGGCCACGAGCGCGGGACGCTCGAGGCGGTGACCAAGGCGCGCCAGCAGGCCGTCGAGGTGACCGGCGGCGTCGAGGAGCGCGCCAAGGTGGAGAACGCGCTCTCGCAGACGCTGCGCTCGCTGTTCGCGGTCGCCGAGGCGTACCCCGACCTCAAGGCCAACCAGAACTTCCTCGCGCTCCAGGAAGAGCTCACCTCGACCGAGAACAAGATCTCGTTCGCGCGGCAGTACTACAACGACGCGGTGCTCCGCCTGAACAACCGCATCCAGATGTTCCCGTCGAGCGTCATCGCGGGGATGTTCAACTTCCAGCCGGAGACTTTCTTCCAGGTCGAGGCCGCGGAGGACCGAGCGGTCCCGCAGGTCAAGTTCTAGGGGGCCGGCGCCGTGTGGGAGCTCGTCCGCGCCAACCAGAGACGCGCCGCCACCCTGGTGGTCGCGATGGCGGCGCTGCTCTTCGTCCTCGGCTACGTCCTCGGCGAAGCGCTCGTCCCGGGCGGCGGGTCCGGCGGCCTGGTCATCGCGTTCCTGGTCTGGGTCGTGCTGACGCTCGTGAGCTACTACCAGGGCGACGCCATCTTCCTGTCGCTGGCGGGCGCGCGGCCGATCGCGAAGAGCGACAACCCGCAGCTGTTCAACATCGTCGAGGAGATGACCATCGCCGCCGGCCTGCCGAAGATGCCCGCGGTCTACGTCATGGACGAGGCGGCGCCGAACGCGTTCGCGACCGGTCGCGACCCGCAGCACGCGGTGGTCGCCGTGACCGCCGGCCTGCTCGAGACGCTCAACCGCGACGAGCTGCAGGGGGTCATCGCCCACGAGCTCGGCCACGTCAAGAACCGGGACGTGCTGTACATGATGATGGTCGGCATCATGATGGGCGCGATCGTCCTGCTGGCGGACGTCGGGGCCAGGGTCTTCTTCTACGGCGGCGGCCGCCGGCGCACCTCCTCGCGCTCGGGCGGCCAGGGGCAGCTCGTCGTCGTGCTGGCGGCGGTCGCCCTGATGATCCTGGCGCCGCTCGTCGCGCAGCTCATCTACCTGGCGCTTTCGCGCCGCAGGGAGTACCTCGCCGACGCCTCCTCGGCGCTGTTCACGCGCTACCCGGAGGCGCTGGCGAACGCCCTCGAGAAGATCTCGCGGACCACCGTGCCGCTCGCCAAGGTCACGAGGGCCACCGCGCCGATGTACATCGTCAACCCCCTGGGGGCGAGCGCACGCGGCCTGGCCGACCTCACCAGCACGCACCCGCCGACCTCGGAGCGCGTGCGCATCCTGAGGTCGATGGGCGGCGGCGCCGGCCTCGCCCGTTACGACGAGGCGTTTCGCAAGGTCACGGGCCAGGGTACCGGCGTTCTCCCACCGTCCGCGCTCGTCGCGGCCGAACCGGCGCCGCGCCCCGCCGCTCCTGCGCCCGCAGAAGCGGCCGACCGCTTTGCCAGGGTTCGCCAGACGACCGACATGCTCTGGCGGCTCAACCAGTACGTCTTCGTCGACTGCGCCTGCGGGACGAAGCTCAAGGTGCCGCCCGCCTACGTCGGGCGCGACATCCCATGCCCTCATTGCGGGACCGTGCACCGGATCCAGCCGACCGCGGCGTGAGCGCCGCGGCCGTGTCGGTCGGGCGTCACTTGGCCGGTGTGGGGCTGGCCACGGGTGGCGGGTGGGGGAACGCGAACATCCGCTGCATCCGCCCCCGGCGGTCCGCCACGATGCGGTCGAACCGGGCGCGCTGATCCGCGTCGAGTGCGGCGCGCACCTCTTCGCGCAGGCGGTCGAAGATCTCGCGCATCTGGGGCAGCACCGGTTGCATCGCCTGCGCCGCCTCCGTCCGCGCCTTCACCGCGGCGGCGTAGACCTGGCCGCGCTGGGTCTCCGACAGGTGGAGCTGACGGTCGAGGTCGTGGACCATCATCCGGGCGACCCCTTCCGGCGAGCGCATGAACCGCCGCTCCACACGCACCCGCGCGACGTGCAGCGTGACCATGCCGCACAGGAAGCCGGCGACGAAGACCGCCGCCACGGCGAGGCGAGCGCGCCAGGGGCTCACTCGCCACCCCCGGGGGTCTCGGGGCCGGCGAGCAGGATCGTGGCGAGCGGGGCATCCGCGCCCGCGTCACGGCTGGCGAGCACCATCATGGCCGTGTCGTCCTGCGCGCTGGCGACCCCCGCGGTCTCCAGGGCGGCCCAGGCCGTCAAGACAACCACCAGCGCCGCCAGCGCCGGGAGCGCGTGCCAGGCCACCGCTGCAAGCTGGGGTGCCGCGGCGACCGGACGCCGCGTCGCCGCGATCGCCCGCACCCGCGCGGCGAGGAACGGCGACAACCCGGGCAGCTCCTCCGGGCGGGCCGCGGCCGCGTCGAGCAGACGCCGCAGCGCAGCCTCCTCCGGCGCGCGATCGTCGCGCGTCCCCGACCCGTGCATCAGGGGCTTCCACATCGCTTACCTCCCTCCGGCACCGCCGAGGCCGACGAGCCTGCGGAGGCGGTTCCGGGCACGAAACGCACGCACCTTGACGTTGGCCACGGACCAGCCGGTGAGCGCGGCGGCCTCGGCGACCGACAGACCCTCCAGGACCGTCAGCGTGAGCACGAGGCGGTCGGCGGCCGGCAGCTTGTCGAGGACCTGCTCGGCGGCGAGCCTCGCTTCCTCGCGCCGCCAGAACGCCGCTCCGTCGCCGCCCTCCCGGGCGATCCCCGAGATGACGGCCTCCGCGCGGCCGTCGCCGAGCTGCGAGAACGCCACCTCCGGGCGCGCGCGCTGGCGCCTGAGCTGGTCGTAGCAGGCGTTGACCGTGATGCGGGCGAGCCAGTGGGCGAGCGGGACCTCGCCGCGGTACCGCGCCAGCCCGACGTATGCCTTCACGAAGACCTCCTGCTCGATCTCCTCGATCACGTCCGCGCGACGGAAGAACCGCCCGGCGACCCGGACGATGCGCCCGTGGTGCGTCCGCACCAGCTCTTCGAACCCCGCGTCATCGCCGGCGAGGACCCGAGCCACGAGCCGCCGGTCGTCCCGGAGGAGATCCGCCGTTTCATCCGCCACCGCCCACCCACCTCCCGCGGGAAGCGCCGGATCGCCCGGCCCGTCGGCGCCGCCGCCGAGGTCGCGCTCAGCGCGGCTCGCGTGCACCGTCGGCGACCGCCTCGTCCCCCGTGGACCCGACGCCCCGGGGGGGCGCGGAACGGCAGCCCGTCCGTGCGCGCCGGTCCGGCGTCGGGAGAGTCTGATCCGGAGAGGTCGCCGCCGCACGCCCGACCGCCGGACCGAGCCCGGCGTTCGCCGACGCGCCGCCGAGTCGCGGTGCGACGCGCGAACCCGTCGCGCGAGGAACGTCGGCCTGCACTCTCGGGTCCTCCCCGGCCGCGGCGGGCGCTGCGCGGCCCTCATCGGGGGAGACGGCCCCGCGCCGTGCCGGGTTACAGCCGGGGCAGCCGGGGATCGCGCCGAGTGTGCCCGGCAGGGCCCGCGCCGCGATCAGGCGCCGCGCTTGCCCAGCTCGTGGTCGAGATAGTAAAGCGCGCCCGGGTGGTCGCCGATCGCCTGCAGCCGCGTCACGATCGGATCGAGCGTCGCCTCTTCCTCGACCTGTTCCTTGACGAACCACTGCAGGAGGTTGGCCGTGGCGTGGTCCTTGGCGGCGATCGCCTTGTCCACGAGGCCGTTGACCCTCGCGGTGATCGACCGTTCGTGCGCGTACGCGGCCTCGAACGCCGCGAGGACGGAAGGCCATGTCCCCTTCGGCTGGTCGATGGCCTTGAGCGCGACCGAGCCGCCCCGCTCGTGCACGTAGTCGAAGAACTTCAGCGCGTGGCTCATCTCCTCCTGGGCCTGCGCCCGCATCCACCTGGCGAGCCCCTTGAAGCTCGTCTCGTCGAAGTGCGCCGCCATCGCCAGGTACAGGTAGAACGAGTACAGCTCCGCGTTGATCTGCTCGTTGATCGCCTTTTCGATCGGTTTGCCGATCATCGAACCCTCCTCCTGCAGGGAGCTCGGCGGCGCGGGCCCAGGAGCCGCTCCGGTCCCGGGCGGCCGGCGATGATATGGATACAGCGACTCCCTTGCGACGAGCAGCCTAGCATCGCCCCGCACGGGTGTCCACAACCGCACGAGGAAACAATCGGGGCGGAACCCTGTTTTACCCCCTGATGAGAGTCCCGAACCGCCTCCAACCGGTTCCCGAGCGCGCCGAGGGCGCAAGGAAACGCACCTCGCGACCCAGGGTGGGCGAATGACCTCGGGGAAGCCCGCAACGCTGGGCGCGCTGAAGGCGGCCGGATACGTCGCCCGCCCGGTCAAGCAGGAGGTGCGCGAGAACCTCGTGGTCCGCCTGCGCGCCGGCGGTCCGCTGTTTCCGGGGGTCGTGGGCTACGAACGGACGGTGGTGCCCGGGATCGTCAACGCGTTGTTGGCGCACCACGACTTCATCCTGCTCGGTCTGCGCGGGCAGGCGAAGACCCGCATCCTGCGCGCCGTCGTCACGCTGCTCGACGACGAGATCCCGGTGCTCGCGGGCAGCGAGCTCCACGACGACCCGTTGCGACCGACGTCGGTGTTCGGACGGCGCCTCGTGGAGCAGGCCGGCGACGACGCGCCGGTCGAGTGGCTGCCTCGCGAGGCCCGCTACAACGAGAAGCTCGCCACCCCGGACGTCACGATCGCGGACCTCATCGGCGACGTGGATCCGATCAAGGCCGCGACGAGGCGTCTCACCTACGCCGACCCCGAGGTGATCCATTTCGGGATCGTGCCGCGGACCAACCGCGGGATCTTTGCCATCAACGAGCTCCCCGACCTCGCGCCGCGCATTCAGGTCGGACTCCTTAACATCCTCGAGGAGCGCGACATCCAGATCCGCGGGTTTCCCGTCCGCATCCCGCTCGACATCCTGATGGTGTTCTCGGCCAACCCGGAGGACTACACGAACCGCGGCAGCATCATCACGCCGCTGAAGGACCGCATCTCGTCGCAGATCCTCACCCATTACCCGAAGGACGCCGCGACCGGCGTCACGATCACGCGCCAGGAAGCGTGGCGCGAGCGCAACGGCCCCCGGGTCGTGATCCCCGAGGAGGTCGAGCTCCTGATCGAGGAGATCGCGTTCGCGGCGCGCGAGTCCGACCTGGTGGACCAGAGCTCCGGTGTGAGCGCGCGCGTGCCGATCGCGGCGCTGGAGCTCCTCGTCTCGAACCTGGAGCGGCGCGCGCTCGTGACCGGCGAGGATCCGGTGTGGCCGCGCCTCGTGGACGTGCACATGCTGTTGCCGGCCATCACCGGCAAGGTCGAGATGGTGTACGAGGGCGAGCAGAAGGGCGCCGAGGTCGTGGTGCGGACGCTCATCGGCGCCGCGGTCAAGAAGCGCTTCGCCGCGCTGTTCCCGCCGATCGCCCGCGAGGTCGGCACCGCCGAGGACAAGGGGCCGTACGCGGCGATCGTCGCCTGGTTCGCCGCCGGGGGCGGCGTGACGCTCTCGGACGAGCAGACGTTCGCCGAGTACGAGCGCGAGCTCAAGCGGGTGCCGGGCCTGCTCAAGCTCGCCGAGGCGCACGGCCCGACCCCGCAGGAGCGCACGTTCGCCGCGGAGATGATCCTGGAGGGGCTGCACCAGCACACCAAGCTCGCCCGCGAGGACCTCGACAGCGCCGTGAGCTACAAGGAGGTCCTGAAGTTCCAGCTCATGCGCCGGGCGGCCCGCGGCGAGAGCCACTCCGATGCGAATTGACAGGGGTCAGGGGCCAGGGATCCGGGGTCAGGGTTGGAGCCATGCCGCCGCCGGTCTTTCACTGACCCCTGATCCCTGATCCCCGACCCCGCCCTTGCCGCCATGAGGCACCGTTACTCGTACCTCGACCCCGAACTGATCAAGAGCCTGCTCGCGGGCCTCGACCTGCTTCGGCTCTTCAACCAGCTCCTGCTCTCCGCCGGGGGCGACGCCGAGCGTGCACAGGGGTGGCTGCGCGAGCTCCAGGAGCGCGGTTTCATCGACGAGGGCGTCGACTTGGCCGCGTTCTTCGCGGAGCTCGAGGCCCAGGGCGTCGTCGAGCGGGACCCGCACGGCGGCCTCGTCGTGACCACCTCGGGCACGCGGGAGCTGCGGCGGAGCGCGTTCGAGGAGGTGTTCTCCAGCCTGAAGAAGGCGGGTCCCGGCTACCACCCGATCCACGGGCCGGGGGAAGGCGTCGAGCAGCTGCCCGAGACCCGGCCGTACGAGTTCGGGGACGAGCCGCACACGATCGACGCGGTCCGCTCGATGCAGAACGCCCTCAGGCGCACGCAGGGCGAGCTCGATCTCGCCGAGGAGGACCTCGAGGTCGGCGAGACCGAGCACCTGACGTCGTGCGCCACCGTGGTGGCCATCGACATCTCGCACTCGATGGTGCTCTACGGCGAGGATCGCATCACCCCCGCGAAGACCGTCGCGCTCGCCCTCACCGAGCTCATCACCTCGAAATACCCCAAGGACTGGCTGGGCGTGCTGGTGTTCGGGGACCGCGCCCAGCGCATCGAGCTGGCCGCGATCCCCGCGATCCAGGCCGGGCCGTTCCACACCAACACCTGCGAGGCGCTGGCCGTCGCGCGGGGGATGCTCGTCGCCCGCAAGCACCCGAACAAGCAGGTCTTCCTGGTCACCGACGGCAAGCCCTCGGCGATCACCGAAGGGCACCGGATCTACAAGAACCCGTACGGTCTCGACATGAAGATCGTCAACCGCACGCTGGAGGAAGCCGACCAGTGCCGCCGCCACCGGGTGGTGATCACGACGTTCATGATCGCCACCGACCCCGGCCTCGTCGACTTCGTCGAGAAGCTCACGAAGGTCAACCGCGGCCGCGCCTACTTCGCCAACCCGTACAACCTCGGGGAGTTCATCCTCGCCGACTACGTGAAGAACCGCCGCAAGCGCGTCCACTGAGCGGCAGGGGTCCGGGGTCCGGGCACCGGGGTCCGGGAGCGCCCGCGGGCGCTCCCGGTCGCGAGATGACCTTTCGGCTATCGTTTGCGTACGAAGGAGCGGCATGGGCGATTCCGGCAACACCCGGGGCGCGCTGGGGCGGCATCCGGTCCGCACCGTCGTAGCGCTCGCTGCGCTCGCTCTGGCCGCGCTCGCCGCGAGGCTGGCGGCGCCCGGTTCGGACGCGGCCGGGCTCCTGCTGGTCCTCACCTGCCTGGCGGCGCTCCCGTTCGCGTTCTGGTCGGTCCGCTGGCTCTGGCGCAGGCTCACCTACCGCGTCGGAGTGCGGCTGTTCATCTCCTACCTGCTCATCGGCCTCACGCCGTTTGCCCTGTTCGCGGGAGTTGCCCTCGTTGCGGGGTACGTTCTGGTGGGCCAGTTCGCCGCGACGCACGTGCGCGGCGACGTGGACCGGGTGAGCGGCTCGATGAGCGAACGCGCGGCGAGCGCGGCGCGTGAGCTCGCGGCCGGGCGGGCGGAACGGGCGCGCGAGCTACTCGAGCGCCCGGGCGGCAACGAGGCCGGTGGCCTGCGCGAGGCGTGGGTGCTCGCCGACGGCGGCCGCGAGTGGCGGAGCCCGAACGCCGCGGAGTTCCCCGTGCCGAGATGGGTCGGCGAGGACGGCTGGCGCGGCGAGGTCGTGGCCGGCGCCTCGGCGTTCCTGGTCGCCGCCCAACGCCGCGGGGAGGCGGTCGCCGCCCTGCTCGTTCCGCTCGACCTCGGCAACGCCCGCGCGTTGCCCGCCCGGAGCTGGTACGAGGTGCGCTTCGTCAGCGATGTGAGGGCTGCGGTCACCCAGGGCGCCGCGGCGCGCCGGACCGCGGTGGTGACCGCCGACCAGACCGACAAGGGCGCCACCGTGCGCATCAACGGCCGGCCGGTCCCCGAGACGCAGGTCGAGCGCGGGTGGCTGGCCGCCAAGCCCCCGGGCGGGTCGCGGTGGCAGCGCCTCCGCACCCTGTGGATCTGGATCGCGGGGACGCCGCGCGATGCGGGCACGGGCAAGGCCATCGACCACGCCCGGGTACTGGCCGTGATCAAGCTGTCGCCGCACGGCGCGTTCGCCGATCTCTTCGGCTCGTCGGACCGGTTGAACAGCGAGATCCGCGGGCATCGCCAAGGACCATGGCCGGCATCTTCGCGAATGATCTACCTGATCGCGGTCGGCTTCGCGGTGGTCATGATCCTCCGGGTCACGCGCGCCACGGCCCGCCTCACGCGCGGCGCCCGCGCGGTCGCGCGGGGCGACCTCGAGCAGCGCATCCCGGTAAAGCAGCGCGACCAGCTCGGCGACCTCGCGATGTCGTTCAACGCGATGACGGCCTCGGTCAAGACCATGCTGGTCCAGGTGGCCGAGAAGGAGCGCATGGCGCGCGAGATGGAGCTCGCGCGGGAGATCCAATCGAGCTTGCTGCCGCCCTCCGAGCTGTCGAGCGGCCCCCTCTCGGTATGGGCGCACTTCCGGCCGGCGGCCGAGGTCGGCGGCGACTACTTCGATCTCTTCCCCCTCGCCCCCGGGCGCCTCGTGGTGACGGTGGGCGACGTCGCCGGCCACGGGCTGCACACGGGCCTGCTCATGGCCATGGTCAAGTCCGCGGTGGCCACCCTGGTCGAGGAAGGCCACACCGGCCGGGCGCTGCTGGAGCGCTTGAACCGCCTGCTTCTCGGGCAGCCGATCAAGCAGCGGATGGTGTCCCTGGCGGTGGCCGAGATCGACGTCGCGCGTGCCGAGGTCGAGATCACGAGCGCCGGCCACCAGCCGGCCATGGTCCTCGGCGTCGACGGTTGCGCCGAGGAAGTACTCCTTGCGTCGTTGCCGCTCGGCCACCCGTGGCCCGACCCGGCGCCCACCAAGACGCTTCCCTTCGGTCCGGGCAGCCGACTCGTGCTCTACTCCGACGGCCTGGTGGAAGCGCGCAACGCCGAGGGCGTCCCGTTCGGCCACGACCGGCTGCGCGACGCACTCCTGGCGAACCGGGAGGCTCCGGCCCGAGACCTCGTCGGGATCCTCCTCGCCGAGCTGGAGCGCCACACCTCCGGCGAGCCGCTGGCCGACGATCTCACCGTCGTCGTCGTGGAGCACCTGGCGGCGACGGCCTAGAGAAGCGCGAGCGCCGCGAGGGCGAGCAGCCCGGCCGCGAGGCCCGCAGCGAGGTCGTCCGCCACGATCCCCCACCCCCCGGGCCATCTCTCGAGTCGCCGGATCGGCCACGGCTTGAGGATGTCGAAGAGGCGGAAGAGCAGGAACCCCGCGACCAGCTCCCGCGGCCCCGGGCCGCGGTGCTCGACGAGCGCGAGCACGGCGAGCGTCAGCCACTGGCCGGCGACCTCGTCCAGCACCACCGGGTGCGGGTCGACGGCCCCCCGGCGGGCCGCCTCTGCCCCGCAGGCCCAGACCGAGAGCGGCAGCAGGACCACGAGGCCGGCGAGCGCGACCGCCCAGGCGGGTTGCGGGGCCAGGCGCGCGGCGCCCCAGTAGAGCAACGCGCCGGCGAGCGACCCGACGGTCGTGCCGGGCGCCGGCAGCAGGTCGCCGAGGCCGCCGACCGTGGCGAGGGCGCGCGCGAACGCCCCTCTCACCCGGCCTGCCTCAGCTCCGCCATCAGGCGGCGAGGCAGCCCCCCGAAGTCTCCGGAGGACATGCAGAGCACGACGTCGCCGGCCGCGATGTGACTCCGGACCTCGGCCGCGAGGTCCGTACCCTCGGGCAGCGCCGCCGCCTCGACCCCGCGCGCCGACAGCGCCGCGACGAGCGCCTCGCGGTCGAGCGCCGCCTCGCCCAGGCGCACGCGGTGGAACACCGGCGCCACGAGCGCCACGTCCGCGGCGGCGAGCGCCTCCACGTACGCCGCGGCGAACGTCCCGCGGCCCGCCGTCAGCGAGCGCGGCTCGAACACCGCCACCATGCGGCGGCCGGGGAAGCGGTGGCGAGCCCCTTCGACGGTCAGGCGGACGGCCGTCGGGTGGTGGGCGAAGTCGTCCACCACGGTGATTCCGGCCGCCTCGCCGACAACCTCGAGGCGGCGGCGCACCCCGGGGAACGTCGCCGCGGCCTCGGCGATCGCCGCCGGCGTCACGCCCGCGAGGAGCGCGCAGGCGGTCGCGGCCATCAGGTTGTCGAGGTTGTGGCGCCCGACGAGCGGCGCCTCGAGATCGAACGTCGCGCCTTCCCAGCGCAGGGTGGCGCACAGCCGGCCCTCCGCGTGCCCCCAGGCGGCGCAGGCGAGCGCGGCGGTCGGCGACGTCCCGTACCAGACGGTGCGCGGGTGTCCCGTGGCGACGTCGCGTGCGCCCTGGTCGTCGGCGTTGGCGACCACGTGACCGAGGCTGCCGACCTGCGCCACTCCGGCACGGAACGCTGCCACGATGGCACCGAGGTCGGGGTAGATGTCGCCGTGGTCGAACTCCACGTTGCCGACCACGAACAGCTCCGGGTGGTAGTGGAGGAACTTCGGTCCCTTGTCGAAGAACGCGGTGTTGTACTCGTCGCCCTCCACGACCGTCCACCCGCCGTGCCCGAGCCGCCACGGCCGGCCCCCGCACGGCACCCCGCCGATGAGCGCCGTCGGGTCGAGCCCGCCCGCGACCAGCAGGTGGGTGGCGAGGGCCGTGGTCGTGGTCTTGCCGTGGGTGCCGGCCACCACGACCGTGCGGGCGTCGCGGCAGAACCGGTCCCCGAACGCGGCCGCCTGCGAGGTGTACGGCAGCCCGCGCTCGAGCACCGCCTGCACCTCGACGTTGGAGCGCGGCAGGGCGTTGCCGATGATCACCTGGTCGAGACCGTCAGGGATGCCGGCGGGGTCGAAACCGAGACGGACGGGCACACCGAGCTCGGCGAGCAGCTCCGAGGTGGGGGGGTAGAGCACCGCGTCGACGCCCGAGACCACCTCGCCCGCCTCGTGGAGCAGGCCCGCCAACGCGGCCGTGGCCGTGCCCCCGATCGGGAGCAGGTAGATGTGGCAGGGTTTCTGCATCAACTCTGGCGTGCTCTCCCGCGGCGGTGTACTCTACCACCTCCGGCGGAGAGCCGGACGCAGATGCAAACGAGAGGAGGCCGTCCGATGATCCGCAGCACCCTGAGCACTTTCGCGGCGATGATGGTCGCCGCCGCGGCGTGGGCGCAGCCGCAGACGCAACCCGCCCAGAGCGCGCCCGCCAAGCCGGCCGAAGCTCCCGCCCAGAAGGCCGCCGCCGGACCCCACCCGGTGATCGACATCGCCGAGAAGATCAAGGACTTCGGCACGGTGGCCAAGGGCGACAAGATCAAGGCCACGTTCCAGGTCCGCAACACCGGCACCGCCCCGCTGGAGATCGGTCAGGTGCGTCCCACGTGCGGGTGCACCGTGGCCAGCTTCGACCACAGCGTGGCGCCGGGCGCCACCGGCAAGATCGACGCCGAGGTCGACACCGCGGGGTTCTCCGGGCCGATCACGAAGGCGGTGCTGGTGTTCTCCAACGATCCCACTAACCCGCAGGTCAACCTCGTGATCAAGGCGGACGTGAAGGCGTTCATCGACGTGCTCCCCAGGCCGCTCATCATCTTCCGCAGCGTGCTCCAGGGCGAGCCGGCGACCGAGAAGCTCACGCTCGTATCGACCGACGGCTCCGACTTCAAGATCGAGGGCGCCTCCGCCAGCGGCGGGCCGTACCAGCTCTCGTACCGTGAGCTGCCCGCCAAGGAGCGGATCCCCGAGCGCAAGGGCTCGCAGTGGGAGCTCACCGTGACCGTGCCCGCCACCGCGCCCGAGGGCATGCTCAACCAGAAGATCGTGGTCAAGACCACCGCCCCGAAGGCGCCCGAGGTCGCGATCAACGTGACCGGGGCCGTGCGCCCGGTCGTCCAGGTGATCCCTCCGGACGTGAACTTCGGCACCGTCGCCGGGGACGCGCTGATCGGCCACAACGTGCTCATCATCAACAACCGCCAGGGCGCCGAGCTGCAGCTCACCGACGTCAAGGTGGACAACCCCAACTTCACGACGGAAGTCATCCCGCTCCAGGCCGGCCAGCGGTTCCAGGTCGCGGTCAGCATGAAGGCCGGCGTGCCCAAGGGCCCACAGAAGGCGACCCTGACGATCGCCACCAACGACCCGGCACGTAAGTCGATCGAAGTCCCGGTCCAGGCGGTCGTGCAGTAGCCGTCCCGCCCCTGGTCGTTCTCCTCGGCGCGCCGGGCTCCCCGGCGCGCCGTTGCGTCGGCCGCCGGTTGAACTTGGCCGCTGATCACGCTAGGCTCGAGGACAGTTTCAACGGGGCGGTGTCGAGGGAAGCCGGTGTGAGTCCGGCGCGGCCCCCGCCACTGTGACCGGGGACGGGTCGCCCATCTCGTGCCACTGGGCGTGCGGGCCCTACGGGGCTCGCCGCCTGGGAAGGCGGGCGATTCCGGTTGATCCGGGAGCCAGGAGACCTGCCGCCCGCAGCGGAACGGGAGGGTTCCATGGCTCGTCACGTCACCCCTGGCTTCGCCGTTGCGACGCTGCTGTCCGCTCTGGCCGTCGCGCAGCAACCACCCACCTACCAGGATCGCGTCCTGGTGACCGCCACCGGCGACCCGCAACCGGCGGACGACGTCGCGGCCGCCTCGACGGTGATCACGGCCGCCGACCTCCAGGCCGCCGGGGTCGCCGATCTCGCCGACGCGCTGCGCTGGGTGCCGGGCCTCACCGTCCTGCGGTCGGGGCTCGACAACGGCGTCACCTCGTTGTTCACGCGCGGCACCGCCTCGACGCAGACGCTCGTGCTGTGGGACGGCGTGCGGCTCAACTCGCCGTTCTTCGGCGGCTACGACTGGAGCCTGCCGCTCGCCG
Source organism: uncultured Acidobacteriota bacterium (assembly GCA_963727275.1). GTDB lineage: Bacteria > Acidobacteriota > Thermoanaerobaculia > Thermoanaerobaculales > Thermoanaerobaculaceae > RBG-13-68-16. The sequence goes on from CAVSFK010000006.1 coordinate 107,450, forward strand.
CCGGCCTCGACCGCGTCGAGGTGGTGCGCGGCCCGTACTCGGCGCTCTACGGCGGCGACGCGATCGGCGGCGTCGTGCAGCTGTTCCCTCTCCAGGCCGCCGGGGACCGGCTCTCCGTCACGGCCGAGGGCGGCGGCAGCGGGTGGCGCCTGGGCGAGGTCGAGGCCGGGGTGAGGCGCGGGCGATGGGAGCTGGTGGCGAGCGGCGCGAGCCGCGACGGGAGCGGCCCGCTCGAGAACGACGACTTCTCGTCGCGGGCAGGGATGCTCGGCGCGTCCGCGACGTTCGCCGACGGCAGCAGGGTCGGCCTGCTCGTCCACCGGACGACCAGCTTCACCGAGGTGCCGTTCTCGGGGGCGGTCGTCACGCCGCACCGGTGGACGTCCTCGGCCGAGACGATCGTCGCGGTGCCGCTCCACCTCGCCCTCGGCACCGGCAGCATGCTCGAGGTCACGGTGTCCCGCGTCGAACGCGACGTGCGGTACGCCGACCCCGACGACCCGTCGGGGTTCGTGCGCTCCGACACCCTCGCCGACTCCGACGGCGCGAGGGTCGTCCTCCACCGGAGCTGGGCGCGCCATCACCTGGTCGTCGGGGGCGAGTGGCGCGGCGACCGCGTGACCGACGGCTCGAGCTTCGGCGCGAACCTCGACGGCAAGGGGCAGAGCACCCGGGCGCTGTTCGCGCAGGACAGCGCCTCGCTCGGAGGCGGCCTCGGCGTCCTCGCGGGTGTGCGCTGGGACGAGGCCTCCCCGTGGGGCAGCGAGCTGTCGCCCCGGTTGAGCGTCTCCTGGGAAGGCAGGGCGCTGCGGAGCTGGGTGTCGCTCGGCGAGGCGTTCCGGGCCCCCGGGCTCGGCGAGCTCTACTACCCCCTCTCCGGCAACCCGTCGCTCACGCCGGAGCGTTCGCGCTCGGCGGAGGCCGGCGTCGCTCTTCCTCTGGCGGGGTCGCGGTCGGTCGTGCAACTGGTCGGGTTCGCCAACCGCCAGCGCGACCTCATCGACTTCGACTACGCCACGTTCAGGTACGACAACATCGCGCGGGCGCTCGAGAACGGCGTCGAGGCCTCCTGGACCGCGACGATCGCGGGCCGCGGTCACGTCGGCGCGGCGCTCACCTGGCTCGACGCGCGCGACGGCAGCGGCGCGCCGCTGCTGCGCCGGCCGGCCTGGTCGGGCTCGGTCACCCTGGCGGCGCCGGTCGCCGCCGGGGTCGAGGGCGCCGCCTCGCTCGTCTGGGTGGGGTCGCGAACGGACCTCGACCCGCTCACGTTCGGACGCGTGCGGCAGGGCGGCTTCGTGACCGCCGACCTCGCCGCCACCGTACGCCTCTCGGCGGCGCTCGCCGCACGCCTCCGGATCGAGAACCTGGCCGACCGCCGCTACGAGGAGGTGCGCGGGTACCCGGCGCCGGGCCGCCGCGTCATACTCGGCCTTTCGGCGTTGTTACACTGACGCGAGATTCTGCTCGGGAGGTCGCGATGCGGGCCGGGGCGGCGATCCTGGTGCTTCTTCTCGCGGCGGCGGCGGCCGCCGAGGAGCTGACCGTCGCCGAGGTGGTCGCGGCCCACCGCGCGGGCGCCCCCGTCGAGGGGATCCTGCGGCTCATCCGTGACGCCCCGGCGGTGGTCGCACCCGGCCCGGCCGACCTCGCGCGCCTCCGCGACGCCGGCGTGCCGGAGGAGGTCATCCGGGCGATGGTGGCGCGCACGGCGCCGGCCCCGACCGCGGCGCCGAGCCGCCCCGACGACCCGCGCCTGGCCGACGTCGTCCGCCTGGTGCGCGCCGGCCTCTCCGACGCCCTCGTCTGCGAGCAGGTCCGCCGCTCCGGGGTCCGTTACAGACCGTCGGCCAACGACCTCGTCTACCTCAAGGAGAACGGCGTCCCGGAGCCGGTGATCGAGGCCGTGATGGCGAGCGGCGTGCCTCCGCCGACCACGCCTCCCGTGGCCGTCACGCCGCTGCCCGAGTCCAACCCGGGCCGCTGCGATGGCGTTCGAACCGCTGGTGCGGATGACCGGCGCTTTCCGCAAGCGGGAGGCGGGACGGCTGGTGCTCGCCGGCGACCAGCTTGAGTGGACGGCGGCGACGGACCCGGGCCGGGTCGAGCGCACGCCGGCGGCGACGCTCCGCGCGGTCTGGCTTGCCACGACGAGCCGCGCCCAGGGCCCGCCGCTCGTCGAGCTGCGGGTGCGGACCGCCGCGGGCGACGACGTGACGTTCCGCGACGCCGACGCGGCGACGGGAGGGAGCGCGCAGGCCACAGCGCTCCTGGCGGCGCTGCGGGAGCGGTTCCCGGCCGCGGTCCTCGGGACACCCCCGGCGCGCTGAAGCAGCGCGCGCCGCGTTGACGGCGCGGTGAGGCTTTGCTAACTTCAGCGTTCGCCGCAGAAGGCGAGGCGCCTCTGCGTCGGCTGCCGCGGGCGGGAGGACGGCGTGCTGGCGTTGCCCAACTACTCTCTGCTGCTGGTCATGGCCTGCTTCTGGCTGGTCTACCTGCTGGTCACGACCCAGCTCGTGCGGCCGCTCGCCCGCCTGCTCGACGAGCGCGGGCGCCGGATCCGCGAGGCCGCGGAGGCCCACGAGCACGCCCTCGCGGCACTGGCGGACGCAACGGCGCGCTGCGAGCGCGACCTCGCGTCCGCTGCGGCCGAGGGGCAACGGGAACGCGCCGCGCAGCGGGCGGCGGGCGAGGCGGCGAGGCGCGAGCGCCTGGAAGCGGCGCGGACCCAGGTCCAGCAACGGCTGGCCGCGCTCGACGCGGAGCTGGCCGAAGCGTCGAGCGCGGCGCGCGGCACGCTGCGGCAACGCAGCGGCGATCTCGCCCGCGAGCTGGCGAGCCGGGTGCTGGGGAGGGCGGTCGCATGAGGTGGCCGGTCGCGGCGCTGGCGGCCGTGACCGTCGCGCTGCCGGCGTGGGCGGCCGAGGAGGACGGCGGGACGTTCCTCGGGCTGCCGACGCTGTTCTGGAAGGTCGCCAACTTCCTCGTCTTCTTCGGTCTTCTCGCCTTTCTCCTCGCGCGCCCGCTCTCGGGCTTCTTCGGCTCCCGGCGCGAGCAGATCGCCGCCCAGTTGCGCGAGGCCGAGCGTGCGGGGCGCGAAGCCGAGCAGCTGCGGGTCGAGATGGAGCGGCGCCTGGCGGCGCTGTCGGCCGAGATCGGCGCCCTGCAGGAGCGCTTGCGGGCCGAGGGCGAGCGCGAGCGCCAGGCGCTCGAGCGTCAGGGCCAGGCCGAGGCGACGCGCCTCGTCGCGCAGATCGAGCACGAGGCGGCGAGGCGCGTGGCGGACGCGCGGCGGGCGCTCGCCTCCGAGGCCGCCGCGGTGGCGGCGGACCTCGCGGTGGAGCTGCTGCAGCGCGAGCTTTCCGCCGCCGACCGCGAGCGGATCTTCCGCACGACGCTCGCGCGGCTCGGCCAGCCGGCAGGGGGCGCCCGGTGAGCCGGCGGGTCGCGCGCCCGTACGCGGCAGCGCTCTACCAGGTCATGCGGCGCGCCGACGTCGCCACGCTGCGCGAGCTGGAGGCCCAACTCGCCGGGGTGGAGGCCGTCCTCCGGCGCGTGCCGGAGCTCGTGCGGGTGTTCGAGGTGCCGTCCGTGCCGCCGGAGCGCAAGCTCGAGCTCGTGCACTCGATCGCAGCGGCGCTCGAGCTGCGGCCGGAGGCGCACCGGCTCCTGGTGGCGCTCGCGCACCACGTGCGCCTCCGCTTCCTGCCCGACGTCGTGGCCGCGTTCCGCGAGCTGGTGGACCGCCGCGAGGGGATCGCGCGCGGGTGGGTCGAGTTGCCGTCGGAGCCCGCGTCGGGCCAGATCGAGAAGCTCGATCAGGCGTTTTCGGCGCTGTTGGCCGAGCGCATCGCGCTCGGCGTGAGGGTGCGGCCGGAGTTGCTGGCCGGGTTCATCGTCCGGGTGGGAAGCCGGCTGTTCGACGGCTCGGCGCTCACCCAGGTCCGTCGTTTTGCCGCGTCGGCGGCGTCGGAGTGAGCGAATGAGCATGCAGATCAAGGTCGACGAGATCACCGACATCCTGCGGCGCCAGATCCAGGGGCTCGAGACCTCCGTCGAGATGGCGGAGGTCGGCACCGTCGTGTCGGTCGGCGACGGCATCGCACGGGTGTTCGGCCTCGACCGCGTGATGGCCGGCGAGATGGTGGCGTTCCCGCACGACGTGTTCGGCCTCGCGCTCAACCTCGAGGAGGACGGCGTCGGCTGCGTGCTCATGGGCGAGTCGGAGATGATCCGCGAGGGCGACGAGGTGCGGCGCACCGGCCGCATCCTGCAGGTCCCGGTGGGCCCGGCGCTCGTCGGCCGCGTGGTCAACGCGCTCGGCCAGCCGATCGACGGGAAGGGCCCGATCGCCGCATCCGACACCTATCCGATGGAACGCATCGCCCCGGGCGTGGTGCGGCGGCAGATGGTGAAGGAACCGATGCAGACCGGGATCAAGGCGATCGACTCGATGATCCCGATCGGGCGCGGGCAGCGCGAGCTCATCATCTCCGACCGTCAGACCGGCAAGACCGCGCTCATCACCGACACGATCATCAACCAGAAGGGGAACGGCGCGGTCTGCATCTACGTGGCGATCGGACAGAAGCGCTCGACCGTCGCGCAGGTCGTCAAGACCCTCGAGGACTACGGCGCGATGGAGCACACGATCGTCGTCGCCGCGACCGCCTCGGAACCGGCGCCGCTCCAGTACCTGGCGCCGTACGCCGGCTGCGCGATGGGCGAGTACTACCTGTACAACGGCGGCGCCGCGGTCGTCTTCTACGACGACCTCTCCAAGCACGCCGCGGCCTACCGGGAGATCTCGCTGCTGCTGCGCCGGCCGCCCGGCCGCGAGGCCTACCCCGGCGACGTCTTCTACCTGCACTCGAGGCTCCTGGAGCGCGCGGCCAAGATGCGCGAGGACCTCGGCGGCGGCTCGCTCACCGCGATCCCCGTGATCGAGACCCAGGCCGGCGACGTGTCGGGGTACATCCCGACCAACGTCATCTCGATCACCGACGGGCAGATCTTCCTCGAGTCGGGGCTCTTCTTCTCCGGGGTCCGCCCCGCCGTCAACGTCGGCATCTCGGTCTCGCGCGTCGGCGGCAACGCCCAGATCAAGGCGATGAAGAAGGTCGCGGGCACGTTGCGCATCGACCTCGCGCAGTACCGCGAGCTCGCGGCGTTCGCGCAGTTCGGTTCCGACCTCGACAAGGCGACCCAGCGGCAGCTCGCGCGCGGCGAGCGCCTGGTCGAGATCCTCAAGCAGGGCCAGTACGCGCCGATGCCGGTGGACCTCCAGGTCGCCTCGGTGTTCGCCGGCACCCAGGGGTTCCTCGACACGCTCAAGGTCGAGGCGGTGCTGCCGTTCGAGGCCTACCTCCACGAGCACCTGAGGACGCACGCCGCCGGCACCCTGGCGGCCGTCACCTCGACCGGCAAGCTCGAGGGCGCGGCGGAGACCGACCTCAGGGCCGGCTGCCAGGCCGCCCTCGACGCCTTCCTGCGCGAGCACCCGGAGGCGGGCGGTTGCCTAGCCAGCAGGACCTGCGGCGGCGCATCCGCTCGGTCCGCTCGACGCAGCAGCTCACGCGGGCCATGAAGATGGTCTACGCGGCGAAGCTGCGGCGCTCGCAGGCGGCCGTCCTCGAGGCGCGTCCCTACGCGGACGCCCTCGACGGGGTGCTGCGCTCGCTCGCCGGCCAGGCCGGCGCCGGCCGCCACCGGCTGCTCGTCGAGCGGCCCGAGAGATCCGTGACGCTCGTCGTGATCGCCGGCGACAAGGGGCTGTGCGGCGCGTTCAACAGCAACGTCCTGCGCGAAGCCGCCACGCTGCTCTCGGGCGGCCGTTGGGCGAAGGTCGAGCTGGTCCTCGTCGGCCGCAGGGGGATCGAGTTCTTCCGTCGCCGCGGGCTCACCGCCGTCGCGGTGTTCGCCGACCTCATGAAGGGGGTGACCGTCGCGGGCGCGCACGAAGTGGCGCGCCTGCTCGCCGAACGGTTCGAGAGCGGCGAGACCGATGCCGTCTACCTGCTCTACAACCGCTTCCGGTCGATCATGCGGCAGGAGGTGACGCTCCAGCGCCTCCTCCCGGTCGAGCGTGCGCGGCCCGCGGCCGATACGAGCGAGGCGCCGCTCCTCGAGCCGAGCCCGCAGGCGCTCGTGGGTGCGATCCTCCCCCGCTACGTGGAGTTTCAGGTGCTGCGCTCGCTCCTCGACTCCCAGGCGGCGGAGCACGCGGCGCGCATGACGGCAATGGACTCGGCGTCCAAGAACGCCGCGGAGATGATCGACCGGCTCACCCTGACGTACAACCGGGCACGCCAGGCCTCGATTACCAAGGAGCTCATCGAGATCGTATCCGGCGCCGCTGCGCTGGCCGAGAGGTAGGGGCACGACATGACGTCGAGTCGGCAAGGGGTGGAAGGGCGCGTCGTTCAGATCATCGGACCGGCGGTGGACGTGGAGTTCCCGGAAGGGCACCTGCCGTCGATCCACAACGCCGTCGAGGTGCACGACAAGAGCGAGATGGGCAAGCTCGACGTCGTCCTCGAGGTGGCCCAGCACCTCGGCGAGAACCGGGTGCGCTGCATCGCGATGGAGGCCACCGACGGCATGGTGCGTGGCATGAGGGCGCTCGACACCGGCGGCCCGATCACGGTGCCGGTGGGGCGCGAGACGCTCGGGCGGGTGCTCTCGGTGATCGGCCGTCCGGTCGACGAGAAGGGCCCGTGCGAGACCAAGGAGCGCTGGCCGATCCACCGCGAGTCGCCGTCGTTCGAGGAGCAGTCCACTCGGGTCGAGATGTTCGAGACCGGGATCAAAGTCGTGGACCTGCTCGAGCCGTACACCAAGGGCGGGAAGACCGGCCTGTTCGGCGGCGCCGGCGTCGGCAAGACCGTCATCATTCAGGAGCTCATCAACAACGTCGCGCTCCAGCACGGCGGCTTCTCGGTGTTCTCCGGCGTAGGCGAGCGCACCCGCGAGGGGAACGACCTGTGGCTGGAGATGCAGGAGTCGGGGGTCATCGACCCCAACGACTGGCGGAAGTCGAAGGCCGCCCTGATCTACGGCCAGATGACCGAGCCGCCGGGGGCGCGCCTGCGCGTCGCGCTCTCCGGGCTCACCGTGGCGGAGTACTTCCGCGACGTCGAGGAGCAGGACGTGCTCCTGTTCATCGACAACATCTTCCGGTTCACGCAGGCGGGCTCCGAGGTCTCGGCGCTGCTCGGGCGAATGCCGTCGGCCGTCGGCTACCAGCCCAACCTCGCCACCGAGATGGGCGAGCTGCAGGAGCGCATCACGTCGACCAAGCGCGGCTCGATCACCTCGGTGCAGGCGATCTACGTGCCGGCCGACGACCTCACCGACCCCGCGCCGGCGACCGCGTTCGCCCACCTCGACGCCACGACCGTGCTCTCCCGCCAGATCGTGGACAAGGGCATCTATCCCGCCGTGGACCCGCTCGCCTCGACCTCGCGCATCCTCGATCCCAAGGTCGTCGGTGAGGAACACTACGCGGTCGCGCGCAGCATCCAGAAGATCCTGCAGAAGTACAAGGACCTGCAGGACATCATCGCGATCCTCGGGATCGACGAGCTCTCCGAGGACGACAAGCTCGTCGTCGCGCGGGCGCGGCGGATCGAGCGCTTCCTGTCGCAGCCGTTCCACGTCGCGGAGCAGTTCACCGGCCTCAAGGGGCGGTACGTGCAGGTCGCGGAGACGATCCGCGGCTTCCGCATGATCGCCGCGGGCGAGCTCGACATGCTTCCCGAGCAGGCGTTCTACATGGTGGGCACCATCGACGAGGCGATCGAGAAGGGGGAGAAGCTCAAGGGCGAGGACGCGGCGTGAGCGAGGGCCGGCTGCGCCTGCGGGTGATCACGCCGACGAGGGTCGTGGTCGAGGACGACACCGACTCGGTGACCCTCCCGGGCGCGCTCGGCGAGCTCGGCATCCTGCCGGGCCACACGGCGTTGCTCACGACGCTGCGGATCGGCGAGCTCGCGTACCGCTCCGGCGGTCGCGAGCGCTTCCTCGCGGTGCAAAACGGCTTCGCCGAGGTCGGGGCGGATCACGTGACGGTCCTCGCCGACGTTGCCGAGCTCCCGTCCGAGATCGATCTCGAGGCCGCCCGAGCCGCCATGGCGACCGCCGAGGCGGCGCTCAAGACCACCGGAGGCGAGGAGCTCGATCGCCAGCTCGCGATCTTGAAGACCGCGACCACCCGCATCGCCGTCGCCTCCCACCGATGAGTGCGCCGCCGATAGCGGACCATCTGCTTCGCTTCGCTCGGGCGGGCGAGGGCGCCCGCCCCCCTTGCATCCTCAAGTTCTCTTGTGGCGCGGCCGCCCTCGGCCGCGTGCCTTGACTCCCCGATCTGGCCCACCGTGCGGGAGGGTGGGTGGGGGGCACGACGCGGGCCGAGGGCTTCGATATCCGTGGCGGAGGTTGGGTGGGGGCTCCGTGATGGCCTCGGTCATCTGAGCGCGGCGTTCCCGCACTCTCGGCGGCGCGGCTACACGCCCCACTTCGAGGCCCTGCCTCAGGCGGCGGGGAGTACCCGCCCTGCTGCGAAGGCCTGGTTTCGTCGTTTCGGACCACGGATCACTGACCACGGACCACGCTAATCCGTGTCGCTCGCCGGGTCGCGGACTAGCTCCGATAGCGGGTGACGATGGTGGGGGGCTGGTAGACGTTGCGGCCGGTCGCGACGCGGCGGGCTTCCCTGGTCGCCAACGCCCGCATCGCCTGCGAGACCAACCGCTGCCGCACGGTCGCCGGCCCGAACGCCTGCTCGTACTCGGCGGTCATCCGCTCGACGAGGTCGCGCGCGGCCGGGTTGTGGGCGTGGTCCCGTGCCGCCGCGAGCAGCGGGCGGAACTTGGCGGCCCGGCGCCGCAGCGACTCGCGGCGCTCGCCGATCCAGCGGTCGTGCGTGCCGGCCAGCGTCCTGAAGCCGCGGAGATAGGTGTCGCACATGCGCACGAGCGAGGGGCCGAGCGTGTCGTAGTCGTAGCGGAACGCCTCGGTGAGGATGCGGTCCGTGTCCTCGGGCTTGAAGTTGGGATGCCGAAACCAGATCCGCTCCTGGCCGTGCCAGTCGGGGTAGGGCACATCGGTCCGCAGGCGTCCGGTCGCCGCCATTCCGCGGTAGAGCGGCGTGGTGGGGACCGGGCCGAGCTGCATGAACTGGATGAGGTCGGGTTCCAGGCCCACCGTGAACCGGATGTCCTCCCAGATCGTGTCGTGGTCGTGCTGCTCGAGGAACAGGATCGCGGACGCGAGCACGGAGATCCCGTGGGCCCGCAGGTTCCCCACCAGCGCCTTGAAATCGACGCCGCGGTTCTTGTCGTAGACCTCGAACTTCGACTCGACGCCCAGCCACAGGCTGACCACGCCGAGGCGCACCAGGAACTCGACGTCCAGGCTCGCGATGTTCTCCGCCGAGCTGAAGAGGTTGAAACGGTACGGCTTGCCGTTGGCCTCCATGAGGGCGAGGAGATCGCGGGCGCGCTCCGGGTGCTGGAGGAAGTTCTCGTCCATGACGAAGAACCGCTGGACGCCGAGCGCCTCTTCGATGGCCGCGCACTGGTCGAACATCGCCCGGCCGGACTCGAGGTACGGGATGTACTGGCGGCCGAAGAAGTGGCTCGTCGAGCAGAAGCGGCAGCCGTTCGGGCAGCCGAGCCCGGGCGTGATGTGGCCGGAGCGGTCGTTCACGCGGGCGCCGAGCACGCGCCCGCCGATGGTCGCCGGACGGATCGGGTGCCGGACCGGCGGCGCCGGGTCCTCACCCAGGAAGCCGCGAAGCCAGCGGACCCCCTCGCCGACGCAGCGGCCGTCGTGGGGGATCTGATCGGCGACCTCCGGGATCTGGACGCCGTGGCCGCCGAGTACGACCTTCGCGCCCGGGGCGTGGCGTCGCACCAGCTCCGCCATCCGCTTGGCCTTGAGGAAGTTCGCGACGATGAAGGAGATGCCCACGACGTCGTATCCGTGCTTCAGTTCGGCGACGAAGCGCGCCTCGGTGGGGAAGTCCAGGACGGTCGTGGCCGGCTCGACGTTGGCCGCCAGGAAGTGGAGTCCGAAGCTCTCGTGGAAGAAGCGGATCGAGAAGACGCCCTGCTCGCGCGTGACCTGGTTGTGGAACAGCTCCATCCGGGAGCTGGCGCGGCCGTACGCGTCATCGACCCCGAAAGGCCCGAACACCGATGTCAGCAAGACCCTCAAGCTCTCGCCTCCGTGGCCACAGCCGTCGGGTGCGGCGAATCCGCGCGCCGTACGGACGGCTGCCCCCAAGCGGTTTCACAGGCTACCAGAGTCGTCGCGACAACGGACGGTCCGCGGCTGCGGCCGTCTCACAGGCCGCGCGCCGGCGGCCGCGGCTGGCGTTCGCGCCTTCGCCGCGCTACGCTCCCCGCCGGATGACGGACCGAGTCGCGGGCGCGACGATCGTGCCGCTGGAAGGCTGGGTGTCGCTCCACCCGGCCGCGATGGCTTTCGCCCGCGGCGAGATCACCCTTCCAGCCGGCGCCGGCGTCGCCACGCCCCGCTCGCAGGCGCTGGCCGATGTGCTGGCGACGGCCAACCGCCGCTGGGGGAATCCGGTGGACGCGGAGCTGGCGGCCTGGCGAGTCGGCGCCGACGCGGTCGTGACCGGGCAGCAGCCCGGCCTGCTCGGCGGACCGCTGCTGACCCTCGTGAAGGCGGCGGCGGTCGTCGCGGAGGTTCGCCGCCGCAAGGCCTCGGGCCGGCCTGCGGTGGGGTTCCTCTGGCTCGCGACCGGCGACGACGACCTGCCGGAGATGGGGTGGGGGCGGCTCGCCGTCGGCGAGGAGCTCGCCGAGGTGCGCGAGGACGGTTGGGGGCGGGCGCAGGAGCTGGGCGGCACGGTCGCGCTCTCGGCCGCCTGCGCGGCGTTCCTCGACTCGGTGCGGACGCGACTCCCGGGCGGCCACGCCGAGGCGGCGCTCGCCCTGGCCGCCGAGTGCTACGCGCCCGGCGTCCGGCTCGGCGAGGCCACGGCGCGATTCCTGTCGCGCCTCCTGGCCGGGACCGGTGTCGTCCTGATCGACGCGTTGGAGCCGGAGCTCGCCCGGGCCGCCGCCGGCCTCACGACGAACGTCCTGACCGCGCTGCCGCAGTGCTGGGAGGCGCTCGAGGCCGGGACGTCGGAGCTGCGGGCCCGGGGGTGGTCCGCGCCGCTGCGGATCTCGCCCGGGCGGCTGCCGCTCTTCCGCCGTGCGGGGGACCGTCGGGAGACCGTGGCGACTATCCGGGGGGCGTGCCCGCCCGCGGTCGCCCGGGAGCACGAGGCGCACCCGGAGCGTTTCCTCCCCAACGCCTGGCTGCGCCCGCTCGTCGCCGACGCCGCCCTGGGCTCGGCGGTCTCGATCCTGGGCGGCGCGGAGCTCGCGTACCACCTGCAGACGGCGCCCGTGCGCGAGGTCGCCGGAGCGGGACGCCCCGAGTGGAGGCTGCGGCCGCACGTGACCGTGGTGACCTCCTCGGAGCGCCGGCTCGCGGCCCAGCTGCGGGTCGGCCCGGAGCACGTCCTGCGCGCGCAGCCGCCGGCGCACGCGCTGCCCGGAGGCGCGACGCGGCGGCGCCTCGCGACGCTGCGCACCGCGACCGGCGAGCGCGTCGCGGCGCTCGCGGCGGCGGCCCGGAGCGAGCTGCCGGGACTCGCCGGCGACATCGAGGCGACGGCGAAGAAGCTCGAAGGCACCCTCGGGTGGCTCGAGGGGCGGCTCGACGCGACCGCGGCGCGGGACGCCGAGACCGAGGTCGCACGCTGGCGCCGGTTGCGGGCGTTCCTCCGGCCGGGCGGCCAGCCGCAGGAACGGCACCTGTCCGTGCTCGCGCCGCTGGTGCGGCTCGGCCTGGAGTGGCCGCGGGGACTGGCCGAGTGCGTCGACCCGGCGCACCCGGGCATGCACCTGCTGTTCTGGGAGGAGGGCGGAGCGTGGTAGAGCGTTGCGACGTGCTCGCCGTCGGACCCCACCCCGATGACGTCGATCTCGGCTGCGGCGGGACGCTCGCGCGCGTAGCGAGCCGCGGGCGGCGCGTCGGCGTGGTCGACCTCACCGCCGGCGAGCTGGGGACGCGCGGCGACGCCGAGGTGCGCCGCCGCGAGGCCGAGGCCGCCGGTGCGGCGCTCGGCGTCGCCTGGCGGGTTTGCCTCGATCTCCCCGACGGCGGGCTCGATGCCCGCGTTCCGGAACAGGTCGCGGCGGTCGTCGGCCTGCTGAGGGCGGCGGCGCCGAGGGTCGTGCTGGGGCCGCACCCGGACGATCCCCACCCCGACCACGGCGCGGCGGCGGCGCTGCTCGCGCGGGCCGGATTCCTCTCCGGGCTGGGGCGGTTCCGCCCCGACCTCGGGCCGGCGCACCGGCCGCGGGCGGCGTTCGCCTACCCGGGCGCCCGCCAGGTGCTGACCGCGGTGGTGATCGACGTCGGTGCCTTCTGGGCGCGCAAGCGGGCGGCGCTCGCCGCCCACGCCTCGCAGTTCGACCCGTCGGCGGGTCCGGCGACCCACCTGGCGACCGGCCGCTTCCTCGCCGCCGTCGAGGGGCGCGACCGCGCCTGCGGTAACCTGATCGGCGTCGAGCACGGCGAGGGGTTCGGCGTCTTCGGCGCGCTCCCCGCCGACGAGCTCGCGTGGCTCCTGGGGGCTACATGAAGATCGGCGTCACCTGCTACCCGACGGTGGGCGGCTCCGGGACGGTCGCCACGGAGTTGGGCCTCGCGATCGCCCGCCGCGGGCACGAGGTGCACTTCATCTGCTACGCGCTCCCGTACAGGCTCGGACGAGTCCCGCCCGGCGTCACCTTCCACGAGGTGACCGTCCCCACCTACCCGCTGTTCTCCTACCCCCCGTACGCGCTGGCGCTCGCCTCGCAGATGGCGGAGGCCGTGCGGACGCACGGCATCGAGCTGCTGCACGTGCACTACGCGATTCCGCACGCGATCTCGGCGCACCTGGCGCGGGAGATCCTGGGCGACGGCCCGAAGCTGGTGGTCACGCTGCACGGCACGGACATCACGGTGGTGGGCGCCGACCCGTCGTTCCTGCCGATCGTGCGGCTCGGGATCGAGCGCGCCGACGCGGTCACCGCCGTATCGCAGTCGCTCGCCGATCAGACGCACGACCTGCTCGGCGTGACGCGAGACGTCGAGGTGATCCCCAACTTCGTCGATCCCGACCGCTGCGACCGCGACTTCGCCGCCGCCCACCGCCGACGCCTCTCGCCCGACGGCGCGCCGCTCCTCGTGCACGCCTCCAACTTCCGGCCGGTCAAGCGCATCCTCGACGTGATCGAGATCTTCCGGCAGGTCCACGCCCGCATCCCGGCCCACCTCGCGATGGTCGGGGACGGGCCCGACCGCCCGGCGGCCGAGCGGTTCGCGCGCGACGTCGGGCTCGCCCACCGGATCGAGTTCCTCGGCAACGTCTCCCCGGTCGAGGGGGTGCTGGGCGCCGGCGACGTGTTCCTGCTGCCGTCGTCGGAGGAGTCGTTCGGGCTCGCCGCGCTCGAGGCGATGGCGTGCGGCGTGCCGGTCGTCGCGTCGGACGCCGGCGGGATCCCCGAGCTGGTCGTCGACGGCGAGGGCGGCTACGTGTGCCGGATTGGCGACACCGCGGCGATGGCGGCGCGCGTGCTCGCCCTCCTCTCCGACCCGCGCGAGCTCGCCCGCCAGCGGGAGCTGGCCCGGCTGCGCGCCGTCGAGACCTTCGGCACCGCCAAAGTCGTCGATCGTTACGAGGCGCTCTACCGCCGCCTGCTCGGGCTCTGACGCCGGCGGCGACGAGCCGCGCCTTGAATTCTGCGAGACGCTCCGCTACGCTTGCGGCAGTTCAGTTCGTTGAGACAGGTCTCTTGTGGATGGAGGAAAGGAGAACAACGATGGCGGTCCCACCCAGCGCGGTTCCCACTGCACCCGCCCCGGCCGCCCCGGCGGCGCCGAGCGCGGCCAAGGCCGATCTGGTCAAGAGGTTTCTCGCGATCTTGATCGACGGCATCATCGTCGGCATCGCCGGGATGATCGTAGGGTTCATCCCGTTCATCGGCGGGCCGATCGCCGGCGTCATGGTCGGCGGCTACTGGCTGATGCGCGACGGCCTCGACCTCGAGTTCGCCGACAAGCGGTCGATCGGGAAGAAGGTCCTCAAGCTCCGCGCCGTCCGTCTCGACGGCCAGCCGATGGACCGCAACGTCTCGATGAAGCGCAACCTGCCGCTCGCGATCTACGCCGTCGGCTACTTCTGCTGGATCGTGCCGATCCTGGGCCACCTGGTCTCGATACCGATCTTCGCGGTCGGCGGGATCATCAACCTGATCGAAGGGATCCTCGTCCTGACCGACGCCGAGGGGCGGCGCTGGGGCGACAAGATGGCCGGCACCAAGGTCATCGAAGTGGCGACCTGACGCCACGCCGTCGTGCGCACGGATGTCGGGGGCGGCCCACCGGGGCCGCCCTTCTGGTGAAACCGGTGCTCGGGCACCGGGGTCCGAACTCCGGGAACAACGAGAGCAGGCCATCGAAGGCAGGACCTCGCAGTGAGGCGTGTAGCCGCGGTGTCGAGAGTGGGCCAGATGCAAGGCGCCCGAGGCGGCCGCTGCGGAGTGTAGCCGGAGGCTACATGAGCAAGCGAGCCGCCGAAGGGCACCTCGCGGGGGATTGGGTGGGGGGCGAGACGCGGGCTCCCGTGCTTCGGGCATCGCCCGCGGGGGATGGGTGGGCGGTTCCCATCGCGAGGCCGACCGTCGACCGCTGCTCCCGCAACGCCGCAGATGGTCCGCTATCGACACCGCCCTCAAGGGATGCGGGCGCCGGTGAGGGGCCAAGCCTTCGTCCCATTGCACCCCGGCGCCCCGGTGATCGTCACGCTGGCGTTCCCGGTGAGGCCTCCCGTGACCGCGATCGTCCCGTTGACCTGCAGCGAAACCCCGAGGCCGGTATCGGACGCCACGAAGTTGAAGGCGCCCGTGGCGTCGTAGTCGACCGGCGTGGTGAGCGGGCCGGCGAGCCGGAACACCTGGCCCGAGCAGCCGGGGACGTCGGCGCCGGTGAACAGGATCGTCGCGTCGACCGCGGTCACCGCGCCGCCGTCCACGGTGAGCGTGATCGGCGACTCGTAGTCGCTGCGCAGCAGCTTGGCGAGGTAGCGGCCCTGGCGCCCGGCGCCGGCCATGTCCACGGTCGACGGATCCCCGGTCCGGTTGTCGATCCGGGACGCGTTGGCGATCACCCGTCCGCTCCCCCCGGTCACCGTGACGTTGATGCGCTGGTTGGCGCCGAAGCCGGGGACGATCCCGGTGAGCGCGGCGTTGATCTGGTTGACCATCCGCCCGTCGAGGTGGTAGGGGATGCTGCCGAGCACGGCGCCGCTGCTGTCGACGCGCTGGATGAGCAGGTCCACGGGGTTGCCCGTGGTCTCGACGAGCGCGAGGTTCGACCTCCAGGTGCCGCTCGTCCCGGCCGCGTCCTGATCGAGCCCGACGACGTCGACGGCGTCGCCGGCCCCGATCGCCGTGGCCGCGTGGATCCCGGAGAAGAACTGGCCGGCGGTGCCCTGGGGGCGGTTCACGACCGTGACGTTGGCGTCGTAGCTGCGCCCCGTCACGACGACCGGGATGTCGGAGGTGACGCGCAAGCCTCCGAACGTGTTGTCGGCGTCGAACGTGGCGAGCACGATGTCCGGGAGGTAGACCGTCGCGCCGGGTGGGACGGGGAGCGGCGAGGACGCGGGGTTGGGGTTGCCCTGGCCGCGGAGGAGCAGGAAGACGGTGACGTTGGCCGCCTGGGTCGTGGACGGGTTGAACACCCAGAGGTCGGAGCGCCACCACGGCCGCACGCCGTTGGCGTCCGCGGCGCCGAGGCCGTGGCCGACCGCGGGCACGTAGAGGTCGACGCCGGGCACCAGCGCCAGGGTGGTGGACGCCAGCATGAGCGACCACACGATCAGGAGCGTCTTCCTCACGATGCCTCCCAGGGCCCGCGCCGGCCGCGACGGGCGTCCGCCGGCCGAACCGGGGACCCGCGGCCGGCTCGCGTCGCGTCCTACTGCGTACCGGTCGTCCAGGAGGCGCGCCAGGGCCTCAGGACGTTGGGCTCGTTGCAGCCCGCGTATGCGCCCGATGCGCCCGTCGTGTCGCTCTTCAGCGTGCCGGAGAAGGTGCCGTCCGGCGCGCGCGTCCCGGAGAGCGTCCAGGTGGTGGTGAAGAGGTCACTGCGAGTTCGATGGGTCCGGGTAGGGGTTCATCGCCGTCGTCAGGAAGGTGCCGTCCGGGTTGATCGTCACGTGCCGATGGTGCTCTGAGGTCCGAAGTCCACCGAGACCGGGTTTCCGCTGCACGGGAGCCCGGCCACGCCGGTGTACGTGCTTATGGCGCCGGTGCCGATGGTGAGCTGTAGGCCGCCGTCGACGTCCTGGCCGGTGTCATCGAACACGATCCCCTCGATCAGCCCGAACCGGTGGAAGGCGACCATGTCGATGGTGGACGGGTCGCCGGTGCGGTTGTCGATGCGCGAGCCGACGGCGACGAGCTGGCCGGTGCCGCCGGTGACGACGACGCGGATGCGGTCGTTGGTTCCCGTCGTGCCGGTGACGTCGGTGATCACGGTGTTGATCTGCCCGACCTCGCGCCCCTGCAGGCTGTACGCCTTCGTCCCCACCTGCGTGCCGCTGCCGTTGTAGAGCTGCAGGGTGTAGTTGACCGGGTTGCCGGTGGTCTCGACCACCGCGAGGTTGGAGCGGAACGTTCCGCTCGTGCCGGTGCCGTCCTGGTCGAACCCGGGCAGGTCGGTGGACTCGCCCAGGCCGATCGCGCCGTCGGCCGGGAGCCCGGCGAAGAACTGGCCGGCCGTGCCCTGCCCCTTGTTCACGACGGTAACGTTGGCGTCGTAGCTCTCGGCGGTCACCAGCACCGGCGTGCTCGACACGATGCGCAGCCCCGCGAACGTGTTGTCGAGCTGGAAGAGACCGCTGCCGATGACGTCGTGGAAGTACGTGGTCTCGCCCGGGTTGACCGTGATCCGGCGGGAGTCCGGGTTCGGGTTGGCCTGCCGGAGCAGGAGGTAGATGTCCACGGTCGCGGACTGGGTGGTCGAGCGGGTTGAAGACCCAGACGTCACCCCGCCACCACGGCTGGACGCCGTTCACGGCCGCCCCGAAGGCGTGGCCGAGCGCTGGAAGGTACTGATCGAGCACAGGAACCGTCGCGGACGCGGTGCCGGCCGCCATGGCAACGCATAAGGTCAGGAGCAGCTTCTTCATGGCATCCCCCTAACTCGGCGGAGTCTAGCAGACTGAGGTTCAGTTACGAGATCTCCGCACGTCTCCAGTCTATGGACACACCGGGTAACGGGAGGTTGACCGGGGTCACATTCCCGGTGCCCTGCGGCAGGAGGGGTTCGGCCGCCCTCCGGCGTGGCGCGAGGCTGCGACGAGCCGGCGATTCGGCGTTCGCCGCCGCCAAAGAAGAACGGGGGGCTGGCTGCCCCCCGCGAATCAAGCGGAGCGGGGCTTTGCCCCGCGGAGCGCGGGGGGTTCGGGGGGGCGCGAGCCGCAGCGCAGGACCGAGGCTAGCAATACAAAGGGGGGCGACGTGCCCCCCCGCGAACGTGAAGCGGAGTGGGGCTCTGCCCCGCGGAGCGCGGGGGGTTCGGGGGGGCGTGAGCGGCAGCGCAGGACCGAGGCTGGCAATACAAAGGGGGGCGACGTGCCCCCCCGCGAACGGATAGGGCCGGAGCGGGATTCACTCCCGCGGAGGCCCGGGGGGTCCGGGGGGGCGCGAGCCGCAGCGCAGGACCGAGGCTAGCAATACAAAGGGGGGCGACGTGCCCCCCCGCGAACGTATAAATGGTGCCGAAGGCCGGACTCGAACCGGCATGGCTTGCGCCACACGCCCCTCAAACGTGCGCGTCTACCAATTCCGCCACTTCGGCACACGCCATGCTGTCACCCTACACCGCTCACTTCGGCTGCGGCGCCGACGCCGGAGGCGCGCCCTGCGGGGCAGCCGGCGCGCCGGTCGGCGCGGTCGGCTTCGCGGGCGCCGCCGTCGGTGCCGTGGCTGCCGCCTTGCCCTTGATCCCCGCGGTCACCGACCGTCCGCGGCGGGCGGTCAGCACCGAGAGGCCGATACACAGCGCCACGAAGAGGATGAACGAGCCGGTCGTGAGCTTGTGCATGAGCGTGGTGGTGCCGCGCGGGCCGAACGAGGCCTGGGACGAAGAGCCGCCGAACGCGGCCGCCACGTCCGCGCCCTTCCCCTGCTGGAGCAGCACGACCATGATCAGGAAGAGGCAGACGACGATGAAGAGGATGATCAAGAGGGTATACACGAGGCACTCACTCCCCTGCTCCCCGGCGCTCGCCGGGAGCAGCGTGGATGATAGCCGAAAACGCTTCAACGTCAAGGCTTGCCCCACCGACGAGCGCCCCGTCCACGTCCTCCTCGGCGAGCAGCGCCGCGGCGTTGTCCGGCTTGACGCTGCCGCCGTAGAGGATGCGCAGCGCCGCCGCGGCCTCGGCTCCGAGCAGCTCGGCGGCCCGGCGGCGGAGCGCGGCGTGCGCCTCCTGCGCCTGCGCCGTGGTGGCGGTCCGGCCCGTTCCGATCGCCCACACCGGCTCGTACGCGACGGCGAGTCCGGCGGGGTCGAGGCCGGCGAGCGCGGCGCTCTGCCGCTCCAGCACCGCCAGCGTCGCGCCGGACTCGCGTTGATCGAGCGTCTCCCC
Organism: uncultured Acidobacteriota bacterium; assembly: GCA_963727275.1. Classification (GTDB taxonomy): domain Bacteria; phylum Acidobacteriota; class Thermoanaerobaculia; order Thermoanaerobaculales; family Thermoanaerobaculaceae; genus RBG-13-68-16. The sequence goes on from CAVSFK010000006.1 coordinate 126,183, forward strand.
CAGGCAGAAGATGACGGCCAGGCCGGCGCGCTGCGCGGCCTTCGCGCGCGCCGCCGCGGTCTCGTCCGTCTCGGCAAAGTACTGGCGCCGCTCGGAGTGGCCGACGATGACCCAGCGCACGCCGAGCTCCGCCAGCATCGGCGCCGCGACCTCGCCGGTGAACGCGCCCTTGGGCTCCCAGTGGCAGCTCTGGGCGCCGATCGCGACCTCGGACCCGGTGGCGAGCAGCAGCGCCGACGGGAGCAGGGTGAACGGCGGGCAGAGCACGACCTCGGGCCCGCCGGGTCCGACCCGCTCGACCAGGGTCTCGAGGTACGCCCCCACCGACGCGATCGTCCCGTGCATCTTCCAGTTGGCCGCGACGAGCGCCCGCCGGCTCATGCCCCCTCCTCGAGAACGGCGACCCCGGGGAGCGTGTCGCCGGCGAGGAACTCGAGCGAGGCGCCGCCGCCGGTCGAGACGTGCGAGAGCTTGCCGGCGACGCCCGCCTGCTGGACCGCGGCCACGCTCTCGCCGCCCCCGACCACCGTGAACCCGCGGCAGGCCGCCAGCGCGGTGGCGATCGCCAGCGTCCCGGCGGCGAACGCCGGCTTCTCGAACACACCCGCGGGGCCGTTCCAGAACACCGTCCGCGCGGGGCCGAGCACCTCGGCGATGCGCCGGCGGGTGGCCGGCCCGATGTCGAGGATCATCTCGTCCGGGCCGACGCCGGCGACGCCGACCGTGCGGCCGGCGGCGTCGCGTCCCGGTGGCCACGACGACGTCGCTCGGGAGCACCACGGTCCGAGCCGCGGGCCGCGGCGGCGGCGATGATCTCCCTGGCGGTGCCGACGAGATTCCGCCTCGACGAGCGAGTTGCCGACCTCGACGCCCTGCGCGAGCAGGAACGTGTTGGCCATGCCGCCCACCAGGACCACGGTGTCGGCTCGGCGGGCGAGCGAGGTCAGCGTCTCGAGCTTGCCGGAGATCTTGGCGCCGCCCACGACCGCGACGAACGGGCGCTCGGGGTCGTCGCGCACCTTGGAGAGCGCCGCGATCTCGCGCGCCATCAGCGGCCCGGCGGCGCGCTCCGCGAAGCGCGACGCAACGCCGGCGGTGGAGGCATGGGCGCGGTGGGCGGTGCCGAAGGCGTCGTTGACGTAGACGTCGGCGAGCGCGGCGAGCGCGTCGCAGAACGCCGGGTCGTCGGCCTCCTCGCCGGGCTCGAAGCGCAGGTTCTCGAGGAGGAGCACGTCGCCGGGTTTGGCCGCAGCGATCGCCTGCCGGGCGACGGCGCCGGCGACGTCCGGCACGAAGCGCACGGCGCGGCCGGCCAGGCGCGCGAGCACCGGCGCCACCGGGGCGAGCGACAGCGCCGGGTCGGGCTTCCCCTTCGCCCGCCCGAGGTGGGAGCACGCGACCACGACCGCGCCCCGCTCGGCGAGGGCGCGCACGGTGGGCGCCGCCTCGCGGATGCGCGTCTCGTCCCCGACCTTGCCGTCCTTGAGCGGGACGTTGAGGTCCAGGCGCAGGAGCACCCGGCGCCCCTCGACCTCGAGGGTGTCCATCAAGCGCAGCGCCACGACGGCCTCCTTAGCCCGGGAACCCCCAGTTGGCTTCTGCTGCGAGGGCGGATCTTGCCGCGCTGGCGGGCGTACTCGGCGTTCGGACCCTGCGGCGTACGGGACACGTACGCCTCGGGTCCTCACGCCTACGTGCGCCCACCATCATCGGCATCTCCGCCCTCTCGCGACGAATCCAACTGAGGTTTCCGGGCAGCCCTACTTTGCGAACAGCTTCGCCACGTCCACGCAGCGGGCGGCGTAGGCGTACTCGTTGTCGTACCAGGAGAGGACCTTGCCGGTCCGCTCGCCGATCACGATCGTGGAGAGCGCATCCACGATCGAGGATGCCGTCGTGCCGCGGAAGTCGATCGAGACGAGGGGTTCGTCGCTGACCGCGAGGACCCCCTTCAGCGGCCCGGCGGCGGCGGCGCGGAACGCCTGGTTGAGGCCGTCAACGGTGATGGGCTTCTCGGCGGTGAAGGTGAAGTCGACGAGCGAGACGTCGCTCGTCGGGACGCGGACCGCGAGACCGTCGAGCTTGCCCTTGAGCTGGGGGTAGACCTCGGCCATCGCCTTGGCCGCGCCGGTCGAGGTCGGGATCATCGAGAGGCCGGCGGCGCGGGCGCGGCGCAGGTCCTTGTGCGGCAGGTCGAGGATCTTCTGGTCGTTGGTGTACGCGTGGATCGTGGTGAGCAGCCCGTGCGCGATGCCGAAGCTCTCGAGCAGCACCTTGACCACCGGGGCCAGGCAGTTGGTCGTGCAGGAGCCGTTGGAGACGATCCTGTGCTTGGCGGGGTCGAGGGTGGTGTGGTTGACCCCGTAGACGAGCGTGGCATCCACCCCCTTGGCGGGCGCCGTGATGAGCACCCACTTCGCGCCGGCGTCCAGGTGCGCCTTCGCCTGCTCGCCCTTGGTGAACTTGCCGGTGCCCTCGATCACCAGGTCGATGCCGAGCGCCTTCCAGGGCAGCGCGCTCGGGTCCTTCTCGGCCAGCACCTTGACGGTCTTGCCGTTGACTGCGAAGCCGTCCGCGGTCGCCTCGACCTTGGCGTCGAACCGGCCGTGGACCGAGTCGTACTTGAGGAGGTGGGCCAGCGTCGGCGCGTCCGTGATGTCGTTCACGGCTACGAACTCGAGACCCTTGTCGGCGGCGGCCTGGCGGTAGATCAAGCGGCCGATGCGGCCGAACCCGTTGATGGCGACGCGAAGCGGCATACGCCCTCCCTTTCGACCGCCGGAGTATAGCGAACCGGACTCACCCTGCGGCGCTGGGGTACCATCCGAGCCGATGAGCGAACCGACGACGACCGTCGCGGCGCTGCGCTGGCGGCACGGCCTCGAGCTGCTCGACCAGCGGGCGTTGCCGCGGCGCGAACGCTGGCTGCCGGTGACCAGCGCCGCGGCCGGGGTGCGCGCGATCCGCGCCCTCGTCGTGCGGGGCGCGCCGGCGATCGGGCTCGCCGCCGCCTACGCCCTCGCCGTGGAGGCGGGCCGCAACGCCGACCTCGCCCACCTGCGGCGCGCCGCGCGCCGCCTCGCCACCGCGCGCCCGACCGGCGCGGACCTCGCCCGTGCCGTCGCCCACGTGCTCGTGGCGATCGAGACCGCGCCGCCCGACGGCCGCTTCGAGTGCGCGCTGGAGGCGGCGCGGGCGCTGCACGCCGCGGACGCCGCCGCCTGCCTCGCGATGGGCGCCCACGGCGCCGGCCTGTTCCTCGGCCCGCGGGTGGCGTTGCTCACGCACTGCAACGCCGGCGCGCTGGCGACCGGCGGGATCGGCTCGGCGCTCGCCGTCGTGCGCGCGATCGCCGCCCAGGGGCGCCTCGAGCGGCTGTTCGCCTGCGAGGCGCGGCCGGTGCTGCAGGGTGCGCGCCTCACCGCCTGGGAGGCGACGCGCGACGGCATCCCCGTCACGCTGCTCGCCGACGCGGCCGCGGCCTCGGTGCTGGCGAGCGGCGCGGTGCACGGCGTGGTAGTCGGCGCCGACCGCATCGTCGCGGACGGCTCGGTCGCCAACAAGGTGGGGACGTACCCGCTGGCGCTCGCCGCCGCCCGGCACGGGGTGACGTTCGTGGTCGCCGCCCCGACCACGACGTTCGACCTCACCTGCGCACGGGCGCCGACATCCCGATCGAGGAGCGCGAGCGCCGACGAGGTGCGCCGCATCGGCGGGCGCCTCGTCGCGCCGCACGACGTCGCGGTGTACAACCCGGCGTTCGACGTCACGCCGCCCGGCGTTGATCACCGCCATCGTGAGCGAGCGCGGCGTCGCGCGCCCGGTTCGCAGGGCGACGGTCCGGGAGATCGCCCGATGACGCCCGGACCCCGGACCCCGGACCCCGAACCCCGTTCCTTCCGGACGCTGGGGATCGAGACGTCGTGCGACGAGAGCGCCGTCGCGGTGCTGGACGGCGACGGCAGCGTGCGCTTCAACCTGATCTCGTCGCAGGCCGCGGCGCACGCGCCGTACCTCGGCGTCGTCCCCGAGCTCGCCGCCCGCCACCACCTGGAGGCGTTGCCGCGCCTGCTCGCGGAGGCGGACCGCCGGGTCGGCCTCGGCTCGATCGAGCTGGTGGCGGTGACGCGCGGGCCGGGCCTGATCGGGTCCCTGTTGGTCGGCACCTGCTTCGCCTCCGCGTACGCCTGGGCGCGCGGGCTGCCGCTGGCCGGCGTCGACCACCTCGAGGGGCACCTCGTCTCGCCGTTCCTCCACCTCGACGGGACCCCGGCGCGCGAGGCGCCCGACCCCGCGCTCACGCTGGTGATCTCCGGCGGGCACTCCTCGTACTTTCTACTGACGGAGGGCGACGCGCGGCCGCTCAACCGCACCCGCGACGACGCGGCCGGGGAGGTGTTCGACAAGGTCGCCGCCGCGCTCGGGCTCGGCTACCCCGGCGGGCCGGTGGTGGACCGGCTGGCGGAGACGGGCGACCCGAACGCCTTCTCGTTCAGCGCCCCGCGGATCAAGGACCCCTCCGGCGCCCTCGACTTCTCGTTCTCCGGGTTGAAGACGGGCGTCATCCGAGCCGCCCAGCGCATCACCGAGCTGCCGCTGCCCGACCCCGGCACGCCGGCGCAGCCGGTGCTCGACCTGCTCGCTTCGTTCCGCCGGACGATCGTCGACTGGCTGCTCGCCCCGCTCGACGAGCTCACCGCGCGCCACCAGCCCCGGCTGGTCGCCGCGTCGGGCGGGGTGGCGGGCAACCGCGAGCTGCGGGCGCGCCTCGCCGCCTGGGGGTCCCGCCACGGGATGGAGGTGGCGCTCCCGCCGGTCGCGTTGACGACGGACAACGCGGCGATGATCGCGCGGGCCGGCCAGCTGCGGGCCGCGCGCGGCCGGTTCGACGACCCGCGAGCGCTCGCCGCCTACCCCCGCGCCGCCTGGAAGACCGCCGGCGGGCCGGGCGGCAAGCCGGTCTTCTCGCCAGCTGCCGGGAGCGACTGAGCTTCCGCTAAGGTGAGAGTGAAGAGTGAAAGTGCAAGAGTGAAGGCAGTTGGAGGCACGACCCCGGGGTCGTGCCTCTGTCTTCACCTCTGACGTCTCAACGTCTTGCCCTCTCGACTGTCGTTCCCGAACCGGGCAACTTCGTGTAGAATCACCGGTTCGCAGTCGGCGTTCGCGACGCGGGGAGCCCGGTGGACCAGCAGCACATCCGCAACTTCTGCATCATCGCCCACATCGACCACGGAAAGTCGACGCTCGCCGACCGTCTGCTCGAGCTCACCGGGGCGCTCTCGTCGCGGGAGATGATGGCGCAGGTGCTCGACTCGATGGACCTCGAGCGCGAGCGCGGGATCACGATCAAGGCGCACACGGTGACCCTGCGCTACCGCACCGCTGGCGGCGAGGACGTAACCCTCAACCTGATCGACACCCCCGGCCACGTGGACTTCTCCTACGAGGTCTCGCGCTCGCTCGCCGCGTGCGAGGGCGCGCTCCTCGTGGTGGACGCCTCGCAGGGCGTCGAGGCGCAGACGCTCGCCAACGCCTACCTCGCGGTCGACCAGGGGCTCGAACTGGTGCCCGTGCTCAACAAGGTGGACCTGCCCTCGGCGGACCCGGAGCGGGTGCGCGAGCAGATCGAGCAGGTGATCGGCCTCGACGCGAGCGCGTCCCTCGCCATCTCGGCCAAGACCGGCGCCGGCGTCCCCGACGTGCTGGAAGCGCTCGTCGAGCGGGTGCCGCCGCCGCACGGCGACCCCGAGGCGCCGCTGCGCGCCCTCGTCTTCGACGCCTCGTACGATGCGTACAAGGGCGTCCGCTGCCTCGTGCGCGTGGTCGACGGACGGCTCGCGGCCGGCCAGGCGATCCGCTTCATGCGCGTGAACCGGGAGGCCACGGTCGAGGAGGTCGGGGTCTTCACGCCGCGAGCCGAGCCCGCCTCCGAGCTGGGCACCGGCGAGGTGGGGTACATGTTCGCGGGCCTCAAGGACCTGCGGCTCGTGCGGGTCGGCGACACCGTCACCGAGGCGCCCCGCCCCGCCGCCGAGCCCCTGCCGGGGTTCGTCGACGCCAAGCCGATGGTGTTCGCTGGCCTGTACCCGGTGGATTCGTCGGCGTTCGGCGAGCTGCGCGAGGCGCTCGAGCGCCTCTCGCTCAACGACTCCGCGTTCACCTACCAGCCCGACTCCTCGCAGGCGCTCGGGTTCGGTTTCCGCTGCGGGTTCCTCGGGCTGCTGCACATGGAGATCGTGCAGGAGCGCCTCGAGCGCGAGTTCAACCTCGAGCTGATCATCACCGCGCCCGGCGTCGCCTACCGGGTGCTGACCACCTCCGGCGACGTGATCGAGGTGAACAACCCGGCGCAGCTCCCCGACCCCGGCACGATCGAGACGATCGAGGAGCCGATCATTCACGCGACGATCCTCACGCCGGACGACTACCTCGGCGGGATTCTGAAGCTCGTTCAGGAGCGGCGCGGCGAGCAGGTCAAGCTCGAGTACCTCGCGCGCGGGCGGGTGCTGCTCGAATACCGGCTGCCGCTCGGCGAAGTCGTGCTCGACTTCTATGATAAGTTGAAGTCCGTGTCGCGCGGCTACGCCTCGCTCGACTACCACTTCGCCGGCTACCGCGAGGGCGACCTCGTCAAGCTCGACCTGCTGGTGAACGGCGACCCGATCGACGCGCTCGCGCTGATCGTGCACCGCGGCGGCGCCTACGCCAAGGCGCGCGCCCTGGCGGCCAAGCTCAAGGAGATGATCCCGCGGCAGCTGTTCGAGGTGACGATCCAGGCGGCGATCCACAACCGCGTGATCGCCCGCGAGGCGGTCAAGGCGCTGCGGAAGAACGTCCTCGCGAAGTGCTACGGCGGCGACATCACGCGAAAGCGCAAGCTTCTGGAGAAGCAGAAGGAAGGCAAGAAGCGCCTCAAGCGGCTCGGCAAGGTCGAAATCCCGCAGGAGGCGTTCCTGGCGGTGCTGAAGGTGGAGACATGAGCAAGGGACACGTGTTCCGGGAGTACTACGAGGCCATCCTGGTGGCCGTCATCTTCACGCTGTTCGCGCGCACCTTCGTCGCGCAGGCGTTCAAGATCCCGACCGGCTCGATGGAGGACAACCTCCTCGTCGGCGACCACCTCTTCGTCAACAAGTTCATCTACGCGCCGCACTGGAACACCCCGATCCACAGGCTCATGCCGTACCGGGACATCCGGCGCGGGGACGTGGTGGTGTTCAAGTACCCGCAAGAGCCCGACCGCGACTTCATCAAGCGCGCCGTGGGGGTGCCGGGCGACACCCTCGAGATGCGCGACAAGGTGCTGTTCGTCAACGGCAAGGAAGAGATCAACCCGCACCAAGTCCACAAGGACCCCAACATCTACCCGAACAGCGCCTTCGTGCCGGAGCAGGCCCGGCGGCGTGACCAGTGGGGTCCGCTCACCGTACCCGCCGGCTTCGTCTTCTGCATGGGGGACAACCGCGACAACTCGTACGACTCGCGCTACTGGGGTCCCGTCCCGCGCGACTACTTCAAGGGCCGGGCTCTCTTCCTCTACTGGTCGTACGAGGCCGAGCCCAACGCGCAGGAGTGGCGGGGCTTGGGTGACAAGCTGCGCCAGCTCGGCTCGGTCGGGATCCACTTCTTCACCCGCACCCGCTGGTCGCGCTCGTTCACGGTCGTCCATTAGGGCCGGGGTCCGGGCACGGGGTCCAGGAGACAACGCGAGCTGCGTAGACGAAGGCAGAGCTCAGGCAGTGTGCGCGTAGCCGCGCCGCCGAGAGTGCGGGAACGCCGCGCTCAGGTGACCGAGCCCATCACGGAGCCCCCATCCAACCCCCTCCACGGATGTCGGAGCCCTCGGCCCGCGTCGTGCCCCCCGCCCACCCTCCCGCACGGTGGGCCTATCGCAAGGCGCGCGGCCGAGGGCGGCCGCGCCACAAGAGAACGGAAAAATGCACGTGGGGCGGGCGCCCTCGCCCGCCCGAGCGAAGCGAAGCAGACGGTCCGCTATCGGCGGCGCCCGACAGGCTACAATGCTCGTGCAGGTCCTTCGGAGGTGCGCATGTCACGCTGGCGCGAGATCGGGGGCACCAACACCGGCTGCATCATCAGCCTCGCGCTGCTGGTGGCGGCGGTGTTCGCCGGGATCAGGATCGTCCCGACGCGGATCGCCGTGGCCGAGCTGCAGGACTACTGCGAGCGCGAGGCCGAGCAGGCGTCGCTGCCCAACAACGGCAACGAAGCCATCCAGGAGGCGATCTACCTCAAGTCCAGGGAGGAGCACCTGGGGGTCAAGAAGGAAGAGATCCAGGTGACGCGCGACAACGGCATGATCCACATCCTGGTCCGGTACCGCGTGGTGCTCGACCTCCTCGTGTACCAGTACAACTGGGACGTCGAGCACAAAGTGGAGCGCGTGCTGTTCTGATCGATCCGGTAGATTCCCCCCGAGGCAAGCCGTGAGGAGTCGTTGATCGGCGCGAGGAGGGCGTTCCCATGAGGCGGCAACTGATGGCGACGAAGCCGTTGGCCATGCTGCTCGAGGAGATGAAGGGCGAGAACCGGCTGCGCCGCATCCTCGGGCCGATCCAGCTCACGAGCCTCGGCGTCGGAGCGATCATCGGCACCGGGATCTTCGTGCTGACCGGCAAGGCCGCGCACGACAACGCCGGCCCCGCGCTCATCCTCTCCTTCGTGGTGTCGGGCATCGCCTGCGTGTTCGCCGCGCTGTGCTACGCGGAGTTCGCCTCGATGGTGCCGGTCGCCGGCTCGGCGTACACCTACGCCTACGCGACCATGGGCGAGCTGTTCGCCTGGATCATCGGCTGGGACCTCGTGCTCGAGTACACGGTCGTATCCGCGACGGTGGCGCACGGGTGGTCGGCCTACTTCCAGGACTTCATAGGCATCTTCGGGTTCCACGTCCCGCACGCGCTCACCCGAGCACCGTTCGACTACGACCCTGGAGTCGGGCGCATCGTGTCCACCGGCACGACGCTCGACCTGCCGGCGATCGTGATCACCATCCTGATCTGCGCGATCCTGGTGAAGGGGATCCGCGAGAGCGCGTCGTTCAACGCCGCGATGGTGGGGGTCAAGCTGGTCATCGTCTTCTTCGTCATCGTCGTCGGCGCCTTCTACGTCAACCCGGCCAACTGGCACCCGTTCGCGCCGTTCGGTCTTTCCGGGATCTCGTTCTTCGGCAAGACCGTGCTCGGGCAGTCCGACGCCGGCGGCCAGCCGCTCGGGATGCTCGCGGGCGCCGCGATCATCTTCTTCGCGTACATCGGCTTCGACTCGGTGTCCACGCACGCGGAGGAGGCCAAGCGGCCGCACCGCGACGTGCCGATCGGCATCATCACCTCGCTGGTCGTCTGCACCGTGCTGTACATCGCGGTCTCGGCCGTGCTCACCGGCATGGTCCGCTACGACCAGATCGACATCAACGCCCCGGTCTCCGACGCGTTCAGGCAGGTCGGTCTTCCCTGGGCGCAGGGCATCGTCTCGCTCGGTGCGCTCACCGGCATCACCTCGGTGCTGCTCGTGATGATGCTCTCCCAGCCGCGCGTGCTGCTCGCGATCGCGCGCGACGGACTGCTGCCGCCGAGCTTCTTCGGCGCGGTGCACCCGCAGTTCCGGACGCCGTGGAAGTCGACGATTCCTCACCGGCGATCGTCGTCGCGATCCTGGGCGCGTTCCTCCCGCTGCGCATCCTCGCGGAGCTGACCAACATCGGGACGCTGCTCGCCTTCGTGATCGTCTGCGTCTCGGTGCTGATCATGCGCTACACCAACCCGAACGCGGAGCGGCCGTTCCGGGCGCCGCTCGGGATCGCCGTGCCGATCCTGGGCATCGCGTTCTGCCTGCTGCTGATGTTCTCGCTGCCGCGGCGAGAACTGGCTGCGCCTGTTCGTGTGGCTGCTGATCGGCTTCTTCGATCTACTTCGGCTACGGCCGCCACCACAGCGTCCTGGCGCGGGCGCGCGAGAGCGAAGCGCCCACCGCGCCGCTGCCGGCGGCCGAGTAGACATCCGGGCGGCCGGGGTAGGCGCGGCGCCGGCCGTTTCGAATCGCGCCCCGCCGGCGGGCGGCCGCGGCGCGCCGGCCAGTTGCGCTCGCGCTCGTTCGCCGCTAGCCTCCGCAAAATGAACCGCACGCTGGCCAACCTGCTGCGGACGAAACCGCTGGCCGCGCTGCTCGAGGAGTCCGCCGCGAGCCGCCTCAAGCGCGCCCTCGGGGTGTGGGACCTGATCGGACTCGGGATCGGGGCGATCATCGGGGCCGGGATCTTCGCCACGGTGGGCACCGCGGCGGCCGGCGACGCCGCCCGCCCGGGCGCCGGTCCCGGGATCATCCTCTCGTTCGTGCTCACCGCGGCCGTGTGCGGCCTCGCCGCCCTGTGCTACGCGGAGCTCGCCGCGCTCGTCCCGATCTCCGGCTCCGCCTACACCTACGCCTACGCGACGCTGGGCGAGCTGCTCGCCTGGATCATCGGCTGGGACCTCATCATCGAGTACGCGGTCGGCAACGTCGCGGTGGCGATCTCGTGGTCGGGTTACTTCTGCGAGATGTTGCGCGGGGTGGGGATCGTGTTCCCGCCGTGGCTCACCACCGACCTGCGCACCGGCCTCGCGACCCCGTCGATCGTGGCGGCGGCGCCCCACGTCGGCGGCGTCCCGATCATGATGAACCTGCCCGCCGCGGCGATCGTGCTGCTCATCACCTGGGTGCTGGTCATCGGCGTCAAGGAGTCCTCCCGCCTGAACGCCGTCATGGTGATCATGAAGCTGATCGTGCTCGCCTTCTTCATCGTGGTCGGAGTCAAGTACGTGCAGCCCGCGAACTGGCATCCCTTCCTGCCCAACGGGTGGCACGGCGTCTGGGCCGGGGCGGCGATCGTCTTCTTCGCCTACATCGGGTTCGACGCGGTGTCCACCGCAGCGGAGGAGTGCCGCAACCCCGGGCGCGACCTGCCCCGAGGCATCATCGGCTCGCTCATCATCTCGACGGTGATCTACATCGCCGTGGCCGCCGTCGTCACCGGCATGGTGCCGTGGTTCGACCTGCACACGGCCGAGCCGCTCACCGTGGCGATGAACCGCTACAACCTGGGCTGGGCGGCGGGAATCGTGGCGGTCGGCTCGGTGGCCGCCCACACGGCGGTGCTGCTCGTGTTCCAGCTCGGCCAGCCGCGCATCTTCTACTCGATGGCGCGCGACGGCCTGCTGCCGAAGGCGTTCGCCAGGGTGCACCCCAAGTACCGCACGCCGCACGTCACGACGATCCTTTCCGGCGTGCTGGTCGCCGCGTTCGCGAGCTTCGCCAACATCGAGGAGATGGTGGACCTCACCAACATCGGGACGCTGTTCGCGTTCGCGCTCGTCTCCGCGGGCGTGATCGTGCTGCGCCGGACTCACCCCGAGGCGAAGCGCCCGTTCAGGGTCTGGTTCGTGCCGTGGCTGCCGGCGGTGTCGGTGGCCGCGTGCCTGTTCCTCGCGGTCGGGCTGCCGCGGATCACCTGGATCCGGTTCGGCGTCTGGCTCGTCGTCGGCATGACGATCTACGTGCTCTACGGCTACAGCCGCTCCGCCCTGCGCCACCCGCCGGCGGCCGGGAGCGCTCAGAACACCACGTAGGCGCCGTTGCGGATGATGCGGGTCTTCGTCCCGTCGGGGCGGATCGACGATGCCTCCGCGACCTGGATCGCGCTCCCCTTGGCGTAGACGACGTCCTGATGGATCACGGTCTCGGGCTGCACGAACGCCTTGACGCCGATCGCGCCGCCGAGATGGTCGGAGCGGCCGTACGCCCAGTGGAAACCCGCCTTCTCGTCCTCGAGCACGTTGCCGGTGACCTGCGCCCAGTCGTTGCAGCCGAACGCGACCTCGGCGATGTTGCAGCGCGCGCGGTCGGCCGCGAAGAACGAGCGCAGGTTCCGCGCCGCCGGCCCGTTGCCTTCGACCTTGACGATGCGGTTCTGCTCCACCTGCAGGGTGATGAGCTCCGTGCCCTCGCGCATCGGGATCATGCCCGCCGTCTGCGAGAGGCTCCCGGCCTGCTCCCCCTCGTACGGCACGATGAACGTCTCGCCCGACGGCAGGTTGATCACGCGGTCGCCGGCCTTGCCTCGCGGCAGCACGCCGTCGTCGACCTCGGGCTTGCGGAAGCGCAGGTCGAACGTGCACCGGTGTCCGGTCGAGAACGCCACTTCGAGGCTCGTCGCGCCGCGCAGCGCCTGCTCGAGGATCTTGCAGCGGCGCGCCACCTCGCGGTAGTCGGCGGCGAGCGACGTGCGCTCCATGCGTCTTCTCCACGCCGGGCATCGAGGCCGCGCGGAAATCCTCCTTCTCGTGGCAGACGCCGTCGAGGGCGGCGGTGGCGGAGTACTCGGTGAGGAACACCGCGAGCGTGCTCGCAAGAAGCGCCTCGCGGAGCGCCACCGGCTTGCCGTCCATGGCGCCGACGTCCGGGAGCTCGGCCCCGTTGGCGCCGGTGGCCGGGAACGTGAGCAGCGGACGCGTCGTGAACCTCCGGCCCTTGCCGAGCGCGGAGAACGTGCGGTGCCACTCCACGGCCATCGCGCGGCGCTCCTTCCACGCCGGCCGGTCCTCGCCCGTGGAGCGCGGCGTGTCGCACCCGACCACCACGACCTCGCCCTCCTGCGGATCGAAGACGTCGGTCAACAGCTTGATGAGGTCGAACGGCATGCGGCCTCCGCGCTGACCTAGCCTACCACTTGGCGACAGCGTCGCAAACTAGGTCTGCAAACCGAGACCCACCGGCGCCAGGGGCGGCAGCGTCCATGGGTCGTCCGGGTAGCGGACGGCCTCGAGGAAGAGGCCCGCCGCCGGGGCTGCCAGCAGCGGCGCCGGGGCCGCGCCGGAGAGCCAACGCCCGACGTCGCCGGGTGCGGCCTCCCGCCGGCCGACGGCGACCAGCGAGCCCACCATCCGCCGCGCCTGGTTCCAGAGGAAGTGGCTCGCGACCAGCCGGACGAGGATGCAGGCGCCTGCGGACGCCACCTCGCACGCCTCGACCTCGACGATCGTGCTCTCCGCCTCGTTCGCGCGGCGGGCGAAGGCGCGGAAGTCGTGGCGCCCGACGAACGCCGCCGCCGCGGACCGCATCGCGCCGACCTCGAGCGCGTCGGCCACCCACCAGGAGACCCGCTTGCCGAACGCCGAGCGCCGCGTCGCGATCTGGTAGCGATAGGCGCGCGACGTCGCATCGTGGCGGGCGTGGAAGCCCCTGGGCGCCGGGCGCAGGTCGAGCACCGCGAGATCGGCCGGCAGCGCGCGTTCGAGCGCCCGGAGCGCCTTCCCGGGGTCGAGCGGGCGGCGGCAGCGCAACGAGGCCACCTGCCCGAGCGCGTGGACGCCCGCGTCCGTGCGTCCTGCGCCCTGGAGGTCGAGGCCCGGCTCGCCGGTCAACGAGCGCAGGGCGTCCAGCAGCACGCCCTGGACCGTTCGCCCCGAGGCCTGCACCTGCCAGCCTGAGAACTTGGTCCCCTCGTACTCGACCAGCAACCGGTACGTCGGCATGCGGGGAGTGTAACAACAGCCAACAGCCTCCCTCCCCCCAGGTGAACTGTCTCGGGGTGGGTGGGGGAGTTGTCAGCTGTTGGCTGTGCGGATGGGTGGGGGAGAGCTGTTGGCTAGTAGTTGGTGGTGAGTAGGGGAATAAGAGATAGGTGTGAGACGTCGGGAGGGAGTGGAAGTGACTGGGTGCTGGGCGTAGGTCGGTAACGCGAGATAGGTTGGTAGCGCGTGTTAGAGCGACAGGAGCGACTTCTAGGGGTCGAGCGGGAGGCGACAGCGCAACGAGGCCAACAGCCCGAGCGCGTGAACGTGAGAGTAAGTGAGTATTGCGCGCTGGAGGTAGAGGTCTGGCTAGATGGTCAACGAGCGCAGGGCGTCCAGCAGCACGCTCTGGACCGTTCGCCCCGAGGCCTGCACCTGCCAGCCTGAGAACTTGGTCCCCTCGTACTGGACCAGCAACCGGTACGTCGGCATGTGGGGAGTGTAACAACAGCCGACAGCCACCGACCCCAGGCGGCTCGGTCTTTGGGTGGGTCGTTGCGTTGCCAACTGTCGACTGTCAACCGGATGGGTGGGGAGAGCTGTTGGCTAATCGTTGGCGGCCCGTAGGGGAATCGAACCCCTGCTTCCGGCGTGAGAGGCCAGCGTCCTAACCTCTAGACGAACGGGCCGGCCGCGAACGGGAAACCTAGCACGGGGGTCGCCGTTCTGTAAAGCGGTCGCGCGCCCTCAGGCGCCGCGCGCCCAGCGCAGCACCTCGCGCAGCGTGGGCTTCTTGCCGTACATGAGGATGCCGACGCGGTAGACGGCGGCCGCGAGGCGCGCGACCGCGAGCACGCTGCCGACGAGCAGCACCAGGCAGAGCACGATCTGCCAGGTCGGCGGGAACTGGATCGTCATTCGCATGAAGAAGAGCACCGGTGCGAACAGCGGGAACAGCGAGAGCGCGACCGACATCGGGGCGTCGGGGTTCGCCATCACCGGGAACATGAGCACGAACGAGACGCCGAGCAGCAGGCTGACGACGGTCTGCATCTGCTGCGCTTCCTCCTCGGTGTTGAACGCCGCGCCCACCGCCGCGTAGAACCCGGCGAACAGGAAGAACCCGAGGAGGAAGAACACCACGAAGAAGACCATGAGCGCCGGCGAGACGTACGCCTGCCCCGACTCGGCGCCGCCTCCGAATGCGGCCATGACGATCCCGACGTTGAGTATGGCCATCACCCAGATCGCGTACTGGGTCATGCCGACGGCGCCGATCCCGAAGATCTTCCCGAACATGAGCTCCGTCGGGCGCAGGTTCGCGACCACGACCTCGACGACACGAGACGACTTCTCCTCGAGCACGCCGCGCATGACGTAGTAGCCGTAGTAGATCATCGTCATGTAGAGCAGGAAGCACAGCACGTAGCTCAGCAGGAAGCTCTTCTCGGTGGCGCTCTTCTGGCTCTCGGAGAGGTCGGGGGCGATGCGTACGACACGCATGTCGACCGCCTTCGTCACCGCGTCCACCCGGTCGGCGGGAAACCCCGCGTTGACCAGGCGCCGGTGGATGACGGCGTCGCCAACGGCCCGTTCCAGCCGCGTCATCAGTCGGATCGCGGACACGTTGGTCGAGATGTACTCCGCCTTGCCGTCGGCGAGCACGGTGGCCGGCAGCACCACCACCCCGTTGAACGCCTTCCCCACCACCTGCCGTTTGAGCTCGACTCGCTGCGCGGCGGCGTCGGCCGCGGGGACCACGCGCCGCACCGTGACGTCGAGCTTACCGACGACGCCGGTGTCTCCAGCCTCGCCGGCGGACAGGTTCCGCTCGATGTCCGACAGCAGCGCCGTGTCGGCCGTCACCGCCGCCACGATGTACGTGCCGCCGGTGGTGTTCATCAGGATGCTCGGGAGGATCGCGAACGCTGCGATTATGATCGGGACGAGCAGCGTGGAGATCCAGAACGCCCTGGTCTTGACTCGCGACAGGTACTCGCGGCGCAGGACGAGCGCGAGCTTACGCCACCGCACGGTCCGCCTCCACGGCCCTCAGGAAGATGTCCTCGAGCGTCTCGGCAAGCGGCTCCACCGCCTCGATCGCCACCGCGAGCGCCAGCGCGCGAATCACCGCCGGCGCCGACGCGCCGGCCGCCAGCTCCAGGATCCGGCCGCCGTCGCCGCGCCGCACCGCCCTCACGCCGGGCACCACGGCGAGCTCGCCATCGGCCGCCTGGCTGACCACCTTGAGCGCCGGCTGCACGAACCGCGCCCGCACCTCCTCGAGCGCGCCGGCCAGGATCGCCCGCCCGCGGTTGACGAGACAGATGTGGTCGCAAAGCTCCTCGGCCTGCGGCAGCACGTGCGTGGAGAGCAGCACGGTCGTCCCCGCCGCGGCCATCGCGAGGATCTCGTCCTTGAACTGGCGTGTCGCGATCGGGTCGAGCCCGGTGAACGGCTCGTCGAGGACGACCATCTCCGGGGCGTGCAGCACGGCTCCGGCAAACTGCACCTTCTGCTGCATGCCCTTGGAGAGCTCCTCGACCTTGGCGCCGGCCTTCTCCGCGAGGTCGAGCTTCTCCAGCCACGACGCGGCGCGCCGCCTCGCCTCCGGGCGGGCGAGCCCGCGGACCTCGCCGAGGTAGGCGAGGTGTTCGAGCACCTTCATCTTGCGGTAGAGCCCGCGCTCCTCCGGGAGGTACCCGATGCGCTCGCGCAGGTCGTCGTCGATCACCCGCCCGCCGAGGCGGATCTCGCCGGCGTCGGGCAGCGTGATGCGCATGATCATCCGAATCGTGGTCGTCTTCCCCGCGCCGTTGGGGCCCAACAGCCCGAACACCGCCCCCCGCGGGACCGACATCGAGAGGCGCTCGACCGCCACCGTGCGGGCGTACCGCTTCGAGACGTCCGCGACCTCGAGGTGCGCTGCCATCCGGCCTCCTGCGCGCAGTCTACGGCACCACTGCGCGCGGGTTGCACCGGCCGCGGAGTTGGCTATACTTGCCCCGGCGCAAGGGCGCGCTGATAGCTCAATTGGATAGAGCATCTGACTACGGATCAGAAGGTTGGGGGTTCGAGTCCCTCTCGGCGCGCCAGTCCTACACTCTACCGAAGCATGTGTTCCATCCCAATCCTGAGATCCTCCTCTTCGGCCTTCGGGCCGCGGCAACCCCGTGGTAACACCCGTGCGAGGTTTCGACCCCATGTCGTGCCTGCTGCCCGTGTCCTGGGTCCGCGGAGGCGACACGGTCGCCGACACTCGTGACCGGGAGGTACTCCATGCCTGCTGACCTGTCTGTTCAAACTCTCGTGTCGGGGCTTGTGTCGATTCCCGAGCTGGTGTGCGAACTCCGGGCCGAACTGCAGCGAATCCGGCTGATCGTCGCCTGCGAGCCGCTCGCTAGACCTGATCCGACCTGGGGTGAGGTCCTCACCACCGCACGAGCGGCCGATTTCCTCGGGGTCTCGAAGGCCACACCATCGACTTGGCGCTGCACCAGGCGATGCGAAGTGCCATACCTGATGATCGGCGGGCGCGTTGGTTACAAGCGAGCCGACCTCGAGGCCCGGGTCGAGACCCGGCGACGACCCAACGCCTCCTGACTCGTCGGCTCGGGGCACAGGTTCGCCCGGCTTCGCACGTCCTTGCTTCTGATCGTGCCATGAGACAGAGTTGGAGCATGGCGTAGGTGGACTCCTTCTCGATTCGCCCACTGCTCGGCAGTCGGGAGCGCGGGTCCGAGGAGTTCTGCTGGTGGTAGTGGGGTAGTCGGGTCAGGCTTGCGTTGTCCTGGCGCAGGCAAGAGTGGATCGATGCCCTGCGACCCGCCCTCTTACGTCCTCGGGGCGCAATCCGTCGCGCCACTCCTGGAGATACCGGCGAGCGGATCGGTATCAGCTATCACCATCTCGCCTTCTTGCGCCGGCGTGGCGAACATCCTGCGGAGCGAGACGCGGTCCCAGCGCAGGCGTGGCGGCCAGGGGCCTGCGCTAGACTCGAGGCGATGGCGGAGCCTGGACAAGGCTTCCCCGAGCGCACGCACACCCGTACTGGCCCGGCGTCGCGATCCGGGGTTCCGTTCGTCCTCCCCGAGCGCTGGCTGGTCGAGCGGCCACTCGGCGAAGGCGGGCAGTCCGAGGTCTGGCTCGCCTACGACCGCCAGCTCGAGGCCTTCGTCGCGGTCAAGGTGTTCAGCGCGGAGCTCTCGCGCGAGGCGGCGGAGCGGCTCCGTCGCGAGGTTCGCCTCGGCCAGGCGCTGCGCCACCCGAACCTGGTGCGCGTCTACGAGCTGATCGAGGCAGGGGATCGCCTCGCCTACGCGATGGAGTGGATGACTGGGGGCAGCCTCTCGCAACGTCTGGCGGGCGGCCCGCTGCCGATCGCGGAGGTCGTCCGCGCCGCCGACGAGGCGCTGGCGGCGCTTTCCTTCCTGCACGAGCGGCGGATCGTCCACCGCGACGTGAAGCCCTCCAACCTGCTCATCGACGTCCGCGGGCACGTCCACCTCGCCGACCTCGGTCTCGTCCGCCCGCTCGAACCCGGCGCCACGCTGACCCGGACCGCCGTCACGGTCGGCACGCCGGCGTTCATGAGCCCGGAACAGATCCACAACCAGCGCGTCACCCCGGCCGCCGACCTCTACTCCCTGGGTGCGACGCTCTACCAGTTGCTCACCGGCGCGCTGCCGTTCGCCGGCGACTCCGACCTCGAGGTCGCCGTCCAGCACGTCGTGGCGCCGGCCCCCGACCCGAGGAAGCTCCGTGCCGATTGCCCGCGCTACCTCGCCTTCTTCGTCCGCCGCCTGCTCGAGAAGTCGCCGCGCGACCGCTTCCGGGACGCCGGCCAGGCGCGCCAGGCGCTCGCGGCGAAGGGGACCGGGTTCGCCCCGCGGGTCTACCGGCGGGCGGCGCTGTGGGCGACTTCGGCGGCGTTCGTCGTCATGCTCGGCGCCTGGAGCGTGTACTGGCTACGGGCGAGCCCGGGCGGCGGCCCGACGCTCTCGGTGCAGACCGACGCCAACCTCGTCCGCGGCCTGGACGCGCGTGGGCGGGCGGTCTGGAGCTACAAGCTCGCCTCGCCGGTGCGCCAGGTGGAGCGCGGCGACCTCGACGGGGACGGGCGGATCGAGACCGTCGTCGCGGCGTCGCCGCCGCGGCGGGCACGGGCCCACGACGAGGCGGCCTCGGAGGTGCTGATCGTCGACGCCGACGGCAAGGTGCGCTCGCGCGTCAGCCTCGAGACGACGCTGCGCTATTGGCCGTACCTGTGCCGGAAGCTGTTCTTTCCGTACATCAAGCTGGTCGACCTCACCGGGGGCGGGCGTCGCGACCTGGTGGTGTTCGGCCACAGCCGCGACTCGTTCCCTACCGCCGTGTTCCTCTACCGACCCGCCCTCGACCGCTGGGACCTCCTCCTCCTGCACTCCGGCTACGTCATGGACGTGGCGCCGGCACCTGGAGGGACGCCGACGCGCCTCAGGGTGCTCGCGTTCAACAACCGGCTCGCGATGGTCCACGCGGTCGGCGAGCTCGCCATCGCCCCGCCGTCGCCCGGAAGCGGGATGCTGCCATTCGCCAGCGCGCTCACGTCCCCCGACATGGGAGGCGTGGGCTCGGCCGATTTCGATCGTTGGGTCTGGTACACCCTGTGCTCGCAGGTCGAGAAGGGCGACCCGGTCGGAAAGCTCGTCATCGGCCGCGACGCGAGCACCGCGTTCCAGTTGGGTCCGACCACGGTCCGCTTCGACACGTCGGGCGAGCCGCTCGCCGGCCCGACGGCGGGGCGGGACCTCGCGGCGGTGCGGCGCAGCTTCCTCAACGCTCTGGTGCACATCGACTCGCCGCCGGTTCCGTTCGGCGTCGCCCAACTGCGCGCGCTGAGCGACGAGATCCGGCGCACGGCGGCGCCCCTGCTCGTCGAGCCCCAGTACCGGGCCGTCCTGGAGACCCACGTGGCCTCGGCGATGGCCCGCCTCGGCGATATCGCCGGCGCGGCCGCGCTGCTGCGGGCGGCGCAGCGCGAGGTGCCCTACGAGGACGTGGCGTACCGGCTCGCCGCCGACGAGGCGCTGCTGGGCGACCTCGACGCGTCGCGGGCGCTGGCCGCCCGCGTTGCCGCCGCGTGCCTGACCCCTTCCGGGGCGTCGCGCGCCCCCCACCTGCTGCTCGCGCTCGCGATCGAGCGCCGCGACGTGCCGGAGGTGGCGCAGCTCATCGCGGCCAACACGCACCCGGGTGATCTCGCCCGGGAGGCCGCCGAGGGCATCGCCGCGGCCGCATGGGCGAGGGCGCACCTGTTTTGGGACGCCGTCGAGGAGAGCGACCAGCACGTCCGATCGTGGGACTTCGCGCCGGAGGGGCAGGCGGTGGCGTGCCTCGCGCGCTGGCGAGCCGGCAAGGCGGCGGACGCCGACATTGACGAAATGACCACCTTCACCCGCGACAACCCGGACGTGGCCTTGGTCGGAGAGGTTGCCCGCGCGGCCTCGATGCTGGGGCTCGGGAGGGCGGTCCCTGCACTCGCCGAGGTCGAGCGCGTCATCCCGGCGCTCGAGGCGCAGGAGGTCGACCCTGACGTAGTCGATCCCTATTCGCTGCGCCAGGTCCTCGACCTCGCCCGGGCGCTCCGCGTGACCGCGCTGGCGCAGGCGGGCCGCCGTGCGGAGGCCGTGGCGGAAGCCCGCCGCCTGCGGGCGGTCCTCAGACCGGGTCTGCTGCCGGCACGGCTGGTCGGCGAGGCGCTCGGGGGTACCAGCTGACTTCATTGTTGGGGTCAGGCTTGTGTTGTTGCGTTATTTTGGCGCTGGCAAGATTGGGGACCAGTGCCAGGTACGCAGGTAGTCGAATTGGCACGCGAACTGTTCACCGGTCGACGTTCCCGGGCGGTTTCGGATCGAACTCGTCTGGGCGACGCGCGGACGCCGAGTTTCCCGGCCGCCGGCAATGGGTGTCAGGTACGCAAGGACATCATCGAGTCAAATGGGTGGGGGTCGCGGGTCCACCGCCATGCTCCCGCATATTTCAGCCTTACCATGGGATGAGCGGTGAAGGAGCATGCGTCGATCGGAGCGCACGGTTGGTGCGTCTTCGTAGGGGCCGGGGATCGGAGGACACGATGCGCACGGTCGGTGCAGCAGCGATCGCAGCAGCCTCGGTCACCATCCTGGTTGCGGGATGTGTGACCACCCTGACGAAAGAGATCGACTGGCACGACCGGCCGGTCAGCGAAGTGGTGACCCGACTGGGCCGCCCCGCCAGCGTGCTCCAGCTCCGCCCGCCGTCGGCCGACTGGTGCAGGGCCATGTAGTCGCTCGCGGGCGCCTTCATCGACCACTTCTCGTAGGCGCCGAGATCCTCCTTCTTGGGCCCCTCATGGGAGGTGAGCGTCGCGAAGCAACCCTCGCCGTGAGCCCCGAAGGCGCACCCGGGTCCCGCACGCCGAGGAAGCGCGACGCGCTGTCTTCGAGCGCCGGCGTCGAGGTGGTTCCGCCGTCGGAATTCACACGGATATTGGGCCCGACGGTGATCGGCGACCGATCCTGGGAGGCTGCGGTCGGACCGGCGGCCGGAACCGAGGCTGCCGCCGGTCCGGCGGCGCGCCTGGCGCATGGTTTCGGCTACAGCGGTTGGCGTGAACCGCGGGACCGATTTGACCTTGGCCTGGGCACCGCGGTCGAGGCGTCGTCGGCCGTCGGGATGCGCTGGAGGTGCTTTTCGACAGCTCGCGCGAAGGTGGCGAAGTGGCCGCGCATGGCCTTCTGGGCGGCTCGACCGTCGTGCTCGGCAACGGCCTGGGCGAGGGAGAGGTGAGCCGGGTAGGAGGAGACGCCCGTGACGATATTCGCTTCGTACCAGAGGTCCAGGAGCGGTCGATTGACGTCCCACAGAATCCTCTTCGCCAGTTGCAGGAAGCGATTGCCGCACGCGTTGCCGAGTAGGTGGTGAAAATCCGTCCCTTGTTCGGCGCCGCGCATGGGATTCTCCAGGTTCGTGTGCTGCTCCTCTACTACCGCCTGCATCTCTTCAACCTGCTCGGCGGTGGCCCGCTCTGCGGCGAGGCGTGCGATTTCGCCCTCGATGATGCAGAGCGCCTCGAGGAGCGGCAGGAAGTCGACGCGGCCCGGGGGTTTGACGTTCTTCAACAAGTCTTCGGCCCACTGGCGGCGCGCGTTCTCGTAGCGGAGCAGCTCGAGCCGGTGACGCCCCTTTGCGGTGAGCACGCGTCCCCGATTGCTGACCTTCACCGTGAGGCCTTGATGGTCGAGCTCCCTCAGGATGCGTCCGACCGTGGGCTGGCTCGACAAGACACCGTGGTCTCGCAGGTAGAGCTGAAGGGTCCCCGATCCGACGCCGTCGGTAGCGTTTTCGAGGCGCTCGAGCACGAGGGACACGCTGAGCGGTACGGCGACTCTGGGCGTTCCCGAGGGTGGGTCCTGCCGGGGGCGTCGGTGGTAGGAATGACCTTCCGTCTGCGGCAGGTTTCCGTTCCCGCTTCGCATTTGTTCGCCTCCGAGTCCGGTCAATTGGTCGCGGCGGTCCGCGCAGGGGCGACTGTTGCCAAGGTCCAGCTTCCCGCGGATCGTCGAATATCGTACAACGTTTCGCCAACGGTGGAACAAAGTCGCGCGTCTCCGGTGCGCCAAGGGCCCACGCGGTCGCATTGGCCACGCCCGGGAGTTCCCCGCCGCCGGGAGGCGCGGCCCCGGCAGCATGACGCCCCGTTGTCCTCCGTCGCCCTGCAGCGGTTGGGCAAGGAGGTCGAGTACCGGATCTACCAGGGCGAGGGGCACGTCATCTCGCAGAAGCCGAACGTCCTCGACTTCTGGAAGCGCCGGCTCGACTTCCTCGCCGACCATCTCGACCTGACGCTCGACGAGAACGGCGGGATCGTCTTCGAAGGGGATCGCGCGAAGTCGCGGGGCGGGGAGGCGGCGGTCACCAGAGTAGCGCCCGCACGACCGAGTCGCGGGTCCCTGCCGCGGCCGTCGCACGGTTCGGGGGGGTGGGCGCGCCCATCCCCCCCGGGCGATCCGGGTCATTGCCGACTACAATGAATCCGAGGGGACACCGGGCATGGATGGCGGAAGACTCGTCCTCAAGATGTACTTCCGTGGCCGCGAGCGGGCGTGGAGCTACCTCCTTGCCGAGGAGGACCTCGAGCGGGCCGTCAACGCGCTCGGGAACGCCGAAC
This sequence comes from uncultured Acidobacteriota bacterium, assembly GCA_963727275.1. Taxonomy (GTDB): domain Bacteria; phylum Acidobacteriota; class Thermoanaerobaculia; order Thermoanaerobaculales; family Thermoanaerobaculaceae; genus RBG-13-68-16. The sequence continues at coordinate 148,878 of CAVSFK010000006.1, forward strand.
CGCGCGGGGAGGAGCCTCGCCTCGGCTACCTGCTCTTCTCGACGGGTGATCGCCGGCAGGTTGCCGTTGCCCTCTCCGAGCTGCAGTTCGCGCGCCTGATCCCCCTCGATGCGTGGGCGCGCGAGCCCGGCGATCCGGTCGTCGCGCCCGACGGCTGCGCGCGGGTCTGGATTCGCGATCGGCGGGAGCCCATCGTGCTCGGCTCGGCCAACGCCGCGGGGATCTTCACCCTGTTCGCCAACCTCGAGGAAGGGGCGGACAGGCTCTCGCCGATCCGGGAGTTGTCCGGCGGCGACGACGAGAGCATCTTCTTCAACAGCCCGGAGATTCTGGTGCTCGAGGCCCCGCTCGAGGTCTACCGGCGGGGGTTCCTGACGCGGCGGTAGGGGCCCTTCGGGTGGGCAAAAGAGAAGCCGGGAGCGGCCTCCCGGCTCGGAGTTGTGTGCCGCGGTCCGCGGCTCGAGTCCCGACCTCCTGACCGGACGGGACCGTGAGCGAACCGCCCGCTAGTTCGAGGTCTTGGGCGCCGGCGTCGTGGAGGCGGCGGTCTTCGCCGCCGGGGCCTGCGCGTGGGCGGCGAGGATGTCCACCTCGGAGGCCACCCGGTCCGGCCCGGTGCCGACGTAGCGCACCATCACGTGCTCCCCGGCCTTGAGATCCGCGAACGTCGCCGGTTTGGCCTTTTCCATCACCTTCCCGGCGTCCTCCAGCTTGAAGGCGACGACGTCGTTCTTGCCCTTGACCTTGAAGGTCTTGGTCGCGAGATCGACGGACGATACCCAACCCCGGGTGGCGCGGGAGTTCTCCGCGGCTCCAGCCAGTGAGGCCAGCCCGAGACCAAGAGCGAAACCTGTTGCGATCACCGTACACTTGCGCATGGTCCGACTCCTTTCCGGTGCCGCGTTCCACGGCGACCATTGAGATCGATTCGCAAGCTCCATGCCAGTTCTGGGTAACCCGATGATGCGACCATGGTTGGGTGTGACGGGCCGACCGCCGCGGGCGTCTGCCCGTGCCGTTTTGACGTGTGCCGGAAGCCTCGCGGCGCCACCCCGCGGCCAAACCCTCGTCGGCCGACTCGCGCCATGGTGTCTAAGTGGGGCGAAGGGAGGTCGTCATGCACATCACGAGGGTAGGCACGTTGGCCCTGGCGGCCGTGATCGGGTGCGCCGGCCCGGCGCTCGGAGCGTGCGCGCGCGGGTTCTCGCTCCAGGTCCTGCTCGACGGCGCCCCGCGCCCCGAGTACCGGGCCCGGGGCGCGGTCTACGTCGAGGCAGTGCGGGGCCGCGCGTACACGCTGCGCATCACGAACCCGCTGCCGGTGCGGGTCGCGGTTGCGCTCGCGGTGGACGGCCTCGACACGATCGACGCCCGCCACACCGGCGCGGCGAGTGCGGCCAAATGGGTGCTCGAGCCGTACCAGACGGTCGAGATCCCCGGCTGGCAGACCGACGGGGCGGACGCGCGGCGGTTCTTCTTCACAGGTGAGCGCGGCTCCTACGGCGCGTGGCTCGGCCAGACGGCCAACCTCGGCGTCCTCGAGGCCGTGTTCTACCGGGAGAAGGTGACTCGGGCCAGGGCGGTGCCCCAGGGCTCGATGTCACAGGGGCAACCGCAGCGCAGGGACCGGCCCGCGCTCGACGCTCCTGCGCCGCCACCGGCGGACGGCGCCCCGGGCGGCGTGCCCGGGGATGTCCCGGGCGCATCCGGGAGCGTCGCGCCGGGAGACGGGCCCGGGCGTGGCGCAACCGATGCGGCGAAGGCCGAAGCCGACCGCAACGTCGCCGACGAGTACGCGGCGACGGGGATCGGCGAGCGGACCGCACACCCGGTCGAGTGGATGGCCATCGATCTCGAGCCGGCGCCCGCGGCCGTGGTCCGCATCCGCTACGAGTTCCGCGAGCAACTCGCCCGGCTCGGCGTGTTCCCGTCGAGAGACCCGCTCGAGCGTCGGGAGGGGGCGCGCGGATTCTCCGGCGGCTACTGCCCCGATCCGTCGGGCGGTCGGTGAGCCCGGTGGGCGGCGTCCGGAACCGCCCGCGATCGAACGGGCGTGGACGGACGCCGCCTCAGCGGCTTCCGCACGGCTGGGCGCCGTCGACGCGCGTGTAGCGGAACGAATCGACGGCCGGGCCGCCGTCGCGCCGGTGCTGCACGGTGAGCGTGAGCTGCCCGTCCTCGGTGCGCTGATAGGTCAGGCGCGCCGGCTTCGCCGGGTCCGCGTGCTCGAACACGGCCTCGGTCGGAGTCATGGAGACGAGACGGAACGCGAGCGGCTTGTCCTTGTCCTCCCACGCGATCATGCCCGGCTTGAAGTGGCGGAGCATCAGGGTGAGCCCGTCGGGGCCGGCCTCGATCGCCTGGAACTCGTAGAACTCGACCTTGGCGTCCTTCGAGTACCGCGCCATCCCCATCAGGGTGTTCGCCACGGGCGCGGTCCAGCGCTCGTCGGAACATCCGCCGTCGAACTCGCCGGCCCAGTCGCCCGCCATCCACGCGAGCTGGTTCAACGACGCCGGAGGCGGCGTCGGCGTGCTGCAACTGGCCTCGGTCCACCCGCCGCGGATGGTGGTGGCGTCGCAGTAGGCCTTGCCCGAGCTGGTGGGTTCGTTGAGGTAGGCGAGGATGCCGGCACAGGTCTCGCCCTTGCCGGGCACGACCTTGCACGTCCCCGCGAAGCGCTCGTTGGCGAAGCAGCACGGCGTGGCCGCTTCCGTGCTCGGCTTGGGCCCCGGCGCGGCCCCCACGAGGACGACGGCCCCGCTCAGGACGATCACCAACCGGCTCGCGTGCAACAGGTGGACCCTGGTCATTGCCCCTCCTCCACATGGGCCGTCGGCCGGCCCCGCCCTCGAACCCGTGTCTGCTGCGATGGTACGCCTCCGGCCCCTCGGGGCTGAACAGCCCGCGGCCGGCACCGCCCCATCGCCAGGCCCGCTCGTGCTCTTGAGACGACGTTCAGATTTCCCGGCGCCTCGGCATGGCGGAGGACCCTGAAAAGCCTTAGATTGACAGTGAGCCGAGGCTCCTCGTCGGTGCGGCGGCTCGGAGGCATGTATGCGGTCACGGGTTCTGGCGGCGGTTCTGGTCTCGGGGGCGGTGGCGCTCGCAGGTCCGGCCTGGGGCGAGGGGCACGGCAGCGGGCACTCGGGCGGCGGAGGCGGCCGCTCGGGCGGCGGGCACGCCGGAAGCGGTCACGTGAGCGGGCATGCCAACGGCGGCCATGTGAGCGGCGGGCGCGCCAGCGGTGGTCACGCCAACGGTGGGGGTCACAGCGCGGTCGGTCATCGTGGCCCGGTCACCCATCTGCGGGGCGGCGCCTCCGGCGGCGGCGCCCGGCATTGGACCGGCGAGCACGGCCGCTGGGGCGGTCGCGGCTGGGGCACCCGCGGCGGGTGGGGCGGTCGCGGCGGGTGGGGCGGCACCTACGGCTACCGGGGGGTGCACGGCTGGGCCGGCCTCTACCTGAGCTTCCCGCTGTGGTGGGACTCCTACTACTGGTGGGGCTGGCCGTACGCCTGGGGTTGGCCGTACGGATGGGACGGGTACTACGGCGAGGTCGGCGCGGATCCGGACTCCGGAATGTGGTCTGGCGGCGGCGGGTCGTCGGGCTCCGACGAAGTCGCCGCGGAGGCCGCCGGCCCGGCGCCGGTAGCCACCGATGTGTCGCCGGTGAGCGCACTCGTCCTCCTCAACGGCGTGGTGATCGGCTCTGCGGACGAGTTCGACGGCAGCCCGGACTATCTGTACCTCGATCCCGGTCACTACACGCTGGAGTTCCGGCTCCCGGGGTATCGCAGCAAGGTAGTGGAGCTGAACGTGGGCAGCGAGGCCAAGACGATCGTCAGCATCGAGCTCCAGACCGACCCCACGGCGCCTGCGACGGCGCCCGCGCCGCCCCTGCCTGGGCTGCCCTACGGACGGACGTTCTCGCCCGACTTCGGGCCGGCAACGGCTCAGGCGCAACCCGGCTCGAGCGCGCCGCCGCGCCGCCTGCTCGGCGAGCGCAGCGAGCCCGCCCCGGGCGCGCCGCCGGCCGTCTCGGGGCACGACGTTGCCGCGCTGAAGCTGCACGTGGCTCCGGCGAACGCGGCGGTGTACGTGGACGGGGTGCTCCTGGGGACCGGCGACGAGTTGGGGCGCCTGCAGCGGGGCGTCGCCGTCACGCCGGGCCCGCACCGGATCGAGGTCGTGGCGCCCGGGCGCACCGGCAAGACGGCGCAGGTCGACGCGGTCGCGGGCCGGGAGCAGGAGCTCACGATCGAGCTGCAGTAACACGGCCGGCCCACCCTCGACTTCGGCAGGGGCCGCCTACGCCAGGGGCCACTCGCGCTGCCGCCACGCGCGCAGCAGGTAGATCACCAACCCGCCGACGAGGATCACGCCTGCGTAGCGGAGCTCGCGGAGAGCGCCTCGCCTGGTGAGCAGGATGAACACGAAGCCTGCGCTCGCCACGAGCGCCGGCAGCGGGTAGAGCCACATCCGGAACGGTCGCGGGAGGTCGGGGCGGCGGATGCGGAGCACGATCACGCCGACCGCCTGCACGAGGAACTGCAACGCGATCCGAATGACGACGAGGGCGGCGATCGCGTCGGCGAGCGAGAGGAAGCAGCAGGCGACGGCGGCGCCGCCGAGGGCGAGGAGCGAGGCGCTCGGGAACCGGTGGCGCGGGTGCAGGCGCGTGAAGACGCGGAAGTAGTTGCCGTCGAGCGCGGCGGCGTACGGCACACGCGAGTAGCCGAGCAGGAGCGCGAACACCGAGGCGAACGCGGTCCACAGCACGAGCGCGGTCACCAGGTTCGCGGCCCACGTGCCGTGGATGCGCTCCATGAACACCGCGATCGTGGCGAGCCCCGCGTGGTCGCGGCCGGCGCGCTCGAGCTCCTGCCACGGGAGCACGCCGAGGATGCTCACGTTCATGACGAGGTAGATGACGCCGACCACCGCGATCGAGAGCAGCACGGCGCGCGGGATCGTCCGTCCCGGATCCCTGACCTCGCCGCCCAGGAAGCAGACGTTGTAGTACCCCCAGAAGTCGTAGGTGGCGATCAGCATCGCCGAGCCGAGGCCGGTGAAGAACGCGCGCGACGGGGTGAACGCGCCCGGCGGGAAGCTGAAGGCGCGGGCGGGATCGAAGTGCGTGAGCCCGGCCACGACGATCCACCCGATGGTGAGCATGACGACGACCCAAAGCACGGTGGACAGCCGGCCGATCACCGTGATCCGCCGCCAGGCGAGCGCCACCGCGAGCACCAGCGCGCCGATGGCGACGAACGTGCCGCGGGTGACGACCCAGTGCAGTTCGAGCGGCCCCACCAGCGGCAGCGGCAGGGCGATGTCGCCGGCGGCCAGGGTCCGCTCGAGGCCGGGGGCGAGGACAGCCGCGTACGACGAGAGGCCGAGGGCGCCGGAGGCGATCGACAGCGGCGCGGAGAAGGAGAGCTGCCAGACGAACAGGAACGAGACCATCCGGCCGAGCCGGTGCGGCCCGTAGATCTCGGCGAGGTAGCGGTAGGACCCGCCCGCCCCCGGCAGCGCGGCCCCGAGCTCGGCCCAGACGAGGCCGTCGCAAGCGGCGAACAGGCCCCCGAGGATCCACCCGAGCATCGCCTGCGGGCCGCCCATCGCGCTCACGATCAGGGGGATCGTGATGAACGGACCGACCCCGATCATGTCGATCATGTTGAGCGAGGTGGCGCCGAGCAGGCCGACGCCGCGGATCAGCGGCGGGCCGCCTGACGCAGCCGGGGGCGTCCCCTCGCCGCGTTCCACGGTGGCCCCGCTGTCGCTCGCCTTCGGCGGCTGCATTCGCCGGCGCCCTCCACCGGCCGGGGCGCCCGCACGCTCCGCCCCGCCACGGTTGGGTCCGACGGCAGCGTAGCACCGCGCGCGAGCGCTTCGGTTGGTTCACCCCGGTCGTGCCGTGACGGGGCCGGCTCCCGCCGGCGAGGCCTCCACGTTACGATGCCCGCGATGTCGGCGCCTCCGCCTCCGGCACCGTCGTCCCTGCGCCACCAACGGCCGCTGGCGCTGTTCTGGTGCGCCCGCCTGGCCTCGATGATCGCCTTCCAGGTGCAGGGCGTCGCCGTCGGCTGGCAGATCTACGCGCTCACCGGCAGCCCCCTCGTCCTCGGTCTGGTCGGCCTCGCGCAGTTCCTGCCGATGTTCCTGTTGACGCTCCCCGCGGGCCACTTCGCCGATCGCCGGGACCGCCGCGCCATCGCGCGCACCTGCCAGGCCGTCGAAGGGCTCGCCGCCGCTGCGCTCGCGGTGGCGAGCTTCGAGGGTCGGCTCTCCGAGCACGGCATCCTCGCGGTCGTGTTGGCGGTCGGCGCGGCACGGGCGTTCGAGGCGCCGACGCTGCAGGCGCTGCTGCCGGGGCTCGTGCCCGCGGCGTTGTTCCCCCGCGCCGCCGCGGCAACCACGTCGGCGTCGCAGACCGCCGTCATCCTCGGGCCCGCGCTCGGCGGCGTGCTCTACGCGGCCGGTCCCGGCGTCGCGTACGCGACGGCCGCGGTCCTGTTCTTCGCCGCCAACGCGCTCATCGGCCTGATCCGGATCGAACGCACGACCGCCGAGAACGAGCCCGCCAGCCTGCACTCGGTGTTCGCCGGCATCGCCTTCATCCGCAGCCACTCGGCGGTCCTCGGCGCGATCTCGCTCGACCTGTTCGCCGTGCTGCTCGGGGGCGCGACGGCGCTGCTGCCGATCTACGCCCGCGACATCCTGCACTCCGGTCCGCTCGGGCTCGGGCTGCTGCGCTCGGCGCCGGCGGTCGGGGCGCTCGCGATGTCGGTCGTGCTGGCGCGCCGGCCGCTCGCGCACCAGGTCGGAAGGATCATGTTCGGCGCCGTGGCGGTGTTCGGTCTCGGCACGATCGTGTTCGCGGTCTCGACCTCGTTCGCCCTGTCGCTCGCCGCGCTTGCGGTGCTCGGCGGGGCGGACGTGATCAGCGTCGTCATCCGGCAGTCGCTCGTGCAGATCCGGACCCCCGACGCGATGCGGGGCCGGGTGAGCGCGGTCAACTGGATGTTCATCGGGACCTCGAACCAGCTCGGCGAGTTCGAATCCGGCGCCACAGCGGCGCTCTTCGGCACGGTGCCCGCGGTCGTGGTCGGCGGCGTCGGCACCTTACTGGTGGTTCTCGTGTGGATGCGTCTGTTCCCCGAGCTGCTCGGGTCGATTCGCTGGACGAGTGAGGACCGCTCGACCGCGAGAAGCAGCAGCTAGAGCGCGAGCTGGGGGTCGTTCTCGTAGGCGGAGCCGAGGTGGCAGAGGAGGTTGAGGACCTCCGCGAAGAGGTCGAAGAGTCCCTTGAGGAGCGCCGTATCTCGGATCACCCCGACCACCTGGAAGCAGAGCTCGTCGACGTCGGGGGGGAACGTGGGGCCGAAGAAACCCTCGCTGTCCTTCACCTCGAGGTGGAGCGCCGGCTGTGCCTGGATGAGCGTCCGGACGCCCGGGTTGGCGAGCAGCGACCGCACCTTCGACTCGTCGCTGCCCTGGATGATGAAGGCCTCGTCGAACCCCGGCTCGCCGATCTCGATGTCCTGCATCCCGAGCTTCTTCGCCAGCCCCGAAAACACCCCCTTGCGGTAGATCTTGAAGCGGAACCCGTCGGGGTTGACGTACGGGGCACGCATCCTCGTGTAGGTGACGGAGCTCTTGCCGGTGGAGACGGTGTAGGTGTCGAGGGTGACCGTCCACGCCTTGACCCTGGCCTGGACCTTGCCGCCGCGCCAGAAACCGCCCTCGACGTAGCTCGCGCCGATCTCCCCGGCGAGCTGCCGCCACACGTCGTCCCGGCTCGGACCGAAGATCTCTCGCAGTCGTACCACGGCTCGTTCCCTCCTCGGTCGGTGTCGCCCGCACGGCCCCGGGCCGGCGGGAGGTCAGGTCTTGGTGACGGCGAACTCCGGGAAGTGGCGGCCGATGGCCCGAATGATGTCTTCGGCCTCGAGGGGTTTCTCGAGGTACTCCTCCACCTGATACTGCTGGCGCGCCTCGGTCTCCCAGCGGCGGCTCTTGAACACCGCCGTCACGATGAAGATCACGGGCCGGTAGGTCGGCGCGGCCTCGCGCAGCTTGCCGATGACGTCGAAGCCGGAGATCAACGGCATGAGCGCGTCGAGAACGACGAGGTCGGGTCGCTGCGAGAGGAGGACGTCGAGCGCCTCGCGGCCGTTGGCCGCCTCCAGCACCTCGAGCCCGCGCTCACGCAGCGCGTCGCACATCACGACTCGGAAGATCCGGCTGTCGTCCGCGACCAGGACCCTCTGGAGGGCCATGGGGCGCCTCCTTTCCCCGTTCCCAACACAGTACCACCGCCGCGCCGGATGCGGCGCGGCGGTGTGCCCTGCAGGCGGAAGCGAGGCCGATCAGCGCCACCGGCCCTCGGTCCAGCGCCAGCCGCGCGGGCCGTGGTCCCAGTGTCCGCGCTCCCAGACCGCGCTGGCGTGCGGCGGCCTCGCCCAGTGGCCCTGCCGCCAGATCCAGCGCGAGCGCCACTCCCACCACCCCTCGACCCACACGAACCCAGGGCCGGGCGCGGCGCCGCCGATCTCGACTTGCTCGGGCGGCGGGCCGACCGGCACCCAGAGGGTGGCGGCGCAGGAGGTCGCGAGCCACGCCGCCGCCGAAGCCAGCAATGCGGCGACAACGGGTCGCTTAGTCATCGGCGTTGCCCTCCCTGCGAGAGGCTGATGCTCGCGTGCGCCTTTCCTGTGTGCAGCGTGAGGCGGAGGAACACGAAGGCGACCAGCGCCGCCAAACCGATCATGCCGGCGAGCGACCAGAGGCTGCTTACATCCGGGACGGCCGCCGCGGGGGCCGCCAGCGGGGCGGCCGGTCGGTCCGCGGCAGGGTTGAGGTCGGCCGGGCCGCCCGGCGCCGGGGCCGCGTCGGGCGATCCGCTCACCACCGGGGAGGAAGGCGCTACGGGTTGACTCGGAGCGGCGGCCGCGTCGGGCGATCCGCTCACCACCGGGGACGAGGGCGCTACGGGTTGACTCGGAGCGGCGGCCGCGCCGGACGACGCACCCGCTGCCGGCGAGGACGGAGCAGCCGGTTGACTCGGCGGAGCAGCCGACGCCGCCGGCCCGCCGGCGGTGCCGGAGGCGTCGCCACCGGCCTGAGCAACGACGATGCGAATCGCGAGACGGTCGTTGTCGGCCTCCTTGAACCAGAGGTCGACCCGGTCACCGGCCTTGAGCTCGTTGGGTTTCTCCGTGGTAGGCGTGAGGCGGAAGGCAACGGTCTGGCCGACCATCGCGGTGGTCACCTCGGGGGAATCGGCCGCGACGCGCTCGACCTTGACCTCGATCCGGTCGTCGGCGAGCGTCGCGACGGCGCCGGTCACCTGCACGAGCGCGGCCGGATCGGCCGCTGCGACGACGGACGAGTTCGCTTCCGGCACCTGACCGCTCACTCGGTCGCCTCCGGTCGCACGAGACGGGGCGGCGAGCGCGGCGACGGAGAGTACCGCGACGGCGAGGGTTGTCGTCTTCATGACTGTCGCTCCTTTCAGGTGCTGGCCGTCTGCGGGGCGCAGCACCGCGTCCGTGGCGCGACGGTCTGTCGGCGGTCCGCGAGAGATCGCGCGGACCGGGGCGCGGCCCTGGCTCAACCGGTTGCTGCGCCGCGCCCAACGCCTACGCCGATGTGAATGAGCAACCTTGGTGCCAGGGAGCGAACTCGTCCAATTTGAAGTCCGTGAGTAAGTTACGCTGCACAACTGAGACAAAGCCGTATCTCACATGTCCGGTCGAGTCGAGGCGTCGTATCGTGTTGAGGCGGTGTGAGCTATTGCGGGGGTGCCGGCGAGGTCGTGCGGGTCTGTCGGGGCGCCCGGCTCGGCAATCAGGGAAGATTGCCCGGCCACCCTCGCCCTGGGTGGGCCGAGGCCCGCCTGGCGGGGTCGGCCCCCATCGCGCGACGATCGACGGTCACCGACGAGGGTCACGCACCGGCCGGCCCGTCAGTGGCCGGCCGCGGGCGCAACCCTGAGCTGCACGGCGGCGATCGCCTGCATCGCCCGCGCCTGCAGCAGCGGGCTGGGGGCGTCGAGGAACCCGTACAGCGCCTCGAGCTCGTCCTTCCCCCCCAGTTTGCCGATCAGCAGCAGGGCCTCGCCTCGCACCGCGTCGGACCACCCGGTGTCGGCCGCGGTCCGGCGCGCGAAGGCGAGCAGGTCGGCGCCCGGCCGGTCGTTCATCTGGAGCAGGGTCTGCATGACGAACCCGGGCAGCCCCGGCCCGGCCGTGCCGGCCGGCGCACCGGGCTCGAGGCCGGTGAGGGCGAGCTCGAGCTCGCGCTCCGCCGTCTCGAGACGCGCCAGCGCGGCCGCCTGCGCCGCGGGATCGATCGTGCGCGTGCGGATGTCGTTCGCGAGCCCGGCGAAGCCGCCCCCGAAGTAGCGCTCGAACGACATCGCCGGCGGGACGCGGCGGCGCCCCGGCGCTGGGCCGGGCTCACCTGCTCGAAGCGGTGGACGAGCTCGGCCGTGGCTTGCGCGCCGAATGCGGCGAGCGCCTTGGAGAGCGCCTGGGACTCGCCCCCGTCCCGTCAGCGCCGCCGGGTCCTCGGCGAGGATGCCGAACAGCTGCTCGAGCGCCTCGCTCGACCCCATCGCCTGGAGGGTCACGATCCCCTGCACCTTGACGGCCGGATCGGTCGCGCGCCGCACGGCGTTGCCGACCAGCGCGGCGGGGAGGGGCCTGGGCGCCGTAGTCCCGGCCTCGATCGCGAGCGACATCGGTGTCGTGTGATCGCCGAGCGTGACGAGGTTGGCGGCGACGAACGCCGCGACGGGGATCACGAGGCCGCCGAGGACGACCTTGACGAGGCGCGAGATCGGGTCGGCCCGGTTGAGCAGCTGGCTCTTCCCGCGCCGCTGGCGCCGCGCGAGCGTGGCGACGTCGATGCGCATGCTCAGCAGAAAGCTCGCCGCGACGAGGAGGACGGCGAACACGGCGAGGCCGGCCGTGGAGCGGAGGTTCCAGATGCGGATGTGGCTCGCCGCGATGAGGAGGACGGCCGTGGCGAGGGCGACCGGCAGGAGGAGCTCGAGGAGCAGGCCGGTGAGTCCGAGCGTGCGGCGCCCGCCGCGCGTCGTGTCATCGTGCGAAGGCGGTTGGTCGGCGATCGCTGCTCCCGTCCGTGCGCTGCCGATGATACCAGCCGGTCCCCGACGCGGGCCGCCGGGCCCCGCCGTGGTCGGCTACGGCGCACCGAGCTGCGCGCGGGCCCGGCGCGCGAGCTCGACGAGCTCCCAGTACGGCGGGCGGTACCCCGCGCGAGCCTGGAACTCGTCGGCGAGCCGGAGCGCCCTCGCCTTGATGGCCGCGTGTGTGGCGCTGAACCGGTGGTTGCGCAGCGCGGCCGCGGCCGAGAGTCCCTCGGGGACCGGCCCGACCCGCCCCGCGGCGTTGAGCAGCACGCTCGCCAGCTTGGCGAGGCGAGCGGCGGGCAGCTGGTACCACGGGTAGGTGAGCCTCTCGCCGGCTTCCGCCCCGTCGAGCATGGCGTCGACGACCGCGTTGTCGACGTGGTCAGCGAACAGCGTCTGCGGGTCGCGCCACTCCGCGACGACCCGCAGTTGGGGGTCGTACTCGAGGTCGGACGGTTCCTGTGTCTCGAAGTGCGTGACCCCGAACGCCGACAGCCACGAGACGACGCCGGCCGAGGAGATGCGGGAGAGCCCCATCCAGAGCTTGATGCCGGTGCGCTCGTACGCCGCCGACGCCACCTCCGAGCAGAAGAGCTTCGAGTGGTCGGCGAAGTCCATCTCGAAGTCGTACGGGATGTGGCGGCGCCGCGCATCCCCGTACGCCGCGGCGGCGGCCGCGTGGGGGAGCATCGGCTCGGCGGCCAGCCGGGGCAGGTCGGCGCGCAGCCGCAACACCATGATCCGCAACTTCACGTCGCGCAGGTAGGCGGCAACGTCCGAGATCGCCACGCCGCGCTCGATGTGGGCCTCGACGGCCCACGCCCGACGCGTGTCGGGGTCCACGTAGGCCAGCGCGACGTGGGAGAAGTTGCCGGGGTAGTCGTTGCCGCGCGCGATCAGCGCCGACGTGGGCGCGTCGCCGCGCGAGAGGAGGATGTCGCCGCTGTGGATGCGCACCCCGTGGACCTCGAGGAACGGCGTCGCCGACGGCTCGTCGTCGCCGGGGACGAGCGCCGGCAACAGGCCGGGCGGCGCCTGCAGCATCGCCTCCTCGACGGCCGCGCGGCCGCCGTAGAGCAGACGGTACAGGGCGTCGCGGGTGGCGGGCGCCGTCATGTCCCAGCGCCGCGACCGGTCCTTGACGACCGAGCGGGTGCGGGCGACGAAGGCCACGTACTCGGGGATCCGGGCCGGACACGCCGCCACCAGCGGGCCGAGATCGAAGGTGGTTCGCTCGACCGCGTCGAGCAGCGGCGACCCGGGCTCGAGGGGGGATCGCGCGGCGGCGCCGAGCAGGCGGCGTCCCTCGTCGAGCAGCTCGCCGATCCTCGGCGCGACGGTCGTGCACCCTTGCGACCGGGCCCGCCGGAACGCGGCCTCCAGCGCCTGCCAGCGCTCGTCCCGGCGCCACTCGAACGGATGCCCCGACGGCGGCCGGGGCGGCCGCGGCTCGGGCCAGGGGACGAACAGCGCGACCAGGACGGCCGCGCACGCGCCGGCGGCGAGGCGGGTTCGCCATCGCCGGCGGTTGCGGGGCTTGATCTCCACCTCGAGCGCCCGTCGCCTCGGCCCGGCCGTCCCCGCCACCTCCGGTCACCGCACCGGGTAGGGCGGCCGCGGCGGGAAGGTGAACGGCTTCGCCTTGATCTGCTGCAGCACGACCTCGATCGCGCGGTCGAGCTGCGCGTCCCGCCCCGCGGACGGCAGAAGCGGGGTCGTTGTCGACCAGGATGTCCGGGTCGACGCCGTGGTTCTCGACCCACCACTTCCGCTCGCGGCCCCAGAAGGCGTTGTTGGACTGCTCGACGCGCCCGTTGTCGACGGTCCGCTGCGTGTTGATGATCCCGACGAGGCCGCCCCAGGACGGCACGCCGACGATCGTCCCCAGCTTCTCGGCCTTGAAGTGCTCGAGGAACCCCTCGCCGTCGGAGCCGTTGTACTCGTTGGTCAGGACCACGAGGTGCGCGGTCGAGGTCGAGCCCGGGTAGCGGAACGGGACCATGTTCCTGAGCACGTTGTAGCCGACCATCCTGCGCTCGAGCTTGTCGATGAGGAAGTACTCGGTCCAGCCGCCGCCGTTGCCCCGGACGTCGATGACGAGCCCCTTCTTGTAGCGGAAGGCGCGCCAGAACTTGTCGAACTGGGCGACGTTGTCGCCGCCCATGGCGGTGATGTGCATGTAGCCGACCTGGCCGCCCGTCGCCTCGGTCACCTTGGCGATGTTGTCGGCGAGCCAGCGGTTGTAGCGCAGGGCGTACTCGGAGCGCACGGGCTCCACCTCGTAGGTGCGCGCGGCGCCGTCGCTGCCGCGGCGCACCGTGAGCGCGACCTTCTGGCCCTTGGCGACCTGCAGGTAGCGGTAGGGGTTGTCCGGCGCCTTGACGTCGTGCCCGTCGATGGCGAGCAGGACGTCGCCCTCCCTGACGTCGACGTCCGGGCGGGCGAGCGGGGCGGCGAGCTCGCGGTCGTAGTCGGTGGGCCCGTAGATCTTCGCGAAGCGGTAGCGCCGGCTCGCGTCGGGGGCGAGGTCCGCCCCGAGCAGCCCCGTGTACGTCGCCGCCTCCGGCGCCTTCTCCGGCCCCATGTCCCCGCCGCTGATGTAGGTGTGCGACACGCACAGCTCCCCGACCATCTGGGAGAGCAGCCAGTTGAGGTCCGCGCGCGACGACAGGTCCGGCACGAACGCGCGGTAGGTGTCGCCGATCTTCTTCCAGTCGTGGCCGTGCATCCCCGGGTCGTAGAAGAAGTCCCGGTACCAGCGCCAGGTGTCGTTGAAGATCTGGGCCCACTCCTCGTGCGGCCGCACCCGGCAGGTCATGCGCTCGAGGTTGAGCCTGTCGCCGAGCGACCTGGCGGCCGCCACCTTGAACGGCGTGCTGACGAAATAGCCGCCGCCCTTCTTGACGATCATCTGCTCGCGGTTCGGCGACAGCCGCCAGTCCGCGACCGGGCCGTCGATCGTCGTCTCCCTGCGGTCGGCGACGTCGTACACGTGGAGCGTCCAGGCGTCCCGGCCGGACGGCGTGAAGATCTGGTCGAACTCGTCGTCCCCGAACGTCTCGCTCGAGGCCCAGGTGACGAAGCCCCGGCCGGCCTTGAGGTAGAAGTAGTTGCCCGGCTTGACCGGAACCGCGAAGGTGCGGCCGGCGAGGCCGTCGAGGTCGATGCGGTAGGGCTCGCCGCCCTTCTCGGCCGGCTTGTCGCGTGCCTCCGACTTCGGCGCCTTCTCGAACGGCGGCCTCTGGCCGGCCTTCAGTTGGACGGCCATTACCTGCACCGGATCGGGGACGACGTGGTCGTCCTCGAAGGCGTCGAGGCGCGCATCGAAGTTGCGATACGAGAGGAAGTACATGAGCTCGCCGTTGGCGTCGAACGACGGGTTGAGGCTGTCGTAGAACCCGTCCGTGACCGCGGTGGTCGTGCCCCGCTCGAGGTTGTAGAGGAAGATCCTGTTGTTGCGGTTCTCCTCGACGAACGAGTACACGATCCACTTGCTGTCCGGCGACCAGGAGTAGTCCGACACCTCCCAGAAGAACTCGTCGTTCTTGAGCCGGTCGGAGGTCGCGAACCTGGTGAGCCGCCGCGTCGCCACGTCGACGTAGAACAGGGCGAAGTCCTTGTTGCCGAAGAGGATCTTGCTGCCGTCGGGCGACCACTCGAGGTGGTAGACGGTGCGGTCGAGCGCGGTCGTGAGCTGCTGGGCGGGCTGGCCGCCGCCGATCTCCTGGACGTAGAGCTGGTACTCGCCGGTGCGGTCGGAGAAGAACGCCACCCTCTTGCCGTCGGGCGCGATCTGCGGCATGCGCTCGCGGATCCCCGGCGTGTCGGTGAGGTTGCGCGTGGCCGACGCGTCGTCCGTCGGCACGATGAAGACGATCGCCGCGCGCCTCCAGCGCCGCGTTCCTGCCGTCGTTCCCGACCGACATCGACTGCACGTACTCGGTCGGGTTGATCGTGCGCTCGGCGAGCTGCCAGCGATCGCTCGGCAGCTCGACGCGCACCTCGCGAACCTCGCCGCCCGTCACGTCGAGGACCTGCAGGTTCCCCGCGTGCAGGAAGACGATCCGCTTCCCGTCGGTCGCCGGTTGCTGGACGTCGAAGTCGTCGTACCTTGTGACCGGGGCGACCTTCGTGGTCGCGAAGTCGTACGTGTAGAGGTTGGCGACCCCCTTCGGACCGCGATCGGAGACGAAGTACAGCAGCTTGCCGATCCACATCGGGTAGGCGTTCTTGCCGACGTAGTCGGTGATCGGCCGGTAGGCGTCGGCCTTGGAGTCGTAGAGCCAGATCTCGGTGTACTGGCCGCCCTTGTAGCGCTTCCAGTAGTACTCCTCGTTGCCGCGCCGGTTGTAGGCGATCTTGGTACCGTCGGGCGAGAACGCGCACAGGATGCCGCGGTCCATCGGGAGCCTCTCGAGCGGCCCCGCGTCCGTGCCGACCGAGTACAGCCTCACGATCGGGCGAAAGGTGCTCTCGTGGCCGGAGCGGACGATGAGGCGCGAGCCGTCCGGCGTCCAGGCCACCGGTTGCACGCCGGTCCCGGTGTAGGTCAACCGTTTCGGAGGCCCCCCGTCGACGGGCATGAGGTACACGGCGGGCGCGCCGTCGTAGCTCGCGGTGAACGCGACGCTGCGGCCGTCCGGCGCGATCCTGGCGGCAAACTCGGTGCCGGGATGGCGGGTGAGGCGCGTCGCCGGGCCGCCGCCCGCCGCAACGCTCCAGAGGTCGCCCTCGTACGTGAAGACGATCGTGTCGCCGTGAATGTCCGGGTACTGCATGAAGCGCGCGGGCGCCGCGCCGGCGGCGGCGGCCGTGACCAGGAGCGTGAGTAGCGCGTGGGCGGGGGTTGCGCGCATGCGGAGGCCTCCGCGACGGAGGATACGCTCCCCGGCCGACCGGCGAGTTCGAGCGGCGATCTAAACCCGGAGCCCGTCGGAGGCGTCGAATCGAGCGAAAAGGAGAACGTCCATGAACCGAACCCGGCTTGCCTGGCTCCTCCTGACCCCCGCTGTGCTCGTCCTCGCGTCGCTGGCCACCGCCGCCGAGCCGTACCGCGAGACGTTCGACCAGAGCTACGACCTCGCGCCCGGCGGGCGCGTCGCGCTGACGAACGTCAACGGGGACGTGCGGGTCGGCGTGTGGGACCAACCCAGCGTGCGCGTCCAGGCCGTAAAGGAAGCCGACACCTCCGAGGGTCTCGAGAAGCTCCGCATCGAGGTCACGGCGAGCGCCTCGTCGGTCGAGATCCAGACCCGCTACCCGAGGCACACCGACGACCGCCTTTCGGTGGCCTACACGCTCACCGTCCCGAGGGACGCCGCCCTCGACACGTTCGAGCTGGTCAACGGCGGGCTTGCGGTCAGCGGCGTCCTCGGCAAGGTGCGGGCGCGCCTCGTCAACGGCGAGGCCACGCTGGCGGCGCTTTCGGGCGACGTCGACGTGCACACGGTCAACGGCGAGCTGAGCGTCGAGCTGGCGAAGCTCGACCCCGCGCGGCAGGTGGAACTGGAGACCGTGAACGGGTCGGTAGAGCTGCGGCTGCCCGCCGCTGCGGCGGCCGACGTGCACGCCGAGACCGTGAACGGCCACCTCGGCAACGACTTCGGCATCGCGGTCAACACGCACGAGCACGTGGGCGCCGACATGATCGGATCGATAGGCAGCGGCGGCGCTTCCGTGAAGCTGCGCTCGGTCAACGGCACGATCCGCCTCACGAAGCTCTAGACCAGGCGCGCCCTCGGGCTGGCGCCGGGGGTCGAAGCGCGTCACAATCGCGGCACCGGTCCGCGGTGGCCGGCCGGTCGGAGAGCGCGACGGGAGGCCCCAGGTGATCGACGAGCTCGTGCGGCGGATCGAAGGGTACAGGGCGTGGGCGATCGAGCTGGAGCGGGGCCTGACCGCGATACCCGCCCTGGACCCCGACAGCGGCGGTGAGGGGGAGCTGGACAAGGCGGTGTGGCTCGAGGGTGAGCTCGCCAAACTCGGCTTCGACGAGGTTGCGCGCTTCGACGCGCCGGATCCGCGAGCCAAGGGCGGGGTCCGCCCCAACGTCGTCGCCCGCGTGCGGGGCGCCAGCTCGGCACGCACGCTCTGGATCATGTCCCACCTGGATGTCGTGCCGCCCGGCGAGCGCAGCCTGTGGACCGGCGACCCGTACGTGCTGCGCGTGGAGGACGGCCGGCTCATCGGCCGCGGGGTCGAGGACAACCAGCAGGCGGTGGTCTCGAGCCTGCTCGTCGCCCGCGCGTTCATCGAGGGGGGTGTTCGCCCGCCGGTCGACCTCGCCCTGCTCTTCTGCGCCGACGAGGAGACCGGCTCGCACTACGGGGCGGAGCACCTCGCCGCGAACCACCGCGAGCTGTTCGGGCCCGACGACATGTTCCTCGTGCCGGACGCCGGCAACTCCGAGGGCTCGCTCATCGAGGTCGCGGAGAAGTCGTTGTGGTGGCTGCGAGTGCGCACGCTGGGCAAGCAGTGCCACGCCTCGACGCCGGCGCAGGGCGCCAACGCGTTCCGCGCCGCCTCCGACCTGGTGACGCGCCTCGGGTCGCTGGCGCGGACCTTTCCCCAGCAGGATCCGCTGTTCGATCCGCCGATGTCGACGTTCGAGCCCACCAAGAAGGAAGCCAACGTCCCCAACATCAACACGATCCCCGGGGAGGACGTGTTCTACCTCGACTCGCGGGTGCTGCCGGCGGTGCCGCTCGCCAAGGTCGAGACCGCGGTCCGCCGCCTGGCCGACGACGTGGAGGCGGCCTACGGGGTCAAGGTCACGCTCGAGGACGTCCAGCGTGCCGAGGCGGCCCCGGCCACGAGCCCCGACGCCGAGGTGGTGCGCCTGGTCGTGGACGCCGTCCGCGGGGTGCACGGGGTCCGGGCGCGGCCGCAGGGGATCGGCGGCGGCACCGTCGCCGCGATCTTCCGTCGCATCGGCCTGCCCGCGGTGGTCTACTCCAAGCTCGAGGAGAACGCGCACCAGCCCGACGAGTCGTGCCTGCTCGACAACTTGATCGCGGACGCGAAGGTGTTCGCCACGGTCGCGACGCGCTGCACGCCGAACGGCAAACACTAACCGCGAACGCGCGCGACGTCAGCTCACCGTTGCCGGGGGAGGCGCGTCCACGCCGAGA
The DNA here is from genome assembly GCA_963727275.1 of uncultured Acidobacteriota bacterium. GTDB lineage: Bacteria > Acidobacteriota > Thermoanaerobaculia > Thermoanaerobaculales > Thermoanaerobaculaceae > RBG-13-68-16. The sequence goes on from CAVSFK010000006.1 coordinate 167,175, forward strand.
CGCCCTGCCTCGGCCGCGATGAGCTCGTCCAGCTGACGGCCGAGCGTTTCGGGGAGCGGCGCCGGGTTGCCGAGCGCGAGGACCTTTCGTACCTCCTCGGCGGCCGCGCCGGCCGCGTCCTTGCCGCCGGCCGCCTCCCACGCCTCGTACGTGCCGCGCTCGATGACCCGTCCGGGGAGGAACTGCTCGCGGCGGAAGTGATCGCGGGTGTGGCGGTGACCGAGGAAGCCGCCGGCCGCGACCAGCTGGCGGATCAGATCAACCGCGTCGTCGGCGGAGTCGTGCGAGATCCCGCGCACCAGCCGTAGCGCCATCCCGGCCACCTGGTCGTCCAGCACGAGCTTCTCGAGGCTCTGGCAGCTCTCGAAGTCGAGCATCCCCGGGCCGGAGACCAGGTTGATCCCGGCCAGCGCCGCGAGGACGGCGCCGATGCCGGACTCGAGCCCGGTCTGCGCATCCACGACCTTGGCGTCGGACATCCCCATGTAGGCGTGCGTCGGCAGGCCCAGCCGCTTGCCGACCTGGGCGTCGCCGGCGTCGACCATCATCGTCTCGATCGCGCCCATCGGCGTGGTCCCGTGGCGCATGTCGAACGCCGCCGGCGAACCGCCCCACACGATCGGCGCGCCCGGCCGCGCGGCCTGGTGGATGAGCACGCCGGAGAGGCTCTCGGCGCAGTGCTGGACGACCATCTCGCGCAGGGTCACCGGCGAGGTCGCGCCGCCGAGCGGCATCGACACGAGCTCGGCCGGGATGCCGGCGCGCGCGCAGTCGACCAGCGCCTGGCAGGTGAGGTCGCTCCACTTGAGCGGCGGGCTGGGGCAGCAGTCGAAGATCGCGAGCGGCCGCTCGGCGAGCTCCCGCTCCCCGCCTCGCACCGCGGCGAGCATCGCCTTCATCACGGGGAACGCGTCCTTGCGGAACGTCCCCGTGACGACGGGTTTCCTCGAGTTGGCGAGCGCCACGACGAGACGCCAGCGGTCGCCCATGGCCTCCGGCACGTCGCTGGGTACGAGCGCCGTGGATTGCGCCGCGATGTTGCGACACGCCTCGGTCACCCACGCGAGGTGGCAGAGGTCGCGGGTGAGGGGTGGCCGCCTGCGGCCCGTCGCGGGGTCGAGGAAGTGGAGCGCGGCGGAGCCCGGGTCGAAGTGGACGCGGTCGCCGCCGAGGTCGAGCGCCGGCGAACCATCGCGGTCGCAGACGATGATGCGCGACGGCGCGGTGGCGAGCGCGTCGCGCACCGCCTTCTCCGCGGCGAAGAACCGGCCGTCGTGCTCCGCGACGCCCGCCGCGCGCAGCAACGCCCGCGCGTCGTCGTTCTCGACCTCGAACCCGACGCTGGCGAGGACGCGGAGCGCGTCCGCGATGACCGATTCCACCTGCTCGCGGCTGAACATCTCCAACCGGGGTCGAATCGCGTCCATCGTCGCCTCCCTTCAGCCACAGTCTGCGGGCGCGATGCGGTGCCGGCAGCGGAGGAGCCCGCAGCGCGCACAGCGGGAGCCCTCGTGCGGGTGGGCGCTGCCCGGCGGCGCCAGGCTCGCCGCGAAGCTCACCGACTTGCGCGGCACCATCATCGCGCCGCTCGTCAGGCGGATGCCGATCGCCGCGATCGGCAGCAACGCCAGCAGCGCCGGCTGTGCCGAGGTGTCCCAGCCGCCGTAGCCGGGGCTGACCCGCGGCGCGGCTTCCAGGCCGAGCGTGCGCGCCGCCGCGCAGACCTCCAGGTTGAGCGCGTCGGCGGCGGCCTCGGCGGCCGCCGAGCCGATCGCGTCGAGCACGAGCGCATCGAGCAGCGCCCCCGCGGCCGCACGCCGGGCGCTCTCGTCCTCGAGCGCGGGCCCGATCGTGACGGCGCCGACCGCGACGCGCTCGGCCGGCTCCGGCATCCTCATGGCCTCGGCGCTCGGCCGGTCGACGACCGCATGGGCGCCGCGGGGCCGCACCAGAGCGACGGCCTCGGGCCACAGGGCCTCGAGACGGACGGCGCCGCGTGCCGGCGTCTCGCGCTCCTTGGGGTACCCGAGGTAGCGGCGCGCCTCGGCGGGGTCGAGCGCGACGGCGAGGTCGAGCACCTCCGCCCCGAGAGTCACGGTCCGACCATCGGGGCGATGCCCGCCCGCGCCGCGCGGATGAACGCGGGCGTCGTGCCGCAGCATCCGCCGACGAGTCGCGCGCCGGCAGCCGCCATCGCTGCCGCGTCGCGCGCGAATGCCGCGGCGTCCGCGTCGTAGACCACGCCGTCCGGCGTGACCTGCGGCCGGCCGGCGTTGGGCTGCGCCGAGAGCGGCACCGGGACTGCGGGCGCGGCCTCCCGCACCAACGCGACCATCTCGGCCGAGGTCAGCGAGCAGTTGCAGCCCACGGCGTCGGCGCCGGCTTCGGCGAGCGCCCGGAGCGCCGGCACGAGCGCGTCACCCATGATCGTGAAGGTCCCCCGCTTGCGGACCTCGAACGTCATCGAGGCGTGCACGGCCAGGCCCGTCGCCCGCGCCGCGGCAACCGCCGCGAGCGCCTCGCGCAGGTCGGTCATCGTCTCGATCGAGATGAGGTCGGCGCCCGCCGCGGCGAGGGCGTCGGCCTGCTCGGCGAACGCGGCGCTGAGGTCCGCGAGCCTCGCGGTCCCGACGGGCGGCAGCAGGTGGCCCGTCGGTCCGACGTCGCCGGCCACCAGCGTCCGGCCGGCGCACGCGCGCCGCGCGATCGCGACCGCCGCCGCGTTGACCTCGCGGCAGCGGCCGGCGAGACCTCCCGCCGCCAGGCGCAGCGGGGTGGCGCCGAACGTGTTGGTGTGCACGACGTCGCTGCCGGCCTCGACGTAGGCGCGGTGGACCGCCTCGACGCGCTCCGGGTGCTCGAGGTTCCAGCACTCGGGCGCGCGACCGGCCGCGAGGCCCGCCGCGATGAGCATGCTGCCGAGGCCGCCGTCGAGGAGCAGGACGCGCTCGTCGGCGAGGGTCCGGAGATCAGCGGGCCGCACCGCGCCCCACCAGCTCGCGCGCCACGCCGACGGCGGCGACCGCGTTGTCGGCGTAGCCCTCGGCGCCGATCGCGTCGGCCCACCCCCGGCTGACCGGGGCGCCGCCCACCACCAGGCGGGCCCGCAGCCCGGCGGCCTTGAGCGCGGCGGCCAGCTCGCGCTGCTTCGGCATCGTCGTCGTCAGGAGCGCCGACGCGCAGACGAGGTCGGCGTCGATCGCCCTGGCCCGCGCGACGAAGCGCTCGGCCGGGACGCTCGCGCCCTCGTCGCTGACCTCGAAACCGTTCGCGGCGAGCATCGTCGCGACCAGCGTCTTGCCGATGTCGTGAATGTCGCCTTCGACGGTGCCGATGACGACGCGACCGAGCGAGAGCGCCCGGCCTTCCGCGCCGAGCCTCGGCTGGAGCACCGCCATGGCCTCCTTCATCGCTTGCGCCGCGGTGACCAGCTCGGGGAGGAAGTAGTCGCCGTCCTCCCAGCGCTGGCCGGCCTCGCGGATCCCCGGCACCAGGCCCTGCTCGATCGCCTCGAGCGCCGGCACGCCGGCCGCAAGCGCCTTCGCCGCGAGGCCGCCCGCGGCTGCGTCGTCCCCGTCCAACACCGCCCTGTGAAGCGCCGAGAGAAGCTCCCGCCGGTCGGCCATGGTCCGCTCCCTGCGGCCATCTTAGCCCCGGTGCGCCGCCTCGCGGCGGCCGCCCGAAGACGGGACCGCCCCGGCGAGGCCGGGGCGGTCCCAGGTGGTGCGGTTGGCCTCGGAGAGGCTCAGAAGCGGACGCCGGCCGAAATCAGGAACGTGCGCGGGGCTTGGAAGTCGCCCGCCGTGGTCGCGGTGGTGGCGGTCTGCGGTTGGCCGAAGTTGGGCCCGAGCTGCCAGTTCGCGCCCATCGCTTGACACTGCGACACGCCGTCCCCCTGTGGGCACTCCACCGGTTTGGTGGTGAACGGGTTGAAAGGCGATAGGCCGTGCCCGGGGTTGGCGGCGGTGTAGACGGTGGTGTTGACGTTGACCACACCGTGCCGGTTGAAGACGTTGGTCACGCGGGGCGCGACGAAGAACTCGAGGTCGGGGCCGAGCGACGGCAGCTTGAACGCGTAGTTGAAGCCGATGTCGGTGCTGCTGATGTTGTCGGTGCGGAAGGCGTCGCGCGGGGTGAAGTAGTAGTTGACCGTCGCGGGCGCCGCGACGTAGGCGGGCGCGTTGGTCACGTACTGGCCGATGACGATGCCGGAGGTCGAGAGGGCGCCGTAGGGAACGCCCGAGTCGAACGCCTGCAGGAGGCTGGCCGACAGCCTGTGGCTCCTCGTGTTGAGGATGTCCCAGACCGCCCACACGCGCGCCCGGTGGCGCTGGTCCGTCGGCAGGTCGCCGTCGGGGTTGTACCACGACTGCTGGTGGTACTCCGGGTACTGGAGGTCGCTCGGCGTGATCGGGCCGGAGCCGAGGTTCTCGCCGATGAAGTTGCCCCGCAGGTGCGACCAGGTGTAGTTGCCGCCAACGCTCACCGCGGGCGAGAGCTGATAGGAGCCCTGGACGGCGACTGCGTCGTACCTCTTGGTCTCGACGTTGTCGTTGTTCTCGACGAACGTGACGTCCGTCGGGTTGCCGAAGGAGTCGACGGTCTGGCCCGTCGTGCCGTCGGTGCGGAACACGTAGAAGTCGTGGAAGCGGCGGTCGATGAGGTCGACGCGCACGAGCCCGGCGCTGCCCAGCCTCCGCGTGATGCCGAGCGTGAGCTCGTCGGCGCTCGGCGACGCGAGCGAGCGCGGGATCTTGATCCCGACGCCGGGGATGGTCGCCTGGACGAGGAGCGCGTTCTTGTCCGCCTGCGAGAGCGAGTTGAACCACGCGAACGCCTGCGCGATCGCGTCGCTCTGGCTCACCAGGTTCGCGGCGCCCGGGTCGGCGTTGATGTCGGGCCCGTTGTAGATGTAGACCAGGATCGAGGGCGTCCCGGCCGCCGCGCCCGCGGTGGCGATGTTGTTGCTGTTGGCCAGGGCCGTGACGTACTTGGCGTAGCCGCCGTCGACTTGCCACGCCCCGTTGCCCAGCGGATCGTACACTACGCCCAGCCGGGGGCTCACCTTGTGGTCGTCGGAGACGATGTGGCCGTCCGGGTCCTGGCCGCGGTTCTTGTCGTAGCGGACGCCGACGTTCACGGTGAGGTGGTTATCGAGCCGCCACTTGTCGTTCACGAACGCGGAGTCGGTCCGGAAGTCGTCGCCGTGCGAGAACGAATAGATCGGCCAGTTGATGACGTAGGAGCCGAACGATCCGCCTATGAACTGCGGGTAGATCTGACCGTTCCGGATTATGATGTTGTCGTCCTGGAGCCAGTAGCCGCTGCCGGAGATGTAGTTGTTGACGTTGATCTTGTCCTGGAACCGGTCGACCCCGAAGACGATGTCGTGCGACCCGAGGCCTTGCGACGAGAGGAACCACGAGCCTTTGGCGATCAGGTCCTGGTTGTCGCGCTTCTCGTTGGCGCCGGGGCACACCGCGCAGAAGACGGGAGAGTGGTAGTAGGCGCCGCTCGTCCCGTCGAGGAGGACGGTCCCCTTGTCGATGTCGGTGAAGCGACTCCCCGCGTTCTCGAAGGTGAAGTGGCGCGCCGAGTACTGGCCCTCGACGAAGAAGCTGTCCGAGAGCACGCCCGTGTAGTCGAGCGCCGAGAGGTCCTCGGGTTCCTTGCGATCGTAGACGCTCGCGAGGTCGAGGAAAGGCGTAAAGCCGTAGTTGCCGTCCTTGGACTCGCGGGTCATGTAGGAGCCGACGAACCGGTGGTTGGGCGTCAGGGACGCCGTCAGCTTGCCCTCGTAGCGCGTCAGGGATTCGGTCGCCGTGTAGGGGAGGTTGGTCAGGAACGTCTGTTCGGCGTTGTTGGTGTTGCGGTCGCGCCCCGCGAGGAAGAACCACAGCCTGTCCTTCACCACGAAGCCGCCGAACGTGCCCTCGTAGGTCTCGTTGAGCTTGTCCTCCCGGCTCACCGTGAGCGGCGACTTGGCGGTCCACTTGTCGTTGTCGAAGTTGACGCGGGCCGAGCCGTGAAACTCGTTGCCGCCGGATTTCGTGAGCGTGTTGACGACGCCTCCGGCGAAGCGTCCGTACTCCGCGGAAACACCGGACGTCGAGGTCGTGGTCTCCTGGATGGCGTCCTCGATGAAGAGGTCGAGCGGTTGACCGCGGAGGTTCTCGTTGACGACGACGCCGTTGACGAGGTACAGACTCTCGTACGACTGCGCCCCCGAGATCGTGATCGCCCCGCCCGGGCCGTTGCTGTTGACGCCGGGGGCGAGGAGGACGGAGTTCTCCATGTCGCGCGGGATCGGCAGCTTGTTGACGAGCGCGCTCTCGTAGGTGGTGGACGCGGTGGCGCCCGCCGAGATCGTCTCGGCGGAGCCGGTGACCGTCACCGACTCGTTCACCTTCGCCTGCGGCATCGTCGCGTCGAGGGTCTGCGTTTGCGCCGCGGTGAGTTTGACCGTGGTGTCGACGGTCGAGAACCCCTGCAGCTCGAACCGCACGGTGTAATCGCCGGGCGGCAGGAACTTGAAGATGTAGTCGCCCTGGACCTGGGTGACGGTCGTGCGTGTGCCTTGCAGGTTGGGGGACGTCACGTTCACCGTCACCCCCGGCAGCGCGGCCTTGCCGTCGGTGACGTGGCCGGCGAGCGTCGCGGTTGGGTTCTGCGCCAGGGCCGGGAGGGCGGCCAGCGCGATGATCAGGGCCGGTACAGCGAACCGTTTCATGCTCTTCTCCTTTCCGTTCGCCGCGAGCCTGCGTGCGGGACCGGCGGTCGGACGCACCGTCGGGGGGCTCGAACCGGCTCGCGGCCCGTTTCCCGACGGCGAGGGGGGAGCAAGAGCCGTGCCCGGTTAAATTGAGCAGAGCCTGACAGATCCTGGCGGTTTCTATCCGGAATCTGAGACGCTGTATCCATTTATTTGAACGCGGCCCGCGAGGGCGGCCCGGCGCGGCACCGCGCGGAGGCGCGCGGCCTCGCCAGGCGTCGGGGTGGATACGATCCGCTCGGAATCGGGCGACCGGCTCGCTGCGCTCGGCCCGGTGCCCGAGGACGACCAGCGTCAGGGCCAGGACCTCGTCGGAAAGGCCGAGGAGCCGGCGGAACCCGGCGGCCGGGGTCTCGCGCGGATGAACCTCGGTCCACGTCGCGCCGAGGCCGAGGTCGTGGGCGGCGAGGAGCAGGTTCTGGGTCGCGGCCAAGCCGTCCTGCACCCAGGACCCGGGGTGCCGGACCTCCCGCAGGTCGCCGCAGACCAGGATCGCGAGCGGCGGCGTGCGACGCATCGGGGCGTAGGGCGCGAACGCCGGGATGGCGTCCAGGAGGGGATGGTCGTCGACCATCACGAAGTGCCACGGTTGCTCGTTCCCAGCCGACGGCGCCTGCATCGCCGCCCCGAGCATCGCGCGCACGGTCGCCCGCGGGATCGGTTCCGGGGTGAGCGTGCGAACGCTGCGGCGCGTCCGGATCGCCTCTCGGGTCTCCAACGGTGCCTCCTCCTTCGTTCCGCGACACGCCTGAGGAGCGCTCTTCTTGTCATCTCCCGAGCCGCGATGGCGTGAGGGCCCGCACCGCGATCACGCGGCGCCCTCGTCGTCGGTCACCGCCGTCCGGCGACGAGCTTGCGCGTGTTCGCACAACCACGTGCCGTGGTAAAATCCAACGGCGACGGGAGGGGTCGGAGAGGAATGGGTCGGCGCGGCCAGGCTGCGGGCTGGCGGAGGACCATCCACGGCCTCCTCGGTGGTCTCATTTTGCGGACCGATCTTCCGCAGTCCCCACGGAAATGAACGCCCGCATGCGTGTCCTGCTCGTCGACAGCAACAGCGACGACAGGGCCCTCGCCGCGCTCGTCCTCCGGCGCGAGCTGCCCGACGTCGAGGTCGAGGAAGTCGGCGACGGGATGGTGCTCGCGGACCGCCTGCCCACCGGCGGGTTCGCGGCGGTCGTCACCGAGTACCGCCTCGATTGGGGCGACGGGCTGCAGGTGCTGGAGACGGTCCGGAGCGTCTCGCCCGAATGCCCGGTGGTGTTCTTCGCTTCCGAGGGCAGCGAGGCCGTGGCCTCGCGGGGGCTGCGCCACGGTCTCTCGGCGTACGTGGTCAAGGGGAGCGCAGGCTACCTCGAGCTCCCGGGCGCCGTGCGGCGCGCACTCGAAGCGAGCTCCGAGACGCGCGCGTCGCGCGAGGCGCTCGCCCTCTTCCACCGGGTGACCGAAGAGCTCTCGCTCGGCACGTTCACGGCCGGGGGGGACGGTCGGCTGTCGGCCGCGAACCCGGCGTTGGCGCGCATCCTCGGGTTCGAGACCGCCGAGGGGCTCGTTGGGCACAACCTCGCGGAGTTCCTCAGCGAGGAGGCGCTGCAGGCGCAAGTGTTGGCGAGCCTCGCGCGGGGCCGTGCGATCCGTGACCTCGAAGCGGGCGTGCGGCGCCCGAGCGGGCAGGCGGCGTGGGTGCGCTTCGCGGCATGGCCGGTGGTGGAACCGGCGCTGGGCACCGTGCGCTTCGAAGGCGCGATGGAGGACATCAGCGGCCACCGCAAGGCCGAGCGCGACCTCTCGGAGCGGGCGGCCGCGCTCGGGCGGTCCAACGTCGACCTGCAGCAGTTCGCCTACGTGATCTCGCACGACCTGCAAGAGCCGCTGCAGCTCATCGGGCGCTACGCGCGGCTGCTCGCCGGCAACGGCTCGGCCGCCTCGGGGGGCGACACCAAGCGCGTCGTCGGCAACCTCGTGCAGTGCGCCGACCGGATGCAGGCCATGATCAACGACGTCCTCGCCTACTCGAGGGTGGACACCCAGGGGCGGCCGTTCACGGAGGCCGACTTCGGCGAGGTCGTGCAACAGGCCGCGGCCAATCTCAAGGCCGCGATCGAGGCGAGCGGCGCGCAGGTCAGCTGGGATCGCCTGCCGTCGCTGGCGGCCGACGTCGCCCAGATGGTGCAGCTCTTCCAGAACCTGATCGGCAACGCGCTCAAGTTCGGCCGCGAGCGCCCGGCCGTGCGGATCTACGCCGTGGAGGAGGCCGACCGCTGCACGTTCGCGGTCGCCGACAACGGGATCGGCATCCCGGCCGAGCACCTCGAGCGGATCTTCGGGATGTTCCAACGCCTGCACACCGCGGCGGAGTACCCGGGCACCGGGATCGGGCTCGCGATCTGCAAGCGCATCGTGGAGCGGCACGGCGGGCGGATCTGGGCCGTGTCCGAGGTCGGCCGCGGGTCGACGTTCTGCTTTACCATCCCCAGGAGCCTGAAGCCGGTTGCGGCCACGGGTCCCCTGGAGACGAAGGGCTGAGGGCATGGATGGAACGACCGGGCCGCTGCGGGTTCTGCTGATCGAGGACAGCGCCGAGGAAGCCGAGCTGATCCAGATGATGCTGGCGCAGTCGCGGCGCGAGGCGCTGCGGGTCGAGCACGTGACCCGACTCGGCGACGGGCTGGCGCTGCTCGCGTCGGCGCCGTTCGACGTCGTGCTGCTCGACTTCTCGCTTCCGGACTCGAGCGGTCTCGTCTCGTTCGAGCGGGCACGCGCGGCGGCGCCCCACGTTCCGATCGTGATCCTCACCAACCTCGACGACGAGGAGATGGCGCTCGCCGCCGTCCGCGAAGGGGCCCAGGACTATCTCGTGAAGCGGCAGGTGGACAACGACCTCCTCTTGCGGTCGATCCGCTACGCGATCGGCCGCATGCACGCGGAGCGGGCGCTCTGGGTGAGCGAGGAGCGCTACGCCCTCGCCGTCAACGGCGCCAACGACGGCATCTGGGACTGGGACCTCATCACCGGGACGGCGTACTTCTCGCCGCGCTGGAAGGCCATGCTCGGTCTCCGACCCGAGGAGGTCGGCAACTCCATCGAGGACTGGTTCTCCCGGGTCCACCCCGACGACGGCGCCGGGCTGAAGAAGGCGCTGGACTCGCACGTCGCCGGCCACCACTCGCACTTCGAACACGAGCACCGGATCACCGGCAAGGACAGGGCGCCGATCTGGGTCCTGGCCCGGGGCGTCACAGTTTGCGACGCGAGCGGCCGGGCCACGCGCATGGCGGGTTCGCTGACCGACATCACGGCCCGCAAGCGCGCCGAGGAGCAGCTCCTCCACGACGCCCTCTACGACGCGCTGACGCAGCTCCCCAACCGGACGCTGTTTCTCGACCATCTCGGCCTCGCGATGGAGCAGTCCCGGCGTCGCAAGGGGACGGTGGTCGCGCTGCTGTTCATCGACCTCGACCGCTTCAAGAACATCAACGATTCGCTCGGCCACAGCGTCGGCGACGAGCTGCTGGTGGAGCTGGCCCGCCGCCTCACGCACTTTCTCCGGCCCGGCGACACCGTGGCGCGTCTCGGCGGCGACGAGTTCGCGATCCTGCTCAACGACATCCACGGTCCCGGCGACGCCACGCGCGTCGCCGAGCGCGTTCAGGATCTCATCCGGGAGCGGATCACCATCGGCGGCCGCGAAGTGTTCACCTCCGCGAGCATCGGGGTGGCGCTCTCCAACTCTTCGTACAAGGCGCCCGAGGAGATCCTGCGCGACGCCGACACGGCGATGTACCGCGCCAAGGCCGCCGGGCGCGGCTGCTACCAGGTGTTCGACCAGACGATGCACCGCAGCGTGGTCGCGCTCCTGAAGCTCGAGACCGAGCTGCGGCAGGCCGTGGAGAAGCGCCAGTTCCTGATGCACTACCAGCCGATCGTGTCGCTGGAGGACACCAGGATCGTCGGTTTCGAGGGGCTCATCCGCTGGCGCCACCCCGAGCGCGGCCTCGTGAGTCCGACGCGCTTCATCGCGGTGGCCGAGGAGACCGGGCTGATCGTGCCGATCGGGTGGTGGGTCCTGGAAGAAGCCTGCCGGCACGCCCGGGAGTGGCAGGAGCTCGTCCCGGCGGATCCTCCGCTCTACGTGAGCGTCAACGTGTCGGGCAAGGTGGTCATGCAGCCCGACGTGTACGAGCGCGTCGCGGCGATCCTCGACGCGACGGGGCTACCGCCCACGAGCCTCCGCCTCGAGATCACCGAGAACGTGATCATGGACCACGGCGACGTCGTGCTCGACAAGCTGGCACAGTTCCACAGGATGGGGGTGCAGTTCTCGGTCGACGACTTCGGGACCGGCTACTCGTCGCTCTCGTACCTGCAGCGTTTCTCGTACGACACGCTCAAGATCGACCGCTCGTTCATCTCGGGGATGGACGCCACCTCGGACGCGTCGGCGATCGTCAAGACGATCGTGGCGCTCGCCAACATGCTGAAGATCAACGTCGTCGCCGAGGGCGTGGAAACGGCGGTCCAGCTCGAACGGTTGCGCGAGATCGGGTGCTCGCACGCGCAGGGGTTCTGGTTCTCCAAACCCGTGGACCGATCCGCGGCCCACGAGATGCTGTTGCACGCGCCGGTCTGGTGACCCGGGCACCGGCGCGCCCGTTGCTATACTCCGCGTGCCGAGAGCGGCCGCGGTCCGCGGAGGCGAAAGGAGCCTGTGATGCGCAACTCTCCGGTGACCCTCGTTGTGGCGGCCGGGGTCTGCCTCGCACTCGGCGCGTGCACCAAGGAGATCAAGCCCGAGAAGAAGGGCGGGTTCCTCGTCCAGAGCCAGAAGCTCGTTGAGATCACCGCGGTGACTCCGGAGACGCAGTTCACGCCGGAGGGGTTCGCCCTCAACTACTTCAACGGCGACGTCACCGCGACGGTCCGGACGGGCGACTACCTCATCCTCTACGGGGACTACAAGCCGTACGCGTTGAACGCGTACCAGTTCAAGAGCGGCTACTACGAGCAGGACTCCTCCAAGGGTGCGGCCACCGACGCGATCACCGTCGGACCGATGAAGGGCGAGACCTCGATGTTCAAGGTCCGCTTCACCAAACCGCTCCCGCCGGGGATCTACCTGCTCGAGTGCACGCAGGGCAAGGCCACCGTCGGGTTCCCCTTCCGTATCGAGTAGGCGACCGGCGGTCCGGACCCGCCCCGCGTCCCCGGGGCTATGATCCGCGTCGAGGATGATCGCGCAACCCGCCAAGAGCGACGTGCGCCTCGCGGGGGCCTGGTTCGCCGCGGCGCTCGCGCTGTACCTGGCCACCGGTGCGCGGGGCCTGCTCTGGGCCGACGCCTCCAAGCTGACGCTGTACGCGATGACCGGCTACTTCCCGAGCCTCAACCCCGGCGACCACGCCGGCTGGACGGTGCTCGCGTGGGCGTGGCTGCGCCTGGTCGGCGGCGACCCGGTGGTGGCGGCGCACCGTCTGTGCGCACTGGCCGGCGCGCTCGCCGTCGCCGTCGCGTTCCTGCTGGTGGTCGCGCGCGGGGGCGACCGCGGGCGGGCCCACACGACGGCTACGCTGCTGTTAGTCGCATACCCGCTCTGGTGGGCGGCCACGGCAACGGAGACGTACGCGCCGGCTGTGGCACTAGCGCTCGCCGGCGCCCTCGCGCTCTACGCCGGGCGCGGGTGGGCGCACTGGTGGGCCGCAGGTATGCTGTGGGGTTTCGGGTTGGCGGTCCACGCGCTGGCGGTGGTCATCATCGCGCCGCTGGCGCTCGAGGCGGCCGGCCGCAGGGCCTGGCGGCTCGTGCCAGGCGCGGCGATCGGGCTCGCCCCCGTTTGGCTCGCTCTTTTCGGCAGCCCGCTTGACCCTCTCACGGGGTTCGCGGCCGGCGGTGCCTCGACCTGGTCCTGGCACTGGGGTGCGTTCGTCGCGTTTTCCCGTGCCCCCCGCAACACGCTCGTCCTCGCCGGTTTGCTCGCATACGGCCTCGGCCCGTTCGGTGTGGCCGCGATGTGGCGCCGGGGCGAGCGTGGCGGCGTGTGGCGCGCGTGGGCCGTTTGCCTGGCGGGGCTCGGCGTGCTGCTGCTGGCCTACGCCCCATACCGCCTCCACCTCATGTTCGGGTTTCTCCTCGTTGGTCTCGTGGTCGCTCGTCCGGTGCGCCTGCCGCCCTGGGCCAGACTCGCTCACGTGGCGGTGCAGACGCTGGCCTACCTCGCCGTCCCGGCCGCGCTCACAGGCTCAGGACACGCGAGCCTCGGCGCTCGGGTGGTGCCGTTCCGCAACAACGCAACGTACTTCCTCTGCCCGATCAAGGGCGTGCCGTTGGGTCGCCCGGCCCGCGCCGCCCCACCGCCTACCGATCGCGTCGGCGACGGGAGCCCTCGACGGTGGTTCGATGCCGGGACCGACCGCTACCTCGCCAGCCTCGCTTCCTGTGCGCCGCCCTCCGCCGTGGTACTGGCCGATTTCAACGTAGGTGCCGTGCTCGCTCTCGCGCAGGCGGCCCGCGGTTGGCGACCCGACCTGCGACTCCGTCCGGTGGCCGTCGACGTGGCGCTCGGCGCCGCCGACCAGGTGGGGGCGCTGGTAGCAGAGGTGCGGGGTGAGGGTGCGCACCGTCCGGTCCTGCTTGCGGATACGTACGAGCCCTACTACCACACGGCGGAGTTGGCCCAAGCGTTCGACGTGCGGCTGTGCAGCGCCGGCGCGCTGGTTGGGCGGCCGCGCGGGGTGCGAGGAGGAGCTGCGGCATGGAACTGACGCCCGATTGGGTCTTCGCGGACGGCGACCGCGCGGCCATGGCGGCGGCGCTCGTCGAGGCGGCCGCGGCCGCCGCGAACGGCGACGTGCCGGTCGGCGCGGTCGTGACCGCGCGGGACGGCACCGTGCTGGCGCGCGCGCCCAACCGGCGCGAGGCGGACGGCGACCCGACCGCCCACGCCGAGATCCTCGCTCTGCGAGCCGCGGCCGCCGCCGTCGGAGGGTGGCGCCTGGACGGCTGCACCCTCTACGCGACGCTGGAGCCGTGCGCCATGTGCGCCGCCGCGGCGGTCGCCGCGCGGCTGGCGTGCGTCGTGTGGGGCGCGCCCGACCCGAAGGGCGGGTTCGCCGGCTCGGTCGCGAACCTCCTCGATGATCCCCGGCTCAACCACCGCGTCGCCGTCCGCAGCGGCCTGATGGCCGGAGAGGCCGCGGCTCTGCTGGAGAGGTTCTTTGCAAACGTACGCGACCGCGGTTAGACTCCCGGTCCCGGTGCGGAGAGGTGCCAGAGTGGCCGATCGGGACGGTCTCGAAAACCGTTGACCCCCTCGCGGGGGTCCGTGGGTTCGAATCCCACCCTCTCCGCCATGAGGAACCCAGCCGGCGCGGGTGGACGACGTCGGCGACGAGACGAACCATGACGGTGCCGCGGAGAGGTGTCTGAGTGGCCGAAAGAGCACGCTTGGAAAGCGTGTGTACGGGCAACCGTACCGCGGGTTCGAATCCCGCCCTCTCCGCCAGATTACCCGTCGCCATGCGGAGCACGAGCCCGCGGTCCATCTCGCCGACCATCCCCGCCCCGTTGCGGAGAGGGCGGGTGAGAACCCGCGGTGGGTGGTCGGGCGGCTGGTGGGCGGCGGTGCGGGTTCGACCTCGCGGTGGGGCGGGCGGGCGGCGAGACGCGGGCGCCTTGGCCCCGACGACCGCTCGCGGGCGGTTGGGTGGAGGGTTCCCAGCGCTGCGATTGCCGCCAGTCGAGGATGCCCGCAATCCCGCCCTCTCCGCCAGATTACCCGTCGCCATGCGGAGCACGAGCCTGCGGTCCATCTCGCCGACCATCCCCGCCCCGTTGCGGAGAGGGCGGGTGAGAACCCGCGGTGGGAGGTCGGGCGGCTGGTGGGCGGCGGTGCGGGTTCGACCTCGCGGTGGGGCGGGCGGGCGGCGAGACGCGGGCGCCTTGGCCCCGACGACCGCTCGCGGGCGGTTGGGCGGAGGGTTTCCAGCGCTGCGATTGCCGCCAGTCGAGGATGCCCGCAATCCCGCCCTCTCCGCCAATTCGATCGCATCGATCGGCAGCTGGTCGCGTCGCCACAGCCGCCGTGGGAAGCAAGGAGCCCGGGTCCCGCGCGACGGTGCCCCCCGAACCTCGTCAGGCCCGGAAGGGAGCAGCGATAAGGGGAACGCAACGGGCGCCGCGGTCCCCCCGGGCTCCTTGCTTCGCCACGTCGGCATGAGACAGGGGACAGGGCCCAGGGCGCAGGGCACAGGACTGAAGCTCGGCGGTCCCGGTTCGTACCGCGCACGCGGTATGTCCTCGCAGCTACCGACGCCCGGGGTCCGGTCCGCGTTGCAACCTCGAGGTATCGCGGCTGGTGGTACCTGCGCCCTGTGCCCGGCGCCCTATGCCCTGAGCGGAGGGGTAGCGTGACCGGGTACCAGGTGCTCGCCCGGCGCTGGCGACCGCAGACGTTCGCGGATCTCGTCGGTCAGGACGTCGTCGTCCGCACACTCCGCAACGCGCTGGAGCACAAGGAGATCGCCCACGCGTACCTGTTCTCCGGGTTGCGCGGCGTCGGCAAGACCACGGTCGCGCGGCTGCTCGCCAAGGCGCTGAACTGCGACCACGGGCCGACCCCGCAGCCGTGCGGGGCGTGCCCGGCGTGCCAGGACATCGCCGCCGGGTCGTCGCTCGACGTGCTCGAGATGGATGCCGCCTCCAACCGGGGCATCGACGACGTGCGCGAGCTGCGCGAGGTGGCGCGCGTGCTTCCGGTCCGCGACCGCTATCGGGTCTTCATCCTCGACGAGGCGCACCAGCTTTCGAAGGACGCGTTCGCGGCATTGCTCAAGATCCTCGAGGAGCCGCCCGCCCACGTGGTCTTCATCCTGGCGTCCACCGAGAAGGACAAGTTCCCGGCCACGATCCTCTCCCGGTGCCTGCAGGTCGACTTCCGGCCCATCCCGGCCGACCTCGTTACCGCGAGGCTGGGCCACGTGGCGAGCAGCGAGGGGTTCGAGCTGACCGACGGCGCCGCCGAGCTCATCGCCCGTGCCACCGAGGGCTCGCTGCGGGACGCCCTTTCCCTGCTCGACCGGGTGCGCGCCTTCGCCGGCGGGCCGGTGGACGAGAACGCGGTCGCCGAGGTGATCGGCCTGGCGCCGTTCGAGACCCTCCTCGGGCTCTGGCGGGCGCTCGAGGCGGGCGACGTGGGGGCCGCGCTCGGCCTCGTCCGCAGCGAAGAGCACTCCGGTCGCGACCCGGCGGCGCTGTACGAGCAACTGGTTCAGCTCGTCCACGCCCTGCTCCTGCTCTCGAGCGACCCGCAGGCGCCGGCGCCGTTCCCGGCCGCCCAGCGCGCGGGCCTCGCGGAAAGCGCCGCGCGGCTGGGCCCGGCCCTGCTGGTGCGCCTGTTGGCGCTGGCGCTCGAGGGGAGGACCCTGGTGGCCACGGCCGACCGCCCGGGCGTCGCGGTCGCCGTGGCGGTCGGCAGGCTGGCGTTGTGGCCGCGCCTCCAGCGCGTCGAGGCCCTCCTCGCTGGTGCGCCGGCGCAGGCGACCCCGGGGCCCCCTTCGACGGCGGCGCCGCCTCCCCCGGCTCCGCCGCCGCCTCCGGCATCGACCTCGACGCCGG
Source organism: uncultured Acidobacteriota bacterium (assembly GCA_963727275.1). GTDB lineage: Bacteria > Acidobacteriota > Thermoanaerobaculia > Thermoanaerobaculales > Thermoanaerobaculaceae > RBG-13-68-16. The sequence continues at coordinate 183,556 of CAVSFK010000006.1, forward strand.
GGTCGCGGCTTGCCGCGGCGCTGGAGGCGATGGGGGAGCATCTGCTCGCCGGGAGGATCGGTTCGGTCCGCGAGATCAGCGTCGACGGGGACACCGTGGTGCTGCGCACCGGCGGCCTTCCGCCGGCGGCGAGAAGGTCGCTCCGGGAGGCGGCGGCGACACTCGCCACGGCGGTCCAGCAGGCCGGCCTCGGCCAGGTCGTCGAGGTGGACGAGAACGGCCCGGCCGGCGAGCGGGAGGCGCAGGGGCTGCGAGCGCGGGTCGAGGCGGACGAGGGGGTCAAACGGGTCCTCGAGGTGTTCGGCGGGCGACTCGATCGCGTTGAGGAGAAGCCATGAACGTGGCGAAGCTCCTGCAGCAGGCGCAACTGGCGCAGGCGCAGCTGCAGAAGGCGCTCGCCGAAATCGAGGTGGAGGGCTCGGCCGGAGGCGGTCTCGTGCGGGTGCGCCTGTCGGGGCTCAAAGAGCTCGTCGGCGTCAGCATCGACACCAAAGCGCTCGCGGGCGAGGAGGCGGGCCTGGTCGCGGACCTGATCGTGGCCGCCTGGCAGGACGCGTCGCGCCGGCTCGCCGAGCGCTCGCAGGAGGTCCTGGGGAAGCTCGGCGTGCCGGGCGGGCTGCCGGGGCTCCTCTGATGGACCTCCGGCCGCAAGCCGTGCGCGAGCTGCTCGAGCAGCTCGAGCAGCTCCCGGGGATCGGTCCGCGCACGGCGACGCGGCTCGTGCAACACCTCGTTCGCACCCCCGAGGCGCCCGGGCGCCTCGCCGCCGCGCTCACCCACCTCGCCCAGGCCGTGCGCCACTGCGGCACCTGTTTCCTCCTCACCGAAGAGGACCCCTGCGCCGTCTGCCGCGACCCCGATCGGGACCGGGGCCTGCTCTGCGTCGTCGAGGACCCGCTCAACGCCTGGTCGGTCGAGGCTACGGGCGAGTTCCGCGGCCTCTACCACGTGCTCGGCGGCACGCTGGACCCGCTGCACGGCATCGGACCGGAGGAGCTGACGATCGCGGCGCTCGTGGAGCGGGTGCGGTCGGGGTCGGTGCACGAGGTCATCGTGGCCACCAACCCGACGGTCGAGGGCGAGGCCACCGCGCACTACATCGCGCGGGCGTTGCGCCCGACCGGGGTCCCCGCGAGCCGGATCGCCTTCGGGCTGCCGGCCGGAGGCGAGATCTCCTACGCCGACTCCGTGACGCTGACGCGGGCGCTGTCGGGGCGGCGAGGGATGGATTGACGGGAAGTCGAAGGATATACTCGCGATCTGATGTTCGGAGGCTGTGAGGCATGACGATGTTCGGACCTAACCTGATCCTGTACGAGGAGGAATTCGACAGGATCAACACCGTGCTCGCACGGCTGTGGACGGACGCGAACGCCAAGATCGTGTTCCTCGTCGACAAGAACGGCCAGCAGATCGCCGCCAAGGGCGACCTCGAGAAGGTCGACGCCACCTCGCTTGCATCCCTGACCGCCGGGAACGTCGCCGCCACCGACGGGCTCGCACGCCTGATCGGCGAGAAGGAGTTCTCGATCCTCTTCCACGAGGGGGAGCGCGACAACATCCACATCTCGATCGTCGGCCAGCGCCTCATCCTCGTGGTGATCTTCGACGAGCGTTCTTCGCTGGGCCTCGTGCGCCTCCGTGTCCGCAAGGCGGCTGCCGAGCTCGAGGAGGTGCTGACCCAGATGGCGTCCAAGGCGGCGGAAGAGGGCGAGACCCCCGCGTCGCCGTTTGCCGAGATCACCGACGAAGACATCGACGCCCTGTTCACCGAATGAGCTTCATCAACTACGCCTCGCGCGAGATCAACTGCAAGATCGTCTACTACGGCCCCGGTCTCGGCGGCAAGACGACCAACCTCCAGTACATCTACGAGCGCACCAACCCTCAGAACAAGGGTCAGCTCATCTCCCTGGCGACCGAGACGGACCGCACGTTGTTCTTCGACTTCCTGCCGCTCGACCTTGGCAGCGTGCGCGGGTTCCGCACCCGCTTCCATCTCTACACCGTGCCGGGGCAGGTGTTCTACGACGCGTCGCGCAAGCTCATCCTCAAGGGCGTCGACGGGGTGATCTTCGTGGCGGACTCCCAGGAGGCGCGCATGGACGCGAACCTGGAGTCGCTCGACAACCTCAAGCACAACCTCCACGAGAACGGCTTCGACCTCGGCGCGATCCCGTACGCGCTGCAGTTCAACAAGCGCGACCTCGCGGGCGCGGTCGCTTACGACCTCCTGTTCCGCTCCCTCAACTTCAAGAGCGAGCCCACGTTCGAGGCGGTCGCGCCGAAGGGGATCGGGGTGTTCGAGACGCTCAAGGCGGTCGCCAAGCAGGTGTTGCACGAGCTCTCGAAGAAGTAGCTCTCCCCCACCCGCCCAGTCAACACGTAATAGCCGACAACCGACAGCCGACAGCCTCCCTCCCCCTGGGTGGTCTGTTTTGGGGTGGGGGGGGAGCTGTCAGCTGTCGGCTGTGAGCTGTCACCCGGGTGGAGGGGTGGGGCGAGACTGTCGACTCTCCTCGCGGTCCGGCGCGCCGTTGGCGCGAGCGCGGGTCGCGGGTACCATGGCGGGCGATGCCGCGAACGGACAACGGACCGCGCATCGTGGCGCTGGGCGGCGGCAGCGGCCTCGCGACGTTGTTGCGCGCAGCGAAGCGGCTGCCCCTCGCGTCGCTCTCCGCCATCGTGACCGTGACCGACGACGGCGGCTCCTCCGGGCGCCTGCGTCGCGAGTACGGCATGCCTCCGCCGGGGGACGTCCGCAACTGCCTGGTCGCCCTCGCCGAGGACGACGAGCTGCTGACCCGTCTGTTCGCCCACCGGTTCCCCGGCGAGGGACCCACCGGCGGACACTCGTTCGGCAACCTCTTCATGACCGCGCTGCACCAGATCACCGGCGACTTCCCGAGCGCCGTGCGCCTGGCGGCCGAGGTCCTGCGCGTTCGCGGCGCCGTGCTGCCGGCGACCGGCCAGGACGTCCAGCTCGTGGCCGAGGGGCGCGACGGGCAACCGCTGGTCGGCGAGACCGCGATCGCGCTGGGCGGCCCGCCGCACCGGCTCCGCCTCGTCCCCGCCGGGCCGCCGGCGCTGCCCGAGGCGCTCGCCGCGATCGCCCGCGCGGACCTCGTGGCGTTGGGCCCCGGCTCGCTGTACACGAGCGTCATCCCCAACCTGCTCGTGCCGGAGCTGCGCGCGGCGCTGGCGGCGAGCCCGGCGCCCAGGGTGTACCTCGCCAACCTCGTCACCCAGCCCGGGGAGACCGATGGGTTCGACCTCGCCCGCCATCTCGCCGAGCTCGCGTCGTACGGCCCGGGCGTCGAGATCGACGTCGTCGTCGCAAACTCGACGCCGCTGCCGCCGGAGGTCGAGGCCAACTACCGGGCGAGCGGCGCCCAGAGGGTGGTGCCGCCGCCGCACTGGGACGGGCCGGGGCGCCTCGAGGTGCGGCCGCTGCTGACCGTCACTCGTGAGGGCACGGTCCGGCACGATGCCGGGCGCCTCGCGGCAACGCTCGCCGAGCTCCTGGGGGTGACGGCGTGAGCCTCGCGGCGGTCGTCCTCGCGGCCGGCGAAGGCAAGCGGCTCGCGACGGCGCGGGCCAAGGTGCTGCACCTGGCCGGCGGCAGGGCGCTGGTGGACCACGTGCTGGCGGCGCTGGCGCCGCTCGCGCCCGACCGGGCCGTCGTGGTCGTCGGGCACCTGCGGGAGCAGGTCGCGGCCCACCTCGGAGGTCGGGCCGCCCTGGTCGTGCAGGATCCGCCGCGCGGCACCGGCGACGCGGTCGCCAAGGCGCTGCCGCTGCTTCCCGAGCGCGGCGACGCCCTCGTGCTGTCCGGCGACGTGCCGCTGATCACGGTCGCGACGCTGGAGGCCCTGGTAGCGCTGCGCGCCTCGCGCGGCGCGGCGGCCGCGCTGGTGACCGCGGTGCTGGCGGACGGCGGCGGCTATGGTCGGGTGGTTCGCGACGGGAACGGCGACGTGACGGCGATCGTGGAGGCGGGCGACGCCGACCCGGAGCAGCTCGCGATCCGCGAGGTCAACGCGGGCACGTACGTGTTCGACCTGGAGGCGCTGCGACCGGCGATCGCCGCCCTCACGCCCGACAACGCGCAGGGCGAGTTCTACCTGACCGACGTGATCCGCAACCTCGTTCGCTCGGGGCAAAAGGTGGCCGGGCTTCGACTCGCCGACCCCACCGAGATGGCCGGCGTGAACTCGAGGGCCGACCTCGCCGAGGTGCACCGGCTCCTGAACGCGCGCGTGATCGGGCGGCTCCAGGCCGGCGGCGTGACCGTGCTCGATCCCGCGACGACGTGGGTGGATGAGGGCTGCACGGCCGGGCGCGACACGGTGCTGGAGCCCGGCGTCCACCTGCGGGGCGGCTGCGTGCTCGGCGAGCGCTGTCGCGTGGGCGCAGGCTCCGTGCTCGAGGGCGTCCGACTCCCCGACGGCGGCGACGTCCCGCCGCTCACCGCGCGCCGGGACGGCTGAGCCCGGCGACCGGCCGCGGCCGGGCCGGTCCGCAACCGAGGCGGAACCGCCACATGCCGTGTCCTGCGGACCACACCTCGAACGACCGTCGAGCGGCGCGAACCGCTAGAATCGGGCACGGTTCTCGCTCGCCGGTTTGCGGCGGCCGGTTCCGAAAGCTGTCAACCCTGAGCTGTGTGTGGGGCGGGGGAGGGTCGAGGTCCTATGTGCGGCATCGTCGGTTACGTGGGTCCGAGAGAGGGCGTGCCGGTGGTCCTCGAGGCGCTCCGCCACCTCGAGTACCGCGGTTACGACTCCGCCGGGATCGCGGTCCACTGTGGCGACCACCTCGAGGTCGTGCGGGCGCCGGGCAAGCTGATCAACCTCGCGGAGAAGGCGTACGCCGCCGGACTTCGCGGACACCTCGCCCTCGGCCACACGCGGTGGGCGACCCACGGCGCGGCGATCGAGCGCAACGCCCACCCGCACACGGACGAGGGCGGGCGCGTTGCGCTCGTGCACAACGGCATCATCGAGAACTTCCGCGCGCTCAAGGAGGCGCTCGAGCGCGAAGGCGTGCGCTTCTCCTCCGACACCGACTCGGAGGTGATCGCGCACCTGCTGGCCCGCGGCGGGAGCGACCTCGCCGCATCGGTGCTGGCCGTGCGCGGCAGGCTCCGGGGCCAGTACGCGGCGGCGGCGATCGCCCTCGCCGACCCAGGCACCATCGTGGCGTTCCGGAACGGTCCGCCGCTGGTGGTCGGCCTCGGCGACGGCGAGAACATCGTCGCCTCCGACCCTGCGGCCGTGATCGCGATGACGAGGCGGTGCGTGCACCTCGAGGACGGCGACGTGGCCGTGGTCAGGGCCGACCGCGCCACCATCCTCGACGCGGCCGGCCGGGTCGTGGAGCGTCCGGTCGTCACCCTCGACTGGGAGCCGGGCGAGGTCGAGCGCGGCGGCTTCCGCCACTTCATGCTCAAGGAGATCCACGAGCAGCCGGGGGCCGTGTCGGAAACGCTCCACGCCCTCCTTCCCGATGCAGCGGCCCCCTCACTGGGGCACCTCGGACTGGGCCCCGACGCGTTGCGGCGTTTCGGCGCCGTCCGCCTCGTCGCATGCGGCACCTCCTGGCACGCGGCGCTCGTCGGCAAGTTCTACCTCGAGCGCCTGGCGCGGGTGGCGTGCGAGGTGGACTACGCCTCCGAGTTCCGCTACCGCGAGCCGCTCCTCGGTGCGGACACCCTGGTGGTCGGGATCACCCAGTCCGGCGAGACCGCCGACACCGTCGCCGCGATGCGGCTGGCGGCCGACGCCGGCGCGACGCTCGCTGCGGTGTGCAACGTACGCGGGTCGCTCGCCGAGCGGCTCGCCGCGTTCCGCATCCCCACGCACGCCGGCCCGGAGATCGGCGTCGCCTCCACCAAGGCGTTCACGACGCAGCTCGTCGCGCTGCTGGCGCTCGCCCTCGCCTGGCGCGAAGCGAAGGGGCTCCCACGGGCCGAGACGTCCGAGCTCCTCGAGCGGGCCCGGGCGCTCCCGTACGACCTCGAGACGATGCTCGCGGGAGCACCGGCCGTCGCCGCGGTCGCGGAGAAGCTGCAGTACGCCACCAACGCGCTCTTCCTCGGCCGCGGCGTGCTCTACCCGCTCGCGCTCGAAGGCGCCCTCAAGCTCAAGGAGATCTCGTACCTGCACGCCGAAGGGTACCCGGCCGGCGAGATGAAGCACGGCCCGATCGCACTGCTCGACGAGGCGTTCCCGGTGATCGCCCTGTGCCCCGCGGGCGAGCTGGCGGAAAAGGTCCGCTCGAACATCGAGGAGGTGCGGGCCCGAAAGGCGCCCGTGTACGTGATCGGCGATCCCTCCGATCGCGAGCTCGCCGGCCTCGCCGCGGCCGTCGTCCCGCTGCCCACGCTCCCCTGGCCGCTCCTGCCGATCGCGGCCGCGGTGCCGTTGCAGTTGCTGGCGTACGAGGTGGCGGTGAGGCGGGGGTGCGATGTGGATCAGCCGCGCAACCTCGCCAAGTCCGTCACGGTCGAGTAGCGGCCGCCCGGCGGGCGGCCGGTCGTCCTGCAAGTCGGCACCGTCGCTGACGGCCGGCCAGCGGCCGGCCGCTACATCCGACACGACGCGGTCGTTGCCTTTTCGTAGCGGCCGCCCGCGGGGCGGCCGGCTTTCCTGCGAGCCGGCACCGTCGCTGACGGCCGGCCAGCGGCCGGCCGCTACATCCGACACGACGCGGGCGCTGTTTCTGTGTAGCGGCCGCCCGCCGGGCGGCCGGCTTTCCTGCGAGCCGGCACCATCGGTGACGGCCGGCCAGCGGCCGGCCGCTACATCCGACACGACGCGGTCGTTGTTTCTGTGTAGCGGCCGCCCGCCGGGCGGCCGGTCGTCATGCGAGCCGGCACCGTCGCTGACGGCCGGCCAGCGGCCGGCCGCTACATCCGACACGACGCGGTCGCTGTTTCTGTGTAACGGCCGCCCGCCGGGCGGCCGGCTTTCCTGCGAGCCGGCACCATCGGTGACGGCCGGCCAGCGGCCGGCCGCTACATGGGACACGACGCGGTCGTTGTTTCTGTGTAGCGGCCGCCCGCCGGGCGGCCGGTCGTCATGCGAGCCGGCACCATCGGTGACGGCCGGCCAGCGGCCGGCCGCTACATCCGACACGACGCGGTCGTTGCCTTTTCGTAGCGGCCGCCACTGGCCGTCCTGTGTCGGCCCGCTCTCGACGCCGCTGCTTGCCCGGCTACTGCGTAGACCTATGTTCGTCTTGTCGGGCCCCGGGCCCCGGGGCCCGGACCCCGGACCCCGGACCCCGATCGCTCCGGCGGCCGGGGGTCTTGCATCAACGGAGAAAGAGACCTAGTCTTGGTAGCGAGGCGATCGTCATGGCCCCAAGACCCCCGAGCGAGCGGCGTCGCGGCAAGGACCGCAGGAACGGGCGCGAACGGCGCGACCCGAGCCTGCCGTACCCCCGCCTGCCGGGGCGCGGCGACCGGCGGTCCCCGTGGCCGCGGCGCCGGCGCGAGCGGCGCGTCAACCGCGACCCGCGGACGACCGGCGGCTCGCGCTTCAGTCGCTGATAGCGGGTTCCGTCGCGCCTCGTGCGGGGCGGGAGCGAGCCTTCCGCGGCTCGTACGGGCGGTACAATCACCGGTTCGCAGGAGGGCCGTTGGACCGCCTCGAGACGCTGCTCGCCGACCTGGACGACAACCAGAAGCAGGCCGTCATGCACGGCGAAGGGCCGCTGCTCGTCGTGGCCGGGGCAGGGTCCGGCAAGACGCGGGTGCTCACCTATCGCATCGCGGCGCTGCTGGCGCGCGGCCTCGCGCAACCGCACGAGGTGCTGGCGGTGACGTTCACCAACAAGGCGGCCCGCGAGATGGCCGAGCGGGTCGAGCGCCTCGTCGGCGGATCCCTGCGGGGCGGGTTCGTGGGCACCTTCCACCGGTTCGCCCTCCAGCTCCTGCGCAACCACCCGCGCGAGGCGGGGCTGCGGGAGCGGTTCGCCATCGCCGACGAGGACGAGCAGCGCCAGGTCCTCGAGCGGGTCCTCAAGAAGCTCGGCGTGCTTCCCGCCCGCCTGCCCGTGCGGCAGGCGCGCTCGCGGATCTCGGCCGCGAAGAACGCGCTGCTGGGTCCGGCGGATCTCGCCGCGCGAGCGCGCGGCGACGCCGACCGCCTGCTCGTCGAGGTCTACGAGGCGTACCAGGCCGAGCTCGTCGCCGCCGGTGCGGTCGACTTCGACGACATGCTGCTCGGCGCCGCCACGCTCCTGGAGCGGCACGACGCGCTGCGCAAGGGACTCGCGAGCCGTTTCCGCTGGATCCTCGTGGACGAGTACCAGGACACCAACAGCGCCCAGGCCCGCCTCGTGTGGCTGATGGGCGGGAGGACGCCCAACCTGACGGCGGTCGGGGACGAGGACCAGTCGATCTACCGGTGGCGGGGGGCGGAGATCGAGAACATCCTCGGCTTCGAGGCCACCTACCCGAACGCCCGCGTGGTGACGCTCGGGCGCAACTACCGCTCGTCGGAGCCGATCCTGCGCGCCGCGGCCGCGGTGATCGAGCGCAACGAGCGGCGCCGGCCGAAGCGGCTCTCGTCGGAGGTGGGGGCCGGGGCGCAGGTGGTCGTTTACCTCGCTGCGGACGAAACCGACGAGGCGCGGTTCGTGGCCGACGAGATCGGCCGCCTGCGCGGCTCGGTGACCCCCGGCGAGATCGCCGTGCTCTTCCGCATCAACGCGCAGTCACGCCCGTTCGAGGCCGAGATGGTGCGCCGCGCGATGCCGTATCTCGTGGTCGGAGGCACGAGGTTCTGGGAGCGCAAGGAGGTGCGCGACGCCCTCGCCTACCTCCGGCTGATCGCGGTGCCCGATGACGTGCTGGCCTTCCGGCGGGCGATCCATGTGCCGGCGCGCGGCATCGGCCAGGTGGCGCTCGACCATCTCGAGGCGGCCGCCGCGTCATGGGGGGTCGGGTTGCCGGAGGCCGCCCGACGCCTGCCCGAGACGCTCACCCCGCGCGCCCGCCTTGCCCTCGGAGAGTTCTCGTCGCTGCTCGACGGCCTGCGCGAGCTCGCCGCCGCGGCGGCGCCCGCCGACGTGGCCCGCGAGCTCCTGGAGCGCTCGGGTCTCGCCGCGCAATACGGGGCCGAAGACGAGGATGACCGCGCGCGGCGGGCCAACCTCGACCAACTGGTGGGCGCGGCCGCGGAAGGGACGGAGCGCGGCCTCGACCTGGCCGGGTTCCTCGACGAGGTGGCGTTGCTCACCGACGCGGACACGCGCCGAGAGGGCGAGGCGGTGCAGCTCTCGACCCTGCACGCCGCGAAGGGGCTCGAGTTCGACGCCGTGTTCCTGGTCGGCCTCGAGGACGGCTTGCTGCCGCTGCGGCGCGAGGCGAGCGCGGAGGCCGACGAGGAGGAGGAGCGGCGTCTCGCCTACGTCGGGATGACGAGGGCACGGCGCAGGCTGTTCCTGACCGCGGCGCGCGTGCGCAGGGTCAACGGCCAGCTGCTGTCGGGGCGGCCGTCGCCGTTTCTCGCCGACGTGCCCCGGGAGGTGGTCGAGGACCGAACGACGTCGGCGGGGCGGGACCCGTTCCGGACGCGGACCGCACGGCCGCACTGGCCGCCCGGCCGATCCCGCGGCGAGAGCGCGGGCGACGCGGCGGCACCACCGACCTACGAACGAGACCCGCGGCCCGCGTCGAAACACCCCGACGGCTGGAGGCCCGGGCTCAAGGTGCGGCACGCGAGCTTCGGCTCGGGCGTCATCCTCCAGGTGCAGGGACTCGGCGCGCAGACGAGGCTCGTGGTCTTCTTCGACCGCGCCGGCCGCAAGACGCTGATCCCATCCGTGGCCAAGCTCGAGCGCGTCTGACCGCGCGTCAGCGGCGGCGTTTGCGGACCGCGTCGCGGACTCGGCGGGCCCGGCGACGGAGCACGGCGAGCCAGTGGACGCCCGCCGGCCGGATCTCGGTCGCGAGGCCGTCGATCGCCTTGCCGAGCTCGACACGGATCGAGGTCGACTTGGCGACCGCGAGCACCTGGGACGTGTACACGCTGCGGTGGCCGGTCATCAGGAAGCTGATGACGCACGCGACGGCGGCGTACGGCCCGAGCGCCGGGCCGAACATCTCGAGCGCCATGATCGCCGCGGCGATCGGGGTGTTCGCCGCGCCCGCGAGCACCGCGACGAGGCCCAGCGCCGCGAACGTCGCCGGATCGAGTCCCGCCATCTGCGCGAACAACGTCCCCGAGGTCGCCCCGACGAAGAAGATCGGCGTCACGATGCCGCCGCTGCCGCCGAAGTTGAGGGTGACCGACGTGAACACCGCCTTGACGAGGAACGCGTAGGGGGCGACGTGCCCGCCCCGGAGCGACGACTCGATACCGTCGAGGCCGAGGCCGAGGAAGCCGCGTCCGGTCACGAGCGTCGCGAGCACGAGCGCCGACCCGCCGACGAGCGCTTTCAAGTACGGCGAGACCGGCACCATGTCGGCGAGCCTCTTGCCGAGGTTCATGCTCTCGACCATGACGAACGAGCACAGGCCGAAGAACAGGCCGGCGAGCGCGACCTCGAGGAAGAACGCCTCGGTGAAGACCGGGACGAACGGCACCGGGCGGTTGAAGTAGGTGATGCCGAGCGCGGCGGAGACCTGGTAGGAGGTGACGCCTGCGATGAACGACGGCAGCAGCACCTCGTAGAGGATGCTGCCGACGAACAGCACCTCGACGCCGAAAATGGCGCCCGCGATCGGCGTCCCGAACACCGAGGCGAAGCCGGCCGAAATCCCGCAGATTACGATCTTCTTGCGGTCGTGGTCCGAGAGCCGGAGGAGATCCGCGAACATCGAGGCGAGCCCCGCGCCGATCTGGGCGCACGGCCCCTCCTTGCCTGCCGAGCCGCCGCACGCGAGCGTCACGATGGTCGCGACGAGCTTGACCGGGACGACGGCGGGCTTGATTCGCCCCGAGGTCGTGTGCACCGCCTCGATCACCTTCTCGGTCCCATGGCCCTCCGCATCCGGAGCCAGCTTCCTGACGAGGAGTACGCTCACAAGGAACGCCACCGGTAGGAGTAGGAAGTAGGAAGGGTGCGGGCTGACCAGGCCGATGCTCCACGCCAGTGCCTTCAGGAACACCGTCGTCGAAAGCCCCACCACCGCACCGGTGACCGTGGCGAGCACGAACCACTTGACGACGCTGGCGAAGAGGACCGATTCTTCGGTGAGCCTCCGTCTCATGCTGCTACTCTAGCGCAGGTTGAAACTGCGACCGGACGCCGTTGTTCGAGACGAGGCGCGACTTGACTGTCGCAACGCCGGACCCTAGATTGAAATGGAGGTCGGTGCACGCGGCGCTTCGCCGGTCGAGTCACCGCGCCTCGCCAAGGGTCCGCCGGCAGCGTGCCGTCGGAGGCTTACCCTGGATGGTCGGGCCGCCATCCTGCTGGTCGGAGGCGCTGCCTGACGTCGCGTGGCCGTCACCCCTGCCAGAGACGCCGAACGCACACGCACGGCGGTTCGTGCGAGGAAGTCGTCTGGAGGGTCGATATGTTCGAACCATTGGATCAGAGCGAAGCCGAAAAACGCACGAGCAGCAAACGCGACATGCGGATCATCTGGGCCGTGGTGGTGGTCGTGATCGTGGCGGTCGTGGTGGTCGCGTTCGCCTAGCCCGCGCCGACCTCCACCGCGGTCGCGGCCCCGCGGCCACCACATCCGGCGCACGGACGTTCACAGGTGCGAGATGTCGTCGTGCGCCGGGGGCTCGGGCGGCGGCGTGAACTGGCGCTCGAGCACGCGGCGGGCAACCTCCTTGCCGCCGGTGCCGAACGCGATCGCCAGGCTCAGCATCACCGCTCCGAACGTGATGACGAACGCGGCGAGCACGATGCTGCGCGCGATCTGGAGCTGCTCGAGCGCCATCGCGAACGACAGGATCGTGATCAGGAACTTGACCGCGAGGCTCGTGACCCGGGGCGAGGGCACACCGGCGTTGACGGCGGCCAGCAGCGCGGCCCGCGCCAGGAAGCTCCCGAGGAGGAACCCGACCAGCAGGATGGCGAGCGCGGAGAGGAGACGGGGCAGGTAGAGGAAGAACTCGGCGATCAACTGGTTCACGACGGCGACCTGGAGCGCCGAGAGGCCGGCCATCCCGAAGCTGATGAACAGCAGCCAGAACACCAGCGTCGCCACGAGCTCGGAGGGCGAGCCGCCGACGTCCGCCCGTGAAAGGACGTGGGTGAGGCCGATGGCGTCGCACATCCGGTCGAACCGGGCGGCGGTCAACGTCTTCTTGACGATCGCGCGCAGCACGAGGCCGAGGACGAGCCCCACCGCGACGACGAGGAGCGCCGCCAGCAGGCCGGGGAGGAACCGCAGGACGCTCTCCACGACGACGTCGAGCGCACCGATCAGCCGCGCGCTGAACGAGGTGTTCATACCGCACCTCCTTCCCACTTCTGGATCAGATCGGGTTTCATCCGCTCGTACACGAGGGAAACCTCCTCGATGACCGCTTCCACCGCGTCGACGTCGGCGTGCAGGGTCTCGTTGACGAACGAGGCCGTGCGTCCGAGGTAGAGCGGGGTCAGCGCCAGCAGGAGGTGCTCGCGGTTGAGCGCGCGGCGGTGATGCGCCGCCGCCAGCCCGTAGACGGTTCGCACCCACAGCTCGCCCGGGAAGCGAAAGTGCTCGGCCGCGACCCCGGAGAGCGCGGCGATCTCGGCGACCGCCGGCGCGCCCAGCGCGGTTTCCCACACCGTGGCGAGCTCACGCACGCCGGTTTCGAAGATCCCCACCATGCGCTCGACGTTGACGTTCACCGGCTCGAGGCCGACCGTGTATTCGAGGCCGAACGTGGGGATCGCGAGGCTTCCCTGCACGTCCCGCCATATCGCCTCGTGCGTCTCCATCAGGCCGAACACCGAACCGACCACCTGGGTCAGCATCGCGGAGAGGTCGAGGCCCGGGTCCTTGGCGTCGTGGATCTTCGCCCCGAGGAACGCCTGGCCGACCTTGAACCCTCCGGTGATCGCCGTGGTCGTCATCCAGATGTCGATACCGTACCGGGCGACGTCGCTCTCCCAAACCGGATGCTCGAGGTAGTGGCCGGCGAGGCGGCCGGAGAAGCCGAAGTCGCCGCCGATGGGCTGCCGCACCCGCTTGCCGTAGAGCGCCCGGGTGAGCGGGTAGACGATCGAGTTCGTGATGGTCCCGTCGTACTTGTGGCGATGGTAGAGCGGGGCGACGAAGTCGAACCCCTGGTGCAACACCGGCGAGAGGAGAAGGTCGACCCATTCGGGTGTGATGCTGCGCAGGTCGGCGTCGACCACCGCGCACGCCCTCGCCGCGACCTCCTGGGCCGTGGCGAATACGGTGCGCAGCGCGCTGCCCTTGCCCGGCACGCCGTCGTAGGGCACGACGATCCTGTGGACGGCGTTGAGGGGGTGCACCGCGAGGATCGCCTGGAAGTCGCCGATCGATGCGGTGCGCACGACGTCGGGCGTGCCGTCCTGGGAGCCGCCGTCCGAGTTGACCAGCAGCGCCCGCTCGGCCGGGAAGTACTTCGCGAGCCCCGCCTGGATCGCCCGCACCACATGGCCGATCGTGCGGGCGTTGTTGAAGCTCGGCACGCCGATCACGATGTCGACCTCGCCGATGCCGTGGAGCTCGTCGAGCAGCGGTTGAGGGAGCGTTGGGTTAGCCAAGAACGGCTCCGGGCCGCCCGCCGCGCGAGGGCCGGGCGCCGGCCGCCGGTGGGCGACGCCGCCTCATGATGCCCGGCCCGTCAGGATCGCCAGCACGGCCTGGCCCCAGCCCCGGCCGTGGGGGAGCGGCGCCACGATCGCGTTGGGGAATCGCCGCACGAGCGCGGGGCACGGCCCGTCGGCGCCCGGCACGATCACCGCGACGTCCGCGAGCTCGAGTAAGCCGGCATCGTTGGGGGCGTCGCCGCAGGCGACCACCGCGCCCGTACGGCCTGTCGCCGTTCCGAGGAGCCGCGGTGCCACGTCCGCCTTGTCGTGCGTCCCCTGGAGTTGCAGGAAGCGGTTGCCGCGGACGAGGCGGAGCGCCGGAATCGAGGGCAGCGCCCGCTCCAGCGCCGCGTCGCACGCCGGGTCCACGACCAGCGGGAGCGTCGCGACGCGGGTGCGGACGGCGGCGAGGGCGGACGCGGTCAACCGGGTGATCGAAGCGAGCTCGTCGTCGGTCAGGTCGTCCAGCGTGCGCAGCGACACTCCGGTCGCCTCGCGAAGCGTGCTCGCCGCGCGTCGCAGGTCGTCCACGGGGACGGCGGCGGCGCTCAGTTCGATGGCGCCGTCCGCGGTCCGGACGCCGGCGCCGTTCTCGAAGCCGCCCGGGCCGGCAAGCCCGTGCCGCGCCGCGAGGGCGGCCAGCTCCAGGGGCGTCTTGCTGGAGACGGGCATGACCGGGACCCCGGCGCCGGCGAGCGTCGCGAGCGCCGCGCACGCCTCGGCGCACAGGCTGCCGTCAGGCTCGAGCAGCGTGCCGTCGAGATCGGAGAGCACGGCGCGCATCTTCACGGCGCCAGCACCCCGTCGAGCCCCTGGACGGCGGTCACCAGCCGGGCGCCGACGTCGTGGAACGCCGAGGCGACGCGCGCCCAGTTGGGCAGCGCCGGGGTCCCGAGCGGATCCTCCAGGAACTGGGCGCAGCCCTCCGCAAGGGCGCGCGAGAACGTCTCGAGCGTCTCCTCCTCGCCGTGGCGGTCGAACTCGAGGTCGTTGAACACGGCCACCGCGTAGGAGTCGGAGACCGCGTCCTCGGCGTAACGGTGGTAGGCGACCCGCAGCCCCTTGTAGAAACCTTCCCCGAGTACGACCCCGGCCGCCGCGAGCGTGCGCAGCACGTGTTTGACGATGTCGACGGCCATGCGGTGCAGCCCCGACGTCGGGTCGTCGGGCGACAGCGGCTGGTGCTTGTGCTCGAACCGGTCGGCCACGTTCGCCTGGCAGATCCGCCGCGCGGAGCGGTGGCGGAGGACCTCGAACAGCAGCCCGACCTCGAGGCCCCAGTCGCCGGGGATCCGGATCAGGCGCAGGAGGTCCGCGTCCATGGCCAGCTCGCCCGCGAGCGGGTAGCGGAACGCGGCCAGGTACGAGAGGAAGGGGTGGCGCCCGACCACGTCGCCGAGCGCCTGGAGGAGCGGCCGCACGAGCAGCCGGGTCGCCCGGCCGTGGAGGTGGCGCGTCACACGGGCGTAGAACGCCTTGCAGAAGTCGAAATCGAGGGTCGGGTTGAGGATGGGGAAGACGAGGTTGGCGAGCAACGAGCGCTCGTAGTCGACCACGTCGGCGTCGTGCAACGCGACCGCTCGCGCGCGGCCCTCGGCGAGCACGTACCCGAGCGCCATCCAGACGGCGCGCCCCTTGCCGGGCTCCGCGAGGCGGGTCACCCGCTGCTCGATCTCGTCCCGGATGCCGGCGATCTCGGGCGCGTCGTTCCACAGCACCACGGTGCGCTGGCCGAGCGCCGCGAAGTACTTGAGCGCGCGCTGGTAGTCGGAGGCGTCGGCACGGTCGAGGCAGACGACGACGGTGTCGAGGTACGGCACCTGTGCGAGCTCGCGCACCATCCCGGCGAGCGCCGGCTGGTCCAGCTCGCTGATCAGGCACGGCATGACGAGGGTCAACGGCGTCGACCTGGCGAAGAAACAGAGGTCCTTCTCGCGGCCCGCCACCTCGATGGCGGCCAGCCGGGGGAGAGTCGTGATGGGGCCTCGCTGGTGGAAGTCGGTCATCGCTCAACCCTCCTCGGGGGGTTCCCGCGCGGCGTCGCCGATCCGGTCTCGCCGAGGAGAACGTGATCCTGTGGACCGCGATGCCGGGCGGTCGCGGCGCCGGATGTGCGCCAGCTCACCCGGTCCGCTCGGTTCGCAGGGTTGGCCCGCTCCTCGGTACACCGACGCTTCGCCATCAGCGTGCACGCTGGAGGTCGATCCGCTTGAGCTGCTCGATCTCGTGGAGGACACGCTGGAGCTGGGCCTGGGCTTCGGCGAGCGCGGCGTGCAGCCGCACCAGCTCCTCGTCTTTCTGGTGCAGCGATGCCTGGGCGGCGTGGGCGGCGTCGTCACGGCGATCGGCCTGCGCCCGCAGGTCGTCGACCGCGTCCTGGAGGCACGCCGCCCGCTCGCCGCACGAGGCGGCCGCGTCCTGCAGCTCGAGGACCAGGGTGGCCGCGCCGCAGAACCTGCTGCGCGGGTAGCGGGCCACGAGCGCGGCGAGGCGCTCGTGGGCCCGTGCGGGATCGTGGACCGGGGAGGACGCGAGCGCGTACGCGACGCCGAGCCGGAACAGCAGGCGGTCGGTCTCGGCACCGCCCGCGCCGTCGGCGAGTCGGGCCTCGTAGTCGGCGGCCGCGCGCGCATAGTCCCCGGCGTCGAACGCCGAGTCGGCCTGCCGCAGGCTCGACGCGCAGGCGGATAAGGCGAGTACGGCCACCGAGACGGGCACGGTCAGGCTACGCGTCATACCGGCGCGGCCCCGGCCGCCGACCGGAGGACGGGGGGTTCGGCCGTGCGCGCGGCGGGGACCACGACCGCGAACCGGCTACCGCCCTCCTCGCGGTCGGCGACCCAGATCGCACCGCCGTGGGCGGATACGATCCCGCGGGTGATCGCGAGCCCGAGGCCGACGCCCCCCGCCGGGCGGCTCTTCGCTGAACCGGCCTGGTAGAACTTCTCGAAGATCCTTTCCTTGTCGGCGTCGGCGACCCCCGGGCCCGCGTCGTCCACGATCAGCCTGGCCCACCCGTTCGCCGCCGGTGCCGGGCCCAGGGCGCGCCGGCAGCGGACCGGGATATCCGCAGGGAGTACGGACAGGCCGTCGACCCGCACGTCCACGGGGGCGCCCTGCGGGCTGAACCTAATGGCGTTCTCGATCAGGTTCTGTGCGACCTGGATGACGCGATCGCCGTCACAGCGCACGGGGACAGGCCTGTCCGGCGCCGACACGCGCAACTTCACACCGCGTTCGGCGGCTCGCGCGTCGAGCTCGGCCGTCGCCCGCCGGACGAGGGCCGAGAGGTCGTGGTCGCCGAGCTCGTACCGCATGACCCCGGCCTCGACCCGCGAGAGGTCGAGGAGGTCCGAGATCATCGAAGCGAGCCGTTCGGAGGCCTGGAGATTGAGGTCGAGCAGACGCCGCTGCTTGGCGGTCAGCGGGCCCGGCGACGCCTCGAGCAGCAACCTCGTGGTCTCCTGCATCGCGACCAGCGGCGTGCGCAGCTCGTGGGAAACGTGCGAGACGAAGTCGCGCTTGAGCCCGTCGAGCTGGCGGAGCGCGTCGAGCATCTCGTTGAAATCCCGCGCGAGGTCGGCGAACTCGTCGTCGGTGGAGGCCTCGACCTTGCAGGAGAAGTCGCCCCGGGCGACCGCGCGCGTTCCCTCGGTCAGCCGGTGCAGCGGCCGGTTGATCGAGCGCACCGTGAGCAGGACGACCCCGACGCCGAGCGCGACGGCGCCGCCGACGGCCGCCGACGAGACGCGGCGCGCCCGCTCGTTCGCCTCGTCGGAGCGCGCGACCCTGGCCGTGATCTCGCTCCGCGTGGCGCCGACCAGCGCCCACGACTGGCGGCGCAGCCGCTCGAGCGGCGCCGCCACGGTCTCGAGCAGCTGGCCTTCGCTGGCCGCCGCGAGCGCGGCGCCGACGCCCGCCGCCGGGACCGACGCCAGCCCGAACTGGCGCCACGTCGCGGCGAGACGGTCGGCCTCGAACCGCTCGCGTTCCGAGAGCGCGAGCGCGAGCACGTCCTCCAGGCGGCCGGCGAACGCGTCGCGTGAATCCGCGGCCCTGGCGGCGTACGCCGGGTCGCGGGTCACGAAGAACTTGCGGGCGCTCTCCTCGAGGGTGTCGAGCTGATTGATGAGATCGAGCCCGTCATTGGCGGCCCGGAAGCTGGACCCGGCGAGCTCGTGGCTGCCCCGGGCGATGCTGCGGACGAGGGCGAGCTGGTAGCCGACGGTGGCGGCGAGGAGGACGAGGACCAGCCCCGAGCCCGTCGCGATCCGGCCGGCGACCCTCATGGCTCGCGATGCTCCACGCCCCAGGCCTTGAGCTTGTTGCGCACCGTCTTCACGTCGAGGCCGAGCCGGCGGGCGGCTTCGGCCTTGTTGTTGCCGGTGCGCCGGAGCGTCTCCAGCACCACCAGGCGCTCGGCCTCGGCCGCCGTGGCGCCTGCCGGGACGCGCACGGCGTCGACCTCGTCGGCGGCGGGCGCAGCGTGCAGGAACGGAGGGAGGTGCGTTGCCTCGATCCACCCCTCGCGGGCGAGGATCACGCCCCGTTCCACGACGTTGCGCAGCTCGCGCACGTTGCCGGGCCACGGGTAGGCGGCCAGACGCTCGAGCGCCCCGCCCGCGAATCCCTTGACGTGGCTGCCGTGCTTGGCGTTGAAGACGCGGATGAAATGCTGCGCCAACAGCGGCAGGTCGCCGCCGCGCTCGCGCAGCGGCGGCAGCGCGAGCGTGAAGACGTTGAGGCGGTAGTAGAGGTCACGCCGCAGCATGCCGCGCTCCACCGCGTCCTCGGGATCGCGGTTGCTGGCGGCGAGCACCCTGACGTCGAAGACACGGTCCTCGCGGCCCCCGACCCGGCGCAGCGTCCCGCCCTCCAACACGCGCAGCAGCTTGGGCTGGAGGGCGGCCGGCATCTCGGTGATCTCGTCGAGGAAGAGCGTCCCCTTGTGCGCCTGCTCGAAGCAGCCCGGCCGGGACGCGATGGCGCCCGTGAAGGCGCCCTTCTCGTGCCCGAAGAGCTCGCTCTCCATCAGCCCCTCGGGGATCGCGGCCGCGTTGAGCGCCACGAACGGCCCCTCGTGGCGCGGCGAGCCGTCGTGGATGGCGCGCGCAGCGAGCTCCTTCCCGGTGCCGCTCTCGCCGGTGATGATGACCGCCGCCTCGCTCGCCGCCACGACGCCGATGAGCTCGAACACCGCCCGCATCGCGTCGCTGGCGCCGACGAGCCCGCCGACGCCGGCGCCGCCGTCGAGCGCCGAATCGAGCCGGAGGCCCGCCCTGCGCGCCTCGATCCGCCGTCGCGCCGCCGTCAGGGTCGCCTCCAGCTTGGCGTAGTCGAGCGGTTTCGTCAGGAAGTCCTCGGCGCCCCGTTTCATGGCTTCCACCGCGGCGTCGACCGTGCCGTACGCCGTCACCAGGATCACCGGGCGCTCCGGGTCGCCCTCCTTCAGGTACGCGAGCAGGTCGATCCCCGAGACCCCGGCGAGGACGACGTCGGAGAGCACGATGTCGGGTTTGGCGCTCGCGGCCGCGGCGCGCGCTTCCTCCGCGGTCGCGGCCGAGCAGACGTCGTACCCCCACGCCGAGAGGCGCGTCTCGAGCACCTCGCGCATCGCGGCCTCATCGTCGACGACGAGAATCCTGATGCGGTCCTCCGGCATCGCTGGCCTCCTCGCTCGAGGAACGGCGCCCGCAAACCCCGTTCGCCGCCGGTCGGTCCCGACCGGCCGCAGCGGCCGGCCGGGGCATCGGCAGTACAGCAGTACAAGGGACAAGCGCCCGCCGGCCGGGAAGAATTCCCGCCCCCCGGCACGGCCGGGCGGCCGGCCCGGACGCTGGTTTGGCTCGGATATCACGTTGATTCAGCATGATGATTCCATGGAAGCCAGTTGGCATCCGGTTTGCTCAGAGAGGAACCGAAGTCGGACGCCGGGGGGCCGAGGGCCACCGAGCAAGGAGGGGTCGGGATGAGCGCCATGGGTTCCGAGATCTCGCGCCGGGCGGCGGTAGACGTCGCCCCGACTCCGTCGCGCCCCGCCGATCCGCCCGCCGGTGGCGCCGGGCCCTGCACACCTGCCGGGTTCCGCTGTCCAACCACAGGGCCAGGCCACCTGGTGCGGGCAAGTGACGCAAGGGACCCCCGAACGGGGTCCCAGACCGAGAGGGAAAGGAGACCGAACATGAGAGGTTCGCTTGGAGTAATCGCAATGACAACCGGGCTGGCCGTCCTCGGGGCGACCGGGTGCGCCACCAAGACCTACGTGCAGGAGCAGGTCACGGCCAGCCAGAAGGCGACCGACGCCAAGGTCGGCGAGGTGCAGCAGCAGGTCGAGACGACGCAGATGGACGTCCAGGGGCTCAAGAAGTCGAGCGACGACACCAACGCTCAGCTGGCGCAGCTCTCCTCGACCGCGCGCGACGCGCTGACCCGCGCCCAGGAAGCCGGCAAGCTCGCCCAGGGCAAGTTCCTGTACGAAGTGGTGCTCACCGACGAGTCGGTGAACTTCCCCTTCAACAGCGCCGAGCTTTCGGACAAGGCGAAGGCCGAGCTCGACACCGTCGCGGCCCGGCTCAAGCAGGACAACAAGAACGTCTACGTCGAGATCCAGGGCTTCACCGACGCCAGCGGACCGGATGAGTACGACGTCCGGCTCGGCGAAGCGCGCGCCGAGGCGGTTCGCCGCTACCTCAGCCTGCACAACAGCGTGCCTCTGAACCGCATGAACGTCATCTCGTACGGCAAGGACAAGCCGATCGCCGACAACCACACCCGCGACGGCCGTGCCCAGAACCGGCGCGTCGCCCTGGTCGTGCTCGCATAGGGTTGCACCCAGCCGCACCCCGCAAGCCCCCCTTCGCCGGGGGGCTCTTTTTTCCCCTCGCGTCCGGCCGCGGCGCGGCCGCCGGCCTCAGAGGGGGGGTGTCCGCGCACCGTCGCGTACGACCACCTGCCCCGCCTTCACCACGTGGCGCACGAGGTTGACGCCGAAGTGGTAGACGAGGTGCTTGGGCGACGGCGCGGCGAGGACCACCAGGTCCGCCTGCTTGCCGGGGTCGAGGCTCCCGAGGCGGTCGGCGCGTCCGAGCGCCGCGGCGCCGTTGAGCGTGGCGGCGACGATGGCCTCCTCGGAGGAGAGCCCGGCGCCGAGGCACGCGAGGGCGATGACGGCGGGCATCGACTCGGTGTGGGACGAGCCGGGGTTGCAGTCGGTCGCCACGGCCACGGGCACGCCGGCGGCGACGAGCGCGCGCACAGGTGCGAAGCGCTCGCGCAGGAAGAACGAGACGCCGGGGAGCACGATCGCGACCACGCCCGCCCGGGCCATCGCCGCGATCCCGGCGGGGGAGGCGTACAGCAGGTGCGCCGCGGCGGCCGCGCCGAGCTCCGCGGCGAGCGCGGCGCCGCCGAGGTCGCACAGCTCGTCGGCGTGGAGGTGGACCCGCCAGCCGAACCGCGCGGCGTCGGCGAGCAACCGGCGGGCCTGGTCGGGCGTGAAGACGCCGCGCTCGCAGAACACGTCGACCTGCTCGGCGAGCCGTTCGGCCGCGATGGCGGGGTGGATCGCCTCGACGACCAGGCGCACGTACCCCTCGGGGTCCTGACGCCACTCGGGCGGCACCTCGTGGGCGGGCATCGCGGTGGGGACGATCTCGACGGGGTGACGGGCCGCCGCCTCGCGGAGCACGCGCAGCTGCTTGAGCTCGGTCTCCAGTTCGAGGCCGTACCCCGACTTGGCCTCGGTCGTGGTGGTCCCGGTGAGGAGCTGCAGATCCAAGCGGCGCAGCGTGGCCTCAAGCAACTCGTCGAACCCCGCCCGCCGCGTGGCGGCCACGGTGGCCACGATGCCGCCGCCCGAGGCCGCGATCTCCGCGTAGCTCTCGCCGGCGAGGCGCCGGTCGAACTCGCCTTCGCGGTAGCCGGCGAACGGCAGGTGGGTGTGCGGGTCGACGAACCCCGGGATCACCGTGCCGCCGCAGGCGTCCAGTGTGGTCTCCGCCGCGGGGAAGCGGCGATCGTGGTCGCGCCGCCCGCCGACGAACACGATCTCGCGCCCTTCGCACCGGACCACGGCTTCCCGGAGGAGCTCGAGGGCGCCCTGCTGCGGCCCGACCAGGGCCTCGACGCCGTGCGGCGTGGCGACGATCGCCGCGCCCTCGACGAGAAGGCTCACGCTCGGCGCCCCGGGGGGCGCGTCATCGCTCGCCCTTGGCGTCGGTGGAGCGGCGCCGCAAGAAGCTGACCGACGGCGCCTCGGCGTCCCTCTGCTCGCTCGCCTCGTCGTCGCGCACGGCGCCGGCGAGCAGCTCGACGACGCGGTGGAGGTCGGCGCGCGCGGCGCGCCGCCGTCCGCGCAGCTGGCCGATGACCAACTCGATGTTCTCGGCGCGGCGCGCGGCGTCGTCCACCACCCGATCGGCCAGCGACTCGGCCTCGGCGATGATCCGCTGCGCCTCCACCTCGGCGCGCGCGACGGTGGCCTCGGCCGTCCGCTGCGCGGCTACCAGCGCCTCGTTCACCGCCGCTTCGCGCTCCCGGAACTCCTCGACCTCTTGAGTGAGCCGAGCGACCTGCGCGCGCAGTTCGCCGCGGGTGCGAGCCTCCTCCTCGAGCTGTTCCGCGATCTCTCCGAGGAACCCACGGACCCCCTCGGGGTCGAGCCCGCGCAACCGATGCCTGAAGGTGGCCCGTTGGATCTCGAGCGGGGTCAACCGGCTCATCTGCTCGCCTCCAGCTTCACGCCAGCTTACCGCAACCGACACCGACGGCGGTGAGCGGCCTCACGTCTCAACACGACGGACCCCGAAGAGGACGCGGCCCAGACGCACCAGCGTCGCGCCCTCCTCCACCGCGGCCTCGTAATCGTCGCTCATCCCCATCGACAGCTCGAGGCGGACGAGTCGAGCGCGGCGGGCGAGGTCTTCGCCGAGGCGGCGGAGCGCCTGCGAAGTGAGGGCGTGCTCGGTCCGGCGCCGGGTCGTACGGCGGCACGGCCATCACGCCGGTCAGCCGCAGGTGAGGGCAGCGTTCCAGGACGTGGTCGGCGAGTGCGGCGGCCGAGGCGGGCAGGACGCCGCTCTTCTGCGCCTCGCCTCCGATGTTGACCTCGAGGAACACCGGAAGGACGCGGCCGGCGGGAGCCAGCAGCGTCTCGAGGCGGTCCGCCAGCTCGGACCGGTCCAGCGTCTCGAGGAGGTCGAAGAGGTCGAGCGCGGTCTTGGCCTTGTTGCGCTGGAGCGGCCCGACGAGGTGCCAGGGGGTGGCGCCGGCCACGCTCGGGCGCTTGGCCGCCGCCTCCTGGACGCGGTTCTCGCCGATCGCGTCGACCCCTGCGGCGATCGCGTCGAGCACGGCGGCGACCGGCTGCGTCTTGCTCACGGCGACGATCTGCACCGCGGCCGGATCGCGTCCGGCCCGGGCGCACGCCGCCGCGATCCGCTCCCTGACGTGCGCGAGGTTCGCCGCGATGCTCACGGCTGTGTCTCTCGGACCCCGGACCCCGGTCGTCATAGCCCCTCCGGCCGTGGCAGCGTCGAGACCCGGTCATCCATGGCGCGGTTGGCGAGCGCGTCGGCCGCACGGTTGGCGTCGCGCGCCACGTGCACGATCCCGACGCGTCGAAACCCCGCCGCGAGGATTCGCGCCCGGGTCCAGAGCGGCTTGAGGTGGGCGGCCTTGACCTTGTAACGGCCGTTCATCTGCTCCACCAGGAGCTGCGAGTCCGAGCGCACGTCGAGGCTTTCGATCCCGAGAGCCTGTGCGCGCTCCAGTGCGGCGAGCAGAGCGGCGTACTCGGCGACGTTGTTGGTGGCGATGCCGAGGTAGAGCGTGTGCTCCTCGCGGCGGCCGGGCAGGTCGAGGACGACGCCGCACCCGGCCTCGCCCGGGTTGCCGCGGGCGCCGCCGTCGATGGCGGCCGCGGCGGCGGTCGCCGCGGTCATGGCGCGGCGGGGAACTGCTCGGGGTCGTAGAGCAGGCGGCGGCAGTGGTCGCAGAACTGGAGCTCCTCCACCGTCCGCACCAGCTGCACGAGCGACGGCCGCAGGTCCCCGTGGCACGCCGAGCAGGCAGCGCCCTCCATCGGGACGACCGCGTTGGGCCGGCGCGAGGTCCACAGCTTCTTGAAGCGGGTCATCGCCGCCTCGCCGAGCTGACGCTGGACGCCCCGGAGGTCGCTCTCGACCGCGGCCAGTTCGGCCTCGCCCGACTTGCGGCGCTCGGCCCAGGCGGCCTCGGCCTGTTCGCGGAGGGCCTTCTCCTCGGGGCTCTCCTCGCCGAGGCTGACGATCTCCGCGTCGGTCGACTCCAACTCCTGGAGGATCTCGAGCAGCCTGTCCTCCTTCGCCTTGAGCTGGGTCTCCACGTGGTCGAGCTCGGAGACGACGGCGGAGAGCTGTTTCATGTTGGTCACGTGGCTCTTCTGCCTGCGGAAGTGCTCGCGCTCCTCGCGAAGGGCCTCGGCCTCGGGCTGCATGGACGCCTGCTCGGCCGCCAGCGCCTGGCGCCGCGCGCGCGCCTTCTCGAGCCGTTCGTGCCGTTCGGAAAATTGCGTCCGGAGCGCCGCGAGCGCTTCCGGCGGGGTGTCCCGCTCTCTCCTGAGGATCGTGCGGCGGTCCAGCAGCCGCTGTAGCGCGATGTAACCTGTCAGTTGGTCCTTCGCCGTCAACGTCCCTCCCCGATGGCAACGACCTCCGAGCGGACGCACGCCGCGCTCCGCTGCGGGGTGGGTCCACCAGGATTCGAACCTGGGACCAACCGGTTATGAGCCGGCAGCTCTGACCGCTGAGCTATGGACCCAGCAGCGGAGGATTGTAAGTCCCGGCGTGCCAGGAGGCAACCGCGTACGGCTGCGGGGACCGGGGTCCGGGCCCCGGGATCCGGGATACGGTGAGCGGCAACGGCGATCGGCCACGGTCAACCGCGCACTGCAGCCGCAAGGGAAAGATCGTGCCGGGGCTTCGTGGCGACTCCTCTTCGGACCCCGGACCCCGGTGCCCGGGACCCACCCGGGTGTTCAGCCGATCATGTCCAGGTACGGCTTCAGCAGCTTGGCGCGGGTGGGGTGACGGAGCTTGCGCAGCGCCTTGGACTCGATCTGGCGGATGCGCTCGCGCGTCACGTTGAACGCCTTTCCGACCTCCTCGAGCGTGTGCTCCGTGCCGTCGCCGATCCCGAACCTCCGGCGCAGCACCTCGGCCTCCCTCGGCGTCAGCGTCCGCAGCACGCCCTCGGCCTGCGTCTTGAGCGACGCCGCGATGACGGCGTCGATCGGCGAGACGGCCGAGCGGTCCTCGACGAAGTCGCCGAGGTGGGAGTCCTCCTCCTCGCCGATCGGGGTCTCGAGGGAGATCGGTTCCTGGGCGATCTTCATGATCTTCCGCACCTTGGTCACCGGGATCTCCATCTTCTCGGCGACCTCTTCCGCGGTGGGCTCGCGGCCCAACTCCTGGACGAGCTGCCGCTGCGTGCGCGTGAGCTTGTTGATCGTCTCGATCATGTGGACCGGGATGCGGATCGTCCGCGCCTGGTCGGCGATCGCGCGGGTGATCGCCTGGCGGATCCACCACGTCGCGTACGTCGAGAACTTGTAGCCGCGCCGGTACTCGAACTTGTCCACCGCCTTCATCAGGCCGATGTTCCCCTCCTGAATGAGATCGAGGAACTGGAGCCCGCGGTTGGTGTACTTCTTGGCGATCGAGACCACGAGGCGCAGGTTGGCCACGATCAGCTCCTGCTTGGCGCTGTCGGTCTCTCCTTCGCCCTGCCGCACCTCGGCCACGACCCGGCGCAGCTCCTCGTACGGGATCCCGAAGCGCGCCTCCAGCGACCTCAGCTCGGCCCTGTAGCGCTTCACCCTGTCCTTGTAGAAGGTCCGCCGCTCCGCGTTGCGCTCGGTCTTCAGTTTGGCGTCGTCCTTGCGGATGGTGGTGATGGGGATCGAGAACTGGCGCTCGACCTCGGTCAGGAAGCGGACGAGCCGGTTGCGGGTCGTGGTCGTGAAATCGGTCGAACGGACCAGCACCGAGATGTCGCCCGAGAGCGCGTCGATCTGACGCGCCAGCTCGTCCCCCCGGCGGGTCCCGCGCTTGCAGCGGCGCAGGCGCTCCTTCATCTGTTTGGACTGCTCGTCGAGCACGTGGATGCGATCGAACAGCTTCATGCTCTCCGCAACCCGGAGGAGGCCGCGCTCGTCGAGGTCGCCGTTGAGCCCCGCCAGGATGTCGCGCATCATCCGGCGGTCGCGCCGTGCCATCTCGTTGGCGCGCAGGAACAGCTCGCGCACGTTGGGGCTCGAGGCCAGCGCCGAGAAGACCTTCGCCTCGCCCGACTCGATCCGCATCGCGATCGAAACCTCACCGTCGCGGTCGAGGAGCTTGACGGTGCCCATCTCGCGCAGGTACATGCGGACCGGGTCGTTGGTCTTTTCCAGCAGGGCGGGATCCACGAGGCCGGGGCTGGGCACCGGCTCGGGGTTCTCGGGGCGTTCGCCGACGACGCCTTCCTCCTCGAGGACCGCCAGCTTCTCGGTGCTCTCGACGATCTCGATCTCGTTTTCGGTGAAACGGAGGTAGATCTCGTCGAGCTCCTCGGGCGCCGACGCCACCTCCTCGGGGAGGACCTCGAGGATCTCGTCGACGAGGACGTACCCGCGCTCGCGCCCGAGACCGAGCAGCCGCGCGAGTTCCACGTACTTCTCTTCGACGGTCAGCGCCAGCGCGTCCCGTCCACCCGAGTCGCCCCCCGATTCGCCGTGGTGGTCCTTGTCCCTGCGGGCCCTCGCGTCCCTCGACGGGATCGGGCGCAGGCCCGCAGGCCGCGGCTTCGCGGCCTCCGCGGGTGCGGGCCTGGACGTGCGGGGACCCTGCTGCGGCGCAGCGCCGTGGGCCGCCCCGGACGGGGCCTTGGTCGTGTGCGCCGGCGCCGCGGGGGCGAGCTTCGACATGTGTCGGGTGCCGGCCGGCTTGGCCGGCGGCCTCGCCGCGGTGGCCGCCGCCGCGCGGGAAGCCGTGGTGCGGGTCGGCCTGGCCGCCGGAGGCCTCGGCGCGGCGACCGGCCTCTTTCGCGGCGGTTTGGCCACCGGACGCCTGGGCGCGACGGCCGCCTTCCGCCTCGGCGGCTTGGGCGCCGGCCGGACCGGCCTCTGGGGCGTGCGCGCCGGCCGGGGAGGTGTCACGCGGTGTTTGGCCGCGGCCTTGGGATGCGCGAGCTTGCCGGCCGGCTTCGTCCGCGGCTTCGCGGGAGCGCGTCGGGAGGGGCGCGGCGCGTTTGCCTTCACGGCCCGCATCCGGGAACCGGCTCGGCTCGAGAGCGGTGTGCGCGCTGCGCCGGGGCGGTGTCGCGCGGGTGCCGGCTTCAGCCGGGGTCCCGCCCGTCTCTGTGCGGGCTTGGCGGACCGCTGCGCGGCCGCGGGCTTCGCTGGCCTGTTCGCCCGGCGAGGCTGCGGCGCGGGCCGGGCGGCCGGGACCGTCCGGCGCCGGCTCGACGCCGGCGTCCCGCCCGAACGGCGCGTGGCCGGTCGGCCGGCCGGCTTGGCCTTGGCGCCGGCCTTCTTCCCGCTGCTTGCGGGCTTCGCCGCACGGGTCTTCGCGGTTTTGGTTGGCTTGCTGTGAGTGCGCTCTCGAGATCGAGTCGCGCGCGCATTTCTATCTGGCTTTGTCTTTTGCAAGGTTCCCTCGGTTTGATGGGTTTGAAGGGCCCAAGGCCGCTGTTGGCGGCTTGAGCGTCAGGGTCGCGAGCGCCACCCGCCCGACCTCACCACCCCCAATGTCGGGCGTCGACGGCGAAATTTCAAGGGTACCACCCCGCGCAACCCCCCGCCCGGGCTACGGCTTCTTGCCCAGGCGCTTGATCAGCGCGCTCTGCTCGGCCGTGAGGCTGGCCAGGGATTCGGCGTCGCCCGCCGTGTCGGCGGCGCGGATCCTGCCGACCAGCTCCGCGCTCTTCAACCGGTCGCCCCGGCGCCTGACCACCTCGATCAGGGTCGGCACGCGCTCGTGGGCCGTCTGCGGCGCTTCCTGTTCGAGCCCCGCGACGAGCCGGCGATCGGCCTGATCGTCGACCTCGGACAACACCGCGGGCACCTCGAGACCGAGACCTTCCGCGGCGCGGCGGCGCAGCACCTCGAAGATGCGGCGGACTCCGGGGTGGCAGATGCCCTCGAGCGGGAACGCCCGCAGGTACTCGGCGCTCCGCGCGGGTTCGAGGTCGAGGAGGAAGGAGCGCAGCAGCGCCATTTCCGCATTCTCGGGCAGCTCTTCCGTGCTCGCCCGGTTGGCGACGACCCGCTGGCTCTCGATGCCTCCGAGCTGCTCGAGGGGGACGCCGGCCCCACGCGCGAGCGCCTCCCGCATCCCGTAGCGGCGAACCGGATCCGGGCACGCGTTCGCGATCTCGAGCGTTTGCAGCAGGTTCTTGCGCCGCTCCTGGCGGGTCGGCCCCATCAGGTCGAGGAGGAACTCGGGGGCCGGCAGAGCGGCGTCCAGGCGCCGGCGAAACGCGTCGCCGCCCTCCAGACGCGCGACGTCGTCCGGATCCTTGCCCTCGGGGAGGAGCAGGACGCTGACGTCGAGCGCGGCCGCGAGCAGCGTCCGCAGCGCCGCGACCGCGGCCTGGCGTCCGGCGTCGTCGCCGTCGAAGCAGACGACGACGTGCGGCACGCGGCGGGCGAGCTCCCGCGCGTGGTGCTCCGAGAGGGCGGTTCCCAGCGTGGCCACCGTCTCGGTCAGGCCGACGCCGTGAAGGGCAATGCAATCGAAGTAGCCCTCCACGACGACGGCGCGGTTGGCCTTGGAGAACGCACGCATCGCGCGGTCGAGGGCGAACAGCACCTGGCTCTTGGAAAACAGGCTGGTCTCCGGCGAGTTGAGGTACTTCGGCTTCTCGTCCCCCAGGGCCCGTCCGCCGTACGCGATGATCCTGCCGCGGACGCTGCGGATCGGGATCGTCACCCGGTCGCGGAAGCGGTCCCAGACGCGGCCGCCCTCCCCCTCGACGACGAGTCCCGCCGCGATCATGACGCGCTCGGCGAAGCGCTTGCGCAGCTCGTCGTAGAGGCCCCGCCATTCGGCCGCGGAGTAGCCGAGGCCGAAGTCGGCCGCGAGCTGCTGGCTGACCCCGCGGCGCTCGAGGAATGCGCGCGGGCGGTCGTCGCCGGCGTGGCGCACGAGCAGCGCCTGGGCGGCCTCCATCACCTCCGCGAGCTGATCCTGCTCGTCCTTGCGGCGACGGGCCTGCGGCGAGGCCGGCGGCAGCCGGACCCCGAAGCGATCGGCCAGGCGCTCGACCGCGTCGGCAAAGGCCACGCGCTCCATCTCCATCACGAAGTCGATCACGTCGCCGCCGCGCTTGCACCCGAAGCAGTAGTACGTCCCCTTCTCGCGTGAGACGGAGAACGACGGCGTCTTCTCGCCGTGGAACGGGCACAAGCCGACGTAGTTGCGCCCGGTCTTGCGCAGCGTCAGGTGCTCGCCGACGACGGCGACGATGTCGGCGGCCTCCCGGAGCTGATCGAGGACGGGGCGTGAGAGGTCGTACTGGCTCATGGCCGACCGGCCCCGGTTCGGGTTCCCAGCGCTCGCCCCCCGCCGGTGGGACGGGCCGCCGCCTCGTCCCGGCGAAGGCCGGACCCGCGAGCCACCAGCGACGATCCACCGGCAACGTTCACCTGGCCTCCAGCTCCGCTTCGGTCACGCCCGTCCCCCCAAGATACTGCGCGGGGTGGCCAAAACGGGCGACCGCGGGGTGCGCGGTCAGAACTTCCCGCACGACCCGGCGCAGGGTGCCGGTTCCGTGCCCGTGCACCACGCGGACGTGCCCGAGCCCCGAGATCAGGGCGCGATCGAGGAAGTGTTCGAGCGCCTCTCGTGCCTCCTCCTGGGTCAAGCCGATGAGGTTGAGCTCGTGCTCGGGCGGCGCGGCGGCTGCGATCTCGACCTCGGCGTGCGGGCGCGGCGCCGGCGCTTCGACCGGCTCGCACGCCGACGCCTCCACCCAGAGGCGCTTGTCGCCGACGCGTACCTCGGCCCGCGTTCCCACGAGTCGAACCACGGCGCCCGTCGCCGTCGTGCCGAGCAGGCGGACCGTGGCGCCCGCCGCCACCGCCTCCGCGGGCGTCGGCGGATCCGGCGCCGGCGGTGCGAGGTCGAGGGCGGCGTGCCGCACGGCGGCGAGGCGCTTCTTGCCCGGGAACTCACCCCGGGCGCGCGCCTGCTCGAGCTCGGCGAGCGCCGCGGCGAGCTGCTCCCTGGCGCGCCGGCGCAGCGCATCGCGCTCCTCGTCGAGTCGCCGCCTCGCCGCGGACTGCTCCTCCGCCAGCCGCCGCCGCTCGTCCTCGGCGCGCCCCGCCGCCTCCGCGGCCCTCGTCTCGGCGTCGCGGAGCGCGCTCTCCTGGCGGACCAACCGCTCCCGTTCTTCCGCGAGCGCGGCGAGGTAGCCGTCGATCGCGAGGAACGAGCGCGAGAGCATCGAACGGGCGCGCTCCAGGAGCGGCGCCGGCACGCCGCACGAGCTCGCGATCGCGAGCCCTCGAGAACGCCCAGGCGCCCCGAGGTGGAGCCGGAACGTCGGCCGGCCGCTGGCCTCGTCGTACCCCATCGCGGCGTTGACCGAGCCCGGAACGCTCTCGAGGTGGGCCGCAACGGTGATGAGGTGCGCGGTTGCCACGGTCCAGCAGCCGCGCCGCGCCAGCTCCTCGAGCAGCGAGGCCGCCAGCGCCGCCCCCTCCTCGGGGTCCGTACCGGAACCGAGCTCGTCGTAGAGCACGAGGGTGTCGGCGTCGGCGTCGGCGAGCAGCGCCGCAGTCGCGTGCATCGCTCCCGTGAACGTCGAGAGGTCCGAGAACAGGTTCTGCTCGTCGCCGAGGTGACACCATACCCGGCTCAGGCGAGGCAGCGCGCTGGTGGCGTCGGCCAGGACCGGGATCCCGGTCTGGGCCATCAGGGCCGCGAGGCCGACCGTCTTGAGCGCCACCGTCTTGCCGCCGGCGTTCGGCCCGGAGAGCAGCACGAGTCGGATGCCCTCGGCGAAGGCGAGGTCGAGCGGGACGGCCGGCCGGACGTTGCCGCCCTCGCCCAGCACGTCGGCGCGGAGCGGGGCGAGCGCGGGGTCGAGGAGCGGGTGGCGTGCACCGTCGAGTCGCAGCGTCGCGCCGGCGCCCGGCTCGAGCAGCGTCCCGTGGGACGCCCGGCCGAAGAGCGCGCGGGCCTGCGCCGCGTCGAGCCGGGCGAGGACCGCGGCCGCGGCGAGCAGGCCGTCCCGATTGCTGCGGAACGCGGCGGCGACCTCCGCGAGGACGCGCTCCTCCTCGGCGCGCGCCAGCGCGGTCGCCTCGGTCAGGGCGTTGTTGAGCTCCACGACCGCGTACGGCTCCAGGAAGATCGTGGCGCCGGAGGCGGAGACGTCGAGCACCAGGCCGGGGACCGCGCCCCGTTCGTGGGCTGGCACCGGCACGCAGTAGCGGTCGCGGCGGACCGTGAACGGGTCGCGGAGGACGGCGTGGTCGCGGCGGAGGTGGTCGAGCGCGGCGACGATGGAGCCGCGGTGGCGCTCGCGGGCGGCTCGGGCTTGCGCGAGCGCCGGGGAGGCGGTGTCGAGGACCTCGCCGGCGGGGCCGAGCCGGCGCTCGCAGAAGACGAGCAGCGCCTCCAGGCTCGGCAACGCCCCGGCGGCCGCGGCCAGCGACGGCCCTGCGTCCGCCCCGAGCAGGACGTCGCGGACCTCGACCACGCGGCGGACGAGCGCGACGATGCGGGCGAGCTCGGGGGGTTCATGAGGGCTCGGCGAGCCGCCGCGGAGCAACTCCGCGGCATCGAGCCCGTCGAACCCGAGGGAGCCGCGACCGGCGATGAGCCGCTGCATCTCCCGCGTCAGCCCGAACGCCGACGACCCTTCCCCCGGGGTGAAGCGGGGAAGGGTCGCGGTGACTTCGCGTCGTCCCAGGTCGCTGCGCGCGAACGAGGCGACGAGTTCCAGAACCCGATCAAACTCCAGCGAGGCGAAGTTCAAGGTCGTGCCGGCGGGCGCTACAGCAGACCCGCCTTGCGCTGCTGGGCCAGCTTGCGGAGGAGCTTCTTGCGCGCTTGAATGAGCTTCCGCTTGCGTCGCACGCTCGGCTTCTCGTAATGCTGCCGTTTCTTGATCTCGGACAGGATTCCTGCCTTTTCGCACTTCCGCTTGAAGCGGCGCAGCGCCTGCTCGAACGACTCGTTGTCACGAACATGCACCATCGTGGGCATTGCTCGGTTTCACCCCCCCTCTGCGCCGGTTTAGCCGCGCCTCGAAAGGTGGGCGCGAGCGCGCTCGTCAAAGGGAGGGAATGTTAGCACAGTCGAGCGGGCGCAGGTCAACGTCACGTGATCGGTCGCGGTCGGACGCGCCGCGGGCACGTCCTCAGCGGTGCGGACGGCGCCGGCGGCGGCCCGGTTCGGCCACCGTCGGCAGCGGGGTCGGCGTGGCGGCCGGAGCCCGGCGGGCCTCGTCCAAGGTGGCGGCGAGCTCGGGCGGGGGTTGCAGCCCGAGCGCGCGGTAGGCCCGTTGCGGAGGGTCCAGGATACGGATCGCCTGCGCCCGATCGCCGCCGCGTTCGAGGAGGAAACGCGCGTTGGCCACCGCGGAGTCGGCGTAGAGAGCGAGTGCGGCCCTCGTCTCGGGACGTCCCGGGGCCGCGTTGAGCGCGCGGTTGAGGAAGACCGCGAGTGCCCGCTGCTGGCGCGCGTAGGCGCGGTCGAAGGCCGCCTGGGCGTCGAGCGCGCTCGCCGTGCCACGTGCGGCCGCGGCGGGCCCGGCCGCGGCCTCCGCCCGGGCGCGGTCGAGCCGCTCGCGCGCCGCGGTCAGGTCGCCCTGCGCGGCGCGCACCCGCGCGAATTCCGTCGCGACGTCGAACCCCGCCGGAACGCCGTCGGAACGGCCGCCGCAGGCGGCGATCCCCGCGATCGCGACGGCGCCTCCGAGGCGTCGTGCCAACCGTCCCATTACGCCCCCCGGCCGAGGAAACTACCAGACGGGAGAAGCGCGGGCAACGCGACGATTCCTTGACACAGTTGACGCCGCCCCCGGATAATGCCGGTCGGATCGAGACAACGGAGGCGCCATGGAGAAGCAGGCAGCGATACTCGCCGAACTCGAGCAAATGCGGGAGGGCGCCGCCGCACTGATGCGCGCCAAGCTGGAAGCGGCGGCGGGCCAGATCCGGGACCTCGCAGCGCGCGTTGCCGGCGACCTGGGCATGGTGGTTCCTCCCGATCTCGAGGCGCTGTTCCCGATCGCATCGGTCAGCGAGCGGCTGGCGAGCCTGGTCCCGCCGCCTCCTCCGCCGATGCCAACCGTGGACCTCGAGGCGTTGCGCCGCCTCGATGGCGGGCGAGCCCAGTCCGAGGTGCTGCAGGAGTTGCTCCGCGAGATCGGGCCGTGGTGCGGGCCGCGGGCGATCGTGGTCATCCGGGACGAGGCCGTCCAGGGATGGTCCGGCGCCGGGTTCGCCGAGGGCAACCCGCCGCGCACCTGGCGAGGGAGGGTCGCAGATTCTCCGGCGCTCGCGAGGGCCGCCGCCGGAACGCCGGTGCTCGTTCGCCCGAACGTCGACCCGGTGCTCTCGGGCTGGTTCCCGGGGAGCGAACCGCGGCTCCTGCTGGTGCCGATGTCGCTGCGCGGCAAGGTCGTGGGTCTCCTGCTCGCCCTCGAGGGCGAGGCCGGCCTGAACGCGCCCCTGATCCAGCAGCTCACCTACACGGTCGGCCTGATGCTCGAGACGCTGACGGGCCGCACCCTCGTCCCGACGCCGGCGTTGATGGAGGCCGTGACCATGACCGCGGCGCCGGCCCCGGCCACGTTCGAGGCGGCGGCGCCGGCCCCGGCGTTCGAGGCCGCCGCGCCGGCGGTGGTCGAGGCGTTGCCGCCCGTGGTCGAGGCGTTGCCGCCGGTGGTCGAGGCGGTCCCGGTCGCGGCGCCCGAGGCGCCGGCGGCGGAGACCGACGCATCGGCGACGATGCAGCTCAAGGTGCCCATCCCCGCGGCCGTGACGCCGGTCGCGGCCCGGTCCCCCGAGGACGAACGAAAGCACGAGGAGGCGCGGCGGTTCGCGCGCCTGCTGGTCAGCGAGGTTCGCCTGTACAACGAGCAGGCCGTGCAGGCCGGCAAGCTCGCGCACGACATCTACCGCCGTCTCAAGGAGGACATCGACCGTTCGCGGGAGATGTACGACCAGCGCGTCTCCCAGGAGGTGCGGTCGGCCAGCAACTACTTCTTCGACGAGATGGTGCGGATCCTGGCGGATGGCGAGCCGGCCGCGCTCGGGATGTAGCCGCTCCCTGCGGCGGGCCCTTCCAAGTCTCGTTCTCGCGCTGGTGAGCGGCTGCCGCGCCGCCTCGCCTCCGGGGCTCGCACAGGCGTTCCAGGGCAAGGGCGACGCCGCCGCGCGCGCCAAGGCGTTCATGCGGGTGGCGGTGCAAGGGCGCGAGGCGGAGCGCGCTCGGGCCGCACTGCTCTGGGGGTTGTTCGCCTGCGACGCACGCGCGCCGCAGGCTGCGTTGACGGGGTTCGCCCTCACGCACCCGCGGGGCGGGATGGCCCACCTTGCCGCCCGGCGGTTGGAGGAGGCGCTCGATGCCTCGAGGTCGCGGGCCGTCCTGTGGGAGGCCGCGGCGCTCGCCCCATGGCTGAGCTCGGAGGACCGTGTCCGTCTACGTCTCCGCGGCGCGGAGGCGCTGTCGCTGCGTGGCGAGGCGCCGGCCGCGGTCGCGCTGCTGCCGGACGGCGACGGGTTGCGCCGCGAGGACGCGGCGCGCCGCCTGCTGGTAATCGCTCGGGCCGGCGGCGCCGCAGCGTCCGCCGCCGAGCGGCGTCTCGCGGTCGAATTCCCGCAGCACGCTGCCGCAATCGACGCACGCGCGCTGGCGCGCCTCGCGGCCACGTTCACGGCCTCGGAGTGGGCGGCCAACGCACAGGCCTGCCTCGACGCGGGCCAGCCCGAATCGGCGTTGCGAGCGGCGGCGCGCGCCGGCGGCGCCGGGTTCGTCCTTGCCTCCCGCGCCGCGCTGCGCCTGCACCGGCCCTCGGTCGCCATGGCGTGGGCGGCGCGCGGCGGCCAGCGCTGCGGTGCGTGTCTCGTGGAGCGCGCCGAAGCCGAACGGCAGCTCGCGTGGGGCACGCCGCGGGGCGGCCGCCAAAAGCCGTTCGAGCGGATGCTGCAGTCGTCGGAACGCGCGGCGCAGCTGCTCCCCGCGGGCGACCCGCTGCGGGGCCGCGACGAGGTGCTGGAAGCGGAGGCACTGGTCGAGCTCGGCCGATTCGGGCAGGCGGCCGCCCTCCTGACGAGCGAGGCGGCGGCGGTCCAGGCCCGCTACGAGTGGGTGTGCCGCCGTCTCGCGCTGCTCGAGGCGAGGGCAGCGGGGGCCACGCCACTGACGCTCGCCCGGAGCGGGCGCGGGCGCCGCTTGGCCGCGTTCTGGCGGGCGCTGGCGCTGGCGCGGCGCGGCGATCGCACGGGCCTCGAGGCGCTCGCTGCGAGCGGCTTTCCCGACTTGCCGGCGCAGTGGGCCGCCGAGGCGCTCGGGCGTCGCGGCGTCGCCGTGGTCCCGTCGGATGCGCCGCCGGCGGTCCCCTCGCCGCCAGGGTGGGCCGCGGACCTCCTGACGACCGGACGGGTGGCGGACGTAGTGTTCGCGTGGCGCTCGGAGCTCGAGGCGGCGGGCGGCCGCGAGCCCGGCTGGCTCGGTCTGGTCGCGCTCGCGGCGATGCCGGCTCTGGAAGCGATCCCGCTGCTCGTGCGCGGCGAGCCCAGGCTCCAGTCGGGGCCCTGGCAGGGCCTGCCTCGCGATCTGCTCGAGCGATACCTCCCGCTGCCCTGGCGCGCCGAGCTCGACGCCGCGGCGCGGCGCACCGGCGTGCCGCCGTGGCTGCTGGCCGGGCTCGTGCGCCAGGAGTCGGCGTGGAACCCCAACGCCCGTTCCCCGGCCGGGGCGCTCGGCCTGGCCCAGGTGCTGCCCAACGTCGCCGCCGAGGTGTTGCGCGGACTGCCCGGCGTGCCGCGCTCCGGCGACCTTGTCGATCCCGGCCGCAACCTGACCGCCGGCGCCGCGCTGCTGGCGAGTTGGCGGCGGGACTTCAACGGATCGTGGACCGCCGCCCTCGCCTGCTACAACTCGGGCGCCTCCCGCGTCCGGGATGTCTGGGAGGCCTGCGGCCGGCACGACGGGCCGGAGTTCGTGGAGGCGCTCGAAATCCCGGAGACGTGGGACTACGTGCACCGCGTGGTGCTCCTCGCCGAGGGGTACCGCATCCTCTACTGGCCGGAAGGGAGGGCGTACCCGTGGACGTGATCGGGGTCGCGTCGCAACGGCGACGCCAGCTCGTGGACGTGACCAGCTTCATCCAGGAGGCCGTCGCGGCCGCGGGCGTGGCCGAGGGGATCTGCCACGTCGCCGTGCCGCACACGACGGCCGCGGTCCTCCTCAACGAGAACGCCGACCCCGCGGTCGGGGAGGACATCCTGGCCGCACTTGCGGCGATGCTGCCGAGTCTCGCGTGGCGGCACGCCGAGGGGAACTCGGACGCCCACGTCCTCTCGACGCTGGTCGGCCACTCGGTGACGGTTCCGATCAACGAGGGGGAGCTTGCCCTCGGCCGCTGGCAGGCCGTCTACCTCTTGGAACTCGATGGGCCTCGCAAGCGCGAGATCTGGGTCACCTGCCTGGGGGCGTGAGGGTTCAGGTGACAGCTCACAGCCGACAGCTGACAGCCAACGCCTCACAGCCGACCAATGAGGGTGGGCTTTGTCGATCGTCGCCCCTCTTCGAGCTGTCGACTGTCAGCTCGTCGGTCAGGTCTTGCGGCTGCGGGTCTCGTGGACGACGCGCAGGTAGAGCGCCTCGAGGCGGGCGATGCGCGCGGCCGTCGAGAACCCCTGGCGGACGCGCTCCTGGCCGGCGGCCCCGAGACGTGCGGCGAGATCGGCGTCGCGCAAGACCCGGGAGATCGCGGCGGCCAGCGTCGGCACGTCGCGCGGCGGGACCAGGATCCCCGAGACGCCGTCCTCCACGAGCTCGGGGTTGCCGGCAACCGCGGTCACCACCACCGGACGGGCGAGCGCCATCGCCTCGCGGATGGTGCCCGTGATCCCCGTGCCGGCCCATGACGGGTCGACGACCACGTCGCAGGCCGCGAGCACGTCAGGCATGTCGTCGCGCGCCATCGTCGCGGTGACGGCGCCGCCGAGGGCCATCTCGCGGGCCAGCTCGAGGACCCCTTCCCGTTGCGCCTGCGAAGTGCACGCCACGAGGAGGAGGTGGGCGGCGGGGTGGTCGGCGCGAATCGCGGGGAAAGCCCGCACCAGCTCCTTCCAACCCTTCCAGTCGCGCATCCCGACGTGACCGATGACGCGCGCCTCGGGCGGGATGCCGAGCTCGTTGCGCACCGCCGCGGGACTGGTCCGCGCCGGGTCGAAGCGCTCGAGGTCCACACCCGCGTAGACCACGCCGACCTTGTGCGCAGGGATCCGTCCACTCGCGATCAGCACCCCGCGGATGCTCTCGGCCACGGTGACGATGCGGCTCACGCGAGGTGACCGGTACTTCAGGGCGCTCCAGGGGTCGATCGGGAACGAGACGCCGCGATTGACGACGAGGGCGTAGTGCGCGCGCATGAGGGTGGCGCCGAGCGCGACCGCGTGCGAGATCCCCTTGTGGACGTGAACGACGTCGACCTTGCGCTCGCGGGCGAGGTGCGCGAAGCGCAGCATCGAGGGGATGTCGAACTCGTGGCGGAGCGCCAGCGGCGCGTGCTGGACGCCCACGGCGGCGCAGCGCGCGGCCATTTCCGCGCTCGGCCGCGTGACCACCACGACCGCGTGGCCGCGCGCGGCGAGCCCCTTGGCCGCGTCGAACATCTGGACGACCGAGCCGGTCGCGAACCCGGTCTTCTCGAGCATCTGGACGATGGTGAGGGTTTCCATGGCCGAGTGCCGGACTGCGGGCGGGTCGCGTTCGAAGCTACGTGGCCCGCCCGCCTCCGACGTCACTCGCGGTGCGCCTACATGACCGCCGTGGGCGGCGCCGGCTCGTCCGCCGCGCCGGCCTTGCCGAGCGGCACCCAGATCAGGTACGCCAGCAGCACGGCGGCGATCGGGATCGCCATCGGCCTCGCGAAGGCCCAGGTGATCGACGGGAACCCCTGCGCGCGGAAGAAGACCACCGCGGCCACGAGCAGGCCCATCAGCGCCTCGCCGGCGATGAGACCGGAGGCGGCGAGGACCCCGGCGTTCTCGACCCGGGCCTTCTGGGCGTCGTTGTAGCCCCGCTTCTCGCGCATGCGGTCGACGACGCCGCGGATGACGCCGCCGACGAAGATCGCGAACGTGGTCTCGAGCGGCAGGTACATGCCCACCGAGAAGAGCATCGGGCTCTTCACCTTGATCAGGATGAGCGAGATCCCCATGAGGATCCCGACCACGACCAGCGGCCACGCCATCTCGCCGCCGACGATCCCGGAGGAGAGGGCGGCCATCAGGCCGGCCTGCGGCGCCGGCAGCCGCGGGCTGCCGAACCCGGCCGCCGCGCCGAACTGCTTGATGTCCGCGAAGTGCAGGACGTAGAGGGGGAAGA
Organism: uncultured Acidobacteriota bacterium; assembly: GCA_963727275.1. Lineage (GTDB taxonomy): Bacteria > Acidobacteriota > Thermoanaerobaculia > Thermoanaerobaculales > Thermoanaerobaculaceae > RBG-13-68-16. The sequence goes on from CAVSFK010000006.1 coordinate 221,889, forward strand.
ACATCACGGCGCCGGCGACGACCACGCCGAACAGGTCGCCGGCCTGCATCTTCCACGGCGTGCCGCCGAGGATGTGCCCGACTTTGAGGTCCTGCAGCATTTCCCCGGCGACCGCCGCGGAGACGCAGCCCACCGCGGCCACGCCGAGCACCGCCGCCACGCCCTCGACCCCCTTGAGGCCGATGATGACCATGGTCAGGGCGGCGACGATCGTGGTGGCGAGCGTCAACCCGGAGAGCGGGTTGTTGGAGGACCCGATCATGCCGACGAGGTTCCCGGAGACGGCGGCGAAGAAGAAGCCGGTCACCAGCATGACGATCGCGGCCAGGACGGCTGGTCCGATCGCCTTGGTGAAGTACGAGTAGAGCGCGATCATGAGGATCAGGACCCCGACGAGGCCGAGAGCCACGAACTTGAAGTTGATGTCACGATCGAGGCGGCTGGTCGCCTCGTGGGCCCCGGCCGACTTCTTGAGGTCGCCGACGGCGCGGCGCAGCGCGGCGAAGAGGTTCTTGCGCATCCGGTAGAGGGTGTAGCAGGCGCCCACGAGCATGCCGCCGACCGCGATGGGGCGAACGACGAAGCGGTAGAGATCGCCGACGATGTTGGCCCACGCGGCCGCCTGGTCGCCGGCCGCCGCGGCCGCGTACTTGTCGATCATGCCGGGGCCGAGGAAGAAGACCAGCAGCGGGACGAAGAGCCCCCAGGCGAGGAGGCCGCCGGCGAAGTTGAGCGCCCCCAGTTCGGGCCCGATGATGTAGCCCACGCCGATGTAGGCCGGGCTGACGGCCGGCGCCGAGAACGTCGAGAAGCCGCCGGCGGTGATCGCGGGGGCGTCCTTGGTGAGCCCGAGCCGGACGATGCTCTGCCGCACCTTCCCGACGGCGACCGTGAACGTGTTGCTGGAGGAGAAGACGCCGAGCGCGTCGAGAAGCCGGACGGCCGCGCCGACGCCCATCGCCTTGAAGAGCTGGATCGCGGCCTCGGCGCCGCGCTGGCCGGCCTTGTGGATCTCGGACGCGGCCACCGACTCCGGGAACTTGAGCTCGGGGTCCTCGACCATGACGCGCCGCAGCATGGTCACGAAGATGATGCCGAGGATGCCGCCGACGATCATGAGGGCGCTGGCGGTGAGGTAGTCCTTGAGCGTGTTGAACGTCCACAGCTTGAGGATGACGAACGCCGGGATCGTGAAGATCGCGCCCGCGGCGACCGACTCGCCGATCGAACCGACGGTCCGCGCGAAGTTCTCCTCCAGGAGGGACCCCTTCATCATGCGGAGGACGGCCATGCCGATGACCGCGGCGGGGTAGGTCGCCGCGATCGTCATGCCGGCCTTGAGGCCGAGGTACGCATTGGCCGCCCCGAGGATGACGCACATGAAGAGGCCGAGGATGAGGGCCCGCATGGTGAACTCGCGTTGGTCGGAGTCGGCGGGCACGTAGGGGGTATGACGCTGGTCGGTCATGGCGTTGATCCTCCGAGGTCCTGCTTTCCGCCGGAATCGGCATGGACGCGGTGGCGGTTCGCGGCATTCTACACGGCCGTGACGCAAACGCCGCCGCGGCCGGCACCCTCGGCGGATCGCCGTCCGAACCACGTTCGGAGCAGAAGTCGGTCCAGAGTCGTCGCCAGTGGCGATCTTATAATGATCATACGCAGATCTCGATTGTCCGTACTTGACAACAACGCACTAAGATTCTATCTTGGAGTCGTCGGAAACGCGCAACGCTTCCGGGTGCGAGGTGCAACATGGCGTCGAAAAACAACTTCACGATCAAGGCCGGGGAAGCCCTGGAGACCGCGTTCCGTCTGGCCTCCGAGCGGGGCAACCCCGAAGCGACCCCGGCCCACCTCCTGGTGGCGCTCTTGGGCCAGGAGGACGGCCTGGCCCCCCGCCTCCTCGAGAAGGCCGGCGCGCCGGTCGCCCGCATCCACTCGGACCTCGTCTCGGCCCTGGACCGCCTGCCGGCCGCGCAGGGCGGCGCCGAGGCGCAGCCCTCGCGCGACCTGCGCAAGGTCCTCGACGCCGCGGCGAAGCTTGCGCCGCAGTTCCAGGACGATTACGTCTCGGTCGAGCACCTCCTCCTCGCGGTCGCGAGCGTCCAGGGCAGCTCGGCGGCCGAGGCCCTCGCCCGGCACGGGGCCACCGGCGACGTGCTGCTGCGCGCGATCCAGGAGGTGCGGGGCAGCCACCGCATCACCGACGCGAACCCCGAGGACAAGCTCGAGGCGCTCAAGAAGTACGGCCGTGACCTCACCGACCTCGCGCGTGCGGGCAAGCTCGATCCCGTCATCGGACGCGACGATGAGATCCGCCGCGTCATGCAGGTCCTCACCCGGCGCACCAAGAACAACCCGGTGCTGATCGGCGAGCCCGGGGTCGGCAAGACCGCGGTCGCCGAGGGGCTCGCCTCCCGCATCGCCTCCGGCGACGTCCCGGAGCTCCTCAAGCGGAGGCGCCTGGTCGCGCTCGACCTCGGCGCACTGATCGCCGGGACCAAGTACCGCGGCGAGTTCGAGGACCGGCTCAAGGCCGTGATCAAGGAGGTCGTGGACTCCGACGGCGAGGTCGTGCTGTTCATCGACGAGATCCACACCCTGGTCGGCGCCGGCGCCGCCGAGGGCGCGATCGACGCCGCGAACCTGCTCAAACCCGCCCTCGCCAGGGGCGAGCTGCGCTGCATCGGCGCCACGACGCTGACCGAGTACCGCAAGCACATCGAGAAGGACGCCGCCCTGGAGCGCCGCTTCCAGCCGGTGCTGGTCGGCGAGCCCTCGGTCGAGGAGACGGTCGCGATCCTGCGCGGCCTCAAGGAGAAGTACGAGGTGCACCACGGCGTTCGCATCACCGACGGCGCGATCGTCGCGGCGGCCTCGCTGTCCAGCCGCTACATCACGGACCGCTTCCTCCCCGACAAGGCGATCGACCTCATCGACGAGGCGGCCTCGCGCCTGCGCATCGAGATCGACTCGCTCCCCACCGTGATCGACGAGCTCGAGCGCACCATCGTCCGGCTCGAGATCGAGAAGCGCGCCCTCGCCAAGGAGAGGGACCGCGCCTCGGTCGAGCGCCTCGCCGACATCGAACGGGAACTCGCCGAGCTCAAGGAGCGCGCGGCCGGGATGAAAGCGACGTGGCAGCTCGAGAAGGAGCTGATCGCCCGCATCCGCAAGGCCAAGGAGGAGGTCGAGACGACCAGGGAAGCCGCCGAGCGCGCGCAGCGCGACGGCGACCTCGAGCGCGCCGCCCAGCTCCGCTACGGCGAGCTGGTGCGCCTCAACCGCGAGCTCGAGGCGGCGACGGACGGGCTCAAGGCGCATCAGGCCGCGCACGGCTCGCTGCTCGCCGAGGAGGTCACGGAGGAGGCGATCGCGGAGACAGTCGGGCGGTGGACGGGGATCCCGGTCGCCAGGCTGCTCGAGGGCGAGAAGTCCAAGCTCCTCGAGATGGAAGCGCGACTGAAGGCGCGCGTCGTCGGTCAGGACGAGGCCGTTGCGGCGGTCGCCACCGCGGTGCGGCGCGCCCGCGCCGGCCTCAAGGACCCGCACCGGCCGGTCGGCTCATTCCTGTTCCTCGGGCCCACCGGGGTCGGCAAGACCGAGCTGGCGCGCGCGCTCGCCGAGTTCCTGTTCGACGACGAGCGGGCGATGGTCCGGCTCGACATGTCGGAGTACATGGAGAAGCACGCGGTCGCCCGCATGATCGGCGCGCCGCCGGGGTACGTCGGCTACGAAGAGGGCGGCCAGCTCACGGAGGCGGTGCGCCGGCGGCCGTACTCCGTGGTGCTGCTCGACGAGATCGAGAAGGCGCACGGCGACGTCTTCAACGTGCTGCTCCAGATCCTCGACGACGGCCGGCTCACCGACGGCAAGGGCCGCACGGTGGACTTCCGCAACGTCGTCGTGATCATGACCTCGAACATCGCGTCGAACGTCATCGCGGAGCTCACCGAGGCCGACCGCACGCGGATGCTCGAGCTCGTCCAGCGCGAGCTCAAGGCCAACTTCCGGCCGGAATTCCTCAACCGCGTGGACGAGGTGCTGGTGTTCCACCGGCTGGCCCGGGAGCACATTCGGGCGATCGTCGAGATCCAGCTCGAGCGCCTGAACCGGCTCCTCGCCGACCGCCACATCGCGGTCGAGGCGGACGGCGCCGCGCTCGAATTGCTCGCCCGCGAGGGGTACGACCCCGACTTCGGTGCTCGGCCGCTCAAGCGCACGATCCAGCGCCTCGTTCAGGACCCGCTCGCCCGGATGGTCCTGGCCGGCGAGGTCGCCGACGGCGACACCGTCCGCCTGGCGGTCGCGGACGGCGAGCTGACGCTCAGCCCGTTCCGGGAGCCCGCCACGGCCAGCTGAGGTGCTCGGCCGTCGTCACGGCTGGCTCTGCGGGTGCAGCTCCCACGTCCAGGTCGTCCCGCCGGCGGTGTAGCTCCCGGTCAGCGTCGAGCCGTCGGCGCTGGCTTGGTAGAACGGGAACTGCGGGGGATTCGGCGGCAGGACCGCGAACCAGGGACCGACGAACGTCATGCCGGGATTCCCCTTGCAGGTGATGTTGACCGTGGTGGGGTCGTAGGCCTGGCCCTTGTAGGAGCGGTCCGCTGGCGAGTCGAGCGGGGTGAAGTTGTAGGTCTCGAGCAGCGCGCCCGCAGAGGAGATCGGGAAGCTCCCGCCGCCCGAGCAGGTCCCGCCCATCGTGACGGTCACCCCCCCGGAGGGCTGGTACTGGATCCGGGGAGGCGGCTGCGATGCGACCCGCGTCCACGTCACCTCGACGTCGTCGGTCTGCGAATCGTCGTTGGCCACCTCCGTATAGTGCGCCGTGCCCTTCCACTGCCAGCAGCCCATGTTCGAGATGATCAGGCGCGGCTGCTCGCCGGGCGGCGTGACGAGTCCCGACCGATCGGTCAGCTCCGAGTTGCTGATGATGATCGAGAGGTGCTCCAGGCGCTCGGCGGTCATGTCGCGGCAGTACGTCGCGTAGGGCTGGCCCGTCCAGTCCTCGACCTTCGGGTCCTGGCCCGCGATCTCGATGACCGCCTGTACCTTGATCCCGTGGCTGGCCGCGGCGGACGCCGGCTGAGGGTTCCAGAGCGGCCCGATGACCGGCACGGCCTGTTTCTCGAGGTCGAACGTCGCACCGTTCCAGAACACCACGCTGCGCACCTGCGTGCCCGCGTACTTGAAGTCGTAATTGCTGTAGCTCGCGGAGAGCCTGGGGAGCTGGTACGAGATCGTGTACTCGCGCTCGGGGCTGCCCGAGAGGGTGACCGGGAGGTCGGGCACGATCGTCCTGGCCGACGCCTCGAGGTGGTCCCATGTCTTGTACTGATCGACGGGTTTGTCGTTCCAGTCGTGGAGCGCGACCTCCGGCCAGATCGCGGCGAACCCGCCGGGCAGCGCCGCGTCGAGCGCCTGCACCGCCGGCTGATGAGTGCAGTTGGCCCACGCGGTCCCGACGAACGCCGCGCTGCCGGTCTTGTGGTAGACGTAGAACGGCACGAGATAGGCGCCGTACTCGCGCTTCGTGCTCGCGTCGGTGTAGTCGAGGGGCTTCTCCGGGTGTCCGATGAAGACCGACGCGTGAGGCCACTCGGTGTTCGCGGTGGGGTACGCGAAGTCCTCGGCCCACGTCGCGCTCGCCTCGCACCACCAGTCGTAGTCGGCGCTCAGGAGGTCGGAGGGAAGGCCGTAGGAGAACTGGAAGGCGTGGAACAGCTCGTGCGCGACGACCGCGAGCAGCGTACGGAGGTTGGTGTTGCGCACGACCTCGATGTAGGCCGGCGTTGCCGCGCCGCCGGAGTGGTACGGGATCGTGATCCCCGGATCGCCCGCGGACTCCACGAGGTAGATGTCGACCGTGAGGTTGCCGCCGTTGCACAGCTCTCCGTCGTCGAACAGCGGCACGTGCCCGGCCATGACCCCCGCGAGCTTGCCCCAGATGTAGTCCTCGACGGCGTCGAGGACCGACTCAGCGAGAGCCCCGTTGTCTTCGGTCGGGCGAAACCACACCCGCACCACGCCGCCGGGCCGCTCGACCCAGCTCCAGTTCGTGTCGAACGGGTTGCACGACGACTGCGCTTGCGGCACGGTCGCACCGCCGGACGCGGGGCCCGAGGCCCAGCTCCCCTGGTAGGCGGGCTGGATCAGGTAGGGCTGCACGAGCGCCTGGTGGGCCGGCGACATCGTCGGCAGCGCCGCGATGACGTCGTCGAGCTGGAGCGAGTCGAAGACGTAGGCGTCGTCGCCGCGGTACTGCGCCGGCAGCCTCGCGTCACCGAACTGGGCGAACGTCTTGTAGACCAGACCGGTTTCGCGGTCGAGCGTGCCGGCGGCGACCGCCTGGTCGATGAGGGCGGCAGTCGATGTCTGCCGGCGGAGCAGCCGGCGCCGGATCGCGCGGATCCCGGTGGTTGCGGCAGGCATCGATTGGTCGAGGCGCTCGACGGAGAGCGCCGTCGCGTCCGGCCCCTCGCCGCAGAGCAGGCGCACCGCAACGCGGCCGCCGCCCCGCATCCCCTCGACGAGGACGTCGTTGCCGGAGACGTCGGCCGCGTCGAACTCGTCGCCGAGCCTGACCAGACGCCGCTCGCCGGCCGCGAGGACGAATGCCCGGCCGGGGCTTGGCGGCAACGGGGCCGGCACCTGCGGTGTCATCCGCACCGTGACCGGCGCGCCCGCCGTCTCGTGGAGCACGACCAGGCAGCGGGCGGGGTCGAACCCCGAGGCCTCGGCGATCGCCTGCGCGGGGATCTCCGACTCCTCGCCGTTCGCCACCACCAGGAGCGGTTCGTTCTCCAAATCGGCGACAGGCTGGGGCGCACGGCCGGCCGCGGACAGCGGAACGGCCGTCATCGGAACGACGATCACCAGCAGCACTGGGGCCACTCGCCAGTTACGCATCGATGCCTCCATGCGAAATCAACCCGAGCCGCCACCTGCGGGGGTTTGCAGATGCGTTCGACATGCCGGGACTGTCATCTATCGTGCGACGCAGTCGCGTTTGTGTCAAGGCCGCGGCCGGACGTCAGGCGGAGGCCGTGCGGTCCCGATCGCACGGAAGCCAGACCTCTACTCGCGCTGCGCGGTGAGGTTCCAGGTCCAGTCGAGGCCGTTGGTCTTGTCGTGGAACTGCCCGGAGAGTGTCTTGCCGTCCGCGCCGAGCTTGAACGGCGGGGGGGTCGGCGGCGCGTCCGTGTAGATGTTGAACCAGTAGCCGCCCGCCAGGGTGCCGGGTCCGCCCCTCGGACACTGGATCGGGATCGTGTTGAGCTCCAGGGCCGAGCCCAGGTAGGCGCGCGCGGCCACCGCGTCGATCGGCGTGTAGTTGTACGTCGTGAGGGTGGTCGTGACCGAGGTGATCGGCACCGTGCCGGTCCCGGAGCACGCGCCGCCCGCCGTGATCGTGAGGTGCCCGGTGGCCTGATAGGTGATCTGGGGCGGCCGGTGGGTCGCCGACGTCCGCGTCCACGTGACGTCGCTGCTATCGGCGACCTCCGAGACGGTGACGTTTCCCCCCGCGCTGTAGTGGGTGCTTCCCTTCCATTTCCAGCACCCCATGTTCGAGACCCACACCACCGGGTCCATCCCCGGCGGCACGGCGTTGCCGCTGGAGTCGTCGAGACGCGCGTTGGAGATCACGATCGTGAGCTGGCGCAGGCGCTCGGCGACCGCGTCGCGGCAGAACAGCACGTACGGCTTGTCGGTCCAGTCCTCGACCCGCGCGTCCTGCCCCTCGATCCGGATGATCGCCTGGACCTTGACGCCCTTGACCTTGTCCGGGTCCGCCGCCTGCGGATTCCACAGCGGGCCGTACCCCGGCGCGTCCATCTTCTGGAGGTTCTGCGTGGCGCCGTTGAAGAACGCGACCGTGCTCATCTCCGGCCCGTAGAAGAAGAAGTTCTTGTAGGTCGCCGAGAGGTGGGCGAGGTTCATGTGCAGGGTGAACTCGTTCTGCGGCGCGAACCCGGAGTCCACCGTCTCGTTCAATTGGGGATTGGCGTGGTACGTGATGAGCGGGCGCCACCTCCGGTACTCGTCCACCGGCTTGGTGTTGAAGTCGCGGAGCGCGATCTCGTGCCAGGTCTGCGCGAACCCGCCGGGGATCGCCGCGTCCACCGCGTGGATCGCGTCCTGGCTCTTGCAGTTCTCCCAGCCGGTCTTGACGAAGTTCGGAGAGCCGGTCTTGTTCTGGACGTAGAAGGGGACGAGGAATGTGCCGTAGACGCGCTCTCTGCTCGTCCGAACCGACTCGAGGGCCTGCTCCGGCGTGTCGACGAGACGGAACCCCTGGTTGAGCGCTTCCTGGTCGTTCGGGTAGATGTACTGCTCGGCCCACGTCGCGCTCCCCTCGGTCCACCACCGGTAGTTCGCGTCGGTGAGGCACCCCCCGACCTGGAACGAGTACTGGAACGCGTGGAAGATCTCGTGCGCCAGGGTCGTCACCCCCTCCGCGCGGCCCATCTCGATGTACGCCGGCGTGTTGGAGCAACCGAGGTGGCCCTGCGTGAAGGAACGGGCGACGTCGGTGAGGTAGACGTCGAGGCGGCCGCTGCCGCCGTCGCACGAGACGCCCGCGTCCGAGAGCGGGAGGTGCGGCGCCATGAACGCGGCGTACGTGGGCCAGATCGTGGTGTCCGCGGTGGTCGCCAGGATCGCGGCCACGCCATCGTCGTTGGCCGCCGTCTGGTACCAGATGCGGACGTTGCCGTTGACGTTCTCCTTGAAGCTCCAAGACGACGAGATGCAGGTCGGGCAGCAGAACGGCGGCAGGTCGAGAGTGTGCGCCTCGAGCGGGGCGGCGGAGATCCCGGTGGCGGCCGCCCAGCTGCCGGTGTACGCGGGGGGCGTGAGGAACGGCTTCAGCGCGGACTGCGTCGCCGCCGAGTACGTGGCCCACTCGGACACCACGGTCGAAAGGTAGAGCGACTCGAAGACGTTGCTGTCGTCGCCCCGGTACGCCTGCGGGAGGCGAGCGTCGCCGAAGATCGCGTAGACGCGGTAGAGCACGGCGGTCTCGTGGTCGAGCGCGCCGGCGGCCTCCGCCTGGTCGATGAGCGTCTCGCTCGGCGGCGTCGGTTCGCCGGTGAGGCGGCGGCGGGGCGCTCGGGGCCTCGACGCAGCGGCCTCGGCCTCCTCCGGCGTCAGCCATGCCGCCTCCACCTGCGCCCGGCCGGCGCCGCGGATCGTCTCGATCGCGAGGCGGCGCCCGAGCAGATCGTCCACCGGGAGGGTCTCGGCGAGATGCACGGTGCGGGTCTCGTTGGGCCTGAGCACGATGACCCTCCCGCCGTCGACCGGGTTGCCCGCCTCGTCGAGCGGGGTCGCCCGCAGCGTGACCGCGAGGCCCGCGAGCTCGCGGAGCAGGATCGTGTCGTCGGACGCCACCGACGGCCCACGGATCTCCGACCCTTCGACCGTCCCGTCGATCCGGAACGTCCCGGCTTCTGGGGCCCGGTCGGCGCCGATGCCGCCCTGAACCCGGCGTGCCGCGCCGCTGTCGCCCACGGCGGCGGCTTCCCCCGGGCTCGGACGCGCCTGCGGCGCCGCAGGCGCGCGCCCCTCGGCGCGGGCGGGCGAGATCACGGCGAGGCACGACGCGAGCACGACACAGGCGGCCGGCCAGGAACGGTTTGCACGCATTGTCTTCCTCCAAGGAGCGCGATCTCTCGCTTGCAACCGGCCTGCGCCGGGCGGTATTTCTCGCTCAGCCTCGAGGTCGGGCCCCGGGCGCCTCGTTCGAACCAGGGTGGTCCTGACGGTACGGACTAGAATGATGGTGGGTCCGCCGCGGGCGGCATCGGCCGCGAGGCGGGCACCGACGCCGATGCCAACGGTCACCTTCACGCTCAACGGCCGCGCGACCGCCGCCCCGTACGAGGAGGGGATGCACCTTCTCGAGGTGCTGCGGGAGGCGTGCGGCGTGACCTCGCCCAAGGACGGCTGCGCGCCCCAGGGGGTGTGCGGCTGCTGCACGGTGCTGGTGGACGGCCGGCCGGCGCTCGCCTGTCTGAAGAAGCCGCACGAGGTTTCGGGGCGCGAGGTGGTGACCCTGGAGGGGATCCCGGAGGCGCAGCGGCAGGTCCTGGCGCGGGCCTTCGTGCAGGAGGGCGCCATCCAGTGCGGGTACTGCACGCCCGGGATCGTGGTGCGGGCCGCCTCGCTGCTCCAGCGCGGCAAGACCGACGACCGCGCGGCCGTGGCCAAGGCGCTCGCGGGCCACCTCTGCCGCTGCACCGGCTACCAGCGCATCTTCGACGCGATCCGAACCGCGGGTGAGGCGTGGCGTGCGGGCGGCGCATTCGCCGGCAACGCCCCGCGGCGCGATGACTTTTTCGGCGCGCGCCATGGGCTGTCGCGGGCGTCGTCCGTCGCGAACGACATCGGCGTCGGCGGCAGCCCGCCGCGCTACCGCGGGCTCGAGCACGCGATGGGCGCGAAACCCTACGTGGCGGACATGCGCCTGCCGGGGATGCTGCACGGCGCGGTGGTCCTCGCGGCCCACCCGCGCGCCCACGTGCTGGCGATCGACGCCGCGCCGGCGCTCGCCATGGCCGGGACGGTGCGGGTGCTGACCGCGGCAGACGTCCCCGGGGATCGCTTCGTCGGACTGATCGTCAAGGACTGGCCGGTGTTCGTGGCCGTCGGCGAGCTCACCCGCTGCGTGGGCGACGTCGTGGCGCTCGCAGTCGCCGACACCCAGTTCCACGCCCGGCGAGCGGCGGCCGCGGTGCGGGTGGCGTACGACGTGCTCGCGCCGGTCGGCTCGGTCGAGGCCGCGCTCGCCCCGGAGGCGCCGGCCATCCACCCGTCGGGGAACCTGCTGGAGGTCACCGCGTTCTCGCGCGGCGACGTCGGCGCCGCGCTCGCAGCCGCCGCGCACGTCGTGCGCCGAACGTTCACCACCCAGCGCATCGAGCACGCGTTCCTGGAGCCCGAGGCCTGCCTCGCGCACCCCCAGGGGACCGGCGTCAAGGTCTTCTCGCAAGGGCAGGGCGTGCACGACGATCAGGCGCAGATCGCGTCGGTGCTCGGGGTGGGCCGCGAGCGGGTCGACGTCGAGCTGGTATCCAACGGCGGCGCGTTCGGCGGCAAGGAGGACCTCTCGGTCCAGGGGCAGACGGCGCTCGCGGCGTTGCTGCTCGGCGCCCCGGTGCGGACCGTGCTCACACGGGAACAGTCCATCCTGCTCCACCCCAAGCGCCACCCCCTGACGATGGACTACGAGGTCGGCTGCGACGCCGACGGCCGGCTGACGGCGGTGCGGGCCCGCATCGTCGGCGACACCGGAGCGTACGCCTCGGTCGGGACCAAGGTGCTCGAGCGGGCGGCCGGGCACGCGTGCGGGCCGTACCGGGTCCCCGCCGTGGACGTCGAGGCGAGGACCGTCTACACGAACAACCCGCCCTCCGGCGCGATGCGCGGTTTCGGGGTGCCGCAGACCGCGTTCGCCATCGAGAGCTGCCTCAACATCCTGGCCGAGGAGGTCGGTCTCGACGGGTACGAGATCCGCGAGCGCAACGTGCTGCGGCCGGGGGATCGCTTCGCGACCGGGCAGATCATGAAGGCGTCGTGCGGCATTCTGCAGACGCTCGAGGCGGTGCGTCCGATCTACAAGGCGAACGCCGGCCGCGCCGGCATCGCGTGCGGGATCAAGAACACCGGCATCGGCAACGGGCTGGCGGACATCGGGCGGGTGCTGCTGCGCGTGGCTCCGGGCGGGCGGCTCGAGGTGCTCACGGGTTTCACCGAGATGGGGCAGGGGTTGTTCACGATCCTGCGCCAGGTCGTGACCGAGGAAACGGGGCTCGACCCGGAGGCGATGACCGTGGCGACCCGGAGCGAACTCGCGGTCACCTGCGGGATGACGACGGCCTCCCGCGCCACCGCGCTCGCGACGATGGCGGCCCAGCGCGCGGCGCGGCAGCTCGCCTCCGCGCTCTCGGACGCCTCCCTGGAGGCGCTGGCCGGGCGCGAGTACCACGGCGAGTACGTGTGCGACATCACCGTCGCGCCCGGCACGCCGGTCGACGACCCGGTCACCCACATGACGTTCGGCTACGCCACCCAGGTCGTGATCCTCGATGAGGACGGTCGGATCGAGCGGGTCGTGGCGGCGCACGACGTCGGTCGCGCCGTCAACCCGCTCGCCTGCGCGCAGCAGATCGAGGGCGCCGTGCACATGGGGCTCGGCTACGCGCTCTCGGAGGAGCTCCCGTGCAGCGAGGGGCGGCCCGATTCGACGATGCTGCGCGACCTCGGGATCCTGAAGGCCGCCGAGATGCCCGAGGTCGAGGTGATCCTCATCGAGGTGCCGGACCCGATCGGCGGCTACGGGGCCAAGGGCGTCGGCGAGATCGGTCTCGTCCCGACGGCCGCTGCGGTGGCGGGCGCGCTCGCCGCATTCGACGGGACCCACCGGACCCGGCTCCCGATGTCGGACGCACCGGCCGCTCCGGCTCGAAGCCGTTGAGCCGCCGCCTGCGTACTACACTCCAAGCGCGCGGCCGGTCCTCGAGCGGCCGTCTCGACCCCGGCGAGGAGCGACCATGAGCGAACGCAACGATGGGATCACCCGACGTGGACTGTTGGCCGCCATGACCGGCGGCGCCGCGCTGGGGGCGTTACGGCCCGGACTCGCCGCGCCTCCCGCGAACCGGGCCCGCGTCATCAGGGTCGAATCGGCTGCGGCGTGGGCCGGGGACGCGAGAGACCCGCGCGTCGTGCGCGCGATGGTCGAGAAGGGCGTCATGGCGCTCGCAGGCGCCTCGACCCCGGAGGCCGCATGGCGGCACTTCATCGATCCCGCGATGCGGGTCGGCCTGAAGATCAACCTGCTCGGCCGCCCCCTCGTCTACACGGCTCCGGAGATCACGGATGGCGTCGCCGCTGGCGTGATCGCCGCCGGCGTCAAACCGGAGAACGTGATCGTGTGGGACCGCTGGCGGGACCACTTCGGGCCGACGCGCTACAAGTTCGGGAAGGGCCGCCACGGCGAGAGCGTCGAGGCCGGCGGCCGGTACCGCGCGCAGACCATGCTTCGCGGCAGCAAGGGCACGGCCGCGATCGACACGATGGCCGTCGAGCGCACGGACGTCACCGTCAACCTGCCGGTCCTCAAGGACCACGGCACCTCGGGCGTGACGCTCGCCCTCAAGAACATCGCCTTCGGGTGCTACGACCACTACCGGAGCGCCCACGACAACGGCTGCGACCCGTTCATCGCCGAAGCGTACGAGCACTTCGTCGCGACGACCCGGATGCCGCTGATCGTGATGGACGCCACCGAGGCGTGCTTCGACGACGGGCCGCGCCCCGCGGACCGCTCTCGCCTGTGGCGCCCGAGTGCGATCTTCGTGGCGAGCGACGCGGTCGCCCTCGACGTCGTCTGTCGCGGCGTGATCGCGGCGAAGCGGGCGGAGAAGGGGCTGCCCGACAAGACCCGCCAGAGCCGCCACATCGAGACCGCCATCGGGAAGCGCCTCGGCATCGGCGACCCGGCGCGCATCGAGGTGGTCGCCCTCAGGGTGTGAGACGCTCGGCCGCGCGCCGTCCGCCCTACGGCTTGGCGTCCGTCTTCGTGATGTAGTGCCTGTCGAACTCCTCACGCTGCCGGGCGCGCTCGGCCCGCTCGGCCGGCGTCATGAGGCCCAGGAACCACCGGTGGTTTTCGCTCTTCAAGGTGGCGTCGATGAGCGCGCCCACCTGCACGGCCGCCGCGGCCCGCTCGCCGCCGCTCGCGACCCCCTTGGCGACGAGTGCCTGCGCCTCGGGGATGAACTCGGAGTAGAAGACCTTGGCGACCTCGTAGAGGCCGTGCCAGTGCGTGTAGTCGGGCCCCTGCATCGAGGCGCCGTGCCGGGCGCGCCGCCCCTGGTGGTGCCAGACCTCGAACCAGGTCCAGTCGATCTTCTGGGCGAACGGGGTGTCGCCGGCCAGTCCGCCCTTCTTGAGCGCGTCGAAGATCGCCTTGCCTGGCCCTCCGAACTTCTCGTTGTAGAGCGCCACGAGCCCGTCGTACTGCGTGTAGAAGCCGTAGGCGAACGCCGGCGCGTGACACGCGCCGCAGACGTCCTCCATGGCGGCGCGCCGCTTCGCCCACGGGCGCGGGCCGGGCAGTCCCAGCCGGGCGTCGGCGAGGTCGGTGCGGATCGAGACGTCGGGGCGGTTGTTCCAGGAGATGCGGTCGCCGACGTTGTGGGTGACGCCCTGCGCGGGGGTCGCGCTCAAGTGGCACGTCGCGCAGGTCGGGCCGACGCCGTAGTCCTCGCCGACGACCCACTTCGGGCGTTCGATCCCGATCCTGCCGGCGTTCGCGGCGTACGCGATGCCGTGCTTGGACTCCTCGTAGATCTCCTTCTGCGGGTGGTCCGGCCCGAGGTGGCACTTGCCGCAGGTGTCGGGCACCCTCGCCTGCGCGGCCGAGAAGGTATGGCGCTGGTGGCAGGCCGAGCACGAGCCGCGCGAGCCGTCGAGGTTGATGCGCCCGATCCCGGTGTTGGGCCAGGTGTCCGGCGTGGGCCGTCCGTCCTTGTCGACCTTGACCGTCGACCCGTGGCACTGCCTGCACCCGTTGGCCAGCAGTGCGGAGCCGCCGAAGAACGCCGCGTTGCCTTCGACCACCTCGGCGAGCACGTTGTCCTGCGAGCCGAGGATCTCGGCGCCCTTGGCGTGGCGGCTGGCCTGGAACTCGGCCGCTTCGCGCGCGTGGCAACGGGCGCAATCGGCGGGCGTCACGACGGTGTGGATGACGGCCCCGTTGTGCTCGAACGCCCCCGGGGTGCCCGCCTTGGCGCCGTGGCACTCGAAGCACCCCACGTTGCCGCGGTAGTGCTTGGAGTCGCCCCACTGCTGGACGATCCCGGGCGAGCCCTGCTTGTGGCACTCGTTGCACGCGGCGCTCGTCTCGGAGAGCGCCGGGAGGAGCACGCCCTCCGAGCGGCCCGTGGCTGCGACCAGGAGCGCCGCAGCCGCCAGGAGGATCGTGGAAGGGCGGATGACACGCGGTGAGGGGTTGGCGCCCATCGGGTTGCCTCCTTGTCGTGGAGACAGATTACATCGCAATTCCCGTTCCGGAGAGCGCTGGCCGCACTCAGGTTGAGCGCACGTGTTGATCGACCGTCGACCGAAGCCGGTCCGGCTCCGGCGGCGAGGTAGGCGCGACGAGAGGCGCCGGGCGTCGCCCGGGGGCCGGTTGGGTCGGATCCGGTCCGGTCAACCCCCCCAGAACGGGTCGTCCGCCGTCCTCGTGAAGAGCCAGTCCTCGAAGGCGACCGGGTCGTAGCCGATCTCCCGGCGCGCGGGCTCGATGTCGAAGTCGGCGTCCATGACCACGCCGATGATGGTGTCGCGCTTGAGCAGGGGGCTGCGTTGGACGTGGCGCAGCAGGCCCGCGAGCGCCCGGCAAACCCATACCGGCACCGCGACGATCGGCGCGGTGAGCCCGAGACGTCGACACACCATCTCCGTGTACTCCCGCATGGAGTGCGCGTCACCGCCGCCGAAGTTGTACGTCTTGCCGTACGAAACGGGCTGGTCGACCAGCCGCGCCAGCCCCTCGACGAGATCGTCGACGTGCACCCACCGCTTGCGCGCCCGGCCGCGCCCGACCAGCGGGATGAGCCACCTGAACCTGCGCAGCTGGTCGACCCACCGGACGAGCTCTTGTCCGCCGCCGCCCGGGCCGAATACGAGCGTCGGCCGCACGATCGTGAAGTTCGTCCGCCCCGAGGGGTCGTGCATGAGCTGCTCGGCGAGGTGCTTGGTCTCCCCGTAGCTGGTGCGGACCCGGTAGCCTGCGGCCGCCGCCGACACGTAGACGAAGTGCCGCGCGCCGGCCGCCATCGACGCGGCGACGAGGTTGCGCGTGCCCTCGAGGTTGACGCGCCTGAACAGCGCGGGGTCGTCGGCGAGGAGAACGGCGGCGAGGTGGATCACGGTGCCCACACCGGCGAGCGGTGCGGCGAGCGTCTCCGCGCGCGTGATGTCGCCGACCACGATCTCGCAGTCGATGCCATCCAGGGCCCTGATCAGCGGGTCGTGTTCCACCGCCATCGCGCGGACGGCGGACCCACGGGAGACGAGGCGCTTGACCAGTTTCGCGCCGATGAAACCGGTCGCACCGGTCACGAGAATCGGACTCACGGATTCCTCCCCGAGCCGCCGCCCGAGGTGGCCGGGCGCGTGCCACCGTCTGGCGGCGTCTTCATCAGATGCCGGCCGAACCAACTCGCGGTCGAGCCGAGGTACTGGGTCGCCACGTCGGGGTCGTCGCCGTCGCGCAGGCGCACGAGGCCGTCCGCGGCGCGGCGGGCGGTCGCGATGGTCGTCGTGATCCCCTGCGCGCCGGCGCGCCCCAGCGGCACCAGCAGGTAGGCCTTGAGCGTGCGCTCGGCCGTCAGCAGGAGGAGCGCGGCGAACGCAAGGCGATGCACGAGCGGGGCCCGGCGCCGCCAGAGAGCGGCCGCGGCCGTCGCGGCCGTGAGGTGCAGAACGAACAGCGACGGGATGGAAACGCGCATCGCCCAGTCGTTGTACTTGCCCATGTAGACGAACGTCGTGGCGACCAGCGCGGCGCCGGAAAGAAAGAACGCCTGCGACCGGCCAGGGTCGAGCAGGACGTACCGGCGTTGCAGCAGCCAGACCGCGGTCCAGACCGCGCCGACGGCGAGCACCAGGAAGAGGAGGTACCTCGACCACGCGCCGAGGTCCGGCAACGCGAGTGCCAACAGCCCGAAGTACCGCTGCGGCGCGTGCGCCCGGAAGTACAGGCTCACCGGCACGGCCAGCGCCAGGGCGCCGAGGGCATCGGCCCATGAGAGCTCGCGTCGCGCCCGGCGCCACGCCGCCGCAAACGTGAACGGGAGCAATCCGACGGCGACGAACGGAGACCAGAGCACGACCGCGGCGTTGACGAGTGCGACGTAGCGGACGCTCCGGCCCTCCCACGCGACGCTGAGCACGCACGCGGTGGCGAGCCAGCCGCCCAGCGCGTGCTGGGGGGTCCAGATCAACAGCGACGGCTCCGACTGGAACATGAGCCTGGTGTGGACGCTGGCGAGGTTCCAGAACTGTTCGGTGAACCCGTCCGTCTGCCACCATCCGCCCGGCGGCGCCCCGACCCCCAGCGCAATCCGGCGCGCGAGCTCGGCCAGGCCCGGCATCCAGCACAGGCCGTCGATGAGGGTGAACAGGGCCAGGACCACGGGCCCGTCCGGCCGTCCCAGCCGGGCGACCCAGGCGAACGCCAGGACCACGCCCGCGGACCCCCAGGCGAGGGAGGCCGCCGCCGCGTGCTGGAGGCCGACGAGCTTGGCGACGAGCGCCGCCGGCAGGTAATAGGCCACGTAGTAGCAGAGCATCGGGTCGCCGAGATCGGCCGCGCGGTAGATCACCGGCCACGGCTCCACGGTGAGGTCGTGGAAGACCAGGTTGTGCTTGGTGTAGTCCGACATCTGACCGTTGAGCTCGCCGATGCCGCCGGCGATCGCCCAGAACGCCGCGAGTCCAAGGACGACGACCCAGGTGAGCCTGGAGAGCGGCGGCCGGTCGGTGCGCGCGCGCCGGACGACGTCGACGAGGCACGCCGCCGCGACGAGGACGACGGCGGATCCCCAGCCGGGGCGGAGCCAGCCCGCCGCGAACACCACGTTGGGCAGGAGCAGGTAGGCGACCGTGGCCACGAACAGGGTGTCCTTGCGCACCGTCGGTCACCTCGAGTCGGGGCGTTCGCGCCTGGCGAATACCGTGGCGCCCGGGCCGTCGTAGACGACGGTGAAGGCGCCGCCGGCGGTGCGGGCCGCGTTGGGCGCCGCGACCGCGCCCATCGCCATAGGCGGCTTGGAGACGTAGACGTCGGTGAACGCCAACCCGAAGCGTTCGGACACGGCATCTAGGCAGCCGGGGTCCACGCCCGCGCACCGCTTGAGCGCCTCGTACGCCCGCACCCGCCGCGCGAACTCGCCGCGGGGCAGCCACTCCGCGCCGTTCGGTGTCGCGACGCTCACCCTACCGGTGAGGGCCGGGAACCAGGCGTCGACGGGGTCGGCCCACCATGACCGGCTCGTGGACGCCACGACGAAGCGGCGGTCCGTGCCGACGTTGGCCGCGACCCACCGCATCGCCTCGCGCTCGGCGCGAGGGACGCGGCGCATCGACGGCCAGTCCTCGGGGGTCCGGCGCAGGTTGGAGGCGACTAGTGTGTAGCCGAGCAACGGAGCCACGACGGCGGCCCGGAGCGCCCACCGCGGCACGCCGCGTCCGGGCGCCGCCGGCGCCCCGCCGCGCGCCGTCGCAGCCTGGGCGAGACGCTCGAGGCGTGGCAGGAGGACGTCTGCGAGTGCCCGCGTCGCCAGTAGGGCCAGCGGCACGACCGCCGGCGTCGGCGCGCTGCGGGGGACGACGGCGAACGTCATCACGAGCCACGCCGGGAGGAAGAAGTCGCGGCGCACGACGGCGTCGAGGAGACCCACGAGCGCGAGGATCGCGAACGGCGCGAGGCCGGCCTCGCCGGTCGCTCCGCGGCCGAGGAGGCCGAGCAGGGGCCGCAGGCCCCAGGCCGAGGTGCCGGAGGCGGCGAGGAACGGCGCGGCGCCGTGGCGGGCGAGGATCGTGACCCACCAGGGTGAGGCGATGGCGGCGGCGCCCACGGCCACGGCCGCGGCGACGGCCACCGTCCGGCGCTCCAGCCCGCCGGCGACGACGACCAACGCGAGGCTCGCGGCCGCCCACAGCCCCATCTCCGGGTGCGACAACACCGCGAGCGCGAGCGCGGCCGCGGTCGGAACCCCGGCGCCCGCACGGCGGTCGACGAAGAGGCGATGAGCGCACGCAACGGCGACGGAGGCGAAGAGAAAGCCGAACGAGCGCGTCAGGCCCCCGCCCATGATCAGGTACTCGTAGCTGCGCGGGAGCAGGACGAGGATCAGCGCGGCGAGGCCCGCCCGCGACGTCGTTCCGAGGATCGACCGCGCGAGGAGGAAGCAGACCGCGACGGCCCCGAGGTTGGCGAGAAGGGGGAGGAAGCGCAGCAGGGCGAGCACCGACGCGCCCGTCGTCATGTGGATCGCCGCGGTGGCGTAGAGCGCGAGCGGCGGGTACGCGAACGGGATGCGAGCGCCGTTGTAGGACGTGGTCGCCGGCAGCGCCAGCCGAGCGTCGGCGAGCTCGTTGGCCATGACGAAGAAGATCCCGCCGTCGTTGATCGGGAAGTCGTCCGCGAGGGTCCTGGGGAGGCGCACGACCGCAGCCAACGCCAGCGCCGCAGCGACCCACGCGGCCGTCGCTCGTGCGCGCCCGGCCGTTGCGGACCTGCCCTCGACTCGGTCAGGACCCACTGGGCGCGAAGGATAGCAAAGCGCCGCGCCGAGGCCCGCGTCGCCGACCGGGCCACCGAGGCCGTCTCAGAGCGCGGGGAGGACGGCGGACGGAGCGCCTGTCCCGGTCGTCGCGACGGGCCCCGCGCTGCGGATGTCGCCCCTGACCCCGACCACGAGCGCCCGCAGCGCGACGCTGCGGCGCGCACGGGCGACGGCCGTCCGGGCGAGCCGCACCAGTCCGCCGCAGCACGGCACCTCCATCACCATCACGGTGAGCGATGCGATCGCGGCGCCGTCGATGAGGGCGACGAGCGTGTCCTCGTAGAGCTCCTGGCGAGCGTCGAGCTTCGGGCAGGCGATGGCGAGCGCGCGCCCCGCGAGGTGGTCGCGGTGGAAGTCGCCGAGCGCGTACGCCACGCAGTCGGCGGCCAGGAGGACGTCGGCGCCGTGGAACTGCGGCGAGGCCGCCGAGATCAGGTGGAGCTGGACCGGCCAGTTGCGCAACGCGGAGGCGCGGTCGGCGGCGATGCCGGCGACGGGTTCCCGTGGCCCCAGCTCGACGGCACGGGATCCGGGGCAGGCGGCGAAGCCGCCGTGGGGGGCCCGCGGGGGGGTGGGCGCCGGCTGGCCCGCAGGCGCGCGCCCGAGGCCCGCGCCGGCCGGCGGGCCCGGTTCGACCGCCGCGCACTCCACGACGATCGCTCCCCGCGGGCACTCGCCGATGCAGGCGCCGAGGCCGTCGCACGCCGACTCGCGCACCACGCGCGCCTTGCCCTCGAGAAGCGCGATGACGCCCTCGGCACAGGCGGAGATGCAGAGCCCGCAGCCGTCGCACTTGGTCTCGTCGATCCGAACGATGTGTCCAGCCGCCACTCGTGCCCCCCTCCCGGCGCCGTACGAACACGAGCCTAGCGACCGTGCGAGGCGCGCGCCTTGACGGGCGTCAAGTCGGCGGGGACTGCGGTCGCCATGGCTCGCCGGCCGCCAGCGCAGCCGCGAGCGCCTCCGGGGTGTTGCAGTTCGCCGTGACGCCGGGGTCGTCCACGGCCACCTCGACGGTCGCGACCGCGCGCAGCACCTCGCGCAGCGTGGGTCCTCCGAGCTCGCCGCTGGCCACGCGTTCGGCCACGGCGCGTGCGAGCGCGACCGGGTGGCCGTGCTTACCCCGGTACGCGGGGATCGCCGCCTCGCCCACGGCAACCGCGAGGGCGCGGACGGTGGCCGGGCGCACGAGCGGGTGGTCCACGGGCAGCACCACGACCCGCTCCCAGCTGGAATCCGGGAGGAGGCGGGCGAGTCCGCACGCGAGCGACTCGAACATCGGCAGACCCGCGTCGGGGAGGGGGACCGCGATCACCCCGTCCGGTGCGGGGGTTTCCGCCCCCGGCGGCAGCGTCGCCACCACCGGTGCGGCGCCTCCGGCAACGAGCGCGTCGGCGCACGCCGCGAGGAACGTGCGTCCGTCGGGGAGCCGTGCGAACGCCTTCGGGCCGCCGAATCGCGTGCCGGCGCCTCCGGCGAGGATCACGCCCGCGGCGCGCGTCGCCACTCCTCGGGGACCCCTCCGGTGCGGTCGAGCCGGATCAGCTCGGCCACGACCGAGACCGCGATCTCTTCCGGGGTCACGGCGCCGAGATCGAGGCCCACAGGGCAGCGCAGGGCGTGGATTCGCTCGGGGCGCACTCCGGCGACCGCCGCGGCGCGCCGGATCGCCGTTGCCTTGGTCGCGGAGCCGATCACGCCGACGCCGGCGAACGGACCCGCGAGCGCCGCGACGGCCCACTCGCCGTCGGCATCCGCGTCGCCGGTGGCCACGACCACCTGCGTGCGCTCGGCCGTCGCCCAGCCGTCGAGGAGCGCGGGGCCGGCGGCTGCGACGCACTCGACCTGGGGCGCGCCCGTCAGCGGTTCCGGCCCCCCGGGCGAGGCCAGGGTCACCCGGTAGCCGGCCTTCGCCGCGGCGATTGCGACCGCCCGGCCGACGTGGCCCGCGCCGACCACGAGGAGTCGCCGTTGCGGCGAGAACTTCTCCAGCAGCACCGTGACGACGCCGCCGCACCGCGTCGCGACCTCCAACATTCGGGTCGCATCCTGGGCGGCGAGCATCTCGGTCGCGGCCGCGAGCGCGGCCGCCTCCACCTCGCCGCCCCCCACCGTGCCGACGCGGATGCCCCGCACGGAGACCAGCAGGCGCGCTCCGTCCTTGCGGGGCGCGGACCCCGCGACCCGTGCCACGGTGGCGAGGACGCACGTGTCGCCCTCGTCGACGGCCTGCAGGAGTCGTCTCAGCGCGTCCACGGGGCCGCCTCCTCCTGCGCCACCCACGCGAATCGGTGGCGGTCGCCGAGCGCCGCCACGATGGCCGGCGGCGTCAGCGGCAGGGTGTCGATCTCGACGCCGAGCGCCGCGACGACCGCGTTGCGAATCGCCGCCGCGGTCGGGATGAACGACGGCTCGCCGATCCCCTTCGCCCCGAACGGCCCGCCCGCGCCGCCGCGCTCCACCAGCGCGACGTCGATCTTCGGCGCGTCGACCGTCGTGGGGATGAGGTAATCGGTGAACGACCGGTTGACGAGACGCCCGCGGTCGAGCGCCAGCGTCTCCGTGGTGGCCCACCCCATGCCCTGGACGACGCCGCCCTGGATCTGGCCCTCGAGCGCGTCGCGGTGGATCACGCGGCCGATGTCGTGGACGGCGGCGACCTCCCGGACGTGCACGATCCCGAGATCCGCGTCCACGGCGACCTTCGCGACGTGGCACGCGATCGCATAGAACTCGTAGGGATCGCCGTGGCCGGTGGCGGCGTCGAAGCGGCGGCGCCGGCTGCGGTACCACCCGATCGCGACCGCCTCGACCCGGCGTGCCGCCATCTCGGCGGCGACGCGGGCCACCGCCACCCGGCGCTCGGGCGCCGCGGCGACGAACGCATACCCGCCCGCGAGCTCGACCTCGGCCGGGGTGCACCCGAGCAGCTCGGCCGCGACGGGGTCGAGTCGGCGCCGCAGCCGCCGCACCGCGTCGAGGATGGCGAGCCCCGACACCTGCGCTCCGCGCGAGGCCACCGTCGGCCCGGAGTCCGCGACCGTGGTGGTGTCCGGCTGCCACACTTCCACCGCGGCGGGGTCGACGCCGAGCGCCTGGGCGGCGATCGTCTGGCAGGCGGCCAGGTTGCCCTGACCCATGTCGGTGATGCCGACGCGCACGACCACCGAGCCGTCCGCCTGCAGGATGACGACGGCGCTGGAGCGGTCGAGGCGCTGGCCGCCGTGGTGGAGGTTGCAGCCGTAGAGCACGAGCGCGATCCCCATCCCCTCGCGCACCGCGCCGCCGCCCGGTTGCGGAGCGGCGTGGGCCTCGTCCCAGCCGGCGAGCGCGGCGGCGCGGTCGAGACACTCGCGCGCCAGGACCGGCCGCGGCAGGAGCTGGCCCGTGCAGGTGCGACGCCTGGAGTCGTCGAGCAGGTTGCGGCGGCGGAACTCCAGGGGGTCGAGGCCGAGCGCTCGGGCGAGCCGGTCCATCGTGGCCTCGGCGGCCCACGTGACCTGCGGGGCGCCGAAGCCGCGGAACGCCCCGCCGAAGAGGTTGTTGGTGTAGGCGACGCGGGTGCCGACGCGTACCGCCGGCACGTGGTAGGGACCGATCGCGGAGACGTTCGCGCGCTCCGCCACGACGGTCGAGATGCCGATGTAGGCGCCGGCGTCGAGCACCGCGTCGACCTCGGCGAACTGCAGCCGGCCGGAGGCGTCCGCGCCCCAGCGGTGGCGCACGACCATCGCGTGGCGCTTGGTCGAGCCCTGCATGTCCATCTCGCGCGGGAGCAGGAAGCGGACGGGGCGGCCGGTGGCGAACGCGAGCAACGCGGCGCACGCCGCCGGCTCCGAGGGGTAATCCTCCTTGCCGCCGAAACCGCCGCCGGTCGGGGCCTGCTCGACGCGCACCGCGGCGAGCGGCAGTCCGAGCACCCGAGCCACGGCCTGCTGGACGTAGAACGGGCACTGGCAGGATGCGACGATCGTGATCCGCCGGCGCCCCTCGGGGATCGCCAGACACCCCTGCGGCTCGAGGTAGGCGTGCTCCTGGCCGCCGATGCGGTAGCAGGCCTCGACGACCGTGGCGGCGCGTCGCCGCGCGCGCTCGATGTTCCCGCGCACGACCGTGAACGCCTGGATCAGGTTGCCCTTCTCGTGCACCGGCGGCGCCCCGCCGTCGAGCGCCGCGAGGGGATCGTGGACGCCGGGGAGCGGTTCGAGATCGGCCGCCACCGCTCGTGCCGCGTCCCGCGCCGCCTCGGGCGTGCGCGCGGCCACCAGCGCGAGACGATCGCCGACCATGCGCACGCGGTCTTCCACCAGCAGCGGTTGGTCGGGGAAGATCACGCCCACGAGGTTCGTGCCGGGGACGTCGGCGGCGACGAGGACGGCCTCGACGCCCTCGACGGCGCGCGCCGCCGCGAGGTCGAGCCTGCGCACGCGCGCCGACGCGACCTCGGCGACGGCCGCCATCGCGTGGAGCATGCCGGGCAGGGCGAGGTCGGCGACGTAACGGGTGCTGCCGGCGGCCTTGGCGCGGGCGTCGGGACGCTCGTGGCGCCCTCCGAGAGGGCCGGCGTCCGGCGCCGTCGAACGCTCACCGCGCGGCATGCGTGGCCTCCCCGGCGGCCGCCTCTTCGAGGGCCTCGAGGATCTTGACGTAGCCGGTGCAGCGGCAGAGGTTGCCGGCGAGCCGGCGGGCCCGCTCCTCGGGGGTGCCGCCCGCGGCGAGCGCCGCGGCGCCGGTGACCGCGATCCCGGGGGTGCAGAACCCGCACTGGACGCCCCCGCGGACCACCAGCGCCTCCTGGAAGGGGTGCAGGGCGGTCCCCGCTCCGAGCCCTTCGACGGTCACGACCTCGTGGCCGTCGGCCGACGCCGCGAGCACCAGGCACGAGGTCACCGGGCGCCCGTCGAGGAGGACGGTGCAGGCGCCGCACTCGCCCGCGCTGCAACCCTCCTTGGTGCCCGTGAGACCGGCGTCGTCCCGGAGGAGATCGAGGAGGCGGCGTCCGGGGGGCACGGCGAACGACCTGAGCTCCCCGTTGAGCGTGAGGCGTACCGTGACCAGCTCACCCACGGTCGGCCTCGGCGAGAAAACGGTCGAGGAGCACCGCGGCCGCGATGCGGCGGTAGCTCGCCGGCGCCCGCACGTCGTCGATCGGCGCGATGTCGTCCTGGAGCACCCGCGCCGCTTCACGCCGCGTCGCCTCGCCGATCCGCCGCCCGGTCAGCGCCCGCTCGACGGCCAGGGCGCGGACCGGCGTCGGCGCAACGGCGCCCAGGGCGACGCGCACGGACTGCACCGTTCGGTCGCCGGCGATCACGATGCGCCCGGCCAGGCTCACCACCGAGACCACCTGCTCGCGCCGCGGCCCCACCTTGTCGAAGCGCTCGACGGCCCGCGACCCGGCCGGCAACGACGGCAGCGGAAGCAGCACCGACGCGATGAGCTCGGCCGGCGCCAGGGCGCTGCGCCCCGGCGCGAGGAAGAACTCGGCGATCGAAAGCTGCCGGCGGCCGGCCGCCGAGACCAGCGCGAGGCGCGCCTCGGCCACCAGCAGCGCCGGGGCGGTGTCGGCGGCCGGGGACGCGTTGGCGAGGTTGCCGCCGAGTGTGGCGCGGCACTGGATCGGCCAGGCGCCGACGCCCGAGGCGGCCTCGGCGAGCGCCGGAAAGAACCTGCGGACCCGGCGGTCGCGCGCGATCGCGTCCATCGTGGATGCGGCGCCGAGTTCGAGGACCGCCTCGTCGACGGCGATCGCCTCCAGGCCGAGGCGCCCGAGGTCCACGAGGCAGCCGACCCGGCGGCGGCCGTCGCGCAACTGGACGAGGAGATCGGTCCCGCCCGCAATCGGCTGCGCGTCGTGGCGCGCCGCCAGCGCCGCGACCGCTTCGGCGAGGCTCGCGGGACGGATCACCTCGCGAACGGACACGTCCATCGGCGCCGATCCTCCTCGACCTGGTCGGCGTCGCCCCGGCTCCGGCCCGGTGCCGGCAGCGTGCGGCGGGGAACGCCTCGATCGCAATACTAGGCCCCGGCGCCGCGCTTTCCAAGCCGGCGCGGCCCGCGACCTGCGGGCATGTCGGGGCGAGCGGCGCGTTGTAGCCTTGAGCGAGCCCGCGCCGGCGGGCCGGGAGGTGAGCGTGAGGCGCGTGCTTGGACTGACGCTGGTACTGGCGGCCGTCGGCCCGGCGGCGGCGCAGAGCTTGCGGCGGACGCCGGTGGTCCAGGTGGTGGAACGGGTCCGCCCCGCCGTGGTCAACCTCACCGCCCGGCAGGTCGTCACGGTCCGCCCGCGGTCGCTGTTCGGCGACCTCTTCCCCGAGTTCGCGCCGCCCGGGACCGAAACGTACACCGCGCAGTCGCTCGGGAGCGGGGTGCTGATCTCGCCGGACGGGATCGTGGTGACCAACGAGCACGTGATCGAGGGCGCGGCGGAGATCAAGGCCCGCTTCTCCGACGGCAAGACGGAGGAGGCCGAGGTGATCGGGTCGGACGCCGACGCCGACCTCGCCGTGCTCCGGGTCCAGGCGCGGGGGCGGCCATTCCTTCCGCTCGCGGAGAAGGACGACTCGATGGTCGGCGAGACCGTGATCGCGATCGGCAACCCCCTCGGCCTCGAGGGGACCGTGACGGTGGGCGTGCTGTCGGCGCGCGACCGTACCGTGACGTCCCCGAACACCCACCGCGTCTACACCGACTTCCTGCAGACCGACGCCTCGATCAACCCCGGCAACTCGGGCGGCGCGCTGGTCGACCTCGACGGACGCCTGGTCGGGATCAACACGGCGATCATCGGGGATGCCCAGGGGATCGGTTTCGCGATCCCGGCCAAGCGCGTACGCCGCGTCGTCAACGACCTCCTGCGCTACGGGCACGTCCAGGCGGCGTGGCTCGGCCTCTTCGTCAGCAACCGGGACGCGGGACGGAATGGCGCGCGGGGCGAGGCGCCGGGCGTCGAGGTCACGGAGGTGTTCCCGGGTTCCCCGGCGGCGAGCGCCGGACTGCGAACCGGGTCGGTGGTGCTGACCGGCAACGGCCGCCCGATCGCCGGGCGGGACGACTACGCCACGCTGCTCGCCCAACTCGCTCCCGGCGACAAGGTGACGCTCGAGGTGGGCGGGCGCGAGGGCTCGCGCGTCGTGACCCTGCGCGCCGGCCGGGCCCCGGAGGACCTCGGCGAGCAGGTGCTGCTCCGCTTCGTCGGCGTCAAGCTGATGGCGCGGGGCCGCGAGGTGACCGTCAACCGCGTCGTGCGGGGGAGCCGTGCCGACGACGCCGGCCTGGAGGCCGGCGACGTCGTGCTGCAGGTCAACGGTGAGCGCGTCTCGAGCGTCGCCGAGGTCGACCGCATCATCGGCCGCGAGTACACGCGGTCGTCGCTGTTGCTGGTCGTCCAACGGGGGCCGTTCGCGTACCAGCTTCCGTTTCCGATGTCGCCATAGCCGGTCTCGACGGCGCTGGAATCGGGATCGCTCCGCATGCCGTGCGGGCCACACCCGGACCGGCTCAGGGGGGCGCTCCTGGGCTATACTCGGCGCCGTGACGGAGCGTGCCGCCGGGGTTGTGACCGCAGTCTACGGGCCGCTCGTCCGGGTACAGGTCGGGGCGGATCCGTTCGTGGTGCCGTTCCGCCGGACGCTGCGCTGGGCCGACGGGATCACCGACCGCCGCCTGGTGGTCGGTGACGGCGTCCTGCTCGACGGCAAGCCGCCGGACCTGATCGTGAGCGAGGTGACGCCCAGACGGACCACGCTCACGCGCCGGGCGCCGGGGGAGCGGCGCTCCCGCGTGATCGCCGCCAACGTGGAGCAGGCCGTCATCGTGATGGCGGCTGCGTCGCCCGAGCCCAACCCCCGTCTCCTCGACCGCCTCCTCGTTGCCTGCCACCACGCCGGGATCGAGCCGATCATCTGCTTCAACAAGGTCGATCAGGGAACGTCGAACATCGACACCTGGATCGGCGACTACCAGGATGCCGGCTACCAGATCCTGCTCGCCTCCGCACGCACGTCGCGCGGCGTCGGATGCCTCATCCGGCGGGTCACCGGACGGACCACGCTCTTCTGCGGGCCGTCGGGCGCCGGGAAGTCGGCGCTCCTGAACGCAATCCACCCGGGCTACCGGTTGCGGGAGGGCTCGATCTCGGAAGCCACCGGCAAGGGCCGTCACACCACAACGACCGCCCAGCTCCTGGCCCTGCCGGGATCGGGGTTCGTGGTCGACACTCCTGGCGTGCGAGAGTTCGGGTTCTGGGACCTGAGCGCCTCGGAACTCCCGGCGTGCTTCCCCGAGATCACCCGCGCCGCCGGCCGCTGTTCATTCGACGACTGCGCGCACGAGGACGAGGCCGGGTGCGCGGTGCGTGCGGACGTCGAGACCGGGACGCTCTCGGCGCGCCGCTACACCTCGTTCCTCAAGCTCCGCCAGGAGCTCGCGGACAGCAGGACGAGCTAACCCGGTCCCGGCGTCAGACCGGAGCCCACGCGGTCCGGCGCGCCTTCCCCCTGCCAGAGCAGCAGGCCTTCCGCAGCGCCGAGCGCGAGGCCGCCCTTCGGGAGCGGCACGATGCCGAGCGGGGCGTCGGGGAGGCGAAGCCGCGACGTGCTCGTGCGCTGGGAGAGGTTGACCCGGAAGAGCCCGGTCTCGCACGGGGCGGCGATCCCGGCGGCGATGCCCGCGGGTTCGGCGGCGAGGCTGCGGCAGCACCGGAGCGTGAGGAGATCCGGCCTCACCTCGCCCTGGAGCGAAGCCAGGGCGAGCTTCTCGCGGTCGCTCGCCACCAGGAGATCACGGTCGAGCCACGCGATGCCGCCGGCCCCGTTGACCCGAAGCTCGCGCACGCCGGCCGGACCGACCACGACCACCCGGCCGTCCGGCCAGCGAACCGCGGCGACGCTCGAACCGCCGGGCGCGCCGACGAGGTGGCGGAACGCGCCCGCAAGCGCGAGCCGGGGCGGCTCGCGGCCGTCGAGGGGCACGCGCCACACGCCCTGAGCATCGACGAACCAGAGCTCGCCCGGCACCGGCAGCACGACGGGGAACAGCGCCCAGCGCGGCCAGACGAGGAGCGGCGCCTCGTCGCCCGCCGGGGACCGCCACACGACCTCGAACCCGGAGGCGCGCGGGCGGGCGAAGACGAGCCCGCCGTCCTCGCCTTCGCCCCTGCAGCCGGTGCGCAGGGGCGGCAGCGGTCCGGCGGTCAGCCACTCGCACAGGCCCTTTCCGCCCTTGGCTCGCCAGCGCGCGGCGGCCTCGAGGCGCAGCCCGGCACCGGCCGTCGGCGGGACCTCGGCGAGCGCCTGCCGGCCGGTGACGACCCGGCGCTCGAGGGCGTCCCCGGCGACTTCGTCCCGATCGGACTTCGCCTTGGTCTTCGGCATCCCGGCTTCGAGCGGCTTCGCGAGGGCCTTGCGGAGCGCCCGCGGCATCGACGGGTACCCGTTCCCACTGCCCTTCTGCCAGGCGAGCAGGAGGTCGAGCGGTTGCCGCCGCGCCGCTGCCGCGTTCCCGAACGCCTCGACGACCGAAGCCGACGCGGCTGCGAACTGCGGGTTGGCGCCGCCGACCTGCCTCATCCTCGCCAGGCTCGCCCGGCGCTCCGCCCAATCGGTCTCCGGGTTGAGCGCCTCGGCGGCCATCGCCTCGACCGCCGGTGCGGCATCCTTGGCCTCGAGCCAGTCGCTGACGGGACGCAACGCCGGGGGCAGCGCGGCCAGCGCCAGCGAACCCGCGTCCGCCACCGCTTCCGCCACCGCCAACAGCGGTTCGCTGCAGCGGGGGTCCGGCGCCGCGGGCACGATCGCGGCGGCGAGCCAGGCAGGGGCCAGCGCCCGTGCCACCTCGTCCGCGCCCGTTGCCTCGGCCTTGGGGAGAAGCACGACGGCCGTGTCGGCGTGGACCACGACGCTCACGGCCGCGTTCTCGGACGCCGCCACCGTGACCTCGAGCGCGGGTCGCTCGGAGGACTCGATCACGCCTCGAAGTTGGGCGCCGAGCGCGGATTCGAGGGCGCCGCCGTCCAGCGCGACGGAGGGCGGCGCGGCGGTCGACCACAACCCCGGAGAAACCAGGTAACACGAGGCCAGATCGGGTGTGTTCAGCGCGATATCCGCGAACGGCACGCGCTCCCACGAGGCGAGGTGGATGGAAACGTGTGCGCTGGCTGGCTGAGCGGGCTGCTCGGTGCCCCACACGACGGTCCCGACGAGCGAAGCGGCGGCGATGAGGGCGAAAACGCCGTGGGGCTCTTGACAAACTCGGCTCATGATCCGAATAATAGCGTAGGAATCGACTCACAAAGGGAGGATGGAGAATGAATAAGTCGGAGATGGCCGTGAAACTCGCGAAGAAGGTCAGCCTGACCCACGCCAAGTCGGCGGACGTCGTGGACGCGATCTTCAACGCACACAAGGGCATCGTCGCGGTCGAGCTAGACGCTGGGCGGAAAGTCACGGTCCCCGGCTTCGGAACGTTCGCGACCCGCAAGCGCTCCGCGAGGCAGGGCCGCAACCCGGCCACCGGGAAGACGATCACGATCTCGGCGCGCAAGTACGCGACATTCAAGGCTGGCAAGACGCTCAAGGAGAAGCTGGCCAAGTAGGCCAGGGAGGCAAGGAGGGACGATGAACAAGACCGAGTTGATCACGAAGCTCGCGAAGAAGACGGGTCTCACCCAGGCGAAGGCGGCCGAAGCGGTGGACGCGATCTTCAACGCCAACAAGGGCCTGATCGCCGTCGAGCTGGGCGCGAACCGCAAGGTCACGCTCCCCGGGTTCGGCGGCTTCTCCGTCCGCAAGCGTGCGGCGCGCCAGGGGCGCAACCCGGCCACCGGCGCCACGATCCGGATCCCTTCCCGCGCCTACCCCGCCTTCAAGGTAGGGAAGACGCTCAAGGAGAAGGTCGCCAAGTAGACGGTCATCGGCTGAGCAGGTTTTTCGGGGCGCGGGCGACCGCGCCCCGATCGTCTGTGCCCGCCGCTTCGGAGCCTCGTCGATCGGGCCGGGGGCGCGGCGCCGAGGGTCTTGACTTTTCCCCGGATTGCGCGTAGCGGCCCCCGGCACGTGTCGACCCGGCCCGGACGAGGCAGTCGGCCGCCGCGCCCGCCTGCGGCACGAACTGTCCTGAAACCAGGCTAAACACAAGATATGGGGTCGGATGGGCGACGGCAGCCCAACATGTTGCGGTGCGCCCCTTGACAACCCCCGGGATGGGGCTCTAGATTCGATCAGAAAAGTTCAAGCAACACTTGAACTCTACGGAAGGGGGAGCTGGGATGTCCGCGGAACCATCGTTGCTTGCCGTCGCCGCTTCTCGGCGGCCGGATGCCCAGGGCGTTGCGGTCCGTCGCCTGTTTACCGATCGGGAGCACCACCCGTTCGATGGGGTCCGCTGGGAACGCCGGACCGCGCGGATCGCCGGGAGCGACGGCGCCGTCGTTTTCGAGCAGACCGACGTCGAGGTGCCCGACTTCTGGTCGCAGACCGCGACCAATATCGTGGCGCAAAAGTACTTCCACGGGCGGCTCGGGACGCCCGGGCGGGAAGGCTCGGTGCGACAGCTGATCGCGCGCGTGGTCGACACGATCGCGGGGTGGGGCCGGACCGGCGGGTACTTCGCCGACGAGGAGTCCGCGCACGCGTTCGGCTACGAGCTCGCGCACATGCTGTTGCACCAGATGGTCTCGTTCAACTCGCCCGTTTGGTTCAACGTGGGCATCGAGGCGCACCCGCAGTGCTCCGCCTGCTTCATCAACTCGGTGCGGGACTCCATGGAGTCCATCCTCGATCTCGCCAAGACCGAGGGGATGCTGTTCAAGTACGGCTCCGGCACGGGCTCGAACCTGTCCGTCCTTCGCTCCTCGCACGAGGCGCTGGCGGGAGGCGGGACCGCGTCCGGCCCGGTGTCGTTCATGCGCGGGTTCGACTCGTTCGCCGGCGTCATCAAGTCGGGCGGGAAGACGCGCCGCGCCGCCAAGATGGTGATCCTCAACGTGGACCATCCCGACGTCGTGGCGTTCATCCGCTGCAAGGCGGAAGAGGAGAAGAAAGCCCACGTGCTGATCTCGGCCGGCTACCCCGCCGGGTTCGATCAGGAGGGCGGCGCCTACGAGTCGATCCAGTACCAGAACGCGAACCACTCGGTCCGCGTGCCGGACGAGTTCATGCGCGCGGTCGAGGACGACGGCTGGTGGGAAACCAGGGCGGTGACCGACGGCGAGGTTGCCGGCCGCTACCGGGCGCGCGAGCTCATGCACATGATGGCGGAGGCGGCCTGGGTCTGCGGCGACCCCGGCGTCCAGTACGACACCACGATCAACCGCTGGCACACGTGCAAGGCGACCGCCCGGATCAACGCCAGCAACCCCTGTTCGGAGTACATGTTTCTCGACGACACCGCGTGCAACCTCGCGTCGCTCAACCTCATGAGGTTCGTCGGCGAGGACGGTGCGTTCGCCACCGAGCAGTTCCGCCACGCCGTCGACGTCACGATCCTCGCGCAGGAGATCCTGGTCGATTTCTCCCACTATCCGACGCCGCGGATCGCGGCCAACTCGCACGACTTCCGCCCGCTCGGGCTCGGCTACGCCAACCTCGGCGCGTTGCTCATGGCCGAGGGCATCCCGTACGACTCGCCCGAGGGGCGCGCATACGCCGCAGCGATCACGGCGCTGATGTCGGGGGAGGCCTACCTGGCCTCGGCGCGCATCGCGGACGGGTTGGGCCCGTTCCCGGGCTATGCGGTCAACCGCGAGCCGATGCTCGAGGTGGTCGCGATGCACCGCGACGCCGCCCATCGCATCCCGACCCGCGGGGTGGCGGCCGACCTCCGGCAGGCGGCCGTGGCCTCCTGGGACGAGGCGCTCGAGCACGGCAAGGCGTCGGGGTTCCGCAACGCCCAGGTGACGGTGCTGGCGCCGACCGGCACGATCGGCTTCATGATGGACTGCGACACCACCGGCGTCGAACCCGACCTCGCGCTCATCAAGATCAAGCGTCTGGTCGGCGGCGGCACGATGAGGATCGTCAACCAGACCGTTCCGCGGGCGCTCGGCAAGCTCGGCTACGACGAGCCGACGCGGACCGAGATCCTCAAGTACCTGGAGTCCGCGGGTACGATCGAAGGCGCGCCCGGCCTCGGAGCCGACCACCTGCCGGTCTTCGACTGCGCCTTCAAGGCGGTGAACGGGACGCGCTTCATCACGCCCCTGGGTCACCTGCGGATGATGGGCGCCGTGCAACCGTTCCTCTCCGGAGCGATCTCGAAGACCGTCAACGTGCCCGAGGACACCGCTCCGGAAGAGATCGAGAACCTCGTGCTGGAGGGGTGGAAGCTCGGACTCAAGGCGGTCGCCGTGTACCGCGACAACTGCAAGGGGTCGCAGCCGCTGGCGGCGGCCGGAACGAAGGCGGTCGAGCCAGCGTTCCCGCCGGCGCGGCGCAAGCTCCCCGACGAGCGCGTCGCGATCACCCACAAGTTCTCGGTCGAAGGGCAGGAGGGGTACGTCACCGTCGGCCTCTACGAGGACGGCAAGCCGGGCGAGCTCTTCATCACGATGGCGAAGGAGGGCTCGACGCTGTCGGGGGTGATGGACGCGTTTGCCACCGCGATCTCGCTCACCCTGCAGTACGGCGTGCCGCTGGAGTTCCTCGTCAACAAGTTCTCGCACGTGCGCTTCGAGCCTGCGGGGTGGACCAACAACCCGCAGATCCCCTACGCGAAGTCGATCATCGATTACATCTTCCGCTGGCTGGCGGCGAAGTTCCTGGCGCCCGAGGACCAGGCCGCCGTCGGGGTTCAGCCGCTGGCGACCGAGACGTCGACGCCCGCCCTCGTCCGACCCGCGCCGAGGCAGCCCGCGCTGCCGGGCCTGGAGTCCGGCGGGGCGACGCACCTGTTCGTCAACCAGGCCGACGCGCCGTCCTGCCCGACCTGCGGGATGGTCATGGTGCGCTCGGGCGCCTGCTACAAGTGCGGGAACTGCGGAACGGTCCACGGCTGCAGCTAGGCTGAACGGCGTCCGGGCGAGACTCGACGGAGGCTAGGCCGCCCCGGCCTTGCCCGCCGCGATGCCGTCGAGCGCCTCGCCGAGGAAGCGGACGAGGCGCTCCGGAAATCCCGGCTCGAGGTGCGGGTCGGAGTGACCGCGGCCGCGGAGCAACCACGTCTCCGCGCGGCCGCCCGCGGCCCGGGCGAGACGGCCGGCGTTGTCCGCCCCGACCACGCGGTCGTCCTCGCCGTGGACGAGCAGGACCCTCCCGGCGACCCGGCCGATGTGCCGCTCGGGGGCGAGGTCGTCGAAGCGCGCCCCGATCCGCCACTCGATGAAACGGAACGCGAGCGGCAACGCGGGCGCCAGCAACGGCGAGCCCAGACCCGTGGCCAGCATCGCCTCGCGCGGGTGTGCGAACGCGCCCACCGTGACCACCGCCCGGATCCGGCGGTCGTGCGCGGCGGCGTGGATCGCAGCGCTGCCCCCGATCGACAGACCCAGCACCGCGATACGGGCGCGATCCACGTCCGGTCGCGCGGCGAGGTAATCCACGGCGGACCTGATGTCCTCGGAGAACTTCTTCATCGATGCGTGGCCGTCGGGGTCCGAGGCGCCGTGGTGGCGTGCGTCGAACGCCAGCAGGTGGAACCCGGCCGGGTGCAACATCGCCACGTAGGGCAGCATTCGCTCGACGTTGCGGCCCCAGCCGTGGACGAGCACGACCGCGGGCCGGCGACCCGCGGCGCCGGGGACGAACCACCCACGCAGGGCCCGCCCGTTGGCGGTGGGCATCTGCACGCTCTCGAACGCGATGCCCAGGTCGGCCGGCGCCCGCCGGGGCGCGACGCGTGTCCGCCGCCACGCGGCGAGCAGGGCGCCCAGCACGCCGAACTGGTAGACGAGAAGCATCCCGCCGACGACGAGGATCCAGATCATCACGTGGAGTCTACAAGGCGTCGTCGTCGGTCCCCTGTGGCGAGCGCGGTGCGAGTCCGACTCGGTGCGAGCGCAAGGTCCGGCCGCGAACTCAGGCGAGACCGAGGAGCTGCCTGACCTCGTCGGCCTTGGGGATGCGACCGGCCAGCACGACGCCCCCGTCGATCACGAAGGCGGGGCAGCACGAATCCACCGGCCCCGGACAAACCGCCCGCCTCTGCATGAGGGCATGACCCGATGGCAGCACCGGAGCCCCCGCGATCCGCCCAAGGCCTTCCCCGCGGTGTCGGTGGGCGTGCCGGCCCGGGCTTCACTCCCAACTGCGCTCAGGCAAGAAGAAGTGGCTCCTTGAACCGGGATGAATCCGGTACGTCCTTCTCTCCCCCTGACCATCGGCTCGCTGGGCGGCGAGCTGTCGGCCCCGGAAGTGTGCTTTCGCTTCCGAGAGTTGCACCTCCCTCACTCTTGTCAGTCTCCCCAGTGGCCGAGCAGCGCTGTCTCGCCGCACCCGGCGATCTCTGGCTCCAAGGTCGCGTGGGCAACGGCCCACTTATCGTGGAGTAGTTCCTTGATGTCAGTGAAGAGAGCCTCGATGGCGGCTCCGTCCAGGTCCTGATCGAGCGTCACGTGGGCCGTGAGAAGGCGCTGGCCGGGGCCGTTCTGCCAGAGATGGACGTGGTGCAGTTGTGCGCCGGGGAAGGCCTGGCCCACGGCGGCTACCATGGCCGGCAGGTCCGTGTCCTCAGGCGCCCCTTCCAGCAGCGTCGACACGGTCCCCCACACCAGGGAGAGGGCGCTGCGCAGCACCGCGAGGCCCACGATTACGGCCGCCGCAGGGTCCACGTAGGGCCCGACGCGCGTGTGGGCGAGCAGTGCAGCGATGACCACCGCGACCGAGGCGAGCGCGTCCTGGGCCATGTGCAGGAAGGCGCCGCGCACGTTGACGTCGTCCTTGTCGTGGCGCCGCAGCAGCAGGACCGAGCCCACGTTGGCAAACACCGCCACGAGCGCCACGGCGAGCATGAGCCCTTGCTGTACCGGCTCGGGGTGCAGCAGGCGTACGACGGCCTCCCGCCCGATGAGCACGGTGATGGCGATGAGCACCACGGCGTTGATCAGGGCCGCCAGCACTTCCACTCGCTTGAAGCCGTAGGTGTGACGCGCCGTGGCTGGGCGGCGGCTGAAGCGCCGGGCCACCAGGGCTAGGACCACGGCTGCCACGTCGCTCAGGTTGTGGGCCGCGTCGGAGAGCAGGGCCAGGCTGCCGGAAAGGAGGCCGCCGAAGAGCTCCGCCAGCGTAATGGCGGTGTTGAGAGCGGCACTGGCCCAGAGCCGGCGGTCCATGGTGCCGTTGCCGGAGATGGCGTGGTTGTGACTCATCACCCGTCGGACCTTTCACAAAGCTAGATGATCCCCAGAAGCTTGAGGGCGATCTGGGTCGCAAAGAACCACATGATGAACGCGAAGGCTACCTTCACGAAGCCTGGGCTCGCCTTCACGGTGACGTGGGAGCCGATGGCGGAGCCGATGATGCAGGCCACCGACGTGACCGCGACCAATCCATAATCCACGGGACCAAGTGCGAAATGGCCGATGGTTCCCACCAGCGAGCTGATCGTGACGATGAACGAGTTCGCCCCCGCCGCCATCTGGGCCGGGTACTTCATGTAGAGGACGAGAAAGGGGAAGATGACGAGCCCGCCGCCGACGCCGATGAGGCTCGAGAGGACGCCCACGGCGAACGAGAAGACGACAACGAGCGCGGCGAGCTTCCCCGTGATGCGCTGCACCGCCTCGCTGCTCTTCTTCCTGGCCGAGACGATCATCAGGATACCTGCGCCGTACAGGAACACTGAGAAGATGCCAAGGAGAAGGTCCCGCGGCGCCCGACTGGATAGCACCGCCCCCAGCAGGGAACCCGCCACCGTGCCGGGTAGGAAGAGGAAACAGAACTTGAAATCCACCATTTTGTTGCGGGCAAAGACGATGGTGGCGACGAGGGCTGTCACGAGGTTGAGGAACATCGCCGTGGAAATGGCCGCACCGACGCTCAGACCGAGCATGACCAGGACCGGGGTGTAGAGCGAGCCCCCTCCCTTGCCGAACATCGAGAAGACGCCAGATATCAGCAGGATCGTGACGAATGCGATCAGCGTGAACGTGGTGCTCACCGGCCGTCTCCTCTTCTGTCATCGAACTCCCCGCGGGGCGGGCGGCGCGCCCTTATCGCCTGGCCCTTTGCCCCGATGGGCCGCGCGTCAGGCGCCGAGCTGGTGGCGTCCCGCCCTACCTCTTGTATCCCGAGCACGGGATGCAAACCGGCTGACTGTTCTTGGTACGCACGTAGCGCTCGAAGACGACCTCGCCGCAGACCGAGCACACCGCCTTGTTGAACGAGCCCTTGGGCGGCTCGTACCGAAACTCAGGCCGCTCCCTCACCGCGAAGATCGCCTCGTCGGGCTGCGCCAGCGTCCAGTCGATGACCGCCTGGGTGATGGCCGGATCGATCTGGGACGGCTCGATTCCCTGCTTGCGCAATGCGAAGAACTCGAACTTCCCGAAGCCATCGAGGAAAGAGGCCTTGAGGGCGAAGCGCACGGCGGTCTTGCCCGGGTACCAGAAGGTGGCTGCCAGCTTGCCCCAGTTGGTCTTTTCCATCAGCCCCTTGGCGAAGGTGGCGCCGGTGGCGATCTGAACGCCGTCGCCCAGGCACATCTGTGGATGGCCTTCCCCGATCTCGAGGAAGGCATGCAGGGTGTGGTCCTTCTCCCGCTCGACGCCGAGCTTGCCAAGGGCCAGCAACCCCATTCGATAGCCGAGAGGCATGAACGGGCACCTGTGGCCGTGGAAGGTGAAGGCCCAGTCGGGCGGAATGAAACGATTTCTGTCGTCGCTCATGTTCTTCTCCTTTGCATCGTCAACATCACCGTTTGTTGCGCCTTTTGAGGTTGCCGTTCTCGAGTGGCGGCGAGCCCCTCACCCGACAGTCTCGTCTACCCAGACGAGGCCGGTGACCCTCACCAGCTCCTTGACCTCGGTGAGGAACGATCGGATGTCACCGTCGTCCGTCGACGTGACGCCGAACGCCATGAACGCCGGGGTCTTCTCCTGCAGGCCCTTCACGGTCGGTACCTCGAGCTTCAGGTCGACGATGTCGAATGGCCGATGCCGGATCAGTTCTTCGAGCTTGACGAGAAAGCGCTTCTCGCCAAAGGTGCCGGCGATGCTGACGCGCGCCCGCGTCGTCGTGTCGGCGAGTCTGTTCTCGGCGGCGGCGCGCGCCTCGACCGCACACACCTTGGCTCGCTTGCTCGTCGCCTCTTGCCTGACCTGCCGGAAGATCCGGTGCTCGCGCTCGGCCCTACGGACTAGCTCCTTGTCCGGGAACGAGATCGCATCGGTGGGGCAGACCATCGCGCAGGTCGAGCAACCGACCATGCAGTTGTACTGACGCGTCACCTCCGCCCGGGGTGGCACGTCGGCCGTCATGGTGAACACCTCACGGCCGCACGTGACGTAGCAGAGCTGACAGCCGATGCACGCCTCGGCATCGATCGTTGGAAACCAGGGAATCTCGCGACGCGGCACACCGTGCCAGTTTGTGGTGCTGAGGTCCTTTGCCATTTCACGCTTCCTTTCGTACTCGAGCGGGCGCCTACCCGGTCACCTTCTCCACCGTTGCCGGCACACGGCCCTGCCGGCCGCTGGTCAGCCAGTTCCGGGCGTTCTCGAACATGTCGTAGAAGACCGGGACGTAGATCAGCGTCAGGAACGTCGAGACCATCAGGCCGCCGATCGCGACCACGGCGAGTGGCGAGAGGCGCTCGAGGCCGATCGCCCACTGCAGGGCGATCGGCAACATCCCGACCGCGGTGCCGACGGCGGTCATCAGGATCGGTCGCGTCCGCACCCGGACGGAGCCGGTGAGTGCGTCCTCGAGGGTCTCACCGCGCGCCCGCGCCTCCTCGATGAAGTCGATCAGGAGGATCGAGTTCTTGACCACGATGCCGGCCAGCAGGATCATCCCCATGAACGCAGGCATGCACTGGTGCTTGCCGACCAGCAGCATCGACCAGGTGGCGCCGATCATTCCCAGTGGGATCGCCACCATGATCGTGAGCGGGTGCAGGAACGACTTGAACGCCGGGATCAGCGAGAAGTAGAGCAGGATGAGCCCGAGAACGAGCGCCGCCATCAGGGCGGAGAACGCCTCGTCCATGGTCTTGCGCTCGCCCTCCTCGGTGATCGTGTACCCGGGCGGGAGCTTCAACCCGGCCATCGCCTTGTCGACGTTGGCGTTGATGTGGGTCACGGCGTGGAGGTTGCGGTAGCCGAGGAGATCCACCGTCGGCGCGATGTCCTGGTGTGTGTAGAGCGTCGGCACGGTCGCGGTCTCGATACGACCCAGGCTGGTGAGCGGCACGACCCCGCGCGGCGTGAGGATGGGAAGGGTCTCCAGGCGGCTCCGGCTGTCGCGGCGGGCGGCTTCGGCCTGCACCCAGACCGCGAACGAATCCTGGTTGGCCACGCGGAACAGTGTGGCCGGGAACCCGCGCACCTGGCCTCCGACCTGCGCCGCCACGGCGGCGGCGTTGACGCCGTAGATGGCGAGCCGCTCGGGGTCGGGGAGGAAGCGGTACTCGACGCGGTCGAGCGTCCATGTGGGCACCACCGAGGTGATGCCGCCGGCGGTCATGAGCCGCTCCTGCGCCTGCTTCCGCAGCCCATCGAGTACCACCGGGTCCGGCCCGGAAATCATGAGGTCCACCGTGGAGCGGATGGTGGAGAGCGGCGTCGCACCATAGTCGAAGGCGGCTGGAAAGCGGACCCCGGGTATCTTCTGCAGCTCTCCAAGGACGTTCCCCTCGATCGCCCACATGGTCTGTTTGCGCTGGAAGCGGTTGACGAGGTGGACCGTCACGAACGCCTGCTGCGGGTTGCGCCCGGAGCCGAACGACAGCACGCCGGGCTCGGAGCCCAGAGTGCTCGAGGTCATGGTGACGCCGGGTTGCCGCCAGATCGCCTTTTCGGCCGTGCCGAGCAGCGCTTCGGTCTGCCCCAGCGACGTGTTCGGGTAGCTCTCGAACGTGACGCGGAAAATCCCGGTGTCCATCGGTGGCATGAGGTCGCGGCCGATCAGGGGGATCACGACACGGCTCGAGAAGCCGAGCAGCACGACCGCGGGGAGGATGAACGCCCACTTGTGGCGGAGCGCCACGCCCACCGTCTTGACGAAGAACTCCTGGATCGGGTGGAGCACCTTGCCCTGCACGACGCGGTCGAGCGCGAGCTCCCAGCGGAAGCGCTCCATCTTGCCGCCGAGGCGCAGGATGAACGGCGCCAGGATCGGCAGGATCGTGACCGACACCAGGTATGACGCGATCAGCGCGATCGAGAGCGTGAGCGAGAGCGGCCGGAGCACGGTCTGCACGAAGCCGCCGATCCAGATGATCGGCACCAGCACCACCACCGTGGCGTAAGTCCCAGAGAGGATCGCCAGCATCACCTCCTGGGTCCCGCCGACCACGGCATCCTCGAGCTTCTGCCCGAGCTTGTGGTAGTGGCGCTCGATGTTCTCCAGCACCACGATCGCGTCGTCGAGCAGCATGCCGACGCCGAGGATGACGCCGGTCAGCGTCACCATGTCGAACTGAAAGCCGAACAGCCACATGAAGGCAAAGGTGATGAGGTACGTGAAGGGAATCGAGATCCCGGCCAGCAGCATGCCTCGGGTGTCCGCGAGGAAGAGGAAGATGACGATGACGGTCATGATGATGGCGTCGCGCAGCGCGTCCACCATGTTGGACACGCTGGTGGAGATCAGCTCGCCCTGGGTGTCGGCGACGGTGAACTCGAGGCCGGGGTACTGCCTCTCCAGCTTCGGGAGATTGCCGAGCACGGACTGGATGGTCGGCAGCGCGTACCCGGACAGGGCGCGCTGGATGCTGATGCCGATCGCCGCCTTGCCGTTGCCGTGGAACGCCGACTGGCGCTCCTGGATGCCGACGTGGACGTTGGCCACGTCCCTGAGGTAGACGGGCGGCCCAGGTGCGGCGCTGACGACAATGCCGCTCGCCTGTTCGGGGCGGACGAACTCGCCCTGGCTCTTGAGCAGGATCTGGCTGCCCTGGGAGAGCACGAGGCCCTCCGGGGTGTTGCGGTTCCAGGTGGCCAGCGCCTCGACGACCTGGCCCGGGCTCAGGTGAAACGCCTGCAGCCGGTTGGGATCGAGGTCCACTTGCACAACGCTCTGGTAGCCGCCGAACACCTCGACGTTCTCGACGTGCGGGAGGCGGAGCAACGCCTCCTTGATCGGGTTCTCGGCCAGGCGGCGGACCTGGGCGAGGTCGAGGTGCGAGCCCGGCTTGG
Organism: uncultured Acidobacteriota bacterium; assembly: GCA_963727275.1. GTDB lineage: Bacteria > Acidobacteriota > Thermoanaerobaculia > Thermoanaerobaculales > Thermoanaerobaculaceae > RBG-13-68-16. The sequence continues at coordinate 262,539 of CAVSFK010000006.1, forward strand.
GCATGACGGCGAGGGTGAGCACGGCCGCGGTGGCGGAGGAGACCTTGTACACCTGGAACGGGCGGATGTCGGGCGGCAATTGAGGCCGGACCTTGTTGAGCGAATTGGAGACGTCGGTGGCCGCCGAGTCGAGGCCCTTCTTGTACTCGAACTCCGCCGTCACCACCGAGACCTCGTCGTTGGCGGTGGACGTCACCCGGCGGACCAGCTCGATGGTCTTCAGCTCCTTCTCGATCACGCGGCTCACGTCGCCCGCCACGTCGCCGGCCGAGGCGCCGGGCCACACCGTGACCACGGCGATCTGCGGCCGCTCGCTGTCGGGGAACAGGTTCACCGGCATCTTGAAGAACCCCACGACCCCCACCACCGCCAGCAAGAGGACGACGGAGAGCAAGAGGTGCGGCTTCTTCACGTATGTGCCGACGAAGCTCATGACGCGCCTCCAGCCTGCGCCACGACCGGCGTTCCCGCCGTGAGCGCCATCAGCTCGCTGGGCAGGCCGACGACCACGGTGTCGCCCACCTTCAGATCGCCGGCCGGTGACGCGACGACCGCGCCGTCGTCGCCGCGGCGCAGGACCTTTACCGGGACCGGCCGGGCCGTGCCGTTCTCGACCTTCACCACGAGCGTCGCGTCGATGCCCTGCAGCAGCGCCTCGTTGGGCACGACGAGTCCGTGGGCGGACGCGGCCGCGTAGCGGGCGGCCACGGTGGCGCCGGGCGGCAGGTCGAACGGCGCCTGTGGCAGGACCGTCTCGACGGAGCCGAGGTGGGCCGCATCCAGTGCGGGGTAGATGCGGGTGGTCGTGCCGACCACCGTGGCGTCGCCGCTGCCGTACGTCACCGCATCACCGGCGCGCAGCTGAGCCAACTGGTCCTGGGCGAGCTTCGACAGCAACTTGACCGGCCCGGGGACCTGGATCGTATAGAGCGGCCGGCCGGGGGAGGCGAGATCGCCGGGCTCGGCGAGCCTGGCCGTGACCACGCCCGCATAAGGGGCGGAAACCGAGGCGTACGACCGCATCACCCTGGCGGATTGCAGCGCCTTCTCCGCCGAAACCCTGGCTGCCTGGGTGCCGGCGAGCTGTGCCTTGGAGATGTCGAACGCCTGCTGGGCGATCGCGCCGCCCGCGAGCAGCACCTTGTCCCGCGCAAAGATGGCGGCCTGCTTGTCGTGGTCCTCTTGGGCGGCTGCAAGGCGCGCCTCGGCCGCTTGCACCGCATCGTCGAGGGTGCGGGGATCGATGAGCGCCATCACCTGGCCGTTCGTCACGCGGTCACCCTCGCGCCAGCGCATCTCCAAAATCGCCCCGGGCACCTGGGCAGCCACTGTCGCTGCGGTCTGCGACTCGACGAGCGCCACGGTCTCGACACTGTTGCTCGCCTGGCCGTCGCGGACCGTCGCGGTGCGCACCGGCGTGGGGGGGTTGGGTGGAAGCGGGAGGTGGGCGAGCTGCTGCTTCTTGTGCACCACCGCCAGGACAAGGAGCACCACGACGATGACGGCGAATCCAACGGTCACGAGTCTCTTAGTCATGCTGGCCTCCCCGGGCCGTTACGAAGTCGAGATAGTCGACGGAATTCTGCAGGGCGTACAGCCCCTGCCAGTAGCTGGTCTCGCCCTGCATCTCCTGCGCGCGCGCGGCCAGGTAGTCCTCCATCCTGCCGGTGCCCTGCTCGAGTTTGAGGTGCTCCACTCGCGCGACCTCGGCGCCCAGCGAGCGCTGCGCCTTGCCGGTCGCGAGCTGCGCGCTCGCCGCATCAACGCGGCCCTCGGCGTCCGCCACTTGAGTGGACACCTCCAGCGCCTTGGCGCGCTCGCGCTCGCGCGCCGCCTGCAGGTCGATCTCGGCTTCCTTGAGGGCGTATACGCGCGTCATTCCGTCGAAAAGCGGCAGCTTGAACATGACGTAAATCTCGTGGGTGTCGAACGCATGGCCGAGCGAGGGCGCGTCGTTGCGCAACCAGTTCCCCTCGAGCGACAGGCGCGGTCCGAACGCCTCGCGCGCCAGAGTCTTCTTGCGCTCGGCGATGCGCGTCGCCTCGCGCACCGCGCCGAGGTCGAGGCGGCCGGCGAGGGCATCGGCGAAAGTCCCGCTGCCGGCGACCGGCAGCTCCGGCTCGGCCGTGACGTCGGCAAGCGCATACCCTGCGGCCGGCGGCTCATCGCCCATGAACGCGGCGAGGACCGCCTGTGCGGTGCGGTCCTGGGCGGCCAGCGCGGCCACCTGCGCCTCCGCGCCGCGCAGCGCGAACGTCAGCTTGGCCGCATCCACCGCGGCGAGCGAGCCGACCTTGACCCTGAGCTGGGCGTCGGCCTCGTCCCTGGCCAGCGCCTCGCGGTACACCTGCGCCGCGGCCAGCGCGTGGTGCGCGAGCAGCGCGTTGCGGTAGGCGGCACGCACGCCGGTGCGGATCTCGTCGCGGCTGAACTGCGCGGTCTGCTCGGCCGCCGAGCGCGACAGGCCGGCGATGCGGTCGCCTTCGTGCAGGCTCCCGCCGGCCAGCAGCGGGATGGCGAACGCCACTCCGTAGTGGACCTGGTTGGCGTCCCACGGAAGCTGGGCGAACCCGGCCGCCGGGTTCGTGAACAGGTCGATCGACATTGGGCGGACCAGGCGCGGCGACTCGAAGTTGCTGTAGTTGCCGATGACGTCCAACGTGCCGAAGTGGCGGCCCTTGGCCTCGGCAACACGCTGCGCGGCCGCGAGCGCGTCGAGGTGCGCCGCCTGGGTCCTGGGGTTGGCGGCGAGGGCTTTGTCCTCCGCTTCCTTGAGGGTAAGAGGAACGGCGCACGCAGTCGCGGCCATGACCAGCAGTACCGCACCGAGGAGCGGTCTCGTCATCATCGTGGAATCTCCCTTCGCCGTACGCCTGAACGAGACAGACCCTCGACCGCGCCGGTCACGTCGGCGAGCGTCTCGGTGTCGAGGGAGTAGAAGACGTTTGGGCCATCCCGGCGCGCCTGCACGAGGCGCCCGTCCCGGAGGATTCGGAGGTGACGCGAGAGCGTGGCCTGCTCGGCGCCCAGCGCAGCAGCCATTGCGCACACGCACAGCTCGTTTCGCTGCCGCAGAAGCTGCAGCATCGCCAGCCGCAGCGGGTGCGCCACACGCCGCAGGCGTTCGGCTGTTGCTGCCAACGCCCCGGGTGTTCGGCTTATGTGGATATCCATATGTGCGCCCCCTAAGCATGGGTGCCCTCGGCACCCTGGTCACAACCTAGGACCCCGGCACCGGCGTTTCCTTGTCGCGCGACAAGTTTTCTGAAGGTCAGTCGCGGTCGGCGGCCTGACGGAGGGCAGGGAGGCTGGGAATACGAAAGCGGCGCGGGCCGAGCCGCTCCAGCAGCGAGCTTCGCCGCAGCGACGCGAGCGCCCGCGAGAGGTTCTCCGGGGTGACGTGGAGGACCTGGGCGAGCTCGGCCTGCGTGAACGGCAGCGTCACCTCAACCGCGGTGGCCTGGCCGGCGCGCGGCGGCACGAGGCTCAGGAGGGCGTGGGCGGCGCGGGACACGGCACCCTGCCGCCCCAGGGTCTCGACCTGATCGAGGCACTCGCGCAGGCGGCGCGCCAGATGGGCGAGCAGGCCGAGGCAGAACGACGGGTTGTCCCTGGTGAAGCGCAGGAAGTCGGGACGGTACAGGACCAGCAACTCCACCGGAGTAAGTGCCGACACTGAGACCGGGTAGGGGCCACCGTCGAGCAGCGGCACAAAACCGAAGAAGTCACCCGAATCGAGCGTGAACACCGTGATGTCGTGCGCTGGGGGTGTGTGACGGAACGCTTTTAGCTTTCCGGCGGCCACGAGCAAGAAGCGGTCCGCCTCGTCACCCTCGAGGAAGACGGTCGCTCCCTTGGCCACGCGTCGGCGTACGAAGAGATCAGAAAGGGCGTGAAGTGGGCCCTCGCCAAGCGCACCAAACGGTGTAGCTCGGAGCAGCTCAAAGCGCCGTTCCACCTCGACCATCGTGACCCTCCGTCGAACAGCTCTCACCTGGCCGTCGCCTCGGACCCGCCGCCGGTCGAAGCAAATGCGGCCACGGCACAAGACCAATTATCCGGCTGTGCGCAATGCGGCGCATCATGGGTGCAGCGCCCCGGACGCCAGGCCACCGAGGGTGGCCGCGACCTGTCGGGCGTCGATTCGAACCTCCTGCAGGCGCGCAGGTCGCACACTACCCTGCTGGGGCGGTGGTCTGCGGATGGTTATCGGCGCGCTGCCTGAGCAGCCACTCGAACGCTGCTTGTGCGGTGTCGTTGACTGTCGCGGCCTTCATGAGGCGCGCGACCACGATGGCTTCCACAATCTCACCCTCTGACACCCCGGCCGCACGCGCCTGCTTGGTCCACATCAGGGTGCACTCCGCCGACTGCAGCGCCGACGCAACGCCGATGCCGATCAGCAGCTTCGTCGTGCGCGGGAGTGCTGCCAGCTCGGGGTTGGCCATGATCGCATCCCGGTGCGCCAGGTACGTTGCGGCCGCAGCCGGTGATACGTCACGCATCGTGTCCATGGGTGTTCTGCCATTCCCGCCCATTGCTGCCTCCTTATCAGTGGTGGGCACCTGTCGTCCGGTGACGTCAGAATCGCCACGTCGTCTGCACAAACCCCCAATAGGCTCGCGGTGACGCACCGGTCCGCTCGACAAACGACCCCGGTGTGAACCACCCGCCGCCGGCTGCAAGCTCCCACGTGGGGCGCGGCGACCATGTGGCGCGGGTATCGAGCTCCCAGCCGAGGTGGCTGCCCGCTGCGCCGCTCGGGTCCCGCCGAACGGCTTGCAACCCCGTCGAGTACCATGCGTCCCGCGCCTCCGCCAGCTGGAACCGGTGGCCCTCGATCCGCACCGCAAGGCCCTGGGCCGGTTTCAGCTCCACGCGCGCCTCGTGGTCCCAGAGGTTCGCCCAGAAGAACAAGTTGAGGTAGCCGTAGAAGCGGATGTCGGCACCCCCGAACACCCCGTCGAAGGCCCCATGGACTCCGTCAGTGGGATTTCGGTCCCCGGATCCGTAGGTGGACGAGACGGTCGCAAGGGCCTTCCACGGGCCGCCGAGCTTGACGGCAAGCCAGGCGGAGGCGCCGAGGGCGTCGATGGAGTCGCCCGCAGTGCGGCCCGTTTCGTGGACGGCGGTCACACCCCAGCGCCACGGCCCGACGAGGGTGGCGTCGGTCTGCAACCCCAGGAAACGGCAACGGAGCGAGCCAGCGCCCCGCTCGCCACGCCGGACCGTACCGTCGCGTTTCTCCCCGGCGAACAGATCGAGGCGGTCCTCGGCGCGCCGGACACCCCCGTACAGCACGGCGGCGCGCACGCCGTCCGTCGAGCTGTTCGGCCAAAGGTCCGGGCGGTTGACCACGGCGCGACCCACCCAGGCGTCGACCCACAGGGCTCCTCGCTCGTAGTGTCCCCGCGCCGCATCCCAGGTCCACCGTCCGGTGTTGCCCCACTCGCCGGGCCCGAACACGCGCTCGTCGCCGTAGGCGATCCTCTGTCGCCCGATCGTGAAGCCGAGCGAGGAGCCGCCGATGTCGTGCCACTCCACGAACGCCTCGCGCACGTCGAGGGGATCATGGATGGGATTGCTGGACGGGAAGTCGGCGTCGCCCAGCTTGGAGCCCAACGCGCGGGCATCGCGAAGCTGAACATGGAAACGCGGCCGGCCTTCTGCCTGGGCATCCGCCTCCAGGATCAGACGCGAGAGCGCGAAGGTATCGGTGAAGTCGGGGCGGTACGCGCGCAGATCCATGTTGCCGTCCGACTCCACTCGCAGGCGCAGTTGCCCGGACAACGTGAACGTGTATGGACCAAGACCAAACTCACCGGCGCCCGCAGAGGTTCCCACGAACAGTGCGACGGCGGCGAGGGTTCGGGACGCCCCTCGACTGAAAGGGGACGCGAACATTACACCTTCTGTGATGGCCCGCGAGCGAGGGTTGCGACGAGCGTGAGCACCACGGCCGCCGCCACGACCACCAGCAGTGCGGCGTCAAACGCGGTGTACGCAAGCCGCCCGAACGTCCCGATCGATGCCAGCCTGGTCACCATGGCGAGCCCCGCCACTGCGGCCAGTAGGCAGGTCGAGGCGAGCACTGTCGATGCCCACCGACCAAGGTGGCTCGCTCGCCATTCCCGCCATCTGGCGGCGCCAATAATGGCGGCACCCGCAACGATCGCTGCTGCCAGAGCGAAGTGATTGGCATCGAGGGCGAAGCGCCGCGCCGTCATATACGCGAGTAGGCCCGGCGACGCGGCGGTGACGGCGAAGACGCCAGCCCCAGCCAGGAACGCCAACGCGCCAGCCCGGCGTGCAGTGTCGTCCGTCATCTGCACCCACGAGCGTGCCCCGAGCCGGACAGCCCAGCCCACGAGCGCCAGCGCCCACAGACCGCAGAGGGCGTACAGGGTCGGCTTGCCCCACTCCTCGCGGAGCGCGCCGAGCCGTACGATTGCGGGGGAAATTCCAAGAATGCTCGCGTTCGTGATCCAACGCGGCGCCGCGCCGGCGCCACTGAATGGCTCCCCAAGCACGCGCCCAGCGAAGAACGACGCATTGCGAGCGTGGCAATCCGTACACCCGCCGGCGCCGAGAGCGGCCCGTGCCGGAACGACGTCGTGGGAGAACTTGTACACGGAGGCGTACGGTGTCGCCTCGTACGACTCGTGCGCCAGCAAGCGGCTCTCGTGCCCTGACGTGTAGACGCGATCGTCGCTCACGAACACCAGCCGCCGGCCTGCCAGGGGGAATCCGGTAGATTCCAGGTACGCCCGCGTCGCGGCAAGGAGCGCGTCGATCTCCTCCGGGCGGTTGACCTCGAGCTTGCCGTCCCCGTTGTCGTCATGAATCGCGGCGAGCTGCGGCCAGACGTGCTCCGGGTCCTTGCGGTGCTGCTGCCACATGGTGAAGAAGTCTTTCATGAAGAGCTGGTCCAGCCCAGGCTTCCCCGGCTCCTCGATGCCGACCCAGGTGGAGTGGACGCGGTTGGCAGGGTAAATCTTGCCCTTGTAAAGGATCAGCGTCGGCCGACTGAAGTCAGTCGGCTCGTCCTTGCCGGTGAACAGGTCGAGCTCGCCGTAGTGGTTCCAGAACCGCATGTCCTGGTCGTAGAACGTCCAGATGTGCTTGCCGGGCGGGGTGATGCGCGGCGCGTCGTTGTAGGTGTCCGAGGCCTGTACGAGAGCGCTCTTCACCGCACGCTGCGGTATGTGACATGCCTGGCACGAGATCTTCTCGAGGTGCAGCGGAGGCAGCCACGCGTGGGATGCACGCGGCGCGGCGAACCACCCGTTCAGGTGGCAGCTCTCGCAGGAGCGGACCGTATCGTCGAGGTCGTTGCGCACCCACCCCGATGGGTCGTCACCCTTGCCGAACTGGTGCTCTTCCCACCCATGGATCCGTGAGTCGACGGCGCGACTACCCGCCGCGTGACAGTCGACGCAGCGCAGCCCTGCCTTGAGGTGGACGTCGGTCCGCGAGGAGTACGCCGCGCCGCGCTTCTTCCAGTCGGGTTTGAGATGACATCCGAGGCACGTCTCGTTGCGCGGTTCGGGGGCGATGTGCACGAGCACGTTCGCCTCGGCGTCGAATTTGGTGGGGTCGTAGACGACGATCGGTCGCTCGCCTGTGCTTACCTTGCCCGTCACCGTGGCGAAGCCCGCACCGGCGCTCGCGGCCCAGCGGAAGTTCAGGTTGGCCAGCTCGGCGTTACGCTTCTTGAGGTCGTACTCGGGCATGTGACAGAGCAAGCAGTCCGCCTCGATCACACCGGTCTCGGACCATCGTGCCTTGTAGTAATCGCCGGAGAGCCCGTTGTCGCCGCCCGGTGAGAGGCCCGATGCCGGGTCGGACATGAAGCGGTCATAGCGCCGGCCCTTCCGGTCCAGCTCAAGCGGGCCGCCTCCGGGGTGGCAGTTGCCGCATGTGGCGGTGACGAACTCGAACGAGGTCATGTCGATGGTGCGAGCCGAGAGGTTGTGCTCGGGCGCGAGCTGGCGGTAGAGCGGCGCCGGCGAGCACCAGTTGCCGCCGTAGTTCCCTGGGCTCGAGACCCACCGATAGCGCTCGGCCATCGTCGGCGGGACCGCTTCGCCCTTGCCCTGGGTGAAGTGGAAGCCGCGCGTGATCCTGTCGTAGTCGTGGCACCCCGACGCTGCGCACGTCTGACGTGGCGAGTACGGCACCGTCGCGTTGATCCCCTTGACCGGGTCGATCACGGCGCCTTGCTCGTCGCGCAGAGGAAACGGTGGGCACACGCCCCGCGCCTGCATCTCGGTTGGAGGCGTGCGAGGTGCAGGCGTCGCACCGTTCACGCTCGGGATCGTTATCACGACCGAGATGAGGATGGTGATGATGGGGGGGGTCGCGCGCATGTTGTGCTCCTTTCGATTCCGTTACCGGGCCGGGTTTGGCTGCAGGCGAGCATGGAGAGGCAGGAGCGCCGCGCGGTAGGCGTTCCGCATCCGCTCCTCCTCGCCCTGGAGCGGTTTGACCGGCACCAGGTCCATGACCGCTGCGGATGGCAACCCGGAATCGAGCAGCACGGTCAGGGCGCCCCCGACCATCGCGCGCAGCGCGCCATCGGCTGCCTCGGCAGTCAGACCGAACTCCCGCCCGATCTCACGCAGCGTCTCGAGCTGGAACCACAGGTAGGTCGGTCCCATCGCAGCGAGGATGGCGTAGGCCTCGAGCGTGTCCTCGGCGACCTCCGGCATCTCGCCGAGCGGCCGAAACAGTGCACGCAGGCTCGTGCGGGTCGCCTCGTCCACAGCCGAGCCGAAGCACATCGGGTTGAAGCCGTGACCGACGAGCGAGGGTGCGTTGGGGATCATGCGCGCCACGCGATCAAATGTGCCGAGCGCTTCCTGCATGGCCTCCATGGTGACCTTTGGGGCCAACGACAGCACGATCGCGTCCGGCCGAAGCTGAGCACGCGCTTCGGCGAGGACCTTGCCAACTGCCGGCGGGTGCACGGGCAGAACCACGAGATCCTGCGATGCGACGGCGGCCACGGTGTCGTGGGCCACAACATCGGGGCATGCCCGTGCCAGCGCATCGCGGGCGGATGCATCGGGCTCGTGGACGCAGATCGTGGGCACGACCACGTCCGCCCGCTGCCAGCCGGCGACGAGAATGCGGACAATCCGCCCGCCACCGACGAAACCGACGGTGAGTGGCTCCATGGCCCGCTCCTTCATGCGATGCCGAGGAGTTCCTTGACTTCGTCGGCCTTTGGGATGCGGCCGCTGATCACGACGCCCCCGTCGATGACGACGGCCGGCGTCGCCATCACGCCAAGCTCGATCATGCGCTGGATCGACTCGTTCTTCACCACGGAGCAGGCCAACCCTGCCGAATCCACGACGTGCTGCACGACGCGGAACGTCTCCTTGCACCGTGCGCATCCCGGACCGAGGACCTCGATCGTTCTCACGGCTGTTTCCATTCGACCAGTTCTCCTTTCAGGCACTCACTTGGCGAGCGCGTGGAGCGCCGTCGGGACGAGGACCCACGCGCCGATGGCCACCATCACGCCGCCGAGGCCCCGTTGTACCCTCTGCGCCCAGACCGCGGCACGGCTGCCCAGGTACGCCGCGGCGAAACCGCTGGCGGCGCCGGCCGCGAAGAGCAACACGACGTGCCCGAGGGAGTACGCCGCGAGGAGCGCCGTCCCCCACAGCACCTTCTTCTCGAACGCCACCAGCGACAGCACCACGACCAGAATCGGCGTCGCACAGGGCGATGACAGCGTGCCGGTCAGCGCGCCGAGGCCGAACGCCCCGGCCGGGCCGGCACCGCGAAAGCGCTTCCCGTCGAGCGCCGGCATCGGCAATCGCAACAACCCTGACAGGTGCAGCCCCATCACGACGAGGACGACGCCGAGAATCACCTTCCACCACGGGCCGATGTCACCGATGAGTCGGCCCGTGAGCGCCGCCGCGGCGCCGAGCGCCGTGAAGCAGAGAGCGAGACCCAGGACGAACGACATCGAGAGCAGCACGGCTCGGCGCCGGGAGGTGGCGGTCCCGCCGACCGTCGCGACGACGAGCGGTACGGCGGCCAGCACGCACGGGCTGGCCGACGAGACCACGCCGCCCAGGAACACCAGCGCCAACGTCACCAGCGGCGGCGCAGAGGCCGCATGGCCGGCCAGACGCGCGAGCAGCTCCTGCATCAGAACAAGCCCTTGTCTCGCAGGGCCCGGTGGAACTCCGCCGGCGGGAAGTAGCCCATGTGGCGGGCGACCTCTTCGCCCTTGGGGTTGAAGACGACCTGCGTGGGCATGACCATGATCTCGAAGCGCCGGGCCGTCTCCGGGTACTGCTGGATCCAGACGTTGTGCACGACGGCCTTGCCGCCGAGCGCGGCCTGGAGGTCCTGCAGGACGGGCTGCATCTGCATGCACGGGATGCAGTGCTCGCCGCCGAACTCGACGATCAGCCACTTCCCGCTCTTGAGGGCGACGTCGAGTTGGTTCGGCGCGAGCGCCTGTACCGCTGGGCGTGGCGCCGGCTTTGCCGGAACGGAGGTCGGGGGCGCTGCGAGGGTTGAAGTCGCAAGCAGCAGGGGGAGCACGGTCAAGGCAATGCCACGGTTCATCGGGTTCGTCCTTTCATCAGAAGAGCACGTTGAAGAGGTAGCCCACGATCAGGATGCCGACGCCGACCACGCCGATGAAGGTCGCGATGAGGCGCGGGCGGAGCACCTTGCGCAGGATGATCGTCTCGGGGAGTGAGAGGCCGATCACCGCCATCATGAACGCCAGCACGGTGCCGAGCGCGGCGCCCTTCTCGAGCAGCGCCTCGACGATCGGGATGATGCCCGCGGCGTTCGAGTACATCGGGATGCCGATCAGCACGGCGAGCGGGACCGCCCACCACGCCCCCTTGCCCATGATCGAGGCCATGAAGTTGGTCGGCACCCAGCCGTGGATGGCGGCGCCGACCGCGATCCCCCCCAGCACGTACGGCCAGACCTTGCCGACGATGTCGCGGACCGCGTCGAGGCCGTAGCGCGCGCGCCCCGGCCAGTCCGTCGGGCTCCCGCCGGCGTCCGCCGCGCCTCCCTTGACGTCGTACACCCAGGCCTCGACGTGCCGCTCCATCTTCAGCCGGCCGATCACCCAGCCCGCGGCCATGGCGATGGCCAGGCCGGTTCCCATGTACGTCGCCGCGACCCTCCAGCCGAACAGGCTCCACAGGAGCACGAGCGCGACCTCGTTGACCATCGGTGCGGAGACCAGGAACGAGAACGTCACGCCGAGCGGGACCCCCGTGGTGACGAAGCCGATGAACAGCGGCACTGCGGAGCACGAGCAGAACGGCGTGACGACGCCGAGCAGCGCGGCCAGCACGTTGCCGACCGACTCCCGGGTCCCGGCGAGGATCCGGCGCGTTCGCTCGGGCGTGAAGAACGAGCGCACGACGCCGACGCCGAAGACGATCAGCGTCAGCAGCAGCAGGACCTTCGGGGCCTCGAACACGAAGAACTCGACCGCCGAGGCGAGGCGCGTCCCCGGCGCCAGGCCGAGCGCGTCGTAGGTGAGAAACCTCGCGAGCGGCGCGAGCGCGGCGTAGGCGGCGACCCATACGGCCGCCGCACCGGCGCCGATCAGCCAGAGGCGGCCCGTTGGCGGGTCCGGAGATTTCACCGCGGCGGTCGGCAGCAACGCGGCCGGCGCGACACGATCGGGATCGAACCGCGTGCTCACGGCTTGACGGCGCTCACCTTCACGCTCTTCACGGCCGCGGCCGCCGCCCGCGCCTCCTCTGGAGTGACGTCCGGGTCGTTCACGAGCGCGAGCTCGGTCTCGTCGGGGTTGGAGGCGCCGATGTCGTACCCCGATTCGGCGAGCACCTCGACGTCGGTGAACCCTGCGCGGCGGATGGCGGCGAGGTAGTCGTCCTTCAGCATCGCGCCCGCGATGCACCCGGCGTACGCCTCGACGGAGCGCCGCACGCTCTCCGGAAGCGGACGCTCGAGAACGAGGTCGGACACCATTAGCCTCCCGCCGGGCTTGAGGACGCGCAACGCTTCCCGGAACACCCGCGGCTTGTCGGTCGACAGGTTGATCACGCAGTTGGAGATCACCATGTCGGCGGCCGCATCCGCGACGGGCAGGGCCTCGATCTCGCCGAGACGGAACTCGACGTTCTCGTAGCCGTCGTCGGCGGCGTTGCGCCGCGCGCGGTCGAGCATCTCCGGCGTCATGTCCACGCCGATGACCCGCCCGGTCGGGCCCACGCTCCGCGCCGCCAGAAAGCAGTCGAAGCCCGCCCCCGATCCGAGGTCCACGACGACGTCGCCCGGCCGGAGCGCCGCATGGGCCAGCGGGTTGCCGCACCCGAGGCCGAGGTTGGCGCCCTCCGGCACGGCGGCGAGGTCGTGGTCGCTGTAGCCGACCTCCCGGCTGAGCTTCGCCGGCGCCGACGTCGCCCCGCAGCAACCGCTCGTCGCGGGCCCGCATCCGCACCCCGCGCCTTCGCGGACGATGCTCGCGTAGTGCTCCCTCACCGCCGCTTTCACATCCACGTCACGCTCAGTCATTGCGGGCCTCCAGACCCGGTTCGTGCAGCAATCCCCCCGCAGCAAGGTCGCCGCGGGACGTGTCGATCAGTTCGCCGCGACGACCGGCGCCGTCCCCCCGGCGAACAGCCGCCGCCGGAAGAAGAGCGCCACGTTCACGAGACCGATCATGACGGGCACCTCGACCAGCGGCCCGATGACCGCCGCGAACGCCGCGCCCGAGTCGATCCCGAACACCGCTACCGTTACCGCAATGGCCAGCTCGAAGTTGTTCGACGCCGCGGTGAACGACAGCGTCGCGGTCTTGCCGTAGTCGGCCCCGGCCGCGCGTCCCATCCAGAAGCTGACGAGGAACATCACCACGAAGTAGATGAGCAGGGGGACCGCGATGCGTAGGACGTCGAGCGGGATGCGGACGATCAGCTGGCCCTTGAGCGAGAACATCACCACGATCGTGAACAGCAGGGCGACCAGCGTGATCGGCGAGATCCTCGGAATGAACTCGCGGTGGTACCAGTCCTTGCCCTTCGCCTTAACGAGCACGAGGCGGGTCAGCATGCCGGCGAGGAACGGCACCCCGAGGTAGACGAAGACGCTCCTCGCGATCTGTCCGATGGTCACGGCGACGACCGCCCCGGAGAGCCCGAGCAGGGGCGGGAGCTTGGTGATGAACACCCAGGCGTAGACGGAGTAGAACAGCACCTGGAAGACGCTGTTGAACGCCACCAGGCCGGCCGCGTACTCGCTGTCCCCCTTCGCCAGCTCGTTCCACACGATGACCATCGCGATGCAGCGCGCGAGGCCGATCATGATCAGTCCGACCATGTACTCGGGGTAGCCGCGCAGGAAGACGACCGCGAGCGCGAACATGAGGATCGGGCCGATCACCCAGTTCTGGAGCAGCGACAGGCCGAGCACCTTGACGTTGCGGAAGACGTCGCCCATCTCCTCGTAGCGCACCTTGGCGAGCGGCGGGTACATCATGAGGACGAGGCCGACCGCGATCGGGACGTTCGTCGTGCCGGCCTGGAAGGAGCTCCAGAACCCGACGACGCCCGGGATGAAGGCGCCGAGCCCGACGCCGAGGGCCATTGCCGCGAAGATCCACACGGTGAGGTACCGGTCGAGGAACGACAGCCGGCGCGCCACGCTCGCGGTCATGCGCGGCGTCCCTTCGCCGCTGCGGGCGGGCAGCAGCCGCTGATCCCCACGCGTTCGAGATCGCGGCCGGCCCGGGTGAGGACCGTGAGCTCCACCCGCCGCAGCTTCTTGAGCACCGCGAGGTCGGATCTCACCTGGGGGTCGTCGGCCAGCGTCGAGAGGACATCCTCCAGCACCTCGCGCGCCGGCCCGTCTTCGGCGAGGCGCACGTGTACCCACTTCCCCTGCTTGCGTTCCTCGACGAGGCCGGCGCGCTTGAGCTCCACGAGGTGGGCCGAGATCGTCGAGGGCGCCAGGCGCACGACCGCGATAAGCTGGCAGACGCACAGCTCCCCGCCCTGCAGCATGGCGAGGATGCGCATCCGCGCCGGATGCGCGAGCGCCTTGTAGGTGTTGACCGTGGCCGCGAGGGGTGAAGGGCTCATTTCGTCACCACGCGAAATATCGTACCGATTCGGCCGCTTGTCAAGAGGGGCGGACCTGCCGCCGGCGGGAGGTGGATCGTGGTCGAAACAACGGCGAAGAAGCGAGTGCTCATCCTCTGCACCGGCAACTCGTGCCGGTCGCAGATGGCCGAGGGATGGGTCCGCCACGACCTCGGCGAGCGCTGGGAGGTCGAGAGCGCAGGGACGCACCCGGCCGGCGCGGTCCACCCGCTGGCGGTGCGCGCGATGGCCGAGTCGGGCGTGGACATCACGGGCCAGCGGCCGAAGCACTGGGGCCCGTTCCTCGACCGGCGCTGGGACCTCGTGGTGACGGTCTGCGATGCGGCGCGCGAGAGTTGCCCGCTCTTCCCGGGCGCGGCCGAGCAGGTCCACGTCGGGTTCCCGGATCCGGTCCTGGCGCGCGGGAGCGAGGACGAGCGCCTGGGGGCGTACCGCGAGGTGCGCGACGCGATCCGGACGCGGCTCCTACCGGAGATCGCCCGCCGTGGTTGAACAACGGCCGCAGGCGGCTAGACTCACGGTCATGGACACCTCACCTCGAAGCCCGGGCCTGACGCTGGCTCGGCGGTTCGCGCAGAGCGCCGCACTGCTCGCGGGGACGGCAACGCTGCTTCTCGCCACGGCTCCCCGGCGTGGGGCCTCGGGCGTCACGGCGAACGGCGGCGCGGTCGCTTCCGCCGCGCCGGCCGCGACGGCCGTGGGCCTGGAAATCCTGCGCTCTGGCGGCAACGCCGCCGACGCCGCGGTAGGCACCGCGCTCGCCCTCGCCGTCGTCCACCCTGCGGCGGGGAACCTCGGCGGCGGCGGGTTCGCGGTCGTGCGGATCGGCGGGCGACCGGCGGCCCTCGATTTTCGCGAGACCGCGCCGGCCGCCGCGACGGCGGGAATGTTCCTCGGCGCCGACGGCAAGCCGGTGCCGGAGCGCTCGCTCGTCGGACCGCTGGCCGCAGGGGTGCCCGGATCGCCGGCCGGGCTGTTCGAGCTCCACCGCCGGTTCGGCCGCCTGCCCTGGTCGCAGGTGGTCGCGCCGGCCGTCCGCCTCGCCGAGCGGGGATTCGAGGTCACGCCGCGCCTCAACGGCGCGATCGCGGCGTCACGCGCCCTGCTCGACCGCTTCCCGGCGGCGGCCGCGGTCTGGCTGCCCGGCGGCGAACCGCCGGCGGTCGGGAGCCGGATGACGGTCCCGGCGCTCGCCCGAACGCTCTCGGCCTACGCCGAGCACGGGCCGGCGGCGGTGACCGGCGGTCCGGCCGCGGCCGCCATCGAGGCCGCGTCTCGTCGTGCCGGCGGCATCCTGACGGTCGCGGACCTCGCGGGGTACCGCCCCGTCTGGCGGGAGCCGCTGCGCTTCGCGGCCTTCGGGTGGGACGTGGTCTCGATGCCGCTGCCCTCCTCGGGCGGGATCATCCTGGCCGAGACGGTAGGCATCCTCGAGCGGCTGCGGTGGGGCGCGCTGCCGCGCGGCTCGACCGACCGCATCCACATCCTCGCGGAGGCCTGGCGGCGCGCCTACGCGGACCGGTTCCTGCTCGGCGATCCCGCCACGACGCGCGCCGGCCCGGCCCAGCTGCTCGCCGCCACATGGCTCGACCGGCGCGCAGGGGAGATCGACCGGGCGAGGGCGACGCCGTCCGCGAACGTCGGTCCATGGCCGGATCAGGGGAGGCGGGAATCGCGCGAGACCACGCACCTCTCCGTGGTCGACGCCGACGGCAACGCCGTGAGCCTCACGACGACGCTCAACGGCAGCTTCGGGTGCGGCCTTCTGGTCCCCGAGCTCGGGATCCTCCTCAACAACGAGATGGACGACTTCGCCGCGGCGCCGGGAACGCCGAACCTCTACGGCCTCGTTCAGGGGGAGGCCAACGCGGTCGGGCCCGGCAAGCGCATGCTGTCCTCCATGGCGCCGACGATCGCGTGGCGCGGAGGCGACGTGATCGCCCTGGGTTCCCCCGGCGGGTCGCAGATCCCGACCGCCACCGCCCAGGTCCTCCTGAGCGTGATCGTGGACAACGACACGCTCCAGGCCGCGGTCGACCGGCCGAGGGTCCACCACCAGTGGCGCCCCGACGAGCTCGTGGCCGAGGCGGGCGCGCTGTCGCCGGAGACCCGCGCCGAGCTCACGCGTCGCGGGCACGCGCTTCGCGCCGCCGATCACCTCGGCGAGGTCCACGCCGCGCGCCGGACGGCCTCGGGGGTCCTGGAAGCCGCGGCCGACCCGCGCGGGCCGGGCGCCGCCGGCGTGCTCGACCGGCCGCACGACTGACGCCTCCCGGCGTCGGACCGAACGCGGCCGGCCCGCGGAGCCGCGATCGCGCTGCGCTAGAATGCGCCGCGCACGGCGGCCGGCGCACTCGCCGGGTCGCGGTCGATTCGAGGAGGGCGCGGTTGGCGACGGCGTTGCCCGGCGGTGCGGTTTCACCGCAGGCCTTTCGTGAGCGATTCGTCTACTACCTCCGGTACGTCCGGGGTCTCGAGGTCGCGGAGGCCGCCCCGGCCGACCACCTGGCCGCCCTCCAGCTGACGATCCGAGAATCGCTCATCGACCGCGCGGCCGCGACCCGCGCCGCGCAGCGTGCGGTGGAGCCCAAGACCGTTCACTACCTCTCGCTCGAGTACCTGCTCGGGCGCCTCGTGGAGAACAACCTGATCGCCGCCGGCCTGCGCGAGGCGGCGCGCGAGGCCATGGCCGGGCTGGGCCTCGACCTCGACCGCATCGTGGAGGAGGAACCCGACCCCGGATCTCGGCAACGGCGGTCTCGGCCGCTTGGCCGCGTGCTTCCTCGAGTCGCTGGCGACGCTCGACTATCCGGCGTACGGCTACGGCCTGCGTTACGACTTCGGGATCTTCCGCCAGGAGTTCGCCGGCGGCTGGCAGCGCGAGTGCCCCGACACCTGGCTCAAGGGCGGCTACGCCTGGGAGATCGAGCGACCGGACCTGACCGTCACGGTGCGCCTCGGCGGCGCCGTGGCAGGCAACGGCGGCGACGGCGGCCGGCGGTCGGCGTGGACCGGCTCCCACGTTCTGTACGGTGTCCCCTACGACGTGCTGGTTGCCGGGTACGGGACCTCCAGCGTCTCGACGCTGCGCCTCTGGCGGGCGGAGGCGCCGGACGAGTTCGACTTCGAGGTGTTCTCGAGGGGCCACTTCCTGCGGGCCGTCGCGGGCCGCGACAAGGCGGAGGCGGTCACCAAGGTGCTCTACCCGTCCGACGAGGCCGAGGCCGGGCGCGAGCTGCGGCTCACCCAGGAGTACTTCCTCGTCGCGTGCTCGGTGGCGGACGTGTTCCGGCGGTTCGTCGCCCGCTACGGTGAGCGGTGGGAGAGCTTCCCGGACAAGGTCGCCTTCCAGCTCAACGACACGCACCCGGCCCTCACGGTGGCGGAGTTGATGCGGGTGTTCGTCGACGAGCATGGTCTGGACTGGGAACGCGCCTGGGCCATCACCCGGAAGAGCTGCGGCTACACCCAGCACACGGTGCTCGCCGAGGCGCTGGAGACGTGGCCGGTGGAGCTGGTGCAACGCCTGGTCCCCCGTCACGCCGAGATCATCTTCGAGATCAACAAGGGTTTCCTCGAGGACGTCGAGAAGCTCCACGGCGGCGACCGCGACCGGCTGCGCCGGATGTCGCTCGTGCACGAGGACGGCGACCGCCGCTTCCGCATGGCGCACCTCGCGATCGTCGGCTCGCACCGGGTGAACGGCGTGGCGCGGCTGCACACCGAGCTCCTCAAGAGCCAGGTGTTCCCGGACTTCGCCGAGATGGTGCCGGAGCGATTCGTCTCGATCACCAACGGGATCACGCCGCGGCGCTGGCTGCTCGCCTGCAACCCGCGTCTCGCGGCGCTCATCTCCTCTCGCATCGGCGACGGTTGGGTCCGAGACCTCGACCGCCTCGCGGCGCTCGCGCCGTTCGCCGATGACCCGGGCTTCCGGGACGAGTTCCTCGCGGTCAAACGCGCGAACAAGGTGGACCTGGCCGCGACCGTGCGGCGCCTGTGCGGGGTCGCCGTCGACCCCGACTCCCTGTACGACGTCCAGGTCAAACGCATGCACGAGTACAAGCGCCAACTCCTGGCCGCCATGCACATCATCGCGCTCTACCGGCGGGCCAAGGCCGACCGGGGCGCGGCGATGACCCCGCGGACGTTCCTCTTCGGCGCCAAGGCGGCGCCGGCGTATCGCATGGCCAAGCTCACGATCCGGCTGATCAACGGCATCGCCGACGTCGTCAACGCCGACCCGGACGTCGCCGGCAGGCTCAGGGTCGCGTTCCTCCCCGACTACAGGGTGACGATCGCGAGCGCCGTGATTCCGGCGGCCGACCTCTCGGAGCAGATCTCGACCGCGGGCATGGAGGCCTCGGGCACGGGCAACATGAAGCTGGCGCTCAATGGCGCGCTGACGATCGGCACCCTCGACGGCGCCAACATCGAGATCCGGGACGCCGTCGGGGCGGAGAACATCTTCATCTTCGGCCACACGGCTGCGGAGGTCGCGGCGTTGCGCGGGACCGGCCGCTACGACCCGTGGGAGCTCTACCGCGCCGACCCCGAGCTCGCGGGCGTCGTCGACGCCCTGCGCGACGGGACGTTCGCCGGCGTCGACGCGGCCGCGCTCCGCGAGATCTGGTCGGCGCTGATGGAGCATGGCGACCGCTTCCTGCACGTGGCCGACTTCCGCTCCTACGTCAACACCCAGGCCAGGGCGGCGGCGCTGTTCGACGACCGCCAGGCATGGGCCGCCAAGGCGATCCGCAACGTCGCCGCGATGGGGTACTTCTCCTCCGACCGGGCGATCCGGGACTACGTGCGCGAGATCTGGGGCCTGGAACCGGTCCCGGTCGATCGCTGACGTTCGAAAGTTCAAAGTCGAGAGTCGAAATTCGAAAGCTAACGACGGCAAGGCCCCCGGTGCGTCGTTGCCGTCACTTTCGACTTTGAACTTTCAACTTTGAACTGGTGCCTGCCGCCCCAGCACCCTCGCTATGTCTGGTAGCGCTTGCGGATGGTCGGGATCAGGTACTCGGAGAACGCGCGCTCGAGGTCGTACTTCGGCGCGTACCCCCACTCCCGGCGCGCGGCGCCGTCGTCCACGTCGGCCGGCCAGGCGTCGACGATCCCCTGGCGCTTCTCGTCCACCTTGTAGGTGATCCGGGCGTCGGGGAACGCCTGCAGTACGATGGCGCGGATCTCGTCGGCCGACGGGTTGAACGCCCCCACGTTGTACACCGTGTGGTTGAGGGTCGCCTTGGGCGCGGCCGCCAGGCGCAGGAGCGCGTCGACGCCGTCCGGCATCGCCATGAACGGGATGCGGGTGTCGGGGCGCACGAAGCACGCGTACGGCTTGCCCTGGGCGGCCGCGTGGATCATCTCCGGGGCGTAGTCCGACGTCCCGCCCGACGGGACGGTCACCGCGGAGATCAGGCCGGGGAAGCGCAACGAGCGGAAGTCCACCTTGCCGGAGAGGACCTCGGCGGCGAGCTGCTTGTAGCGCTTGGTGTAGTAGCGGCCCATGTGCTCGCAGTAGAGCTTGTTGCAGCCGTACATCGTGGTCGGCTTCGTCCACTCGTTCTCGTTGACCTTGCCGATGCGCGCCTTGGTCTCCACGTCGGGAAGCCCGTAGGCCGCGATCGAGGACGGGTACATGAACACGACCGGCCGCCCGTGCGACTCGCCCTGCTTCTGGGCGAACTCGAGGAGGTTCATGGTCCCCTCGACGTTGACGTGGTGCGCGGTCATCGGCGTGAACTCGCTGCGGGTCGAGAGCAGCGCCGCCAGGTGGAAGACCGTGTCCACCTCGTACTCCGACAGGATGCGCTCGAGCAGGTCGGTGTCGAGGATCGAGCCGGCGATCTCCTCCTGTACGAGGCCGGCGATCGCGGGTTCGAGCGAGCGGACGTCGAGCGTGATGACGGGGTGGTTGGGATCTTCGGCCAACGCCGTGATCAGACCATGGCCGATCTCGCCGGACGCGCCGGTGATCAACACGACGGGCTTGCGCAACATGCGGACCCTCCGACGGGCCGGCGCGAGCTGGCCGCCGCCCCGGGCGCGTGAAAACTAACACAACCCCGTTGTTCAGGCCACGGGCTACGGACTGCGCCTCCCCTGTGCCCTGCGCCCGGAGCCCTGCGCCCCGTCTCTACGCGACGGTGACGTCCTTGCACAGGTAGACATCCTGGACCGCGTGCAGGATCTCGACCCCTTGCGCCATCGGCTTCTGGAACGCCTTGCGCCCGGTGATCAGGCCCATGCCGCCCGCCCGTTTGTTGACCACCGCCGTGAGCACGGCCTGCGCGAGGTCGTTCTTGCCCGAGGCGCCGCCGGAGTTGATCAGCCCCGAGCGGCCCATGAAGCAGTTGGCCACCTGCCAGCGCGTCCACTCGATCGGGTTGTCGGTGGCGAGCTTGTCGTAGACGAGCGGGTTCGTGTACCCGAACTTGATCGCGCCGTACCCGTTGTTCGTCTCCGGCGCCTTCTGCTTGATGATGTCGGCCTGAATCGTCACACCGATGTGGTTGGCCTGGCCGGTGAGGTCGGCGGCGAGGTGATAGTCGACGCCGTCCTTCTTGAACGCGGGGTTGCGCAGGTAGCACCACAGCACGGTGAACATCCCGAGCTCGTGGGCGTGGGCGAACGCCTCCGAGACTTCCTGGATCTGCCGGCGCGACTCCGACGATCCGAAGTAGATGGTGGCGCCGACCGCGGCGGCGCCCATCTCGAACGCCTGCTCGACGCTGGCGAACAGCGTCTGGTCGTAGGTCAGGGGATAGGTCAGCGTCTCGTTGTGGTTGATCTTGAGGATGAACGGGATCTTGTGGGCGTAGCGGCGCGCGACCGAGCCCAGCACGCCGAGCGTGGACGCGACCGCGTTACAGCCGCCCTCGAGCGCGAGCCTGACGATCCCCTCGGGGTCGAAGTAGGCGGGGTTGGGCGCGAACGAGGCGGCGCCCGAGTGCTCGATCCCCTGGTCGACCGGCAGGATGGAGAGGTACCCGGTGCCCGCGAGCCGCCCCGTCTTGAACATCGACGACAGGTTGCGGAGCACACCGATCGGCCGATCCGAGGCGGCCACGACCCGGTCCACGAAGTCCGGCCCCGGCAGGTGCAGCATGTCCCTCGGGATCCCCGTGCAGGTGTACTCGAGCAGGGACGCCTTGTCCCCGAGGTGGCCGCGAATCGCCTCGATCATGGCAGGGCCCTCCGGTGCGGGATTGTAGCGCCTAAGGGGTGGCCGCCGCGATCCCGAGCGCATCGAGCGCCTCGGCCAGGTCGGCGGGCAGCGGCGCGGTGATGATCAACTCGCCGCCCGCGGCCGTCGGCGGCAGGTGCAGGCGCCAGGCGTGCAGCAGAGGGCGGCCGGGGTCGAGGAGCGCCCGCAGCCGCCTCTCGCGCACCGCGCGGTGGCGGGGCCCGCCGTAGAGGTCGTCACCGACGACGGGGTGGCCGGCGTGCGCGAGGTGGACGCGGATCTGGTGCGTGCGGCCGGTCGCCGGCTCGAGGCGCACGAACGCGACGTGCGGCGCGCGGGCGAGCACCCGGTAGGCCGTGCGCGCGGCCCGGCCGGATTCGGCCACCGTCATGCGCCGGCGGTCCTTGCGGTCCGGACCCAGGGGCCACGCCCACGTCCCCTCGGGCGGTCGCGGGTGGCCCCACGCCAGGGCCAGGTAGACCTTCGCCACGGTGCGGTCCGCGAAGGCGCGCACGAGATCCCGGTGGGCCTCGGCATCGCGCGCCAGCAGAACGACGCCCGACGTCCCGACGTCGAGGCGATGTACGAGCAGCGGGTCGCCGAACGTCAGCCCGGCGGACACGCGCTCGGCCTCGGGCAGCGCGGCGAGCAGGCGCGCGACCGCGGCGCCCGGCCCGCGACGGGGGGTCGCGAGGCTGACGCCGGCCGGCTTGTCGAGCGCCACGATGCGATCGTCGGCGTAGAGGACGGCGGCGCTGGCATGCACCGCCGCAGCATGGCACACGCACGGGGGCCGGGGTCCGGGACTCGGGACCCGGGTACGTTCCATCCTCGATGGCCCCGGGATGGGGAGCCGCGCGGGATGACTCTCCGCCGAGCCCCGAGCCCCGTTCATAATGCCGCGCTGTGGACACCTGGGTCGTGCTCGTCTTCGCCTTCGTGTACCTGGGCATGCTGCTCGGCGAGATCCCCGGCCTCGCCCTCGACCGCACCGGGGTCGCGCTCCTCGGGGCGCTGGCGCTCGTCGCCTCGGAGCGGGTCACCCCCGCGGCCGCGTGGAAGGCCGTGGACGTGCCGACCGTCGCGCTCCTGTTCGGCCTCATGGTGGTCTCGGCGCAGTTCCGACTCGGCGGCTTCTACGCGTGGGTGACCCGAAGGGTGGCCGACGTCGAGGCCTCGCCGCCCGTCCTGCTCGGGCTGGTGATCGCCGTGAGCGGGGCGCTCTCGGCGGTCCTCGCCAACGACATCGTGTGCCTCGCGATGGCGCCGCTGCTCGTCGAGGGGTGCGCCCGACGTCGACTCGATCCCGTGCCGTTCCTGCTCGGCCTCGCCGGCGCGGCCAACGTTGGCTCCGCCCTGACCTTGATCGGCAACCCCCAGAACATGCTCATCGGACAGCGTCTGCACCTGTCGTTCGCGGGGTACCTGGGGGACAGTGCGGTGCCCGTCGTGGTCGGCCTCGCGGTCGTGTGGGTTGTGGTGGCGGCCTCGGCGCGCGGCGCCTGGGTCGCGGCCACGGCGGCTCCGCGCGTGGACGAGCCCGGGCTCGACGTGTGGCAGACCGGGAAGGGCGCCGTGGTGCTCGGCCTCCTGCTCGTCGGTTTCGTGGCCGCGCCGTTCCCGCGCGAGGTGCTGGCGCTCGCGGCGGCGGCCGTGCTCCTGACGAGTCGGCGGATGGCCTCGCGCGATCTGCTCGGGTTGGTGGACTGGCACCTCCTGGTCCTCTTCCTCGGGTTGTTCGTCGTCAACTTCGCCCTCGCCGACTCCGGGACCCTCGCGGTCGCGGCGCACGGCCTCGCGCGGGCCGGTGTGGACACGACCCGCCCCGCGTGGCTGTTCGCGGCCTCGGTGGTCCTCTCCAACCTCGTCTCCAACGTGCCTGCGGTCATGCTCCTGCTGCCGCAAGCGACGCGCCCGCTCTCGGGTCCCGTGCTCGCGATCGCCTCGACGCTCGCGGGCAACCTCTTCGTCGTCGGCTCGGTCGCGAACATCATCGTGGTGGACCAGGCCGCGCGGCTCGGCGTGCGCATCTCGTGGCGTAGGCACGCCCGTGTGGGGGTGCCGGTGACCGTCCTCACGCTCGCGGTCGCGGCGGCGTGGCTGGCACTCCGCGCTCACTGAGGCGGGGCCGAGCCGGGCGGGGTCCGCACCCCCTTGACAACACCGATTTGTGCCCTATCTTTTAGACGAGTATGGATACGGTCGTCTCACCAGACCAGCCTCCAAGTAGTACCAACCCCGCGAAGCGTTTCCCCGCGGCCGCAGGGAGAGTCTCCCCAATTGCGGCCGCGGTTGCTATTCCCACCACGCTAACGCCCACCACGGCGGCCTGCGGCCAACCCCCGGCCCCGCGGCGGAGCTCTGGCGGGATCCGAGCCTAAGGGGACGAGAGCCATGCTCCCGTGCCCCTCGAGGGCTTACTCGCCGGGCCGGCGCCGGGTGGCCCCTAGACCAACAGAGCGGATCGAGTCCGAGTCCTGTTCTGTCCAAACCATGTTCGTCGTTCGTGGAACCTCCCGATCCGGAGGTAGGAGATCATGAAAGAAAACACCGTACCCGCGGACCCGCTGATAGCCGGCGCGAGGCGTGAGGCGATCTGCCAGATTTTCGGCGAGCCCTACGACCCCGCGCGCTGGAACGACTGGCGGTGGCAGATGCGCCACCGGTTCATCAAGCCCGAGCAGTTCGAGAAGCTGCTCCGCCTCACCGTCGCCGAGCGGCGAGGCCTCGCGATGACGCACGAGAAGTTCGCCGTCGCGGTGACCCCGCACTTCGCCGAGCTCATCGACGCCGACGATCCCAACTGCCCGATCCGCCGGCAGGTGGTACCGCGCGAGGAGGAGCTGTTCGTCGGTCCGGGCGACATGACGGACCCGTGCGGCGAGGACCACGACGAGGTGGTGCCGGGTCTCGTCCACCGCTACCCGGACCGCGTCTTGTTGCTGGCGCTCGATACGTGCGCGGCGTACTGCCGGTACTGCACGCGCTCACGCCTCGTGAGCCAGGGCGAGCTCGACCCGCTCGCGCGGCGCATGGACGCGATCATCGGCTACCTCGAGGCGCACACCGAGGTCCGCGACGTGCTCCTCTCCGGCGGCGACCCGCTGCTGATGTCCGAGGACCGGCTCGACGAGGTGCTCGGGCGCATCCGTGCGGTGCCCCACATCGAGTTCGTCCGCATCGGCTCGCGCGTGCCCTGCTTCCTGCCCCAGCGGATCACGCCGGAACTCGTCGCCGTGCTGCGCAAGCACCGCGTCTGGCTCTCGCTCCACTTCTGCCACGCCCGCGAGGTCACCCCCGACGTGGCGCGCGCCTGCGACCTGCTCGCCGACGGGGGGATCCCGCTCGGCGCCCAGACGGTGCTGCTCAAGGGCGTCAACGACGACGTCCAAACGCTCAAGGACCTCTTCCACGCCCTCCTGAGGATCCGCGTGCGCCCGTACTACCTCTACCAGTGCGACCCCGTGGTCGGCACCGGCCACCTGCGCACGACGGTGGCGAAGGGTATCGAGCTGATGTCCGGCGTGCGCGGCCACACCACCGGTTACGCGGTGCCGACCTACGTGATCGATGCCCCGGGCGGCGGCGGCAAGGTCCCGATCCAGGCCGAGACGATCACGGCCTACGAGGACGGCAACGTGAGCCTGCGCAACTGGGCGGGCCAGACCTACTCGTACATCGACCCCGCCGAGCACGTCTGAGGGTATGGGGTTCTCGATCGGGCTCTGCTACGACCTGAAGGAGGACTACCTCAAGGCGGGCTTCTCGCCCGACGACGCGCTCGAGTTCGACGGCGAGGACACCGTCGCCGGCCTCGAGCGCGCGCTCGTCGCGCTCGGGCACCGCACGGAGCGCGTCGGCCGGGGGCGTGAGCTCGCCCGCCGGCTCGCCGGCGGCGAGCGTTGGGACCTCGTCTTCAACATCTGCGAGGGGGTGTGGGGCCGCTCGCGCGAGGCGCAGGTCCCGGCGGTGTGCGAGCTGTTCGACCAGGCCTACACGTTCGCCGACCCGCTCACCTGCGCGCTCACGCTCGACAAGGCGATGGCCAAGCGGGTCGTGCGCGACCACGGGCTGCCGACCGCCCCGTTCGCCGTCGTGCACGCGGCCGAGGAAGCCGACTCGGTGGACCTGCCGGTGCCGCTGTTCCTCAAGCCGGTAGCGGAGGGCAGCTCCAAGGGCGTGACCGGCCGCTCGCTGGTCCGGAATCGCGGCGAGCTCGCGCCCTCGTGCCGGGCGCTGGTCGAGGCGTACCGCCAGCCCGTGCTCGTCGAGACGTTCCTCCCTGGCCGCGAGGTGACCGTCGGCATCGTCGGGAGCGGCGCGACCTTGCGGGTCGTCGGGGTCATGGAGGTGGACTTCACCGCCCAGGCCGAGGCCTCCGCCTACACGGCGCTCAACAAGAAGGAGTACCAGGCGCGCATCGCGTACCGGCTTCTCGGCGACGACCCGCTCGCACCTCCGGCGCGAGAGCTCGCCCACGCGGTGTTCGACGTGCTCGGCTGCCGCGACGCGGCGCGCGTGGACCTGAGGTGCGACGCGGCCGGGCGGCTGCACTTCCTCGAGGTCAATCCACTGCCCGGGATCAACGAGGTCCGTTCCGACCTGCCGATCATGGCCCGGCTCGGCGGCATGCCGTACGACGCGTTGATCGGGGCGATCGTCGATTCGGCGCGGGCGAGGCAGGGGCTGTGAGGACGGCGGCCGGCGCGAGCGCCCGTCCATGAGCGATCACGCCGCGCGGCGACGGCAATGAGCGCCGTGCGAGCCGTGATCGCGCACACCGCCGTCGCCGCCGACGCCGACCCCTCGACCGCCGACGTGCTCGACCAGGTCCGGGTGTTCGAGGAAGGGCTCGCCGACCTCGGCGTGCCGCACACGACCGTGGCCGTCGAGGCCGGTCGGGCGTGGGAGCGCGCCGCGGAGCTCGCCGGCGCCGTCGTCTGCAACCTGCTCGAGGCGCCGCCGGGACGGCCGCAGCTCCACGCCGCCGCCACGGCGGTGCTCGAGCTCCTCGGCGTGCCGTTCACCGGGTCGTCGGCGGGCGCGCTCTGGCTCACGACGGACAAGCTCGCGACGCGCGGGGTGCTGGCCGCCGCGGGCCTGCCGGTGGCGGGCGGCGGCCGTCTCGATCCCGACCGCGCGGCGGTGCTGGACCGCGTGCCGCCGCCGTGGATCCTCAAGCCGGCCTGGGAGGACGCCTCGGTCGGCCTCGAGGGCAACCCAGTCTGCGCCGACCGGGCGCAGGCGATCGCGAGGGCCCGCGCGCTGTCGGCCCGCTTCCCGGGGCAGCCGATCCTCGCCGAGCACTTCCTGCCCGGACGCGAGTTCAACGTGTCGCTGCTCGCCGGCGCGCACGGGCCGGAGGCGATGCCGGTCGCGGAGATCGCGTTCGTGGACTTTCCGCAGGACGTGCCGGCGCTCGTCGGCTACGAAGCGAAGTGGGCTTCCGGGTCGTTCGAGGAGACCCATACGGTTCGCAGGTTCCCGGGCGAGGAGGATGCCGGGCTCCTCGAGCGGCTTCGCCGGCTCGCGCTCGCCTGCTGGGATGCCTGCGGCCTCGCCGGCTACGCCCGCGTGGACCTCCGCCTCGACGAGCGGGGCGCCCCCGTCATCCTCGAGGTGAACACCAACCCGTGCCTCGCGGCGGACGCCGGGTTCATGGCCGCGGCCGCGCGGGCCGGGATGGCGACGAACGCCGTGGTCGGCCGCATCCTCGAGGCCGTCCGGCCGGGCGCCTTCGCTCGCTGATCGCGCGCCCGGTGGTAGGCTTGTCGGGTACCGCCGTCGTGTTGGAGGGCCCGTGAACATTCGCACCGACTTGCGTCCGGAGGATCGCGCCCCGCTCGAGGGTTTGCTGCGCGCCACCGGGTTCTTCAACGCCCAGGAGCTCGAGGTCGCGCTCGAGCTGGTCGACGACCGCCTCGAGCACGCCGAGCGGAGTCACTACCGCTTCCTGGTGCTGGAGGACGAGACCGCCGTGCTGGGCTACGCCTGCTGGGGACCCATCCCCGGCACGCTCGCCTCGGCGGACCTCTACTGGATCGCGGTCGACCCGGGTCGGCAGGGCCAAGGGCTGGGGCGCTCGCTCCTGGACGCCGCAGAGACCTGGATCGCGCGCGAGGGACGGACGCGCGTCTACCTCGAGACCTCCACGCGGCCCCAGTACGTCCCGACCCGGATGTTCTACCTGCGCTGCGGCTACGAGATCGCGGCGGAGCTCCCGGACTTCTACGCGCCCGGCGACGGCAAGGCCGTCTTCCTCAAGGTGCTCCCGCGCGTCCATTGAGATTCGCCGGCCGGCGCGTCTCGACTCGGCCACCGTTTCAGAGGAACTGTTCTAAACTCGAGGCATGAAATCGAGGCAGACTCCGGACGGGCGCGTGTGCACCTCCGGACCACGTCGGCCGCACGGCGGCGCCGCGGTTGCCGCGAGGGCGGCCAAGCGGCCCCGCCGCCCGGGAGCCCGAGCATGAGCCTGGCCGGACACCTCAGCGAACTGGCGCTGCCGGACCTCCTCCAGATCGTGGCGATGGCCGAGAAGAGCGGGCGGCTCGACCTGACGACCCGGGACGGCGAAGGTCTGGTCGTGTTCCGCGGCGGCCGGATTCTCTACGCGGCTTCGAATGCCGCCCGTGAGACGCTCGGCAACATCCTGGTGTGTCGCCACCTCGTCACGGAGGAGGTCCTCCACAAAGCGCTGGAGCGGCAGTACCGGTCGCGCGAGGAGCGCCGCCTCGGCTCCATCCTGGTCCAGATGGGCGCGGTCACCGACGAGACGCTCGAGTCGGTGATCTACGAGCAGATCCAGCGAGTCATCGGCGAGCTCGTGAAGTGGCGCGACGGGTACTTCAAGTTCGAGGCGATGGAGATCCCCGACCACGGCGAGGTCGAGGTGGACGCGCGCGAGTTCGTCGCCGAGACCGGGTTCAACGCCCATCGGATCGCGCTCGAGCTCTCGCGCATCGCCGACGAGGCCGTTCGGGATGCCGCCCTGAAACGTGCCCCGGCGGCGGGCGGTCCGGCCGCGACCGACCAGGCCGATGCGACGGCCGCGCCCAGCTCCACGCTGGCTACGATCCTCGCCATGCACGCGACGCCCGCGCTGACCGCCGAGACCACGATGGAGGTGCTGCGCGCCGGGGCCGCGTTCTTCACCCGCGGCGTGCTTCTCTTGGTCGAGCGCTACGGGCTCACCGGGGTGGGTCAGTTCGGCGTTCGAGAGGGCGACACGGTCGTCGACGAGGGCATCCGCAGCCTCTGGTTCCCGCTCGACGTACGGTCGGCGCTCTCGGAGGCGGTCAGCGGCGGGCGCACCCATCGCGGACCGCTCGAGAGGACCGAGCTGCACGAGATGCTCGCCGGCGAGCTCGGCGGGGACTGGCCCGCGGAGGTCGCACTCCTGCCGATCCGTTCCGGGGGACGCATCGTGGCCCTGCTGTACGGCGACAGCATGCCCGCGGGCACGCCCCTCCCGGCGCTCGATCGGCTCGAGGCCAGGCTCGCCGAGATCGGGGCCGCGATGGCGGCCCCCGTGCCTCCACCCGCGAAACAAGGCAACGGCTAAGCGAACGCTACCGGGTCACCGGAGCCGGACGGTCGGGGTCGATCCCGAATCCGATGATCGCGGCAGCGACCTGTTCGGCGGGGATCGCGCCCGTGCGCGCGAGCGCCGCGAGGGTGGCCACCACGATGTGCTCGGCGTCCACCTCGAAGTGGCGCCGTAACGCCGTCCGCGTGTCGGAGAGGCCGAACCCGTCGGTGCCGAGCACCGACAACCCCTGCGGGACGAAGCGCGCCACCATGTCCGGGAGCAGCTTCAGGTAGTCGCTCGCCGCGATCACGGGGCCGGGCGCGCCGGCGAGCTGCGCCGTGACGTACGGCACGCTGGGCGGCTCGGCCGGGTGGAGCCGGTTCCAGCGCTCGGCGGCGAGGGCATCGGCGCGGAGCTGCTGGTAACTGGTCACGCTCCAGACGTCCGCGCCGACGTCGAACCGCTCGGCGAGGATGTCGGCCGCGCGCAGCGCCGAGCGCAGGGTCACGCCGCTCGCGAGCAGTTGAGCGCGATGTGCCGATCCCTCGGGCGCGGCGCGCAAGCGGTAGATGCCGCGGACGATCCCCTCCTCGACGCCGGGCGTCATCGCCGGCATCTCGTAGTTCTCGTTGTAGAGCGTGAGGTAGTAGAAGACGTCCTGCCCCTGCTCGACCATGGCCTTGAGGCCGTGCTCGATGATCACCGCGACCTCGTAGGCGAACCCCGGATCGTAGGCGCGCACGTTGGGCACCACCGAGAAGAGGATGTGGCTGTGGCCGTCGTCGTGCTGGAGCCCTTCGCCCTGGAGCGTCGTGCGGCCCGCGGTAGCGCCGAGGAGGAAGCCGCGCCCGCGGGCGTCCCCGAACGCCCACACGAGGTCGCCGACGCGCTGGTATCCGAACATCGAGTAGAAGGTGTAGAACGGCACCGTGGCGAGCCCGTGCGTGGCGTGCGCGGTGCCGGCGGCGGTGAACGACGCCATCGCGCCCGCCTCGGTGATCCCCTCTTCGAGGATCTGGCCGTCCTTCGCTTCCTTGTAGCGCAGGATCATGTTGTGGTCCACGGGCTCGTACAGCTGCCCGTTGGCGGCGTAGATGCCGAGGTCCTTGAACAGCGACTCCATGCCGAACGTGCGCGCCTCGTCCGGGATGATGGGCACGATCCTCGGCCCCAGCCCCTTCGTGCGCACGAGCTTGCGGAGGAGCTGTACGAACGCCATCGTGGTCGAGACCTCGCGCTTGGGCGGCGTGCCCTCGTGGAACTCCGCGTAGACGTCGGTCGCGGGGAGCTCCGGCACGCTGAACTGGACCTTGCGCAGCGGCAGCGTGCCGCCGAGCGCGCGGCGGCGCTCGAGGAGATATTCGACCTCCGGGGCGTTGACGCCGGGGTGGTAGTACGGCGGGTCCTCGGCGAGGTCCGCGTCCGGGATCGGGAGGTGGAGCACGTCGCGGAACGCCTTCAGCTGGGCCGCGTTGAGCTTCTTGAGCTGGTGCGTGGTGTAGCGCCCCTCGAAGTCCTTTCCGAGCGCCCAGCCCTTGACGGTCTTGATGAGCAACGCGGTGGGCCGCCCGTTCGGCTCGGTCGCGGCGGCGTACGCGGCGTACACCTTGCGGTAGTCGTGACCGCCGAACTTGAGATCCCAGACCTCGAAGTCGGACAGGTGTGCGACGAGCTTGGCGAGGCGGGGATCGGCGCCGAAGAAGTGCTGCCGCATGAACGCCCCGCCCTCGACGTGGTAGCGCTGCCACCACCCGTCGACGACGGTGTTGAGCCGTTCGACCAGGACCCCCGACGTGTCGGCGGCGAGCAGGGGGTCCCACTCGCGCCCCAGGATCACCTTGATCACGTTCCAGCCGGAGCCGCGGAACACCGCCTCGAGCTCCTGGATGATCTTGCCGTTGCCGCGCACCGGGCCGTCGAGCCGCTGCAGGTTGCAGTTGACGACGAAGATGAGGTTGTCGAGCCCCTCGTCGGCGGCCACGTGGAGGGCGCCCAGCGCTTCGGGCTCGTCGGTCTCGCCGTCGCCGACGAACGCCCAGACTCGTGACCCACTGGTGTCCTTCAGGCCGCGGTTGTGGAGGTAGCGGTTGAACCGCGCCTGGTAGATCGCGTTGAGCGGGCCGAGGCCCATCGAGACCGTGGGAAACTCCCAGAAATCCGGCATCGAGCGCGGGTGCGGGTAGGACGGCAACCCGTGCCCGGTGGTCTCCCGCCGGAACGCGTCGAGGTGCGCCTCGGTGAGACGTCCCTCGAGGAACGCCCTGGCGTACATCCCCGGCGCCGCGTGCCCCTGGTAGTAGACCTGGTCGCCGCTGCCGCCCGCCTTGCCGCGGAAGAAGTGGTTGAACCCGACCTCGTAGAGCGCGGCGGCCGACGCGTAGGTGGACAGGTGCCCGCCGATCCCCGAGTCGCGGTGGTTGGCGCGCGCCACCATCGCCATCGCGTTCCAGCGCACGATGCGGCGGATGCGTTTCTCCATCTCCTCGTCGCCGGGGAACGCGGGCTCCTGCTCGGGCGAGATCGTGTTGATGTACGGCGTCTGGATCACCTCGATCCCCAGGTGCTGCATGCGGGCGCGCTTGAGCACCTTCCGGAGGAGGAACTTGGCGCGTTCGGGCCCGGCCGTCTCGAGCACGTGATCGAGCGACTCGATCCACTCGGCCGTCTCCTGGGGGTCGCTGTCGTGCAGCTGCTGCTTGAAGAGCCTCTCGTTCATGCCACCGTCCTCTTGAGGCCGGGCGCCTCGCGCGGCGGTACGCTCGGCGGCGCGGCCGGCCCGCGATGCCCGTGCACCCTCCCGGTCAGCCGGACCACGACGGAGCAGGGCGACCGACGTGCGGGTCGGCGCCGACCCGTTACACCAACGCTCGTGCGCCGTGGCCTCTTCCGGGCCAGGCTAGCACCAGCGCCGGGCCCCCTCAACCGCGGGGCGGTCGGCTCGGCCGGATCTCGACGCGGCTGGGCAGCGCGCGCGCCGGGAACGCGAGCAGGTCGCGGACCACCTCGGCGACGTCCTCGGGGTGGAGCTTCCAGGCGGCGCCCTCGGTCGCCTCGCCGCCGAACTCGGTGGCGACGCTGCCCGGCATCACGCAGGTCACGCGGACGCCGTCGTGCCGGACCTCGAGCATGAGCGCCTCGGAGAAACCGAGAAGTCCGAACTTGCTCGCGTTGTACGCGGCGCCCCCGGCGAACGCGTTCTTCCCGGCGAGGCTGCCGACGTTGACGACCCATCCGTGCGATCGCTTGAGGGCGGGGAGCGCGGCGCGGCAACAGTGGAACACGCCGTCGAGGTTGGTCGCGATCTGCCGGCGCCAGTCGTCCAGGCTCATCGTCTCGACCGGCTCGAACACGCCGAGGCCGGCGTTGTTGACGAGGACGTCGAGACGGCCGAACGCCGACAGCGTCCGGGCGATCAGCGCCTCGCAGTCCTCCCAGCGGCGCACGTCGCAGGCGACGCCGAGCGCGCGGCCGGCGTCCGCACCGTTGAGCGACGCGGCGGCACCCTCGACGTCGGCCTGGCCCCGCGCGGCGACCGCCACCGCGGCGCCGTGCGCGGCCAACGTCCGCGCGATCGCCAGGCCGATCCCTCGGCTGCCACCGGTCACCACCGCGGCCTTGCCGGAAAGGTCGAGCATCGTCCACCTCCTCGATGGCGGGATGGTAGCCCGACCGGCGCGGTTGGGCGCCGGCGTCGCTCGGGCTATGCTGTGCGCCGTGAGAACGGCCTGCTATCCCCTGTGCGGAGGGGTCGATGGCGCTTGACGCCGGTGCACGTCTCGGGTCGTATACGGTCCTCGGCCTGCTGGGCACGGGCGGCATGGGCCAGGTGTACCGGGCGCGCGACGAGCGCCTGGCTCGCGACGTGGCGATCAAGATCATCGCGGACGGCCTCGTGGGCGAGCCCAGGGAGCTGGCGCGGTTCGAGCGCGAGGCTCGGGTCCTGGCCGCGCTTTCGCACCCGAACATCCTCAGCATATTCGACTTCGGTGAGTGGAGCGGATCGCATTTCGCGGTCATGGAGCTGCTGGAAGGGCAGAGCCTGCGCGAGCGGCTGGCGGACGGCGCGCTGCCGTGGCGCACCGCGGTCGCGATCGGGACCGCCGCCGCCAGGGGGGTGGCCGCGGCGCACGCCAAGGGGATCGTCCACCGCGACATCAAGCCCGAGAACATCTACCTGCTCGCCGACGGCGGCGTGAAGGTGCTCGACTTCGGGCTCGCGCGCCACGACCCGGTCCCGGGCGGCCCGCCGCAGCCCGAGGACGAGACGCTGATCGGCACGGCGATCTACATGTCGCCCGAGCAGATCCTCCGCAAGCCCGCCGACGCCCGCGCCGACGTCTTCGCGCTCGGCGTCGTGCTGTTCGAGATGCTCGCCGGCTCGAGCCCGTTCGCCCGCTCGACGATCGGCGCGACGATCGGCGCCATCCTCACCGAGGACCCGCCGAAGCTCGCCCCGCGCGGCGGCTCGGCGCCGCCGGCGCTCGAGCGCGTGGTGCGCCGGTGCCTGGCCAAAGACCCGGACGAGCGCCTGCAGTCCGCGTACGACCTCGTGTTCGCGCTCAACGAGGTCACCGCCGTGCCGACGCAGGCCCCTGCGGCGGCGCGGGCATGGCGAGGGCGAGCCGCCGTCTTCGTGGCGGGCGTCCTCGTGGGCGCGGCGTTGGCCACGCTCGTCTTCCTCTTGCGGTAGAGCCGGCGGCGTCGGGCGGCGGACCCCGCGGTTGCGTGAACGCGACCGAGACCTAGTATGATGGCCGCGGCGAAACGCCCGCGGACGCGGGAGGCCGAGGCGCGGCCGCTCGCCGCGGAGGGCTGTCGAAGAGTCCGAGCCAGGGAAGCCGACTACCATGTCGACCGATTCGTACGCGCTGCGGTGTGCCGCCGTCCTCGACGACGCGCTCGACCGCGCCCCGTTCTACCGCAGCTGGAAGGCGCGCGACCCGGGTCCGAACCGGCCTGTGGCGGAGCGCTTGGCCGCGCTCCCGGTGCTCACCAGGCAGGACCTGCGCGCCAACGTCCCGCACGGGTTTGTGACCGGGGGGCGCACGGCCCGGGACGGGTTCGCCTCGGGTGAGATCGAGCTCGTGGCCACGAGCGGGACCACCGCAGACCGCGTCTCGGTGGTATGGCACCAGCCCTGGTGGGACCGCTCCCTGCGTGCGGCCGCGCGCGTCCACCCCGCCCTCGACCGGGTCTACGGCGGGCCCTATCGGGAGGCGGTCCTCACCTCGCCGATGTGCACCGGCAACCTCTGCCACGTCGGGGAGCTGTCGATGGCGGACCGCACCCTCGGCGACCTGCTCTTCCTCAACCAGGCGCTCGACCCGGCATGGTGGGACACGCAGGCGATCCGGAGGATGGCCGAGGAGCTCAGCCGCTTCCGGCCGACGGTCATCGAGGCGGACCCCGCCTATCTCGCCATCCTGGCGCGGGCGTGCGCCCGCGAGGGGCTCGCCCTGCACCAGCCGTCGTGCATCACGCTCACCTACGAGTTCCCGTCGCGCCTCCACGTGCGCGCGATCCGGCGGGCGTTCCCCGAGGTCGCGGTGGTGAGCTCGTACGGATCCACCGAAACCGGATACGTCTTCACCCAGTGCGAGGCCGGGCTGTTCCACCAGAACACCGAGACCTGCCACGTCGACGTCCAGCCGCTGCGGGGCGAGGCCGGCGCCGCCGGGATCGGACGGATCCTCGTCACGACCCTCGGCAACCCCTGGTTCGAGCTGCTCCGTTTCGACGTCGGCGACCTCGCGCGGGTGCACGACGGGGGCCGCTGCCGATGCGGCCGCCGGGACGGCCTCGTCGTGGACGCGATCGAGGGGCGGGTCCGCGACCTCACCTTCGACACGCTGGGGCGCGTCGTGACGGTCAAGCGGCTCGACGACGCGATGGCCTCGGCGGGCGGGCTTCTCGGCTACCGCGTCGAGCAAACGGGACCGCGGGCCTACCTCGTGCGCCACGCGTCCGACGCGGGGCCGGCCGCCGCCGGCACGCTGCGGGAGATCGCACGCGGCGTCTACGGGGCGGATGCCGAGATCGAGGTTCGGGAGGAGGCGGTCCAGTCGGCGGAGCCGTCGGGGAAGTTCCGGCTCGCCGGGACGACGTTCGCCTGGGATGCGGAGGGGTTGTTCGCGTGAGCGCCGAGCCGGCCGCGAGCCCCCCTGACCCGCTCGAGCGCACGCGCGCCGACTTCCCGCTGCTCGCGCGCACGGTCGACGGCCGGCCGATCACCTACCTCGACAGCGCCTCGACCGCCCCCAAGCCGCGCTGCGTCATCGACGCGGTCGCCCGCTGCTACACCCAGCACACCGCGAACGTGCACCGCGGGGTGCACGTGCTCTCCGACGAGGCCACGGCCGCGTACGAGGGCGCGAGGGGCGAGATCGCGTCGTTCCTGAACGCCTCTCCGGCCGAGATCGTCTTCACGCGCAACACGACCGAGGGCGTCAACCTGGTCGCCCACGGCCTCGGCCTGCGGCCGGACGACGAGGTCGTTCTCACCGCGCTCGAGCACCACTCCAACTACCTCCCCTGGCGGACGGTCGCTCGCGTCGTCCCGGTGTCGTTGACCGAGGACGGCTGGCCGCTCTACGACGAGGTCGGCCACGCCATGAATGCGAGGACGCGCCTGCTCGCGTTGGCGCAGGTCTCCAACACCGCGGGCGTCGAGGCCCCGGTGCGGGCGTGGGTCGAGGCCGCGCACGCCCGCGGCCTTCCGGTGCTCGTGGACGCGTCGCAGAGCGCCGGGCACCTGCCGGTCGACGTGCGCGCGCTCGACTGCGACTTCCTCGTCCTCTCGGGCCACAAGCTGCTCGGGCCGTCGGGGATCGGCGTGCTGTACGGCAAGCGCGATCGGCTCGCGGCGCTCGCGCTGTATCAGACCGGCGGCGGGATGGTGCGCGTGCACCGGGCCGAGAGCTTCGAGGTCCACGACGTGCCGCTGCGGTTCGAGGCCGGCACCCCCAACATCGAGGGTGCGGTCGGACTCGGGGCCGCCGTCCGCTACCTGCGCGGCCTCGGCATGGAGGCCGTCGCGGCCCACTCGCGGGCGTTGGGGAGGCGGCTAGTTGAAGGGTTGCGGGCCATCCCGGGCGTCCGCATCGTCGCGGACTCGGCGCCGCTTCCGCTGCGCGTCGGCCTGGCGACGTTCAGTCTGGAGGCGCCGGGCCTCTCCCAGGAGTCGCTCGCGCGGTTGCTCTGCGACCGTTACCAGATCCTGGTCAGCGGCGGCGCGCACTGCGCGCACATCCTGCACCACCGGCTCAACGTCGAGGCCACGGTCCGCATCTCCGCCAACGTCTTCAACACGGTGGGGGAGATCGACGCGGCGCTCGCCGCGCTCGGGGAGATCGCCCGGTGGTAGGCGTGCCGCGCGCCCGGGTCTCGACCCACGCCGGGCCACGCCCTGTCTACCTCCTGGCCGGAGGACCCGGCGCGCGCTCGCGCCGCCCCGACCCGGTCCTCGCGGCCGCGCTCGCCGAGGCGGGGGTGGAACGCCCGAGCGTCGCCTACGTCGGCGCCGCGAGCGAGGACGACCGCGGCTTCTTCCGCTGGATCGCGGGCGCGCTCCGGCGCGCCGGCGCGGGCGACGTGCACCTCGCAGCGCTGGCGTCGCCGCGCGCCGACGTCGCGAAGGCCAGGGCGACGATGGCGGGCTCCGACCTCGTCTTCGTCAGCGGCGGCGACGTCGAGGCGGGGATGGAGCGGCTGGGCGAGCGGGGCGTCGTCGGGTTCCTGCGCGAACTGCACGCCGCCGGCAAGCCGTTCGTCGGCGTCTCCGCCGGGAGCATCATGCTGGCGGCGCAGTGGGTGCGCTGGGCCGATCCGGACGACGACGCGACTGCGGAGGCGTTCCCCTGCCTCGGACTGGCCCCGGTCGTCTGCGACACGCACGCGGAGGCCGACGACTGGGAGGAGCTGCAGACGGCGCTGGCGCTGACGCGCGCCGCGGTCGGCTACGGGATCCCGACGGGGGCCGCGCTGCGTGTCGGAACAGACGGGGGCGTAACCGCCCTGGGCGCGAGCGTGGCCCGGCTGGAAGTCCGCGACGGGCGCCCGCTCCGACTCTCGGATCTCCAGACGCCCTGACCGACCGTCGTGAATCCGAGGCCGCCGATGGCCCAAGGTGGAGCGACGGACGCACCTGCGATAGAATCTCGATCAACGGAAGGCACGGGCGAGCGATGGCTGACACGGCAGACGGCGGGCGGATGACGCCGGAGTTGGAGCGCGAGGTGTTCTCGAGGCGGTGGTTCTACCGGTTCGCCCTGCCGGACGGCCGGACGACGCCGTGCGCCCTTCCACCCGACGTCGAGCCGATCCACGAGACGCGGAGGGCGATGATCTTCGGCGTCCTCGACCGACTGTACGCGGGCCGCTGGAACGAGGTGGAGGCGGCCGACCTGGCGTGCCACCAGGGGTGGTACACGCAGCACCTGGCGGCGCGCGGGTGCCGGCGGGTCCTCGGCGTCGACATCCGCTCCGGCAATGTGGACGACGCCACGCTCATCGCCGGCGTGCTCGGGCGGACGAACGTCAGCTTCCGCGTCGGCGACGTCACCCGACTGGACCCCTCGGACCTCGGCACCTTCGACGTCGTGCTCCTTCTCGGCCTGCTCTACCACCTCGAGAACCCGATCGCCGCGGCCCGCCTCGCCCGCGAGGTGACGAGGGGCGTGTGCATCGTGGAAACCCAGGTCGTGCCCAACCTCCCGGGCGTGACCGACTGGGGCACATCGCGGCTGACCAAGAGGTTCATGGGCAGCTTCGCCGTCGTCGACGAGGCGCACGACGCCGCCTCCGGCGTGCGCGAGGCGAACGTGTCGACGATCTCGCTGGTCCCCAGTCTCGAGGCGCTCACGTACATCCTCGGCGCCGTCGGGTTTCCCAGAGTCGAGGTCGTGCCGCCGCCCGAGGGCGCCTACGACCAGTTGGCGCTCGGCAAGCGCGTGGTGGTGGCCGCGTTCGCCCAACCCGACTGACCATCGGTCGGGGCGCCGTTCCACGCAAGCGCGGGCGGGGCGGCGCGAGGGGATCTGGCTCCGCAGGAGGGGCTCGAACCCCCAACCCTCCGGTTAACAGCCGGATGCTCTACCATTGAGCTACTGCGGAACGCCGACCTCGCCCCGGACAACGGGGCCAACCTTTCTACACTCCGGCCACCGCGCTGTCAATCCGCGGTCGTGCCGGCCGCGAGCAGCGTCCACCCGAGGCGCACGACGGGGGCGCTGCGCCACGCGTCGCGCAGGGTCGCTTCGTCGGCGAAACGCCGGGCCGGCAGCAACCGCCCCTCGGCCGAGAGGTCGAGGCGCCGCCCGACCAGCGGCCACGGCCGCAGCCGGTAGGTGCGCGGCGCCACCTCGCGGACGGCGAGCGGCGAGGTGCCGCCCCGGCGCGGCATCTCGGCCAGCACGGTCGCGCCCGTGGCGCCGCCGGCGAGAAGGACCGCGAGGCTGTCGCTCAGCCGGACGACCGCACGGTTGACGGCGTCGTCGGCCGCCAGCGTCGACCGGTAGCGCGGGTCGGCCGCCAGCTCGGCGCGGAGCCTCGCGCGGTGGGCTTCCTGACCATCGCGAAACGTGCGCCAGCGGACGTCGGCGCCCATTTCGGCGAGCGTCGAGACGTGGTGCGAGACGAGGTAGGCGACGTAGCGGCCCCGCCAGGCGGCGCGTTCCACCGAGGCGGTCCAGACCGCTTCGCGCTCCGCCTCGGAGGCCGTGTCGAACGCGACCGGCCGGCCGTCCTCGGCGAGCCGCGGTGGCTCCTCGCGGCCGTCCCATCCGGCGTCGTGGAGGAGCACGGCCGCCAACACCTCCGCGCGCGGGGACGGCCGGAGCGTGAGGCGGTTGCCCCAGTGGTCGGCGATCTGGAACGCCAGGAACGCGTGCGAAGACTGGGCGATCGCCACGAAGCCGTCGCCGTGGGGGTGGAGGATCATCGCCGCAAGTGTAGCCGCTCCGGGTCGCCGGAGCGGGCGGCGCGCGGCCCCGGCCTGCCCCGCCGGCGCAGGGCCCCGCCCGCGAGGCCCGGGACACGGAGCGCCTGGCGCCGGTTTGCCGGGAGGAAGTCGGCCGGCGCGCCCGCAGCGAGCACGAACACGAGGTCGGCCACGTTGACGCCGGTGGGTCCCGTGACGATCGCCTCGGGGAGGCCGTCGAAGAAGGGCCAGCTGTCGTTTCGCTCGAGGGCGTCGAGCGCATCACGGCCTCTTTCGGCCGCGCGGCCGATCGTCCCGCCGTCCACGACCGCCCCGGCCGCAGGCGCGGCCCCGTCCACGCCGTCGCTGCCCGCGGCGAGCAGACAGCGTTCCGGAACCTCGGCGAGCGCCAGGGCGGCGGCGAGGGCGAGCTCGAGGCTGCGGCCGCCGCGGCCGCCGCCTCGCACCTGCACGGTGGTCTCGCCGGCGAGCAGGAGCGCGGTCCCTTCGCCCGGCGTCAGACTCCTCGCCAGGCACCCGAGCGTCGTTCCGACGGTCCTCGCCTCGCCGCGGAGCGTGCGCGTGAGCTCGCAGGCCCGCAGGCCCGCCGCGCGCGCCGTCTCGGCCGCGGCCGCGAGCGCGTCGGCGCTGGAACCCAGCAGATGCGCCTGGGCGTGGCCCAGGCGGTGATCGCCCGGCTTCGGCGATTCCGGGTGCTCGCCGCGAGCGCCCTCGGCGAGGAACCGATCGACGCCCGGGAACGCCCCCGCGAGGCCGGCCCGCTCGAGGACGCGGACGGCGTCGGCGAACGTGGTGGGGTCGGCGACGGTCGGTCCGGAGGCGACCGTGGCGAGGTCGTTGCCGGGGACGTCCGAGAGCACGAGCGTGAGGAGCGGCGCCGCGCTCGCGAGGGCGAGCCGGCCCCCGGACGCAGCCAAGAGGTGCTTCCGCACCGCGTTGAGGTCGGAGATCGGCAGCGGGGCGGCGAGCAGGGCCCGAGTGAGGGCCGCGACCTCGCCGGGGTCGGCGCCGTCGAGCGGCGCCGCGAGCAGCGCCGAGCTGCCCCCCGAGAGGAGGACGACGATGCCGTCGTCGCGCCGGGCCCGGCCCATCAGCTCGAGCAGCTCCCGGGTCGCGGCGGCGCCGCGAGCGTCCGGCACCGGGTGCGAGGCCCGGCGGGTGTACGGCGCCACCGAATCGGGCGCCGGCACGCCGTCGGGGGCGAGGACGAACACCGTCTCCGGAACCCGCTGCGACCGCTGCAGGAACGCGGCGGCGAGTCCCGGTCCGGCCTTGCCGAGCGCGACCAGATGGAGGCGGCCCGCGGGGTTGCAGGCGTGCTCGCCGAGCCCGACGCCGCGCTCGGTGAAGGCCAGCCGGCGCATCAGCGCGCCGGGCGCCACCGCGTCGATCGCGGCGAGGAACATCGAGCGGGCGAGGTCGGAGAGAGGGGTCACTCCTGCGGCTTGGGCACGAGGTTGAGGAACTCGCGCATCTGCCCCTCGAGGACCTTCCTCGCCTCCGGGTCGACCAGGTTGAGCCGGTACTCGTTGATCAGCATGATCTGCGTGCGCAACCACTCGGCCCAGCACGCGGGGCAGACCCTGCGCTGGATCTCGCTGCCGAGGGCGCTCGGCATCGGCGCCTTTGGGAGCGCCTCGCTCGCCTTTCCGCAGCGTGAACAGGTGATGGGCATGGCTCCTCCCGCTCCGTCCTGTGCGCGTAGAATACCGCGTCGGACCGACGAGGAGGCAACCTCGCGTGCGGCCAGGCGATTCCCCGGAGGCAGTGCTCTTCGACGTGGGCGGCACGCTGATCGAGTGCCGGCCCGGGGTGGCGGACGTCTACGCCGAGGCGCTCTCCCGGCGCGGCCGAGCCGTGACGGCGGAAGCCGTGGCGCCGGTGTTCCAGCAGGTCTGGCTCGAGCTCACCCAGCTCCACCCGCGCGGCCTCGACCGCTACCATCGGTTCAAAGGCAGCGAGCGGGCATGGTGGGGCGAGTTCCTGCGCCGCGTCCTCGCGCGTCTCGGGCACGACGCGCCGTGGGAGGCGACGCTCGCCGAGCTCATGGAGGCGTTCGCCCAACCCGGCCTGTGGCACGTCTTCCCCGAGGTCGGCGAGATCCTGGCGCGGCTCCGCGCGAGGGGGTTGCGCCTGGCGGTGGTCTCCAACTGGGACTCGCGGCTGCCGGGCCTGCTGGGGCGGCTCGAGCTCGCCCCGTTCTTCGACGCGGTGCTCGCGTCCGCGTTGGAAGGCGTCGAGAAGCCGAGCGCGGAGATCTTCCGCCGCGCCGCGGCCCGCCTGGACGTCCGCCCCGAGCGCTGCGTGCACGTCGGCGACTCGCCGCTCGACGACTATCGCGGCGCCGAGAGCGCCGGCATGCGCGCCGTGCTGGTGGACCGGGCCGGGCTCTTCTCGAACGGGTACGTCCGGGTGTCCGATCTTCGGGGGCTGGATGAGCTCCTCGCCTGAGAAGCCCGTGCTCTACGCGGTGGTGATGGCGGGCGGCGCCGGCACGCGTTTCTGGCCGCTGTCCCGGCGGTCGCGGCCCAAGCAGCTGCTGCCGTTCGCGGACGGCCGCTCGCTGCTCGCCGCGACGGTGGCCCGTCTCGAACCGTTGGTGCCGCCGGTCCGGACGCTGGTCGTGACCTCGGCGGACGTCGTCGAGGCGGCGCGCCGCGAGCTCGCGACGCTGCCCGCGGAGAACGTGCTCGCGGAGCCGACGGGCCGCGACACGGCGGCGTGCGTGGGCTGGGTGGCCTGGCGGCTCGCCAGGACCGCGCCGGGCGCCGTGATGGTCGTGGTGCCGGCCGACCACGTCGTGGCCGACGGCGGCGCGCTGAGGTCGGCGCTGGCGGCGGCCGCGGCCACGGCGACCGCCCGCGGCGGCCTCGTGACGCTGGCCCTGCGGCCGGCGCGGCCGGAGACCGGTTTCGGCTACCTCGAGCTCGGGGAGGTCGTCGGCGGGGCGGGCGGCCACCCGGTTCACGCGGTGCGCCGTTTCGTCGAGAAGCCCGACCGCGCCCGCGCGGAGTCGTTCCTCGCGGCCGGTTCGTTCCGCTGGAACTCGGGGATGTTCGCGTGGACCGTTGCGGCGATCGAAGCCGCGATCCGCACCCACCTGCCGGAGCTGGCGTCGGGCCTCGACGCCATGATGGCTTCGGCGGACGAGGTGGGCGAGGCGGAGGCGCTGGCCCGGCACTACCCGGGCCTGCCGCGGGTCTCGGTGGACTTCGGGGTGATGGAAAAGGCGTCGCCGGTGTGGGCGGTGGCGGTCGACCTCGCCTGGTCCGACGTGGGCTCGTGGGGCGGACTCGCCGAGGTGCTGCCCGTCGCGGACGGCGCCGTCACGATGGGCGACGTCGTGGCGCTCGACAGTGACGGCTCGGTGCTGGTCTCGGACGGCCCCTTGATCGCATCGATAGGCGTCCGGGACATCGTGGTCGTGGCGACTCGGGACGCCGTCCTGGTGGTCCGCAAGGACCAGGCTCAGCGGGTCAAGGAGCTCGTGGAACGCCTCCGCGCCGCCGGGCGTGACGACCTGCTCTAGTCGGCCGACCGGTCAGCAGTGATCGAGCGTCCAGTAGAAGTCCTCGCCGGTGGCCAGCTCGATCGAGCGGCGCTGCACGAGGTTGCCGCGGGCGTCGAGCGCCTCGAGCACGTGGCGACCGGGCCCGATCCCCGCGACGCTGCGGTCCGTCCCCGGGCGCACGACGAGCGCTTCGCGGCCGTCGACCACGACGGAGAGGGCGCACGTGCTCTCGTTGACGACCACCAGGTCGCACTCGAGGTCGAACAGCTCCTGGCTGCACGCTCCGGTGGTCAGCACCACGGCGAGCGTCAGCCACGGGAAGAGGTGCCGCCGGAGCCGCATGGGCCGCGATGGTAGACCGCCGTGTTGACGGCGGCAAGCGATCTCTCTACCCTCGGCCCACGCGTCGATGCCCGGGGCAGTGCGCCCGTGGACGCGCTGGCGGGAGGGCTCCGACGATGCGGTGTGCCGCCGCGCTGGCGATCCTGCTGGCCGCCAGCGGTTGCCAGCCCCCGTGCCGGGTCGGGGTCGTGGTCCCCGAGTCCGGCGAGGCGAGCGTCTACGGCGCTTCGGTCAAGAGCGGGGTCAAGCTGGCGTTCGACGAGGCGACGTCGTCCGGGCGCGCGCCGCGCGGACTCGAGGTGATCTACCGCGATTCGGGGTCCGATCCGACCCGCGCCGCGAGCGCGTGCGAAGCGCTCGACGAAGCCGGCGCGCTCATCGTCATCGGGGGCGTCACGTCGGCCGAGGCGAAGGTCATGCTGCCCGTGGCCGACCGGGACGGCCGGGTGTTGATCTCCCCGTCGGCGTCCGCGCCCGATCTCGCCCGGCGCTCGCCGTTCTTCTTCAGGGTGTATCCCTCGGACGAGCTGGAGGGCGCCCGCGCCGCCGACCTCCTGGTCTCGGCCCGCGGCGTCCGGGCCGTGCTCATCATCCAGGAGGACAACGACTACACCCGCGGGCTCCTGCCGGTGTTCGTGGGGGAGCTGACCAGCGACGGCGGCCGGGTCGCGGCCTCGGTTCGCGTCGGCGAGTCGGGTTGGCAGGCTCAGGTCCGCGACGCGATCGGCCGGCGCGCCCCGGAAGGGGTCTACATCTGCGGGTACGGGGACGCGATCCTGGCGTCGCTGCGCGTGGTCCGAAGCCTGGGCTACCGGGGCACGGTGTGCACCACGTCCGCGTTCTCGGCGGGTCCCCTGCTGGCCCGGGCGGCCTCGCTGGCGGAGGGCGTCTTCTTCCCGCTCGACGAGCCTCGACGTCAATTCGACCGCGGAGCCGGTCCGCTCGTTCGTCCGGCACTACCGAGCGACCTACAACCTCGTGCCCGACATCTACGCGGCGCACGGCTACGACGCGGCGCTCGCCGCGCTCGCGGTGCTGGATCGCGGTCGACGTCCCCGCGCCGACGAGATCCCCGA
Organism: uncultured Acidobacteriota bacterium; assembly: GCA_963727275.1. Taxonomy (GTDB): domain Bacteria; phylum Acidobacteriota; class Thermoanaerobaculia; order Thermoanaerobaculales; family Thermoanaerobaculaceae; genus RBG-13-68-16. The sequence continues at coordinate 306,260 of CAVSFK010000006.1, forward strand.
ACGACTCCATTCGCTCAAGGGGATCGTCGGCGTGATGGGGCCTCTCGTGTTCGACCGCGACGGCAACATCGAGCGCACCCTGCGCAACCACTGGATCCACGACGGGAAGGTCGAGGACTTCGGCGCGTACCTGGAGCGGCAACGGGCGCACGCGGCGACGGGCGGCGGAGGGTGAGGCAGGGGCCGCGGCCCGTGGGCGTTCTCCCCTCCCTCTACCGGCATCGCGGGCTGCTCGGCGTGCTGGTCGTGCGCGAGTTGAAGGCGCGCTACCGAGGCACGTTCCTCGGCTACCTGTGGTCGCTGCTCAACCCGTTGCTGCTCCTCGGCGTCTACACCGTGGTGTTCACGTTCGTCATCCCGGCGCGCGCGACGAGCCAGGTTCCGTACCCGCTCTTCCTCTTCGCGGGCCTGCTCCCGTGGTTGTTCGCCTCCGGCGCGCTCCTCGACGCGGCGATCGTCCTCCCCGACAACGGCCCGCTGCTCCGCAAGGTCGTCTGCCCGCCGGAAGTGTTCCCGGCGGTCACGGTGCTCTCCCACCTCGTGCACCATCTGCTGGCGCTCCCCATCCTGGTCGCCGGAACCCTCGTCGCCGCGGCGATGGGGCTGGTGCATTTCCCGTGGACCGTCGTGCTGCTCCCGGTCGCGGTGGCGCTGTGGGTGATCCCCGTGGCCGGCCTGGCGCTCGCCGTTTCGGCACTCGCGGTGCACTTCCGCGACCTCAAGGACCTTCTCCACAACGTGCTCAACCTGTTCTTCTTCGCGACGCCGATCATCTACACCCTCGACCTGATCCGCGTGCCCGTGCTGCGCCGGGCGATCGAGGCCAATCCGGTGACGCCGCTGGTCGAGGTCTACCGCGACGTCGTGCTGCTCGGGCGGCTGCCGACCCTGCGCACGTGGGCCTGGGCCGCGGCGGTCGCGCTGCTGTGCTGGCTCGCCGGAACCTGGGTCTTCGCGCGGCTGCGCGACACGATCGCGGAGACGGTATGAGCGCCCCGCGGGCCGTCCGACTGAGCGGCGTGTCCAAGCGCTACCCGATGCTCACCCGTCGCGGCCGGCTCCACTCGTTCAAGGGCGCCTTGCTGCACGGCGAGCTGTGGCGGCGCCGGGAGGAGCAGCAGGGCTTCCTGGCCCTGTCGGGCGTCGACCTCGAGGTCGGGGCCAGCGAGACGGTGGCCGTGATCGGGCCGAACGGATCGGGGAAGTCCACGCTGCTCAAACTGGTGGCGGGGATCCTGCGGCCGTCCGCGGGCGAGGTGGACGTGCGCGGCCGGGTCACCGCGCTGATCGAGCTGGGGGCCGGGTTCCACCCCGAGATCTCGGGGCGGGACAACGCGATCATCAACGGCATGATGCTCGGCCTCTCGCGCGCCGAGGTCATCGCGCGGCTGCCGGAGATCGTCGAGTTCGCGGGCGTCGGGCCGTTCATCGACCAGCCGGTCAAGACGTACTCCTCCGGGATGTACGTCCGCCTCGGTTTCTCGGTGGCGGTCGCGGCCGAGCCCGACGTGCTGGTGGTCGACGAGATCCTGGCCGTCGGGGACGAGGCGTTCGCACACCGCTGCCTCGACCGCATCGCCCGCCTGCAGCGGCGCGGCACCGCGATCCTCCTCGTGAGCCACGATCTCGCGCTCGTCGAGCAGCTCTCGCACCGGGTCCTCTACCTCCGGGAGGGCGCGCCGGTGATGACCGGCCCGGCCGGCGCGGCCGTGGCCCGCTACCGGTCGGACGTCGCGAGCGAGGAGGCGGGCGCCGCGCAACCGGGGGGCAACGCCCGGCGGTGGGGGAACGGCGCCGTGCGCCTCGAGGGGGTGGAGCTGGTCGACGGCGCGGGCCGCCCGCTGCGCATGCTGGCGAGCGGCGACGCGGCCGGGATCCGCCTCACCTACGCCGCGCGGGTGCCCCAGGAGGACTTCGTCTTCGGGGTCGCCATCCACCGCGAGGACGGCGCCGACGTGTTCGGCACCAACACCGATCTCGACGGCTGGCGCGCCGGCACGCTCGCCGGCAGCGGCGCGATCACGCTCGAGTTCGGACGGCTCGAGCTGGCGCCCGGCCGTTACCTGGTGGACGCGGCCGTCCACGCCAGCGGCGGGCTGGCGTACGACTACGCCTGCGAGGTGCTCGCGTTCACGGTGACGGCGCCGGTCGCGTGGCCGGGCTCGTACGCCGCGCGTCACCGCTGGACGCCGCGCGGGCCCGTGATGACCCCGCCCCGCGGATGAGGACCGCGACGAGCAGCAGCAGGAGCGGTCCGGCGGCGCCGATGCGGTACGGGGTCAGATCCAGCGCCAGCTCGACGCGGTGCCGCCCCGAAGGCACGACGACACCCAGGCAGGCGCCGTTCGCGGGCACGACCGTCGCCGGCCGCCCGTCGACCCAGGCCCGCCAGCACCGCATGTAGCTCTGGGGCACGACGAGCAGGCCGGCGCCCGAGGCGTCGACGAGGAAACGGCGTCGATGGGGCGGCCCTCCCAGGTCGCGGACCGTTCCGCCGCCGGCCGGCCTCGCGCCGCCGCGGCCCGGCACCACCGCGTCCTCGCCCGGCGTGAAGCTGCCGGCCGCCATCGTCGTGGCCGCGTGGAGCGCCCCCTCGGCCGGCAGGAGGCGGCGCGCCAGGTAGGCGCCCGCGGCCGAGCCGCCGGCCCGGCCGACCCACTGGTCGCCGATCGAGGTCCCGTCCCACCCCGCCAGCGGCGCGGTGGCCAGCACGGCGGTCGCCCCGAGCGCGCCGGCGAGGTGCGCGCGCTCGGGCAGGCTCAAGGAGTCCGCCGCGGCGGCGAGGAGCTCCTGGGCGACCGGCTCGAGTCCGTCCGGTCCGCGGGCGAGGACGTAGGCCACGCCCCACCTCGTCCCCGACTCGGGGATGAGGCTCCGGTGGAGGGCGAGGAACCTCTCGAGCGGCGTGCCGGGCACGGGCTCGGGGACCGCGAGCACGGCGACGACGGCCGGTTCGGGAAGCGCCGCGCGGGCAGGCGGCGCCGCGGCCCAGACGGCATCGTCGGCGAACAGGAGCGCTCCCGAACCGGCGGCGAGGTTCGCCGCGAGCGTCGCCGCCGTGGCGGCCAGCGCCGACGGTCCCGCGAGCAGGATCGCAGCCGGCGGCAGCGCGAGCGCGCACCAGTCCAGCAGGGCGGAGCGCCGCAGGTCGGCGTCGGGCACGCGGGCCAGCGCGGCGCGGGAGGCGGGGTAGAGCGCGGCCAGCGCGGGGCGCAGGAGCCGCGAGGGTGCGATCGCCGCCGGCGCGAGCAGGAGGGACGCGAGCGAGAACGACCGCACCCAGCGCCGGCCCCGGCGTTGCCACCCGGCCGCCAGGGCTTCCCACCCCGCCGCCACCAGCGGCGGCAGCGCGAGGACGACCAGCACCAGCAGCTTGATCGCGTAGCGTGCCGCGGTCACGGCGGGCAGGGCGCGGACGCCGTGCGCGACGGCGGGCACCGCGAGCATCGCGGCGCCGAGCGCGCCGGCGGCGGCGAGCGCCCACCACGGCGCGAGGCGGCGCCGGGCGAGGCCGGCGAGCGGCAGGCACACGAGCGTCGTCGCACCGAGGAAGATGAGCGGGTAGTAACGCTGCCAGGGGAACGACGACGCCGCCCAGAAGCCGGTGCCCGCGTCGCCCAGCGGCGCGCCGAGGAGGTTGGGGAAGACGAGCTCGAGGAGGCGGCGAGGCGCCAGGGCGTCGGCGCCGAGGGCGCCCGCCGCGGCCCCGAGGCTGCCGCGAACGGTCTCGGGGAAGACGGCCAGCAAGGGCACGAGGACGGGCGCGGCGACCAGCGCGGCGGCGGCTGCCGTCACGGCCGCCGCGATCCAGGGGCGGGGCCGCCAGGTGGCGGCCACGACCACGACCCAGGCGACGGCCGCCAGCCCGGCGGTGACCGGCTCGCCGCCCAGGAACGAGAGGCCGGCCAGCGCGCCGCCGGCGAGCGACCGCCGCACCGCCTCGCGGCCGGGGCCGGGCGCCGGTACCGCCGTCGAGAGCGACCAGACCGCCCAGGCCAACGACGCCTGGAAATTGAGAAAGGTCAGGCTCGACCAGACGACGCCGCACGTGCCGACGGCCGCGGCCGCAACCGCGGATCCGGCCGCCCCGGCCCCGCTGCGACGCGCCAGCCGGTAGCAGCCGAGGAGGAGGAGGAGATGGTGAAGCGCCAGGTGCCAGCCCGCGGCGGCCTCGGGCGTCATGGCCAGGAAGAGCAGCGTGCCCGGGTAGGCGGCCATCGTGTTGGGGTTGGCGAGCATCGGCCGCCCCTGGTTGGAGTACGGGTCCCAGAGCGGGAGCGAGCCGGCCCGGACCTGGTCGCGCCAGACGACGCGCCAGGGGATCTGGGTGGCGCCGACGTCGCGCGCCGGCAGCGTCTGGCCGCCGAACAGGTGGGGGAGGTAGAGCGCGGCCCAGAAGGCGACGAGGAGGAGCTGCGGCCAACGTTCGCGTCGTGGCACCGAGGGGAGTCTAACGGAGGCGGCGGCCAATGCGAGGGACGACATGCGACGCTGCGAGGCACCGGGAACGTCGAAGCTCGGCCCACGAGCGCGGCACATTTCTTGCGGCAGTATCTAGCGATCATGCGCGCGTCTCCACGTGGGTTCACCCTCATCGAGCTGATGATCGTCGTGGCCATCCTCGGCATCCTCGCCGCGATCGCGATCCCTGCGCTCACCTCGGCGATCCAGCGGGCTCGCCAGAGGCGGACGATGGCGGACCTGAGGACGGTGGCCACCGCCGTGTCCGCCTACGGCGTCGACTACGGCTTCATGCCGAAGCTCGGGGATGCGGCGGTGGACGCGCTTTCACCGTACCTGGTGCCGACCTACGTCAGGCACATGCCGGCCCTCGACGGCTGGCGTCGGTCGATGCAGTACAAGGCGGAGGGGTTCAGCTACACCCTCATGAGCTTCGGGGCGGACGGGGTCGCGCAGCCCCCGCGGCCGATCGGCCCCACCACCAGCTTCTCGGACGACATCGTGCTCGCCAACGGCATCTTCGTGCAGTGGCCGGACGGGATGCAGGTGAACTGATGTGCCGCGCTCAGACATCCGGGCGGTCCCCGAGTGACGTGGGGCGTCATCGTGCCTGGTCCCGGCAGTGCGCTGGGGTGGCACGAGGCTTGCTCATTAAGCGAACCGGACTGGAGGATACTATGAGAAGGCAAAAGGGATTCACCCTCATCGAGCTGCTCATCGTGGTCGCGATCATCGGCATCATCGCGGCCATCGCCATCCCCAACCTGCTGAACGCGATCAACCGCGGCCGGCAGAAGCGGACGATGGCGGACATCCGCAGCATCGCGACCGCGATGGAGGCGTACTCGGTGGACTTCAACTTCTTCCCGAAGGTGGCGCTCAGCGGTGCAATGGGCACCAAACTCGACGCCTACCTGACGCCGACGTTCATCAAGCGGCTCCCCTACAACGACGGGTGGAACCAGGCCCTGCAGGTCATCAACGACGGCCGACGGGACGAGCTACACGTTCTGGTCGAAGGCGAAGGGTGGCGGCGGCGCGATCAGCACGGGCGGCGCCAAGACCGACTTCGCCGACGCGATCGTGTTCTCCAACGGGCAGTTCTACGCGTGGCCGGAAGGGATGCAGACCAACTGACCGCGTCTTTCTCGCTGCACGCCAGGGGGGACCTCGCGTCCCCCCTTCTTTTTTGCTCCTCGCCTCCAAGCCGCAGGGCTCGTCTGGGCTAGACTCTGGGCGTGGGCGAGCAGGGCCTCGCGGTCGTGACGGTCGCCGCCGCGGTCGCGGCCGCATGGGCCGGCGCCGGTTTCGGGTGGTTCCTGCCGCTGCTGTGGGCCGTGATGCTCGTGGCCTGCTTCGCGCTCGCGCCCGACCAGCGCCGGTTCTTCGATCCGCTCTGGCTGCTGCCGGGGACCGCCGTGCTCGGGCTCTCGTGGCTCGTCGCCGCCGATCACGAGCTCGCCCTGCGCCACTCGCTGCTGTTCGTCGCCGCGGCCCTGTTGTTCGGCATGTCGAGGCGCGCCGCGCCCGACGACCGGCTGCTCGGCTGGCTCGCGGTCGGCGTCGCCCTCGTCTCGACCGTCGGGCTCGCCCAGGCGCTCGGCGGACTCGAGCGCGCCCGGCCGATGGTGAGCGAGCTGCCGTCGGCGTGGCAGGCGTTCGCGCTCACGCGGCTGGCGAGCGGGCGGGTCTTCGGCACCGCCGCGCTTCCGGGCCACTTCGCGATCCTGCTCGTCCTTCCGACCCCGCTCCTCGCGGAACGGGTGTGGCGAGCCGCGGGCTGGCGCCGGGTGGCCTGGGGGTCGGCCCTGGCGCTCGCCGCGACCGGGGTGGCGCTCTCGCGCTCGCTGGCCGCCGTCGGCGTGGCCGGGGCGCTCCTGCTCCCGTTCCTCCTGCGCGGCCGGTCGCGTCGCTTCGCCCTCGGGGGGGCGCTCGTCCTCGCGGTCGTCGCGGCGACGGCGGTCGTCCTGCGCCCCGACCTCGCCGACCTGGAGCCGGTACGGTTGCGGCTGGTCAACTGGCGGACCGCCGCGTGGGTCTTCGCCCACCACCCCTGGCTCGGGGTGGGCCTCGGCGGCGTCGGCCAGGCGGGGCTGCTGGCGCCCACCGCCGCAGCGAACATCACGCCCTACGCGCACTGCACGCCGCTCCAGCTGCTCGCCGAGCTCGGCGTCGCGGGGGTCGCGACCCTGGCCGCCCTCGGCTGGGCGCTCGTGCGCCTGCTCAGGCTCGGCGCGACGGCCGCCCCGGCGCTGGCCGCGGCGGTCGCGTCGGTCCCCCTGCACAACCTCGTCGACTTCTCGGCCTACCGCCCGGAGGTGTTGCTCCCCTGGGCCGTGCTGGCGGGCGCCCTCGCGGCGCGCGTGCGGCCGCGGCCGGCGCGGCGCTGCCCGGCGCCGGCGCTCCTCGTCCTGCTGGCCGGCGGCGCCCTCCTCGCCACCCTCGAGTCGCGGGCCGAGGCGGTCGCGGGCGGCACCGCGCGACGGCCGGCCGATGCGGTCGCGACGCAGCTCGACGCCGCACGCTGGGCGCCCTGGCTGGTCACACCGGTCGAGCTGGCCGCCGCCGCCGCCCTGCGGAGCGGTTCACCCGCGGAACTGGCGCAGGTGGACGCCGAGCTCGCGGCACGTTCCTGGGTGCAACCGCGCTCGGCGCGCTGGGCCGAGACGCGAGCCCGGCTCCAGCTCGCGCAGGGCCGCCGGGGCGAGGCGCTCGCGTGGGCGCGCGAGGCTCGGCGACGGGCCCCGTGGCGAGACGATCTCCGGGGGTTGGAGAGCGGGTGCGGCGCGGGCCGCTGAGGGCGGCGCCCGCGCTGCTGGTGCCGGTCGCGGCCGCGTGGGTCCTCGCCGCGCGGGGGCCGGAGCCCAGGCCGCTCGTCGCGGTGATCACCGTCGCGGCCGCCGCGGCGATGCTGCTGGTGCGGCCGCGACCGCACGTCGGTCTGTCCGGACCCGCGGTGTGGCTGGCCGCGCTGCTCGCGTGGGCCGCGGCGGACGCCGTGATGCGTCGGACCGCGGTGTGGGATGCGGCGCACGACGTCGCGGCGGGCGTGCTCGCGCTCGCGCTCCTCGCCGCGTGCGCGGCGCCGCGCGTGGCGGCGTGGGGGCGGGCGGCCGTGGTCGGCGCCGGCGGCTTCGCCGCGGTGTGGATGGTCGTCGAGCGCGGGCTGCGCGCGCAGCGGCCCGGCGGGCCGTTCGGCAACCCCAACGGCGGCGCGACGGTGGCCCTGCTGGGCCTCGCGCTGGTCCCGTTCGTGCGAGCGCCCCGGTGGGTGCGGGCGGCGCTCCTCGTGGTGACGGCGGCCGGCGTCGTGGCGTCCGGATCTCGCGCGGCGCTCCTCGGGGCGGGTGCGATGGCGCTCGTCTGGGGGTTCGTCGGGCGTGGCACGCGCACGGCGGCGCTGGCCGCGGCGACCGTGGCGGCGCTCGCCCTCGGGGGCCTCGCGGTTCGCGTCGCGCTCGACCGCGATCCGCTGCGGTTCGAGCGCCTGCGGATCTGGGGCGTGGCGCTGCGGGTCGCCGGAGACCAGTTCCCGCTCGGCGCCGGACCCGGCGGGTACGCGGACGCGGCCGTCGCGCGCAACTTCCCCCGCGACGGCGAGTTCGCCCGCTTCGCCCGCCTCCCCGACCTCGCCGAGAGCGACGTCCTGTCGGCGGCCGCGACGCTCGGCGCACCGGGGCTCGGGATCCTCGCGGGCCTGCTCGCGAGCCTCGTGGCCGGCGTGCGGGGTCGCGGCGCCATGGGGTGGGGCGTCGTGGTCGCCCTCGGAACCACCTCGGCGTTCAACTCGCAGCTCATGGTACCGGCCCTGGCCTGGACCTCCGCCGTGGCGGTCGGCAGCGTGCTCGGCCGTCCGCCTCGGTGGCGCCGTCTTCGACTGCGAGCGCCGCACGCCGTCGCGGTGGCGACGGGCGCCGTCGCCGTCGCCGCGATCCTCGCCTTGCCCGACTGGGGGGCCGGCCCGAGCCCGCAGCGCCTGGCCGAGCGGGCCGAGGCGGCGCTCGGTCGCAGGCCGTGGACGGATCCCGCGCTCGCGGACGGGGAAGCGGCGGCCTGGTCGGCGTGCGCCGCCCGGCCCCGGTTCGGCCGCGCGTGGCGGGCGCTCGGCAACATCCGGCTGGCGCGGGCCGCGGTCCGCGACGACCCCGCCCTCGTCTCGGCGGCGGCCGACGCGTTCGCCCGCGCCAGGGGCGTCAACCCTCTTGACGCCTGGGCCGCGCTCGGCGAGGGTCGGGCGCGCCGGATCATGGGCGAAGGCCCGGCCGCGCAGCGGGCGCTCGCCGCCGCCGTCGGCCTCGAGCCCAACTGCGCGCCCGCATGGCTGGAGCAGGCGCTCCTCCACGAGGCCGACGGCGAGGTCCGGGCCGCCCGCGACGACCTGGCGCACGCGGAGGCCGCACTCGAGCGCGCACGGCGGGCGACGTTCGTCTCCGACTACGAGCGCGCCCTCGCCACCGCCGACCCGGCGACCGTGGCCCGGCTGCGCGCGTCGCTCCGGAGTGCGCCGTGAGGGCGGGGTGGCGTCTCGCGCTGGCGGGGCTCCCGGGCGCGGTCGTGGCCGTCGCGGCGCTCGCCGGGTGGGCGCCGGCGTCCGGCGACCTTCCGGGCTACTTCGTGCCCCTGCGGCAGCGCACCGCCGAGGTCCTGCGCGGGTCCCGCGGGCCGTTCTGGGACCCGGACGTGGGGTGCGGCGAGCCGTACTTCGCCAACCCGCAGACCACGCTGCTGTACCCGCTCGCGTGGTTCGGCCTGATCGCGCCCGCGCCGATGGCGGTCGGGATCGAGGCGGGCGTTCACCTCGCCGTGCTCGGCGTCGGCTGCGCCCTCCTCGCGCGCCGGCTGGGGGCGGGGGGCTGGCTCGAGGTGGGCGCCGCGTGGTCGGTGATCGCGGCGGGCCCGGTGCTCGACGCGGTGCCGGTCCTCAACAACGCCGACGCCCTCGCCTGGATGCCCTGGGTGTGGTGGGCCGCGCTGGGCGGCAGCGTGCCTGGCGCGGCGTCGTTCCTCGCGCTGGCGTACCTCGCCGCCGAGCCTCAGCTCGCCCTGGTGGCGGGCCTGGTCGCCGCCACGCTCGCCCCGCGGCGGCGCACGCTGGCCGCGATCGCGCTCGCGGTGGGCCTCGTGGCGGTCCAGGCCGTGCCGTTCGCGGCCTGGGTCCGGAACGGCGACCGCGGCCCCCACCAGGAAGCGCAGGAAGGGCTGGCCGGCGTCGTGACGCCCGCGGACCTGCTGACCGCGCTCGCACCCGGGGCGCCGCTGCCGCCCCGCATCGGCGCCCGCTTCGTCGCTAACCTGGCCCTGCCGTTGTGGGCCGTCGTGCTGGGCGCGGTGGCGGCGTTCGATCGGCGGCGGGAGGTGCGGCGCCTCGCCTGGTGGGGGTGGGGCCTGACGGCCCTCGCCGCCCTCCCCTGGCTGCCCGGCGGGCTGGCCGCCTGGAACGTCATCACGGGGGGGCTGATCCGGTACTCGGGGAGGCTGCTGTTCCCGGCGGTCGTCGCGCTGGTCCCGGCCGCCGCGGCGGCGGTCGGGACCCGACGTCCGGGGATCCGGCTGTGCGTGTCACTGGCGGCGATCGCCGTCGCGGGCGGGCTCGCGCTGCGGGGACGGCCGCTGCCGACGGTGGTGGGTGGGGTGGCCGCGGGGGCCGTGCTGGCGCCGGCCGTCGCGGCGCCGGCGATGCTCGCCGGCGTCGCTGCCGTGGCGTGGCAGGCCGAAGGCGCCCTGCAGATCTCTGCGGTGCGCGACCGTCGGCCCGTGGTGTGCCTGGAGGCGCAGCGCTCCGCCGGACGGGTCTACGTCGTCGCCCCGTCCTGGGAGCAGTTTCGCTGGCTCGGCCGCCACCCGGCGATCGGCCTCGACTCGCTCGGGCTGGGGTACGGGGCGCTGCTCGACGGGCGGCGGATGGTCCGGACGTTCGCGCCGCTCGGGCCGCGGGCGCTGGCGGCGCAGCTCCGCGAGGCCGACAAGGGACCCGAGGGGCGGTGGTGGCTGGACGCGCTCGCGGCCCGGCGCGTCGTCGCCCAGCACCCGATCGCGGGTCTCCCCGAGTTGTGCCGCCAGGGTGATTTCGTCGTCTACGACAACCCGCTCGCCTGGCCGGAGGTCTCGATCGTCCGCGCGCTGCCGTCGCCGGGCGAGGCGCCGTCGGCGTGCGGCCGGGTGCAGGTCATCGAGGACCACGACGACCGGCGCGTCTGGCGCGCCCACGTCGAGGCCGGAGGCGGCGTGTTCCTCTGGCTCGAGTCGCCGGATCCGGGGTGGCAGCTCCGCGTCGACGACCGCCCGGTGCGGGAGGTCGCGGGCGTCGGAATACTGCACGGCGTCGCGGTCCCCGCCGGGGACCACCGCATCACGGCGCGCTATCGGCCCCCGGGCCTGGTCGCCGGCGCGGCGGTCTCGCTCGCGAGCGTCGTGCTGCTGGCAGGGATCGCATGGCGACGCTCCTGACGGTCCTGTTCTTCGTGTCCGGCGCGGTCGCCCTGGCGTACGAGGTCGTCTGGGTGCGCGCGCTCGGTCTCGTGGTCGGCAACTCGCTGTGGGCCGCCTCCGCGGTGGTGGCGGCCTATATGGCGGGGATGGCGATCGGAAGCGCGATCGTGGCGCGTTGGTCGGAGCGTATCGTCCACCACCTCCGGCTGTACGCGCTCGCCGAGGCGGTCGCGGCGACCGTCGCGCTGGCGACCGTGCCCGCGCTGCCGTTCCTGCAGCGGGTTGCCGCGGGTTTCGGCCCCGAGCCGCTGGCCGGATGGGGGCTCCCGCTCGCGGCGCGTTTCGCGTGGGCGTGGGCGTTCCTCGCCCTGCCGACCGTCGCGATGGGCGCCACGCTCCCGCTCCTCGTCGCCCGCGCGAGCGTCGGGACGACGCTGGCGCGCCGGGTCGGCCGCCTGTACGCCGCGAATACGGCAGGCGGCGTGGCCGGCACCGTCCTGGCGGGATTCGTGGCGCTGCCCGCGCTCGGCGAGCGGGGCACGCTCGCGGCGTTCGCGAGCGCCGGGCTGCTCGTGGCTGTGGTCGCGCTCCTCTCCGAGCGCGCGGTCCCGCCGGCGGCGCCCGCCCCGCCGAGCCGCGAGCGCGCGCCGCGCGGCGGCTGGCTGCTGTTCCCCGCCTGTTTCGGGTTCGTGGCCCTGGCGAGCGAGATGGTGTGGACGCGGGTCCTGCTCCTCCACCTGGGCTCGCGGGTGTACGCGTTCGCGCTGATCCTGGCCGTCTACCTGGTGGGTATCGCGATCGGATCGGCGCTCGCGGCGCGAGTCCGGCGCCGGCCGCGCCAGGCGCTGGCGGCGTGCCAGGTGGTGGTCGGCGTGGCGATGGCGCTCCAGGTGCCGCTCCTCGGGAGGCTCGGCGACGTGCTCGGCTGGCTCGCGGCGCACGCCCGCTTGACGACGTTCTGGGAGCTGCAGGCGGCGCTCGCGCTCGTGGTGGCGGTCGCCATCCTGCCGCCGACGCTGGCCTTCGGGGCGAGCTTCCCGCTCGCGGTGGCCGCGGAGCCCTCGGCGGTCTCGGCCGAGGCCAAGGCCGGCGCGGTGGCGGCGGCCAACACCGGCGGCGCGATCGCCGGCGCCGTCCTGTGTCCGCTCGCGCTCGTGCCCGCGCTGGGCAGCCAGTGGCTGATCCTCGCCCTCGGGATGACCTCGGCGCTGGCCGGCGCGGTGCTCGCGTCCTCGCGCGCGGTCCGCGCCGCGGCGGTCGCCGTGACGGCGGCTCTGCTGGTCGAGGGGCTGCTCACGGCGCCCGGAACGGTGCTCCGGGGCGCCGCCGCGGTGGCCGAGGGGACCGTGGAAACGCTCCGGGAGAGCGCCTCGTCCACGGTGGTGGTGCGACGGATCGTCGATGAACGGGGGACCTGGCGGTCGCTCGAGCTCAACGGCGTCAACGTCGCGGGGACCTCGCCCGAGCTGCGCGCGATCCAGCGGCTCCAGGGGCACCTGCCGCTGCTCCTGCACCCCCGGCCGCGGAGCGTCCTGCACATCGGGTTCGGCTCCGGCGGCACGGCGTGGGCCGTGGCGCAACACGCGGTGACCGAGATGGTGATCGCCGAGATCTCCCCCGAGGTGCTCGCGGTCTCCAACAGCGTGTTCGGAGAGATCAACCACGGGGTGCTCTCCGATCCCCGCGTCCGCGTCGTCCTCAACGACGGGCGCAACGTGCTCCTGGCGACCGACGAGCGGTTCGACGTGATCCTCTCGGACTCCATCCACCCCGTGTGGGCGGGGAACTCCACGCTCTACACCCGCGAGTACTTCGAGCTGTGCCGCCGCCACCTGCGTCCGGGCGGGGTGGTCTCGATGTGGCTGCCGCTCTACTCGCTGACCACGGAGTCGTACCTCGCGATCGTGCGGGCGTTCTGGGAGGTCTTCCCGACGACCTGCATCTGGTACGACCCGGTCGTGCTCAACGAGTTCACGGTCGTGACCGGCTCGACGAGCCCGGGCCCGGTCCGGGTTCGATGGGGCGCGATCATGAACCCCAGGCTGGCGGCGACGCTGGCCGAGGCCGGGGTGGCGCGACCGGCCGACCTCGCGGCGATGCTGCTCGTCGGTCCGCGCGACGTCGCCGCGCTGGTCGACGAGGTGCAGCCGCACGTGGACGACTTCCCCGAGGTCGAGTACGGCTCGGGGCGCCTGCTCGACCGGGACGGGTCGTGGCTCGCGAACATGCGGGTGCTGTGGGCGGCGCGCACGCGCTCCGACCCGTTCGCCGACCTTCCCGGCGGGTTCGCCGGGGCCGCCGCGGCCCGCGACCTGACGGTGCGGCGCCAGCTTCAGGCGCTCTCGAGGCGCGCGGCGGCGCGGTAGATCCCGATCATCCCCTGCGCCGTCGCCCCCCAGCTGAACGAGCGCGAGCGCGCGAGCCCGGCGGCGGCGAGCGCCGCCCGCCGTCCGGGATCCGAGGCGAGCGCGACGAGGGTCGCCGACCACGCCGAAGCGTCGTCGGGGTCGAGGAGGACCGCGGCGTCCCCGCAGACCTCCGGCAGGGCGCCGGCCCGCGCGGCGACGACCGGGCACCCGCACGCCATCGCCTCGAGGGCGGGCAGGCCGAACCCCTCGTTGCGCGACGGGAAGCAGGAGGGCGACCGCGTCGCGGTAGAGCGCCGCGAGCTCCGCGTCGTCCGGGTGGGACACGACCCGGATGCGCGCCGCGGCCGCCGATGCGCGGGCGTGGACGTCCGCAGCGGCAGGTCCGGCGATCACCAGCGGCGGCAGCGCCGACGTCTCGTGCCTCGAGAACGCGTCGAGCAGGAGCGCGAGGTTCTTGTGCGGGTCGGCGCCGCCGACGAACAGGAAGTGGCGCGGTTGCCCGGGAGTCGCCGCGGGCGCGAAGACGCTGTCCGCGGCGAGGTGGACGACCGACACATCCGCGCCCGGGAGCGCCACCGTGTCCAGCAGCTCGTACTTGGCGTGCTGGGAGACGGCGTGGATGCGCGTCGCGCGCCGGAGCGAGCGGATGGCCATCCGAGCGCGGTGCCGGCGCCACCGCTCGGGCGGCGAGGCGAAGCGGAACGGCGTCGCGTCGTGGAACGTGGCGACGACGGGGAGCGGCAGGCCTCGCGGCACGCCCCAGGCGGGGATGTGGAGCACGTCGACGCGGTGGCGCCGGAGGGCGAACGCCCAGGCCGGAGGGTCGAAGAGGAAAGCGGCCCGGCGCGGGCGGGTGAGTTGGACGACGGCGGCGGCGCGTGAGTACCATGGCTGAGGTATGCAGGCGCGATGAGGCACGAAGAGCACGACCTCGTGGCCGTCCACGCCCAGCAGCGCGTCGGCGAGGGCGCGCGTGAAACGGCCGAACCCCCGGTGGGGGTCGAGGAACGCAGCTCGCGCATCGAACCCGATCCGCATCGCCGTCACGAGGAGGGCATGACTCCGCGCATCGTACACCTCGCGATGGCCACCACCCGCGGCGGGCTCATGCGGGTGGTCGAGACCCTGGCGGCCGTCCAGGGCCGCAATCACCGGATCGCCGTGATGGCGCCGATCGAGCCGCATCCGACGGCGAGCGGCAGCCCGGCGGTGTGGGCGCCTCTCGCGATCACGGGCAACGCCGACATCGCCGGCCACCGGCGGCTGCTGGCGATGTTGCGGGATTTCGAGCCGAACGTCGTCTTCCTCCACGCCGGGTCGCCGGGTGAGCTCGCCCTCGCCGCCGCGCTGGTGGCCAGGAGGGCGGCGGCAGTCGTGGTGGAGCATGCAACCGAACACTACCCACTCGTCTCATGGGTAAGGGATGCGGTCTTTGCTCGCCTCAAGGGCCGCGCAGACCGGTGGCTCGCAGTCAGCGCCGTCTCGGCCCGTTCGCTCGAGGCGCGATGGCGGCTACCGGCGGGGCGGATTGGCGTCATCCACAACGGGGTCGAGGCGCCCCCGGACGGGCCGCCGTCGGCCGCGGAGGGGGCGCTGTTTGCCGGCGGCGATGTCGTGCTCGCCGCTGGTCGGCCCGATACTGGCAAAGGCCTCGACACCTTCTCGGCGGTCGCTGAGGCCCTGGCCCCGGCACGGCCGGACGTTCGCTGGGTCTGGGTCGGCGGTGACGAGCAGCGCACCGTCGGTCCGGTGGTGCGACTGCCGTGGAGCGACGCTCTCGGTTGGATGATGCGGCGCGCGGCGCTGCTGCTCATCCCTTCCCGCGCGGAAGGACTGCCGCTGGTTTTGCTCGAGGGATGGGCGTGCGGCGTGGCCGTGGCGGTGAGCGCCGTCGGCGGCGTGCCCGAGGTCGTCTCCGACGGGGCCGACGCGGTGCTCCGCGATCCGAACGACCTGCCGGCGTGGGTTGCATCGGTCCGCACTCTGCTGGCAGATCCCAGAGCCAGGGCGAGCCTCGCGCAGTCCGGCCAGGCCAAGTGGAACCGGAAGTTCACCGCGGACGCGATGGCCGCACGCTATGCCGCGATCGTCGCCGCCGTCATCGGGGAAGGCCCGCGGTCGCCGGCGGGCCGATACCGTCGCGTGCTCGGGAGCGGTGGGGGGCGGCCGTGAGGGTGGGCATCGACGGGAAACCCCTAATGCCGCCTCGGGCCGGGGTCGCGCGCTACCTCGAGGGGCTGCTCGCGGGGTCAGCGGAGCTCGAGCACCCCGACCTCGAGCTCGCGCTGGTGTCGCCCGGCGGCCGTCGCCGGACCCTGCCGTGGGTCCTCTGGGACCTTCAGCGCGCCACCGGCCGGGGCTACGGCGTCTTCCACTTCCCGTTCTACTACCCCCCCTTCCGGCCCCGCTGTCCGGTGACGGTCGCGGTCCACGACGTCCTCGCCCTCGAGCACCCGGAGTGGTTTCCGCACGCCTGGGCCAGCCCGCTGCGGCGCCTGATCCCGGCGGGCGCCCGGCGCTCGGCGGCGGTGCTCACCGGGTCGCGCAGCGTCGCGGAGGCGATCGCCGAGCGCTGCCGCGTGCCGCGCTCGCACATCCATCTGACCGGCTACGGGGTGGACCCGGCGCGGTTCGCCCCGCCCGCCTCCGGCGCTTGCCGCCGCACGCGCCGCCCTCGGGCTCGCGCGACCGTACCTGCTCCAACTGGGCGCGCTCGAGCCGCGGCGCGGAACGGACCTGGCCGTCGCCGCTGCCGCGGCGCTCCGCGCGCGGCACCCGGAGCTCGAGCTGGTGCTGGTCGGCGAAGTGCGGGCCGCGGTGCCGGCGCTGCGGGAGGCGCCTGCCTGGGTCCGGCGTCTCGGCGTCGTCGACGACACGGCGCTGCCTGCGCTCTACGCCGGGGCGGCCGCAGTGCTCGCGCCGTCGCGCGGGGAGGGGTTCGACCTCCCCCTGCTGGAGGCGCTGGCGTGCGGCGCGGCCGTGGTGGCCTCCGACATTCCGGTGCACCGGGAGCACTTCGCCGGCGCCGTGGCGTGGTTCGAGAGCGGGAACGCGGACGCGCTCTCGGACGCGACCGCCCGCGTCCTCGAGGACTCGGAGTTCGCCGTCTCGCTACGTGCCGCCGGACCCAGGCACGCGGCCGCCTTCTCGTGGCGCGAGGTCGCGCGCCGCCACCTCGAGGTGTGGCGCGCGGTGGGGCAGGGATGAGCGCCGGCGCGGTCGTCGTCAACTTCAACGGCGGCGCGGACGTGGCCGCCTGCATCGCGGCGCTCCGGGCGCAGACCGTCCCGCTCGAGGTGGTGCTCGTGGACTGCGCCTCGACGGACGGCACGCGGTCGCTGGCCGAACGCCCGCCGGCGGGGGTCCGCGGCATCCCGTTGCCCGCCAACGCAGGCTACGCCGGGGGCTGCGCCGCAGGGCTCGCCGCTCTGGGGCCGACCGCCGACCCCGTCGCCTTCTTCAACCCGGACTGCTTCGCCTCGCCCGACTTCCTCGCGGTCTGCAGCGAGGTGCTGGCCCGGCGACCGGAGGTCGGCGGCGTCGCCGGGCGACTCGTGCGGCCCGGCGCCCTGGTGCTCGACTCGTGCGGCCAGGTGCTGACCCCCTGGCTGCTGCGGGTGCGCGACCGCGGCTACGGCGAGCGCGCCGCGGGCGCGTTCACCGAGCCGGCGACGGTGCTCGCCGCCTGCGGGGCCGCGATGGTCTACCGGCGGACCGCACTGGAGGGCGTGGCCGTCGAGGGCGAGGTGTTCCCCGCCGACTTCTTCGCGTTCTGGGAGGACCTCGACCTCGGCTGGCGCGTGAGCGGCGCGGGGTGGCGCGTCGTCTACGAGCCGCGCGCCGTTGCGACCCACCGCCGTGCCGCCACCGCGGCGCCCGGGGCCGGCCGCCTGATGTTCCGGCGACCCCCCGAACTGGTCGCGGGGATCCTCGCAAACCGCTGGGCGACGTTGCTGCGGAACCTGCACCCGGTTGATTTCTGGTTGCACTTGCCCGTACTTTTGGCAGGCGAGATCGCCATGGTGGGCCTGACACTCCTCCGACGGCCGCGTGCGCTGCCCGCGCTGGGCCGCTCGCTGGCGCGCGTGCGTCGCGCCGCCTCCCAACGCCGCCTGATCCGGCGGCGGCGTCTCGGGGAGCTCGTGTGACGCCCGCGCTCATCGTGCTCTCGTTCCTGCTGGCCGGCGTCCTGGCGCTCTACTTCACGCCGCTCGCGCGCCAGGCGGCGCTGCGTTTCGGCATCGTCGACAGGCCCGACGGGAGGCTCAAGCGGCAGGCGGAACCGGTCCCGTACCTCGGCGGGCTGGCGGTGTTCCTCGCCTACCTCGTCGCGCTCGGCCTCGTCTTCGCGTTCGATCCGCTCCTGCTCGGCCTCCTGCTGGCCGGGACCCTGACGCTGCTGGTCGGCCTGGTCGACGACTTCGGGGTCCTGACGCCGGTGGCGAAGCTCGTGGGCCAGGGCGTGGCCGTGTTCGTGCTGTTGCGCAGCGGCGCGGTGATCGAGCTCGTCAACGTGCCGCCGGCGTTGCGCTGGCCGATCGCGGCGATGTGGCTGTTCGCGGTGTGCAACGCGTTCAACCTGCTCGACGTGATGGACGGGCTCGCGGCCGGCGTCGGGGCGGTGGCGGCGCTCGCGTTCGGGATCGTCGCGCTCACGACGGGCGAGTACCCGGAAGCCGCCGCATCGTTCGCGCTGGCCGGCGCGCTCGCCGGCTTCCTGGTCTTCAACTTCAACCCCGCACGGATCTACCTCGGCGACGCGGGATCGCTGGCCGTCGGGATCACCCTCGGCGCCCTGGCGCTCGCGATCAGGTGGAGCGAGAAGAGCCCGGCCGGGTTCCTGGCGCCGCTCGCGATCCTGGGCGTGCCGCTCGCCGACACCGTGTACGTGACGCTGCTCCGCGCCCGGGCGGGCAAGCCGTTCTGGCACGGCAGCCCCGACCACTTCCCCCTGCGCCTCCGGGCCTGGCTCGGAGGCGACGTGAGGAAGGCGGTCGCCCTCGTGCTCGGTCTCGCGGCGATCGGCGCCGTGATCGGCGTGGGCACGGCCTCCGTATGGCCGTGGGAGGCCGGCCTCTGGGCGCTCGGCGGTTACGCGGTCCTGCTGACCTCGGTTCTGGCGCTGTTGTCGCGGGTCGCGGTCGGGGCGCCGGAGTGAGCCGCACCCTCGTGCTCGGCGCCGGGCTCACCGGCCTTTCGGCCGCCTACCACCTGAAGCTCGCGGGTCTCGAGGCGACCGTGCTCGAGCGCGGCGATCGCCCCGGCGGCGCGTGCCGGACGCTCGTCCGGGACGGCTTCAGCTTCGACCTCACGGGGCACCTGCTCCACCTCGGGAGGCCCGAGAGCCGCACCCTGCTCCGTGCGCTCGGCCTCGCCGGGGCGCTGCGCTCTCACCGTCGTCGGGCCGGGATCGCGCTCGCCGGCGCCGTCACGCCCTATCCGATCCAGATCAACACCTACCGCCTCCCCCGCGAGGTCCGGCGCGACTGCCTGCTGGGGTTCGTCGAGGCGAACGCCCGCGGGGCCGGAGCTGGGGAGGAGCCGTCGAACTTCGCCGAGTGGGCCACGACGCGATTCGGCGAGGGGTTCGCGCGCCACTTCTTCCTCCCCTACAACCGCAAGCTCTACTGCACGGACCCCGCGGACCTCACCACCGAGTGGGTGGGAAGGTTCGTTCCGCGGCCCGAGCTCGCCGACGTGATCGACGGCGCGCTCGGCCTGTTCCGGAAGCGGGTGGGGTACAACGCGACGTTCCTGTACCCGAAGGAAGGCGGGATCCAGGCGCTCGCCGACGCCCTCGCCGCGCGCGTGCCCACGGTCCGGCTCGACTGCCCGGTGCGCGAGCTGCGCCTGGGGGCCCGCGAGGCCGTCCTCGACTCGGGCGCCACCGTCGGCTGGGACGACCTGGTCGCCACGGCGGCGCTCTCCGATCTCGCGCGGATCTCGGCGGACCTGCCCGCACCGGCGCGTGCCGCGGCGGCCCGCCTCCGCGCGGTCGCGGTGGTCAACCTCAACCTGGGCCTGCGCGGGCCCGCGCCCCGCCGGGAGCACTGGCTGTACGTCCCCGAGGTGCGCTTCCCCTTCTACCGGGTCGGCATCCCCTCGAACCACGGCCGGCTGGCGCCGCCGGGGTGTCACACGCTGTCGGTCGAGGTGAGCGTTCCCTCGGGCGAGGCGGCGCCCGCGGACCTCCGGGAGCGCTGCCTTGCCGGGCTCGAGGAGCTCGGCCTGCTGCACGACCGCGGCGACGTGCTCGTGGCCGAGGAGGCGCGCCTCGACCCCGCGTACGTCGTGTTCGACCGCGCCAGACCGCACGCGGTGGCGACGTTGCGGGACGCCTTCCGCGAGGCGGGCGTGATCGTCGCGGGGCGCTGGGCCGAGTGGAAGTACTCGACGATGGAGGACGCCCTCTGGGACGGTGCCACGGTGGCCCGGCGGCTCGCGAGATGAGGCCGCTCCGGGTTCTGCACGCGATCACGATGCTGGAGCTGGGGGGCGCGCAGCGCAACACCCTCGACACGGTGTCCGGGCTCGACCGCGGCGCGTTCGAGGTCGGCCTCGCGTGCGCCGCCCGGGGCGATCTCCTCGCGGAGGCGCGCGGGCTCGCCGACGTCGAGCTCTTCGAGCTGCCGCACCTGCGGCGCGAGCTGCGCCCGTTGGACGACCTGCGCGGGTTGCGCGAGCTGCGCCGCGCGATCCGCTCGTTCCGCCCCGACATCGTTCACACGCATTCGTCCAAGGCGGGGATCCTGGGCCGGGCGGCGGCGCACCGGGAGCGCGTGCCGGTCGTGGTCCACACGATTCACGGCTTCGGATTCGGGCCCCACCAGCCGGCGCCCGTCCGCGCCGCCCTCCTCGCCGCCGAGCGGGTGGCCGCGCGGTGGACGACCGCGTTCGTCGCGGTGGCCCGTCGCAACCTGGAGGAGGGCGTCCGACTGGGGCTGTTCGAGGCCGGACGGGCGCGGGTGATCCGGTCCGGGATCGAGCTCGATGCGTTCCGCGCGCACCGCGGGGGCGCCGCGGTGCGGCGCGAGTTGGGGATCCCGGCCGCCGCCCCGCTCGTGGTGCAGATCGCCTGCTTCAAGCCGCAGAAGGCGCCGGAGCGCTTCGTCGAGCTGGCGGCCGCGCTCGCCGCCAGGTTCCCGGAGGCGCACTTCGTGCTCGTGGGCGACGGCGCGCTGCGGCGCGCGCTCGAGCGCCGGCGGGCCGCCGCAGGGCTCGTCGCCCGCATCCACCTTCCCGGGTGGCGGCGCGACGTACCGGCGGTGCTCGACGCCGCCACGGTCGTGACGCTTACCTCGCGGTTCGAAGGGCTGCCGCGGGTGCTCGTGGAGGCGCTGGCCGCGGGCGTGCCCGTGGCGGCGATGGCCGTGGACGGCGTCGCGGAGGTGGTTCGCGACGGGGTCAACGGCTTCGTGACCCCCCCCGGCGACGTGGCGGCCCTCGCCGAGCGCGTCGCTGCGGTCCTCGCCGAGCCCGGCCTGCGCGCCCGCCTCGCGGCGCGTGCCGGCGACGGGCTCGAGGAGTACGGGCGGGCCGCTATGGTGCGACAGCAGGAGGCGCTCTACCACGAGCTGGCGGCCGCCGCGGGGGTGGCCGATGCTTGATTCCGTGGCGCCGCCCTGGTTCGTCCTCGCCGTCGCGGCCGCCTACGGCCTCGTCCTCGGGAGCTTCCTCAACGTCGTCATCTACCGCCTGCCCCGCGGAATGTCGCTCGTGCGTCCGCGCTCCCACTGTCCGTCCTGCGGCGCGCCCGTGCGCTGGTACGACAACGTCCCGGTCCTGTCGTTCATCCTCCTGGGCGGGCGCTGCCGGGCGTGCCGCGCCCGCATCTCGCCGCGCTACCCGCTCGTGGAGCTCGCCGGCGGGGGGCTCGCCGCCGGCGTCGTCGCGCGCTTCGGCTTGACGCCTGCCGGGGCGGAGGCAATGCTGCTGGTGATGCTCCTGCTGCCGCTGGCGCTGATCGACCTCGAGCACCACCTGCTGCCGGACGTGCTCACGCTGCCCGGCATCGTGCTCGGCGTCGCCGCTTCGGCGGGCGGATGGCTCGTAGCGCCGGCCGACGCGCTCATCGGCGTGCTGGCGGGCGCGGCACTGCCCTACGCCGTCATCGTCGCCTACCGCCGGCTGCGGGGCGCCGAGGGGATGGGTCTCGGCGACGTCAAGTTGCTCGCGATGGTCGGCGCGTTCCTGGGGTGGCGAGGGATGCTCGTCACCCTTGGCGTCGGCTCGACCGCCGGGGCGCTCGTCGGGTTGACGCTGATCGCGACGGGCCGCGGCCGGCGCGACACCGAGCTCCCGTTCGGGACGTTCCTGGCCGCCGCCGCGGTGGTCGTGCTGTTCGCGGGGCCGGCGCTCCTGCGCACGCTCGGGTGGGTGCGCCCGTGACCAGCCGGCTGCCCTCGCGCCGTTTTCGTGAGGCGCAGATCCTCATCGGCGTCACGCTGGTGATGCTCGTCGGGATGGTGGTGGTGGAGATGGCGGGCGTCCTGCAGGTGACGCGCCTGGTCGAGGAGGAAGCGCGGCGTGCGGCGCTCGCCTCCACGCAGGTCCTGGCCGGTCGGATCGCGGGCGGGGAGGCGCCGCGGTTCGGCGCGTCCCTGCGGACCGAAGGGTGGGGGCTCGCGGTCCTCGACCACGGGAAGGTCGTCGAGGCGACCGGCGCCGCCGGCCCCGACGTCCCCGCCTGGTGGCCGTGGGCGTCGCGCGCCGAGTGGGAACGCCTCGGGGCGCCGGTAGGCGGCCCGCTGACCGCGGCGGGAGGTACCGTCCTCGTGGCGTACCAACCGCTGGCGGACGGGCGCGTGGTGCGGGCCGTGGTGCCGGTCGCGGGCGCCGGCGCCGTGGGACGGTGGCGCAGCGTCGGCGCGGTACTCGCGGTCGCGGTGGCGGTCGCGGGCGGCCTGCTGGCGTGGGCGTTGATCGCTCGCGTCCTGGCGCCGTACCGCGAGCTGCTGGCCGAGGCGGTGCGGGTGACGCGCGGCCCGAGCAGCGAGGCCGAGGATCGCTTCCTCGTGGACACGTTCCGCGACACGGTGCGCCGCCTCGAGGAATCCGAGGCGGCGCTGCGCCGGCGGGCCGACGAGCTGAAGATCCTCGCGGACGTGCTCACTCGCGGTTCGTCGGGCGGCGTCGTGATCACCGAGCCCGGAGGGGCGGTCCGAGCGGCCAACCAGGTCGCGCTCGATCTCGTCCCCTCGCTGACCGTCGGAGGGGAGCTCCCCGGAGACCTGGCGGGGAGGGCCAGAGAGCTGCACCTGGGCGGGCGATCGCTCGAGCTGCGGCGGCTGCCGCTCCTCGCGGCGACCGGCGAGACCCAGGGTGAGGTGCTCTTTCTCGCCGATCGCACCGGGGTCGAGGCGCTGGAACGCGCGTTCGCCGAGCGCGAGCAGATGGCCGGGCTCGGGGAGCTCGCGGCAGGGATGACGCACGAGCTGCGCAACGCCCTCGCCACCGTGCGGGGATACCTGCGGCTGCTCCCGGAAGCCAAGCCGGAGGAGCGTGTCCGGTTCATCGGCGCCGTCGACGAGGAGGCCGAGGGCGTTGCCCGGCTCCTCGACAGGTTCCTGCGATTCGCCCAGCCGCAGGAGCTGCGGCGCGAAAGGCTCGACGTCACGGCGCTGGTCGAGGAGGCCGCCCGCAAGGTGCGAACGGCGTTCCCGGCGGTCGGCGTCAGCGTCGCGGGCCCACCGGCGGCACTGGTGGGCGACGCGCTGGCGCTCGGCGTGGTGTTCGAGAACCTGCTCCGCAACGGCGCGGAGGCGGCGGGGCGGGGCGGGTCGGTGACCGCGAGCGTGGACGAGAGCCCGGCGGGAGTGCGGGTGGCGGTCGAGGACGACGGGCCCGGCGTGCCGGACGAGCTGCGGGACCGACTGTTCCTGCCGTTCGTGTCGAGCAAGCCCTCCGGCGGTCTCGGCCTCGCGCTGGCCCGCCGGTTCGCCCGGCTGCACGGAGGGGACGTCGAGCACCAGCGTCGTGACGGCCGCGGGGCGCGGTTCATCGTCACCCTTCCGCGCGAGGGGGTGGCGTGAACGCGCCGGTGCTGGTCGTCGAGGATCGACGGTCGTTGGGGGAGATGCTCGCCGAGACGTTGCGCAAAGAGGGCTACGAGGTCGAGCTCGTGCTGCGCGGCGACGTCGCCGTGGAGCGGCTGGAGCACGGCGGACCCTGCCTGGCCGTGCTCACCGACCTCAAGCTCCCCGGCGCCGACGGGCTGGCGGTGCTGCGCGCCGCCCGCATCGCCGATCCCCTGCTGCCGGTCTTCCTGATCACCGGGTTCGCGACCGTGGAGACCGCGGTCGCGGCGCTCAAGCTGGGCGCCCGCGACTACTTCCCGAAACCGCTCGAGATGGAGAGGGTGCTCGAGGCGGTGCGGGCGGCGTGCGAGCCGCGACGCGCACTGCTCGCGACTCCGCCCACCGGCGAAGGGGCGCCGGAGCTGATCGGCGCCGCCCCCGCATTCGTCGGCGCCGTGACGGCGCTCCGCCGCGTGGCGCCGACCGACGCGGCGGTGCTCCTGCTCGGAGCGTCCGGGAGCGGCAAGGAGCTGTTCGCCCGCGCCCTCCACCAGCTCTCGCGGCGCAAGGCAGGGCCGTTCGTGGCGTTCAACTGCGCCGCGGTGCCCGACAGCCTGGTCGAATCCGAGCTCTTCGGACACGAGCGCGGTGCGTACACCGGCGCCAGCGCCCGCCACCTCGGGCGATTCGAGCAGGCTCAGCGCGGCACCCTGTTCCTCGACGAGATCGGCGAGGTGCCGCTCGGCACCCAGGCCAAGCTCCTGCGCGCCCTCGAGGAGCACCGCATCACGCGGCTGGGCGGGGAAGGCGAGGTCGCGATGGACGTCCGGGTCGTGGCGGCCTCCAACCGCGACCTCGACGAGGCGGTGAGCGGCGGCACGTTTCGCCGCGACCTCTTTCACCGCCTCTCCGTGTTCCCGATCCGGCTGCCCGGACTCACCGAGAGGCGGGAGGACATCCCGACGCTGGCGCTCCACCTCGCGACCCGCGCCGCGGCCCGCAACTCCGTCCCGGTGCCGACGTTGCGGCCGGCCGCGATGGCCGCGCTGGTGCTCGCGCCGTGGCCGGGGAACGTGCGGGAGCTCGCGAACCTGCTCGAGCGGGTCGTGATCCTCGCCGAGGGCGCCCACGTCGGCGTGACCGAGCTCGGTCTCGAGGCGGGCGCGTGCCGCGACGGCCTTGCGGACGCCGACGCGCGCCGCCTCGCGCTCCGCCTCGTCGGCGACGAGGGCGAGGAGCTGGCGCGCTTCCTGGAGGTCAGCTCCGAGACGCTGGCGCCCCGGAGCTGAGCGCGGCGGCCACCGCGCGAACGAGCGGCCGGTCCTGCTCCGGGAAGACCGCCCGCAGGTCGAGGACGACGCGATCGTCGTCCACCCGCGAAACCACGGGCGGCGCCGCGCCGCGCAGTCGAGCCGCCGTGGCGGCGCCGCCCGGGAGCGTGACCGCCCAGGAGGGCAGCGTCTGGTCGGGAGTCGTGC
This sequence comes from uncultured Acidobacteriota bacterium, assembly GCA_963727275.1. Classification (GTDB taxonomy): domain Bacteria; phylum Acidobacteriota; class Thermoanaerobaculia; order Thermoanaerobaculales; family Thermoanaerobaculaceae; genus RBG-13-68-16. The sequence continues at coordinate 331,013 of CAVSFK010000006.1, forward strand.
CGCCGCCGAGGACCGCGCGGGTCGCCGCCGGCCGGGCGTCGAGCCCGGCCTCGCGCAGGCGCCGGGCGGCCCGGCGGGCGCGCGAGCGAAGCGCGGCTTCGGGCACGGCGAGCAGACGGTAGAGCGGCACGTCCTGGGGGCGTTCGGCGAGGTAGGCGTCGAGGGTGGCGGCCAGGGCGACGAGCGCGCTCTTGTCCGGCCGCAGCGCCCTGCGGAGCGGGTGGCGCCGCAGCGGCGCGAGGCCGGACTCGCTCCCGACGAGCAACCCGGCCTGCGGCCCGCCCAGCAGCTTGTCGCCGGAGAAGAGGACGACCTCGGCGCCGGCGGCGAGCAGCTCCTGGACCGTCGCCTCGTGGCGGAGGCCGAACCGGCCGAGGTCGAGATGGCACCCGGAGCCCTGGTCGACGCAGACCGGGATGCCGTGCCGTCGCCCCAGCTCGACGAGCTCCGCAAGCTCGGGGGCCGCGACGAACCCGTCCATGTGGAAGTTCGAGCGGTGCACCACCAGGATCGCGGCCGTGGTCTCGCCGATCGCTCGCGCGTAGTCCCCGACGTGCGTGCGGTTGGTGCAACCGACCTCGACGAGGCGCGCACCGGCGGCCGCCATGATCTCCGGAAGGCGGAACGACCCGCCGATCTCGATCAGCTCGCCTCGGGAGACGATGACGTCGCGGCCCGCGGCCAAGGCGGCGAGCAGCAGGACGAGCGCCGCGGCGTTGTTGGTCGCCACCACCGCGGCCTCGGCCCCGAAGTAGCGGGTCAGGCGCGCCGTGACCGGTGCGAGGCGCTCGCCCCGTGCCCCGGCCGCGGTGTCGTACTCCAGTGCCAGATACCCGGGCACGGCCGCGTCGAGCCGCGGCGCCCGGCCCAGGTTGGTGTGGATGACCACGCCGGTAGCGTTGATGACCTCCGGGTACGCGGCCGCAGCCGGGCGCGAGAGCACCGCGTGCGCCTGCGCCGCCAGCGCTGCGACCGTGGGCGTCGGCTCGCCGCGGCCCACCTGCGCCCGTGCCTCGGCGAGGACGTCGCGGACGGCCCGGCGAACCGCCGCGGCGCCGTGGCGCGTCCGGTCCCCGGCGACCTCCTCGGCCGCCAGCACCCGGTGGACGGCGGGGAGCGAGGCGAGAGGGTTGGCCATGGCCCGATTGTACCCGCTGGCGGCGAACCGGACCGCACGCCCCAACTCCAGTGCCGGCCTGAGGATGCCGCTCCGGCGGTTGCGCGTGCGTGTATGCTTCGGGTGGAATGAACACGCCGGACCTGGTCGGCCAGCTCGACGGTTGGCTCGCCGAGCTCGCGCGCAAGTGGGAGCGCTTCTTCGCCGGGGACCGTCAGGTTGCGGTCCCGCCGGAGCGGGAGCGCGCCGTGCTCGAGCGGCGGCTCCAGGAGCTCTCGCGCGGCGAGGCCCGGTCGGCGGGTGAGAAGTTCCGTATGGAGCAACTGTTGCACCGCTTCGCGACCTACAATCAGCTCTGGCAGCGCCTGCTCCGTGAGCGTGAGGAGGCGCGGCAGGCGGACCTCGGGCGCGGCGCACCCAACAAACCGGCCCCGGCCCCCGTAGCAGAGGTGCAGGAGGAGTACCGGCGTGTCTTCTCCCGCTACTCGGAGGCGATGGGCAAGTCCGGCAGGGCGACGCCGGTCGGGTTCGACGGCTTCCGCCACACCCTCGAGCAGCAACGGTCCCAGCTCGAGGCTCGTGGGGCGGTGGTCGAGGGGTTCGAGGTGGTGGAGGACGGCGGGCACGTCCGCGTGCGGGCTCGCGTGCGGCGCGGGAGGCAAGGATGAGGCGAGCGATTCTCGGCATTGCAGCGATGACACTGGCGCTGACGGCGACCGGCGCGGTCTTCACACGCTTCCTGTCGCCGGACCGGCCGGCCGACCGTGCGATCATGAACTACCTCGAGCTCGTCAAGTCGGGTCAGGCGTCCTCCATGGACCTCGCGGACCTGGGCGTGCTCATCCTGGAGAAGGGCTTCCCGGGCGATGCCGAGGACTACCTGCAGGCCGCGCTCAAGCTCGACCGCCACAACTACGAGGCGGCGTATCGCCTGGGCCTCGTCCTCCAGCGGGAAGGGCACGACCGTGAAGCGATCCGCTACTACAAGATGACCCTCAAGGAGCGCCGCGGCTACGCGCAGGCCCGCTTCATGCTCGCCCTCGCCGAGGAGCGCTGCGGGCTCCGCGGAGAGGCGATCCGCGATTTCGCGAAGTCGTACCGATACGCGCCCCAGCTCGCCGACCCCGCCAAGAACCCCCTGGTGCTCGACTCCGACCTGCAGACCGAGGCGACCCTGCGTCACTACGCGGAGGTCGTGCGGACCTCGACCCTGAAGGTCACCGAGATCGACCCGGCCGCGATCCGTCGCATGATGGAGGCGAGTCCGGCCGCGGCGCACGCGACCTCGTCGGCCCCGACGGAGGCGCAACCGAAGCCTTCGCCGACGGTGGAACCGCCGAAGCCTGCGCCCACGGTGACGGCGCCGCGCATCGCACCCCCGGCCGCACCCCCGGCCGCTTCCCCGGCCGCATCCCCCGTCCCGACGCCTAGACGTTGAACCGGAAGTTGACGACGTCGCCGTCCTGCATCGGGTAGTCCTTGCCCTCCAGGCGCAGCGTCCCGCGCGACCGGCAGGCGGCGAACGAGCCGGCGTCCAGGAGCACGTCCCAAGGCACCACCTCGGCCCGGATGAACCCGCGCTCGAAGTCGGAGTGGATCACGCCGGCCGCCTTGACCGCCGGAGTGCCGCGGGGGATCGACCAGGCGCGGCACTCGTCCTCGCCGGCGGTGAAGAACGACACCAGGCCCAGGAGCGCGTAGGCCGCACGGAGCAGCCGGTCGAGCGCCCGGTCCGGCAGCCCGAGATCGGCGAGGAACGTGGCCTGGTCCTCGGCGGCGAGACGGGAGATCTCCTGCTCGATCGTCGCGCAAACCGCGCTCACCGCGACGCCCTCGTCTTCGCTCCCGCCGCCCAGCGCGGCGCGCTCGACCGCGCCGGCGAGATCGCCGGCCTCACCCTCGCCGGCGTTGAGGATCACTAGCATCGGCTTGGCGGTCAGAAAGGTGAACCCCTTGAGCAGGCGGCGCTCGTCGGCGCTGAGCCCGGCCCGGCGCAGCGGCGTGCCGGCCTCGAGCGCGACCCGGCAGCGCTCGACGGCGTCGCGCTCGGCCTCCAGCTCGGGCGACCTGCGTTTCGCGAGGTCCCGCCCGAGCCGTTCGAGACGGTTGGTCGCCACGGCGAGGTCGGCGAGCAAGAGCTCGGTCTCGATCAACTCGACGTCGCGCGCCGGCGCGACCGAGCCCTCGGGGTGCGGCACCGCGTCGGATGCAAAACCACGGACCACCACCGCGAGACCGTCCATGGTGCGCAGCTCCGGGACGTTGAGGCTCGCCGACCCGCCCTTCGTGAGGCTCGGAACGTCGATGAAGCGCACGACGGCCGGGGTGTGCTTGCGCGGCTTGTACAGGGCCGAGAGCCGCTCCAGGCGCGGGTCCGGCACCTGCGCGACGCCGACGTGGGCGCCGGGCTTGCCGTGCGCCGCCGCCGGATCGTGCCCGGTCAGCAGGGAGAACAGCGTTGTCTTGCCCGCCAGCTCCAGGCCCAGGATTCCGAACTCCATGCCCGCCTCCGCAGGGATTCTATCCGACGGAGGCGCATCGTCCTGTTAGACTCTCTCGAGGGAGCCAGCCAATGAGGATCGGACCGGCCGTCGGTGTCGCCGCGTTGCTCGCGGTTTGGACGTCAGCAGCCGTCGCGGGGGACGCCCCGCAGGATGCGCTCGCCGCCGCCCGCGGCCGCCTACGAGGCCAGGGCGGACGCCGCCCAGGCCGCGTCCGCCGTGGAGCTGTACCGGCGCGCGGCGAGCGGGGATCCGTCCTCGTACGCGGCGCGCTGGGAGGGCGCCCGCGCGGCGTACTACGAGGGCGAGTACGCGCGGGCCGACGCCCCGGATCGCGAGAAGATGGCGATCTTCGACGGCGGCATCGAGCTCGCCAAGCAGGCGGTCGCGTTGGCCCCGAAGGGGGTCGAGGGCCACTTCTGGCTGGGGGTCCTCTACGGCGTTTACGGCGAAGCCAAGGGGGTCCTCAAGTCGCTCGCGCTGGTGCCGGCGATCAAGCAGGAGATGCAGACGTGCCTCGAGCTCGACGCGGCGGTGGAGGGGTACGGGCCGGACCGCGTCCTCGGGCGGATGTACTTCAAGCTGCCGTGGTTCAAGGGCGGCGACAACAAGGCGTCCGCGGCCCACCTCGAGAAGTCGCTCGCCGGCGCGCCGACCGACGCGCTCACCCGGCTCTACCTGGCCGAGACGTACAAGGCGCTCGGGATGAAGGCCAAGGCGATCGAGCAGCTCGAAGCCGTCACCACGATGACCCCGGATCCCCGCTGGGGGCCCGAGCACCCATCGATCAAGGCGCGGGCCGAGAAACTCCTGGCCAAGCTCCGTTAGCGGCGCCGCCGATAGCGGACCATCTGCGTCGTTGGACTTCGGCGGCTCGGATCCTCACGTACCCTCCGGGTACGCTCCGGTCCGGCCGCCTCGTCCGCCTAGCATCTGGCCCGCTCTCGGCGGCGCGGCTACACGCCGTGCTGCGCTGCCCTGCTCTTGATAGTAGACTCTCCCCTCCCAATCCCGGCGGCGTCGGGACTAGGCGAGATCCAGCGGCAGCTGCGTATGCCGCAAGTCCTTCATCACTACGGCCCAATCGGTGTCACTTGGCGAGGCCGGCGCAGGCGAGCAGCGCGGTGAAGCGGGGATCGTCGCGCAAGGGGTCGAACGCCGGCCACACCCGGAGCGCGCCCAGCAGGCTCGCGCGTTCGTCGCAGGCGCGGCGCAGCCACTCGAAGGCGCGGTCACGGTCGCCCATTCCGACGAGAACGCCCGCCACGTAGAAGCTCGACACGTAGCGCTCCTTGGAGAGCGCCAGCAGCCGGTCGAGCACCGCTTGCGCCTCGGGCCTGCGGCCTGCGACGCCGTACGCGTACCCCAGCGCGCTCATCGTCGGAGGGGCGCCGCCGACGGAGCGGTTGACCTCCTCCAGGGTTTCGACCGCCTCGGCGTGCTCGCCCTGTTGGGCGTAGGCGAGACCGAGCGCGAGCCTGGCCTGGACGTACGTCGGCTCCATGGCGAGTGTCTCGCGGTAGTAGCGCACGGCCGCCTCGTAGTCGCGCTGGTAGTAGGAGAACCACCCGCGATCGGTGTTGATCACGAGCGAGAGGGGGTCGACCGCCCGCGCCCGCCGCAGCTCCCTCCCGGCCTCCTCGGCCTTCCCCTGCTCGGCGAGCATCTCGGCCAGCCACTGGCGCGCGGCCGCGCACCCGGGGTCCTTCTCGAGGGCGGTCCGCAGCTCGCGTTCCGCCACGTCGCGCCGCCATTCGTATTGCCAGAGGACCAGGCCGAGCGACGCGTGCGCCTCCGCGAGGTCGGGGTCGAACTTGAGGGCGGTTTCGGCGGCAGCTTTCGCCTTCGGCATCACGTCGTTCGGAGGCGCGATGCCGTATTCCATCGAGCCCTCGAGGGCGAGGCAGTCGGCGAGCCCGGTCCACGCGAGGGCGTACGTGGGGTCCACGTCGATCGCCGCCTTGAAGCACGCCATGGCGTCCCGGAACCCCTGCTCGGCCCTCTTGTTCCAGAAGTACCGGCCCTTGAGGTAGAGGTTGTACGCCTCGACGCTCCCGGTGGGCCGCCGGGCGAGCCGGCCGCGCTCCTCGCCCGTGAGCCGGAGGCGGAGCCCCTTCACGATCTCGCTCGAGATCTCGTCCTGCACGGCGAGGATGTCCGCGGCCGGGCGTTCGATGTGCGCGGCCCACAGCTGGTTCCCGTCCCGGGCGTCCCAGAGCTGCGCGTCGATCGCGAGCTGCTCCCCGTGGCGGGCCAACGTGCCGGTCAACACCGCGCCGACGTTCATCTGCCGGCCGATCGACCTCGGGTCCGCCGCGCCGCCGCCGGAGGGCACGGGCGCGCCCGCAGCCCGGACGCTGAGCTGCGGGACCGCGAGGGAAAGCGTCCTGGTGACGGTCGCAGGTATCCCTTCGCACAGGTAGCCGACGTCGCCCTCGGTGCCGCCGGTGGCGCGAAACGAGGTGATCGCGAGCGAGGCGACGGGATGGCGACGCCCGTACAGGAGCGCCGTCGCGCCGGCCACGGCCAGCACCGCGACGAACCCCGACGTGATCCAAACCAGGTGTCGGAACCTCGTCCGAGTGACGGCGAGGAGCGCGCGCAAGCGGTCCGAGCTCGCGCCGGACGGCGGCGGCTCCTCGGCCGCGGCGGCCGGTTCGACCGCCACGCGCTCGACCGGCGCCACGAGCCGGTACCCCCAGCGGGGCGCGGAGGCGATGAACGTCGGGTGCTTCGTGTCGTCTCCGAGGGCGCGTCGCAGCAGCATTACCCGCTGCGTCAGCGCCTCGTCGTTCACGAGCTCGTGGGCCCACACCGTGTCGAGCAGTTCCTGGCGGCGCACCACGCCCGGGGCACGGCGGACCAACTCGACCAGCAGCTCGAACGTCTTCGGCGGCAGCGGCACCAGTGTTCCGGCGCGCGTCAACAGGCGGGCCTCGACGTCGATCGTAAGGTCGCCGACCCGGTAAACCTCTCGGTCGTGACGTTCGTCCATGTGGGCTCTCCGGCAACATTACCCCGCCCCACAGTCAATTGCAACCAAACAAACGTGTTCTAGAAGGAACCTTCGTCTCAAGATGTTGTCGAACCGTTGGCGGACCGTTGCCCCGCCGTTGCGGCGTCATCAGGCCGGCGAGCCGGCCGGGGCCGAGGGTAATCACGTGCGACGGAGGTGTTGACCGTGAACGCAGTTCCGCTCGTCGTGATCCTCGTCCTGGCGATCGGCGTCGTCCTCATGGCGCTGATCCACCCGGCGTCGACGACGCCCGGCGCGCGGGCCTCGGCCTCGAAGGGCGGGGCGAGATGAGGCCGCCTGGCGGCCGGGTGGCCGCGGCCGGTGCGGCGGCCGGTGACCCGTCCTCCTGCCGACGCACCCCGCCGGGCGACGGGTTCTGACGGCGGCGCGGAGCCTGACTCAGTGAACGCTGTGAGCCGAGAAAGGGAGGGTTCGGACGATGGACACGACGCGTAGCAGCGGGAGTGAGCGCAACAGTGGAGGAGCAAGAGGCGGGCCGGCGACGGGCCGGCTGCGGCGGGCGGTATGCGGTTTGGCGGTGGCCGTCGCAACGGCGGTTTGGTTGGCCACATGCCCGGTGCTCGCGGCGAGCCCGGTCACCGTCACGCTTCTCCACGTCAACGACACACACTCGTACCTCGACGCGTGGGGACCCAAGGACCGGCATCTCGAGGGCACGATCGGCGGGATGGCCAAGGCCGCAAGCGTGATTGCCGCGGTCCGCGCGCGCGAGCCCAACGTGCTGCTCCTGCACGCGGGCGACGTCTTCCAGGGCGACCTCTTCTTCAACCAGTACTTCGGGGTTCCCGAGCTTCAGCTCATGCAGCAGCTCGGATTCGACGCGATGGCGGTAGGCAACCATGAGTTCGCGTTCGGGCCGGACGTGCTCGCCGGGTCGCTCGCCGCGGCGTACGGCGACGGCACGCTGCCGTTGCTCTCCGCGAACCTCGACTTGACAGGATACCCGGCGCTCGCGACCTGGATCCGGCCGAGCGTGATCAAGCAAGTCGCGGGTGTTCGGATCGGCATCTTCGGAATGACGACCCCGGACGACGTCATGAACATGCCGGCGCCGGTCGTCATCCTGGGCGCCGGCGACCCGGCCGCGCTGATGGGCATCGCGGCGCAGCAGGTCGGCGAGCTCCGGTCCGCCGGTGCGGACGTCGTGATCTGCCTGTCGCACCTGGGCGTGCTCTACGACAGGGCGCTCGCCGCGAACGTCCCCGGCATCGACATCATCGTCGGCGGTCACGACCACTACGTCTTCGCGCGGCCGGAGGTCGTCACGAACCCCGAGGGGCAGCCGACTCTGATCTTGCAGGCTGGCGCGGACTACGAGCACGTCGGGCGGCTCCGGTTCACGCTCGACGCCGGCGCCGTGAAAGTCCTGAGCTACAAGCTGCTGCCCGTGGACGAGGACGTGCGGCCCCTGACACAGGTCCAGAACGTGGTCGACGACCTCAAGCAGGGCATCGTCGCCCGCTACGGCGACGTCTACAACCTCACGCTCGCCACCGCCGTCCACGACCTCGAGACGACCACCGATCCGGAACAACCGGAGCGTGACACGGCCATGGGCGACCTCGTCACCGACGCGCTGCGCGCCAAGACCGGCACCGACATTGCGCTCACCGCGAACGGTCTCGTGTGCAAAGGCATCCCCAGGGGACCGATCGTCGGAGTCGACATCTTCCGGCCGGTGCCGTTCGGCTACGACCCTGCGACCGGACTCGGGTTCAAGATCGCGACCTTCCGGATCACGGGCGCGGAGCTCGTCGAGGGCCTGGAGACCGGTCTCGCCTACCTCGGGATCAACGAGGACTTCTTCCTCCAGGTCTCCGGCATGAGCTTCAAGTACGATCCGAGGGCCGCCGTCGGGGCTCGAGTACTGGCGGCATCCGTGCGCGTGCACGGGCGGCGCATCGATCCCGAACAGACCTACTCCGTGACCGTAAACGAGGCGGTTGCGGCGTTGCTGCCGCTGATGGGCGTCGAGGTCTCCGACCTGCAGCTCCTCCCGGACCTCGAGTACGACGTCCTCAAGGAGCACGTCGTTGCGCTCCATCGCGTGAACGTCCGGCCGGAGGGGAGGATCGTGGACGTCAGCGTCCGGCATCGCCGGCACGAGTAGTCGAGGCGCGACGTCGAGCCGTCCGTATCTCGTCATGGCGCCGGGCGGGAAGGAACTCGCCCGGCGCCGGCCGTCCGCCTGACCGTGCGGCCGCGGCTAGTGCGCGTCGCCGGCCGTCACCAGCCTCTCGAGGTCGCCGGGGCGCCCCTCGTCGCTGCGGTGCTTCCCGCGGGCGCCCGAGAGGAACGGCAGGGCGCGCGCGAGGGCGTGCTGGACGCGGTCCATGTACAGGTAGACGACCGGGGTGACGACGAGCGTGAGGAGCTGGGAGAACAGGATGCCGCCGACCACGGCGAGGCCGAGCGGCTGCCGCGACTCCGCGCCGGCGCCCAGTCCGAGCGCGATCGGCAGCGTGCCGAACAGCGCGGCCATCGTGGTCATCATGATCGGGCGGAAGCGGACCAGGCAGGCCTCGTAGATCGCCTCGGAAGGGGCTTTGCCCTCCTTGCGCTGCGCCTCGAGTGCGAAGTCGATCATGATGATGCCGTTCTTCTTGACGAGCCCGACCAGCATGATGATGCCGACGAACGCGTAGATGTTGAGGTCCACGTGGAAGAGCATGAGCGTGGCGAGGGCGCCGAATCCGGCGAGCGGCAGCGCCGAGAGGATCGTGATCGGGTGGATGAAGCTCTCGTACAGGATCCCGAGAACGATGTAGATCACCACGATCGCCATCAACAGCAGCAGTCCGAGCCCGGACATGGACGACTGGAACGCCTGTGCGGTGCCCTGGAACGAGGTCGAGATCGTCGCCGGGATCAGGCCCCGGCCCGCGGCCTCGACCCTGGCGACCGCGTCGCCCAGGGAAACGTTGGGCGCCAGGTTGAACGAGAGCGTCACCGCGGGGAGCTGGCCGAGGTGGTTGACGAGGAGGGGGCCGATGCTGGGCACGAAGCGGGCGACGGCCGCGAGGGGCACGAGATCGCCGGTGCCGGAGCGAACGTAGAGCTCCGACAGCATGGTCGGGTCGACCTGATACGGCTGCTCGACCTCCATCAGCACGCGGTACTGGTTGGTCGGCGTGTAGATCGTCGAGATCTGGCGCGCGCCGTACGCCGAGTAGAGCGCGTCCTCGATCGAGGCCGGCGTGATGCCGAGAGCGGCGGCCTTGTCCCGTTCGATGTCGATGTTGACTTGCGGGTTCTTGATCTGGAGGTCGCTGTTGACGTCGAGCAGGCCGGGGAGCTGCCGCATCCTCGCCTCGAGTTGCGGCGCCACCCGGTACAGCTCGGCGGTGTCGGGCCCCTGGAGCGTGAACTGGTACTGGCTCTTGGTGAGCTGGCCGCCGATCCGTATGGGGGGCGGGTTCTGCATGTAGACGCGGATCCCCGGCACCTCGGCGAGCTTCGGCCGCAGCTCGTTGATGATCTGGTCGGCCGAGAGCCTGCGCTCTCCGCGCGGCTTCAAACGCACGAACATCACGCCCACGTTGGTGCCGAACCCGACGCGGCCGCCGGCCGAGGACATGAACGACGACACGTTGGGGTCGGCCTTGACGATCGCGCCGAGCGCGCGCTGATGCCGGACCATCTCGTCGAACGAGACGCCCTCGGCCGCCTCGGTGAAGCCGAAGACCTGGCCGGTGTCCTCGCTGGGGATGAACCCCTTGGGGACGACGACGAACAGGGCGCCGGTGGCGATCGTGATGACGACTCCCGCCGCCAGAACCGTGGCCTGATGGCGGAGCGACCATGTCAGGCCGCGGTCGTAGACGCGCAGCATGCCGTCGAAGAAGCGCTCGAAGAACTGATAGAAGGCGCCGTGACGCCGCTCGCCGGGCGGGCGCAGGAAGCGGCTGGAGAGCATCGGGGTCAGGGTTAGCGACACGACGCCGGAGATCAGCACCGAGACCCCGATCGTCACGGCGAACTCGTGGAACAGCCGCCCGATGACGCCGCCCATGAAGAGCACGGGGATGAACACGGCCGCGAGCGAGATCGTCATCGAGAGGATCGTGAAGCCGATCTCGCGCGAGCCGGACAGCGCGGCCTCCAGGGGAGGCTCGCCGTGCTCCATGTGGCGGACGATGTTCTCGAGCATGACGATGGCGTCGTCCACCACGAACCCCAGCGAGAGCACGATCGCCATCAGCGAGAGGTTGTCGAGGGAGTAGCCGAGCAGCTGCATGACGGCAAAGGTGCCGAGGATCGAGAGCGGCATCGAGAGCGACGGGATCACGGTTGCCGACGTGTTGCGGAGGAACAGGAAGATGACCATCACGACCAGCGCGAGCGTGAAGATGAGGGTGAACTTGACGTCGTTGACCGAGTCGCGGATCGACCTCGCGCGGTCGTAGAGGACCTCCATGGTGACCGACGCCGGCAGCTGGGCCCGGAACGTCGGCAGCAGGTTCTGGACGGCCTGCGACACCTCGACCGTGTTGGTGCCGGGCTGGCGCTGGATCGCGAGCACGACGGCGCGCTGGTCCACCAGCCACGCGGCCGTCTTGTCGTTCTCGACCCCGTCGATCACGCGGCCGAGCTGGTTCAGCCGCACGGGGTTGCCGTTCTTGTAGGCGACGATGATCGGGCGGTAGTCGGCCGCCTTCATCAGCTGTCCGTTCGCCTGCACCGTGAACGCCGTGTGCGGCCCCCAGAGGATGCCGGTGGGCAGGTTGACGTTGTCGGTCTGCACCGCCCGCTCGACCTGGTCGATGCCGATGCCGCGGGTGGCGAGCTGGTTGGGGTCGAGCTTGATGCGCACGGCGTACTTCTGCGCGCCGTAGACGAGCACCTGTGCCACGCCGGAAACCGTCGAGATCCGCTGCGCGATCAGCGTCTCGCCGTACTCGTCGAGCTGGTAGATCGGGATCTCCGCCGAGGTGAGGGCGAGGTACAGGGTGGGTTGGTCGGCCGGGTTGACCTTCTGGTAGCTGGGCGGGAACGGCATGTCCTGCGGCAGGTTGCGGTTGGCGCGCGAGATCGCGGCCTGGACGTCCTGGGCCGCCGCGTCGAGGTTGCGGGCGAGGTTGAACTGCAGCGTGACGCTGGTGCTGCCGAGGCTCGACGTGGAGGTCATCGAGTCGATGCCCGCGATCGTGGTGAACTCCTTCTCGAGCGGCGTCGCCACCGAAGAGGCCATGGTCTCCGGGCTCGCGCCCGGCAGGCTCGCCGAGACCTGGATCGTCGGGAAGTCCACGTTCGGCAGGTCGGAGACCGGCAGCAGCCGGTACGCCATGATCCCGAACAGCATCGCGCCGGCCATGACGAGCGTCGTCATGACCGGCCTCTTGATGAACAGCTCGGAGATGTTCATGGCCCCGCCCCCGCACGATCCCCGGCCGGCGCGGCCGGCTAGAGACGATTGCGAACGCACCGCGTTCCGTTGGGAGAACGTGTCGAGCGGGAGGGTTCTTCCGTCGCCGGCGGCGCGGCGACGTCGGCTCAGGCGGCCGGGGCTTCGGCACCTTCCCGCCGCCCGCCCATGAACGGCAGCCGGCGCCCGAGGTGCGCCTGGAAGCTCTCCATGTACGTGTAGATCACCGGCGTGATGAACAGGGTCAGCGACTGGGAGAGGACGAGACCGCCGACGACCGCGAGGCCCAGCGGCCGCCGTGCCTCCGCGCCGGCGCCGAACCCGAGGGCGATCGGGAGCGTGCCGAAGAACGCGGCCATCGTCGTCATCATGATGGGGCGGAAGCGGATCATGCACGCCTCGAAGATGGCATCGCGCGGGCTCTTCCCCTCGTTGCGCTGCGCCTGGAGGGCGAAGTCGATCATCATGATTCCGTTCTTCTTCACGAGGCCGACGAGCATGATGATCCCGACGTACGCGTAGATGTTGAGGTCGACGCGGAAGACCATGAGCGTGAGGAGGGCGCCGAGGCCGGCCAGGGGGAGCGCCGAGAGGATCGTGATCGGGTGGATGAAACTCTCGTAGAGGATGCCGAGCACCATGTAGATGACCAGGATCGCGAGCGCGAGCAGGAGGCCGAGCCCCTGCATCGAGGACTTGAACGCCTGCGCCGTCCCCTGGAACGTCGCGTTGATCGTCGCCGGCAGTGTGGTTTTCGCGAGGCGGTCGACCTCGGCGGTGGCCTGGCCGAGCGCGACGTCCGGCTTGAGGTTGAACGAGAGCGTGACGGACGGGACCTGGCCCGAGTGGTTGACGGTGAGCGGACCGAGGGAGGGCGTCAGCGTCACGAGGGACTCGAGCGGCACGAGCCCGCCGTGCGCCGAGCGGACGTAGAGGAGCGAAAGGTCGAAGATGTCGGTCTGGTACTCGGGGAGCAGCTCCATGATCACGCGGTACTGGTTGTTCGGCGCGAAGATCGTCGAGATCTGACGCGAGCCGTACGCGGTGTAGAGCGCGTCTTCGATCTGCGCCGCGGTGACGCCGAGCGACGCCGCCCGGTCGCGGTTGATGTCGATGTTGATCTGCGGGTTGTTGAGCTGCAGGTCGGTCGAGACGTCGACGAGCAGGGGGGTCGCCCGGAGCTTGGCCTCGAGCAGCGGGGCCGTCCTGAAGAGCTCGGCGGTGTCGGGTCCCGTCAGCGTGAGCTGGTACTGGCTGCGGGACTGCTGCCCGCCGACCTGGATCGCCGGCGGTGACTGGATGTACGCCCGCAGGCCGGGGATCGCCGAGAGCTTGGGCCGCAGCTCGTTCACGACTTCGTCGGCCGTGAGCTTGCGCTCGGAGCGCGCCTTGAGGCGGGCGAAGAAGAACCCGGTGTTGGAGCCGCTGGAACCGCCGCGCCCGCCCGCGGAGGACATGAACGCCTCGACGTTCGGGTCGCCCCTGAGGACCTCCATGACCTGCCGCTGGTGCACGACCATCGCATCGAACGAGATCCCCTGGATCGCCTCCACCTGCCCGAAGATCTGGCCGGTGTCCTGCGAGGGGATGAACCCCTTGGGCGCCACGACGAACAGCGCGCCGGTGAGCGCCGTGACGAGGACGGTGAACGAGATCATCACCCGCCGGTGATCGAGCGACCACCGCAGGCCTCGTTCGTAGACCCTCCGCAGGCCGTCGAAGAACCGCTCGAAGAGCGTGTACAGGGCGTGGTGCTCGATGTCCTTCGGCGGCTTGATGAAGCGGCTGGCGAGCATCGGCGTCAGCGTCAGCGAGACGAAGCCCGAGATGAGCACGGACATGCCGATCACCATGGAGAACTCGCGGAACAGCCGTCCGATGATCCCCGGCATGAACAACACCGGGATGAACACCGCCGCGAGCGACAGCGTCATCGAGACGATCGTGAAGCCGACCTCACCGGCGCCGTCCAGTGCGGCCTGGAACGGAGCCTTCCCCATCTCCATGTGACGGACGATGTTCTCCAGCATCACGATGGCGTCGTCGACGACGAACCCGACGGACAGCGTGAGCGCCATCAGCGAGAGGTTGTCGAGGGAGTAACCGAGCAGCTGCATCGCAGCGAAGGTTCCGACGATCGACATCGGCATCGCGAGCGACGGGATCACCGTCGCCGAAAGGTTGCGCAGGAACATGAAGATGACGAGCACGACGAGCAGCAGCGTGATGGCGAGCGTGAGCTTGACGTCGTTGACGGAGTCGTGGATCGACACGGAGCGGTCGAACAGGACGGCGAGCGAGACGCTGGCGGGCAGCTGGCTCTCGAAGCGAGGGAGCAGCTTCTTGACCTGGTTCGCGACCTCGACCGTGTTGGTGCCCGGCTGGCGCTGGATGGCGAGGACGACGCCGCGCTGACTCACGAACCAGGCGGCGGTCTTGTTGTTCTCGACGCTGTCGTAGACCGTGCCGAGCTCGTCGAGGCGGACGGGCATGCCGGCGCGGTACGCGACGACGAGCGGCCGGTAGGCGGGCGCCCGCGTGAGCTGCCCCTGCGCCATCAGCGTGTAGGCCTTGTCGGGTCCGTAGAGGATCCCCGACGGCAGGTTGACGTTGGCCGCCTGGACGGCGGCCGAGACCTCGTCGATGCCGAGGCCCCGGGTCGCGAGCGCCCGCGGGTCGAGCTGGATGCGGACCGCGTACTTCTGGGCGCCGTAGACCTGCACCTGCGCCACGCCCGCGACCGTCGAGACGCGCTGGGCGATCATCGTCTCGCCGTACTCGTCGAGCTCGTACAGCGGCAGGGTGGGCGAGGTCAGGGCGATGTACAGGATCGGCTGGTCGGCGGGGTTGACCTTCTGGTAGGTCGGCGGATACGGCATGTCCTGCGGGAGCTGGCGGTTGGCGCGCGCGATCGCGGCCTGGACGTCCTGGGCGGCGGCGTCGAGGTCGCGGGAGAGGGCGAACTGGAGTACGACGCTGGTGTTGCCGAGGGAGCTCGAGGAGCTCATCGAGTCGATCCCGGCGATCGTGGAGAACTCCTTCTCGAGCGGCGTCGCCACGGAGGAGGCCATGGTGTCGGGGTTCGCGCCCGGCAGCGAGGCGGACACCGAGATCGTCGGGAAGTCCACGTTGGGGAGGTCGGACACCGGCAGCAGCCGGTAGGCCATCGAGCCGAAGATGAGGATTCCGCCCATGACGATCGTCGTCATGACCGGACGGCGGATGAACAGCTCGGAGAAGCTCATGCCTTCTTGGCTCCCGTGGCCCCGGCGTCCTTGACCTCGATGCGGGCGCCCGGGACGAGGCGGAGCTGCCCGTCCGTGACGACCCTCTCGCCCACGGAAAGCCCCTGGTCGATCACGGCGCTGGTCTCGTCGATGCGGTTGACCTTCACGGGCCGCAGCTCGACGGTGTCGTCGGTCTTGACGACGAATACGTACTGGCCCTGCTGCCCGGTCTGCACGGCCGGCGCCGGCGCGACGATCCGGCCGGGTTCCTCGCCCAGGACCACGTTCACGTTGACGAACTGACCGGGCCACAGCGTTTCCTGGTCGTTCGGGAAGGTGGCCTTGAGCAGCACCGTGCCGGTGGACTCGTCGACGTTGTTGTCCACGAACGAGAGCGTGCCCGAAGCCTCGGGGGCCGGGCTGTCGGGTATCGTCGCCGTCACCCGGATGCTGCCGGCGGGCTTGTTGAGCAGGCTCGGCAGGTACTGCGCGGGCACCGAGAAGCTCGCGAAGATCGGACGGATCTGGTTGATCGTCACCAGTTGCTTGTCGGCGTTGGCCCCGATCAGGTTGCCGGCCTTGACGTTGAGGCTACCGGCGCGACCTTCGACCGGTGAGGTGATCGTGCAGTACGCGACCTGGAGTTTCGCGTTGTCGACGTTGGCCTGGTCGGAGGCGAGCGAGGCCTGCAGCGACTCGGCGGTGGCGACGACCTGGTCGTAGTCCTGCTTGGTGACGAAGTCCTGCTTCACGAGCTGCGCGTAGCGCTTGACGTCGGCGTCCGCCTTCGCGAGCAGGGCCTTGTCCTTGGCGAGCTGCGCCTCGGCCTGGCGGAGGGCGGCCTCGTACTGGCGCGGGTCGATCGCGAACAGCGTCTGGCCGGCGCGCACCATCTGGCCCTCGGTGAAGCCGACCGTCTGGATCTCGCCGCCGATGCGCGCCTTGACCGCGACCGTCGAGATCGGCTCGACGTGGCCGATGGCGCGGAACGAAACCGGCATCGTCCTCTGCTCGACGGTGCCTACGGTAACCGGCACGGCCGGCTGGACCCTCGCCTGCTGCTTGGCGCCGCCGCACGCCGCGAGGACGGCGGCGGCGAGCGCGACCGCGAGCTGGGGCGCGCGGGTGCGGGCCGGTATCGGAAGACGTGGTTGTTTGGGGGAGCTGATTTGATTCATCGCGCGTTGCCTTCCTTGGTGACCGTGATCGTCTGGTCGAGCGGTGCGGCCGTTCCGGTGTCGTGGGCGAGCTGCGCCGTGGCGGCGAACCAGCCGGCGCGCGCCTGGATCTCCTGCGCCCTGGCGCTCGCGAGCGCCGCCTGGGCCGTCAGCAGGTCGATGATCGTGCCGACGCCTTCCCGGTAGCGGCCGAGCGCGACGCGGTCGGACTGCTCGGCGCTCGCCAGCAGGTCGCGGCTGGTCTTGACGAGCTGCGTCGCGGTGGCGAACGCGTAGTAGCTCGTCCACACCTGGAGCACCACCTGTTGGTCGAGGGTGTCGGCCTGCGCCTGCGCCACGGCCGCGTCCGCCGTCGCCTTGGCGATGTCGTAGCTGTTGCCGAAGCCGGTGAAGAGCGGGACGGTCACCAGGAGCGAGGCCGACCAGTCCGTCTTGTGGGTGGTCGTGATGTCGGGGCGGTAGTACGTCTTGCCGACCGAGGCCGAGAGCCCCAGCGCGGGGAGCCCGTCCGAGCGCACGGCCCGGATGTGCGCGCCGGACTTGTCGACGAGCGCCCTGGCGGCCACGAGGTCGGGCCGGCGCTCGCGCGCCGTCGCGATCAGCTTGTCGACCGCTTCGGTGGTGCGCTCCAGCGGCACCTCGGTGGGAAGCGTCCCGATGTCGTACGGCGTGTTGGCCGGCAGGCCCATGGCGGTGGCGAGGGCGCCGCGGAGGGCGAGGACGTCGCCGCCGAAGCTCTGCTGCGAGAGCTGCGCCTGCGAGAGGGCCGTCCTCGCCTGCAGGACCTCGGCGATCGTCGCCACCCCGGCGTCGTGCCGCTTGTTGGCGGCGTCGAGCGCCGCCTCCGCGGTCTTCACGTTCGCCTGCGCCGCCTCCAGCTGTGCCTTGGCGTTGAGGTAGGCGACGTAGGTCGTCTCGACGTCCAGGATCACGTTGGCGACCGTGGCGTTGTGGCTCCAGTCGGCGGCGACGAGGCCGAAGCGGGCGTCGTCGGCGTTGGCCGCGCGGCCCCCGAGGTCGAGCAGGAGGTAGCTGACGTCGGCCGCCACCGTGGTCACGTCCTCGGTCCCCGGGAGGGTCGGGTCCTGCGTGATCGTGTTGGTCCTGGTGCCGCTGGCGGCCAGCGCCACGCTCGGGTAGTACGGGGCGCGCTTGCTGCCGAGCGTCGCGGCGGCCGACCGCGCCTGCAGGTACGAGCCCCGCGTGAGCGGGTTGTTCGCCAGCGCGATGTCGACGATCCTCGAGAGCGTGATCGTGGCGCCCGGTTTGAGGACGTCCTCCGGAACCGAGATCGACGTCCCGAGCGCGGGCGGCGGCGGGGTGGGCAGGTCGACGGTCTTCCCGGGTCCGGCCGGAACCGGCGGCGTCGTCCAGCCCGCCGCACCGTCGGGCGGCACGGCGACAAGTGCGGCGCCGAGCAGCGAGAGCGCCGCGAGCCACCGGCGCGGGCAGATACGGGTAGTCGTGCGATTTGGCATGGATTCGTTCTCCGCGGGGGCGAGGTTCGCACCGTCGCCCGACCCGATGTCTACGGCATGGCTGCTTTCCGGGTTCGTCATTCCGAGGGCCTCGCGCACGCACGGACGCCGGCCGCCGAGAAGCGCACGAGGTGCGCCACCGTCTCCGCGAGCGGCGGCAGCCCGGCGTCCCACACCGGCTCGAGACGCGCGCGCCCCTCCCGTTGCGCCACCTGGAGGAGCTGCCCGACCACGGCGACGGCGCATACCCTCGCCGAGCGGGGGGAGAGGCCGGGGGCGGCCGTCATCAGCGCCTCGACGAACGCCTCCTGGACCGGGTCGACGAACTCCGACTTGAACAACTCCCCCGGCAGCTGGGGATCGAGCATCTCCCGGGTGATCAGGGCCATGAGCGAACGGCCGCGGCTCTTGTCCACGAGCGGTTCGATGAACGCCGCGGCGAACGCGCCGAGCACCGCCTCCAGCGACCCGCCGTCCTTGCGGGCCGCGGCGATGCTCGCGATCCGCTGATCGCGCAGCTCGGCCAGCCGGCGGCGGAACACCTCGCGATAGAGGTTCTGCTTGCCGCCGAAGTGATAATTGACCGCCGCGAGGTTGCACTCGGCGGCCGAGGTGATGTCACGAACCGAGGTCGCCGCGAACCCGTGCTCCGCGAACAGGCTCTCCCCGACGTCCAGGAGGCGATGCCTCGTCTGGGCGCCCTGCTCGATCTGGGAGAGGTGGTGGTTGGCCGACATGACGGACCCTGTAAAAGGCCCAAACGTTTATATCAAACGATCGTATGAGACGTCAACCTCGGCGTGATGATGCGCCGCGCCCGGGGGTAGTCAAGTTGAAAGCTGAAAGTCGAAAGTCGAAAGTCAGCTGCGTCCCGTGCCGGTCCGCCTGTCCGGTGCCGGACCGAAGTAGTTTCGGCGTCTGAGCTTTCGACTCTTCCACCACCGTCCCGCGTCCAACGGGGCCGGCGATGCACGTCGACCGACGCCGCGGTCGCGTCAGAACTTCTCGAGGTTGATGCCGGCCTCCTCGAGGACGCTGCCCTGTGTCGTGAGCGGCAGCGTGTAGAGACCGTCGTTGGTGAGCAGGGGCGTGCCCTCGTAGTACTCGTCGGTGTAGATGATGGTCATCGCGCGCACCGGATTGGGATCGGGGCTCTTCTCCAGGCGCGCGGTCCGCGCCAGCCCCATCCGCAGCATCGCCTCCCAATCGGCCACGTCGACCGCCTTGCCCGACTTGTCGGACCTCGTCTCGAAGCTCGGCATGACGCTCGGCCAGAGCTCCAGCGCCGGGTCGAGTACGCCCCAGCGGGCAAGCGCGGCCATTTCCTTGGCCGCCTGCTCGTAGAGACCGTCGAACAACGGCACCCAGTCGGCGAGGCGGTGCACGTCCTCCCGCGGGTAGACCGGACAGAAGGAGGTGAGGGCGACCGCGTTGGGGCCGAACGCCGCGACGAGGTCGGCATCGAACGTCTCGCCGCCCCAGAAGACCGCGTCGAGGACCAGCGCCGGCCGGCCGAGTCCCTTGCGGTGGAACATGCCGGCGAGCTCGTCGTTCAGCACGCGCTTGATCGCGGCGAGGCCGGCGTCGTCGTGGAGTGCACGGGCGACGTAGATGGCGATCACCGGCCGCTGCAGGCCGGCGTCGTCGAGCACGGGCCGACCGTCCTGGGTCTGCAGGAACAGGTAGTCGTCGAGGTGCTTCGTGACGACCTCGTCGGCGATCCACTCGAAATCGTCCACCAGCTGGCGGCGCAGGCGCGGATCGCCGAGGTCGAGCTCCCCCACGCTCAGGCCGGTCTTCCACCACGACCGGATCGCGGTGTCGTAGTAGATGAAGAACTTCATCCCCGCGCTGCCGACCAGCGGGATGATCCGGAGGAGGTTCTCGGCCTGGAACGAGGTGGGGAGGGGCGAGCCGTCGGCGCGACGTTCGCCGGGCAGGCCGGTGAGGACGCCGGCGATCACGTCGACGCCGTTGGCCCGCAGGTACGGGAAGTACGCCCGGTAGTGGTCGGTGTCGTCCGAGCTGAACGGCTCCAGCGGTTGGACGGCGGCCCTCCCGAAGCTGTCGCGCGTGTACCAGGTGTAGAGCGTGTGCACGATCAGCGGGTCTTCGGCCCGGACCGGTCCGAGCCGGCGGGGCGCCGGTCCGGGCGCCGTGGCCGCCGGCGGCTCGGCGGTGGCCGGCTGCGCCTGCAGCGAGGCGAGGGCGAGCGCAAGGAGCGGGGCTGCCCAGCGGAGCGACCTACCGGCACCACCGTGTTCGGCATCCACGCAGGTCGCATTTGCAACGACGGTGCCACGGGGGAGGACCTCCGACGGTCCCCGGCGGGTCGCCGTCCCACCGATTCGTGGCTGCTGCGCCCGCACACGTCACCCTCAGGTGACACCAGCCTAGGAGCGTGTTGCGCATAGCGACGAAAGCGAGGGTCGCGATGGCGCCGGCTGGCAAGGCGGCCGAGCGAAACGCCCGCAGGCGTAGTTGGTACTACGTCGAGGACGTTTCGCGAAGGCCAACACCGCCAGCCGGATGCCAGCGCGAGCCGCAGCCGGAGTCTATGCGCGACACGCTCCTAGGCGATCTCGAGTCGACGGAAGAGCAGCGACGGGGTCGTGACCGCGCACCCCAGCGAGAAACTCTCGGTGTCGCCCCCGGCGGCGAGCAGCCCCGAGAGCAAGCGGCGGAGGGACCCCCGGAGCTGGACGAGCGGGTGGCGGCCGACCGGCCGGCCCTGCCGGAACGCGACGGCGGCGGCGCCGAGCTGGAATCGCCCCGTCGCCGGGTCCACCCGGACGGACCCCGCGGGCACCGCCAGGTAGAAGCCCTGTCCCAGGCGGGCCAGCAGCTCCGGTTGCGGGAGCGCCGGGTGCGGGAGGACGACGAGGTTCGCGGGGCCCGCCCTGGGCGGCTGCTGGTATGACGGTCGTACGGCCCCCCCGGCCGGTCCTCCCGTGCGGCTGGACTCCTCCCAGGTCGCCGGTCGCTCGCCGATCCGGCCGCCGGCGACGAGCTCGATCCGTCGTGCCGGCAGCCCCTCGCCGTCCCACGGCAGCGGCAGGAGCCCGGCGGGCCCGGGGCGGTCGTCGACGAGGCGCCAGCCGGCCGAGACCCGGGCGGCCTCCGGCATCGGCGGGCCGGTGGTCAGGTGTCGGGCGAGGGCGACGACCAGCGGCGCGGCCACCGCGGGCGCGAGCAGCACGTCGACGAGTTGGCGCTCGGGCGAAGGGCCGCGGGTGGCGAGCAGGGCGGCCTCGCGGACGCGCGCCGCCGTTGCTTCCGGGTCGATGTCGGCAAGAGCCGGGGCGGCGAAGTGAAAGTGCCGCCACGGGCCCTCCGGCGGCGCGACGAGGAGCTCGAGGACGACCCCGCCGGCGCCCGCCCGGGTGAGGAACCCCTCGCCGGTCGCGAGCGCGGCGGCGGAAGCGCCGGCGAGCGCCCGCGCCTGCACGAGGCTGACGCCGCTCGGCGCCGCCGCAAGGCTCGTCGCGACGTCGGCGAGCAACCCTGCCAGTCGGTCGCCGTCGGGTGCCCGCTCCGGCGCCGAGGTGCCGCTGGTGCCGAGCGCGGAGCGAGGGGGCAACGGGTCGGAGGACGGGCGCATCCCGGCGAGGGCCGCCCTGGCGGCCTCGCGGCCGGCGCGGGCGCCGCCGCCCGATGCCGCCCCGAACCCCGAGCGCCCGCCGCCGGCGACCCGGCACCCCACGCCGAACTCACGGCTCGCGCGGCGTTCGAGCGTCCCGTCGCGGTCCCGGGCGAGGAGCAGGCTCTCGCCCAGGCGGGCGAACACCTCGTAGCGCAGTCCGTTCGCGGCGAGCGCCTCGGAGGCGCTGTGCACGGCGGCCATCAGGAGGTCGGGCGCGCGCGTCACCGGGCCTCCATCCCGTCGATCAGCAGCCAGGGTGCGACGGCGCCCGTCGCCACGACGTCGCCGTCCTTGGCGCACCAGCCGGGCTCGGCGACCGCGGCTGCCGGGCGCGCGGCGGCGATCAACCCCCCGGCGATCTCCGGCACGGTGCCGCAGAGCGTGAACGGCGCGAGGGACTGGCGGCGCACGCCGCCGCGCAGTGCGAACGCCGTTCGGACGTGGACGAGGACGGCGCCCGACGCCGGCTCCAGGGTCCCGGAGGACGCCGCGAGGATCTCGATCGTGGCGTCGTGACGGGGGGGTTCGGGCAGCGGGGCCGTGGCGCCGGCGACCAGGTTGGAGATCCGCGGCCGCGGGTGGGCGTGCACGCCGGCCCGCCTCGCGTTGCCGGGTGGCGCGCCGAGGGGCCCGGAGGTGCGCCGATCCGCCAGGACGCCGGCCAGCACGCCGTCGGCGAGCAGGGATCGGGGCGCGGCAGGCACGCCCTCGTCGTCCGCGGAGAAGCCGCCGGGGAGGTCGGAGCGCGTCGGGTCGTCGGTGATCGAGAGCCCGAGGCCGAGCACGGCCTGGCCGCCGCGGCCCCGCCAGGGCGAGCCGCCGAGGAGGAGGCGGTCGCCCTCGAGCGGGTGGCCGAAGAGCTCGTGGAGCAGCACGGCCGACGCGGCCGGGGCGAGCAGCGCCCGCACCTTGCCCGCCGGCGCCGTCCGGCGCCCGGCGGCGGGCGGCTCGGCGTGCCCGTCCGGGCCCACCGGCGGCGGCCAGCACGTCAGGGCCCGTCGCCCGTCGAGGAACGTGACCTCGGCGAGGTCGGGGCGGACGACCGGGACCGCGGCGCGTCCGCTCAGCACGACGGCGCGGCTCCAGCGCCAGCGCACCCCCGCCCAGTCGAGGGGGAACGACGCGTCCGCGTCGTCGAGCGGCGGCGGATCGGGGAAGCGCGGCAACGAGAACGGCGGCAGGGCGCGGCTGGTGATCCCGAGCAACCCGGCGAGCACGGGCCGGTCGAGGCCGTCCGCGGTGACCAGCATGCCGTCGCGGCGGACCGCGGCGCCCTCGCAGAACAGCGCCTCGCGGGCGATGACGCGCCCGCCGGAGAGACGCCACGACGCTTCCGCGCGACGCTCGAGGAAGACGTCGACGAGCCCTCCGACGCGGGCCCGCACCACTGCCCCCGCGAGCTCTGCAAGGCCTGATCGCTCGTCCCGCTCCATGACGCCGTCGTGTTAGCATAGACCGCTTTCCGGCCTGACCGGACAACGCTTGGGGGGCAACGTGGGCGACGACGTGCTCAGGCGGCTGCGCGAGCTGGAGGCGGCGAGCCTCGAGGCGGGTGGGCCCGAGCGCGTCGCCCGCCAACACGCAGCCGGCAAGCTCACCGCGCGCGAGCGGCTCGACCTCCTGCTCGACCCGGGCTCGTTCGAGGAGGTCGACCGCCTGGTCACGCACCGCAGCCACGACTTCGGGATGGAGGCGCAGCGGGTGCCGGGCGACGGCGTGGTCACCGGGTTCGGGCGCATCGAAGGGCGGCAGGTCGGCGTCTTCGCGCAGGACTTCACGGTCTTCGGCGGTTCGCTCTCCGAGACGCACGCCGAGAAGATCTGCAAGGTCATGGACCTCGCGCTCAAGTTCGGGGTCCCGATCATCGGCCTGAACGACTCGGGCGGCGCGCGCATCCAGGAGGGCGTGGTCTCGCTCGGCGGTTACGCCGACATCTTCCTGCGCAACACGATCGCGTCGGGCGTGGTGCCGCAGATCTCGGCGATCCTCGGGCCGTGCGCCGGCGGGGCGGTGTACTCGCCGGCGATCACCGACTTCGTGTTCATGGCGAAGAGCACGAGCTACATGTTCGTGACCGGGCCCGAGGTGATCCGCACCGTGACCCACGAGGACGTGACGATGGAGCGCCTCGGCGGCGCCGCGACGCACAACCAGATCTCCGGCGTCGCCCACTTCGCCTGCGAGGACGACGCCGACGCGCTCGGGAGCATCCGCCGGCTGATCGGCTTCCTCCCGGCCAACAACGCCGCCGACCCGCCCGTGCGCGCCACGGCGGACCCTCCCGACCGCGAGTCGCCGGCGCTCGACACCCTGGTCCCCGCGGACCCCAACAAGCCGTACGACATCAAGGAGCTCGTTCGCGCCGTGGCGGACGACGGCGAGTTCTTCGAGGTCCACGCCCACTTCGCGCGCAACCTGGTGGTCGGGTTCGTGCGCCTGGCCGGCCGTCCGGTCGGCGTGGTCGCCAACCAACCCGCGCACCTCGCGGGGGTGCTCGACATCAACGCCTCGGTCAAGGGGGCGCGCTTCGTGCGCTTCTGCGACGCGTTCAACATCCCGCTGCTCATCGTCGAGGACGTGCCCGGCTTCCTGCCCGGCGTGGAGCAAGAGCACGGGGGGATCATCCGCCACGGCGCCAAGCTCCTGTTCGCGATCGCCGAGGCCACGGTCCCGAAGGTCACGGTGATCACGCGCAAGGCGTACGGCGGCGCCTACTGCGTGATGGGCTCCAAGCACATCCGCACCGATTTCAACTTCGCGTTCCCGACCGCGGAGATCGCGGTGATGGGCCCGCAGGGCGCGGTCAACATCCTCTACAAGCGCGAGATCGAAGACGCCGCCGAGCCGGATGTCCGGCGCGCCGAGCTCGTCCGCGACTACGTGGCCAAGTTCGCGAACCCGCTGGTGGCGGCCGAGCGCGGGTTCGTGGACGCCATCATCGCGCCGCGGGTCACCCGCCGGCGGGTGATCACGGCGCTGGCGCTCGCCGCCAACAAGCGCGATTCGATGCCCGCCAAGAAGCACGGCAACATCCCCCTATGAAGCAGGGGACCGGGGTCCGGGGTCCGGGGTCAGCGGATCAGGCTTCCGCGCGGCCGCA
The DNA here is from genome assembly GCA_963727275.1 of uncultured Acidobacteriota bacterium. Classification (GTDB taxonomy): domain Bacteria; phylum Acidobacteriota; class Thermoanaerobaculia; order Thermoanaerobaculales; family Thermoanaerobaculaceae; genus RBG-13-68-16. The sequence continues at coordinate 355,659 of CAVSFK010000006.1, forward strand.
CTCCGCCGAATGCGCCCGGTCGCGAGTCCCCTGCCCCGTTCGATGTCGTCCTTCGCTTGACGCGCGGTGCTTCCCGCTGACCCCTGACCCCTCTTCCCTGACCCCTGGGTGGGTGGGGGCGTGAGGATCCTCATCGCGAACCGCGGCGAGATCGCGGTGCGCCTCATCCGGGCCTGCCGCGAACTCGGCCACGAGAGCGTGGCCGTGTACTCCGACGTCGACCGCATCCAGCCCCACGTCCTCGCGGCCGACCTCGCGCTGCGCATCGGCCCGGCGCCGGCCCGCTCGTCGTACCTCGACCAGGGCGCGGTGCTCGCGGCAGCCCGCGTGAGCGGCGCGGGGGCCGTCCACCCGGGCTACGGGTTTCTCGCCGAGAACGCCCCGTTCGCGCGTGCCGTCGAGGCGGCCGGCCTCGTCTGGATCGGGCCGCCGCCTGACGTGATCGAGCTGCTGGGCTCCAAGACCGCCGCCCGCGAGGTCGCCCGCAGGGTCGGCGTGCCCGTCGTCCCCGGGAGCGAGGTGCTCTCCGACGCGGCGGGCGCGCGTGCCTTCGCCGCCGGGGTCGGCTACCCGGTGTTGCTCAAGGCGGTCGGCGGCGGCGGCGGCAAGGGCATGCGCGTCGTGCGCAACGACGCCGAGGCAGAAGAGGCGTTCGCGCGCGCGGCCTCCGAGGGCAGGGCGTTCTTCGCCGACGACCGCGTCTACGCGGAGAAGCTCGTCGAACGCCCGCGTCACGTCGAGGTCCAGATACTGGGCGACCGCCAGGGGCACGTGATCCACCTCGGCGAGCGCGAGTGTTCGCTCCAGCGCCGACACCAGAAGGTGTTCGAGGAGTGCCCGTCGCCGGCGGTGGACGCGGCGCTGCGCGCCCGGCTCGGCGAGGCGGCGCTCGCGGTCGCCCGCGCCGTCGGCTACCGGTCGGCCGGCACCGTCGAGTTCCTGCTCGCGCCGTCGGGTGACTTCTTCTTCCTTGAGGTGAACACGCGGCTGCAGGTCGAGCACCCGGTCACCGAGACGGTGTACGGGGTCGACCTCGCCCAGCTCATGATCCGCGAGGCGCTCGGCGAGAGCCTCACGCTCGAACAGGCGGCGCTCGCGCCGCGCGGCCACGCCGTGGAGTGTCGCATCTATGCCGAGGACCCCCTGCGCGGGTTCGCGCCCTCGCCGGGCACGATCCACCAGCTCGAGCGTCCCGGCGGTCCCGGGGTGCGGGTGGACAGCGGCGTCTGGGAAGGCTCCGTCGTGCCGCTCGACTACGACCCGATCCTCGCCAAGCTCGTCGTCTGGGCCGAGGACCGGCCGCGCGCCCTGGCGCGCCTGCGGCGCGCCCTGACGGAGTACCGGATCTCCGGGATCGCGACCACGCTGCCGCTCTTCCGCCTGCTGCTCGACGTCCCGGAGTTCGTGGCCGGCGCCCTGCACACCGGGCTCCTCGACGAGCTCCTCGCGCGCGCGCCGGTGCAGGCGCTCGAGGCCGCGGAGGACCCGGAGCTCGAGCGCGCGGCGATCGTCGCGGCGGCCGTGCTCGCGGCCCGGGAGGCGGAGCAGGTGCCGCCCGAGGCGCTCGATGCGGCGGAGCGGGACGGCCGGGCGTGGCGCCTCGCGGGGAGGCGGCAGCTGCAACGCGGGGGACCGAGGTGATGCGCTGGTGGGTGGAGCGCGAGGGACGGCGCGTCGAGGTGACGGCTCGCCGGCTCGCCGACGCGTGGGAGATCACGATCGACGGGACCGCGCACCGCGTGGAGATGCTCCCGGTCCACGCCGGGCTCGACGCGCTGTGGTACGCGGACGGGTCCAGCTTCGGCGTCGCGAGCCAGCGCCTGGGCCGCAACCACTTTCGGGTCGCCGTCGCCCAGCGCCAGTTCGAGGTGCGCCTCCGCGACCCGTTGGAGCGCGTCGCGGCCGGCCCGGCCGCACAGGCGGGCCCGCACGAGGTCCGCGCGCCGATCCCCGGCCGCGTGGTCAGCGTGACCGTGGCCGAGGGCGACGAGGTCAAGGCGGGCCAACCGCTCGTCATCCTCGAGGCGATGAAGATGGAGAACCAGATCTGCGCCGAGGGCCCGGGGCGCGTCGAGCGGGTGCTGGTGGCGCCGGGAGCGACCGTCGAGGGCGGTCAAACGCTCGTTGTGGTCGAGTAGGCCGGTCCGCTACCACTGACGTCGAACCGACATGGGTGAGCGCGATCAGAAACGGCCGGCGAGGGAGGTCGCGTAGCCGGTGAGCTCGGCGTAGCCCTCGCCGGCGGTCGAGCCCGTGACGGCGACCGGGCCCTCCCAGTAAACCGTCCCGGTCGAGCGGCGCGCGTCGAGCTCGGCGTCGGCGACCTCCGGGCGCACGTCGAGGTCGAGACCGAAACCCGGCACCGCGATCCGCCAGCGTGCCGGATAACGGGCGCCGGTGCGTGGGCTCACCCACCACGCCGACGGCGCCACGGCGAAGTCGGCGGCCGAGAGGCGGCGCGGCGTGCCGTCGCGCTCGACCAGGGTGCCGGCCGACTCGGGCGCCGCGCTGCCGTCCGCGCGCCGGAGCCGGTAGAGCATCAGCTCACGGCCGTCGCCCAGTCGTAGACCGAACCAATCCCAACCGACGACCCCCGCGCCGAGCTGGCTCGTGCCCCACTCGTGGTCGAACCACGCCTGTCCGCTCGCCTCCACGGAGCGCCCGTCGACGCGCAGCGTCCCATGCGCTGCGAGGCGGGGGAAGCTCACGTACACCGAGGCGTTGCCGGGGTCCGGCCCCTTGCGCGAGAGGCCGCGGTCGCCGTGGAGCACGAGCGGTTCTTCGGGCCGGAGATCGAGGCGGATCGAGACGCCGGCGTCGCGACCGTCGGCGGCTACGGCGATCGTGCCGTCCCCTGCCTGACGCATCGTCCAGTCGTCGACGAAGACGTCGAGGCCGCCGCTCGCCGCCGCCGCCAGCCCGGCGGCCGCGCGGCGCACGCGCTGGGCGAAGCGCACCTTGCCGGTCGACATGTCCACGAGGGCAAGGTGGGCGGCGAGCACCTGGCGGGCCCGCAGCGCCGACTCGCCGGCGGCCGCCGGACCCGGCTCGAGCCCCTCGCGGAAGAACGTGAGCTCGACGCCGTAGCGGCTGCCGCCGGCGGCGGTCAGCGTGGCGGTCGTGTACCACCACTCGGTGCGGAACGCCGGATGTGCGCCCTGGTCGGCGGGGAACTCGAGGGCAGGGGGCACGGTGAGCAGGCGCCACCCGGGCGCCGCAAGCGCCGCCACGGCGGCGAGGGCCGCGCCGGCCCGCGTCACGCTATCCCTCCTCGCGCAGCGCCTCGCCGGGGTGCAGGCGGGCGGCGACGAGCGCGGGGCCGAGTCCCGCCAGCACGCAGGCGAGGGTGACGAGAAGCGCCGTGGCGGCGAGCGCGGGCCACGCCGGGAGGAAGCGCAACGTCCACCCGAACGACTGGAGGTTGACGACCTTGACGAGCACGAGCCCGATCGCGAGCCCGGTGACGAGGCCGCCTCCGGCGCCGACGAGCCCGAGCAGCGCGGCCTCGCCGGCGACCACGCCGGCGATCTGGGACCGCGTTCCGCCGAGCGCGCGCAGCAGGGCGAGGTCGCGGCGGCGCTCGCCGAGGAGCGCGAACAGCACCGTGAGGACCGCGAGCGCGGCCACCGCGGCCGCCACGGCTTGCAACGCGCGGGTGATGGCGAACGTGCGGTCGAAGATCGCGACGACCTCGGCGCGCAGGGCGCGGTTGAGCAGCACGTCGACCAGGAATCGCTCGCCGAGGGCGCCGCGGAGGCGGTCCCGCGCCGCCGCCGCGTCGGACCCGGGTGGGAGGAACACCGCGATGTCCGTAGGGCCGTCGTCGGAGTAGAGGCGCAGAAAGTCGCGGCGGTCGATCACCACCATCCCGTCCTGGTGGGAGTAGTCGTAGAACACCCCCTCGACCCGGCGGGTGAGCGTGCCGTGGGGGACGCGGAGCGTAATCGTGTCGCCCTCGCGCACGCCGAACCTGCGGGCGAACGGCTCCCCCACGACCGCCGCACCATGCGCGAGCGCCGCGGCGAAGACGGCGCCCGAGTCGCGGCCGCCGCGAAACGTCACGCCGCCGTGGCGCGCGACCACCTCGAACGCCCCGCCGGCGAGCGTGATCGGCTCGCTGCCGACGAACGCCGTCGCGGTGTAGAACGGGTCGACCGCATCGGCGCCGAACACGCGCACCGCGGTGCGCGCTACCTCCGGGTCGAGGCGCCCGACCTGGATGCCGGTGGCGGCGGCGAACGGGCGAACCCAGAGATCGGCCCGCATCCCCTCGTCGGTCCAGGCGATCACGGTGGCCCGGAACGAGTGCACCATGGTCGAGATCGCCACCGCCAGCGCGACCGCGACGCCGACCGCGCCGGCCGCCCAGCTCGCCCGCCTGCGTCCGGCGGCGAGCGCCGCGATGGCGAGCCGGACCGGCGTCCCCTCGGCGGCGCGGACCGCCGGCGCCGCGGCCCGACGTCCGAGGAGGTCGAGCGCCGGGGACGCGCCGACCAGCAGCACCCCGAGCAGCGCGAGGCTCGCCAGCATCGCCGCCACCGGCAGGTCGTGCCAGGCCGGCGCGCGCGCCAGGCCTATCGCGAGGGCCGTGAAGGCGAGCGCGAGGAGCGCCGCCCGCCGGCGCGACCGGCGCAGGAGGACCGTCGGCGACTCGTGGGCCAGCGCCTGGACCGGTGGCGTGGCGGCCGCCTCGGCCAGCGGGAGCGCCGCCGCAAGCAGGGACGCTCCGAGGCCGACCAGCACGCCGAGCGCGGCCAGCCAGGCCGGCAGCGTGATCTCGGTTGCGGGCGCGGCGTGGACGACCGCCGCGACGGTCGAGCGCACACTGGCGAGGGCGGCGCGGGCGCCCAGAACGCCGGCGCCGACGCCGGCCGCGCCGCCGAGCAGGCCGATCAGGGCGGCCTCGGTGAGCACGGCGATCGCGATCTGGGAGCGGGCCGCCCCGAGCGAGCGGGCGACGGCGAACAGCTCGCGCCGTTGCACCACCGAGGTGGCGAGCGTCGTGGCGACGAGGACGGCGCCGACGAAGAGCGACACGCCCGAGAGCGCCGTGAGGTTGAACTCGAGGGCGCGCACCATCCGCGCCGTGGCGAGGCCCCGAGCGCGGGGCTCCTCGACGCTCAGGCCGTGGGGCAGGATGCGGCGCAACGCGGCCGCCAGCGAGCGCTCGCCGACGCCTCGTCGCGGGACCAGTTCGATCCTGTCGACGCGCCCGAGCTTGCCGAATATCTCCTGGGCGAGCGCCACGTCCATGACGACCACCCGGTCCCATGCCGACCCGAAGCGTCGCGGCGTGAACGTACCGGCCACCACGAAGCTCTCGCGTCGCGCGCGGACGGACAGATCGATCGGGTCTCCGGGGTGGACGCCCAGACTCGTCGCGAGGCTCGCCGGCAGGAGCACGCCGCGGCCGGTGAGCAGGCGGCGCGCCATCTCGCCGCCAACGCCGCCCGCGACCTCGGGCTCCACCTCACGCACGTCCGCGTCGAGCACCAGGTCCACGCCGAGCACGCGCACGGCGTCCCCTATCGCGGGCAGCAGCGCAACCTCCTCGACCACGGGCGCAACCACGGCGTCCGAGGTGAGCGGCCGCAGCCGCCCGAGCGTCGCCTCCGGCACGCCGCCCGGCGCCACGACCTCGAGCCGCGCGCGGCCGGCGATCTCCTCGACGCCCTCGGCGAGCGACGCCACCGCCGCGCGGCTCGCCGCCACGGTGGCCACGAGCGCCGCGATGCCCGCCGCAACCCCGGCCACGGTCGCGAGGAAACGCAGCGGCCGGTGGAGCAGCGGCCGCAGGAAGAACGTCCGCAGCAGCATCACCGGCGCACCGCCTCGATCGCGCCGTCGCGCATGAGGATCACGCGGTCCGCCGCGTGCGCGATGGTCTCGTCGTGCGTGGCGAGGAGCATCGCGCTGCCCTCCTCGCGGCGCAACTCGTCCATGAGCGCGAGCACGGCCGCTCCGGAGGCCGAGTCGAGCGACCCGGTGGGCTCGTCCGCGAGCACGACCGCCGGTCGCCGCACCAGGGCGCGCGCGACGGCCGTGCGCTGCTGCTCCCCGCCGGACAGCTCCCCGGGGAAGTGCGAGCGGCGGTGCTCGAGACCGACGCGCCGGACGAGCTGGCGCACGCGCTCGGGGTCGCGCGCGCCGTCGAGGGCGAGCGGCAACGCGATGTTCTCCTCGACCGTCAAGTGCGGCATCAGGTGGAACGCCTGGAACACGATCGCCGTGTGGCGTCGCCGCGAACGGACCAGCTCAGCCTCGCGGGCGATCGCGAGGTCGACGCCGCACACGATCACCGCGCCCTCGTCGGGGCGGTCGATGCCGGCGAGCAGGTTGAGCGTCGTGGACTTGCCGCACCCCGACGGCCCGACGAGCGCGACCATCTCGCCGGCGGCGAGCGCGAACGTCACGCCGCGCAGGGCGTGGACGACCTCATCGCCCCGCCGGTAGCGCTTGGCCACCCCGCGAAGCTCGGCAACGATGGGCATTCCGGGAGTTTAGAACCGCAGGTGGTCCAGGTCCTGGGAGGCGGCCTGGCGCAGCTCGAGCTCGAGCTCTTCGAGCGTCTCGAGACGGGTGATCCGCGGCCGCAGGCCGGTCAGCAGCGCGAGCACCGGCGCCGCCGACCCAGACCGCGACGCCGTCGTCGAGGCTCGCCCGCAGCGTGTTGATGCCCTTGGTCGTGGCGCGGAGGGCGGTGTGCTGGGTGACGGAGACCCCGACGGCGATCGGGTCCAACCCCTCGGCCGCGCGGACGATCTCCCCGACCGGCATCTCCGGGCCCAGGAGCCGCACCCGGCGCCCGGCAAGGGCGGACACCAGCCCGGCGATCTGCATTCCGAGGCCGTGGCGCTCGCCCGGCAGGGTCGCCAGCAGCAGAGGCCGGCCCTGTGACCCGTGCTCCAGGGGCGTGCGCAGGATGCGCAGGGTGTCTTCGAGGATCTCGGTGAGGAAGTGCTCGTGCCTGATCTCGAGGTCGCCCGCCGCCCACACGCTCCCCACCTCGACGGTGAGCGGGACGAGCCGCTCGCGGAGGAACGTCCGCACTCCGAGGCTCGCGTAGGCGTGGGCGAGGTCGCTCACGATCCCCTCACGGTCGAAGGCGCGCGCCTTGTCGATGATGCACGCCTCCCAGGCGGGCAACCGCTCCGTATCCGCAGGCGGGGTACCGACGAGGGCTTGCAGCTGGTCGCTACCGAGCGGCACCACGTCGCCGGCGCGGTGGCCGAGGGCGAGCGCCTGTACGATGAGGTGCAGGCGGTCGATCTGGTCCTCGGAGTACCGCCGGTGCCCCGATGGGAGGCGCACGGGGAGCGGGAACCCGAACCGGCGCTCCCAGGCGCGCAGGGTGTGCGGCCCGAGGCCCGTCCGCCGGGTCACGGCCGCCATCGGCCACAACGCACGCCGCGGCCCGCCCGCAGGCGCGTCGGTCCGCGCGCTCACCGGCGCGCGCTCCTCATGCGCCTGGATGCCGCTCGCCCCGACCACGCGTGTGTCGCGCCGGTCCCGAGTCGAAAGCCGCTCGCGTTGCACGGTCTCCCCCGCGGGCCGAGGCCGGAGGCCGCGGTCCCGCCACCCCGGTAAAGCGGGGCGCGGGGGTCCGCATTTCGATCCCGCCGTCGCGCGGCCGGCGGGCCCGCTCTGCCGGACAGGCTCCTAGCCGTGGGCGATCTCGGACTCGCGCACCGACAGCGGCGCGGCGAGGGTGAAGGTCAGCACCTCGCCGGCGCCGATCGTGACGTCGAGCTTGCCGGTGGCCGCGGCCGCTCCGGTGCCGGCGGCCGCCCCGACCGCAGCGCCGCGCAGCGTCGAGCGGCTGTTGCCGCCGAAGATCTGGCCGACCAGCGCGCCGATCGCGGCGCCGCCGCCGATCAGCCGCGCGTTGCGCTTTGCGTGCGCGGGGCCGCCGCGGGCGATCTCCGACGCCACCACGGGAAGACGCCGGCCGTTCACGTCGACGGCGACGAGCGTCGCGACCAGGCGTGCGGACCGGCCGAGGCGCCCTGACGGCACGGCGCTCTCGACCCGGACCTCGACGCCGCTGCCGGTCCCGGCGACCGTCTCCCGACCGAGCTCCAGCGGCGAGGCGAGCTGCCCTTCGACCACCTCACCCGGCGCCGCGGAGGCCGACGACACCGTCGCGTTCAGACGAACGGAAACCGGCGTCCCGGCGGGTACGGTGACCTCCCGGTCCCGCCGCAGCCTGTCGATTCCCAGCAACCGGCCCACGGCCGACCCTTGACCCGGCGCGGGCGACGCGATCGCCGCCGCGCCGCTGCCGCTCGATTCCGGGGCGGGCGCCCTCGAGGCCGAGCGGGAGCAGCCGCTCACAGCGAAGGCCAGCACTGCCGTCAGTAGCCCTCGAGCCATCAGGTGCGATCTCATCGAGCACCTCCCGAACGGGTACCTCTCCTCCCAGGCCAATATCGGGTGAACGGCTCGAATTCCGTCGGCGGCGGGGGATCGTGACTCCGGGGTGACGTTGGTCACCTCAAGGTGGTCAGGAAGCCCGGTTCCTACCGGATCTCGGACGGCCGCCGGGGGGTGCCGTCAGTTCCAGTTCTTCAGGCGCGGCCAGATCTCCGGGAGCGTCCACCCCCTGGGGCGGCGGCAGACGAACAGGGTGAAGTGCTCCTGTGCCATCGCGTAGGGGTGCCCGATCTCGGCCACGGGGCGGACGTCCTCGAACTCGCGCTCGAGTACCTCCCGGCGGTCGCCGAGCACGATCATCACGTCGCCGGTGTAGCCCCGCGGCCCCCAGTACCAGTACGTCAGGTGCCCACCGATCGCCTTAGGAAGCCCGAGCTTCGGGCCGTAGAAGTCAACCGCGCCGGCCTCGCCGTAGTCGTTGCCATAGATCGCGCACCGCGCCCGCTCGTCCGCGGGCAGCTCGAAGTACGCCTTCGCGACCGCCTGAGCCATCTCGGGCCAACCGAACCGGTCCGCGAAGAGCTGCGGCATCGCGCTCGTCCTCCGGTGCTCGATCTGAGGTGGGCTGAGGTGGAGCGCCTGCGTGTAGCGCAGGTACGTCTGGGGCGGCAGGAGCGGCATCGCGAGCGGCGCCAGGGCCGCGGCGACGAGGGCCACGGCGGTCGCATACGCCGGCTTCGCCCATCCCCACCCAGGCCGGCCGAACCACGCCTCGAGCGCGACCGCGCCGGCCGCGAACAGCAGGGGGTAGGCGGGGAGCGGGTAGTAGACGCGGCCGTGGACGGCCAGCAGCACGATGATCGTGACGACGTAGGCGAGGCCGAGCGCCCGGTAGGGCCGGGCGGCCCGGCTCGCGAGCAGCCGCCATAGCCCGGCCAGCCAGATCGGGCCGGCGAGCGGGCCCGTGAGTACGAACTGCTGCGCCATGAACCCGAGCGGTGAGAGCTCGACGTTGCGGCCGTTGCGCCGGATGTTGGCGAGCTGCTCGAGGTGAGGGAAGTGGTGCTGGACCATCCAGACGAGGTTCGGCAGGAAGATCAGGAACGCGACAGCCCCGCCGACGACGAACCACCGGTTGGCCATCAGTCGGCGCTCGCGCGTGAGGAGGAGCCCGGCCACGAGGGCGAACCCGAACAGCAGCATCGTGTCCTTGTTCTCGAGGCCGACCCCCGCGAGCGCGCCGAACGCGAGCCAGAGCCTCGTGTCACCGGTCCTGATGATGCGGGCGAGCACGAGCGCGCACCCCACCCACAGCAGCGGCTCGATTGAGTTCATCGAGAGGAAGCTCGAGACCAGCAGGTAGCCGGGAGCGGTCGCAACGGCGAGCGCGGCGAGCCCCTGCGCGAAGCGCCTGCCGCCCAGCTCGCGCACGAGCGCGCCGGCGAGCAGCACGATCCCGGCGCCGGCGAGCGCCGGGAAGAGCCGGATCGAGAGAAGCGAGTCGCCGAACAGGGCGCGCGTGAGCCAGGCCTGCGCCGCGGTGGCCGGCGGCATGTCGACGTACCCCCAGGCGAGGTGCTCCCCGCAGGCGAGGAAGTAGAGCTCGTCGATGAACAGCCCGTAGACGTTTGCCGCGGCGAGGTGGAGCGCGAGCGTGGCCGCCGCGATCAGACCGACGAGGCCCGATCCGCTCCTCCACGCCCGAGCGAGCGCGCCGCCGCTGCCGCCACCGTCTGCCGCCATCTCGAGCCCCGGACCCCGAGCCCCGGTGTGTCTACCAGGAGCTCGCGAGAGGGCCGATCGCGCCCTCGACCGCGGTGAGGACGTCGCAGCGCTCGACGGCCGCCATCATCGCGTTGTGGTCGGGGAACAGCGGCCGGTCCTCCTCGAGGTGGGCGACGACGTTGCGGACGGCGGCCTTGGCCGCTTGCGTGCCCTTGCCCGGGGTGAACTCGCGGAAGTCGAGCGCCTGCGCCGCCGCGATCAGCTCGATCCCGAGCACGCCGTAGGCGTTGGTCAGGATCTGCTTGGTCTTGAGCGCGGCGTTCATCCCCATGCTGACGAAGTCCTCCTGGTCGGCCGCGGCCGGGATCGACTGGACGAACGACGGCGCGGAGAGCGTGCGCTGCTCGACGATGAGCATGTCGGCGGTGTACTGGGAGAGCATGTGGCCGGAGAACATCCCCGCGCCCTTGGTGAGGAACGCGGGCAGCCCGACCGAGAGCGCCGGGTTGAGCAACCGGTTCAGACGCCGCTCCGAGAGCACGGAGACCATCGTGACCCCGGCGCCCACGGTGTCGAGCGGCAGCGAGATCGGCGTTCCCTGGAAGTTGGCGCCGGTGAGCACGCGGTTCTCATCGGCGACGAAGATCGGGTTGTCGGCGACGCCGTTGAGCTCGATCTCGAACTGCCGGCGCGCGTACCCCATCAGGTCGCGCAACGCGCCGATCACCTGCGGCGTCGAGCGCATCGAGTAGGCGTCCTGCACCTTGACCTTGAGCTTGCCGGTGACGAGGTCGGAGCCGTCCATCACGTGGCGCAGGTCGGCGGCGCACTTCACCGCGCCGGGGAAGCCGCGCAGCTCGTGCAGGCGGGCCTGGTACGGCTTCATGTTGGCGAGCAACGCCTCGAGCGACATGGCGGCCGCGATCTCGGCCTGCTTGATCCAGCGCTCGGCGTCGTGGAGCAGGAGGCAGCCGATCCCGGTGATCAGGTTCGAGCCGTTGATCGCCGCGAGCCCGTCGCGCGCCTGCAACCCCGGCACCGGGACCCCGGCCTTCTCCATCGCGTCGGCCGTCGGCATCCGCTCGCCCTGGTAGAAGCTCTCGCCCTCGCCCATCAGCGAGAGCGCGAGCTGGCTCATCGGCGCGAGGTCCCCGCACGCCCCGACGCTGCCCTTCTCGCACACGACGGGCGTCACGCCGGCGTTGAGCAGCGCGACGTAGGTGAGCGGGATCTCGGGGCGGCAGCCGGAGTAGCCGCGAGCGTGGACGTTGATGCGCGAGACCATCGCGGCGCGCACGTGCTCGATCGGCGCCGGCGCGCCGATGCCGGCGGCGTGGTTGTAGATGAGGTACTTCTGGAACTGCTTGACCTGCTCGTCGGAGAGCGCCACCTCGGAGAACTCGCCGATGCCCGTGTTGACGCCGTACATCGTCTCGTGGGCGACGATCTTCTTCTCGAGCATCCCGCGGCACCTCGCGATGCGCTCGAGGGCGTCGGGCGCGAGCCGTACCTTCTCGCCTCCTCGCGCGACGTTGACGACGTCCTCGATCGTGAGGTGCTGTCCGTCCAGGGTCACCGGCATGGCTGGTCCTTCCCGACGGGCCGGGCGGCCGCGTCGAATCCTGCGCGCCAATAATACCGGCTTTTCACAAGCGGATGACCGTCGGCGGACGGCGGGCGCGCCCGGCGCCCGAGGGCGGGCGGGGAATGGTCCTTCCGACAGCCGGGGGTTTGCAGGGGCCGGACGCCGCCGCAACGTGCGAGAATGCGCTCGCGCCGCGCGCACGAGAGGAGTCGAAGAGCCGCCATGCCGAACCCCGTGCTGTACCTGCCTGTCGTCACGACGTTGGTCGCGGTCGCATTCTCCGCGGCGCTGCTGCGGCGCTACTTCGCCAGGGGCCACGGCCCCCACCTGCTGGTCTGGGCGTTCGGCGTCGCGGTCTACGGCGCCGGCACCTTCACCGAGGCGTTCACGAGCCTGTTCGGCTGGCACGAGGGGGTGTTCCGCGCCTGGTACATCACCGGCGCCCTGATGGGGGGCTCGCCGCTCGCCCAGGGCACGGTCTACCTCCTGCTCAAGCGGAAGACGGCCAACGTGCTCACGGCGTGCCTGGCAACGGTGATCGCGGTGGCGTCGGCGTGCGTGCTCGCGAGCCCGGTCAACGTCGGCCTCGCCGAGGCGCACCGGCTCTCGGGCAAGGTCCTCGTGTGGTCGTGGGTCCGGCTGTTCTCGCCGTTCATCAACACGTACGCGCTCATCTTCCTGGTCGGCGGCGCGATCCTCTCGGCGGTGCGCTTCTCGCGCCGGCGGGAGACGCACCACCGCTTCGTCGGCAACGTCTTCATCGCCGTGGGGGCGCTGCTCCCCGGCATCGGCGGCGCGTTCACCCGTTTCGGGTACGTCGAGGTGCTGTACGTGACCGAGCTGATCGGGTTGACGCTGATCTACATCGGCTATCGCTTCAACATCGGCGGACCCCAGCTGGCCGCCGCGCCGGCCATTCCCGAGCCCGCCCGCTGACCCCGGTTCGGCGTTCCTCGTAGGGCATCGGTTTCGTGCCGGGCCGAGTCGCCGCAGGACCTTCTGATTCCACCGCGTCGAGAGCTTTCTTTCTTGCCCCGCGGGCCGGGAGCCGTCGCCCGGGCGGTGGACGGGTGGCGGACGCCGTCAGGCGGCCGGCTGCGGCGTCGGGGCCGGTGGCGCGAACAGCGCCTGGACGCTCGGTCGCGAGAGCACGACGATCGTGAAGACACCGAGCACGATGCCGAAAGGCATGAAGAGGCAGGCGACGCCGCCCATGACCAGGCAGAACGTGTGGTGGCGCCGGAGCGCCAGGCAGCGTCCGGCCGCGACCAGCGTGCCCGCGAAACTCCACCCGGCGAGCAGGAGCATGCCCCCGAACGCGATCATCAACCAGCCGAGGAACGCCGGCGGGGCGTCCTTGGCGTGGCCGAAGGCGGCCCCGGTGACGAAGACGATCCCCATGACAAGGTAGATCAGGAAGAAGCACGAGAAGAGGGCGGCCATCCCTCCCACGACGTAGTGGAAGATCGCGAGGATCTTGAGATGTTCCTCGTCCTGGCTCATCCGTTCTCCCGTCGGGGAAGTGTAACCCGTCGCCCGGGCGCCGGCGGAATCGGGCGCCCGCTCGGGCCTACTCGTAGCGCAGGGCGTCGATCGGGTCGAGGCGCGCCGCCCGGTAGGCCGGGTACGTGCCGGAGAGGAACCCGACGACGCCGGACACGGCGAGACCGGCGAGCATCGCCCAGACCGAAATGCTGGTCGGGAACGGGCTCACCGCGCCGACCAGGTGCGAGAGGGCGAGGCCGATCGCGACCCCGGTGGCGCCGCCGACCAGCGCGAGCGTGATCGCCTCCGTCACGAACTGCTGCCGGATGTCGGTCCGCCGCGCGCCGAGCGCCCGCCGGACGCCGATCTCGCGGGTGCGCTGGGTGACGTTCATCAGCATGATGTTCATCACGCCGACGCCGCCGATGACGAGCGAGATCCCGGCGATCACCAGCATCGCCGCGGACACTCCGCCGGTGATCTGGCGGAACGTGCGGATCGTGGCCTCCGGGCTGCGGATGCCGAAGTTGTTGGGCTGGTTGAAGCGCAAACCGCGGCGCTCGCGCAGGACCTGGGTCCCCTGTTCGAGCGCGACGTCCAACCACTCCGCCTTCTTGGGGATCGTCGCGATGACGCAGCCGTCGTTTCGCTTCACGTCCGGCCAGATGCGGTCGAACATCCCCACCGGGATGACGCAGCTGCTGGTCCGCGCCCGAGCCGAACAACCCCCCCTTCTTCTCGAACACCCCGATCACGCGGAACGGCCGGCCGTTGATCTCGATCTCCCGCCCGAGGGGGTCGATGCGCGGGAACAGCGCCTCGACGATCCCGGGCGCGATCACCGCCACCGGCGCGGAGTGCAGCTCCTCGCCCGCGGAGAAGAAGCGGCCGTGCTCGACGAAGTGGTTGTTGGCGTCGGGGTAGAAGTGGGTCACGCCGCCGACCGTGGCGCTGTTGGTGAAGTTGCCGCGGTACCGGACCTCGGTGTCGTTGTACTTCCAGCGTTCCGGGGAGACGAACGCGATCGCCGGCGCGTAGCGGCGGATCGCCTCGGCGTCGTCGAGCGTGAGGATGGGCCGCACGCGCTGCTCCTCCGGGAGTGGGGTGCCGCCGCCCCCGAAGCGGTCGTCGTAGCGCTGGAACTGCACCAGGGTCGCGCCGAACGCCTGGAACTGGGAGATGAACGTCCGGTTGAAGCCCTGGACGAGCGACACCATCACGATCACGGTCGCGACCCCGATGATGATGCCGAGGCAGGTGAGGAACGAGCGCAGCTTCTGCGCCGCGACCGCGCGCAGCGCCGTCACCACGTTCTCGCGCCAGGCCGCGGCGAGTTTGTCCCAACGCCCCATTCAGGCCCCCACCAAGGAAGTGAAGAGTGAAGAGTTAAGAGTGAAGAGTTGAAAGACGGGGCACCGTCGTCGCAGGATTCCGGGTCTTCCAACTCTTAACTCTTCACTCTCAACTCTCAACTCGGGGTTTCTCCACCGCTCCTCTGCCCCTCGGCCCCTCTGCCGCGCCATCACTCCTCCCTCAGGGCGACGATCGGGTCGAGACGCGCGGCGCGGATCGCCGGCAGCCATCCCGCCAGCAGCCCGGCGAGCGCCGCCACCAGGAGGCCGGCCGCGACCAGGAACGGCGTCACGCGCGCCGGGAACGGGCTGAGCTGCCCGACCACGAGCGCCACGCCCCAGCCCATGAGCACGCCGACCAGTCCGCCGGCGAAGCTCTGCGCCACCGCCTCGAACAGGAACTGCAGGTGGAGGTCGCGGCGGCGGGCGCCGAGCGCCTTCCGGAGGCCGATCTCCCTCGTCCGCTCCACGATCGAAGCGAACATCGTGTTCGCGATCGCGACGCCTCCGACCACGAGCGAGATCGACGAGATCCATATCACGAGGGCGAACGCCGAGAAGCTGATGTTGCGCCAGAGCATGTTCAGCGCGTCGGCATCGATGATCCCGAACGGGTCCGGGGCCGAGAACGGCGTACCCCGGCGGGAACGGAGCACGACCCGGACGGCGTCCTCGACCGCCTGGCGCGAGGCCGCGTCGGGGGCCTCGACGTAGATGTCGATGCTGCGGCTCTTCCCGAACGCGTGCCAGTACGCCGCCAACGGGACGACCACGAAGCGGTCCCGGCTCTGGCCGAACGCGCTGCCCTGCTTGACCATGGTCCCGATCACGCGGAACGGCCTGCCCTCGACCTTGATCTCCCGCCCGACCGGGTCGACGTGCGGAAACAATTGGTCCTTGATGTCCCACCCGATCACGGCCACGGCACGCGCGCCGTCGGCCTCCGTGGGTGTGAAGAACCGGCCGTCCTCGAGCTCGAGGCCGATCATCCACGGGAACTCCGCGCCGGTGCCGACGACGAACGTGTCGGCGAGGCGCCGCCCCTCCAGGTAGACCGGGTGCGTGGAGTCCGCGCGCCCGGTCACCCGGCGGGCCTGCGGCACCAGCCGGCGCACCGCGTCGAGGTCGGCCTCGGTGATGTCCTTGCGCTTGAGCGCGGCGAAGAACGCCTCGCGGCTCGTGATGATGCCGAACTTGTCGAAGATGAGCGTGTTGGGGCCGAGGCCCGAGATCACGTCGGCGGCGAACTTGTTGAGGCCCGAAACCACCGAGATCACCGCGACGATCGTGGTCACCGCGATGATGATGCCGAGCAGGTTGAGCAACAGGCGCAGCTTGTGCGCGGTCAGCGACGTCACGCCGATGCGGACGACGTCGCCGAGCGTCATCGCACCCCCCTCGGGTCGAGGCTCACCGGAGCGCTGTGGGGCGGCATCCCCCGCTTTCCCTCGCTCGTGCCGGCCCTCACCGTTCCAGGACGAGGACCTCGAACGTACCGGCGAGGATGCTCGGGCGCGGTCTCGGCCTCTCCGGGGTCGGCGAGGGCGGCGGGCCGAATTGCGCGGTGGCGAGGTAGATCCGGTGCGTGGCCGGGTCGAGCGCCATCGTGCGCGCCCCGCGTTTGGTCGGCACGTTGCCGACGAGGGTGAACTTCTCCGGCGAGTCCTCGTGAACGACCGCCAGCGTCCCCTCGCCGGTGGAGGCGAACGCGTAGCCGGTCGCCGGGTCGAAGGCGTCGGCGTCGACGCCGGCGCCGATCGGCAGCGTGGCCAGCACGCGCCCGCTGTCGCCGTCGACGACCGCCATGAGCTTGTTGCCGCAGCCCGCGAACAGGCGGCGGTGCTCGCGGTCGATCGCGAGCCCGCTCGGCTCCTCGCACGGCGCCAGCGGCCAGTTCGCCGTTACGGTCAAGGCCCTGGCGTCGAACGCGACGAGCGCGCCCTTGTCCTCGATGTTCACGTACATGCGGCCCTTCCCGTCGGCCACGGCGAACTCCGGCTTGCCGCCCAGCGGAAGCGTGCCCACCACCTTCGCGGTGGCGGCGTCGATCGCCGTGGCGTTGGAGCTGCGGCCGTTGAACGTGAAGACGCGCCGCGTCGTCGGCTCGTAGGCGATGGCGTCCGGGTTCTCGCCCGTCACCTTGACCGTGTCGAGGACCGCGAGCGTCTTGATGTCGAAGACGGTCACCGTCCCGGCGCGGCCGTTGCTGGTAAATCCGCGTCCGAGCTCGGGGGCGAGCGCGATCCCGTGGACGCCTTCCGTCCCGGGGATCTCGCCCACCACCGCGTTGGCGTCCGTGTCGATGACCTGGACGCGGGTCGCGTGCGAGACGTAGAGGCGGTGCGCGGCCGGGTCGACGGTGAGGTAGTCCCAGCCCCCTTCCCCGCCGAGCGTGATGGTGCGCGCGAGGTGGTAGCCGCCCGGCGCGGCCTGCGCGGCGGCGGTTGCGGCGATGAGGATCGAAGCGGCAGCCAGAGCGAAGCACGAATGGCGCATTGTCGGTGTCCTCCGGGTTCGACCGTCCGGACCTGGTAACACGCGGCGGCCCGTCATTCCATCCCCGCCTTCTGGCTCTTGTCGACGACGACCAGGGCCCCGGGCGTGAGGTCGCGCAGCGCCTTGAACGGTCCGGCGACGACCGCGTCGCCCTCCTTGACGCCGCTCGTGACCTCGACGTCCAGCTCGCCCTTGATACCGGTGGTCACCGGCCGGAACTCCGCCTTCCTGGCGACCACGACGTAGACGCCTTCCACGTCACGGGCCCGGGCCGCGACCGACTCCGGCTTGGTCGCCTTCGCCGCGGTCGCGTCGGCCGCGACAGGTGTGGGCGCGCCCTTGGTCTCCGGCTCGCGCAACACGAGCGCCCCGATCGGCACCGTGAGCGCGCCGGCCCGCGTCGCGGTCGTGATGTCGGCGGTGACCGTGAGCCCGGGCCGGATGCGCTCGGGGTGCTTGAGCAGCGTCACCTTGACCGTGTAGTCGGTGCCGGTCGCCGCACCCCCGAGCGCCGACGCGCCCTGGATCGGGCTCGACCCTATCTCGGACACCTCACCGGGGAACGACTGGTCGGGGAACGCGTCGATGCGCACGGCGGCGTGCTGGCCGACGTGGAGCTGCGGCATGTCGGTCTGATCCACTTCGAGCACCGCCTCGATGGTGGACATGTCGGAAATCGTCATCAGCACCGTGCCGGGGTTGTTCATGGTGCCGGTGACGATCACCTCGCCCTTCTCGATGTTGCGGCGCGTGACGGTGCCGTCCATCGGGGCGCGAATCTCCGTCTTGTCGAGCGCGTCGGCGGCGGAGGCGACGTCGGCGCGCGCCTGCTCGACCTGGCGCTGGGCGCGCTGGGTGGATGCCACGGCCTGGTCGTAGGTGCTGCGGGCCCGTTCGCGGTCGGCCTCCGCCAGGATCTGGTCCCGGAACTGCTGGTCGGCACGCACCAGATCCCGCTTGGCCTGAGCCTCCGCCTCACGGGACCTCGTGAGCTCGGCTTCGAGCGCCTGGAGGTTGGACTTCGCGCTGTTGACGGCCGCGGCGTAGCGGGCCTGGTCGATCACCGCGAGGAGGTCGCCCTTCTTGACGGGATCGCCCTCCTGGACGTTGAGCGCGGTCACCTGGCCCATGATGTTGGCCGACAGCTCGACCTTGGTCTTGGCCTGGACGGTGCCGTTGGCGGTGACCAACTGCGTGAGGTCCCTGCGCTCGACGTTGGCCGTGCGCACCCGGATCCCCTTGCCCTTGCGGTTGGCCACGACGGCGGCCACGACGGCGACGACCGCCACCCCCGCGACGACCCCGATCATGATCTTCGTGCGCCCAGTCATGCCTTGCTCCCCTGGCGGCCACCGGCGTCGGCCCGGTCCGGGCTTGTGCGCCGATTCGACAAGTCTACGCAGGTCCACCCCCGAGGTTGCCCGGGGGGAACGCCGCTGCGGTTAGGTAGTATGGACCCATGTCGTCGCGGGACGCCATGGCGGACCGTTCCGTGCTCGGGGTCGTCGTGCCCACCCTCGACGAGGCGAGCACGATCCTCGACTGTCTGGCCGCGATCGGCCGGGGTCCGCGGGTGGAGGTGGTGGTCTCCGACGGCGGCAGCGGCGACCGCACGCTCGCCCTCGTTCGCGGCGACCGGCCGGACGTCCGCGTCGTCACGGGCCCGCGCGGGCGCGGCGGGCAGCTCAACCGCGGCGCCGCGGCGGCCGGCGGCGCAGCCGCCTTCGTGTTCGTCCACGCCGACTGCCGGCTGCCCGGAGGGTGGGACGCGGCGGTCCGCGGCGCGCTCGCCGAGCCGGCGGCCGCGATCGGGTGCTTCCGCCTCCACACGGAGCCGCCGCAGGACGGGGCGGACGGCGCGGCGGCGCGCTGGTGGTGGCGTCTCCTCGACGCCCGCGGCCGCGGGCTGGGCCTGCCGTACGGCGATCAGGCGCTCTTCGTCCGCCGGGACGTCTTCGAGGCGGTCGGCGGCTTCCCCGACATCCCGCTCATGGAGGACCTCGAGTTCGTCCGGCGCTGTCTCCGTCTCGGGCGCCTGGCCCGGCTCCAGGTGGCCGTCCGCACGACCGCGCGGCGGTTCGCCGGCCGGCCGGTGCGGGCGCGGGTGTGCACCGCGACGTTCCCGCTGCTCTTCCGCCTCGGCGTGAGCCCGCGGCGACTCGCCCGCTGGTACGGGGACGTCCGGTGAGCGTCGAGGTCGTGGTGTTCGGGCGGGACCCGGAGCCCGGTCGGACGAAGCGGCGGCTGGCGGCCGGGATCGGCGCCGTCGCGGCGGCCGAGGTGTACCGGGTCATGCTCGACCGCACGCTCGAGGAGGCCCTGGCGACCGGCTGGCCCGTGACCCTCGCGCTCGCCGGACCGCTGACCCGGGGCTCGGCCTGGCATCCGCCGGCCCGGGTTACGGTCGAGACACAGGCCGCGGGCGACCTCGGCCGCCGGATGGCGCACGCGTTCGCGGTGCGCTTCGCCGCCGGCGCCACGGTCGTCGTGCTGGTCGGCTCCGACGTGCCGGCCCTCGACGCCGGGGTGATGCACCGAGCCGCGTTGGTGTGCGCGGATCGCCCGGTGGCCCTGACGCCATCGCCGGACGGCGGCTACGTGCTGGTGGCGCAGCGCGCCCCGGGCGCCGACATGTTCGCCCGGGTCCCCTGGTCGTCGCCGCGCACGATGGCGGCGACCAGGAGGCGCCTGCGCGCGCTCGGCGTCGAGTGGCACGAGTTGCCGGCCCTTCACGACCTCGACACCGCGGACGACCTCGCCGGGGTCCTGGCCGACCCCGCGCTCGACCGCCGCGTGCGCACGCGACTCGAGGCCGCGCTGGCCTCGGCCGGCGACGGCGGCGGGCCGTCGTAACCGGGGGGGCGATGCCGGCATAGAGACTCGACGGGAGGCGTTGCACATCCCGAGTCAGGGAGGGGGAGGCGAGTGGAAACCTACTATCGACCCGAGGACCTGGGCAGGTTCGGCTCGATCGCCGAGGGGAACCAGGCGCTCGCCGACAAGTTCTTCGCGTACTACCAGGCCGTCTTCGCGGAAGGGGCGCTGTCGGTGCGGGAGAAGGCGCTGATCGCCCTCGCGGTGGCGCACGCGGTCCAGTGCCCCTACTGCATCGACGCGTACAGCCAGGAATCTCTCAAGGCGGGGGCCGATCTCGAGCAGATGACCGAGGCGCTGCACGTCGCCGCCGCGATCCGGGGCGGCGCCACGCTCGTGCACGGCGTCCAGATGCTCTCGCACGTGAAGAAGTCCTCGATGTAGGCTGGGCGACGATGGCCGACGCCGAGCCCGTCCGCCTGCCCGTCGCGCCCTGGGGCATCGACCTCGCCGGCCCGGAGGCGGGACCGAAGCCCACCCGGTCGTTGCGGGCGCGCGGCTCGGAGCTGGCGTCGACCCGCCGGCAGCTCGCCACATTGGCGGCGCTCGACCTCGGCCCCGCCTTGCACGGCGGCGACTTCGCCGCTGCGTTGGCCGCCGCAGGGCACCCCTCGCTGCGACCGTCCGCGGTCGAGATCTTCCAGATCAACCTCGGCAAGCTGTGCAACATGACCTGCCGGCACTGCCACGTCGACGCCGGCCCCGACCGCACCGACGAGGTGATGGACCGCGCTACCGTCGACGCGTGCCTGGCGGCGCTCGACCGCACCGGCGCGCACACCGTGGACCTCACCGGCGGGGCGCCGGAGCTCAACCCCAACTTCCGCTATCTGGTGGACGCCGCGGTCGCGCGCGGCAAGCACGTCATCGACCGTTGCAACCTCACGGTGCTCCTGATCCCGAGCATGCGCGACCTGCCGGAGTTCCTCGCCGGTCGCGGCGTCGAGGTGGTGTGCTCGTTGCCGCACTGGCGCAAGCGCAACACTGACGCCCAGCGCGGGGACGGGACGTACGACAAGTCGGTCACGGCGCTGCGCCGGCTCAACGCCCTCGGGTACGGGCGCGGCGACCCCCGGCTCCGCCTCACCCTCATGGCGAACCCCGCGGGCGCGTACGTCCCGTCGGGTCAGCGCTCGATGGAACGGGAGTGGAAGGACGGTCTCGAGCGCGAGCACGGCATCGTCTTCGACCGCCTGATCACCCTGACCAACATGCCGATCTCGCGCTTCCTCGAGTGGCTCGAGGCGAGCGGCAACCTCGAGGGGTACATGGAGCTGCTCGTCAACTCGTTCAACCCGGCGACGGTCGCGGGACTGATGTGCCGCAACACCCTGTCGGTGTCGTGGGACGGGCGGATCTTCGACTGCGATTTCAACCAGATGCTGGACCTCGAGGCCCACGCCGACGGCCGCGGGCGCATGAGCGTCCGCGACTTCGATCCCGAGGCGCTCGCGCGCCGCGCGATCGTCACCGGGCGACACTGTTTCGGGTGCACGGCGGGCGCCGGCAGCTCGTGCGGCGGCGCGATCGAGGCGCCAGGTGCAGGACCGGAGGTGGGTGGATGAGGGCACTGGCTGGCGTGGTACTCGTTTCCGCCCTGGCGGCTGCCGTCGGGGCGGGTGGGGGTGAGGCGGTCCGGGCGCCGGTGGCCCAGCCGGCCGCCGTGCGGGTGGGCGCGAAGGCGCCGGACTTCACCCTGGCCGCGAGCGACCGGACGGCCCGCCGTCTCGCCGATCTCGCCGGGAAGAAGAGCCTCGTGCTGGTCTTCTTCCGCGGCGTCTGGTGACCGTACTGCCGCACGCAGCTCGGTGAGCTGCAAGGCAACCTCTCTGAATTCAAGGCGCTCGGCGCCGAGGTCTGGGCGGTCAGCCCGGACCGCGCCGACACCCTCGCGGGGTACGCACGCGACCGAGGAATCCGTTTCCCGCTGCTGGCCGACGACGGCCTGGCGGTGACGAACCTCTACGGCGTGCTCAACCAGGAGCGCCGCGACCTGCCATACCCGACGGCGCTCGTGATCGACCGCGGCGGGACCGTGCGCTACCGGCGGCAGGACGTGGACTTCACGCGGCGGCCTCCGGCCTCGGAGCTACTGGCCGCGGTGCGGGCGCTGCCGAAGTAGGGGGCGCCGCCGATAGCGGACCATCTGCTTCGCCTGGCTCGGGCGGGCGAGGGCGCCCGCCCCACGTGTTTCCGTTCATTCTCTTGTGGCGCGGCCGCCCCCGGCCGCGCGCCTCACTCCTTGGCTGTGCCCTCGGTGTTGAGCTCATGTTGTTCCCGGACCCCGGACCCCGGGCCCCGGAGCCCTGCGGTTCAGTCGTCGTCGGTTTCTGTGCCTGCGCGCGCGGCCGCGATCGCCTCCAGGCAGTGCGTCACGAGCGCAGTCCACCCCGTCTGGTGGGACGCGCCGCAGCCGCGGCCCGTGTCGCCGTGGAAGTACTCGTGGAAGAGAACGAGGTCGCGCCAGTGAGGGTCCGCGGCGAAGCGCGGGTCATCACCGTGGCAGGGCCGCCTGCCGGAGCCGTCCGGCAGGAAGAGCGAGACGAGACGGCGTCCTATCTCGCTCGCAACCTCCCTGAGTGTCAGGAGGCGCCCGGAGCCGGTCGGGCACTCGACCCTGAGGGCATCGCCGAAGAAGTGGTGGTAGCGCTCGAGCGCCTCGATGAGCAGGAAGTTGATCGGGAACCACACCGGCCCGCGCCAGTTCGAGTTGCCGCCGAAGATCGCGCTGTCGGACTCGCCTGGCGCGTACGCGACCGTCTGGGTCGTTCCCGCCAGGGAGAAGACGAACGGCCGGTCACGATAGACACGCGAAAGCGAGCGTATGCCGAACGGCGACAGGAACTCGCTCTCGTCGAGCAGGTAGCGCAGCACCCGCACGAGGCGGTCCCGAGAGGGGATGGCGAGCAGGCGATGGTCGTGCCCCTCGCCCTTGGAGAACTCCATGCACGAGATCTGCGCGGCGAGGTCGCCGCGGTGCTCGACGAACCAGCGCATCCGCTTCGCGAACCCCGGCAGGCGGTCGACGACGTCCTGCTCGAGGATCTCGCAGGCGAGCAGCGGGACCACCCCGACCACGGAGCGCAGCCGGATCGGGATGTTGCTGCCGTCGGCGTGGACCTGGTCGTAGTAGAACCCGTCGTTCTCATCCCACAGGCCGGTGCCGCCGAGGCCGTTCATCGCGTCCGCGATCGCCACGAAGTGCTCGAAGAACTTCGAGGCGACGTCCTCGTACGCGGGGTCGCCCGCGGCCAGCTCGAGCGCGATCGAGAGCATCGTGCCGCAGTAGAACGCCATCCACGAGGTGCCGTCGGCCTGCTCGAGGAAGCCGCCGCCGGGCAGCGGGCGCGAGCGGTCGAAGACGCCGACGTTGTCGAGGCCGAGGAAGCCGCCGCCGAAGAGGTTCTTGCCCTCGACGTCCTTGCGGTTGACCCACCAGGTGAATGTGAGGAGCAGCTTCTGGAACACGCGCTCGAGGAACAGGCGGTCGCGGCGGCCGCGCGGGCCGGTGAGCTTGTAGACGCGCCACGCCGCCCAGGCGTGCACGGGCGGGTTGACGTCGCCGAACGCCCACTCGTAGGCCGGGATCGCGCCGTTCGGGTGCATGTACCACTCGCGCAGCAGTAGCAGCAGCTGGCCCTTCGCGAAGTCGGGGTCGAGGCGCGCCCAGGGGATCATGTGGAACGCGAGGTCCCACGCGGCGAACCACGGATACTCCCAGGTATCCGGCATCGAGAGCACGTCGCGCGCGTGGAGCAGGGACCAGTCGCGGTTGCGGCCGGAGCGGCGCTCGGGGGGCGGGGGCGGCTGCGTCGGGTCGCCCTCGAGCCACTCGCTGACCACGAGGTTGTAGAACTGCCTGGACCAGACCAGGCCTGCGTACGCCTGGCGGGCGACCGAACGCTCGTCGGGGCCGAGGCCGGATGGGATCACGCTCGCGTAGAAGGCGTCGGCCTCGCGGATGCGGGCCTCGAACACGGCGCCGAACCCGGCGCCGAACGGGTCGGCCGCCGCCTGGCCGGCCGCGGTCAGGCGGAGGCGCACCTCGACCGCCTCCCCGGCGGCGAGCCGGATGAGGTAGTGCGCCGCGGCCTTGGTGCCGCTCCGGCCGGGGTTGACGGCGTCCGCTCGCCCGCCGACCACGAGCTCGTGGAAGGCGTCCTTCACGTGCGGCGCGCGGTTCGGCGTCCCGTAGAGCCGCTCCGCGTTGGTCTCGTTTTCCGTGAACAGCAGCGCGGGGGCGGCCCCGTCCGGTCCGTGACCGAGCGCGAGCGTGAATCGCCCGAGCGTGGCGTGGTCCGCCGCCAGCGTGAGGTCATCGGGGGCGGTGATCGAGGGCCTTCCCGGGTACTCGTCCCCGGTGCGTCCCCAGCTCCAGGTGTTGCGGAACCAGAGCGTCGGCAGCAGGTGGAGCGTGGCCGGCTCCGAGGCCCGGTTGGCGATGCCGACCCGGATCAGGACGTCGTCCGGCCCGGCCTTGGCGTATTCCGCCGTCACGTCGAAGGTGCGGCCTCCGTCGAACACCCCGGTGTCCGCGAGCTCGAACTCGGGGTCCCGGCGGGTTCGGCGGCCGTTCTCCTCGCGCAGCCTCTCGTACGGGAACTCGGCCTGCGGGTACTTGTACAGCGCCTTGAGGTACGACGCGGTGGGCGTGCCGTCGAGGTAGAAATAGCTCTCCTTGACGTCCTCGCCGTGGTTGCCCTCCCCGTTGGCGAGCCCGAACAGCCGCTCCTTCAGGACCGGGTCGCGCCCGTTCCAGAGGGCGAGCGCGAAACACAGGCGCGCCTCGCGGTCGCAGATCCCGAGCAGGCCGTCCTCCCCCCATCGGTAGGCGCGGGAGCGGGCGTGGTCGTGGGGGAAGTAGGTCCAGCTCTCCCCGTCGGCCGAGTAATCCTCGCGGACCGTGCCCCACTGGCGCTCGGCCAGGTACGGCCCCCAGCGCGTCCAGTTGCGCTCCCGGCGGGCGTCCTGCTCGAGGCGCGCCGCTTCGGCCGGCGGCGAGGGGGCGCCGGCTTTCGCGGACACGGCATCCGCCGTTTCGCCGGTGCCGTCACCCGATGGCGACGACACTCTTGATCCCCGTCGATCCGCCGAGCAGGAGGTCGACCGCGCCTGAGATGTCGACGCGCGCGGTGATGAGACCGTGCACCGCGCCCGGCCAGCGGGCGGCGAACGCGCCCAGGTCCCGGATCGCCGCTTCGTAGGCGTCGCGGCCGGCGTTGACGGTCCCGAGGACCACCTGATTCTCGAGCACCAGGTCGCGCATGATCAGGTCGGTGTCGACTTCGATCGGGCGCTTGCGGCCGGGCACGCCGGTAAAGACGAAGACCCCGTTGGTGCCGAGGACGCGCATGACGTCGAACGCCACCCGCGACGCCCCGGTCGCCTCGTAGACGAGGTCGATCGGCCCCACCCTCGACGCCAGCCCGTCGATCGTGTGGTCCTCCGCCGACACGTACGCGGCCCCGATCGAGCCCACGAGGCCGGACTTGTCGTGCGGGCCCGAGGCCCGCGAGTACACCGTCGTCGTGAAGCCGGCGCTGACGAGCGCCATCGCGCCGAGCAGGCCGACCGGCCCGGCGCCGAGGACGACCGCGCGGTGGCCGCGCCCCCACGCCTCGGCGGGCGCGCCGGGCGGCGTCCACGGGAGCCGCCCCTGGACCTGGCGGACCTGGGCGAGCGCCTTCTCCGCGATGGTGAGCGGCTCGCTGAGCACCGCGACGTCGCGCAGTCCGGCCGGGACGACGTTCAGGTAGGCCTCGTCGTCGACGACCGCCTCGGTCATGAACCCGTGCGCGCCCTTGATGCCGCGCTCGGTGTAATCGCCCGTGGTGCAGAAATCCTGGCGTCCGGCGCGGCACGGCACGCACTCCGCGTGCGGGCAGGGGCGCCTCACCATCGGGACCACGAGGTCGCCGCGCTTGACGCGGGTCACGCCGGGGCCCGTCTCGACGACCTCGGCCAGCGACTCGTGCCCGATCACCAGGTAGTCGCAGCCCGGGGGCGCGGTGCCGTACTGGAACGTCACGATTTCGCGGTCGGTGCCGCAGATGCCGACCTCGAGCATGCGGAGCTTGACCTCGGTCGCGGCGGTCATCACCGGCTCCGGGTGATCCACAACCCGGACCCTGCGGGCGATCGGCTCAACGGCGACGGCCTTCATCGGCTCCCTCCTCAGCGCCGCCAGGCGAAGTAGCGGCGCAGCAGGCCGGCGGCGCGCGGCGTGAGGCGCGTCCGATTGTAGGCGTCCCCGGCCTTGCGGATCGCCTCGGCCTGTGTCGGATAAGGGTGGATCACCGAGGCGATCTTCCCGAGCCCGACCCCGCCGACCATCGCGGTGGTGATCTCCGAGAGCATCTCGCCTGCGTGGCGCGCGACCACCGTCGCGCCGAGGATCTCGTCCGTGCCCTTGCGCACGTGGACCTTCACGAAGCCTTCCGCCTCGCCGTCCGCGATCGCGCGGTCGACGTCGGCCATCGGGACCACGAACGTCCGCACCTCGATTCCCCTCTGCTCGGCCTCGCGCTCGTACATGCCCACGTGGGCGATCTCGGGGTCGGTGTAGGTGCACCACGGGACCACGATGCGGCTGGCGCGCCGGCGCCCCGCGAAGCCGAAGAATGCGTTCTGGACGACGATGCGCGCCGCCGCGTCGGCGGTGTGCGTGAACTTGAACGGCGAGCAGACGTCCCCGGCGGCGTAGATGCGGTGGTTGGAGGTCCGCAGGAAGTCGTCGACCTCCACGCCGTGCGTCGAGAACCGCACTCCGGCGGCGTCGAGGTCGAGCCCCTCGACGTTGGGCGCCCGGCCGACGCCCACCAGGATCGCGTCGGCCTCGAGCGTCGCCGCGGCGCCGGCGTGCTCGAGGTGCAGGACACGAGCGCCGTCCCTTCGCTCGACGCGGGTCAACGCCGTCTGGAGGCGCACTTCGATCCCGTCGCGGACGAACGCCGCGAGCAGGACCGCGACCGCGTCGGGGTCCTCGCGGGGGAGGAAGCGCTCGCCCCGCTCGATGATCGTCACGCGGGCGCCGAGGCGAGCGAACGCCTGCGCGAGCTCGCACCCGATCGGGCCGCCGCCGAGCACGGCCAGCGAGGCGGGAAGCTCGGTCAGGTTGAAGACGGTCTCGTTGGTGAAGAACCCGGCCTCGGCGAGCCCGGGGACGGGGGGCGCGACGGCCCTGGCGCCGGTCGCGATCACCGCCCGGGCGAACCTCAACCTCGCCCCGCCGACCTCCACGGCGTCGTGCGCGACGAAGCGGCCGCTGCCGAGGAACACGTCGACGCCGTACTCGTCGCGGAAGCGGCGGGCCGAATCGTGCGGGGCGATCCCGGCGCGGATGCGGCGGACCCGCTCCATGACCGCGGCGAAGTCGGTCCGGGTGCCGCCCACGCCGACGCCGAAGCGCCCGGCGTCGCGGGCATCCGCGGCGGCCCTGGCGGACCGGATGAGGGACTTGGACGGGACGCAGCCGACGTTGAGGCAGTCGCCCCCCATGAGGTGGCGCTCGACGAGCGCGACCTTCGCCCCCAGGCCGGCGGCCCCGGCCGCGCTCACCAGCCCGGCGGTGCCGGCGCCGAGGACCACCAGGTTGTACCGTCCGTCCGGCTCCGGGTTCGTCCAGTCGGGCGGGTGCACGCTGGCGACGAGCGCGACGTTGTGCGCATCCTCGGGCAGGACGTTGAGCACGGCGCTCACATCGTCCTCCCCGGCCGGCCGGCCGCGCCTTCGCGCTCGGCGAGCAGGCGCCGGGCACGACGCACGAGCAGCGTGAGCACGATGCCCACCGCGACCAGCGCCCCCACGAGCGCCCACGGGACGCGGCCCTCGGCCAGCCCTTTGGTGACCGCGTCGGCGCCGACCACGTAGAGCACGGTGCCGGGGAGCATGCACAGCCACGACCACAGCACGTAGGTGCGCAAGGGCACGCGCGTCAGGCCGAACCCGTAGTTGAGGAGGTTGAACGGGAACAGCGGCACGAGGCGCGTGATGGCCACGATGATCGCGCCGTGACGCTCGGTGAGCGCGTCGAGCGCGGCGAACTTCTCGTTGCTCGAAAGCCAGCGCGAGACCGCCTCGCGGGCGAACCACCGCGACACCATGAAGGCGCCGGTCGCGCCGAGCGTCGCGGCGATGCTGACCAGGACGACGCCGAGCAGCGAACCGAACATCGCGCCGGCCGCCACCGTGAGCACGGACCCGGGGACCGCCGCCACCACGGCCACGGCGTAGAGGGCGACGAAGACGGCCGGCCCCCAGGCGCCGAGGCCGAGGATCCACGCCCGCAGCTCGCCCAGACGCCCGCCCAGGCCTGCGGCGCGGGCAACCACGAGCAACGCCACCACGGCCAGCACGAGCCCCACCGGCCGCACCCACGCCCGGCGCGCGCCCGCGCGCTCGGGCTCGCCGTTCGGGGCCCCGTTCGGCGCAGCCTCGGGGCGCGCCTTTTCCATGTCGTTCCACATTCGGCTCACGTTCGTTTCCCTTCGGGTGCCATTTTGCCATGCGACTGAGTTTCGTTACCGGAGTCCCGGGCCACGCGGGCCGGTCCCGCACTCCCGCGGACCGAGGCTATCCTTGTGCGGCCGGGGGGACGATGAGCGACGAGCGGCTGGAGCGCCAGATCGGCTTCATCCTCGAGATCGACAGGCTCAAGGGCGTGCTGCGCCAGTCCTACCTCGTCGGCGCCGACCGCCGCGAGAACTCGGCCGAGCACTCGTGGCACCTCGCGATGATGGCGGTGGTCCTGGCCGAGCACGCCAACCAGCCGGTGGACGTCGCGAGGGTCGTCGGCATGCTGCTCGTGCACGACCTCGTCGAGGTGGACGCCGGCGACACCTACGTCTACGACGCCGGCGCGGTCTCGAGTCAGGGCGAGCGCGAGCGGCGGGCCGCCGACCGTCTGTTCGGCCTGCTCCCGCCGGACCAGGGTCCCGAGCTGCGCGGGCTCTGGGAGGAGTTCGAGGCGGCCGCGACGCCAGAGGCCCGCTTCGCGCGAGCCCTCGACCGCCTGATGCCAGTGCTGCACAACGTCCACACCGACGGGCGCTCGTGGCGGGAGCACGGCATCACGGCCGAGCAGGTGATCGCGCGCAACGGCCGCATCGCCGACGGCTCGCGCGAGCTCTGGGACTACGCGCTCGGGTTGATCGTGTCGGCCTTCGCAGACGGCCGCCTCGGTCCGGCCGGCGGCGACCGGGGACGCTGATCGTGCGGCCCGGCGCACCGCGGCTCGTGGTGGCGGCCGGCGCGCGCGCCACCGAGGCGCGTCTCCTCGCAGACATCGGAGCGCTCCTGCCGGCCTCGGACGCCGAGGTCGGGCTGCTCTCGAACCCGGTCATCGTCGTCGTCCCATCGCGGAGCCTGCGGGTGCACCTCGCCGCGCGGCTGGTGGCGGTGCGCGACCGCGCGGTCGCCGGCGTCGAGCTCGCGACCCTGCACGGGCTGGCGTCCGGGATCGTCGCCCGCTGTGAGGCGGAGCGCGAGACCGGGAGGCTGCTCCTGCCGGTGCTCGTGAGTCGATTCGCCCGCCGCGAGCCGGCGCTGCGCGAGCTGGCGGCGTCGCTCGAGGACGGCGAGCTTCCGGTCATCGCCACGGTTCGCGACCTCCTCGATGCGGGGCTCGTCCCCGGTGCCGGCGACGCGTTCATGGAGCTCCTGGGGGGCCACCGGGACGAGGCGGAGCGGGAGCGCGCGGCGGCGCTCGTGAGAATCGCTTCCGCCGTCGCCCTGGTTCTCGAGGCGGGGGACCTGCAGCTCGAGCCGGGCCTGCTGCGGCGCGCCGCGGAGCTGCTGAGGGCCGAGCCCGATCGGGCGCTTCCGGCGCGCGCCGTGCTCGTCCACGGCTTCGCGGACGCCACCGGCGCGGCGACGGACCTCATCGAGGCGCTCCTCCGCCAGCGCGGCGCCCGGGTCTACGTGGACCGCCCTCCCGACCCCGCCGACCCTTCCCGTGCCGATGCCGGCGTCGTCTTCGGCGAGCGGTTCCTCGGGCGGCTGCGCGGTATCGCCACGCCGGAGAGCTCCGCCGCCGACTCGCCGCCGGCGGCCGCGCTCGCGATGTTCCGTGCGCCGGGCTTCCACGCCGAGATCCGCGAGGTCGCGCGCCGCATCCGCACGCTCCTGGAAGGCGGCGCTCGTCCGGAGCGGATCGGCGTCGCCGCGCGGGACCTCGGCCCCTACGCGCTCGCCGTCCAGACGGGCTTCGCACGCCTGGCGATCCCGTTCTCGGCGCCGGGCGCCACCGGTTCGCTCGACGACGCGGCGCGCCGGGTGCGCGCCGTCGCCCGACTGTTGCGGGACGGGGCCCAGGCGCCGGCCGACACCTGGCTCTCCGCGGCGAGCGGGGTGGCCGGGTTCGAGCTGCGACTGGCCCTCCACACGTGCGGCGCCGCGCGGGTGCGCGACGTCGCCGTGCTCGAGCCCGACCGTGTCCTCGACGTGAACGGCCAGTTCGCGCTGCCGATCCGGCGCGGTCTCGCGGAGCTCGCCGCCGAGGACGGGGACGAGGGCGACGAACCGGTGCGCGTCGCGCCACGCCGCCGCCTCGCCGGCGCTCGCCTGCGGCACGCCGTCCGGCGAGCCGCGGCGTTCGTCGCGCTCCTCGACGGGTGGCCGGCCGACGCGCGCCCTGCGGAGCACCTGCGCCGTCTCCGGCGCCTCCTGGACGAGGGGTTGGGCTGGCGGCGCCGGCCGCCGGGGGCGGAGGTGGTCGCCGCGACGCTCGCGACCCTTGCCGCGGAGCTCCCGGACGGGCTGGCGCTGACCCGCGACGAGGCGCTCATGGTGGTGCGGCGCGCGCTGGAGGCCGCCGGCGCGCCGCCGCTCGGAGGCGCGGGGGGCGGCGTGCAGGTGCTCTCGGTGACCGAGGCGAGGGCGCGCACGTTCGGGGACCTCTTCGTGATCGGACTCAACCGCGACGCCTTCCCGCGCCAGGTGCGGGAGGATCCGTTGCTCCCCGACCGCGTCCGCCTCTCGCTCGCCGCGCTCCTCCCCGACATCCCCGTCAAGCGCACCGGCTTCGACGAGGAGCGCTTCCTGTTCGCGCAGCTCCTCTCTTCGGCGGAACGGGTCACGCTCTCCTGGCTTGTCTGCGACGACGACGGCAAGGCGAGGCCCCCGTCGCCGCTGGTCGAGCGGTTGCGCCTCGCCGCGGGCGGGGGCGAGGCGCCGCTGGTCGGCACGGTGTTCACGCCGCAGCCGGGCGAGCTGCGGCCGGCCGACGAGCACGCGGTGCTCGCCGGCCTGCACGCGCCGCGCGCCGAGTTCGCCCGCCGGCTGGAGACGGCGTGCGGGGAGGCCGTCGGCCCGCAGGGCGCCGCCCTGGCCGCCGCGCGCGTCGCCGTCCTCGAGGAGCTCGACCCCGACCGGACCAGCGCGGCCGGGCGGCGGCGCGCCGATCAGGCGGGACCGTACCTCGGGTTCGTGGGGGCGGCCAGGGAGCGGGCCGACCCCCGCGTCGGCACCCTCGCGATCACCACCGCGGAGAACGTCGCGGGCTGCCCCTGGCAGGCGTTCCTCCGGCGCATTCTCCGGCTGGAGCCGAGCCCCGACGCGATGGTCGCGGCGGCCGGGGTCGACGCCTCGCTCCTCGGTCAGGCGGTGCACCGTGTCCTCGAAGCGACCGTGACCGCGGCCGCCGGCGATCTGCCGCGCGACGTGCGGGACGCGCTCGCGGCGCGGCCCGTGCCGGTCCGCTGGCCCCCGCAGGCGGAGGCCGACCGGATCCTGCGCGCGACCGTCGCGGCCCTCGCCCGCGAGGAAGGCCTGGCGCCGCCGGGCGTCGAGCGGCTGCTCGAAGCCCGGGTCCGGCCGTTCCTCGAG
Organism: uncultured Acidobacteriota bacterium; assembly: GCA_963727275.1. Taxonomy (GTDB): domain Bacteria; phylum Acidobacteriota; class Thermoanaerobaculia; order Thermoanaerobaculales; family Thermoanaerobaculaceae; genus RBG-13-68-16. The sequence goes on from CAVSFK010000006.1 coordinate 387,372, forward strand.
GCGGCGCAGCGGATGGCGTGGCCCGAGGTCGGGTCGACGATCGGCGTGCTGGGCGTCGAGGCGAGCGGCTCGGTGACCGTCGAGGCTCCGGACGGCGCTACCCGCACCGTGTCGTTCCGGGCGGACCTCGTTCACGAGCAGGACTCCCGGGCGCTGTTCACGGACTTCAAGACCGGCGCGCCGCCGTCGCAGGGGAAGCAGGAGGCGACGCGGCGCAGGCACCTGCTGGCGGCGGTGCGGCGGGGCCTGCTCCTGCAGGCAGTCGCCTACGCGCAGACGGCGGGCGCTCGGCCCGCCGACGGACGCTACGCCTTCCTGCGCCCGGACCTCGACGACGACGTCAGGGTGCTCGCCGCGGCGGGAGGGGACGAGGACCTGCGCGCGGCGTTCGCCTCCGCCCTGCGCGCCATCCTGGACGCCTGGGATTCCGGCAGCTTCTTCCCCCGGCTCGAGGAGGCGGCCGGGCCCGAGGAGCCCCGGCGCTGCGCGTTCTGCGAGGTGCGCGACGCGTGCGTGCGCGGCGACAGCGGCGCGCGGCGGCGCCTGGCCCGCTGGGCGCGGGCCGCCGAGACCGGCGGCGGCGCCCACCCGCGCGCCGAGGGTGCGCTCCGTCGCCTCTGGCACCTCGGTGTCGAGGCGGCCGGCGCGTCGCCGGACGGCGGGGGGGACGGTTGAGCGGCCGGCCGGGCGCGCCGACCGTGGCGGCCGACCGCGAGGCGCGGCTGCGCTCCCAGACCGTCTTCGACCGGCCGCTCGCACTGGAGGCGGGCGCGGGCACCGGCAAGACGGCGACGCTCGTGGCCCGGATCGTCGCCTGGTGCGTCGGTCCCGGATGGCGGCGAGCCGAGAACGAGCTGCGCGCGCATGGGGCCCAACCGGGGGGCGCGGACCGGCCCACCGTCGACCGCGTCGCCGCCCGGGTCCTGGACGGCGTGGTGGCGATCACCTTCACCGAGGCGGCGGCCGCCGAGATGGCCACCCGGGTGAGCGAGGCGTTCGCCGACCTCCAGCGCGGGGCGCCGCCGACCGGTCTCATGCCGGAGGCGCTCGCCGCGGCCGGCACCGAGGCGCCGGCGCGGGCGGCGGCGTTGCTGATCGCCCTCGACCATCTCGTCGTGGCCACCATCCACGCGTTCTGCCGGCGGTTGCTCGCCGCTGCGCCGCTGGAGGCGCGGGTGCACCCCGGGTTCACGGTCGACGCCCAGGAGCTCGTCCTCACCGAGGTGGTGCAGGACGCGGTCGAGGCGGCGTTCCGCGACGCGCTTGCGGCGCCGGAGGCGAGCCCGCTGTTCGCGCTCGCCGTCATGGGGCACGAACCGGCGGAGATGGCCGACGCGGTGCTCGAACTGGTCAGGCGGGGGGTCCCCGCCGAGGCATTGGCGGCCGACCCGCTCGCTCCCGATGCGGTGGCGTCGCTCGCGGCCGCCGTGGCCGCCCGGGCCCGCGCCTTCGCCGGCCTCCTGGGCCCCTGCGCCGGCGGCTCGTCGCGGACGAAGAACGCGACCGTGATCGCGGCGGCCCTCGGGGCGCTCGCGGATCGGTGCGCCGCGGGCGGGGCGCCCTTGGGCCTTGGCGAACTGGTAAGCGCCGTCGCCGAGGTGCTGCCAGGGAACCTCGTCGCGCACCTCGAAAAGTGGGCCAGGGGCAACCTGTCGGCGAGCGAGACGGAGGTGCTGGGGGGCGCGTCGGCCGACCTTCCCGAGGCGGCAAGAGCGCTCGCCGCGCTCGTCAAGCACGTCGCCGCGCTCGAGCCCGAGCGCCTCGACCTGGCGCGCCGGGCGCTCGCGCCGCTGGTCGCCGCCGTGCACGCCGCGATGCGGCGGCGCGGCGCCGAGACGTTCGCCGCGCTGCTCCGCGACGCCCGCGACACCCTCGTGCGCCAACCCTCGGTGGCGGCGCGCGTCCGCAGCGAGATCACGCAGCTCCTGGTGGACGAGTTCCAGGACACCGACCGGCTGCAGTGCGAGATCCTGCGCACGCTCGCGCTCGCGGGGCCGCCCGAGGCGCGCCCCGGCCTGTTCCTGATCGGGGACCCGAAGCAGTCGATCTACGGGTGGCGCGACGCGGACCTGGGGGCGTACGACGACTTCCTCGGCGTGATCCGCGAGGCCGGCGGCGAGGTCCTGCCCCTGTCGGTGAACTTCCGCTCGAGCGCCGCGATCCTCGGCGAGGTCGAGCGCGTCGTGGGGCCGGTGATGCGCCGCGAGCACGGGGTGCAGCCCGCGTTCCAGCCGCTGCTTCCGTGGCCCGATCGGTCGGGGGAGGGCGGCCCGTCGGCGCTCGGGCGCGCCGCGGTCGAATACTGGGTTTCGTGGGCGCCGGCCGCCGGGCGTCCTGGAACGCTGGGCCCGGCGGCCACCCAGGAGGGCGCCGAGCTCGAGGCCGCGGCGCTCGCGGCCGATCTCCGCGAGCTGCACGCCGGCGGGGTCCCGTGGCGGGAGTTCGGCGTCCTGCTGCGCAGCACTGGGGACATCGACGTCTACCTGCAGGCGCTCCGCGACGCCTCGGTGCCGTACCTGGTCGAGCGCGACCGCTCCTTCTACCGGCGGCGGGAGATCATCGAAGCGACCGCGCTCGTGCGGGCGGTGATCGATCCCGGCGACCACCTCGCGCTCCTCGCCGCGCTGCGCTCGAGCGTCGTGGGGGCGCCCGACGCGGCTCTCCTCCCGCTGTGGGCGAGGTCGTTCCCGGACCGCGTGAGCGAGCTGCCCGGCTCCGGCGAGGGCGCGCTCGACGCGCTGCGCTCGCTGGTGCTCGACGCGGCGGCCGCGCTCCCGGACGACGTGCCCGGGCTCGACCGCATCCGGGGCTGGGAGCTCAACCTCCTGGCGTTCCTGACGCACCTGGCGCGGCTGCGGGAGTCGTTCGCGACCGAGCCCGCGGCCGTGTTCGTGGACCGGCTCCGCACGCTCACGCTGTTCGAGGCCGGCGAGGCCGCGCGGAGTCTGGGGAGGTACCGCGTCGCGAACCTCGAGCGGTTCTTCCGGACGTTGGTCGAAGCGATCGACCGCGAGCCGGACCCCCACGCGGTGCTGCGCGCGCTCCGCACCGCCGTATCCGAGGTCCGCGAGGCCGAGGAGGGGCGCCCGTTCACCGGCGCGGAGGACGCGGTTCGGGTGATGACGATCCACAAGGCCAAAGGGCTGGACTTCGCCCACGTCTACCTCATGCAGGCCCAGAAACGATCACGCGGCCAGAGCCGAGCGTCGACGGACGCCGAGGAGCGCGGCGCGGGGTACGAGTACGTGCTGCTCGGCGCCGCGACGCCGGGGTGGCACGCCGTCGAGGCGCGCCGCAGCCGCGTGGGGGCCGCCGAGCTGGTCCGTACGCTCTACGTGGCGATGACGAGGGCCAAGGACCGGCTCGTCGTCGCGGGGGTCTGGCCCGAGGGCGGCCCGCCCGCCGCCGGCCGCGCGCGCTCGCACATGGACCTCCTCGCCCATCGCGAGGCGCCCGACGGAGGCATCGCGGCCGCGGCCGGCAGGGTTGCCGGCGCGGGCGCCGGCCACGAGGACGCGGCGGAGGCGCGGTGGGTGTTCCCGGCGCTGCGGCCGAGTGCGCCTCCGCCGCCCGCGACCGACGTCGCGCAGCTGCTCTGTTCGGCCGAGGAGGTGCGGCGGCAGTCGGCGCGCCTCGCGGACCTCCGGCTGGAGGCGGCCGCGCGCGCGGCCAGAGCGTACGGCGGCCAGGCCTCGGAGGAGGCGCACCGGCGCCTCCGCGCCGAAACGGTCGCGGAGCGCGGCGACGAGGGCGAAGGCGACCGCCGCGGCCGGGGGCGGACGGACCGCTCGCCGGCCACCGCGGCGGGCAGCGCGGTGCACCGCGTCCTGGAGCGGCTCGACCTCGGAGGCGACCTCGCGGCCGCGCTGGCGACGGAGGTGAAGCGCCTGCCGCTCCACCTTCGCGGTCTCGCCGCCGGCAGGGACCTGGCCGCCGCGCAGGCCCGGGCCGAGGCCACCCTGCGGGCGCTGGGCCGCGGGCCGCTGCTCGACCGGCTGCGTGCGATCGCGCCTCACGTCGTGGCCCGCGAGCTGCCCGTGCTGCTGCCGTGCGGCGACGGCCCGGGCGAGCCGGTGGGGTTCGTGGCCGGGGCGATCGACCTCGTCTACCGCGACCCCGACGGCGCGGGCCTGGTGATTGCGGACTACAAGACCGACGACGTGGGCACCGACGACGAGGTCGCGCGGCGCGCCCTCGCCTACCGTCCGCAGGGCGAAGCGTATCGACGGGCGCTGCGGGAAGCGCTCGGCCTCCAGGAGCCGCCCGGATTCGAGCTGTGGTTCCTCCTCGCCGGCCGCATCGTGGCGCTGCCCTCGACGTGAGGCCGGTCACGGCGGCCGCGCGCTGGAAACGTTTACGAGGCCCGCAGGGCGGGTGAGCCGCCGTTCTGTGACAAGATGGGCCCGGGGGGAGACGCGGTGTTTCGCTGGGGGCACTCGATCGCGATCGAAGCGGCCGACAACGACGGCGGCCTGGCCGAGGCCCGCACGCTCCTCAAGGAGTACGCCTCCTCGCTCGGCGTGGACCTGTCGTTCCAGGATTTCGCCCGCGAGCTCGCCGAGCTTCCCGCGGAGTACGCTCCGCCGCGCGGCGCCCTTCTCCTCGCGCGCTACGACAAGAGGCTGGCGGGGTGCGTCGCGCTGCGGCCGCTCGGGGACGACCTCTGCGAGCTCAAGAGGCTCTACGTACGCCACCCGTTCCGCGGCAAGGGCGTCGGGAAGAAGCTGGCGCTCGCGGTGATCGAGCACGCGCGCGACTCCGGGTACCGCGCGATGCGGTTGGACACGCTGCCCTGGATGCGCGAGGCGGCGACGCTCTACCGTCTTCTCGGGTTCAGGCCGATCGAACCGTACCGCGCCAACCCCGTCGAGGGCGCCCTCTTCATGGAGCTCCCGCTGACCTGATGTTCCTTCCATATCATCGGTAGGGCATGGTCCTCGTGGCAGGACGAGGCGGCCGAGCGCTCGATCCCGAGATCGGTCCTCTCGAAGACCCTGTCATTGCGAGGAGGACCGAGCGCAGCGAGGACCGACGAAGCAATCCCCTCCCCAACCGGGTGACTCGGCGTCGCTTCCTTCCCGGGGGATTGCCACGGCTCCCGCGTACGCGCGGGAGCCTCGCAATGACAGATACGCGGAGCACCGGCGTCTTCGCAAGGAGAGTCCACGCGCCGGCGTCGCTCGGGCGTGCCGACCTGCCGCTGCACCCCAGGGCGAAGAGGAGAGACTCCACGCAGTGGAACAAACGATCGCTGGTCGTGTGTCCGAGTCTCGGGCGAGACTGACGCGCGCTACGGCTTGGTGGGCGTGCGCTCGAATCGCACGGTCTTCACCCACGTCTGCTTCTCGCGCCTCACCACGTCGAGCCACAGCGCCTTCGCGACCACGAGGATCCAGAGCTGGCAGTAGGTGAAGTACGCGAGGACGATGAGGCCGATCTTGCCGATCGAGTCCTCGCGGTCGTAGCTCAGTGCCAGCAGGATCTCCATGATGAACAGCAGGAACGCCAGCACCCAGACGGCGGTGTACGGCCCCGGGAGCGGTATCGCGACGACCCTGGCGACGCTCGCGAGGAAGAGGACGTCCGACGCGACGATCGCGATGAAGAAGACGTAGTAGAGGGAGAACAGGTAGAGCACCTCGACGGCCAGCACCTTGTCCTTGAACTTGGGGATCTGGCGGACGAACTTGGTCGCGACGTAGTTGTTGCCGCGGACCCAGCGCGTGCGCTGCTTGAGCCAGACCCCCCACGTCTCGGGCTCCTGCTCGTGCGTGACCGCGTACGGGATCGGCTTGATCCGGAACCCCTCCATGTAGATCCGGATCGACATCTCGGAGTCCTCGGTGATGGCGGCCTCGTCCCACCCGCCGAGGTGGTCGAGCAGCGGGCGCCGGATGACGTAGTTGGTGCCCGGCAGCGTCGAGACGCCGAACAGCTTCCACCGCCCCGCCTGGACGATCGACTGGAACGACAGCGTCTCGACGTTGATGAAGCGCGTCAGCAGGTTGACGCTCCTGTTCACGGTGCGGAACTTGCCCAGGCACGCGCCGAGCTCCGGGTGGAGCAACAGCTGGGCCACGAGGTACCGCAGCGCCGGAGGCTCCGGGGTGTTGTCGGCGTCGTACACGGCGATCAGGCCCGCGTCCGTGTGGGCGAGGCCGATGTTGAGGGCCCGGGATTTGCCTCGCCCGCCCTCGCCCGGGGGGACGTCGATCAGTCGGATACGGGGGTCGCGTTCCGCGAACGCCCGGACGATCGCGCCGGTGTCGTCGGAGGAGCCGTCGTTGACCACCAGCACCTCGTAGCGGTCGGCGGGGTAGTCGAACGCGAGCATCGCCTCCAGGGTGCGGCGGATCACGATCCCCTCGTTGTGCGCCGGGATCAGCACGGCGACGTCGGGCCAGTCGAAGCGCAACGCGTCGACCTCGAGCTTCTCCCTGGCCGAGCGCGACGTGTGGAAGAAGCCCGCCACCGTGAGCACGAGCTGGTAGGCGATCATGAACCAGATCAGGATGACCGCCAGCACGAACACGATCGAGAGGTCGAGCTGGAGCGCGGTCTCGCTCATGCGGCCTGCCGGGAGGCGCGCGGGCGCAGGCGTACGACCAGGTACAGGCTGGCGAGCAGGCCGACGGAGAAGACGCCGAAGACCGCGATCAGGGTCGAGGACCACAGGCTGGTGATGTCGACGCCGTAGGAGACCGAGCTCTGCGTGACCAGCAGCACCGAGTGCTCGCCGGGCGGCAGCATCAACGCCTCCCGCCCGTTGCCCTTGAGCGCCTCGAACGCCGTCTCGCGGCCGTCGACGAAGAGCGCGAACGGCTGGCGCGCGAGCGTGGCGATGCAACGGTTCTCGGACCGGTAGCCGAAGGTCACGCTGCGCTGCGAGCTCTTCTGGAACAGGAGGTCGCCGGTGATGGACAGGAGGTGGGAGTCGGGCACGCTGGGCTGGAGCGCCGGCAGCGTCGGCAACACCTCGAGCACGGTGTAGCGGCCCACCGGCAGCAGGAACCGCCCGCGGCCGATCGTCCGCAGCCGCTGGTTGTCCCGCCAGACCTCCTGGACGTCGGTCGCGAGCTGCAGCACGATCGGGGTCGGCGTGTCGATCGCCCAGCCGTCCTCGACGCGGGTCACCTTCGTGCGCGCCGCGTAGGCGGACGGCAGCGCCGCGAGGTCCTGCTGGTTGATGCTCGACTCGGAGTAGACGGCGACCCGGCGCGCGCCGAGCGCCGCCGAGTTGACGAGCCACGCGGCCTCCGTGCCCGTCTGGATCCGGGTGGGGAACGGCGTGATCGCGTTCTCGGAGCGGAAGGACAGGATGTTGAGGTCGAGCGCGAGGTCGTTGGGACCGACGACGTCCGCGTAGCGCGCCCCGATCGCCTCGTAGCGCCGCGGGTCGGTCGACCACAGGCTCTCGGGATCCTCGACCTGGAGGTGGAAGTCGTGGCGGCTGCGCAGCGCCGCGATCTGCCTCGCGTCCACGCCGAGCCAGGCGCGCAGGTCGGGCACTGCGAGGCTGTCCATGACCGTCACCACGACCTGGAACCCCGGCTTGCCCTTGCCGACCGACTCGACCATCGAGAGCACCCGGTCGTGGAGCTGCACGTTCTTCGCGACGCGGTAGCGGACGAAGGCGGCGAGCGAGGCCGGGTCCCTCCGCCAGTAGCGGGGCGAGGCCGGGTCGAACAGGTCGATCGGGTCGAACCCGGCCTGCTTCCTGAACTCGAGGCGGGCCGACGGGTGCAGGGGCGTGAACAGGTCCGGGTCCTTCATCCCGCGCCCCGCTTCGAAGTACAGCTCCCCGACGTTGACGCCGTCCCAATCGAAGCGGGTGAGGAGCGTCCGGTAGAACTCGAGCGCGGCGGCCAGGCACGCCGGGTCGGTGAGGGCCACCGGGTAGCGCCACGACGGGCGGACGTCCTGCCCCTTCGCGTTCTTCTCGCGCCACTCCGGGTGGTCCCGCCAGAACTTCTCGCTCACCTGGGGCGGTTCGAGCCAGGCGTAGACGAGGATCCCGTTGGCGTGGCAGAGGGTGATCAGCTTGCCGTAGTCGTACGTCCACCGGGCGTACTCGTGCCAGCTGCCGACGTACAGCGTCCGGATCCCGGCGGCCGCCCATCGCGAGACGAGCTGCTCGACGCTGACCGTGTGGCGGTACCCGGGGTCGAAGTACATCTCGAGCTGCTCGCGGCGGACGAGCGGGACGAGGCCGAAGTAGCGCGCCACGTAGTTGGCCAGGTACGGGAAGCGCGAGTAGCCCTCCGTGCTCGCGGGATCGAAACGGGTGCCGAACAGGATCAGCCGGCCCCGTCCGTACCGCCGGCCGATCGCGACCGGGATCTCGGTGACCTCGTCCGACGCCAGGACCTCGTCGTCGTCGGTCGTGTCGAACTTGTTCATCACCTCGCCGGACTTCCAGTGCAGCGGTTCCTCGGGGAACAGCCGGTCGCGCACCCGCTCGATGAGCACCGTCGAGTCGAGGAAGCGGACGCCGAACGCGGTCGCCAGGTCGTTGCGGAAGTCGGTGACGAGGTTGCCGCCGTCGACGACGAAGCGCTTGAGCGCCTCGACCTGCTTCTGCGTCAGCGCCTCGGTGATCGTGTAGGGCGCGATCACGAGGTTGTGCTCGCCGGTCTCGATGGCGAGGTTCGGCGTCACCGCCACCCGGTCTATGGGGACGTTAAGCGCGGCGAGCGGCGCCACGAGGCTCATCTCGTCGTTGTAGGCGCCGCCGGTCGCGTTCGGGTCGTAGAGGAAGAGGACGTCCGCCGGGCGGCGGCGCTCCTCCGGCTTCGTGATCCTCGCGAGGAACGCGCTGGCGCGATCACGGGCCCTCTCCCACACGGAGAGCGTCCGCTCGCGGTACTCCCTCGGTTCCGCGACCCAGATCCAGCGCGCCGGCAGCTTGAGCTCGCGCTCGATGGTGCCGTGGATACGGTCCTTGGAGACCTCGCGCCGCACCACCTGCCCGTCCGCATCCAGCCACGCCTCGCGCAGGTACTGGTCGTTGAGCGTCAGCGCGACGGTCGAGGTCCCGCTCGCGATCGCGCGGTCCCCGACGACGACCGTGTTCGAGAACTCGCGCGCGTCCGCGAACGTGTAGCCCAGGCCCGACAGGCCGTCCACGAGATGGGCGAGGAACTCGATCTTCACGAACGGGTGGAAGAACGCGGCGACGACGCCGTCGCGCACGGCGAGTTCGACCTTCGCGAACGAGAGCAGTTGGTCGACGTCCGCCTGCTCCTTGGCCGGGTCCGGGTCGAGCGGGATGTAGCCGAGGTTCTCGGGGAGGATCCGCTGCCCGTACATGTCGCGATTGATCACGTAGGGGAAGTACTGGCTGTAGTCGAGGTCGTCGATGACGAGCCGCTGCTCCATCGCGGTCGAGAAGTGGCTCGCGAACGCCGAGTAGTCGACCGTGGAGGCGGAGTAGTGCGGCGTCTCCCAGACCAGCGGGTAGACGCCGTTCTTCATGCACTCGACGACGCCGTCCCGCAGCTTCCGCTCGGCGTACTCGCGCGAGTCCATCGGCAGCAGCGCGTTGCGGCTCTCGTCCCAAAACTCGTAGTCGCTCGCGGTCTCGCCCTTGTACTGATGGGTCGTGCCGTGGAGGACGATGGTGCCGCCGTGCTCCATCGCGTAGTGCAGCGCGTCGACGTAGTCCGGCTTCTCGGACATCGCGACGCGGGTGTCGGTCGCGGGGTTGACGTAGAACGGGATCACACCGACGAGGAACGGGATCTTGCGGGCGGCGAGCAGGTCGGCGATCGCGCGCAGGCTGCCGGGGTCGGAGAACGGGTTGGTGTCCTCGATCCGGATCAGCGCGGTGTGGGAGCGCGGGTGGTCCTCTCCGAGGATCTCGTGAAGGAGGTCGGCGAAGTACAGGTAGCGGTCGGCCTCCGTCGCGTAGGAGAACGGCGAGTCGGCAAAGCACCAGAACGAGCCCGAGCGGATCGCGTACGGCACCGTCAGGCCGTGCGCGCTCGAGGTCGTCGTGGCGAGCACCTCGCAGCGCGCCGGGTCGACCACCTCGATCCGGTTCGCGTTCGGTTCGGTCTTGGTGAACCGGTTGTCGCCCGCCTGGACCGAATCGAAGACCGACGTGGTGTCGAACCCCTCTCGCGAGGAACCCGAAGCGCGCGCCGAGGTCGAAGGCGCGGCCGAACTCGACGAGGCCGGTGTTGAGCCAGACGAACGTGCCCTTGCCGTCGTACGCGTCGCGCAGGAACGCCTGCGGGGGCGTGAACGCCTTCGTGTAGCCGATGAAGAACGTCACGTCGAACGCCCGCATCCCGCCGGTCCTGTACTCGTCGACCGGTTCCAGGGTCGCGTCGGCGCGGAAATGGCCGAGCAGCTGGCGGAGCTGGCGGGCGTCGCCGAGGCCGCTCGCGGACTGCGTCGGGCCGGGCTCGTAGAGGATCAGGATCTTCTTGGTGACGTCAAGGGCCAGCACAGGCCGGGCGACGGCGAGGAGAAACACCGCCAGCGCCAGGAGGCGCCTCAAAGCGGCGCCGCGGGTGCGACCGTGAGCCGTGCCGCCGTGGTCCGGGAGCATCCTGCCTCGTCGAGCCCCGTCATGCCGGCCGCGCGGCGCCCGGGCGGGCCGGGAGAGCGTTCACCGCCGAAATGGTAGCACGCCGCTCGGCACGGTCCCGGCGTGGTACCGTCGGGCGTGGACGCCAAGGCGCTCGGGTGTCTGGTGGCGCTCGCGGTGCTCGCACCGCCGCGCGCCGCACCCGCGCAGGGGCCCCTGCCGGCGGAACCGCACGAGAGCGCCGCGGCGGCCGCGCCGAAGGTCGGCTTCACGCTGCACTGGGACTTCTTCGCCTCGGGCGCCGAGGCGGACCGGCTGCTCGCGTTCGCCCTCGACCACGGCGCCGAGATCCTCAACGTCGTGCCGCCCCCGCACATCTGGGAACAACCGGAATCCCTGGCGATCCTCCGGCGGATCTTCAGCCGGGCCGCCGCCCGCGGGGTCGGGATCGTGATCAACAGGGTCGACGGCAGCTCGCTTCCCGGCGCCTCCGGCGAGCGCCCCAACTGGCTCTACGCGAACGTGCTCACCGAACGTGGCCGGCTCCCCTCCGGCCGCCCGACGCCGGACTTCTTCCTGGGTACCGTGGGCAAGCCCGACTACGAGCGCTGGCTGCGCGAGGAGACCGCCTTCTACGCGGAGAACTTCTCCTCCGAGCCCGCGCTCGTGGCGTTCGGGGTCGGTCTCTTCAACGAGCCGTTCGTGTCGCAGCGCGGGTCGCTCCTGTGCTTCGACCCCGGAACGAACAGCTACGAGGTCGCCCAGTACACGCCCGCGATGGCCGGCCTCTGGCGCCGGTGGCTCGAGACCAGGTACCGCGACGTCGTCGCCGTCAACGCTCGTTACGGGTCGCGGTTCGCCTCGATCGCCGGGGTCCCGATGCCCACAAGCGAGGCGGATCCGGCCTTCGGCGACGCGTGGGCCGCGTACGCGGACTTTGTCGGGGTGATCAACGAGTGGGTCGTCCGGCAGCTCGACGACTGCCGCAAGCTCTGGCACGAACGAGCGCGCCGGGCGGTGCCGTTCATGCTGCAGTTCTCCGGCTACCTGCCCGAGAAGCTCGAGAAGGGGCGCCCGGCGTTCGCCGCGCTCGACGTGTTCGACTGGATGACGCGGGCCGACGCGCTCGGGCTGTCGGTCTACACCGACTGCGGGTACCCGGACCGCGGGCGCGCCTCGGTAAGGGCGATGGTGAGCTACCTCCGTCTCGGGCCGATGCTCGGGAAACCGGTCTACGTGCTCGAGGGCGGCAGCGAGTGCCACGGCGCCGTCCTCGACCGCGACGAGCTGCGCTTCTTCGCCACCGCGGCCGGCCCGCTCGCGCCCGCGAGCGTGATCTACGAGTTCACCAAGGTCGGCTACGCCGACCGCGCGGCGACCTCGGCGGGCAAGCTCATCGGCCGCGACTGGAAGGCCCGGCCGCGGGCGCTCGCCGAGGTCCTCCGGGCGCTGGGCGAGGCCAAGGGCGCGCGGTCCGAGGCCCCGACGGTCCTCGTGCTCGACGACGTGGCGGGCCTGGCGGCCGACCGCGAGCTCGGCCGGGCGCGGCTGCTGCTCGCGCGCGAGGCGATGCGCCGCAGCCTCACCTTCGTCCCACCCGGCGCCCTGCCGCGCCTCGCGCCCGGCAGCACGGTCGTCGCGCCCACGCCGGCCCTCCTCGCCGCGTACCGCGAGAGGCTGCGAGCCCTCGGGATCGCCGGCGTCGGCCCGGAGGCCCTCGCCCCGCTTCCGCCGCGCTGACACGCGAGCCACATCGCTTGTAGAGCGTTGGTCTCGTGACAGGACGAGGCGGCGCGCGTGCGCGCCGCCCGGTCCGCGTGGCGCCCTCGCGTCACAACCCCGACCTTATAGGAGGCTCCGCATCGCTTGTGCCGCGCGGGCGCCCCGCGGGCCGGCCGCTTCGCGGCCCTCGTCCTGCCGCGTCGCGGCGTGAACCACCCCCCACCCCCCGCCCTGCGCAGCCGGCAGCGGACCTCTCGCGGCGTTGCGCATCGCGGGCCTGGCTCCTCACGTACGTGAGTACAGTTCGTCGCCGGCCCGCTCGCGCGCCTTGCGATAGGCCCACTGGCGGCTGCGCCACGCCGCGAATCACTCGGTCCCGGGGTCGAATCTTATGAGGCTCGGACTCAGCCGCCGCCGATCCAGGCTAGACTAGGCGCAAGGAGCCCTCATGAACGACGACAGTCGGCGCGTCTTCCGGCCGGTGCCGGATCTCAAACTGGCCCGCACGTGGTTCGGCGTGTTGCTGGTCGTGATCGGGGTGCCGATCATCTGGCTCCTGTTCACCCTGCTGCGCACCCCCGAGATCCACTACGTCATCGACAGCACCTCGCTGACGATCACGAGCACGCTCGGCTCGTCGCACCAGGCCAAGACCCTGTCCCTCGCGAGGCTCGCGGACGTGCGGACGGAATGGCTGCGCGACCCCGCGCTGCGGTTCGGCACCGAAAAGCCGGGGTACTGCGTTGGGTTCTTCGCCTACCCGCGGCTGGGCGAGGTCTACCAGATCACCGACTGCTCCGAGGCCGGCGTGTACCTGGCGTCGAGCGGGGAAGCGACGCCGGTAGTGGTCACCCCGGCCGACCCCGACGGGTTCCTGAAGGCGCTGCGCGCCGGCACGCCCGGGAGCTTCGGCCCGCCGGGGAGGCGGGGCGCCTCGTGGTGGCTCACGCTGGCCACCGTGCTCGCCGTCTTCGCCCTGCTCGTGCTCGCCCTCGTGACGGTCTTCTTCGTCGCGCCGGCGCGGCTCGCCTACGTGGTCAAGGCGGGCCAGCTCGACATCGTGACGTTGACCGGGAAGCGGAGCGTGCGCCTCGCCGGAGCCCGCGCCCAGCGCCACCGGCCGCTGCTCGGCAACCGCCTCTCCGGCGTGCCGCTCCCCGGCTACCGCATCGGGTCGTGGATGCTCGACCGCATGGCCACCTCGGTGGCCGCTTCGGTCGCCGAGGAGGGCGTGCTGGTCGAAGGCGAGGGCCGGTTGTTCGTCACCCCGCGCGACCCCGACGCGTTCCTGGCCGCGCTCGCGACGGCGGGGGTGGAGGTGGTCACGCCCGCACCGCTCCAGCGCCGCCGCTAGCAGTGCGCCGCCGATATCGGACCTCTCGTTGCGTTGCGCATCGCGGCCTCGGGTCCTCATGTAGCCTCCGGCTACACTCCGGCCCGGGCCGCTCGCGCGCCTTGCGATAGGCCCAACGGCGGCGGCGCGGCTACGCGCCGTGCTGCGAGGTTCTATCCTGCCCCCCTTTGAGTGAGAGCCACCGATAAGACACGACGGCGGTACCTTGGTGATCGTCGTCGGGGCTGTGGGAGCTGCGGGGCGAGCGGAGCGAGCTCCGCAGATTCCACAGCCCGCTCGGGAGGCTGTCATGGAGGAGATGAACAACGGCAATGGCGTGAACGGAGAGCTTCCGGAGGACATCCAGCGGTGGACGGCGAAGCGGCGCGCGGCGCTGGTGCTCTCCATCGTGAAGGGCGAGACCACCGTGGTCGAGGCGGCCCGCAAGCACGACCTGACGGTCGCCGAGATCGAGAGTGGAAGGACACCTTCCTGCTCGCGGCCGAGAACGCCCTGCGCTCACGGCCGAAGGACGAGGAGGCGTTGCACCAGGAGCAGGTCAAGAAGCTCGAGCGCAAGGTCGGGCAGTTGGTCATGGAGCTGGACATCGCGCGGGAGGCGCTCAAGCTCCACCCTTTTCCGGAGACGACGTCCGAGGAGTAAAGGCCGCCGTGGCGGGGAGCTCGCAACGGCTCGTATGCCGGGTCCTCGGCGTGGCCCGCTCGCGGCTGGCGGGCCGGCCGAAGGCAACGGCGACCGAGCGCCGGGCGGTTGATCCGGAGCTGGCCGAGCGGATCCGCTTCTTGATTCAGGCCAACCCCGTGCACGGCTATCGCCAGCTCACCGCCTGGCTGCGCAACGACGGCGTCATCGTCAACCGCAAGCGGGTCTACCGGGTGCTCAAGCTCAAGGGCTGGCTCGTGCACCAGCGCCCGGTCACACCGCGCCCCAGGGTCCACGGCATGGTGTCCAGGGCCAAGGCGAGCAATCAGCGCTGGGCGATGGACGTCACCCACATCCCCTGCGGCCGAGACGGATGGGGGCACCTGGCGGCCGTCATCGACTGCCACGACCGCGAGATCCTCGGCTTCGAATTCGCCCTCCGTGGGCGTGCCAAGGAGGCTGAGCGTGCCCTTGAGGAGGCGTGCATCAAGCGCTTCGGGACGATCCGTCCGAGAGGACCGACACCCACGGTGCGCTCGGACAACGGCCTGATCTTCCAGTCCCGCCGCTTCCGCGCCGCCTGCAAGGACTACCGGCTTCGCCAGGAGTACATCACGCCCTACACGCCCGAGCAGAACGGCATCATCGAGCGCTTCTTCCGCACCCTCAAGGAGGAATGCGTCTGGCTCCACAACTTCTCGGACTTCACCCACGCACGAAGGGAGGTCATCGCCTGGATCCACCGCTACAACACCCGGCGCCCTCACTCGGCCCTCGGCTACAAGAGCCCCGTCGAGTACCGCGCCCAACACGAACCCTTGGTGGCTTGACGTGAGGGGGTCATACAGTTCTGCCTTCGTCCAAGTTGTCATTGCGAGCCCGGCCGCAGGCCGGGCGTGGCAATCCCCTCCCGATTTGATCAGTCGCAACAGTTGGCTCTCCGCTGGCAGACGAATACTTGCCCTATCGACGTGTCCTGTGATTCACTTCGGCCGCCTCCGACGATGCTGCCGCTTCGCAGAGACCGACCGAATGACGAGTTTGCCACGCCCCTCGGATGGCAACGGAACTTCAGCTAGATCGATCGCAGCGGCGATCAGCGCCTCAACATCTGGATGCGCCAACTGGCTCGCAGCCTCCACCCGGATGTAGCGGGTTTGCTTGCCCGATCCCAACAGTAGCTTCTTCGGGTCGGGCAACTGAGGACCATGCATCAAGTAAAGACGCACGCCATCGGGACGCGCGGCGATTGAGACGATTCCATCCGTGGGTACATCGTTCGGCGAATACCCGATGACCAAGAAGGTGTAGTAGTCATACACCAGCTCGTTGGCAGTCGGTAACCTCTTGCGCACCGCAGACCGGACCGAGCGGAAGAGCTTCTGCTCCTTGGGATCCAAGTTCTCGATGAAGAATCGAAGCTGCGCCTGCGGTGTACCCTTCGCGTCAAACGAGCTGACTGCCATGCCATCCTCCGGGTTCTTGTAAAGAGCGCTGCAAGAGATCCGCCTCACGATATCAAGCTCAGCGGCGAGGGCGGCAGAGCCGCCCGAGTCCGCTGCAGCGAGCTTTCGGCGGCCTGTTGGTACGGTCCGAGCGCATGGGTTACAGATCATTCTAGGCGCCTGGGTGACACGAGGCAAAGCGGCCGCAGGAGGCCCGATGTCTTGGAAGGGGACGTCACCCATGGTGGAGCGGATGAGCTTCATCGCGGATTGCCTCGAGGGCGTGTACCGACTGGCGGAGCTGGCCGAGGGGTACGGGGTGTCCCGCAAGACGGCCTACACGGCGGTTGAGGCGGTTCCATGAGGAAGGGCCTGGATAAGCTTGGACGTGGTGCCTATTGGCCAATTTGGCCAGCCGCGGCTTTCCGCTCGCACCCGCTCGCTGTGGCCCACGAATATTGTCGATAAGCGTGGACGTGGTACCTATGCATCCTCCGAGAAGCGGTCTCCACCCTTCCCACAGCATGGCGATGGCTAAAGGAAGGTCAAGAAGTGTTACCCAGGCGCCTAGAATAAAGTGTCACCTACGCGCCGACCGCTCAAGCAAACCATCGCCCGGCCTATCCAGAGTCCGCTCGACAGCGTCGAACAACTCGCGTTGCTTGCGGAATATCAAATAGAAAATAGCGGCGGCGGCAGGCACTGCAACAAATAGGAGACGAGCGTGACCGTACAAGACGGGCAGAAGGAGCAGCGCCGGTATATGCCAGTAGACGCGCCCTCTGACCGTCGCGGACCCTCCCTCAACGGGAATGCCAACCTCGCCCCGCATGAACGGTGTGTATGCAAGGCGGCGGAACTGTTCCCGGAACGCAATTAGGTCCGGTGCGATCTGCCGGAAGGCGAGAGTCCCGCGGAGCGCAGCGTCTGCCTGCAAGGCTGCAAAGATGTCTCCGGAACTGAGCGCCCGATTCCGAACCGGTCGGCTGTACGCAACTAGTCCGGTTCGCCAGTACGGCCCGACCCAAAGCGCGGCCAGACCCATTTCGATCAGGTAGAAGACGGCGAGGAAGTTCGTCCAGAGGAACCGACCAATCTCGGGCACTAGTTCTCTCTCCCTGGGCACCTAACGCTGCGCTTCAGGCGCGCGCCCACAACTGCGATGACTGCCTGCATGCCACGATGATGCGCCACCTCACAACCTCCGAGCAACCTCCACCCCGGGCGCGGCGCCTGCAAGTGCGGGTTAGGGTGCGCCAACACCGGCTCGAACTGCCTGTCGAGCGGCCACCGCTACCACCAGCGTCCATACAGAACGCTGATCGCCCTGAGCGCTAGGACACAGTACCGCCAGAAAAGGTCGCCAATCAGGATTGCCACAACTCCGAACCCGAGCATGATCAACACGGCCGCGACCGCACCCTCATGGTCAAACTCCAGAAGGTAGCCAAATGCGGCGACGGAACCGAGGAGGAGGCCACACCCGAGGCGAAACCCGGCCTCTCCCCGACTGACAGACCTCTCGAGCTCGGCTTCATGCCGATCGATGTCGTTGACTCTCACCGGATCGACTCTTCACTGCGCAGCCTAACGCATATTCGGTTGACGAAAGGAAATCGGGAAACACTGCGCGTGGTGCAGTGTTTCTCGGCGGGTTTAGGGGACCCTGCCTGCCCGATCATCCTGATCGGGTTGCAGCTCGGCACCGGCCGCGCCGTCCGACCGCCCCGGGAAACGCTGCGGGATCTGCAGGCTAAAACGGCGGGAGAAACGCTGCAGGTCCCGCCGCCGGGCGTGCCGTCAGAGTGCGTCGAGGGGGCTTCCGACAACGCGGCCTCCAGTACTGTTCAGTTGATGAGTATAGCTCGTGGGCGGTTGTCCGGCACAGGCGTCGCCGTCGACGTCATCGGTGAGGCTGACCAAGTAGGGACGGGATTGCCGCGCCCGGCCTGCGGCCGGGCTCGCAATGACCGGTGTGCGGAGGGGCGATTCGGCAGGGCCGCGCGTCGTCGCCGTAGGGACGGTCTCCGGTCGTACCAGGACGCGCGCACGGCGTGCGCGCCCCACATCAGAATCGTCCGCAACACCGAAGGCAGGACGGAGGAGTGAGGCGTGTAGCCGCGCGGACGAGAGTGGGCCAGATGCAAGGCGCCCGAGGCGGCCGCCGCGGAGCATAGCCGGAGGCTATGTGAGCAGGCGAGCCGCCGAAGGGCAACGCCGCAGATGGTCCGCTATCGTCCGCGCCCACTACGTGCGGAGGCGGGGGGCGCCGGGGTGGCGAACAATCTCCTGCGACTCGCGCATCTTCACCACCCCCCGCTGGATGAGGTTGTAGATGATCAGCTGGTTGTACAGCTTGGCGCCGGGGAGCATGGTGAGGATCTGGGTGGCCGTGTAGCGCCCGTTGATGCGCGACAGCACGAACCCCTCCTCCGGCGCGCAGCGGAGCTGGACGAGGTCCTTGGGCGCCAACGCCAGCTCGAGGATGTTCGCCGGGTTCATGGGGAGCTTGTCGACTTCCTTGACGATCTCGCTCTCGATCTCGTCGGCGGCGTGGAGCGCGCTGGCGACGCCCCCGTACTGCTCCCGCACCTCGAGGACCTTGCGGTACGCCTCGAGCGTATCCCCGAGCGCCAGGCTGCTCTCGGCTTCCAGGATGCGGTCGCGCCAGGTGGAGCGGAAGAAGCCTGGGATCCGCTTCGGCGGCATCACCGGCGGCAGCAGCTCGAAGACCTTGTTCTCGACGCCCTGGTAGACGAACGAAAGCACCGGGAACTGCGGCATCTGGCACGCGAGGGCGATCTCCTCGATGCTCTTGACGCCGTCGATCTGCGCCATCACGGCCGCCCCCGCGGGGGTCAGGCGGGTCTCGTCGATCGCCTGAACGGGACGCGGGACGTATCCGGGGTCCGGGATGACCGCGGCGATCCGCCGCCGCTCGTCCACCTGGCGCGCGCCCTCGAGGACGAAGTGGTCGACGGAGATCTGGAGCTCCTTGAAATCCCGCCGCGGCTGCGCGTCGTCCAGGAAGAAGAACTCCCCCTCCTGCCACTGCATCAGGTCGTAGATCGTCTCCTCGGTCTTGAGGCGCACGAGGTGGTCGACCTGCTCCCTGGTGAGGCGGTTGGTCTGCACCAGGAGCTCGCCGAGCATGACGTTGAGCTCCTTCTGGCGGTCGAGCAGGTGCTCGAGCTCGTCCTCGGTCACGATGCTCCAGCCGACGAGGTAGTAGCCGAGGTGCTCGCGCGGGTTGTTGGAGGTCACGGCGGAGACGAGCCCTTCCTGGAAGAGGATCTTCTTGGTGTAACGCGGCCCCTTGATGACCAGGGTGCCGGTCTTCCGACTGATGGAGATCCACTGCATGAGGTCGGGGAACGGCATCGTGCGGAGGTTGCCGGATACGGCCATCAACCCTCCTCACTCGAAGCCGGACCCCGACCCAGGCGTCCGCCCGTCAGCGTTGCGACAAACCCCGACACCCTACAACGATACCTCAGTCGAAGCCTGGATGAAGCGGACATCGCTCGCCACGGCCCGCTCACTGAGAGCGGTAGTTCCCGAAGGAGAGCTCGATCCCGAAGTCCTCGGCCTTGAGGAGCGCGATCACGGTCTGCAGCTCGTCCCGAGACGGAGACGCGATGCGCACCTGGTCGCCCTGGATCGTGCACTGCACCCTCCTGAACTTGCGCTCCTTGACGAGCTTGACGATGGCGCGGGCGACCTCGGTGTCGACCCCCTGCTGGAGCGTGACCTCCATGCGGGCCGTGCCGCCGGCGGCGGCCTGAACGGCGCCGGTCTTCAGGTTCTTGACCGGCACGCTCCGGCGCACCATCTTGCCGAGCAGCACGTCCCACATCGCCTTCACCCGGAACTCGTCCGGCCCCGTGAGGACGACGAGGTTGTCCTTTCGGTTCAGCTCGATGCGAACCGCGAGGCCCTTGAAGTCGAAGCGCTGCGCGATCTCCTTGGAGGCCTGGTTGACGGCGTTGTCCACCTCCTGCAGGTCGCAGCCGCTCGTGATGTCGAACGACTGGGTCACGGTCACTCGGCCGCTCCATTCTGGGCGCCGGCCTCCGCCGGTCCCTTGCGGCGACGCCGGTGACGGCGGCGCTTCTTCCGCGCGGCGCCGTCGCCGCCCACGTCCTCGGCGGGCGGCGGTGACGCCGGCTCATCGGCGGACAGGGCGTCCACCGAGGCCGGCTGGTCCGGGGCATGCCCCTCGTCCACGGCCGGCGGCCCCCCGGCCTTCTTGTGGCGGCGGCCGCCCCGCCGGCGCTTGCGGCGCTTCTCCCCGCCCGGCGCCTCGGCGGGCGCGGC
The DNA here is from genome assembly GCA_963727275.1 of uncultured Acidobacteriota bacterium. GTDB lineage: Bacteria > Acidobacteriota > Thermoanaerobaculia > Thermoanaerobaculales > Thermoanaerobaculaceae > RBG-13-68-16. Next base: position 407,386 of record CAVSFK010000006.1, read on the forward strand.
CCCGGCGTCATCGGTCGCGCCCGCGCCGGCCGGCGGCGAGGGCTCGGTCCCCGCGAGGTCCTGGTCGGAGTAGTCGGCCGGCGTCGCGGCCTCGGTCCCCGCGTCCGCGCCCGTCGCCGGCCTTTCCTTGCCCTGGCGGCGGCCGCCCCGCCGGCGCTTGCGGCGCTTCTCCCCGCCGGCCTCCTCGGGCAGATCGCCGCCGCCCACGAGGTCGGTCGCACTCACCGCGGCGCGCGACGGCGGCGCCGGAGCGGTCTCGCGCTCGACCCACTCGAGCCTCTCCTCCGAGCGGTGGAAGCTGGTCGTGGCGTTGATCTCGACGCGGATCTCGAACTCACGCTCGAGCGCGGCGAGCTCCTGTCGGCGGCCGTTCTGGAGGGCGTCGGCGAGCTCCGGGTGGAGCCCCACGCGCACCGCCTTGAGGCGGCCGTCGGCGGCGCGCGCCTCGATCCGCCGGAGCAGGCTGAGCCCGACGAACTCGGGCGAGGGGATGATCCCGGTGCCGATGCAGGTCGGGCAGGGGCGGTGGGTGCGCAGCGCGAGCGCCTTCTTGACCCTCTGGCGGTTGATCTCGAGGAGGCCGTTGGCGCTGATGCGCCCGACCGTCGAGCGCGCCTTGTCGGCCTTCATCGCCTCGCGCATCGCCTTCTCGACCCCTTGCGCGTGCTTGCGGGAGCGCATGTCGATGAAGTCCACGACGACGAGGCCGCCGATGTCCCGCAGGCGCAGCTGCCGCGCGACCTCGCGCGCGGCCTCGAGGTTCACCGCGAAGAAGCTCTCCTCCTGCGGCGCGCCGCGCGAGGCCTTGCCGGAGTTGACGTCGATGGCGGTGAGCGCCTCCGTGGGATCGATCACGATCGAGCCGCCGCCGGGGAGCGGCACCGTGCGCTTGTAGATCCCCTCGATCTGCGTCTCCAGGTTGAAGCGCGAGAACAGCGGCTTCCGTTCCGCGTAGCGCACCAGGAGGGTCTTGGTGCGCGGCATCGAGGCCTTCATGTACGCCGCCGCCTTATCGAACACCGCGTCGTCGTCGACCAGGACCTCCTCGATGGTCGGGTCGAGGAGGTCGCGCAGCGCCTGCACGACGAGGTCCTGGTCGGAGTAGAGGAGGCGCGGGCCCTTGCCCTTCGCGGACTCCGCCTGCACCCGCTTCCACAGGCGGAGCAGCGCGGCGAGGTCGGCCTTGAGCGTGGTCTTGGTCTGTCCGAGCGCGTTGGTGCGCAGGATGATCCCGCACCCCTCGGGGACCTCGAGCTTGTCGGCCTGCTCGCGCATGGCCGTGCGCGTCTCGTCGTCCTCGACCTTGCGGGAGATCCCTCGCGTGTCCTCGAACGGCGTCAGCACGAGGTAGCGGCCCGCGAAGCTCAGGTACGTGGTGAGCGCGGCGCCCTTCGAGCCGATGGGGTCCTTGGTGACCTGGACCAGGACCGGGCGGCCCCGCTCGAGGATGCGGTCGATGCGCGGTGCGGCGTCCGCAGGAGGCGTCTTGTGGTACGCGGCCGTCGCGACGTCGTGCGCCGGGAGCATCCCGTCGCGCTCGTCCCCGAACTCGACGAACGCGGCGTTGAGGGTGGCGTTGGTGTTGACCACGACGCCGCGGTAGATGTTCCCGCGGGCGAGTCCGGCTTCGGCGACGGCAATCTGGTAGGTGTCGAGGGTGTCGCCACTTACGATCGCGACGCGCACCTCCTCGGCGCGCTGCGCGTTGATCAGCATCCTGCGGCTCAAGCGTTCTCCGATCTGCGGCCCCGGCAGTCCCGTGGCCCGGTGGCGAAGCGTAGCATCCTGGCACTACAGTCGAAAGCCGAAAGTCCGAAGTCGAAGGTCAACCAGGGTCGGCCGCTGTCAGCTTTCGACGTGCAACGTTCGGCGCGCTTCAGTCGGAGACCCGGTTGCGGCCCGCGCGCTTGGCGCGGTACAGCGCGGCATCGGCGGCCTTGACCACCTCTTCGGGCGCGCCCAGCCGCCCGGCGCGGCCGGCGACGCCGATGCTGATCGTGACGGGCAGCGCCGTGGCGGCCTCGCGCCGCTCGGGCGGCCGCTTGGGCTTGCGCGCCGGCCGGGTGGGGGACCGCAGGGCAAACGGGGCGCCGGCCACCCCGGCGCGGACCGACTCGGCCTCGGCCGATGCTTCGTCGGCGGACTTGCCCGGGAAGACGAGGGCGAACTCCTCGCCGCCGATGCGGTAGACGCGCGCGCCGCCGCCGGCGGCCGCGAGCCGCGCCGCGATCATCCGCAGCACCTGGTCGCCGATGTCGTGACCGTAGCGGTCGTTGATCGCCTTGAAGTGGTCCACGTCCACGATCGCGACCGCGAAGCGGCCGGAGAGCTTCTCGACCGCTTCGTCGAACGCGCGCCGGCTGGGGAGCGAGGTGAGGGCGTCCCGGAACGCCATCGCGAACGCGGACTCCACCAGCGCGACGGTCAGGATCAGCCCGCCGGTGGCCAGGAACAGCGTCGCGGACCGCGGCGACACGAGCGCCACGAACGAAGCGAGGAGCGCCCAAACGAAGCCGGCCTCGATGACGGTCTGGCGGAGGGCCCAAACCAGCGCCGAAACCAGGACCGCGGCGGCGTAGGCGACCAACGCGGGGTGCGCGAGCTCGGTCTCGGGCGAGGCCCGGCCGGGCAGGAACCGGCTCTCCAGCAGCGCGACGAGGCCCGGTTGATACGACAGCCAGACGAACGCCGCGATCGCCGGCTGCGCCGCGATCCACGCGAGGCGGGTCAACCCTCGCGAGGTGAAGGTCCCGCGCTCCCGCGTGACGGCGAGCCACGCGAGGTCGAGCGGCAGCAGGAACGCCGTCGCGTTGAGCACGTAACGCGCCGTCGGCCCGCCGACCGCGGCGGCGCCAAAGTGCGCCAGGGCGCGATCGGCGAGCGCGAGGGCCGCGAGCGCGAGCACGACCCGCCCGCGGCGCAGGCGCAGGCCGAGCAACGCACCGGCGCCGTAGACGACCCACGGGTAGACGCGCAGGAACGCGACGAGCTCCTCCGGGAGCCGCCCCCCGGCGCCGGACGCCAGGAAGGCGAGCGCCAGCAGCCCCCCGGGCACGAGGAGCGTGGGTACGGCGTTCACCCGGGCGTCCCTGTCTCATTCACCCTCGCGAGGATACGCCGCCGGTCTCCTCGGCGGGCCGAAGGTTGCGCGGGCGGCGCCTGTGCGGCGGCGCCCGTCCTTGCTACAGTAGCCGCGGCTCCTGGAGGGCACCCCATGCATCGATCGCTCGGCCCCCTATCGCTCATCCCGCTCATCGCGTTCGCAACGGCGCAGGCGGCGCCGCCTCCGCTGTCGCTCCCGGCGGGCGCGCTGCGCGCCGCCGAGGCGATCGACCGCAGCACCCTCGCCGGCGCCGTCCGCTTCCTCGCCGATGACCTCCTCGAGGGCCGGGCGCCATCCCATCGCGGCGACGCGCTCGCGCGGCTATACGTCGCCAGCGTGATGGAGTCGCTCGGCCTGCAGCCGGGCGGACCCGGCGGCGGCTGGGAGCAGCCGTTCGAGATCGTCGGGATCACGACAACGGCCCCCGAGACGTGGACGTTCCGCGGCGCCGGCAAGGAGGTCGCGCTGCGCTCCTGGGACGAGTTCATCGCGGCCTCGGGCGTGCAGACCCCCGAGGTGGCGGTCAAGGATGCCGAGCTCGTCTTCGTGGGCTACGGGATCCAGGCCCCCGAGTACGCCTGGGACGACTTCAAGGGCGCCGACCTCAAGGGCAAGATGCTCCTGGTGATGAACAACGACCCCGATTGGGACCCCAACCTGTTCGCCGGCGCGCGCCGCCTCTACTACGGGCGCTGGACCTACAAGTACGAGAGCGCGGCGCGGCAGGGCGCGGCCGGGGCGATCGTCATTCACACGACGCCGTCGGCGGGGTACGGCTGGAAGGTCGTGCAGAACTCGTGGACCGGCGAGCAGTTCCAGCTCCCGGCCGGCGACGAGCCCCGGGTGCAGGTCCAGGGATGGACGACCGAGGACGCCACCCGCAAGCTCGTCGCGGCCGGAGGGTTCGACCTCGACGCGCTGATCGCGAAGGCGCGCAGCCGCGACTTCAAGCCCGTCCCGCTCGGCCTGCGCACCTCGATCACGCTGGCCAACGCGATCACGCACGGGAAGACCGCGAACGTCCTCGGGCTGCTCCCGGGCGGCGACCCGGCGCTCAAGGACCAGGTCGTGGTCGTATCCGCCCACCACGACCACCTCGGGGTCGGCAAGCCCGACGCGCGCGGGGACACCATCTACAACGGCGCCGTCGACAACGCGACCGGAGTCGCGCAGGTGCTCGCCATCGCAAGGGCGTTCGTCGCGCTGCCGGAGCGGCCGCGTCGCTCGGTGCTGTTCGCGGTCGTGAGCTGCGAGGAGTCCGGCCTGTTGGGCTCCGCGTACTACGCCGCCCATCCCACGTTCCCCGCCTCGAAGATCGCCGCGGACGTCAACTTCGACGCCGCCAACATCTTCGGCAAGACCCGCGACGTCGCGCTCGTGGGGATGGGGAAGTCGGCGCTCGACGAGGTCGCGGCCGCGGCGGCCGCGCTGCAGGGCCGGGTCGTGACCGACGAGCCGTTCCCCGACCGCGGCGCGTACTACCGGTCCGACCAGTTCAGCTTCGCGAGGATCGGCGTGCCGGGCCTCTATTTCAAGGGCGGCCTCGATTACATCGGGCGTCCGCCCGGCTGGGGCAAGCAGGTCAACGAGGCGTGGCTGGCCGCCCACTACCATCAGCCGAGCGACGAGTTCTCGGAGGACTGGAACTTCGACGGGATGATCGAGGACACCCGGCTCGGCTTCCTCGCCGGCCTCGCGGTCGCGCAGGCCGACGCGATGCCGGCGTGGCGGCCCGGCGACGAGTTCGCGAAGCTCCGAGGCGCGGCACCGGCCGCGAAGTAGGCCCGACGGCGGGACGCGGCGCCGCAGCGCCGGGCCGACGGGGAGGACGCATGAACCACGCGATGACGACGACGGGCTTCGGCATCGACGGGTATCGGATCACCAAGAACCTCGGCGTGGTACGCGGCATCACCGTGCGCTCCCGCTCGATCTTCGGCACCATCGGCGGCTCGCTGCAGACGCTGGTGGGCGGCAACATCTCGCTGTTCACGGAGCTCTGCGAGAAGACCCGAGCCGAGAGCTTCGAGATGATGCTCAAGCACGCGGAGCAGCTCGGAGGCAACGCCGTGATCGGCATCCGCTACGATGCGACCGAGCTGCTGCAGGGGGTGACCGAGATGGTGTGCTACGGCACCGCCGTCGTGATGCAGCCCTCCTGAGTCAGTGCGCCGCCGATAGCGGACCATCTGCTTCGCTTCGCTCGGGCGGGCGAGGGCGCCCGCCCTCCTTTGCATCCTCAAGTTCTCTTGTGGCGCGGCCGCCCTCGGCCGCGGGGGCCTTGCATCTGGCCCACCGTGCGGGAAGGTGGGCAGGTCTTCCACTCCGCCCTTGGGGGGCAGCGGCAGGTCGGCACGCACAAGCGCCGCCGGCGCGTGGCGTCTCCCGTCCTGCGAAGTCGGTTCTCCGCGTGGCTGTCATTGCGAGGGTCCCGAGCGGTGCGAGGGACCCGTGGCAATCCCGTGGAGGACGAGCGATGCCGAGACACACGGTTGGCCTCGGAATTGCTTCCCCCACGTCGTCGCTCCGCTCCTCCTCGGGGCAGGCTCTGGTCCTCGCTGCGCTCGGTCCTCCTCGCAATGACAGGGTCTTGGAGGGGATCGCTTCGTCGCCGCTCGGCGACCTCGTCGCAATGGCCGCTGCACCCTAGGGGCCAAGAAGAAGCTCGCCGCGCAGTGGGAACGACAACACGTGCCCGCGCGAGCGATCGGGCTTCAGGTTGGGCAGACGAAAGGGGGAGGGTCGCCCCTCCCCCTCGTCGCTGGTGCTTCCGCGAACCCTAGAACGACACCCGGATGCCGAGCTGCGCCTGGCGCGGGTCGCCGAGGCCGCTCTGCACGGTGCCGTCGAAGTTGAAGATCAGGTTCGTCGTCTCCGGGATGCGCAGGTTCTTGCTGTTGAAGAGGTTGAAGACCTCCAGGATGGGCTCGACCTCGGTCTCGCCGAACTTGAACGCCTTCGACACCCGCAGGTCGAGCGAGGAGAACGTGTTGTCCTTGCGGCCGGTGTTCCGCTGCACCACGCTGCCGTCGGGGCAGATGCGGTCGGACGGCCCGGCGACGAACGGGGCCTGCGACGGCGTTCCGTCGCACTTGAGCGACATCGGCTGCGGCGAGCGGTACGAGTAGCGCACGTCGACGTCGACGCCCGCCGGCGCCTTCCAGAGGAACATCGCGTTGACGCGGTGGCGCTGGTCGCGGTCGGAGTAGCCGTACTCGGCGGCGAGGTCGGTGATCTTGGCGTACCGCAGGGTGAACGGATCGCGCTCGTTGTCGTCATCCGACTTGTCCACCGAGTAGGTGTAGAAGACGTTGAACTGGTAGGTCTCGGTGAACTTCTTCATGATCCCCAGCGTCAGGCCCCAGTAGTCGCTCTTCGCCGAGGACTGCGCCGTCCACAGCGTCCCGATCCCGTTGGTGTTCCCGCCGTGCGCGTCGGGGAGCCCGGTGCTCCAGTTGGCGCCCAGGAGCGGGTCGTTGAGGTTCAGGTAACGGGTCAGGTTGCGGGTGTTGGCCTGGTTGTACTTGAGCGACACCGCGAGGTCGCTCGTGAGCTCGCGATCCACGCCGATCGAGAAGGACGTGGTCTTCGGGTTCTTGAAGTTCTTGTCGAAGACGTAGACGTCCGGATGATCCGGGCTCCCGACCTCGGACTGCGGGATCAGCGTCGGGTACGCGGGGACGGGGCCGAGGAACGGCGACGCGGCGCTCGACCGGAAGATGCTCTGGCCGCGGCTGCCGTTCGTCGAGCGGGCGGACGCCAGGTAGAGCCCGGGGATGCGGGCGTAGTACAGGCCGGCGCTGGCCCGGACGACCGTCTTGCCGTCGTTGTTGGGGTCCCACGTCAGGCCGAATCGGGGCTGCCACATCTTGTGGTCGGACGGGATGTTGCCGTCGGAGGGGAACGCCTGCCCGTTGACGGTCTTGCCGATGAACGGCGCGAAGAAAACCTGGCCGGCCGGTGTGATCGGGTCGGGCTCGATCTCGGCTTCCCACCGCAGCCCGAATTGAACCGTCAGGTTGGCGAGCGGCGTCCACTTGTCCTGGATGTAGGCGGCCGGTTCGAACTGGTTGATCGACTGGGTCCCGGCCTCATCGGCGGTGAGGCCGCCGACGCCCGCCTGCTGGAGGTAGAGCAGCACGGGGCCGGTGATCGACGTGCCGGACGGGCAGTTGCCGGTCGGCGACGACGAGCCGTCGGAGCACTCGACGTAGTTGGGGTTCTGCGCGAAGTTGAGGAACCCGTCGGTCGAGTCGAAGATGTAGCGGCCGTTGGCGAACCCGCGGAACGTCTGGAACGCGTTCACGTGGTTGTACTCGAACCCCATCTTGATCTCGTGCGCCCCGGTGACCACGGTGAGGTTGTCGTTGAACTGCACGCGGGTGTCGTAGTAGTCCACCGGGATGAAGAACGGCTCGCCGAACCGGTAGGAGTGGACGAAATCGAACGCCGTGTCGGGCAGCGGGCGTCCGGTCGAGGCGATCGATCGGGCCGTTGTACGGGCGCGGCCGGTCCTCGCGGGCGAACTGGAAGCGGAACTCGTTGAGCAGGGAGTTGGAGAACGTCGAGATGAGCGTCCCGCTCAGCGCCTTCGACTTGTCCTTCTCGTCCGCGTTGGCGCTGCGGCCCCAGGAGTCAACGTCGAACGTGCCGTTGTTCTGATTCGAGTTGGTGTACGTGGCGCGCAACGTCGCCAGGTGCTCCGGGGTGACGAGCCAGTCGACCTTGGCGAGGCCGACCTCGCCGTCGTTGCCGTGCTTGATCGGGCCGTTCTCGTTGGCGGCGCCGAGACTCGCGAAGTAGTCCACGACCCTCTGCTCGATGCGGCTGGGGTCGGTCTGCTTGGTCGCGCTCGCCCGCTGGACGTCGACCGAGGCGAAGTAGAAGAGCTTGTCCTTGATCACCGGGCCGCCGAGGGTCAACCCGGTCTGGAGCTGGTTGAAGTCGTACTTCTTTCCGGTTGAGCCGTCGCGGTTGGTCGGGGCGGTCGACAGGCTCTGGTTCTTGAAGAACGTGTGGAAGCTGCCGTGGAGGTCGTTGGTGCCCGACTTGGTGACGACGTTGACGAACCCGGAGGCTGAGCGGCCGAACTCGGCGTTGGCGCCGTCGGTCACGACCACGACCTCCTTCACCGCGTCGAGGTTGAACGTGAACGGCGGGCGCTGGCCGCCGCGCTGCTCGCCGAAGAACGGGTTGTTGAAGTCGGCGCCGTCGACGGAGATGTTGTTCGCGATCCCCTTCTGGCCGTTGACCGTCATCTCGTCGCCGTCGGGCCCCTGGACGACGGAGACGCTGGGCGTGAGCTTGGCGAAGTCGAGGAAGTTGCGCCCGTTGTTGGGGAGGTTGTCGACCGCGTTCTCGTCGATCTGGGTCGAGCCCTCGGTTCGCGTGGTCTCGATGACCGGGTTGGCGGCCGTCACCTTGACCTCCTGGGTCACGGCCGAGACCTTCATCGTGAGGGTGAGGTTGACGGACTGGCCGACGGCGAGGGTCAACCCCTCGCGGACCAACCTGGCGAAGCCGGGGAGCGCCACGGTGACCTGGTAGGGCCCGAGGGGAAGGGCGAGGCCGTGGAACCGGCCGTCCCTGCCCGTCGTGAAGACCTTTTCAAAGTTGGTGTCGGTGTTCCGGATCGTGACCGTGGCGCCGGGGAGCACGCCGCCCGATTCGTCGGTGACGGTCCCCTCGATGACGCCGGTTGTGGCCTGGGACTGGGCCAGCGCCCAGGGCACCAGGACCGCGTTGACGCACAGCAGCACCAGGCCTACTCGTCGCAGACTCCGCATCGACCTTCCCCCTTTCGAGTGCAGCATTCACCGCGATTCGCTTCACGCTTTCCGGGCCGCTTGAGCCCATGCTAGATTCGCCGGGGACGTTGTCAAGGTGCCGGGTTCGTCCGGCGGGACGGGGTCGGCGCCCGTGATGGCGGGGGGCAGGGATCGCTCGCCGGGGAGGCCCGTGGAACCCGCTGAACGCGCTCGAGGTGCGGGCGCACCCTGCGGTGCACGGAATGCGGAGGGTCGGATGGCGTGCCTGACGAAGGGCTCATCGGTGGTCGGACGGGTGGCGCTCGCCGCGGCGCTGGCGTGGCTCGCGGCGGGGCCGACGCGGGCCGGCGCCGCAACCCAGCCGGCGAACGCGGCGGCGGGGATCCAGGCGACGGTCGACGCGATGATGGACGCGCTCAACACCGCGGACATCGCGAAGCTCTCGGCGCTGTTCACGCCCGACGCGACGGTGTACTTCCCGCTCCCGCCCATCTACTCGCGGCTCGAGAACCGGGAGCAGATCGTCAACGTGTTCACCGCGTTCTTCGACAGCGTGCGCAGGGGCAAGCCGGGGCCGCGCTACATGGAGCTGGCGCCCGAGGACCTCAGGGTGCAGCGCTACGGCGACACCGCCGTGGTGACGTTCGACTTCAAGGGCCAGGGTCAGGTGTCGCGGCGGACGCTGGTGCTCCGGCGCGAGGGCGAGCGCTGGCTGATCGTCCACATGCACGGCTCCGGCCTCGTCGTCCGGCCCCATTGAGCGCTCGTCGACCGGGTCTCGCGCTGCGCCACGGTGGAGCGTGCACATGAACAGGACACTGGTGACCTGTCTCGTCTGTCTAATCGGTTGCGGCGTGGTCATCGGCGGCCAGGGCACGGCCGAGCGACCGGCCGCGCCCGCCTCCGCGACGGCGGCCGGCTCGCCCCTGGCAAGCCTCGGTTTCCTGATCGGCAGCCTGGCGTGGGGAAGGCGGGGGCCAGCCGGGCCAGGGAGGCGGGTGGTTCACCTTCGAGCCCGATCTCGACGGGCGCGTTCTCGTCCGCCGCAGCCACAGCGAGTACCCGGCCGCGGGCGGCCGGCCGGCCGTCGTGCACGACGACCTCATGGTCGTCTACCCCGCGTCCGGCGGGCCCGGCCCCGAGGCGGTCTACTTCGACAACGAAGGGCACGTGATCCGCTATCGGGTCGATGTCGGGGCGGGCGGGCCGTCGCGCCGTCTTCACGAGCGAGCCGGTGCCCGCGGCGCCGAGGTTCCGCCTCACGTACGCTCGGGTTGCCGAGGACGTCGTGGACGTCACCTTCGAGATCGCGCCCCCCGGCAGCCCGGACGCGTTCAAGACGTACGTGTCCGGGCGTTCGAAGCGCACGTCGCGGGAGTAGCCGAGGCGACGCCGCGCTAGCGGTCGCGGGCGGCGAGAGCGGCCGCGACTGCGTCGAGGTCGGGAGGGACGGGGTCGGGGATGCGCACCTGCCGGGCCGCGGCCGCGACGTCCTTGAGGCCCGTGCCGGTGACGAGCAAAACGGCGCGCTCGTCGCGGGCCACCGAGCCCTCGTCGAGCGCGACGAGCAGGCCTGCGAGCGCCGCCGCCGCGGCGGGCTCCGCGAACACCCCGGCCGCCCTGGCGAGCAGGCCGATCGCATCGAGGATCGCCGCGTCGCTCACGAGCACGCCGGTGCCGCCGGAGGCGCGCACCTCGGCGAGCGCCATGATCGCGTTGCGCGGGGTTCCTACCACCAGCGAGTCGGCGACGCTCGCGGCGCCCGGTACCCCGACGACCTCGTCGGCGCCCGCGCGCAGGGCGCGGGCGATCGCCGGCGAACCCTCCGGCTGCACGGCGATCAGGCGCGGCGGCCGGCGCAGCAGGCCGCCCCGGACGAGGTCGGAGAACCCCTTGGCCACGCCCGAGACGACGACCCCGTCGCCGGTCGGCACGATCACCACGTGCGGTACGTCGGGCGCGAGGTCGGCCCCGATCTCGAGCGCCGAGGTCTTCTTCCCCTCGATCGTGAACGGGTTGAACGCCGTGTTGCGGTTGTACCAGCCGAAGCGCTCGCACGCCGCCAGCGAAAGCTCGAACGCGTCGTCGTAGCTCCCGGCGACCGGAATCAGGGACGCGCCGTAGCTCGCCATCTGGACGAGCTTGGCGGGCGGCGCGGAGGCGGGCACGAACACCACCGCGCGCAGGCCGGCGGCCGCCGCGACGGCGGCGAGCGCCGACGCCGCGTTGCCGGTGGATGCGGTCGCGACCGTGTCGTGGCCGTACTCGACCGCCTTCGCGACGACGAGGAGGGAGGCGCGGTCCTTGGTCGACCCCGAGGGGTTGCGAGTGTCGTCCTTGACCCACAGGTGCGGCATGCCGAGCGCTCGCCGCAGGCCGGGCGCCGGGAGCAGAGGCGTTCCGCCCACCCGCAGCGGCGGCAGCGACACCGGGGTCGCGATCGGCAGGAACGCGACCAGCGCGCCGGGGTCGTGGATCCTCGCGGTCGGCCAGCGCGTCGGGACCTCGGTCAGCTCGACCTTGAGGACGCCGCGGGTCACCCCGCCGGGCTGCTGCCGCCGCGCGCAGAGGGGACACACGTAGCGCACGTCGCGCTCGGCGTACCGCGCGCCGCACTCGCCGCAGACGAAGGTGAACGCCGCCATCAGGCGTGGCCGGTGGCCGGTGGTCGGTGGCCGGTTACGGGGGAGCGCCGACCCGGCATACCGGCTCAGCCCCGGGTGAGGCGCGTGCCGGTCTTGCCGGCCAGCGCCTCGCCGATGTTCTCCGGGTTCGTAATCAGCGCCTCGCGCCCGCCCCGCTCCAGGTACCAGATGATGGCCTGGATCTTGGGCCCCATGCTGCCCTTCGCGAAGTGGCCCTCGGCGAGGTAGCGCTTGGCCTCCTCGAGGGTCATGCGATCGAGCCACGTCTGGTTCGGCGTGTTGAAGTTGAGCGCGACCTTCTCGACCGCGGTGGAGATGACGAAGAGATCGGCGTCGATGTCGGTGGCCAGGAGCGCGGACGCATAGTCCTTGTCGATCACCGCCGCCGTCCCGACCAGCTCGTTCCCGTCGCCCTCGACGACGGGGATGCCGCCGCCGCCCACGGCGACGACCGTGAAGCCGGCGTCGATGAGGATCTTGATCGCATCGCGCTCGATGATCCGCTTCGGCAGCGGCGAAGCCACGACCCGGCGCCACCCCCGGCCCGCGTCCTCGACGACGTCCCACCCTTCATTGTCCCGGCGCGCCCTGGCGGTGGCCTCGTCCATGAAGGTGCCGATCGGCTTGGAGGGCTTGGCGAACGACGGGTCGTTCTTGTCTACCAGCACCTGGGTGACGACCGACACCGCCTGCTTGGCGATGCCGCGCCGCCGGAACTCGTTGTACAGCGACTGCTGGATGTCGTAGCCGATCGCGCCCTGGGTGTCCGCACCGCAGGTGTCGAGCGGCACGTCGTGAAGCTCGTGGCGGGAGAGCTCGCTCCTCCGCAGGATGAATCCGACCTGGGGCCCGTTGCCGTGGGTGATGACCACGTCCCAGCCGGCCTCGATCATCGTGACGATGTGGCCGCAGGTCTCGCGCGCCGCCTGGATCTGGTCCGGCACGGTCTGGTGCTTGCTGTCCCTGATGAGGCTGTTGCCGCCGACCGCGACCACGGCCACTCGTCGTTTCGTGGTGTCCTTGGACATGCTTCCCTACCTGTCGATGTTGCCCATCGTCAGCGCCATCACGGCCTTCTGGACGTGCAGGCGGTTCTCCGCGACGTCGTAGATCGCCGAGCGGGGGCCCGACGCGACCTCGTCGGTGACCTCGAGGCCGCGGTCCACCGGCATCGGGTGGGTGAAGATGCCGTTGTCGGTGCGCGCCATCCGCTGAGCGTTGGTGGTCCATCCGTTGTACGACGCGGACTTCTTCTGCTCGACGGCCTTCTTGAACTCGCCGTCCTGATACGCCTGCGGCGTGACCCAGTTGCGGCTGTAGACCACGTGCGCGCCCTCGTAGCCCTTATCGGGGTCGGCGACGGTGCGGAACGCCGCGCCGTTGGCCTCGCAGTTGGCCCTGGTCCACGCGTACACCTGGGGATCGAGGTCATAGCCGTCGGGGCGGGCGACGGTGACGTTCATGCCGAACCGCGACGCGATGAGCAGCGCCTCCTGCACCGAGCACCAGGAGCGGGCGAGCGCCCCGGAGGCCCAGGTGAGCAGGAAGTTCTTGCCGCGGAGGCTCGCGTAGTCCGGACGGCCCGGACCCTCGCCGAACCACTCGGCCCAGCCCATGACGTCGGCGAGCCCCTGGCACGGGTGGTACGAGTCGTCCGCCATGTTGACGATCGGGACGGCCGCCCACTTGGCGTACTCGCGCAGCAGCGCGTTGCCGGCGCCGTAGAACGGCACCTTGTCCTCGAGGATCCGGATCCCGATGCCGGCCGCGTAGCGCGACATGACCTTGGCGGCGTCCTCCACGGTCTCGCCGGCGCTGGTCGCGGTCTTCAGCCGCATCCCGCCGGGCTCGAGGAACTGGGCGTGACCGCCCAGCTCGGTGGCGGCGCATTCGAAGCTCTGGCGCGTCCGCACCGAGGGGTTGTAGAAGAACATGAAGAACGTCCTGTGCGCCAGGATCGAGGTGAAGCGGGGGTGGAACCGGTCCCGCTTCATCTCGGCGGCGAGGTCCAGGGCGGCCCTCAGCTCGTCGTGGCGCCACTCCTGGGTGACGATGAAATCACGGCCGAAGAGATCCATCGCGCTCTCGCCTTCGCCTTCTCGCGCGGTCAGCGCATCACCAGGCTCATGACCGCCTTCTGGACGTGGAGGCGGTTCTCGGCCTGATCGAACACCGCGGACTGCGGCCCGTCGATGACCTCGTTGCTGACCTCGTAGCCGCGGTCGCACGGGAGGCAGTGCAGGTACACCGCGTTCCTGGCGGCGAGCTTGAGGTGCTTCTCGTCGCAGATCCAACCCTTGTTGCGGTCGAAGATCTCCTGGGTCTTCTTCTCGTCCGCCTTGCCGACCGGCGGGAGGAAGAGCGGCGTGGCGCACCAGGCCTTCGGATAGACGACGTGCTGGCCCTTGAGCGCCTCGTTGAAGTCGTTGGAGATCTTGAACGAGCCGCCTGCCTGCTTGGCATAGGTCCGGCACTGCGCCAGGACGTCGGGGGCGAGCTCCATCCCCTTCGGGTGGGCGAGGGTGACGTCCATCCCCATCATCGAGGCGTAGAGGATCGCGCTCTGCGGCACGGCCCGCGGCTTCTCGATGCTCGGGCTGTAGGCCCAGCTCATGAGGAACTTCACGCCCTTGAACCCGCCGAACTTCTCCTTCACGGTGAAGATGTCCGCGAGGCCCTGGAACGGGTGGTAGATGTCGTCCTCCATGTTGAGCACCGGGATGTCGGCCCACTTCGCGAATTCGCGCAGCATCTTGTGCGCGCCGCCGTACTCCCACTTCACCGGGTCGCCGTAGCAGCGGATGGCGATTGCGTCGCCCATGCGGGAGAGCGTGCGGGCCACATCGGAGACGCGCTCCGTCGAGTACGCCTTCTCCTGGCCTTCCATCGCGGGCGTGTAGATCTTGCTGGGGTCGAGGTAGTGGGCGTGGCCGCCGAGCTGCGTCATGCCGGCCTCGAAGCTGTTGCGGGTGCGCAGGCTCTGGTTGTAGAAGATCATGAACAACGTCTTGCCCGGCAGGATGTCGTTGTGCGCCTGGCCGATGGCGCGCTTGGTCTTGAGCTCCTCGGCGACGTGGAGGATGGTCTCGATGTCCTCGCGGCTCCAGTCCGTTTCGGCCAGGAAGTCGCGGCCCTTGAACGCGGTGGTCTTCATCGTGGTTGTCCTTTCTGAGAAAAGGCTTCAGCAGCTTGGCTCATGGCGCGATCCGCGCGGTGCCACCGGGCTTTCCCGGCGACCGTCCGAGGTCGCCGAGTGTACTTGGCGGCGTTCCGGCCCGTCAAGGACGGGCGTGGGGCAGCGGCTCCCCGGCCGGTCAGCCGCCGGCCCGCACCGTCTCGAGGACGCCGGCGTCGCGGTTGAACGCCGCGATCGCCTCGTCCCACTCGGGCAGCTGCGCCTGGAGGTCGGTCCAGAACGCCGGCGACCACAGCCGGTCGAGCTCCTCCACCGTCCGGCCCTGCTGCTCGACCCAGGTGAAGTACTTGAGGTTGTGGATCGCCTTGCGGTCGGTGGTGGTGAGCTCCCGGATGTGGTCGGTGGTGGCGCCGAGCAGCCAGCGCTCGAGGTCGATCTCGGCCTGCCGCTCGGTGTACGCGCCGCGCTCGACGGCGAGCTCGGCGAGGCGGGTCTTGTAGAGCGCCGCGGAGTCCGTGAAGCAGGTGAGGACGACGTCCTGGCTGTCGAGCTCGTAGTGGCGCGCGGTCTTGATCGACGCGAGCAGGTTGCAGATCGAGGAGATGCCGAGCAACGGCAGCTGGTTGACGAGGTCGTAGGCGACGCCGCGGCGCAGGAGCACCTCGTGCCCGGCCGGCTCGTTGAACAATCGCAGCAGTCGCATCGGCGCCTCGTCGTCGATCGCGGCGACGAGGTCGGTGGCGCGGACGTTGTGGATCCACGGCACGTGCTTGTCGCCGATCCCCTCGATCCGATGCGCGCCGAACCCGCACGAGAGCAGCGTCGGGCACTGCAGCGCCTCGGCGACCGTCACGGTGCACCCGGGCGCCTGGCGCTTGAGGTAGTCGCCGGCGGCCAACGTGCCGGCCGAGCCCGTCGCTCCGACCCATGCCGCCAGCCGCGAACGCGTTCCGGCGAGGCTGCGGAACGCCTCCTCCGCGGCCGGGCCGGTCACCCCGAAGTGCCAGAGGTAGTTCCCGAACTCCTCGAACTGGTTGAATATCACCGCGTCGGGGTCACTCTTCCTGATCGCCCAGCACGCGTCGAAGATCTCCTTGACGTTGGACTCGCACCCCGGGGTCGCGATGATCTCGGCGCCGATCGAGGCGAGCCAGTCGAACCGCTCGCGGCTCATCCCCTCGGGGAGGATGGCCACCGCCCGGCACCCCAGCAGCGCGGAGTCGAAGGCGCCGCCCCGGCAGTAGTTGCCGGTCGACGGCCAGACGGCCCGCTGGGTCGTGGGATCGAACTCGCCCGCCACCAGCCGCGGCACCAGGCACCCGAACGCGGCGCCGACCTTGTGGGCGCCGGTCGGGAAGTGCCGGCCGACCAGGCCGACGATGCGGGCGCCGACGCCGGAGAGCGCGCTCGGGATCTCGAGCGCGTTCACGCCGCCGAACCCGCCGGTGGCCGGATCGTTGTGCCAGGTGATGCGGAACAGGTTGGCCGGGTCGACGGCCTGCATGTCGAGCCCCGGCAATTTCGCCCGGATCGCCGGGGCGACGGTGGCCGGCTCGCGCTGCTCGGCGAGCGTCGGGATCACGATCCCGCGTTCCCGGCAGCGGTCCAGGGCGTGTTCGCGTGCGGTCTGCTTCGATCTCTCGTTCACGTGGCTCGCTCCCGCGGCGCATTGTATCGGTTTCGACCGTCCCCCGCCGACGCCGCCGGCGCCGTTGGAACCGGAGTCGCACCCTCAGATCGAGGCAGCCGCCGCTGTGCTAGTCTCGCTTTCGTTGGGGGGTCAATGGCGCTGCGAAACCCCTTGTTCCTCACCGACGCCCAGCTCGCCTCGGAGATCGCGAGGTGCGAGTACTGCGCCGAGAAGCCTTGCCGGGTGGCTTGTCCCGCCGACTGTTCGCCGGCGGACTTCATCATGGCGGTCCGCGTCGGCGAGCCGGCGGACTTCCGGCGTGCGGCCGGGATGATCATGGCGGCGAACCCGCTCGGCGGCGTGTGCGGCGCGGTCTGCCCCGACACCCACTGCGTGGCGGCCTGCGCCCGCACGACGTTCGACACCCCCGTGAACATTCCGGCCGTGCAGGCCGCGATCATCGCGCGGGCCCGGGCGCTCGGAGTGATGCCGGAGTTCACGCGAGGCGCGGCCCTCGCGCAGCGCGTCGCGGTCGTCGGCGCCGGGCCGGCCGGTATGGGCGCGGCCGCGGTGCTCGCCCAGGCCGGGTGCGCGGTGGACCTCTTCGATCCCGGCGCCGCGGGCGGCGCGGCCGGGTTGATCCCCGCCTTCCGTCTCGATGCCGGCGTGCTGGCCGCCGACCTCGCGTTCGTCGCGGCGCTCGGCGCCGTGCGCGTGAAGGCGGAGCGCGTCGGCGAGCCGGCGGCGCTGCTCGCGGACGGTTACGAGGCCGTGGTGGTCGCCGCCGGGCTCTCCGAGCCGGTGCGGCTGGGCATCCCCGGCGAGGGGCTGGCGGTGCAGTGGACCGAGCTGCTCGCGGCCCCGGGACGGTTCGCGCTCTCCGGCCGGCACGTCGGCGTGATCGGCGGCGGCGGCGTGGCCGCGGACTGCGCCGAGACCGCGGTTGCCGCCGGCGCCGCGCACGTGGAGCTGTTCGCCCTCGAGGCGCTCGCCGAGATGCCGCTCACGGGCAAGGAGCGCGATGGCCTGCGGCACGCCGGCGTCCAGGTGTCGGGGCGCACGCGCGTCGTTTCGATCTTCGCCAAGGACGCCGCGGTGGCCGGCCTGCTCACGCGGAAGGTCGCGCTGCCCGCCGGGGAACGGTTCCACCCCACTCGTGTCCGCGACCTCATGGGAACCGGACAGGCCCGCACCGACATCGACACCGTCGTCATCGCCATCGGCGCGCGGCCGCGAGTTCCTGTGGAACCGACGCCGGGTGTCGTCCTCGCCGGCGATCTCGTGAACGGGCCGACGACCGTCGTCGAGGCCGTCGCGGCCGGCAAGAACGCGGCCCTCGAGGTGCTCGCCTATCTCGGCCAGCCTGGGCGTTCACACGAACTGGAAGGCGATCGGCCGGCGCCTTCGGACCACGGACCACGGACCACGGACCACGCCTCCGGCCGGCCGAAGATCAAGAGCACCGTGGTGCTGCCGGGGTTCAAGCGGCTCCCGGTGGCGCTCGACGCGGAGTTCTTCGGCCGCGCGATCCCCTCGCCGTTCCTGCTCTCGGCGGCGCCGCCGACCGACGGCTACGACCAGATGCGGCGCGCGTACGAAGCCGGGTGGGCCGGCGGTGTGATGAAGACCGCGTTCGACGCGGTGCCTATCCACATCCCGGCGCGCTACATGTTCGCCTTCGGTCGCACGACGTTCGCCAACTGCGACAACGTGTCCGGGCACCCGCTCGACCGCGTCTGCCGCGAGCTGGAGCGCCTGCGCCGCGAGTTTCCCGACCGCCTGACGCTCGGCTCCACCGGCGGACCCGTCACCGGCGACGACGGTGCGGACCGGGCGGCGTGGCAGTCCAACACCGCCAAGCTCGAGGCCGCGGGCGCCTGCGGGATCGAGTACTCGCTCTCATGCCCCCAGGGCGGCGACGGCACCAAGGGCGACATCGTCGCCCAGGACGCCGAGCTGACGGCGAAGATCGTCGGCTGGGTGCTCGAGTCCGGCGACGACGACGTGCCCAAGCTCTTCAAGCTGACCGCGGCCGTGACGTCGATCGCGCCGGTCGTCCTCGCGGTTCGGGCCGAGCTGGCACGGCACCCCGGCGCAAAGGCGGGGATCACGCTCGCGAACACGTTCCCGACGCTGGCGTTCCGCCGCGGCCGGAAGGCCACGTGGGAGGAGGGGATCGTCGTCGGGATGAGCGGGGCTGGGGTGACGCCGATCTCCAACCTGACCCTCGCCAAGGTCGCGTCGCTCGGGGTCACCGTGTCCGGCAACGGCGGCCCGATGGACTACCGGGCGGCCGCCGACTTCCTCGCCCTCGGCGCGCGCACGGTCCAGTTCTGCTCGATCGTGATGAAGCACGGCGTCGGGATCGTGGACGAGCTGCACTCGGGGCTTTCGCACCTGCTGGAGGCGCGCGGGCTGCGATCGGTCGCAGACCTCATCGGGCGGGCGCTGCCCGACGCCGTCACCGACTTCATGGCGCTGCCGTCGACGAAGCAGATCTCGCAGGTCAGCGAGGAGCTGTGCACTCACTGCGGCAACTGCACGCGCTGCCCGTACCTCGCGATCGCGCTCGACGGCGAGAAGGTGCCCGTGACGGACCCCGCGCGCTGCGTCGGCTGCTCGTTCTGCACCCTGATGTGCTTCGCAGGAGCGCTCGCAATGCGCGACCGCACCTCCGAGGAGCTCTCGGCTCTCGCCGAGGGGTGACGCATGGCGCAGCGTCGAGCGGAACCTGAGGCCGCGCCAGCTCGACACTCGCTGCGGCTACCCGGTTGCGACTACGCGCAAAGCGGCGCCTATTTTGTCACCGTCTGCACGGCACGACGTCGGTGCTGTCTCGCAGAGGCCGACAACGGCGCGGTCCGACTCACACCGATCGGGTCGATCGTTGCTGAAGAGTGGACGCGGAGCGCCACGCTGCGTCCCGAGGTCATCCTTGACGAGTTCGTCGTGATGCCGAACCACCTGCACGGCATCGTTGTGCTGCTGCAAACCGTAGGGGCGACCCGGCGGGTCGCCCCTGGGCGAGGCAGCGCCTCGCCCCTACCGTCCGGCGCAGCCGCCGGTTCACTCGGCGCGATCGTCGGGCAGTTCAAGGCCGCGTCCGCGCGTCGCATCAACGCGCTGCGCGGGACCCGTGGCGAAGCCTTCTGGCAACGCGGTTTCTACGAGCACGTGATCCGCAACGCGGCTGACCTTGACGCGACCGGCGCGTACATCGTAAACAACCCGCTGCAGTGGGCTCTCGACCGTGAGAACCCCCAGAGTTGTCACTCTGCGAGGCCCCAGGTGAGCGAAGCGATGTCGGTGGCCGGATGGGGCCACCCGGAGTAGATGTGGGCAGGCTGCTGATCGCCGACGGGACGGTCGCGACGCTGGGGGCGTCCGCCCGGGTCCTTCCCCGCCACGACGTGCTGTGCGAGGCCGGGCGGATCGCCCGCATCGCGCCGCACGGCGCAATCCCGGCCGAGGGCGCCCGCGTGGTCGACGCCGGCGGCCTGGTCGTGCTGCCGGGGCTGATCAACGCCCACACGCACTTCTACTCGTCGCTCGTGCGCGGCCTCGGCAAGGCCGCACCGTCGGCCAGCTTCCAGGAGGTGCTCGAGCACCTGTGGTGGCGGCTCGACCGCCGGCTCGAGCTCGAGGACTGTCGCCTTTCGGCGCTCGTCGCGCTGATCGACGCGGTCCGCCACGGGACCACCACGCTGGTGGATCACCACGCGAGCCCCCACGCCGTCCGCGGTTCGCTCGAGGTCATCGCGGAGGCGGTGCGCCAGGTCGGGGTGCGGGCGTGCCTGTGCTACGAGGTGTCGGACCGCGACGGGAGCGAGATCGCGAGCGAGGGGATCGCGGAGAACATCGCGTTTGCCTCGGGTTGCCGGGCCGCGGATGACGACCGCCTGCGGGCGATGTTTGGCCTGCACGCGGCGTTCACGCTCTCCGACGCGACGCTCGAGAGGGCGGCCGCGTCGGCAGCGGGGGCGGGCGTCGGCTTTCACCTGCACGTTGCCGAGGCCGCCTCCGACCAGGGCCACAGCGTCCGCGAGCACGGGATGCGGGTGGTCGAGCGGCTGCACCGGTTCGGGATCCTCGGTGACGGCTCGATCGCGGCGCACGGCGTGCACCTCGACGAGCGCGAGATTGCGCTGCTCGCCGACACCGGCACGGCCGTGGTGCACAACCCGCAGTCCAACATGAACAACGCCGTCGGCGTCGCCGACGTGCCGGCGATGCTCGCGGCCGGCGTGCTCGTCGGTCTCGGCACCGATGCGATGACGGAGGACATGCTCGAGGAGCTGCGCGCGGCCCTGTTCGTGCGCCACCTCGCCGCCGGCAACCCGTCGGCCGCGTTCGTCGAAACCGTCTCGCTGCTCGCAAAGGGGAACGCGCGGATCGCCGGTCGCCTGTGGCCCGGGCTGGGACTGGGCGAGCTGGCCGAGGGTCACGCGGCGGACCTCGCCCTCTTCGAGTACGACCCGCCGACGCCGCTCGACGAGAGCACCGTCCTCGGGCACCTCGTGTTCGGCCTGTCGCAGGCCGCCGTGGACACCACGATCGTCGGCGGCGAGGTCCTGATGTCGGGCCGGAAGCTCGAGCTGGCCCTCGACGAGGCCGAGGTGATGGCGAAGGCGCGCGAGCGCGCCGTGGCGCTGTGGGAGCGGTTTTGAAGACCGGGGTCCCGGGTCCGGGGTCCGGGGTCCGTGAAAGCACGGAGATCACTCACGAATCACGGACGGAGACGCCGTGCTGATCCGGGGCGGGACCGTGTGGACGCCGACCGGGCCGCAGCGGGCGGACGTCCGCACCGACGGCGGGCGCATCGCCGAGGTGGGAACGCTCGCGCCGCGAGCCGACGAGGACGTGATCGACGCCGCCGGCCTCCACGTGCTGCCGGGGATGGCCGACGTCCACGTCCACGCCGACGACCGCATCGGGATCCGCGACCTCGCCGACACCTTCGAGACCGCATCCCGGCTCGCGATCCGGACGGGCGTCACGACGATCGCCGGGTTCGTCACGCAGCGGCCCGGCGAGACGCTGGTGCAGGCGGTCGAGCGTGTCCTGGCGCGGGCCGACGGCCGCACCTTCTGCGACGTGGCGTTTCACCTGACGCCGACGGCCTGGCCGTGGGACTGGCCCGAGGTCGAGCGGCTGGTGGCGGCGGGGTTCTCGACCTTCAAGCTCTACACGACCTACCGCGAGGCCGGCCTGTACACCGACTACGCCCGTCTCGCCGAGGTCATGGGCCGCCTCGCCGCGCTCGGAGCGCGGTTGCTCGTGCACTGCGAGGACGATGCCGACCCTCGCCGGGCGTCGAGGGGCCCGCGGACTTCGCCGACCCGCGCGCCTACGCGTCGCTGCGGCCGGAGCGCGCCGAGGTGGTCGCGGTGGAGCGCGTTCTCGAGCTGGCGCAGCGCACCCGGTGTCCCGTTCACGTCGTCCACCTCTCGAGCGCCGGGGGGCTCGCGCGGATCGCGGCGGCGCGCGGCCGCGTCAAGGTGACGTGCGAGACCGCCCCGCACTACCTCCTGCTCGACGAATCGGCGCTGGCGGGCGCGAACGGCCACCGGTTCCTGAGCACCCCGCCGCTGCGCCCCCGGGCGACGCGGGCGCGCTTCGAGGCGGCCGCGGTCGCGGGCGCGTTCGACCTCTTCGCCACCGACCACTGCGCCTTCACCAGGGCCGACAAGGACGCCGGTCGCGGCGACCTGCGCGAGGTCCCCAAGGGCATCGCGGGGATCGGAGCGCTCGTCCCGCTGCTGTTCGAGCTGCTTGTGAAGCGGCACGGGTGCTCGCTCGGCGCGCTCGCGGAGACCGTCGCGGCCGCCCCGGCCCGGCTTCTCGGAACCTACCCGCGCAAAGGGGCGATCACCCCCGGCGGCGACGCCGACCTCGTGGTCGTGGACCCCGACGGCCCGCGGCGGCCCGTCGTCTCGACGCTCGCGGACGCGTACGAGACGTACCCGGGGCGCACGACGACGCTCGACGTGCGGGCCGTGATGCTGCGCGGCCGCGTCGTGGTCGAGCGCAACGAGGTCGTCGCGCCGGGCGAGCGAACGGGCCGGCCCCTCGCCGGCCTGGACGTAGCGCGCGCCGCCACCTGAGGGACTACGAACGGGGGGTGCGCGGGACGCGCAGGACGCCGCGCGCCAGGAACACCTGCTTGACGCCGGGTGCGATCGTGACGGTCTGCGGCAGGTGGCTTCCCGCCAGCCAGACGATCCGTTGCGCGGCGAGCGCGTTCTGGAGCCGGGTCACCGCGCCCTGGAACTGGAGGTCGGTCGAGACGTCGTCCGGGAGCCCCCACCCCGGGAGCGCGAGCTCCGAGATGCGGCGGTCCGGCGACCACACGAACAGAGGGACGTTGATGCTCTCGAGATAGGCGCGGGCGGCATCGACCGTCATCGTGCTCGAGTCGGGCGGCGCCTCGCCGACGAAGAGCGCCACGGCGCGCCTCCGGTTGAGGGAAGCCGCCTGCATCCCGGCGGTCGCGACGGCGTTGGCGAGCGCCTGCGCCTTTGGGGCCGCGGCAGGGAAGGCGAACCGGAAGATCAGCGTGCGCATCTCGTCCACGTCGAGGTCGAGCGGGATCGAAACCCGGAACAGGCCGCGCGACTCGGCGCCGCCCGCCGAGCGCGTCGGCGTCGGCACCGCCCAGATCGCGAGGAGCCGGTTGCCGCCGCGGCTCGGTTGGATGGGCAGGGGGTTGGCGAGGATCATGCTGTTCGGCTGCCCCTGCGAGATCCCGCCGAACCGCTGGGCGCTGTCCTGGTCGAAGACGACAACCGCGTCGGCGTGGCCGTCCTCGACCGCCACGACGCGGAGGGGCTTGCCGGCCTTGAGGAACCAGGTCTGCATCGCGTCGATCGGGGGCAGCTCCTGGCCCGGCCGCAGCACGACCGCGATGGCCGTCAGCTCGGTCGCGGCGGCGGCCTCGGCCTCGCCGCCGATGCTCGCCTCGGCTTTGGCGACCACCCCCTTCGGGAAGACGACCTCGGCGGACAGAAAGTGCGACCGCCGGAGATCGACACCGGCCAGCTCGATCCGCTGGGGGTCCTGCACGGTAATCGGCGAACCGTCGAGGCTGACGTCGAACCGCTTGGGCTTCGCGTTGTCGATCGTGCTCCACGCCAGGCGGGCGAATGTCGGCTTGCGCCCCACGCCCGGCTCGACGAGGATCCGGGCCTCCGCCGCCGGCCGCGGCAGGTTGACGAACTGGCGCACGCGGCCGATCTCCTTGCCGGCGGCGTCCCGGCCCACCGCGACGAGCTCGTGCGGCAGCGGCGCGGCGCCGAACCGGCAGGCGACCTCCCACGGCTCGCCGCTGACGGTCCCGACCGACGCGCCGTCGAGGTACAGCTCCACGGTCGCGACGGGCGGGCTCACCATCATGCGAACGGAGCCGAACCCGAACACGAGCCCGAGGAACAGGGTTTGGAACGCGATCATCGCCTGGCCTCCACGACACGGCGCCAGGCGTACGGCGCCGGCGGGTGCACCGGCACCGTATCACGCCCGCCGGCGGGCGCGGATTCAGTGCGCGGTGCCGGCCGCCGAGATGCGTGCCCCGTTCCCGGCCGCCGCGAACGTGAGACGTCCCGCGTGCAGGGTGGCGCCGACGAGCGCGAGGGCGACGACCTCGTCGAGGTGGTCGACCGGGTGCACGGTGAGCCGCTCCCGCACCTCGCGGGGCAGGTCCTCGAGGTCGGGCTCGTTGGTCCTCGGCAGCACGATCGTCGTGATGCCGGCGCGCACGGCGCCGAGCACCTTCTCCTTCACGCCGCCGATCGGCAGCACGCGGCCGGAGAGCGTGATCTCGCCGGTCATCGCGAGGTCGTGCCGCGCCGGGCGGCCGGCGAGCGCGGAGACCAGCGCCACCGTCATCGTGACGCCCGCCGACGGGCCGTCCTTGGGGATGGCGCCGGCCGGTACGTGCACGTGGACGTCGCGCTGGAACGCGGCCTCGTCGATGGCCAGGTCCTCGGCGTGGGCGCGGGCGTAGCTCCACGCCGCGCGGGCGGATTCCTTCATCACGTCGCCCAGCTGGCCGGTGAGAACCAGCTCGCCGTCGCCGGGCATCGTGGACGCCTCGACGAACATGATGTCGCCGCCCACGGGGGTGTAGTACATGCCGGTCGCGACGCCCACCTGGTCGGCGTCGGCGGCGTGTTCGGGGTGGACCTTCGGGCGGCCGAGCAGGGCGGCCACCTCCGCGGCGCCGAGGACCGCGCGTTCGATCTCGCCCGCGGCGAGGCGCCGCGCCACCTTGCGGGCGAGCCGGCCGATCTCCCGCTCGAGCTGGCGCACGCCCGCCTCGCGGGTGTAGCCGGTGATCGTCGCGGCGAGCGCCTCGTCGTTGATCGCGAGCTGCGCGTCCGCCAGGCCCGCCTCGCCGAGCTGCCTCGGAACGAGGAAGCGCCGGGCGATCTCGAGCTTCTCGCCTTCCGTGTAGCCGGAGAACTCGACCACCTCCATGCGATCGAGCAGCGGCTCCGGGATGCTCTGGAGGAAGTTGGCCGTCGCGATGAACTGCACCTCGGAGAGGTCGAACGGCACGCCGAGGTAATG
Source organism: uncultured Acidobacteriota bacterium (assembly GCA_963727275.1). Lineage (GTDB taxonomy): Bacteria > Acidobacteriota > Thermoanaerobaculia > Thermoanaerobaculales > Thermoanaerobaculaceae > RBG-13-68-16. The sequence continues at coordinate 432,236 of CAVSFK010000006.1, forward strand.
GTCGGTGAAGCTGTCGTTCTGGGCCGGGTCGAGCACCTCCAGGAGCGCGGCGGAAGGGTCACCCTGGTACGAGACCCCGAGCTTGTCCACCTCGTCGAGCAGGAACACGGGATTGGCGGTCCCCGCCTGCTTCATCCCCTGGATGATGCGTCCCGGCATCGCGCCGACGTAGGTCCGCCGGTGGCCGCGGATGTCGGCCTCGTCGCGTATCCCGCCGAGGGAAATGCGCACGTACTCGCGTCCCATCGCGGTCGCGATCGAGCGTGCGACCGAGGTCTTGCCGACGCCGGGAGGGCCGATGAAGAGCATGATCGGCGCCCGGCCCTTCCCCTTGGCGGCCGCCTCGACGGGCGCCGCATCGCCCGCCGCGGCTTCCTTGCGGCGGAGCTGGCGCACGGCGAGGAACTCGAGAACGCGGTCCTTCACGTCGCCGAGGCCGTAGTGATCGCGCTCGAGGACCTCGGCGGCGTGCGCGAGGTCGAGCTTCTCCTCGCTGCGCTTGCCCCACGGCAGCTCGGCGATCGTCTCGAGGTAGGTGCGGATGACCTGGGCCTCCATCGCTTCGCCGGACATGCGCTCGAGGCGGGCGAGCTCGCGGTCGACCTCCTTGCGGGCGGCTTCGGGCATGGGGAGTGCCGCGAGCTTCTCGCGGAGGGCGCCGGCTTCGCTTCCCTTGTCGTCGCCGTCGAGCTCCTTCTGGATCGCCTTGAGCTGCTCGCGCAGGTAGAACTCGCGCTGGCGCCCGCCGAGCTCCTCCTGGACCTTCGACTTGATCTCCTCCTGGGCATCCGCGACGCCGATCTGGCGATGGATCGTCAGCAGCACGCGCCGCATGCGCTCTTCGACGGACAGGGTCTCGAGCAGCGCCTGCCGCTCCTGCAGCGGGATCTCGAGGTTGGTCGCCACGAGGTCGGCGAACCGGCCCGGGTCCTCGATCTCGCCAAGGAAGTGCTGTACCACCTCGGCGGGGAGGCCCATCTTCGCGCCGAGCTCCCCGGCCCGCTCCCGCACTTCGCGGACGAGCGCGATGTAGGTCGGCGCCTCCGGGTCGAGCGGCGGCATCTCCTCCGCCTCCCGCACGGTCGCGAGCAGGTAGTCGTCGTGCGGCGCGATGCGCAGGGCGATGCCGCGCTGCTCGCCGCGGAGGACGAGCTGCATCCCGTTCGCGGCGCGCTGCACCTTCACGATCCGCGCGATCGTGCCGATCGTGTGGAGGATCTCGGGCGTGGCCGTGGGGACGTCCTCGCGCTGGGCGGAGACGAACGCCAGCCGCTCGGGCGCGGCGAGCGCGGCCTCGATCGCCGCCAGCGTGCCGGGCCGACCGGCGCCGACCGGCACGGTGACGCCGGGGAACAACACCGCTTGACGCAGCGGGATCACGGGTAGGGATAGGGTTTTCGTCACGTGGTCGCTCCCTGGGCGGCTGGATGAACCGACGCTTGGTGCCGGGGTCCGCCCACTCCGGCCCATCTGCAGAAAGTGAGTATAGAGCACTAAAATTCCAGCGCAGCACATTCAAGGTGATCTGCGTCGCTATCCAGCAACTTTGCCGGTGATCCCAGACACACCGGTGGCAGGTGCATTATGTTAAGAACAAATAGGATCGAACGCATGCGGCGAGCCCACACGAGATCTGCGCGGCCGGCCCGGATTTTCCTGGGGGTGGTCCTGCTCGCGTTTGGCGTCCCCGGACCGGCCCCGGCCGCCAGTCCGGTCGAGGCGGCGGCGGCTCACCGACCGGTGCGCCGCCACCTCCAGCGTGGCATCGCCACCGCGAGCGGCCCGTCGATCGCAGGATGCCCGATGTTCCCAGCCGACAGTGTCTGGAACGCCCGCGTCGACACGCTGCCGGTCGACGCGCGCTCGGCCGACTACATCGCCTCGATCGGGCCCGGCACCGGGCTCCACCCCGACTTCGGCTCGGGAACCTGGGACGGCGGACCGATCGGCATTCCCGTACGCGGTCGTGCCCGGGAACCCAACCGCCGGTGCCGATCTCGTTCGACTACGCCGACGAGAGCGACCCCGGCCCCTACCCGATCCCGCCGGACGTCCCCATCGAGGGCGGAGCGGCGAGCTCGGGCGACCGGCACGTGCTCGTCGTGGACCGCGGGCGCTGCCGGCTGTACGAGGTCTACGCGGCCTACCCGCAGGCCGACGGGAGCTGGCGCGCGGGGTCGGGCGCCGTGTTCGACCTGCGCTCCAACACGCTGCGGCCCGCGACCTGGACCTCGGCCGACGCGGCCGGTCTGCCGATCCTGCCCGGCCTCGCGCGCTACGACGAGGTGGCGGCGGGGACGATCCGGCACGCGCTGCGGTTCACCGTCGCCCACACGCGCGACGCGTTCATCTGGCCGGCGCGTCACCAGGCCTCGAGCAGCAGCGACCCGGCCTACCCGCCGATGGGCCAGCGGTTCAGGCTCAGGGCCGGGTTCGACGTGTCGCCGTTCCCGAGGAGCGTGCAGGTCATCCTCGTCGCCCTCAAGTTCTACGGCATGTTCGTCGCCGACAACGGCTCCAACTGGTACATCTCGGGCGCCCCCGACGAGCGCTGGAACAACGACGAACTGCACCTGTTGAACCAGGTCCACGGAAGCGACTTCGAAGCCGTGGACGAATCGTCGCTCATGGTCAACCCGGATTCGGGTCAAGCTCGCTGATCCTGCGCCGCCAGTCTCGGGCCGGCTGCTTCGCTTCGCTCGGGCGGGCGAGGGCGCCCGCCCCCCAGGCTTGATCCTATCCTGGTGGCGCGGCCGCCCTCGGCCGCGGACCTCGAGCCCATCGGCGGCGCGGGCTACACGCCGCGTTCCGAGGGCCTGCCTTCAGCGGTACGTGCGGTTTCTTACCGACCCCTGAGCCCTGTGCCCTACGCCCTGTGCCCTGCCTCCCGGCGGCGGATCGCGACGATCGATTCGTCGAGGCGCTGCAGGAACGTCGAGCGGTCGCGCTTCTCGAACGGCGGCGGGCCGCCGGTCACCTCGCCGAGGTCGCGCAGCTCCGCGAGCAGGCCGCGAGTCGCGAGGGCCGACCCGATGTTGTCGGCGGTGAACGGCGGGCCGGCGTACCCGATGACCGTCGCGCCGAGGGCCAGACACCGGGAGGCGAGGGGGATGTCCGCGGTGACCACGATGTCGCCGGCCCCGGCGTGCTCGACGATCCAGTCGTCGGCGACGTCGATCCCTCCACCGACGACTTCGAGGCGGACCCGCGGGCTCGTCGGGCGTGCGCATCCACGACCCGGCGACCAGGGTCACGTTCAGCTCATAGCGAGACGCGACCCGGTAGACCTCGTCCTTCACCGGACAGGCGTCGGCGTCGACGAAGATGTGCAGCACGCGCTCCTCCTCGCCGAGTGATCATACTGCCCGGTCGGCGGGGCGATCAGAGCGGCAGCTTGCGCAGGCGCAGGGCGTTGGTGATCACCGAGACGGACGAGAAGCTCATCGCGGCGGCCGCGAGCATCGGCGAGAGCAGCAGGCCGAAGAACGGGTACAGCACCCCGGCCGCGACCGGAACGCCGAGCATGTTGTAGCCGAACGCCCAGACGAGGTTCTGGCGGATGTTGCGCATCGTGGCGCGCGAGAGCGTGCGGGCGCGGGCCAGCCCCATCAGGTCGCCCTTGACGAGCGTGATCCCGGCGGACTCCATGGCGACGTCGGTGCCGGTCCCCATCGCGATCCCGACGTCGGCGGCCGCCAGCGCCGGCGCGTCGTTGATCCCATCGCCGGCCATCGCGACCTTTCGGCCGCCCGCCTTCAACCTCGCGACCACGGCGCCCTTCTGGTCGGGCGAGACTTCGGCCTCCACCTCGGCGATGCCGAGCTTTGCCGCCACGGCTCGCGCGGCGGTCCGGCTGTCGCCGGTGAGCATCACGACGCGCACGCCGTCCGCTTGCAGCGCGCGGATCGCGGCTTCGCTGGTGGGCTTGATGGGATCGGCGACCGCCAACAGCCCCGCGACCTCCCCGTGCAGCGCGACGAACACGACCGTCCGACCGTCGGCGCGCAGCGCCTCGGCACGGGCCGCCAGGTCGCCGGCGGCGAGGCCGAGCTCCGCGAGCAGCTTCTCGTTGCCGAGCGCCGCGGGGCGCCCCGAGACCGTGCCTGTCACGCCTCGGCCGGGCAGCGAGCGGAAGTCGGACGCCGAAGGGAGGGTCACACCGCGAGCGGCGGCGGCCCCGAGCACGGCGGCGGCGAGCGGGTGCTCGGACCCCTTCTCGAGCGCGGCCGCCGCGGCGAGGATCTCGTCGTCGGAGAACCCGGGCGCGGTCACGACGTCCGTCAGGCGCGGCTTCCCCTCGGTGAGGGTGCCGGTCTTGTCGACCACCAGGGTATCGACCCGCTCGAACGTCTCGAGCGCCTCGGCGTCCCGGATCAGGACACCCGCGCGCGCGCCGCGCCCGACGCCGACCATGATCGACATCGGCGTGGCGAGGCCGAGCGCGCACGGGCAGGCGACGATCAGCACCGCGACCGCGTTCACGAGCGCGTGCGCGAGTCTCGGCTCGGGGCCGAGGAGCGCCCACGCGATGAACGTCAACGCCGAGATCGCGACCACGGCCGGAACGAACACCGCCGCCACGCGATCGGCGACGCGCTGGATCGGCGCGCGCGAGCGCTGGGCCTGGGCGACCAGCGCCACGATGCGCGCGAGCATGGTGTCGGCGCCGACCCGTTCGGCACGCATCACGAAGCTGCCGGTTCCGTTCACGGTGGCCCCTGTGACGCTGCTTCCCGCGACCTTCTCGACCGGGATCGGCTCGCCGGTGAGCATCGACTCGTCCACCGAGCTCGCGCCCTCCTCGACGGTCCCGTCGACCGGGACCCTCTCGCCCGGCCGCACCCGCAGCCGGTCGCCCGGTTTGACCTCGCCGAGCGAGAGGTCGCGGTCGCCGCCCCCGGGGAGGACGACGCGCGCCGTCGTCGGCGCCAGGCCGAGCAGGGCGCGGATCGCGTTGCCGGTTCGGGCGCGGGCGCGGAGCTCGAGCACCTGTCCGAGGAGGACGAGCGCGGTGATCACGGCGGCGGCCTCGAAGTACACCGCGACACGGCCGTGCATCCGGAACGACTCCGGGAAGAGTCCGGGCGCCGCCGTCGCCACCACGGAGTAGACGAACGCGGTGGCGGTGCCGATCGCGATCAGCGTGAACATGTTGAGGCGCCACGTCACGAGCGAGCGCCAGCCGCGCACGAAGAACGGCCACCCGCCCCAGAGCACGACCGGCGCCGCCAGTGCGAGCTGCAGCCACGGCATCCATGGCGTCGCGAAGGCGGGGCCGAGCAACGGCACCATCTCGCCCATGGCGATGAGCAGCAGCGGCAGCGCGAGGGCCGTGCTCACCCAGAAGCGCCTCGTCATGTCCGCGAGCTCCGGGTTGGGCGCATCCTCGACCGCGACCGTGCGGGGCTCCAGCGCCATCCCGCAGATCGGGCAGTCGCCCGGCTCGGGGCGCACGACCTCCGGGTGCATCGGGCAGACGTACTCGACGCGCGAGCCGGGAAGCGGCACGGCCGCCTCGAGCGCCATCCCGCACACCGGGCAGGCGCCGGGTTTGGCCTCGTGCACCTCCGGGTCCATCGGGCAGGTGTAGTCCGCGCCGGGCGTCGCCTGGGGCGCCTGCGGCGCGCCCGCAACGGGCCCTGACGGCGCGGGCCCGTGCATCCCGTGTCGGCCGGGGGCGGCGAGGATTCCGGCGGGGTCGGCGTCGAAGCGCTGGGCACAGCGCGGTCCGCAGAAGTAGTACGTGGTCCCGGCGTGCTCGCGCGAGATCACGTTGGCCTTCTCGAACACGTCCATCCCGCACACCGGGTCGACCCCGAGCCGCTTCCCGGTTGTGGACGGGCCGCTCATGGTCGGCAACGTCGCTGTCCGCGCCGCGGGCGTCACCGGCCCGGCGGCGGCCGCGGCCGGCCGGTGCATCCCGTGCGTGCCGGGGGCGGCGAGGATTCCGGCGGGGTCGGCGTCGAAGCGCTGGGCGCAGCGCGGTCCGCAGAAGTAGTACGTCGCGCCCGCATGGTCGCGGCTGACCACGCCGGCCCGTTCGAAGACCTTCATGCCGCAGACCGGGTCGAGGCCGAGGAGGTTCTTCGGCTCCTCAGGGCCCCCGTGTCCGTGCGCCGGCGTGTGATCGTGCATCGCGCCTCCGGACCTGAATATTACCAGATAACCGAGCGGCTATAGACGTCCTGCGGCCGCGAAATGGCTCAAAGATACGCCGTGCTATGGTTTCGGCGACATGGCCCTGCACGTCGTGGATCACCCCCTCCTTCAGGAGACGCTCGCGCGCTTGCGCGACCGCACGACGCCGTGCGACGAGTTCCGTGCCCTCTCCCATCGCATCAGCCTGCTGCTCGTGGCGGAGGCCACGCGGGATCTGCCGACCGTCGCCGGCCTCGTCGAATCCCCGCTCGAGGCGACCGACGTCCGGCGCCTCACGGCGCGGGTCGTCGCGGTCCCGGTGCTGCGCGCCGGGCTCGGGATGCTCGGCGCCTTCCTCGACCTCGTGCCCTCCGCGCAGGTCGGCTACTTCGGCCTCGAACGCGACGAGGCCACCGCGGTGGCGCGACGCTACTACGAGAAGGTCCCAGCGGATTTGGCCGGCGCCCTCGTCTTCCTGCTCGACCCGATGCTCGCGACCGGCGGCTCGGCCGCGATGGCCGTCGAGGGTCTCCAGGGGATGGGCGCCCGGACCGTCCGCCTCGTCTCGATCGTGGCGGCCCCGGAAGGCGTGGCTCGCCTCCAGGCCGCGGCGCCGGCCGTCGAGATCTACACCGCCGCGCTCGACCGCGGGCTCAACGAGCGGAAGTACATTCTCCCGGGGTTAGGCGACTTCGGCGACCGGTTGTACGGCACCTAGCAAACGCCACCGACAGTGCGCCCAGGAGCGCCGAGTGAAGAGTTAAGAGTGAAGAGTGAAGAGTTAACGACCACGACTGCAGCGTCGGCGTCTTTCAACTCTTCATTCTCAACTCTTCACTCTCAACTGTCTCCTCAGTAGTCGCTGGTCATGATGAAGAGCGGCTTGGCTTCGAAGCGCTCGTAGATCGGCCGCAGACGGTCGGGGCTGTAGAACTTGCGGACGTCCACGGTCTTCTTCCGGCTGGTGACGACGTCGATCGGGACGTTGTCGTAGCGGCCGTTGCGGACGTTGACCAGGCGCCCCGCGACGCCGTCGAGCACGAGGTCCATCGCCAGGTTGCCGAACGCCATCGGCACGATCGAGTCGAGGGCGTCGGGGTTGCCGCAGCGCACGAGGTACCCGAGGCGCTGGTTGATGACGTTGATGCGCCGGCCGCCGTTGAACTTCGGCGAGAGGTCGCGCAGCACGCGGGAGATCCGGTCGCCGATGCCGCCGAGCTTCTTGTGGCCGAACGCGTCGATCTCCTGGTCCTCGTAGACCATCTCGTCCATGCCCTGGAACGTCGCCCCCTCGGAGACCAGGACGACGCTGTACTTCGAGGGGTTGGTGAGACGGTCGGCGGTGAGGAGCTCGCACAGCCGCTCGATGTCGAACACGTGCTCGGGGATCACGCAGCGGTTGGCGGCGCCCGCCATCGTGGGCAGGAGCGCGGTGAACCCGGCGTAGCGGCCGAACACCTCGATGACCAGGAAACGCTCGTGGGAGCCGGCCGAGGTGCGCAGGTCGTGCGTCATCTCGATGGTGCGCGTCACGCACGTCGAGAACCCGATGCAGTAGTCGGTGCCCGGCACGTCGTTGTCCATCGTCTTGGGGATCGCGATGACGCGAACCCCTTCCTTGTGGAGGCGTACGCCGTACGACAGCGTGTCGTCGCCGCCGATCGGGATCAGGGTGTCCACGCCGAGCCACTCGAGGTTGGCGAGCACCTCGGGCGTGACGTCCACGATGTCGCCGGGGTACTTGTCCTTGAGGTGCGGCGGGAGCTGCGCCTGCGAGACCTTCGACGGGTTGGTTCGCGAGGTGTGCAGGAACGTGCCCCCGGTCCGCCCGACCTTGTTCACCGCCTCTTCCGAGAGCTCGATGACATACTCGTCGTGCGGCTTGCCCTTGTCGCGTTCGAGCTCCACGATGCCGGCCCAGCCGCGCCGGATACCCAACACGCGGTACCCGTCGCGCAGGGCGCGCACGGTGAGCGCGCGGATCGCGGGATTGAGGCCCGGGACGTCGCCGCCGCCGGTCAGGATGGCGATGGTCCCCTTTTTCGCTGTTGCAGTGCTCATTCGTCGCTCCGTCCGTCCGGCCGCATGGTAGCGCAGCCGGCGCCGATCTTGACTCGGTCGCTGTCGCCTGCCTACGCTGCGAGCGGGAGGGACGAGGACGGGCATGGACGCGGTCCTGCTGGCGCGGCTGCAGTTCGCATTCACCCTGATGTTCCACTACCTCTTCCCGCCGGTCACGATCGGCCTCGGGGTCGTGCTCGTGGTGATGGAGGGGATGTTCCTGCGGACGAGGGACCCCCGATACGAGGCGATGGCGCGGTTCTGGACCGGCATCTTCGCCGTCAACTTCGCGATGGGCGTCGCGACCGGGATCGTGATGGAGTTCCAGTTCGGCACCAACTGGGCGGCCTACTCGCGGTTCGTCGGCGACGTCTTCGGCTCGGCGCTCGCGGCCGAGGGGATCTTCGCGTTCTTCCTCGAGTCGGGTTTCCTCGCCGTGCTGGTGTTCGGCTGGGAACGGGTCTCGGCGCGCACCCACTTCCTGGCCACGGTGATGGTCGCTGCCGGCTCGATGTTCTCCGCGGTGTGGATCGTGGTCGCCAACTCCTGGCAACAGACCCCGGCGGGGTTCCGCCTCGTCGGTGCCGGGGCGGCTGCGCGGGCGGAGGTCGCCGACTTCTGGGCCGTGGTGTTCAACCCCTCGAGCGTCGAGCGGCTCGCGCACGTGCTGCTCGGGTCGTTCATCGTGGGCGCGTTCTTCGTGCTCTCCGTGTCGGCGTTCTACCTGCTCAAGGGCCGGCACCTCGAGTTCGCGCGCCGCAGCTTCATGATCGCGCTCGCCCTCGGCGCCGCGGCCTCGCTCGCCGAGGTCGTCTCCGGCGACTCGCAGGCGCGGCGAGTCGCCGCGACCCAGCCCGCCAAGCTCGCGGCGTTCGAGGGCCTGTACCGGACCGAGCCGGGCGGGACGCGCCTCGCGCTCGTGGGGATCCCGGACAGCCGCGAGGAGAGGGTGAAGGACGCCGTCGAGGTCCCAGGGTTGCTCTCGTTGCTGGTCTACGGCGACCCGAACCGCTCCGTCCCGGGGCTCGACCGGGTTCCGCCGCGCGGACCGCCCCCCGGTGGCGATCCCGTTCCAAGCGTACCACGCAATGGTGGCGCTCGGGCTTCGGCTTCGTCGCGCTGACGCTCCTCGCGCTGGTCCTGCTGTGGCGCGGCAGGCTCTTCGCCACCCGGTGGCTGCTGTGGACGTTCGTCTTCGCGGTGGCGGGCCGTACGCCGCCAACCAGCTCGGGCTGGGTCGCCGCGGAGGTGGGACGTCAGCCCTGGGTCGTGTACGGTCTGCTGCGGACGGCGAACGGGGTCTCGCGCAGCGTGCCCGCCGGGCAGATCGTGGTCTCGATCGCGATCTTCGGGCTCGTCTACGCCATGCTGTTCGCGGTCTTCGTGTTCGTGCTCAACGACAAGATCCAGCACGGACCGGAGGAGCCCGATTTCCCCGCCCGGGGCGACCACGGGCCGAGGGCTCGTCGCCGCCGCCGCGAGCCTCGTGCGCCACGGCGGCAGGACGCTCACCGGTGCGGGGCGGCAGCGACGGGCCGCCAGGGAGCACGTGACGATGGACCTGCATCTGTTCTGGTTCGCTCTCCTCGGCGTGCTGCTGACCGGCTACGCGATCCTCGACGGGTTCGACCTCGGGGTCGGGATCGTTCACCTCGCGGCGCGCGGGGACGACGAGCGGCGGCTGCTCATCAACGCGATCGGCCCGTTGTGGGACGGCAACGAGGTGTGGCTCGTCACGTTCGGCGGCGCGCTTTTCGCGGCGTTCCCGAAGGCGTACGCGGCCGTCTTCTCGGCGTTCTACCTGCCGTTCATGCTGCTCCTGTTCGCGCTCATCTTCCGCGCCGTCTCGATGGAGTTCCGCAGCAAGCACACGAGCGCGGCGTGGCGGCGAGCCTGGGACGCCGCCTTCTTCGCGGCGAGCACCCTGGCGACGTTCCTCATGGGCGTCGCGGTGGGCGACTCGATGCTCGGCATCCCGATCGGCCCGGACGGGGACTTCACCGGCACGCTCGCCGACCTGCTGCGCCCGTATGCGCTGCTCGTGGGCGTCCTCGCGGTGGCAACGTTCGCAATGCACGGCGCGATCTACCTCTATCTGAAGACCGAGGGCGAGCTGCAGCGGCGCATCCACGGCTGGATGTGGCGGACGTTCGGGCTGTTTCTCGTCGCCTACACGCTGGTCACGGTCGTCACGCTCGCCCGCCTGCCGGCCGCGACGCGCAACTTCGGGATCATTCCGTGGGCGTGGGTCGTGGTCGTGCTCAACATCCTCGCCGTCGCCAACATCCCACGCGCGATCGTCAGGGGCCGTCCGCTGGGCGCGTTCGTCTCCTCCTCGTGCACGATCGCCGCGCTCGTCTTCCTGTTCGGGGTCGCCCTATTCCCCAACCTGCTCGTGTCGAGCAGCGACCCGTCGTGGAGCCTCACGATCGCCAACGCCGCCTCCTCGGAGAAGACGCTCCGGATCATGCGGACCATCGCCTTCCTGGGCATGCCGTTCGTCGCGGCGTACACCGCGGTGGTGTACTGGGTGTTCCGGGGCAAGGTCGAGCTCGGCAAGCACAGCTACTGAAGGCCGCGCCTCCGCGGCGCTGGCCGTGGTCACGGCAGTCTCGAAGCGGCGCTAGCGCGGCCGGCCGTGAATCCCCACCGTCAGGGCGAGCGAGAAGCGCGGTCCGTCGCCGGAGAGCACGTGAGCGGTCAGCTCCGGGGCGAGCAGGAGGCGGCTCATCCCCAGTGGGAACTCCAGCCCGCCGCCGAAGCTCAGGCCGAGATCGGTTCCCGAGGCGCTGCCGGAGAGGTGGTAGAGCCCGATCCCGCCGTGGAGGTACGGCCGGTATTTGGGCCCCTCGATCCTCTGGATGAGGCCGCCGGAGAGGTAGACGATGTCGGCCCGGCCCTCGAACGGGTCGTCGCCGACCTGAGGGTTGGCGAAGCCGGCGGCGAACCGCATCCCGAGGGTGTCCCAGGCGAAGAAATCGGCGTTCACCCGGCCGGTGAAGCTGCCGCCGGAGCCGTTCTCGAACGGCGCGAAGATCCCGATGTCCGCGCCGAGCGAGGTCGGCACCCCGGCCGGCGTCTGCGCCAGGGCCGGCGCGGCCGCCAGCGCGGCCAGCACGATGCATGGCGGGATTGGTCTCATAACGCGCGTAACCGGCCCGCCCGCGTCCGTTATGCCGCGCGGTGGTGACCTGGGCCACACTTCAGGCCCGAGTCAGGTCGAGGGCGAGAGGATCCCGGCGAGCGCGTCCGCGGCGCGTCCGGGATCGTCCTCGGCGAGCGGCAGGCGCAGGAGGCCCGCGGGGCTGAGCGAGCCGCCCGGGGCCGCCGCGAGGATCGCCATCACCGTTTCGTGGGCGGCCGGGTGCGTGGGGTCGAACGCGAGGTCGAAGCCGACGACGGTGCGCCGGACCCTCGTGGCCCCCACCGCCTCGGCGCGCCGCCGGACGCGCTGGTGCAGCAGGAGGTGGTCGAGCTGGGGCGGAGCCGGACCGAAGCGGTCGACGAGCTCCTGGCGCAGCCGCTCGATCTCGTCGTCGGTCCGGGCGGCCGCAATTCGCCGGTACACCGCCAGGCGCAGCGTCTCCTCCGAGATGTAGCGCTCCGGGAGGCGGAGGTCGAGGCCGAGGCGCAGCTCGACGGTGACCGGCGGCGGCGCGGCCGCCTCGCCGCGCAGCTCCGCGACGGTCTCCTCGAGCAGGTGGCAGTAGGTCTCGTAGCCGACCGCGCGCAGGTGGCCGTGCTGCTCGGCGCCGAGCAGGTTGCCGGCGCCGCGGATCTCGAGGTCCCGCGCGGCGATGCGGAAGCCGGCGCCGAGGTCCGCGAACTCCAGGATCGCGGCCATCCGCGCACGCGCCTCCTGCGAGAGCGAGCGCTCCGGCGGCACGAGCAGGTAGGTGAACGCGAGCCGGTCCGAGCGCCCGACGCGGCCGCGCAGCTGGTAGAGCTGGGCGAGGCCGAAGCGGTCGGCGCGGTTGACGATCAGCGTGTTGGCGTTGGGAATGTCCAACCCGTTCTCGATGATCGCCGTGGCCACCAGCACGTCGGCCGCCGCCGAGAGGAAGGCGTCCATGGCCTTCTCGAGCGCGCGCTCGTCCATCTGGCCGTGCGCGACGACGATGCGCGCCTCCGGGACAAGCTCGCGGACCACCGTGGCCATCGCCGCGATCGAGGCGACGCGGTTGTGGACGAAGAAGACCTGGCCGCCGCGCGCCAGCTCGGTGAGGATCGCCTCGCGCACGACGTCCTTGCGGAACGGGAGCACGTGGGTCTGGACCGCGAGGCGGTCGCGCGGCGGCGTCTCGATGACCGAGACGTCGCGCAGGCCCAGCAGGCCGAGGTTGAGCGTGCGCGGGATCGGCGTCGCGGAGGTCGCGAGCACGTCCACGCTGGCCTTCAGGGACTTGAGGCGCTCCTTCTGCCCGACCCCGAAGCGCTGCTCCTCGTCCACGATGACCAGGCCGAGGTCGCGGAAGGCGACGTCCTTCGCGAGCAGCCTGTGGGTGCCGACCACCGCGTCGACCGTACCCTCGGCGAGCCCGGCGACGATCCGGCGCTGCTCGGGCAGCGGCACGAAGCGCGAGAGCCATCGGATCTCCACCGGGAACCCCGTGAAGCGCCGCACGAACGTCCGGTAGTGCTGCTCCGCCAGGATCGTCGTCGGCGCCAGCACGGCCACCTGCTTGCCGTCCATGACCGCCTTGAACGCGGCGCGCATGGCGACCTCGGTCTTCCCGTAGCCGACGTCGCCGACGAGCAGCCGGTCCATCGGGCGCGGGGACTCCATGTCGCGCTTGGCGTCGGCGATCGCCTGAGCCTGGTCGGGCGTGGGCTCGTACTCGAACGCCTCCTCGAACTGGCGCTGCCACGGCGAGTCTTTCGAGAACGCGAACCCCGACGCCAGCTCGCGCTGCGCCTGCACCTTGAGCAGCTCCTCCGCCATGTCCTTGAGGGCGCGCTTGACGCGCGACTTGGTGCGCGCCCAGGTGGTGCCGCCCAGCCGATCCAGGCGCGGCGGCGTCCCCTCGGCGCCGGCGTACTTCTCGAGGACGTCGGCGCGCTCGAGCGGCACGAGCAGCCTGCCCGCGCCGGCGTACTCCAGCTCCACGCACTCGTGCTCCTCGCCTTCGAGCGCCAGCGTGCGGAAGCCGGCGAAGCGGCCGACGCCGTGATCGGCGTGCACGACGTAGTCGCCGATCGCCAGGTCGCGCATCTCGGCGAGCACGCGGGCCAGCGACCGGCGCTGCCGCAGCGGCCCCGGCAAGGTGGTGAGGTCGGCGCGGCCGTAGACGACCAGGCCCGACTCCGGGAAGGAGAAGCCGCGCTCGAGACGGCCGGTGACGATCCCGATGATCGTGTCGAGCGGCCACCCGTGGCGCACCGGGAGGTCGCCCTCGGTGAGCAGGTGGTTCAGACGCTGGGCCTCGCCCGGGGACGCCGCGACGAGCACCTGCGAGCGTCGCTCGGCCACGCGGACGCGCAGCTCGCCGATCAGCGCCTGCGGCCGCGCCGCCAGGTTCGGGGTCGGGGCGGTCGCGAGCCGCGTCCACGGGGTGCCGTCTTCGAGCGCCAGCTCCGCGACGGTGTCGGCCCCGGCGAGCGCCGCCAGGCAGCGATCCGGGAGCTCGAGCCACGCCTCGGGCGGCGGGAGCTGCGAGCCCTCGCCTGCGAGCGTTCCGTGCGCGCGCCGGAGCGCCTGGAAGAGGCGATCCAACTCCGCCCGCACGGCCTCGCGCTCGCAGACGACCAGGCGCGGGCCGAGCTCCCAGGCGTGGGCGTGCGCCTGGGCCCAGCCGAGGAACCCCTCCCAGAGCGCGGGCTCGGCCCCGGCCCCGGCGGCCGTGGCGGCGGTTGCGCATCCGGCCTGTTCGAACCGCTCGGCGAGCGCCCGCCGCATCGGGTCCCCGGAGGGAAACAGACGCAGCGGCGGAATGGCGGCCTCTTCGACGGTCCCGCCGGACCGTTGGCTGGCCGGGTCGAACTCGTGGATGGCCTCGACCACGTCGACGTCGAGCACGATGCGAACGAACCTCTCCTGGGTCGCGACGTCGAGAACCTGGCCGCGCACGGCGAAGTCGCCCGCCTCCTCCACCACCTCGACGCGGCGGTAGCCGCTCTCGGACGTCGCGCGAGCGAAAGCCTCCGGGTCGAGGCGCTGCCCGGCGCGCACGACCGGCGCCCGCTCGACGAGCGCGGCCGGTACCGGGAGCGGGTACGGGAGCAGGCGGGCTGGGACGGCCAGCAACCGCACCTGCCCGGTCGCGAGGCCGGCGAGCGCTGCGGCCGCCGCCGCTGTCGCGCCGAGCGGGGGCGTGCGGCCGAGGTACGCCTCCACGGCTTCGGGAGGGAGGGCCGCCGCCGCCAGCGTTGGCGCGATCAGCTCGAGGCCTGCGACGAGCTCATCGGCGTCGCGTTCGGTGGGGACCACCACGACCGTGGGCCCGCCGTCGCGCGCGAGCGCCGCCAGGACCAGGGAGCGCGCGGCCGGGCACACCCCGCCCACCGCGTGCGGCGCTCCCCCCGGGGGGAGCTTGCGGCGCACGCGCTCGACGGCGGCCGCGATCACGTCCGGCGTTTCGCTCGCGCTCGACTCCCGTCGGCCCATTCGACAGGCCGGGAGAGGATTGTACCCGCGCTCATTCCCTTTGGCGGATCGAACTGGCTGGAGTGAAGAGCTAAGGAAGAGTTAAGAGTGAAGAGTGAAGAGTTAAGAGTTGAACTGCAGGACGCGCGGGGGGCACCCGCCAAACCGGCACGCCAGGTGGAGCCCGTCGGTTACCAGTGCTCCTGAACTCTTCACTCTTAACTCTCAAGTCTTAACTCGTCCCTGCCAGAGCGGGGAGTTCGCACGCAGGCGCGTGACCTCGCGCACGACGGCGTCGGCAACGATCTCCACTTCGGCGGCCGTGTTGCTGCGGCCGAGAGAGAAACGGATGCTGGCGTTCGCGAGCGCCTTGCTCCGTCCCATCGCCATGAGGACGTGCGAAGGCCGCGGCTCCGCGGAGGTGCACGCCGAGCCCGAGGCCACCGCCACCTCGCTGAGGCCGACGAGGAGCGCGGCCCCGTCCACGCCCGCGAACGAGAGGTTCGCCGTGTTGGGCAGCCGCCTCGCCCGATCGCCGTTCACCGTGACGCCCGGCAGCCGGGAGCAGATCGCCTCCTGCAGGCGGTCGCGCAGCGCCGAGACCCTCGCCGATCCCTCGGGCATCTCGGCGAGCGCGAGCTCGAGGGCACGGGCGAACCCCACGATCCCCGGCACGTTGAGCGTCCCCGAGCGCATGCCTTGCTCGTGACCGCCGCCGTCGAGCAGCGGCACCAGGTGCAGTCGGGGCTTGGCCCGCCGCACGTACAGGGCCCCCACCCCTTTCGGCCCGTAGATCTTGTGGGCGGAAAACGACAACAGGTCCGCGCCGAGCGAGGCCACATCCACCGGCATCTTCCCCACCGCCTGGGTGGCGTCGCAGTGAAGCGCGACCCCCCTCTCCCGGCAGATGGCGGCGACCTCGGAGATCGGGTGCACGGTGCCCGTCTCGTTGTTGGCGAGCATGACCGACGCGAGGATGGTCCTCGGGGTGAGCGCCTCCGCGACCTTGGCGGGGTCGAGACGGCCGTCGGCGTCGACGCCGACCACGGTCGTCGCGAAGCCGTCACGGGCGAGGGCCGCGCAGGGGTCGAGCACCGCCTTGTGCTCGGTGGCGCAGGTCACGAGGTGGTCGCCGCGGCCCCGCATCGCCCAGGCGAGCCCCTTGACGGCGAGGTTGTTGGACTCGGTCGCGCCCGAGGTGAAGACGATCTCCTCGGGATGAGCCCCGACCGCGGCCGCGAGCGTCGCCCGCGCGTCCTCGGCGAGCTTGGCCGCGGCCCAACCGAACGGGTGGGTGCGCGAGGCGGCGTTGCCGAAGTGCTGCGTGAAGCACGGCAGCATGGCCTCGAGCACCCGCGCGTCCACCGGCGTGGTCGCGTTGTGGTCCATGTAGATCGGCGGTTTCACGGCAGCGCCTCGTGCGGCGGGTCGGCCCGGTCGGCCAGTCCGCGCCAGAACGCGAGCGCGGGGGGCAGGGCGCCCGTCGCGGTGATCACGGTAGCAGACATCGCGACGGGGACCAAGTCGCGGCGGGTGCCGTCGGTCGCGAGCACGAGGACGAGCTCGACGCCGTCCCTGGCCCCGGTCGTCCACCGGAAGGCGAAGTGTCCGAACCGGTCGACGCTGAACGGCGCGTCGCCGGCGAGGCTCGGCCGGGTGCTCCCCTGCGGGCGTCCGGCGCCGGCGGCGGGCTCCTCGTCCCAGGCGCCGTTGGCCGGGAAGATCGCGCGGCCCGGCGGGTAGCCGTAGGCGCGTATCGAGCTGGCCTGCGCGCCCGACATGCGCTCCGGCAGGGGCTCCCAGAGCAGCTTGGCGGCGGCCGGCCGCCACGGGGGGCGGAGCTTGCCCTCGAGGCCGACGGCGGTGTGCGGTCTCGCTGCCACCGGCGGCGGCGCCCAATCGGACGTGACCTCGGTGGCCAGCTCGTGGGTCATGCGCACCTCGCCGCCGACCGCGGCGAGCCCGACGCCGATGTGCGTGACCTCGGGGTCGAGGAGCGCGCGCCGGTGTCCGTCGTCCGGCGGGCGCTCCTCCAGCATCGACGTGACGCTCCGCTCGAGCACGCCCGGCAGCGCGCCCGCCGGCAGGGGCGCCGAACGGGAGTACATGGCGGCGTTCTCGCGGTGGAACCCGTGCCCGCCCGCCAGCAGGAAGCGCAGGTAGGGCGGCACGCCGCTCGTCGAGAAGTGGCCTTGGCCGCCTTCCCTGATGAGGATCGCGCAGTGCGCGTCGCCGACGCGTTCGAGCCGGCGATCGTAAGCGAAGGGTGGGAGGCCAACCGCGGACCGTGCGGCGTTGATCTGCGCCACCACCGCGTCGCGCTCCGCCCGCCACTGCGGTCCCGGGGAGGCGTCCACGGGAGGCGGCGGGGGGCCGGCGACCGGTGCGCACGCCGAGAGCAACGTGATCGCCAACGCGCCCGCGGTCAAGGCGTTGTGGTAGCCTCCCGGCGAACGGCGATGATTCACTTCGGGACCTCCGGTTGGCGCGGCATCGTGGGCCAGGACTTCACCTTCCGCAACGTGCGGCTGGTGCTCGAGGCGACCGTCGAGGTCCTGCGCCGCCGCGGCGAGGTGGGCGAGGTCATCATCTCGTACGATACCCGTCTGCTGTCCGAAAAGTTCGCCCGCGAGGCGGTGGCGGTGTTCACCCACCACGGCATCGCCACGGTGCTCTCGGAGCGGGATCTGCCCTCGCCGTGCGTCGCCTACGCCGTCCGCGAGCGGGGCGCCGCGCTCGGGGTGATGTTCACGGCGTCGCACAACCCACCGGAGTACAACGGCGTCAAGCTCTTCGTCGGCTCCGGCATGCTCGCCGATCGCGACTTCACGGACGCGATCGAGACGGCTGCCGAGGAAAAGGCGCCCGCGTTCGACGACTTCTACGTGCCCCAGCCCCGCCTGGCCGCGACGGCGCCGTTGGCGGAGGGATACCTCCAGAGCCTGGAGCGCGACCTCGACTGGGACGCCATCACCAGGAGCGGCCTGGTGGTCGCCGTGGACCCCCTGTTCGGGACGGCCCGCGAGTTCCTCGACCGCGTCCTGCTCGCCCACGGGGTCGCGACACACGTCGTGCACACGACCAAGGACCCCTACTTCGGCGGCTACGCCCCGGAGTGCACGCCGTCCAACCTGGCCGGTCTGCGCGAGCGGGTCCGGGCCTCGGGGGCGCAGCTCGGGCTCGCCACCGACGGCGATGCGGACCGCTTCGGCGTGCTCGACGGCCAATGCCGCGCGATCTCGCCCAACCTGGTCATCGCGCTGCTGGTCGAGTATCTGGTCGGCCGGCGGGGGATGGCGGGAGGGATCGGGCGCACGCTCGCGACCACGCGCCTCGTGGACCGCGTCGCGCGCGCGGCCGGCCGCGAGCTTGTCGAGACCCCGGTCGGGTTCCAGCACTTCAACCCCCTGCTGGCGTCCGGTCGGATCACGATCGCCACCGAGGAGTCGGCCGGGCTGGGGGTGGCGTCGCACCTGCCGCAGCGCGACGGGATCTACGCGGCGCTCCTGATGGCGGAGCTCGTCGCGGTCGAGGGGCGTTCCCTCGACGAGCTGATCCGGGGGTTGTTCGCCCGCCACGGCACGTTGGTGTCGCGGCGGGTCCAGCTCCCGCTCCACGAGCGCACCCGCGCCGCGATGCTGAAGGTCCAGAAGCGGACGTTCCGGGAGTTCGCCGGCCAGAAGGTGGAGCGCGCCGATCGCCGCGACGGCGTCCTGCTGGAGATGGCGGACGGGAGCTGGGTCATGGCTCGCCCCTCGGGTACCGAGCCGAGGTTGCGGATCTACGCGGAGGCGACGTCGAGCGGACAGCTGCGCACGCTGGTGCGCGAGATGAGGCTGGTCCTGCGCGAAGCCGAGGAAGGAGTCGCACATGTTCGAGATTGAAGAGATCACGGCGCGGGAAGTGCTGGATTCGCGCGGCAACCCGACCGTCGAGGCCGAAGTGCTGCTCGAGGGCGGCGCGGTCGGCGCCGCGATCGTCCCCTCCGGGGCGTCGACGGGCACCCGCGAGGCGCTCGAGCTGCGGGACGGCGACAAGGCGCGCTACCGCGGCAAGGGCGTGCTGAAGGCCGTCGAGCACGTGAACGGCGAGATCGCGGACGCGCTGGTCGGGCTCGATGCCCGCGACCAGGTCGGCATCGACGAGACCATGATCGAGCTGGACGGCAGCGAGGGGAAGAGCCGCCTGGGGGCCAACGCGATGCTCGCCGTGTCGGTGGCGACCGCCCGGGCGGCGGCCGAGCAGAGCGGGCTCGCGCTCTACCGGTACCTTGGCGGCACCGAGGCCCGGGTCCTGCCGGTGCCCTGCATGAACCTCATCAACGGCGGCGCCCACGCCGACAACTCTCTCGACATCCAGGAGTTCATGGCGGTGCCGCTGGGCTTCACCACGTACGCCGAGGCGCTGCGTGCGGGCGTCGAGGTTTTCCACGCCCTGCGCGACCGGCTCAAGGCCGCGAAGCACGTCACGGCGGTAGGGGACGAGGGCGGGTTCGCGCCCAACCTCCCCAACAACCGCGCCGCGCTCGAGTTCCTCGTGGGCGCCATCAAGAGCGCGGGCTACGTCCCCGGCGAGCAGGTTGCCATCGCGCTGGACGCCGCGGGGAGCGAGCTGCGCACCGGCGAGGGGTACTTCCTTCCGGGCGAGGGCAGGCACGGTCTCACCGCCGAGGACCTGATCGCCCTCTACGCCGACTGGGTGCAGGAGTTCCCTATCGTCCTCATCGAGGACGGTCTCGCCGAGGACGACTGGGATGGCTGGAAGAAGCTGCGGGCCAGGCTCGGCGACCAGATCCTGCTGGTCGGCGACGACATCTTCGTCACCAACCCGTCGATCATCGCCCGCGGCATGAAGGAGAACGTGGCCAACGCGGTGCTGATCAAGCTCAACCAGATCGGGACGCTCACCGAGACGCAGCAAGCGCTGCGGATGACGCTCCACCACGGGTGGCGCGCCATGGTGTCGCACCGTTCCGGCGAGACCGAGGACACGACGATCGCCGACCTGGTGGTGGCGTGCGGCTGCGGGCTGATCAAGAGCGGGTCGGCGTCGCGCGGGGAGCGCATCGCCAAGTACAACCGGCTGCTGCGCATCGAGGAAGAGCTCGGCGACGCGGCCCGTTTCGCCGGCAGGGAACCGTTTGGTCGGTGAGGATCCCGGCTCGCCGGTTGGTGTGGCTGCTCGTCCCGCTCCTGGTTGCGCTGATCGGGCTGGGGTGGTGGCGCGCGGTCGTGGCCGAACGCGAGACCCGTCGTGAGCTCGCCGATATGCGGAGCCGCCGCGAGCAGCTCGAGCGGGCGAACCGCGCGCTCGAGCGCGAGGTCGGCTCGCTCAAGCACGAGCCCGAAGCGCGGGCGCGGGCGGCGCGGGAGGCGTTGGACGCCGCGGCGCCCGGCGAGGTGCTCGTGATCGTCCCGACGCCGACGCCGACGAAAGGTGCAGAATAGGCGCCATGGCGGACCCCACGCGGCTTGGTCGCTACGTGATCGAGTCGACCCTCGGCAAGGGGGCGATGGGCGTCGTCTACCTCGCGCGCGACCCGGTCATCGGTCGGAGGGTGGCGCTCAAGACGCTCACCATCCCCGAGGACTCCGAGGAGGCGGAGGAGTTCCGCCAGCGCTTCCTGCGTGAGGGGCAGGCGGCCGGTATCCTCAATCACCCCGGCATCGTCACGGTGTTCGACGCCGGCGTCGACGACGCCACCGGGCTGTCCTTCATCGCGATGGAGTTCATCGAGGGCCGCAGCCTGCGGGAGTTCCTCCGCTCGGGGCACGGGTTCGCATACTCCGAGGTGGCGCGCATCGGCGCGGCGCTGGCCGCGGCGCTGGACTACGCGCACTCCAAGGGCGTCGTTCACCGCGACATCAAGCCCGCGAACGTGCTGTTCACCCCGCAGGGGATGGTGAAGATCACGGACTTCGGGGTGGCGCGCCTCGAATCGTCCAACCTCACGGCGACCGGCCAGTTCATCGGCACGCCCAACTACATGTCGCCCGAGCAGGTGGCCGGCGGCGTGGTGGACGGGCGCAGCGACCTCTTCTCGCTCGGCGTGGTGATATTCGAGCTGCTCACCTCCCAGCGCCCGTTCCCGGGGCACACCCTGACCGAGGTCGCCTACAAGATCGTGCACGAGCCCGCCCGCATCCCATCGCAGGTGCGCCCCGGCCTCCCCTCGGCGTTCAACCCGATCGTGCTGAAGCTGCTCGAGAAGGACCCCGACCGGCGCTACGCCCGTGGAGCGGACATCGCGCGAGCCCTCGAGGCGCTGCGGCGCGTGCTCGCCGGCGTCACGGGCGACGCGGGCCAGTTCATCGCGCCTCCACCCCAGGTGGCCGGGACGGAGCCCGGCGGTGTCGGCGCGGCGCCCACCGCCACGCGGGCGACGTCGCTCGGTCCGACCCCGCCGCCGGCCGAACCGACCGCGGGCGGGGAGGGGGACCGCGCGCGGATCTGGCGGCTCCCGATCGCGCCGCGGTGGGTTGCCGTGCTGCTCGCCGCGGTGATCGTGCCGCCGGCGATCCTCCTGGCGGTCCTGGCCGGGAAGATCGACCGCGGCCCCTACGCGGGCCCGCGGCCGGGCGAGGCCGAGCGCCGGCACGGCGTTGCGGCCGCCCAACGACGCGCCGCGGAGGCCATCGCTGCGCACCGGCCGGCCGAGGCGCTCGCCCTGCTCGTGGGCGTCCTCCACCAGGCGCCGTACAGCTCGGTGGCGCGCGGGCTGCGGGCCCGAGCCCTTGAGTCCGAGGCGAGCGCTCGGGACGTCGCGCTGCGCGAGCAGCAAGCGGCGGTCCTGCGGGACGAGGGCAAGGACCTCCTCAGGGCGGGAAGGTGGCGCGAGGCGCAGACCCGGTTCGAGCAGGTCCTCGACCTCGTCCCTGACGACCCGGTGACCAGGGATTTCCTCGACCTGGCCCGCGAGCACCAGCGGATCCCGAGGGAACGGCCGGCACGGGCGGCGGTCGTGGTGGCGACGCCGGTCCCGACCGCGCCGGCGCAGGTCGGAGACGCGCGTCTGGAGCTCTACTTCAACTGCCCGATGTCGGTCGGACGGCTCACCGTCGCCCTCGACGGGCAGTCGCTCGCCGAGAAGGGCTTCGATTTCCGGTCGAAGGGCTTCCTCGGGCTCCGGCGCAAGGGCTCCGGGATCATCGAGGACGCTTTCGACGTCAAGGCCGGTGATCACTCGCTCACCGTTCGGCTCGCGGATGGGTCGGGACGGGCGCTCGGCGAGCAGACGTTGTCGGCGAGCCTCGACGGAGGCGGACGGTACGTGCTGAAGATCGAGATGGACGGCGAGCGGTCGGTGCCGCGCTTCTCGCTCAACCGGATGCGCGGCCGCTGAGGGCGGCCGCGGGAAAGGACGAAGGAATGATCAGGCTATTCGCGTTGTGCTTCCTTGGAGTCGCGATGGCGGCGCCGGCGGAGTCGGCCAACCCACGCGTCAAGCTCGAGACCAGCAAGGGCACGATCGTGGTGGAGCTCGATCAGGCGAAGGCGCCGATCACGGTCGGGAACTTCATCGAGTACGTCAAGGCAGGGTTCTACGACGGCACGATCTTCCACCGCGTGATCCCGAAGTTCATGGTCCAGGGCGGCGGCTTCACGCCGGACATGCAGCAGAAGCCGACCCGCGCGACGATCGTCAACGAGTCCGCGAACGGTCTCGCAAACAAGCGCGGTACGCTGGCGATGGCGCGCACGCCGGACCCGAACTCGGCGAGCTCGCAGTTCTTCATCAACCTCGTCGACAACGGTTTCCTCGACAAGGCCAGCGCACAGGACGGCGTGGGCTACTGCGTCTTCGGCAAGGTCGTCGAGGGGATGAGCGTCGTCGACGAGATCGCAGCGGCGCCGACGGGGACCGTCGGCCAGCTCCAGAACGTGCCGCTCCAGCAGATCGTGATCAAGAAGGCGAGCCTGGTGGCGGCGAAGGCGCCGGCCAAGCCGCCCTCACCTCCAGGGTCCTCCCAGCCGTGACCCACGTGATTCGCAGCTGATCGGCAGGCGCCAGGCGAACCAGGAGCGCGGGGAGGTGGCGTTCGAGCGCCGCCTCGAGTGACGTCCGTTCCTCTACGCTCCTGGCGCGCATCCGCCACGTCAGCGCCCAGACCTCAGGGTGGCTCCGGCTGCGGATCAGCCGGAGCCGGTCCCCGTCCCACGCGGCGGCGACTCTCGCCGCCTCGGCCTCGTCCATGCGCTGGCCGAGGAGGTAGGCGATCCCCCACTCGCCGACGGTGTCCGTCAGCACGGTCTCCCATCCCGGCGGGGCCGCCGGCAGCTCGCCGGGAGGAACGGCGCCGCTGATGGCGGGCCGGTCGGGGTGCAGCAGCGCGGCCGTGGTCGGCGGCGGTTTGGCCAGCAGGCCGTCGACCGCCGGCCAGCCGCCCGAGCGGAAGGCGTGGACGACCGTGGCGAACCCCACCGTGTAGGGGAACACGAGGTCGGCGACGAAGTAGGGCGGCACGCCCGGCGGCGCGAGCGCCCGGGCCTGCTGGCGGACCGTGGATTCGAGCGCGGCGAGCGCCTCGGCGCTCGTGCCCGGCGTGTTGAGCTGGAACATGACGAGCATCGCCTCGCCCTCGGCGATCGCGGACGCCGCCCGCTGCTCGTCGGAATCGCCGCGCATGGCGAGCAGCCGGCTGGGTAGGTGAAACCTGTGCTCCTGGGCCGCGTGGGCGAGCTCGTGGGCCCAGACGAGGGTTCCCTCGACCTTCGCCGCGGCCGGTGTGCTCACGACCTCCAGCTCGTCCGCCTGCGGTTCGTAGAAGCCCAGCACCTGGCTCGAGTAGAACTGCAGAAGGCGGTCGTACACCGCCGGGGACGCGTCCGCGATGAAGCCGAGCCGGGAGAGCGCCTGCAGGAACACGTCGGGCGCCACGGGCAGGTCGCGGCGGAGCTTGCGGTCCAGGACCGCGGACAGGTCGCCGGGCGGGATCAACCGGCAGGGCGGCGCGAACGGGCCGCTGACCTCGCGCAGCGCAGCGACACGAGCCGCGATCTCGGTGATCTCCGGAGGGCAAGGCGCCGCGAGAGCGGCGCCGGCGAGCAGGAGCCCCGCGAGCCCGATGCTATACTTTCGGCGCATGGCCCGAGAAGCTCGGCTCCAGTTGCTCTCGTCCTACGAGAACATCGAGCTCGCCGAGCGTGTGCTGACGGAACTCTGCGGCGCGAACAAGGTGGACGACGAGGTCACGTACTGGGCGGGGATGGCACTGCGGGAAGCGCTCGCGAACGCGATCAAGCATGGCAACAAGCTTAACCCGGAAAAGCGAGTGTACGTGCACATGGTCCTTCGGCCCGGGACCGACCTGCGCATTGAGATCGAAGACGAGGGCAACGGCTTCGACGCCGGACGGCTGGCGGATCCGACGGCGCCGGCCAACCTGCTGCGGTCGAACGGGCGCGGCGTTTACTATATGCGCCAGTTCATGGACGAGGTTCGTTTCCACACCGGAAAGCGGGGCGGAACGCTCCTCGAGCTCGTGAAGCGGCTGAATGCAAGCCCAGGGAGGGTGACATGAAGACCAAAGTTCGCGACGTGAGCGGCGTGCGGATCCTCGACCTCGAGGGGAAGATCACCATCGGTTCTGGGGACGTCGAGCTGCGCAAACAGGTGGAGGACGCGATCGGGGCCGGCCACCTCAACGTCCTGCTCAATCTCGGCGGGGTGACCCACATCGACTCGTCGGGGATCGGGGAGATGGTCGGGTGCTTCACCACGGTCGCCCGCAAGGGCGGGAAGATGAAGCTCCTCCACCTGACGCAGAAGATCCACGACATCCTTCAAGTCACCCAGCTCATCACGGTGTTCGACGTGTTCGACGACGAGGCCGAGGCGATGGAGAGCTTCAAGCGGTAGGTGGCGGGGGCGGGCGCCGGCGCTCATCGACGGCCGCTCACGCACCGCCCCGCACGGCCCGGCGCCCGGGCACGGCGGTGCTAGCATGAGCCCGGAACGCGGGGGGAGGAGTGCCGTGGCTCTCACCAGGGTCCTGATCGCCGACGACAGCCGGATCTTCCGTGCCTTGATGAGCGAGGTCCTGCGCGAGCACGGCCTGGAGGTCATCCAGGCCGCCAACGGGCGCGAAGCGCTCGACTTCCTGCTTGCCGAGCGACCCCAGCTCGTTGTCCTCGACGCGCTGATGCCGCTGCTCTCGGGGTTCGACGTGATCAGCAAGCTCCGGGAGAGCGCGCCCGACTACAAGCCCGTCATCTTCATCGTGACGGCCGTGTACAAGAGCCGGCGCTGGGAGTCCGAGGCGAGGCAGCAGTACCAGGTGGACGAATACCTCGAGAAGCCGCTCGAGCCCGAGGATCTCATCAAGACCATCGCGCGCCACTTCCCCGAGATCCTGGGCGCCGGCGCCACGCCGCCCGCCGAGCACTGATCTCCGACCGCAGGGTCCGGGCTCAGGACGGAGCGCCGGCGGCGACTCTCTCGGTGTCTCGGTTCCGGATCGTGGATCGGGGCTAGGAGCCTGTCTGGGAAAGCGGGAGGGCCGCGTTGCGAGCGCCGCGGGGCGAGCTGCAAGGCGACGCGCCGATGGCGATGTGGACCCATCGGCGAGGCGCGGCAACGCCGTAGATCGCCCCGCGCCGCCGCAACCCATGGGCGCAGGGGGGTTGCGGCCGCATGCTGCGTTGCTCGTCGGCCGCGATGGCGCCGGCATCGCCTGCCTCCTCGCGCCTTGCCTGCGCCTCGCAAGCCCCCTGCGCGCGACCCACCCCATTTCCCAGACAGGCTCCTAGAGCGCGTCGTCCTTCTGCATCTTCTTGAGCGCCGCCTCCGCCGCCTCGAGCGCCTGCTCGATGTCCTTGTCCCCGTGGGCGTGCGAGAGGAACGAGGTCACCGGCGAACGGGCCGGCAGGAGGAGTCCGCCCTCCCGGCAGGCGCGAGTGAACCGGCTCCAGGTCTCCTGGTCGGCGCGCGCGAAGGAGTTGCCGTCGACCACGGGCTGGCGCGAGAAAGCGCACGCGAAGATCGAGCCCACCCTGGCGCAGCGGAGCGGTCGCGAGAACCGCTCGGCGAGCGCCGTCATCCCGGCCTCGAGCTGCGCGCCGCGCTCCTCGAGGCGCTGATGCACGCTCTCGTTGCGGAGCACCGAGAGCGTGGCGCTGGCCGCCAGCACGGCGATCGGGGGCGGCGAGCCCGGGAGGTCGTCGCCGGGCGTCGCGGCGAGGCCGCGGGCCCACGCCACCGCGCCTATCCGGGCGACGCCGCCGCCCAGCGCCCCGCCGAACACGACGGCGTCGGGCTCGATGCCGAACGCCTCGGCGGCACCGCCGCGGGCGAGCCGGAACCCGGTGAGTGTTTCGTCGAGGACCAGGCAGGCCCCGGCTTCTCGGGTGAGGGCTGCCACGGCGAGCAGGAACTCGGGGGAGGGCCGGACGACGCCGAACTGTGCGGCGATCGGGTCGAGGACCACGGCCGCGGTGTCGCCCCCGGCCTCGGCGAGCACGTTGCCGAGCGCCTCGGCGTCGCCCCAGGGGACGACCCGCACCAGGCGGGCGTGCTCGGCGGGGATCCCCGCGACCAGCGGCTGGCTCACCCCGAGCGGCCCGGCCGCCGTGACGTGGAACGCCTCGACGGCGCCTCGCCGGTTGCCGTCGAACACCAGGATCTGCCGCCGCCCCGTCTTCCGGCGGCACCAGCGCAGCACCAGCTCCCACGCCTCGGTCTCGGACGGTGCGATGACCCAGGGGGCGAGACGGGGAACGTGCTCCTCCAGCAGTTGTACGAGCTCGACCTCCGCGGCGGCGTGATACCCGCTGCCGAGGCCCAGGGTGGAGGCCCTGCGAACCGCGTCGAGGAGGTACTGGTTCCCGTACCCGAGCAGGCTGGCGCCCCCTCCGCCGAGGAGGTCGAGGTAGGCGACGTTGTCGGCGTCGTAGAGTCGGCACCCCTGCGCCTTGGCGAGCAGCAGGGAGTCCTCACCCCGCCGCCCCGCCAGCGGCACCGTCTGACGCGCCTGTGCCAACAGCTCGTCCGCCCTCTGTCCCATCGTCAGGTCCGACCCCCGTGAGCGGTCAAGTCTAGCCGCACCGGCGGCCGCGCTCAAGTCTCCTTGGGTTCATCGTCCTCCTCACCCTCGGCGTGGAAGAAATAGAGCGCGCAACGCTTGGAGCAGAAGAACCTCCCATATGCGAAAGCTGCGCACTTGAAGCATGAGACGTGACCACAGATGTGGCATTTCGTCAGGGCCCAGGTCGGCTGCTCCTTGTGGCAGTTCTCGCAGATCCCGACGTTGCGCCGCAGCACCTCCCGAGTATCGCCTCGCGCCCCCCCGCGTGCAAGTCGGAACGCGACTCCGGCTCGGGAACCTCCGCTCACGCCGAGCGGGTCTCGCTTGTCCGGTGTCCGGCCTGAGGCTACAATTCGCGCGCTGCGTGCCGGCGTAGCTCAGAGGCAGAGCAGGGGTCTCATAAGCCCCGTGTCAGTGGTTCGAGTCCACTCGCCGGCACCAACCCCATGGTCGCGAACGACTTCGCTGCCGCCTTCCGCCGGCGATTTCCCGACCTCGTCGGGAGGCCGATCCTCGTGGCCCTCTCGGGGGGGGCCGATTCCGTCGCGCTCCTGTGCCTGCTCTGCGACGCAGCCGCGACGCTCGGTGTGTCGGTGTCCGCGGCGCACGTCCACCACCACCTTCGCGCGACCGACGCGGACGCCGACGCCGAATTCTGCGGCGAGCTGTGCCGGACGCTGGGCGTGCCGCTGGCCGTCGAGCACCTGGAGGCGGCCCGGGCGCGCGGCTGGTCGCCCGAGGCGCGTTGGCGGCGGGACCGGTACCGGGCGCTGGAGGTGGCGCGTCTCCGGTTCGGGAGCGCGGCGGTGGCGACGGCGCACACCCGGGACGACCAGGCCGAGACCGTCCTCCTGAAGCTGCTCCGCGGCGCCGGGCCGCGCGGGGTCGCGGGGATCCGGCGGCGCGCCGGGACGGTGGTGCGGCCGCTTCTCGACGTCGCCCGCGCCGAGCTGCGGGCGTACCTCGCCGTCCGCGGGGTAGGCTGGCGGGAAGACGCCACCAACGCCGAGACGACGCTCCCGCGGGGGCGGGTCCGACACGGATTGCTGCCGGCCATGGAAGCGGCGTTCCGGGGTTGCGGGGCCCACCTGGCCGCGTTCGCGTCCGCCCTCGCCGACGATGACGAGCTCCTCGGGACGCTGCTCCACGAGCGAGGCGTCTGGCCCGCCGTCGGACGTCCGGTTCCCGCGGCGGCGGTAGCGGGCCTGCCGGCGGCGCTGCGGCACCGCTGGGTGCTGGAGCTGGCGGCCCGCCTCCCGCTCGGCGAGCCGCCCTCGCGGCGCCAGCAGGACGCGGTCGTTGCGATGCTCGACCGCGGCCGGCCGGCCGCGGTGGACCTCGGACGCCGGTGGGTGTTGCGCCGGCGCGGCGACCAGCTCGCGCTGTCGCCGCCGCCGGTCGAACCGTTCGCGGCGCGCCCGGCGGTCGTCCCGTCGCGGGTGGAGCTCGCGGGCGGGTTCGTCGGGCGCCTCGGGGACGGCCAGTCCGGGGACGCGCCCCACCGCGCTCGCCTTCACCCGCGGGCGAGCGAGTGCCCGCTCGCCTGGCGATCAGTTGCCCCCGGCGAGCGTCTCGGGCGAGCGCTCGCGGCGCGCCGGCTGGCGGCCGCGAGGGTGCCGGCCCAATGGCGAAGGGCGTGGCCGGTCCTCGAGGCGGGTGGTACGATGATCTGGCTTCCCGCGGTCGGAGTTGCCGAGGGATGGGAGTGGGACGGCGCCGATGGGGTGCTGGCCGGGCTGGAGGAGCCATGGGAACGCCTCGACAGGTGATCGCGCCGGAGCTGATCGCCTCACGCGTGGCGGAGCTGGGGAAGCGGATCGGCACCGACTACACCGGCTGCGAGCTCGTCCTCGTCGGGATGCTCAAGGGCGCCGCGGTCTTCCTGGCCGACCTCCTGCGGGCGATCCCGGGCGCGGTCCGCTTCGAGCTCGTCAACGTGACCCATCAGACCGAGCCGCGCGGGGCGATCATCGAGCTGACCTACGCGACGCACGTCCACCTCGAGGGGGTGCACGCCCTCATCCTCAAGGACATCTGCCACTCGGGGGTCACCGAGAATTACCTGCTCACGCACCTGGCCCAGCAGGGGCCGGCCAGCCTGGAGGTGGCGGCCCTGATCGACCGGCCGATGTTGCGGCGGGTGGCGCTGGAGCCCAAGTACGTGGCGTTCAGCGACGTCCCCCCGGGCCGCCTCGTCGGCTACGGGATGGAGTTCGAGGGTCAGGGGGGGAATCTTCCCGGCATCAACGTACTTGAGGGGGTGTGACCGGGGCCCGGGGCTCCGTCACGGCGCTCTCTCCTGACCCGGCTGCGCCCGCGGACGGTCGCCGAGAGAGTTCGGAGAACACGTGAACCAGAACGTCAAGAACGCACTTCTGTTGGTGGTCATCATCGTTTCGGTGGTGCTGCTTTGGAACTGGATCACGACCAGCCGGGCGGGCACCAAGGAGATCGCCTTCTCCGATTTCCTCGACCGGGTCGAGAAGAACCAGGTCTCCGAGGTGCTGATCCGCGGCGATGAGGTGTACTGGCGCTCCACCGAGGCGCCCGCCGCGCGACCGCTCGCCAACCGGCCGTTCGATTTCGTGACCTACTCGCCGGGGTACGACAAGCTCGTCGGCCTGTTGCGAGAGCACGCGGTGAAGATCAAGGCCGAGCAGGCCTCGCAGGGGTCGATCTGGACCGCGCTGCTCGGCTGGCTGCCGTTCGTCCTGCTGGTGGTCATGTGGTACTTCTTCTACCGCCAGATGCAGGCGGGCGGCAACAAGGCGATGGCGTTCGGCAAGTCGCGCGCCCGGCTCCTCAACCCCCAGAAGAAGGGCGTGACGTTCAAGGACGTGGCGGGCGTGGAGGAGGCCAAGGAGGAACTGCAGGAAATCATCGAGTTCCTCCGCGATCCGCAGAAGTTCCAGAAGCTCGGCGGCAAGATACCGAAGGGCGTGCTGCTCATGGGTCCGCCGGGGACGGGCAAGACCCTTCTCGCACGAGCGGTGGCCGGCGAGGCGGAGGTGCCGTTCTTCTCGATCTCCGGGTCCGACTTCGTCGAGATGTTCGTCGGCGTCGGCGCGAGCCGCGTGCGTGACCTGTTCGAGCAAGGAAAGAAGAACGCGCCGTGCATCATCTTCATCGACGAGATCGACGCGGTCGGACGCCACCGCGGCGCCGGCCTCGGCGGCGGCCATGACGAGCGCGAGCAGACGCTCAACGCCCTCCTCGTCGAGATGGACGGCTTCGAGGCCAACGAGGGCGTGATCCTGGTCGCCGCCACGAACCGTCCCGACGTCCTCGACCCGGCGCTGCTGCGGCCCGGCCGGTTCGACCGGCGGATCGTGGTGAGCCGGCCGGACCTCAACGGGCGCACGGAGATACTCAAGGTCCACACGGCCAAGATCACGCTGGCGCCGGACGTCGAGCTCTCGGTGCTCGCGCGCTCGACCCCGGGGTTCTCGGGCGCCGACATCGCCAACCTCGTCAACGAGGCAGCGCTGAGGGCGGCGCGATTCAACAAGACCGCGGTGGCGATGGAGGACTTCGAGTTCGCCAAGGACAAGGTGATGATGGGCGCGGAGCGCCGTTCGCTCGCGCTCTCCGAGGAGGAGAAGCGCGTGGTGGCGTACCACGAGGCCGGGCACGCGCTCATCGCCGCCATGCTGCCGAACGCCGACCCGCTGCACAAGGTGACCATCATCCCGCGCGGCCTCGCCCTCGGCCTGACCCAGCAGTTGCCCGAGGAGGACCGCTACCTGCACGCGAGGTCGTACCTGTCCGACGAGCTCGTGGTGCTGATGGGCGGGCGCCTTGCGGAGCAGATCGTGTTCGGCGAGGACGAGATCACCACCGGGGCCGGCAACGACCTCGAGCGGGCCACCGAGCTGGCGCGCAAGATGGTGTGCGAGTGGGGGATGTCCCCCATGGGGCCGCTCACCTTCGGGAAACGCGAGGAAGCGATCTTCCTCGGCAAGGAGTTCGCCCGCCACCAGGACTACTCCGAGGCCACCGCGGTCGAGATCGACGGCGAGATCAAGCGGCTGGTCGAGAACGCCTACGGGCGCGCGCAGCAGACCCTGAGCGAGAACCGGCCGGTGTTGGACAAGATCGCCGCCGCGCTTCTCGAGCGCGAGGTGCTCGAGGGCGACGAGGTCTACGCGATGGTGTCGGAGTACACCGGCGTGCCGGTGGACAAGCTCAAGGGTCCCGGCCGGCCCGTCCCCTCGGCGGAGGCGATCTGACGGCATGGCGGCCTGGCTGCTGAAGACCGAGCCGAACGACTATTCGTGGGAAGACCTCGAGCGCGACCGCCGCACCGTCTGGGACGGCGTCAGCAGTAACGCGGCGCTGAAGAACATCAGGGCCCTGAAGAAGGGCGATGCCGCACTCGTCTACCACACCGGCGAGGAGCGCGCGGCCGTCGGCATCGGCCGCGTCGCGAGCGACCCCTACCCCGACCCGAACGCCGGCGACCCCCGCCTCGTCGTCTTCGACCTCGAGCCGGTGCGGCGTCTTTCGCGGCCGGTGACGCTCGCCGAGGTCAAGGCCGATCCCCGTTTCGCCGGGTTCGCCCTCGTGCGCGAGCCGCGCCTCTCGGTGATGCCGGTGCCGCCCGAGCTGTGGAAGCGCCTGCTCGCGCTCTCTGCGTGAGGCCGGCGGTCGTCGGGGGCGGCCGGCGGGCTGCAAGGGTACAATCCGCGCGTGCTCGTCGTCCGCTTCTTCGTGATGGTGCTGTTCGTCGCGTTCGGCCTCGTCAACACCATCGTGATGGGGTCCTACGGCGCGGTGGTGGGGTTCATCCCCCCGCGCGGGGACTGGACGCTGCGCGGCGCCCGGTGGTGGGCGCGCGGCATTCTGCTCGGCGGGCTCGTCCGGCTCAAGAGCGCCGGGCGCGAACGGGTGCCGCGCGGCGAGCCGGTGGTGTTCATGGCCAACCACGAGTCGTGGCTCGACATCCCGGCGCTGCTCGCGACAATCCCGGTGCAGGTGCGGTTCCTCGCCAAGAAGTCGCTGTTCTCCTGGCCGTTCTTCGGCTGGGCGATCGCGGCGATGGGTTTCATCCCGGTCGACCGCAAGAACCGCCGCGAGGCGGTGCGCTCGTTCGAGGAGGCCGCGGCCAGGATCCGCGCCGGCCGCTCGGTGCTGATCTTCCCGGAGGAGACGCGCTCGACCACGTCCGAGCTGCTCCCGTTCCAACGCGGCGGCTTCCTGATCGCGCTCAAGGCGGGGATCCCCATCGTGCCGGTCGGCCTCGAGGGGCCGAGGCGGTGCCTGCCGAAGTACAACTACCTGGTCCGTCCGGGCACGATCACCGTGCGGTTCGGCGACCCGATCCCCACCTCGGGGTACGGCGTGACCGGCAAGGCGGCCCTCGCGGATAGAGTGCGCGTCGAGATCGAGCGGCTGCGCGGCAATACGGCCGCATCGGCGGCGGTTGCCGTCGGCGGGGGCGAGACCTCGGGGGGTGCCGGTAATGGTCACTGAGGCAGCGGTCTGGGAAGCGCTCGCGACGGTCATGGACCCCGAGATCCCGGTTTCGGTGGCGGAGCTCGGGCTCGTGTACGGGGTCGAGGTCGAGCCTGCGGGCCGGGTGCGCGTGCAGCTCACGCTGACGACCCGCGGGTGCCCGCTCGTGCGGCGGATCTCGACGGACGCCGAGGCGGCGATCCGGCGCCTCACCGGCGCCGAGGACGTGGCGGTCGAGATCGTCTGGGATCCGCCGTGGAACCCGGGGATGGCCGCACCGGCGGTGCGCCAGCGCTTCGGGTGGGCGTGAGGGGGCGCGATGGCGATCTCCGAGGCCGACGTCCGCGAGGCGCTGAAGGCGGTGAAGTTCCCCGGGCTCTCCCGGGACATCGTGTCGTTCGGATTCGTCCGCAGCGTCAAGGTGGACGGCGGCGTCGTGGCGGTCGAGATCGCGATGACGACCGCCAACTCCGACGCCGGCGCGGCGGTCGAGCGCGAGGCGAGGGCGGTCCTCGAAGCGCTCCCCGGGATCGCCGAGGTGAGGCTCGACTGCCGGGTGCAGGGGCCGCAAGCCGCGCAGGCGGTGGCGCCGCCGCGCGCCGTGCTGCCGGGCGTGCGCTACAAGATCGCCGTCGCGTCCGGCAAGGGGGGCGTGGGCAAGTCGACGGTGGCCGCCAACCTCGCGCTCGCCCTGCTGCGGGGCGGTTCGACCGTAGGCCTGCTCGACGCCGACATCTACGGTCCGTCGCAGCAGATGATGATGGGGTGCACCGACAAGCCGCGAGTCAACTCCGAGGAGAAGATCCTCCCGGTCGACGGCAACGGGGTCCGCGTGATGTCGCTCGGTTTCCTCATGGACCCCGACCAGCCGGTGATCTGGCGCGGCCCGATGGTGATGAAGGCGCTGCAGCAGTTCATCGAGGACGTGGAGTGGGGCAAGCTCGACTACCTGGTGGTGGACCTGCCGCCCGGCACCGGCGACGCGCAGCTCACGATGACGCAGCAGGTCCCTCTCGACGGCGCCGTGATCGTGACGACGCCTCAGGACGTCGCGCTGATCGACGCTCGCAAGGGGCTCGCCATGTTCCAAAAGGTGAACGTCCCGGTGCTCGGCGTGATCGAGAACATGTCGGCTTTCGTGTGTCCGCACTGCGGCGAGCGCACCGACATCTTCAAGAACGGCGGCGGCCGGCGCACGGCCGAGCAGCTGGGCGTGCCGTTCCTGGGCGACGTGCCGATCGACCCTGCGATCGTCGTCGGCGGCGATGCGGGGACCCCCATCGTGGCCTCGCACCCGGACTCGGCGGCCGCCAAGGCGTTCGCGGCCCTCGCCGAGGCGGTTCGGCGACAGGTCGAGCGAGCGTAGCCTCGCGCTTCGGCCGGGCGACGCCTACTTCGGAACGCGGGCCGACGCCGTCGGGGTGGGGGTCGGGATCCGCGTCGGCGCCTTGGCCACGATCTCCGCGGCGGACTCCGGGCGGCCGCCAGCCGCCGCGATCGCCTGGATCCGCTTGCCGAACCACTCGGGCTCGGACCACGGCTGCGCCTCGCCGTTGGCGAAGTAGGTCGGGGTGCCGAAGACGCCGAGGCGGTAGCCGAGCTCGAGGTTGCGGAGCACGGCGTCGACCGACGGGTCCTTGAAGTAGCAGGCGTCGAACTTCTTCCCGTCGAGCCCGTGCGCGGCGAGGAAGCTGCCTGCGACCTTGTCCACGGACTCGACGGTCAGCTGGTCCTGGAGCCTGTAGAACTCTTCCTTCAGGGGGACGAGCTGGTCGGGCCAGAACTGGCCGATGCACTCCCCCGCGACGGCGGCCCTGAACGCCCAGGGGTGCATCGCCACGAGCGGGTAGCTCACGAGGCCGTGGCGGACGCTCTCCCCGAGCTGGGCGAGGACCGGCTTGACCTCGGCCCAGCCCCGCTTGCACGCCGGGCACTGGAAGTCGGAGAACTCGACGAGCTTGACCGGCGCCTTCTCGTGGCCCGGGTCCCACTGCACGGCGCTGGCGTCGAGGATGTCCCGGCGCACGGCCCGCGGATCGCGGTCGAGCGGCCAGGTGTCGCCGATGACCAGGTTCTTGCCGTCCGCGCTCACCGCGATCGGCATGCGCATCCACCCGTAGCCCGTGAACACCTCGGCGGCGAGCGCCACCACCGCACCGGGCTTCACCGGACTCGTGGACCACTGGATCTTGACCCTGCTGTTGAGCCACTGGCCGAGTGCCTGCGGCAGCACCTGCTGGACGAAGAACGGCAGCGTCTCGGCCGTGACCGGCGGGTTGATGGGCGGGAGGGGAAACAGGAGGCCCGCGGCCACGGTCCGGGCACTGGGATCGATGAGCAGGCCGAGCTCGTCCTTGGCATCCGGTTTGATGCTGCTCCGTTCCACCCGCACCGCCTGGTAGGGGCCGGCCGTGGTGGTGCCGTTGGTCGACTCCTTGACCTCGATGCTGCTCCCCGGCATGTAGCTCAAGAACGAGATGGAGAAAGCCCTGATCGCGGGTTCGCCGACCTGCTGCGCGGCGCACGGAATCGCCGCCGCCAGCGCCACGACCGCCATTGCGCCACGTCGCATGCCCACCCTCCGGTTCGACATCGGCCAAGCATAGCAAAAGCGACCGGCGCCGACCGTCCGGCGGTGCTCGGTCGGTGGAACGTCCCGGGTCACTCCTGTACAGTTGCAGCGTGCTGGAACCACGCCTCGAGGAGCTGTGGCGGCGCGGACGCCCGGCCGTGATGGGCGTTCTCAACGTCACGCCGGACTCGTTCTCCGACGGCGGCAGGTTCGCCCGCAAGGACGACGCCGTCGAGCGCGCCGTCGCGATGATGGCGTGCGGCGCCGACATCGTGGACGTCGGCGGCGAGTCATCGCGGCCCGCGGCTGCGCCGGTGGAGGCCGCCGTCGAGCGCCAACGGGTGCTGCCTGTGATCGAAGAGGTGATCCGGCGGCGGCCCGACGCGGTCCTCTCCGTGGACACCGGCAAAGCCGAGGTCGCGGACGATGCGCTCGCCGCCGGGGCGCGCCTGGTGAACGACATCGGCGCCGGCAGGGACCCGCGCATGTTCGAAGTCGTGGCGGCTCGCCGGGCCGGCATCGTCCTCATGCACATGCGGGGCGACCCGCGGACGATGCAGGACGACACGACGTACGACGACGTCGTCGCGGAGGTGCACGCCTTCCTCGCCGCTCGCGCGGAGGCCGCGGCCGCCGCCGGGATCCCGAAGGCGCGCATCCTGCTCGATCCGGGGATCGGCTTCGGCAAGGACGCGACGGGCAACCTGCGCCTGCTCGCGGCGCTGCCCGACCTCGGGTCGCTGGGGTACCCGGTGGTCGTGGGCGCCTCGCGCAAGTCGTTCATCGCGGCGCTCGCCGGCGGCGCCGGCCCGCAGGACCGCCTTGCCGGCTCGCTCGCCGCCGTCGCCGGCGCCGCTCGGCTGGCGCGGGCGGTCGTGCGGGTGCACGACGTCGGCGAAACCGTTCAGTTCCTCACCGTGCTGGCTGCGCTCGCCGGGGCCGCATGAGCGGCGTGCTGGCCGCCCTCCGCCAGCTCACGAGCCTGGAGGTCGGACTCCGCGACCTCGTCGACATCGCGCTCGTGGCGGTGGTGTTCTACCTCCTGCTCAACGCGGTCAAGGGCACGCGGGCCGTCTCCATGCTGTGGGGGATCTTCATCCTCACGGGCGCGTACCTCGCAGCGCAGGCGCTCGACCTGATCACGCTCACCGCGGTGCTCCGGGAGATGCTCTTCTACCTCCCGTTCGTGATCATCGTGCTTTTCCAGCACGAGATCCGCCGGATCCTGGCCGCCGTCGGGCGCACGCCGTTGCTGCGCTGGACATCGGCGCTGTCGCCCCGTCAGGTGCTCATCAACGACATCGTCCTCGCCTGCGAGACGCTGGTCTCCCACCGTTACGGAGCGCTCATCGCGATCGAGCGCGACGAGGGGTTGCGGACGTTCGTGGAGACCGGCATTCCGATCGACGCGCGCCTGTCGTACGACCTGCTGGTGAACCTGTTCACGCCCGGCACCCCGCTGCACGACGGCGCCGCGATCGTGCAGGGTAATCGCATCGTCGCGGCCGGCTGTTTCCTGCCGCTGTCGGTGCGGCCCGACCTCTCTACGGCGTACGGCTCCCGCCACCGTGCCGCGCTCGGCCTCGCCGAGGAGACCGACGCCGTCGCGGTCGTGGTGTCCGAGGAGCGCGGGGCGTTGACCGTCGCCGAGGGCGGCCGTCTGCACGCGGACCTCGACCGCCGGGAGCTGCGTGACCTCCTGCTCGAGCTGCTCCTGCTCGGGCGCTCGCGGAGCAACGCGTGAGGTTGGTGCCGCGCTCCCCCGCCAACGCCCTGCTGGCGATCGTGCTCGCCTGCCTGGTGTGGTACGCCAACGCACTCGACCGCCGCGAGCGCATCTCGGAGCGCCAGCTCGACACCGCGCTGACGCTCGTCAACGTGCCGCCCGACATGGTGATCACCTCGGACGTGCCGAGGTTCCTGTCGCTGCGGGTGCGCGGGCCGCTCTCCCGCCTGCGCTCGCTCGATCCGGCGCAGACAGGCGTGGTGATCGACCTGCGCGGCAGCGCCGAGGGGGAACGCGACTTCCCGGTGGAGACCCGCAACGTGGCCCTGCCGGCCGGGGTGGAGGTCGTCGCGGTGTCGCCCCCCCAGGTGCCGCTCCGCCTGGAGCGCCTCGCCCGACTTCGCGTGCCGGTCAAGGCGCGCATCACCGGCACGCCGGCCGCGGGCATGGCGGTGAGCGGCATCGTGGTGGAGCCCGCGGCCGTCGTGGTCTGGGGGCCTCGGCTGCAGCTCCAGCGCCTGCCGGCGGTGCCGACCGACGCGGTCAGCGTGGAAGGCGCCGACGCGCCGATCGACACGATCGTGGCGGTGCGCACACCGCAGCCGCTCATGCGGGTCGTCGAGCCGTTGACGGTGCGCGTCTTCGTGCAGATCACTCCCGCTCGCGTGGAGGTTCGCGGCGGGCGGCGGCGATGACGCGACGGCTCTTCGGAACGGACGGGATGAGAGGCGTCGCCCTCGAGCCCCCTCTCGATCGCCCGACGCTGACGCGACTGGGTGCCGCGCTCGCGGCGCACCTGCGCGCGACCGGACGACCGCCGATCGTGCTGCTCGCCGGCGACACGCGCGCCTCGACCCCGGTGCTCGCCGAGTGGCTCGGGGGAGGGTTCATCGCAGGCGGCGGCACGCTTCGCTGGGGCGGCGTGCTCCCCACTCCGGCCGTCTCGCACCTCCTCCGCGACGACGGCCGCTACGGCGCCGGGGTCGTCATCTCCGCGTCGCACAACCCGGCGGCCGACAACGGCGTGAAGCTGATTCGGGACGACGGCACCAAGTGGCCGACCGAGGGCGAGCGCCTGCTCGAAGCCCGACTCGCGGCGATGCCGGCCGAGGTCCCCGTCGCACCGCTGCCGCAGGCCGACGCCCGCTTCCGTGACCGATACGTCGAGCTTCTCCTCGGGACGTTGCCGCCTCGGCCGCTCGCCGGGCTGCACGTGGTCGTCGACGCGGCGAACGGCGCCGCCGCTCCGGTCGCCGGCGGGTTCTTCGAGTCGCTCGGCGCGCGGGCGACGCTGATCCACGCCGAGCCCGACGGCGTCAACATCAACGCCCGCTGCGGGGCGCTCTACCCCGAGCTGCTCGCGGCGGAGGTGCGACAGCGGCAGGCGGACGCCGGCGCGGCGTTCGACGGCGATGCCGACCGGGCGATCCTCGTCACCGGAACCGGACGGGTGCTCGACGGCGACGATGCGCTCCTGATGTGGGCGCGGGCGCTCGCCGGCGCGGGCCGGCTGCCCGGCGCGAAGGTGGTCGCGACCGTGATGTCGAACCTCGGACTGGAGGCCGCGCTGCGGCGCGACGCCATCACGCTCGTGCGCTGCCCGGTCGGCGATCGCGAGGTCTGGGACGCGATGCAGCGGGAGCGTTCGGTGCTGGGCGGCGAGCAGTCCGGCCACGTGATCTGCAGTCACCTCGCCGTGACCGGCGACGGCCTCCTCACGGCGGCGCACCTGCTCGCGGTAGCCGCGCAGGACGGGAGAAGCCTCGAGGCGCTCGCCGACCTCGAGAGGTTTCCGCAGGTGCTGCTCAACGTGCGGGTGGCGAGCCGCCGGCCGGTCGGGGAGGTCCCGGGGCTCGCGGCCGCCGTCAGGGAGGCCGAGCAGCGCCTCGGGTGCAACGGCCGCGTGTTCGTCCGCTATTCGGGGACCGAGCCGCTGCTCCGTATCATGGTCGAGGCGGCTGAGGCCGTCGCGGCGCGCGAGACGGCCGAGGGGCTCGCCGCCATCGCCCGTGCGGAGCTGGGCGCCTCCTGAGCGCGGAGGCTCGAAAGAGCGCCGGATCCGTTCAAAGCTAACAGCTCACAGCTGACAGCTCACAATCGAGAACACGAGAGTCGCGGCAAATGGGCGGCAGGCTGTCGGCTGTCAGCTGTCGGCTGTCTTCAGAAGCCCAGCCAGTTCTTCTTCCTCTTGAGCTTGAGCGGATCGGCGGCGGTGCCCAGCCGGCCGGTGTGGCCGGAGAAGTCGGACGCGACCGCGTAGAAGTCGACGGTCTGGTTCTTGTGGAACGCGGCCGTCACCTCCACCGTGTAGTCGGCGCCTGCACCCTTGCGCAGCGGAAGCTCCACGTACTCGCCGCCGCCTTCGAGCCGGGCGAAGAACTGGGCGCTCTTGACGGCGTGGTCGTCCTGGATCCGCAGTGTGATTGTTGCGGGCTCGCCCTTCTTGTATTCCAGCTTGAGGCCCGGCGCCAGGATGACGGTCGGAGCCGCGGCGTCCAGTTGTGCGAGCTGCTTCTCGAGCCGTTCGCGGGCCGCCCTGGCGCGTGCGTCGGTGCGGGGGTCGGTCGGGAGCGAGCGCAGCAATTCGAGCCCCTTCTCGGGCTTCTGATCCTTCGCTGTCGCATCGACCTGGGTCATCAATGCGGTGAACTTCTGCTCGGCCGCCTGATCGGACTTCAGCCGATCGAGGCGGTCCGCGAGGCCGGGCCGGCTCGGCCAGGAGCGGTGAAGGGCCTCCAGCCTGACCAACGCGGCCTGGAAGTTCCCCTTCGCGGCCGCGGCGTCCGCGTCCCGCTCGATCGAGGCCGCCGCCTTCTCCCGGAGGTCGGCCGCCTGCGCGTTGCGGGGCGCCAGGGTCAGCAGCACACCGGCCTGCTGAACCACCTCGCCGAGGTCGCCCTGGCGTTGCGCCTTGAGGAGCGCCGTCTGGACGTTGAGCGCACGGCGAGCGTCGTCGAGGGTGGCGGCGAGGTCGGGCACGTGCGAGTACGCCGCCGCCTCCTCGCGGGAGATCCCGCGCACGGTCTCGCCCAGCGACTTGAGGTTGCCCGACGCGAGCGCCGCCTGCAACTCCTTGGTGACCGCCTGCTGCCTGCGGGTCGCGTAGTCGGCCGACAGCGACTTGAAGCGCTCCTGCTCGGCCGGGGCCAGATCCCCGAGGTCGGCCGGCGTGATCGCGTCGAGGGCCGCGCGGGTCGCCGGGAGATCGCCGAGAGCCAGTGCGGCCTCGGCGCGCTGCAGCGCGGTCAGCGCGGGCGGCGGCGCCGCGGGCTGGGGCGGCGGCGAGGGCTTGCGGGGCGCCGCCGTCGGGAGCGCGACGACCGTGCGGGTCCCCGGCTGCTGCGTCGCGAACCAGATGGCGGCGACGGCTATCCCGAGCACGGCGACCACGACCGCTCCGGTGACCAGCGCGTGATGCCCGGTGCGTCGCTTGGCCGCGGCCGGCGGTGGCGCCGGCGTCGCCGCGCGAGGCGGCTCAGACGCTGCGGGTCCCTGCGCCTCCGCAGCCGGCTGGGGGGCGGGTTCGACCGCGGGCGCCTGCGCCGCGGGCTGCGCCGCGAACTCGGGCGCGGTCGCGGCGGGCGGCGGCTCCGTTGCACCGTCGGGCTCGGGCGCCCGGACGACGACGGGCTCGTCGACCGACGCGACCGCCGCATCGGCGAGCTCGACCTGCATCGGTCCCGCCTCGGCGACGTCGCTCGCGGCGTCCGGCATCGCGTTCGGACCCTCGTCGACCGCGAACAGCGCCGACTGGGGCAGCTTGCCGGGTGCCAGTGCGACGGTCCCGAACGTCTCCTCCAGGGGCTCCGGGGCCGGGAGCGGCTCGATCAGCGTGGACGGCTCCACCTTGCCGGCGACCAGGGCGGCTTCGAGCTCCGACGCGGTCTCCGGCGGACGGGGGACCTCCTCCGGGACCGGCTCCCCGGGGACCTCCGCCGTCGCCTGCGCGGGAGCGATGCTCTCGACCACGTCCTCGGGGGATATTTCAGCGGCCGCCACCGCGGCCATCCGGAGCGTCGGGTTCTCGAGCAGCGTGGCCGAGGCCCCGTGATCCGGGCTCGCGGCGGACCACTGGGCCGGGCCCCCGGGGGTCTCGATCGTCCCGATCCCCGAGAGCGCACGGCGGAGCGACCGCCGGACCTCATCGAGCGAGGAGGGCCTCGTCGCCGCGTCTCGCCGCAGCGATTGCTCGAGGATCGCCTCGAGTGCTTCGGGTTCGTGGACCCGCTCCCGCACCTCGGGCGGAAGCGTGACCTTGGGATCCGGCGCATCCGCCGGGGAGACCTCGGCTCGGAGCAACGCCGCGCAGCTGCCGGCCAGCGCGTAGAGGTCGGCGCGCCAGTTGGCGTGGCCCGCGGCGTCGGCCTCCAGAAGCTCCGGCGCCGCGAACTGGGCCGGGCCTTCGAGGCTGGCGGAACCGACCGTCCGCGCTACGCCGCCGTGAAACGCGACGCTGCCGAAGCCGAGAATGCGCACGTGCTCGACGCCGTTCGCCCGGCACGCCAGGACGTTCTCCGGCGCGAGGTTGCCGTGGGCGTTGCCGAACCGGGCGAGGACCTCCAGTCCGTCCAAGATCTCCAGCACGAGCCCCAGGACGCGCGCCGGCGCCACGCCCGCGAGCGTGTCGAGGCGTTCGCCCTCGACCAGCTCCATCACCATGAACGCGCTGCCGTCGGGCGAGAAGCCGTGGTCGAAAAGGACGGGGAACGTCGGCGGCGCGGCCCGGGTCAGGACGGCCATCGCCGCGAGGAACCGCTGCTGTGAAGCGTCCAGGTCGGCGGGCGAGCCCGGAGGGATGAGCTTGATCGCCACCGTGCCGCCGGAGCGCGGGTCGTTGGCACGGAAGACGATCGAGGAGCGACTCGACTTGAGCACCCGTTCGAGGCGAAAGCTCTCGGTGATCTCCCGTGGCTCTATGCTCGGCATCGGATCACCCCTCAACCAGCTCGGCGCCGGCAGACGACGTTTCCCGAGAAGCCCATTCGACCCCGCCGCAGGCCCGTGAACTGAATCTCATCAATTAGTTTAGCAAACGGCGGCGGGCAAGGCTCCCCCCCTGCGTGATACGGCTCACAGGCTTGGCACCGGCGGCGGGTGCGCGGCCGAAGTCGCCCGTGGCGCGGCAGTGCTCGGCCGCGCGCGCCGCGAGGTCGGGCAAGCCGAGGTGCGTCACTCGAAGCGGAGCGCCTCGACCGGGTCCAGGCGCGAGGCCTTGACCGCCGGCCAGAGGCCGAAGAGGATGCCGACTCCCATCGACACCGCCAGCCCGACCAGGGGCGACCACAGGGGCACGTCGGTCGGCAGCGACGGCACCGTCGCCCGCACGGTGGCGGCGGTGGCGAGCCCGAGCGCGACGCCGACCACTCCGCCGATCGACGACAGCGTCACCGCCTCGGTCAGGAACTGGCCGACGATGTCGCGGCGCAGCGCCCCCACCGCCCGCCTCACCCCGATCTCCCGGGTGCGCTCGGTGACCGAGGCGAGCATGATGTTCATCACGCCGACCCCGCCGATGACGAGCGAGATGAGGGCGATGAAGACCATCGCCCCGGTGACCCCGCCGGTGATCGCCTTGAATTGGGCGATGAGCTGGTCGGGGGTGTTGATGGCGAAGTCGTTGGGCTTGTTGAACGGCACCTTGCGCCGGTGGCGCAGCACCTCGGTGGCCTTGTCGATCACGAGCTGCAGGTCCTTGGGGTCCCGCGGCAGGACGCCGATGATGACCCCGTTGTCGCGAACGAAGGCGGAGAACTGGCGCTCGAAGGTGCCGAACGGCAGCAGCACCTTGTTGTCGGGCGAGTAGCCGAACTGCTCGCCCTTCTTGTAGAGGACGCCGACCACGCGGTAACGGACGCCGTTGACCGTGACGTCCTTCCCGATCGGGTCCTCGTGGGGGAAGATGGCCTCCCTGACGTCGGCGCCGAGGACGATCACCGGCGCGCTGTGCTCGACCTCGGTGGCGGTGTAGAACCGGCCGCGCGCCACCGGGTACGCCATCCCGATGGGATAGTTCTCGTCGGTTCCCATGACGTAGGGGAGGTTGGCTTCGAGATTGAGGTGTTTGACGTGCACGACGCCGCCGTCGTAGCTGATCCGGCTCAACACCGTTCGGGCCTCCGGCACCAACTGGCGAATCGCAGCCGTGTCGGCCACCGTCAGGTTGCGCCGGCGCTTCTCCTCGTCGGCGGGCGGGCCGCCCGGCCCGAACCGGTCCTCGTACTTCTGGAACTCGATGCGGCTGGCGCCGAAGGCCTGTAGCGTCCCGATCACGTTGTTGTTGAAGCCGGAGATGATGGCGACCATGGCGATGACCGTGGTCACCCCGACGACGATGCCGAGAACCGTGAGGCCGGCCCGCAGCTTGTGGTCGCGGATGGCGGCCAGGGCGAAGCGCGCGTTCTCGCCGAAGCCCCGACGGAACAGGTGGATCAACGGGCTCATGGCCTCGCCTCACTCATATCGCAACGCCTCGATCGGGGCCTTCCTGGCCGCCGCCGCCGCCGGCGCCAGGCCCGCGAGGAGGCCGGTGACCGTGGCGACCACGAGCCCGAGGAGGACGAAGTGGAGCTTGACCTCGGCGGGGAAGTAGACGCTCACCGCCAGCGCCACCAGCGTGCCGGCCACCACCCCCACCAGGCCGCCTACCCCGGCCAGCATCGCCGACTCGAGCAGGAACTGGCGGCGGATGTCGCGCGAGCGGGCGCCGAGGGCCTTCCGCAAGCCGATCTCATGGGTGCGCTCGACTACCGACACGAACATGATGTTGGCGATGACGATGGCGCCGACGACCAGCGAGATGCCCGATACCAGGATCATGACGGCGAACGCCCCCTGGCTGATCGAGGCCCACAGGCTCTGGATCGCCTCGGAGCCGACGATGCCGAACGGGTCGGCGCCCTTGAACTGGGTCTTGCGCAGCGATCGCAGGATCGTCCGCACCTCGTCCTGGGTCGCGTCGACCGCCGTCATGCCGCCGGTCGGGCGGACCAGGATGGAAACGCCGTTGTCGCTCGTGAGCACCTTCTGGAGGAGGGTGATGGGCACGAAGACGACGCTGTCCCGGGCCTGGCCGAGGAACTGGCCGAGCCGGGCCTGCATGCCGATGACCCGCAGCGGATAGCCGCGCACCAGGATGGTCCGGCCGACGGGGTCGAGCGTTGGGAAGAGCTGGTCCTTGACGTCGGCGCCGATCACCGCCACCGGCACGGCGTGGAGCTCCTCGGTCGGATTGAAGAACCGCCCCTCCACGATGTCCAGGTTGAGCATCGAGTCGACGTTGGCGGTGTAGCCGGTGACCTGGACGCCGGCCAGCTTGCGGTTGCCGGCGTGGACCGTAACCACCTGCCCCGCCTGGGCCCCGACCGCGGCGCAGCTCCGGCACTCCTCGGCCACCAGCCTGGTCTCGCGCATGGTCAGGGCCTTGCGGCGGTTGGCGAGGATGAACTCGGCGCGGCTGCGGATGATGCCGTACTTGGTGAAGACCAGGACGTCGGGGTTGAGGTTGG
The DNA here is from genome assembly GCA_963727275.1 of uncultured Acidobacteriota bacterium. Lineage (GTDB taxonomy): Bacteria > Acidobacteriota > Thermoanaerobaculia > Thermoanaerobaculales > Thermoanaerobaculaceae > RBG-13-68-16. Next base: position 476,298 of record CAVSFK010000006.1, read on the forward strand.
TCAGCTTGGTCGCGACGAACGTGTTGAGGCCGGCGATGATCGCCACGACCGACACCACGGTCATGACGCCGATGATGACGCCGAGGAGCGTGAGGCCCGAGCGCAGCTTGTTGCGCCCCAGGGCGACCAGCGCGATGCGGGCGAGCTCGGCGAGACTCATGACCTACGAGGAGGCCGCCGCATCACCCGCCTCCAGCGCCTTGCGCCGCTCCTCGCTCATCGGTTTGACGCGGTCGCCGTCCTTGATCGTCCGCAACGTCTTGAACGGGCCGGTCACGACCTCGACTCCGGGCTCGAGACCGCCGGTGACCTCGACCTGGAGCTCGCCGGACAGGCCGGTCTTGACGGTCACGAAACCGACCTTGCCGCGGACGACGGTGTAGACGCCCTGCTCGGTCTTGAGCCGGCCGGTGGCGTCCTTCTCGCCGGTGGTCGAGTCGCGGATGACCACCGCCGCCAGCGGGATCGCCGGCACCTTCGACCGGGTCCCGGTGATGATGTCGGCGGTCACGGAGAAGCCCGGGCGGATGCTCGGCGGGGGGTCGAGGAGCTTGACCCGGACCTTGAAGTTGATCGCGTCGGAGGTCGTGGTGAGGCCGGCGAGCTCGACGTCGTCCTTGGCGATGGGCGAGCTGCCCACCTCCGTCACCACGCCGTCGAAGCGGCGGCCCGGGTAGGAATCCAGGGTCAGGACCGCCTTCTGGCCGAGGGCGATGGTCGGGGTGTCGGTCTCGTCGACCATGAGCACCGCCTGCACGGTCGTCATGTCGGAGATGGTCATGAGCTGGGTGCCGGGGTTGTTCATCGTCCCGACCACGGTGACCTCGCCGGCCTTGATCCTGAGGGCGGTGATGATGCCGTCGATCGGCGAGCGGACGGTGGTCTTCGAGAGGTCGTCGCGGGAGGCGTTGAGCACGGCCCGGCTCTGCTCGATCTGGTGGATGGCGGTCTGGTAGGCCGCCCGCGCCGTGTCGAGGGCGGCCCGGGCGTGCTCGAGATCGGCCACCGAGGTGATGCCGGAGCGGTAGTTGTCGTCGGTCCGATTGAAGTCGCCCTGGGCCTGCTCGAGCGCCGCCCGGGCCGAATCCAGCTGGCTCTGGCTGGCGGAGAGAGCGGCCGCCGAGCCTGCTTCCTCGGCCGTGGCGTGGGTCTTGTCGATCTGGAGGAGGAAGTCCGAAGCCTTGACCGGGTCGCCCTCGCGCACCGCCAGGTTGACGACCTGGCCCATGACCAGCGCCGCGAGGTCGACCTTCTTCTCCGCCTGGATCTTGCCGTTGGCCGTGACCTTGGCGACCACGTCTTCGAGGGCCACCTTGGCCACCGACACCTCGGTGGGCGCGTGCTTCTTCTGGTACCAGGAGAAGGCGCCGCCCCCGCCGAGGACTACGATCACCCCACCGAGAATCAGCCAGACTCGCCAGCGCCGCATCTCGCTTTCCTCTTCCCGCAGCGTCCGCCCGCCGCGCAGTGTCCTTGATTCGCCGGACCTCGCCCGGGCCGCCAGAGGTCCCCCGGGCGCCTCGCCACCCGGCGCGGATTCCTACCCCCCGAACACGCCCGCTTCGTCGCAGATAAATACGTAGAGGCCGGCAATTTGTTCCGCGCGGACGGGCCGGCAGGGACGCCGAGGCCTCGGCGAAGGCTCAGCCATAGAGCCGCGACGTCCAGGGTTCTGTGATATTGGAACGTCCGCGGTCGTAGAACCAATCGACGATGGCGCCCCCGGAGTTCGGTGGTGGACAACGAGGGGTCTCAGACTAGGGAGATGGCCATGAGACGGACCATGATCCTCGTGGTAGTTGCGATGCTTCTCTCGCAGTTCTCCGGCGCCCAGTTCCAACCGCTCGGCGAGAAGCTAATCGCCCGCGACGCGCTGGGCAACCGTGGCTCGCAGGGGGACTCCGTGGCGCTCTCCGCCGACGGGAGCACGCTCGTGATGGGCGGCCATGGCGACAACAGCGACGCCGGTGCCGCCTGGGTGTTCACCCGCGCAGGCGGAGCCTGGACCCAACAGGCGAGGCTCGTCGGCAGGGATGCCGTCGGCGCAGCCTGGCAGGGGTGGTCGGTCGCCATTTCCGGAGACGGCGGGACCGCGATCGTAGGTGGATTCCGTGACGACAACAGGCACGGGGCGGCCTGGATTTTCACGCGGTCTGGAAGTACCTGGGCCCAGCAGGGCGACAAGCTGGTCGGCACCGGAGCAATCGGCAACGCCTCCCAGGGATCGTCAGTTGGACTGTCCGGAGATGGCGATACGGCCGTTATCGGTGGACCGAGCGACGGTGGGCGGTCAGGCGCGGCGTGGGTGTTCGCGAGGAGAGGTGGTCGGTGGAGTCAGTGCGGTGAGAAGCTCGTCGGACGCGGGGCTCTAGGAGCGGCGAACCAGGGCGCGGCGACGGCGATATCTGGCGACGGCCGGACGATCCTCGTCGGAGGCCCGCTGGACCACCAGGGTGACGGTGCGGTCTGGGTCTTCGTTCTCACCCACAGGGAATGGGTCGAGTCAACCAAGCTCGTCGCTGCCGGTGACACCGGCCCAGCCACCGCGGGTTGCTCGGTCGCGATCTCTGCTAATGGCGGTACGGCGATCGTCGGCGGCGATGTCGCCGGGCGACACTCCGGAGCCTGCTGGGTGTACAAACGCACGGGGTCGACGTGGCGTCAAGAGGCCAAGCTCCTCGCAATTGACGCCTCAGGAGCGGCCGCGTTGGGTCGGTCAGTGGCGTTGGCTGCGGACGGAAATTCCGCACTCGTGGGCGGCCCCCAGGATGATGGCGAGATTGGTGCGGCCTGGATATTCGCTCGCAGCGGCGCTACCTGGGCCGAGCGGGCGAAGCTGGTCGGCGGCGCGGCGATCGGTCCTGGCGACCAAGGCTGGTCCGTCGCGCTCTCTGGCGACGGAGGAGTCGCCGCGGTGGGAGGCATGTCCGACAACAGGCGCTCCGGCGCCGTCTGGACGTTCGACCTCAGCGGTGCCACTGCGCCGAGGGTGCGATAGGTCAAACCAGAAGGCTGCGTGAAGTGGCTATCGCCCACCCGCCGCGGCCTTGGCCTTGGACAGCGCCTGCGGGTGGAAGGTGGGGGACTCGAGCGCGGGCACGACCCGAGCGCCGAGGTGCCGCCACTTGCGGCCGGAGGTCGCGAGTTCCGAATCGTTGGGCCTCGGCGTGACCGAGGGCCCGGGGATCAAGCAAATTGGCGGGGCGGACGAGACTCGACCGCGCGGGAGGGTGGGCTGGGGGCGCGACGCGGCGGATGTGGCCGAGGACAACGCCAGCGGGAGGGTGGGCGGGGGATTCGAGCGCGCGCCCGAGTCCGGGTTGATTCGGGGGAACGACGAATGGCGGGGTGGACGAGACTCGAACTCGCGACCTCCGGCGTGACAGGCCGGCGTTCTAACCAACTGAACTACCACCCCGCGTCGTGATCAGGTCGGCCCGGCGAGTGGTGGGAGGTGAGGGATTTGAACCCACGACCCCCTGCGTGTAAGGCAGGTGCTCTCCCGCTGAGCTAACCTCCCGCGTGACGTTGTCCGCCCCGGGGGGAGTCATGCTAGAGGCCGACCCCCCCGGTGTCAAGCAGAAACCGGGCCTGGGACTCCGCGGCGGGCCGCCGCGACAGTTGAGAATCAGTCCCCGGTTCAGCGGCCGCGTGGTAGAGTGGCCGGCATGGCGGTTGCCGCCCTCGGGCCGTTCCTGGACGCTCGCCTCGCGCCGCTCGCCGAGAAGGTGCTGGCCCGCGAGCGGCTGTCGGCGGCGGACGGGCTCCTGGTCGCGACGACCGCCGACCTCCTGGCGGTCGGGCGGCTGGCCAACCACGTCCGCGAGCACCGTCATGGCGATGTGACCTACTTCAACGTCAACCGCCACCTCAACCCGACCAACGTCTGCGTGGCGTCGTGCGCGCTGTGCGCCTTCGCGGAGAAGTACGGCGGCGCGCGCGGCTGGACGTACACGGTCGAGCAGGCCGTCGAGGTGGCGGCGCGCGACGTGACCGAGGCGGTGACGGAGCTGCACATCGTAGGCGGGCTGCACCCGAAGCTCGGGCTCGACTACTACGAGGCGCTGTTCGTCGCCCTGAAGGCGCGGTTCCCGTGGGTGCACCTCAAGGCGCTCACGATGGTCGAGCTCGACTTCCTCGCCCAGCGCTCGAAGCTGCCGGTCGAGGAGGTGATCCGGCGCCTGGTCGCGGCCGGTCTCGACTCCTGCCCCGGCGGCGGGGCGGAGATCTTCGCCGAGCGCGTCCGCGCGGTGATCTGCGATCACAAGACCTCGGGGGACCGCTGGCTGGAGATCGCCCGCGCGGTCCACGGCGCGGGCGTGAAGTCGAACTGCACGATGCTGTACGGCCACATCGAGACGGCCGAGGAGCGCGTGGACCACCTCGTGCGCCTGCGCGAGCTTCAGGACGCGACCGGCGGGTTCCAGTGCTTCATCCCGCTCGCGTTCCACCCGGACCACACCCGCCTCGAGCACATCGCGCCGTCCACGGGGCGGCTCGACCTGCAGACCGTCGCGCTGGCCCGCCTCCTGCTCGACAACATCGCGCACATCAAGGCCTACTGGATCATGCTCGGCGCCAAGGGCGCGCAGGTGGCGCTGCACTTCGGGGCCGACGACCTCGACGGCACGGTGGTCGACGAGCGCATCACGCTGGCGGCGGGAGGAAGGGCCGGGGCGGGGATGGCGCGTCGCGACCTCGAGCACCTCATCCGCGAGGCGCAGCGCACGCCGGTCGAGCGCGACACCCTCTACCACACGCGGCAGGCCGACGGCGCACAGCTGGCCGCTCACAGCTGACAGTCAGCAGTCGACACCTGAAAGTCGAACGCTCCGGAGAGAGGGGACGATCCGATGAGGTCGCTGACAGGCGACCGTCAACTCTCAACTCTCAACTCTCAACTCTTACTACGGCGGCACGATTGTAGTTGACAGGGTCAGGGTCAGGCGGCGTAACGGACGTGGTCCTCGTTGAAGTAGGAGCGGATGACGCCGGGTCGTTTTTGGGTGCTGCGGAGATAGGAGCGGACGCCAGCCACCATCTCGGCCTTGGTCCTGGGCCGTCGGCGGCCGAGCGCGTTGGCCTTGACGTCGTTGTTGAGCATCTCGTCGGGATTCAACTCGGGGCTGTAGCCCGGAAGGTAGAAGAGTTCGAGTTCGTCAAGGTGTTGCACGCGCCACGCCTGGACGAGAGTCGCCCGGTGCACGGGATGCCCGTCCACGATCACGAACACCTTCCGCTTGGCCTGTCGGACGAGCCGCCGCACGAAGTCCAGGAACACCTTCACCCGGAATCTCTCGCCAAAGACCATGAAGCACAGGTGCCCACGGTTGGTCACCGCCGAAATCATATTGGTCGAGAAACGTTGCCCCGTCCCGGGGATGACCGGGGTCTGCCCCTTCGGGCTGAAGCTCGTCCCAGCCTGATGGTCCGACCGCAGCCCCATCTCGTCGCCCCAGTAGATCTCAGCTCTCTCGGCCTTCGCCCTCGCTCGAATCGCCGGATAGGTCTCCGTCAGCCACCTCTGGACCGCCACCGGATTCCTCTCGTAGGCCCTGCGCACCGGCTTCTGCGGCGTGAACCCCCAACTCCTCAGGTACTTGCCAACCGTGGTCAGGGCCAACCGCGGCCCGATCCGCTCCTCGATCAACTCCTGCACCGCCTCTCGCGTCCACAGCGCGAACGGAAGCCTCAGCTGCTCAGGGCATCGCCCCCGGATCCACTCCACCACCCGTACCGCCTCACGCCCGGTCAGCGCCGCGCCCTGCCCCTTGCGCCGACCCCGCCGCCGCGCCCCCAGCGCCTCCTCACCACCCTCCCGAAACGCCCTCTGCCACTTGATCACCGAGTACCGGCTGACCCCGAACACCCGCGCCGCCTCGGCCTGGCTCATCCCCGACAGCACCGCAGCCACGGCCTTCTTCCGCAGGTCCTCTTGCGCCACTCCAGGAAGCGAGCGAGCGTCTCGGGTTTCCATGCCGACAATATCGGCTCTGCCCCGCCATTTGTCAACTATTATCGTGCCTGATTAGTAACTCTTAACTCTTAACTCTTAACTCTTAACTGTCTCATCCTCACCCAGCCAGTCTGGGAAGCGCTTCGTGGCGAGGAACTCGGCGAGGCCGCGCCGGCACTCGACGCTGGCGCGCCGTCTCGCGTTGGCGACGGCGGCCTCGGCGAGGCGGGCGTCCAGGTCCGGCAGGGCGAGGTCGAGCAGGAGCCGTTTGGTTTCCGCAACCGCGCCCGCTGCGACCTTGCGGGACACTTCGAGGGCCCGCCGTTCGGCGGCGGCGACCGGGTCAGGCGCGACCTCGTCCACCAGCCCGACGGCGCGCGCCGCTTCCGGGCCGAGGGGGGTCGGGTCGAGGCACGCCGAGGCGAGGTCGGCGGGAGCGACCCGGCGGGGCAGGAACACCGAGACGAGGGCCGGCACGAACCCGAGGCGCGCCTCGGAGAATTGGAACATCGCGCCGGGACCGGCGATGACGATGTCGCAGGCGGCCGCGAGACCGGCGCCCCCGCCGAACGCGGCGCCGTGGACGGCCGCGACCGTGAGCAGCGGGCAGCGCAGCACGGCCGCGAAGAGATCGCCGAGTCGCCTCGCCTCGGCGACCCGCTCGGCCTCGGGCGCGTCGGCGCCGTTCGCCAGTTCGGCGAGGTCGGCGCCGGTGCAGAAGTGGCGGCCGGCACCGGCGAGAATCACCGCCCGCACGCCAGGCGCCGGGGCGCCGGCGATCGCCGCGGCAAGCTCGGCGACCAGCGCGTTCGAGAGCGCGTTCCCGGACGAGGGGCGCGCGAGCTCGACGATCGCCACCGGCCCGCGCCGCGATGCGTTGACGAGCGCCATCGGCGGGATGCTACCACTCGAGCACGATGCGGCCGCCGTCGGGCACCAGGCGCCAGCGGGCCAGCCGCAGCGGGGCGACCAGCGGTGCGGCGCGGCGCAGGGCGGCGGCGCGCTCGGCCATCCAGGGCAGCGGTCCGAGCGCCCCGGCGGCCCGCACGCACAGCGCCGCGACCTCCGGTCCGCGCAGGCGGCCCAGCTCCCCGGGCGGCGGGGGCGCGGAGAGCCGCGCCAGCATGTCGGGCGTCGAGGCGAGCGCGAGACCGCCGCCGGTGCGCGCCCAGACCTCCCCGAGAACGCCCCGCCAACGACGGGCGCCTGCCGGCGCCGGGGCCGGGTCGTCCCCGCCGACGCTGAGGAGTCGTGCGAGCGTTTCGGAGGCCGGCGTGCCGGGGAGCTCGAGCGCCCACGCACCGCGGTCGAGCAGCAGCCGCGCGGGGACGTGCGCCCCGGCGAAGGCGGAGGCAGCGGGGCCGACGAGGGCGGCGACGTCCGCGGTGACGACCTCGGCGCCGTCGTCGGCCGCGGGCAGCTCGGGCGCGGCGCCAGAGGTCACCTCGAGACGATCGCGACCGGCGCTCGCGAGCCACCAGCGGCCGGCGCGGCGGGCGGCCGCAGCGAACCGGCCGGCGGCGAGCGAGGGCCGGGGCCCTCGGGCGCCTTCCAGGATCGCCGGCGCGGTCGCGATCGCGACGACGACCTCTCCCGACCCGGCGGGTGTCGCGCGCGCCGGCAGCCCGGTGAGCGCCGCCAGGCGGGCAAGGTCCTTGGCGGCGCCGGCGCTCACGCGCCCGCCGACGGCGACGTCGCGGCCGCGCCACCACACCGTGAGGGGGCCGCCCGCCTCGCGCGCGAGGGCGGCGAGCGCGCCGCGGAGGCGCGCCATCCCGTCGTCCGCACCCGGGGCGGCGAGCAGCACCAGCGCGAGCGCCTGCGGGCGGCGGGCGAGCCACCTGGCGGCGCGGGCCGGTTCCGCGATGACGAGCACCCCGTCCGCGTCGGCCGGCGCGACCGTGGCGGCGTCGGCGAGCGCGCCGGCATCGGCGAGCGGCGGCGCCGTCCACCAACGCCAGGCGATGCCACCGGCAACGGCGCAGGAAGCGGCGACCACGACGAGACGAAGTATCCGCCGCATGGTTGGGAACCCTAGTGTAACCTTCCTCGCGATGGCCCGTCGCCTGCGCGTCACCGCCGCCTTTTTCGCGCACGTGGTGCGCGATCTGGCCGGCACGCTCGCCGCGCGGTTGCGGCGGCGCTACCGGCGGGTCGTCCTCGGCGAGGAGACGCTCGCGATCGGCGTCGACATCTTCCCGTTCTTCGAGCGAATGACCGGGGTCGGCTGGTACGAGTGGAACCTGCTGGCGCGGCTTCCCGAGGTGGACCCGGCGATCGAGCTCCACCTCTACGCCCACACCTTCGGCGCGCCCAGTGATGCCCCGCCGCCGGTGCTGCCGACGTCGCTGCGCACCCGGTTCCGCTTCCACCACATGCCGAGAGGCTTCCTGCTCCCGGTGCGCGCCACCCTCGCCTGCCTGCGCGCCACGGTCGAGCCGTTACTCCTCTTCCTCGACGGCAACGACGTGTTCTTCGCCCCGAACTTCTTCGTGCCCCGCCGCCATCTCGCCGCGGTCCGCGCCCTGGTGCCCACGGTGCACGACCTGGCGTTCCTGCGCCTCCCGCAGACCGTCCAGCGCGAAACCCTCGACAACCTCCGCCGTCATCTCCCGGGCGTCCTCAACGCCGCCGACGCGCTCATCGCCGTCTCGAGCGCGACGTCGGCCGACCTCGAACGGCTGGGCGGCGTGAGCGCGCGGCGGATCCACGTGATCCACGAGGGGGTCGACCCGGCGATCCTGGCCGGCAACGGCACCCTCCCGGCCGGCCTGCCGCCCCGGTACCTCCTGTTCGTCTCCACCTTGGAGCCGCGCAAGAACGTCGTCCGGCTGCTCGAGGCGTTCGAGCAGGCGGTGGCGGCGGGTTACCCGGGCGCGCTGGTGCTCGTCGGCCGCTGGGGCTGGCACACCGAGGCGGCGCAGGCGGCCCTGGCGCGCTCGCCGGTCCGCGAGCGCATCCGGCATCTCGACTACCTCGACCGCAAGGTGCTCTCGGCGGTCCTGCGCGCCGCGGAGGCGCTCGTGTTTCCGTCCCTGCTCGAGGGGTTCGGGCTGCCCGTGCTCGAGGCGATGGCGTGCGGGGTTCCCGTGATCATCTCGCGCGCCGCCTCGCTGCCGGAGGTCGCCGGCGGGGCGGCGCTGTACGTCGACCCCACCCGTGTGGCCGACATCGCCGGCGCGATCGTCCGCCTGACGGGTGACCCACAACTGGCGGCGTGTCTCGCCGCGGCGGGCCGCGCCCGCGCGGCACGCTTCTGCTGGGACGACGCGGCGCGGGCGAGCGCGACGGTGTTTCGCCGAGCCTGCGGCATGCCGAGCCGGTTCGCCGATGCGTATCGCGTTTGACGCCCGCTCGCTGATCGGCCCGCGCACGGGGGTCGGGGTGTGGCTCGATGGCCTGCTCGCGGGCCTGGTCGCAACCACCGACTGGTCGCTCGTGCTGTGCGTCCCGCGGCGGGTTGCGACGCTCGGCGTCGAGGCGCTCGGCGGCCGGGTCTCGACGCTGGCGCCCCGGCTCCCGCTGCCGGGCACCATCTGGCTCCACACCGTCGCGGCGCCGCTGCTGGCCGGGCGCGCCGACGCCTACGTGGCGACGCTCGGCGTGCGGCCTCGCCGCCTGCGGACTCCGGACGTGCTCGTGGTGCAGGACGTCACGCCGAGGACGCGTCCGTTGGCGCACACGCTCGCCAACCGGTTCTGCTTCAACGCCTACTTCGAGGAGTCGCTGGCCGCGGCCGGCACGGTCGTGTTCCTCTCGGAGGCGACGCGGTCGGCGGTGGCGCGTCTGCAACCGAAGGCCGCCGAGCGGGCCCTGGTCATCGCCTCAGGGATCCCGCCGTTCTTCTCGCCGCGCGCCCCGGCGGACACCGCCGACGGCGTGCGCGGCCGCTTCTCGGCCGGGCGGCCGTTCGTCGTCCAACTCGGCACCCTGGAGCCGCGAAAGGGCGTGGCGACGCTGCTGGCCGCCCACGGCGCGCTCGTCCGTCGCCGTGCGGACGCGCCCGACCTCGTGCTCGCGGGCGGCCGCGGCTGGGGCGGCAGGTGGCTGGAACAGGCGCTCGCACGGCACCCCGACCCGGCCCGCGTGCACATGCCGGGCTACGTGAGCCGGGAGGACGCCCGCGAGCTCCTGCGCCACGCCGAGGTCGTCGTCCTCGCGTCCGAGGAGGAGGGGTTCGGGCTGCCGCTCGCCGAAGCGCTCGCGTGCGGCGCCGCGTGCGTCGCGTCGGACGCCCCCGCGCTCGTCGAGGTCTCGGGGGGGGCCGCGTGGCACGTGCCGCGAGGCGACGCCGAGGCGCTCGCCGGCGCCCTCGACGCCGCGCTCGAGCCCGAGACCGGAGCCGCCCTGCGCGTCGCCGCGGCCCGGCGCGCGAGGGACCTCGGCTGGGAGCGCCCGCTCGAGGCATGGCGGGCGCTGCTCGCCCGCGTGGCCGGCGGCCGGCCGCAGGCGGCCCCCGGAGAGCCGCCCGTCCCCGCCCGCGAGGGCGTCGACGAGCGGGCGGGGCGCCCGGAGCTCGCGCCGTCGCTCGCCAGGTAGCGCCCGGCTCCGGCCGCCTCGGTTCGCGCGATGTCCTCGCGCACTCCGTCCTCGCGCCGCGAGTCCGGCTGCGGCTTCCGGGCTTAGAATGCCCGCGAATGCACCGTCTCGGTATCGATGCCCGCAAACTCGCGGACTATGGGATCGGCTCGTACCTCCAGGGCCTGCTGGGGGAGTTCGCCCACATCGATCCGCCGGGCGGCATGGTCGTGTTCGTCGGCCGCGAGAACCGGCACCTCCTCCCCGAGCTGCCGGAGAGCTGGCGGCTCGTCGAGGTCGACGCTGCCGGTTACTCGGTCCGGGAGCAAGGTGCGTTGCTGGTCGCCGCCATGCGCGCCGGCGTCGACGTCCTGCACGTGCCGCACTACGTGCTGCCGTGGCTGCTCCCGCGCCGCATGGTCGTCACGGTCCACGACATCATTCACGTGCTCTTCCCCGAGTTCCTGCCCAGCTCGCTCGGCTTCGCCTACGCGCGTCTCTCGATCCGCGCCGCCGTGCGGCGGGCGCGCCGCGTCGTCGCGGTTTCCCGCACGACCGCCGACGACCTCAAGAGGCTGTTCGGCGCCAGCGAGGAGCGGATCCGGGTCATCCCGCACGGCGTCCACGAGGAGTTCCTCGCGCCCGGCGACCCGGAGCGCGACGAGGCGCTTCGCCAGGATCTCGACGTCAGGGCGCCGTACCTGCTCCACGTCGGCAACCACAAGCCGCACAAGAACGCCGAGGGCCTGCTCAAGGTCTACCAGCTCCTGACCCACGACGGGCACGGCTCGCTGCCGCAGCTCCTGATGGTCGGCGGGTTCCCGGCCGGTGGCGAGCTCGCGCGGCGGGCGGAAGGGATGGGCCTCGCCGGCCAGGTGCGCTGCCTCGGCCACGTCGAACGAACCCAGCTCGCGGCGCTCTTCCGCGGCGCGTCGGTGTTCATCTACCCGACGCTGTACGAGGGCTTCGGACTGCCGGTCCTGGAGGCCATGGCGTGCGGCGTGCCGGTGGTGGCGGGCGACATCGCCGCCGTGCGCGAGGTGGCCGGCGACGCCGTCCTTCGGGTCAACCCGCGGGACGTCGTCGAGCTGGCGGGCACGGTGAGGCGTGTGCTGGCCCACGGTGAGCTGCGCGGCGAGCTTCGCCAGCGCGGCCTCGCCCGGGCGCAGGCGTTCCCCTGGCGGCGGGCCGCGGAGGCGACGCTCGCGGTGTACGGTTCGGTGCGGGAGGAGTCCTGATGCGGGTCGCCCTGGTGCACGACTGGCTCAACGGGATGCGAGGCGGAGAGGCCGTGCTGGCTGAGATCGCCAGCTTCTTTCCCGGCGCGCCGATCTTCACGCTGTTCCACCGCAAGGGCGCCGTGGAGGGTGCGCTCGAGTCCCACCCGATCCGCACCTCCGCCCTGCAGCGCCTCTCGTTCGGAGGCCGGCTGTACCGGCCGCTGCTGCCGCTGATGCCCCAGGCGGTCGCGAGCTTTCGTCTCGACGGCTTCGACCTCATCGTCTCCTCCAGCCACTGCGTGGCCAAGGGCGTCATCCCGCCGCCGGGCGCGGTGCACGTGTGTTACTGCCACACGCCGATGCGCTACCTCTGGGACCGGCGCGACGACTACGTGCGCACCGTGCCGGCGCCGCTGCGCCCCCTGCTGCGGGCGGAGCTCGAGCACCTGCGCACGTGGGACGTCGTCTCCGCGGCGCGCGTCGACCATTTCGTCGCGAACTCCCGCCTCGTGGCCCGCCGCATCGAGCGCTACTGGCGCCGCGAGGCCGAGGTGATCCCGCCGCCCGTGGACGTCGACTTCTTCACCCCCGGCGGCGAGCGAGACCGGCGCATCCTGATGGTCGCGGCGCTGGTTCCGTACAAGAGGGTGGAGGTCGGCATCGCGGTCGCCAAGGAGTTGGGCATGCCACTCGACGTCATCGGCGAGGGGCCGATGCGGCGGGCGCTCGGCTGGCAGGCGGGCGCCGGGGTGCGCTTCCTCGGGCGGGTGACGCGCGAACGGCTGCGCGACGCGTACCGGTCGGCCGCGTTGCTGCTGGTGCCGAACGTCGAGGACTTCGGCATGGTGACGGTGGAGGCGCTCGCGTGCGGCACGCCGGTCGCAGGGCTTTCGGCGAGCGGCACCGCCGACGTCGTGGTCAGCGGCGAGCACGGCGAGCTGGCCGAGGAGGGCACGGTGCCGGCGCTCGTCGCCGCGTGCCGCAACGTCCTCGCGGCGCGCTTCGACACCGCGCTGCTGCGCGCCAGGGCCGAGAGCTTCTCCCGCCCGCGCTTTCGCCGGCGGTTCGCCTACCTCATCGAGCGCGTGCTCCCGCCGCGCCAGGCGCCATGATCGGCGAAAAGCTGCGCATCAACCGCACCGGGCTGGTCGCCGTGGACCTCGCGGCCACCTACCTGGCGCTCTTCCTCGCCTATCACCTGCGCTTCAACGTCGAGGTGTACCCGATCACGAAGGGCGTGCCCCCGTTCGCCCCGTACCTCGCGCTCTTCCCGATCATCGCGCTGATCTGGCCGATCGTGTTCTACTTCCGCGGCCTGCTGCAGGGGCGCCCGCAGCGCTCCCGCGTCGAGGAGGCGTTCGCGATCGTCATCGCGGTCATGGTCGCGATGCTCGTGCTCGCCGCCGGCCTCGCGTTCTACCGCGAATTTACGTACTCCCGCCTCGCGCTCGGGTTCTTCGCGCTCATCGACGTCGTCTTCGTGACCGCCGGCCGTCTCGCGTTCTGGAGCGTGATGGCGCGGGTGTGGGCCTCGCCGCGCCACCGCAGGCGGGCGCTGGTGGCCGGCGCCGGCCAGCTCGGAAGGATGGTCGCCGTCAAGCTCGCCCAGCACCGCGAACTCGGGCTGGACGTGGTCGGGTTCATCGACGACGACCCGGGCAAGGCCGGGGCACGGTTCGAAGACCTGCCTGTGCTGGGCACGCTGGAACAGATCGAGGAGGTGGTCCAGGCGCACGGAGTGGGCTTGCTCTACGTGGCGCTGCCGCTGGGCGCCCAGCACAAGACGATCCGACTCCTCAGGCACGCCGAGCCGCTGCTGCTCGCGGTCCGGGTCGTGCCCGACCTGCTCCAGTACTTCGCCCTGCGCGCCGGCGTCGAGGACCTCGACGGGATCCCGGTCGTCAACCTCACCCAGATCCCCCTCGCGGGTTGGAACACGCTCGTCAAGCGCGTCATGGACCTGCTGCTCGGCTCGCTCGCGCTCGTGCTGCTCCTGCCGCTGCTCGGCGCGGTCGCACTGGCCGTGTGGCTGGAGGACAGGAGCGCGGTGTTCTACCGCCAGCTCCGCATGGGGTTGGACGGCAAGCCGTTCCGGATCGTCAAGTTCCGCACCATGATCCCCGATGCCGAGGCGGAGACCGGCCCCCGTTTCGCGATCCCCAACGATCCCCGCACGACCCGCGTCGGGAACTGGCTCCGGCGGCTGTCCATCGACGAGCTCCCGCAGCTCCTCAATGTTGTCCGCGGCGACATGTCGCTCGTGGGTCCGCGCCCCGAGCGGCCGGAGTTCGTCGCGCGCTTCCGCGAGCGCTACCCGGAGTACATGTCGCGCCATCGGGTGCGCGCCGGCATCACCGGCTGGGCGCAGGTGCACGACCTCCGCGGCCAGAGCTCGATTCGCAAGCGGATCGCGTTCGACCTCTACTACATCGACAACTGGTCGCTGGCGCTGGATTTCAAGATCATGTGGCTGACGATGCTGCGGTTCTGGCGCCACCATCACGCCTACTAGTGCGCCGCCGATAGCGGACCAACCGCCTCGCTCGGGCGGGCGAGGGCGCCCGCCCCCCCAAAGCTCCTTCGCTTCTTCTTGTGGCGCGGCCGCCCTCGGCCGCGTGCCCTGAGAATTCCGGCCGTATCCGGGCGGCGGGTCCTAGACGGCGCCTCCCTCGGGCCTGCCTTCGCTGTGTCGTCCCCTGACCCCTGACCCCTGGCCCCTTTGCCCTGACCCCGGTCTTCCCGGCTATCATCTCCGGCCGGGAGGCGTCGCTGTGAGCGAGGCGCCGTCGGTGTGGACCGACAGCTACAGGGTGCGGTCGTACGAGGTCGGAGCCCGCGGGCGGGCGTCGGTGCCGCAGGTGTGCAACTGGCTGCAGGAGACCGCGGGCAACCATGCGACGGCGCTCGGCTGGGCGGTGGACGCGCTGCAGGCGCAGGGCCGCACGTGGGTGCTCGCGCGGTTGCACCTGCGCCTGGCCGGCCTTCCCGGGTGGCGCGACGACGTTCGCGTGACCACCTGGCCGGCGGGCGTCCAGCGGTTGTACGCGCTGCGCGAGTTTCGGGTCGAGGACGCAGGCGGGGCCGAGCTGGGGATCGCGACGACAGGCTGGGTCTTGCTCGACCTCGCAACGCGCCGGCCCGTGCGGTCGCTCGAGGCCGTCGAGGCGATCGCCCGCCACGCGCCGGGCCGCGTCCTCGATGACCCGTTCGGGCGCCTCCCCGAGGTCGAGGCGCCGACATCCGAGGCGATCGTCGAGGTGCGCCTCGCGGACCTCGACATGAACGATCACGCCAACAACGTGAGCGTGATCAGCTGGGCGTTGGAGGCGCTGCCCGGGCCGGTAGTCTCCGGCGCGAGCCTCAGCGAGCTCGAGGTCGAGTTCCGCGCCGAGGCCCGCCGCGGCGACCGCATCGCGGTCGAGGTCCAGCGCGAGGCCGGCGAGGCCCCCGCGTTCCGGCACCGTCTCGTTCGCGTCGGGGACCAGCGCGAGATCGCACGCGCCCGCTCCGTCTGGACGACGGATCCGGATTAGGCCGCGCCGCGCTCGTCGTCCGGCGGGACGAGGAGCGACCTCTCGACCGCCGGCAGCGTCCGCCAGCTGGTGCCGAGCCAGCTCACGCCCTCGAGGAACGCGGTGGCCCGGTCCGTCTCGGGGCAGGCGGCGTGGACGAGCGCCCAGAACGCTTTCGAGTGGCGAAGGTGCACCACGTGGGCGAGCTCGTGGGCGACGACCGCCTCGAGCACCCACCCGGGCATCAGGCGCAGCACGGCATTGAGGCGGATGGTCCGCGTGGACGGCGAGTAACTGCCCCACCGGGAGCGCTGGGTGGTCACGAACCTAACGCCGCGCACCTCGGGCGGGTGCGGGAACCGCGCCGCCACCCGGCGCGCGAGGGCGAGGGCGTCCGCCTCGCCGTTGACCTGGCCGGCGCGCGCCCTCCGCAGGAGCGTGCGGGCGAGCTCCGGGATCGCTCTCTCGATCTCGGCGTCGGGGGTGTGGAACGGGGCGCTCACCCTCACGGTCCGGCCGTGGAGCCGGGCGTTGAGGTTCTTGACGCGCTTGTGCTCCACGACCAGGTCGAGGGTGACGCCGTCCACGGTGATGCTGCGAACGTCACTCACGAGCTCATTCTAGCGAGTCCGGGGTGTCCCCCGGCGTTGGCGGGGCGGCGCCCGGCGCGAGCGGCAGGTGCGTATCAAGCTGAAAATAGTTGGGTTATGTTTGCGAACCCCACGGCCGAGGGGCTACGGTCCCGGTTGCGTCCGGCGGGCGCTGCAGCTCTCGCACGGGCAGCTCGCGCGCAGCTCGGCGAGCGCGTAGATCCCGTGGTCGTGGCCGTCCCCCCAGACCACCTGCAGGCCGTAGTTCCCGACGAGGTGCGCCGCGACGGGGCTGAACGCCTCTGGCCGCAGCGTGGTGAGGGTCGGGAGCGTGGCGCGGCCGAAGAGGTGGCGTTCGCCCTTGCACGACGCGCAGCTGCACGCCTTGCGGAGCGCCGGTCCGGCGAAGTAGGACTCGTGGCCGTCGGCCCAGATGACGACGACCTGGTCGCCGACGACCATCGCCTCGCGAACCGCCGCGGTTGCGCTAGAAGACGTCGCGCCCCTCCACGGTCGGCAAGTCCTGCAGCAGGCGGTTCAATTCCACCAGCAGCGGTTGCGCCCCCTCGAACCGTGCCGATGGCGTCTTCGCGCAGAGCTTCTCGACGACCGCCCACACCTGCGCGGGGACCTGGCGCGCGAGCTGCTCGCGCGACGGCAGCGGCTGCCGCAGGTGCATCTCGAGCACGCGGAACGGCGAGTCGGCGGTGAACGGCACGGCGCCCTCGAGCATCTCGTAGAGGATGATGCCCAGGGCGTAGAGGTCGGCGCGATGGTCGACGTTTTTGGGGTCGACCATCTCGGGCGCCGCGTAGAGCGGCGTCCCCAGGAAAAGGTTGGAGGTCGTGAGGCCCGGCTGGTCGGTCAGGCGCGCGATCCCGAAGTCCATCACCTTGATCGTCCCGTCGGGTAGCAGCATCACGTTCTCGGGTTTGAGATCCCGGTGGACGACGCCCTTGGCGTGCGCGTAGTCGAGCGCCTCGGCGATGTCGCGGGCGATCTCCAGCGCCCGGCGCAGCGGCATCGGTCCGCGCTCCCGCATCTCCGCCTTGAGCGTCCGCCCCGTGATGAGCTCCATGGCCAGGTACGGCCGCCCGCCTTCCTCGCCCGCCGCGAGGATCCGCACGATACGGGGGTGGTGGAGCTGCTCGCCGAGCCTGCCCTCGCGGACGAACCGGGCGACGAACGTCTCGTCGGCGAGGCAACCATCGTGAGGCACCTTGACCGCCACCGTCGAGCCGTCCCCGGTCCTCCTGGCCCGATAGGTGGTTGCCATCCCGCCCCGGCCGAGCACCCCCTGCAGCTCGTACGCGCCGAGCTTGGCGCCGGTCTCGACCAGGGTGGCCGCGTGCTCGTACGCGACCGTCGGCGCGGTCGCCTCGGGAGGCGCCGCCGCCCGCCGCGCGGCCCGCCGCCAGGCCCAGACCCCCACGCCCGCGCCGATCGCCAGGAGCATGAGCGCGACCGGCAGCGCGCCAAGCTTGCTCGCCGCGAAGCCGGCGGGCGGCGCCTGAGGCGTCGCGGTGAGGCCCGTCGCGGGGGTCGACGGGGACGCGCCGCGGGTGGCGCTGCCGGCGGCGGGTGCGATCGTGTGCGGCGTCTCGACGGCCGTCGGGGCGACCGCAGCCGGGCGTGGCGTCGCCGGCGCCGCCCCGGCCGGCCTCTTTGCGAGGGGGACAACGAGCGTCGCCGTCGCTCCGGCCGCGACGGTGAGGCGTTCCTCGACAGGGATCCGGCCGGCCGACACGATCCGGACCTGGTGCACACCCGGCGCAACCGGGAGCGGGCCGAGCGGCGTCGTGCCGGCGGCGGCGCCGTCGAGCAGCACCGTGGCGCCCGGCGGGTCGCTCTGCACGACCAGCAGGCCGGTCACCGGCGTCGGGCTCGGAAGGGCCTCGTTGGCCGGCGCTTCGCCGCCGCCCCTCCGTTTGATCTCGCCTTGAAGGCGCTGGCGCAACGCCTGGAGGCGGGCCGGAGGCGTGACCCGCGCCGCGGCGGCGAGCTTGAGCTGCGCGGCCGCCATGTGAGGCCGGTCGAGCTCGACCAGGCAGAGCGCCGCGTGGTAATGGGGGTCGAAGCCGAAGATGAACGCGCCCGGCGTCGTCTCGATCCGCTTCGCCGGCGCCGGTCCCGCCAGCGTTGCGGCTTTGAACTCCTCCAGCGCCTGCGCCCAGGCTCCGCTCGCCTCGAGCTCGAGCCCCCGGTTGTAGCGCTGGTACCAGGGCGGCGCCCCGCGGGCCGGCATCGCGAGGACGATCGCGAGCACCCAGCCGAGCGCGAGCGCCAGGCGGCGTCCACGAGAGGCCGCCGCGGCCAAGAGCGCCGCGGCCGGGAGATCGCCGGGCGCGTGCCCGGCTCGCGGGGCAGGCCGGAAGAAGCCTTGTGCCGACGGCATCGTTGGCGGTCGTCTCCTCGAAAAGCGCGGGCGGAGTGTAGCATGGGAGGGTGAGTCGCGCGATCATCGTGGCCAACGCGCCGTGGCGCTGGCGACCCGCCTTCGTCGCGCTGGTACGTCGGGCGGAGCTCGTCCTCGCGGCCGACGGCGGGGCCAACCACCTCGCCCGCATCGGCGTCCGGCCGGATGCCGTAGTCGGCGACCTCGACTCGATCCGCCCCGGGGTGCGGCGCTGGATCGGGGAGGACCGCATGGTCCCGCGGCCCGACCAGGAGGCCACGGATCTTAACAAGACCCTCGCCTACGCGTTCGACGAAGGGGCCGCCGAGAGCGTGATCGTGCTCGCGGCAACGGCCGGGCGGCTCGACCATGCCGTCGAGAACCTCGCCCTCGCGGCGCGCTGGAGTCTGCGGGGCGACGTGGAATTGCGCGACGAAGCGCACCGGATCGTGCCGGTCCTCGATGCCTCGACGATCCCGACGACCCCTGGCCAGGTGGTGTCGCTGATTCCGCTCGGCCGGTGCGCCCGGGTGTGGACCGAGGGGCTGCGGTGGAGGCTCGACGGCGAGCCGCTCGACCTCGGAGGCCGCACGAGCGTCTCAAACGTCGCGGAGGGCGGTCAGATCGCGCTGCGGGTCGAGGAGGGCGCGTTGATCGTCTTCCTCTCCGAGCCCGCCCCGGAAGGGTAGAATCCCCATCGTGCAGAACAAGATGTCGGGCTCGTCCCGCATCGCGCAGGCGTTCTACAGGCTCTACTTCGGGTTCTGGATCCCGACCCTGGTGTGGGCGTCGATCCGCTGGCCGCTCGCGTTCATGCGCTGGATGGCGCGCGACCTCGTGATGCTCCCGTTCAACCTCCTCCGCCCGAAGTACCTGCGGGCCGTCAAGGCCAACTACGCGCGGATCCTGGGGCTGCCGGCCGGCCACCCCGAGGTGCGCCGCGCCGCGTGGCAGATGGGGTACGAGCACGCGTACCACTGGATCGACTTTTTCCGCTGGTCGCAGCTGCCGCCGGAGGAGCTGCGAGCGAACATCACGGCGGTCGACGGCGAGGAGCACTTCCTGGCGGCGCGCCGGTCCGGGAAGGGGACGCTGCTGCTCACCGCCCACATGGGCAACCCCGAGGTGGGCGCGGTAGGGCTCGGGACGCACGTCGAGGCGATCCACGTGCTGTACTGGCGCGACCGGTTCGCCACCGCGGAGGAGTTTCGCACCAGGATGCGCCTGCGCGGCAACGTGCACGGGATCCCCGTGGACGCCTCGCCGTTCTCGGTCGTCCCGGCGCTGCGGATTCTCGAGCACGGTGGGATCGTCGCCGCGCACGGAGACCGGGACTTCAACAACCAGGGGTGGCCCGTCGAGTTCTTCGGGGCCGAGGCCAACCTCCCGCCGGGGCCGTTCCTGCTCGCCGCGCGGGCGGGCGCGCTCGTGCTCCCCACGTTCTTCCTGCTCACGCCGGAGCGTCGCTTCCTCGTGATCTACGAGGCGCCGATGGAGATCGAGGAGACCGGGGACGTCGAGGCGCGTGCCCGGTCCGCGATGCGGGCGTGGGCCCGGATCCTCGAGCGGCGCATCCGCGAGCACCCGACCCAGTGGTACTGCTTCTACCCGTTCTGGAAGGCCGACGCGCCCGCGTCCTTACCGGCTTCGGGCCCGGCGCCGGCTCCGGCCGCCGCGGCGCGGGTCGCGCTTTGACGTTCCACGACCTTTGGTGGCTGGAGCGCGCTGCGGGGAGATCCGGGCGGTTGGCTGGGGAGTAGGGATTCGAACCCCAATAACGTGGTCCAGAGCCACGTGTCCTACCTTTGGACGACTCCCCAGCACGGGGACCGCTATTCTAGGCGAGCGGGCCGTCGTGTCAACATCGTGACGGCAATTGCGCGGCCTTCGCGAGCCGGCGTCGGGGCCGCCGGCGGCTGCTAGACTCGTGGCGCCGAGTCGCGAGGAGGCGTGTGCGAGGGCGGATGGACGACCATGGCTGACGTGGTGAGGACGCGAATCGCTCCCAGTCCGACCGGCGACCCGCACGTGGGGACCGCCTACGTGGCGCTGTTCAACTACGCCTGGGCGAGGAAGAACGGCGGGCAATTCGTCCTCCGCATCGAGGACACCGACCGCGAGCGCTCCAACGCGACCTCCGAGCGCATGATCTTCGACGCGCTGCGCTGGCTCGGCCTGGCCTGGGACGAGGGCCCCGACGTCGGCGGGCCGTACGGCCCCTACCGGCAGAGCGAGCGCTTCGAGACGTACCGAGCCCACGCGGAGCAGCTCGTGGCTCGCGACGCCGCGTACCCCTGCTTCTGCACCAAGGCGCGCCTCGACGCGCTGCGCGAGGAGCAGCGGGCCAAGAAGCTGCCCCAGGCCACCGGCTACGACGGCTTCTGCCGGACGATCCCGCCCGAGGTCGCGGCGGACCGCCGGCGGGCGGGGGAGCCCCACGTCATCCGCCTGGCGATGCCGCGCGAGGGCGAGATGGTCGTCCACGACCTGCTGCGCGGCGAGATCCGGATCGACAGCCGCCTGGTGGACGACCAGGTGCTGCTCAAGAGCGACGGCTTCCCCACGTATCACCTCGCCAACGTGGTGGACGACCACCTGATGCGGATCACGCACGTGATCCGCGCCGAGGAGTGGATCTCTTCGCTCCCCAAGCACGCGCAGCTCTACCGGGCGTTCGGCTGGGACGAGCCGGTGTTCTGCCACCTGCCGCTCCTGCGCAACGCCGACAAGTCGAAGATCTCGAAGCGCAAGAATCCGGTGAGCCTGAACTACTACCGCCGCGCCGGCTATCTCCCCGAGGCGATGATCAACTTCCTCGCGTTGCAGGGGTGGGCGATCGCCGAGGACCGCGAGGAGTTCTCGCTCGAGGAGTTCATCGCGAGCTTCGACATCAAGGACATTACGTTGGGCGGGCCGGTGTTCGACCTCGAGAAGCTCACCTGGATGAACGGCAAGTACATACGCAGCCTGACCGTCCCCGAGCTGCTCGTCCGCCTGCGCGAGGAGGTTCTCTCGGACGAGTACCTGCTCAAGGTGCTCCCGCTCGCGCACGAGCGCATCGACAAACTCGAGGACTTCGTGGAGTACGCGCGGTTCTTCTTCGTCGGCGAGGTGACGTACGACGATGAGGCGCTGGCCAAGCTGGTGGCGAAGAAGAAGACGGCAGCCGAGACGGCGAAGGCGCTCGCAGGGATGCTCGAGGCGTGCCTCGACCCACTGCTCGACTGGAACGCGGCGCCGCTCGAGGCCGCGATGCGGGCGTGGTGCGACGCCGCCGGCTGGAAGCCCGGCGATCTCTTCATGCCGGTGCGCATCGCCGTCACCGGCAAGGCCGCGACGCCTCCGCTGTTCGAGACGATGGAAGTGCTCGGGCGCGAGGTGTGCCGTCGCCGCCTGCGCCGCGCGGTCGAAGTCCTGCGCGCTGTGCCGCCCGTCTGAGGGCGGGCCGCTCTCGAAGCGAGGCCCCGACTACCTCGGCGGCGCGTTCTGCTCGACGCTCGTGCGCTCCTCCTTCATGCGCCGCATCATCGCCGGGTCACGCGCCCAGGTCACGCTCTTCTCCTCGGGCTGCCCGTACGCCGCGGGGTGCAGGTACGACCCCTGCTCCGAGTCCGGCTTGACCTCCTCGACCGGGATGCGGTTGGTGTTGGCGAACGGGTCCTTGCGGATCCCGGTGACCTGCCACGAGACCTTGACCATCGCGAGGTTCGTCTTGATCGCGAACCGGTTGTGCTCGATCTCCTGCGCGACGATCGCCTGCGCGAACCGGCCGATCACCGTGAGCTGGTAGCGGAAGTCGCGGTTGAGCGCCTCGAACCAGGCGGGCATCTCCACGACGGCGTCGCCGTTGGCGTCGGTGGTGACGACCCCGTCGTAGATGTTCTTCATGTCGGGCGACTCGACGAACGAGTGGTAGAGGTACTTGTGCTCGGGGTCGAGCGGGTGATCGATCTTGAACGCCCCGCCGCCCTTGGTGACCGTGCCCGTGACGGTCACCTTGCCGTCGAAGTATCCAGCGCTGCCTGTCGCGCCGCTGCCGCTGATGCCGGCCACCCCCTCGTTCTGGCTCCCGACCACCCCCCACGCGGCGCTACCACCCTTGCCGTAGACGCCCCACTTGCCCGACTGGCCGTGGACACCGTCGCTGGTAGAACTTTGACCGTAGACACCAGCCTTGGAGGTGCTGCGGCCGTCCACGCCGATGCCGCCCGTGCTGGTTGCCCACAGCGCCGTGTCACCCGACGCTACGGCGCGAACCGCCACGCCGCTGGCGCTCTCACCATAGAGCCCGTTGCCGTTGGTGAAGGCCTTCCCGTACACCGCCGTTGAATTCGTCGAGTAGCCCAGGACGCCGTAGCCATTCGTACTGTTGCCTTCGACGGCGGCCCCGGAGCCGTGGCTTTCCCCGTAGATCGCGAGGCCGGTCTGGCTGAGGCCCCAGACGCCGGTTCCGCTCTGGGATTGGCCCTTGATGGCATAGCCGGTTTGGCTGTCGCCCAGCACGCCCGTGCCCCCAGGGCTCGAGCCCCATACGCCGAATCCGACCGGGCTTTCCCCGTAGAGCGCGATCCCACCCTGGGTCGTGCTGCCCCACAGTGCCGTTGCCGTTCCGGTGTTCTGGATCTTGAATGCGGCTCCACCGGCCCCCCCAAAATTGCCCGAGGACTGATACGGCAACGCCAGGCCAGCGGCCTGCCAGTTCAGGTTGGTCCCATCGGTGCTCAGCACCTGCCCGCCGGTGCCGCCTGGGGCCGCGAGCTTAGCCTTCCCCACGCCTCCGTTGGCGATCCCCAAGGGCGTCGCCGTGGTGCCGGCGCCGGCAAGCGTGCCGTCGTGCGCGACCGAGGTCAGTCCGGAGCCGGCGTTGTTCGCCGCGAGCAGCTCGTCCCGGAAGCTCATCTCGAACGTCGATGGGTCGTTCGAACGGTTCGCGATCCCGGATCCGAACGCCGCCACCTGGCCCGGCCCCGACGTCACCGCCACCTCCAGCCGCAGGTTCGTCGAGTTGACCGACGGCACGAGGTCGGTGATGTTGTACTGACTCGCTTGATACGCTCCGAGGGTATAGCTCTTGCTGCCCACCGGCGCCCCGGTCTCGTCGAGCGCCGTCACCAGCACCGTGACGGAGTTACCGGTAGTCTCCACGAAACCGAAGTTGTAGCGGAACTCGGAGCCGGCTTGCGGAGTGGTCTGGTAGACGCCCAGGAGTTGCGTCTTCTGTTGCGGACCGATCGCGAACGAAGCCGGGATGGCGGCGTAGAACTGGCCTGCCGTGTCCATCGGATCGCCGCCCGCGGGCGTCGAGTACGAACGCGCGTTGACGATGACCGGCTGGCCCGCCGGCGTGGTGACGCGCACCGCGCCGAACGTCTTGGCGGTGACGCCAAAGAGGGTCGCGAGGGCGTCGTCGTAGCGGCGCGTGTCGCCGGCGGGGATGGTGTCGTTGTAGATCTGAGGGGATGGGTTGGGCTGATCGCGCAGGAGGAGGCGGAACGTGACGTTGACCGGCGCGGCATTCGGATTGTGGACCCAGATGCAGGCGTTCCACTGGGAGTTGGAGGCGCCCGGGCCGCGGCCGAGCGACGGGACGAAGACGTCCGTGCCGGCGAAGCTGGCAAACGCAGGCGCGGCGAGCGCGCACAACGCGACCGACATGAGCAAAGTCCCAACGCGTGCTCTATTCATTTGACCTCCTCAGCGGCGACGACGGCTGGAACCGCGCCGCGGGCGGGACTGCACGTGGATACAATCCTGAGGTTAGGTCCGTGGGGCTTCGGTGTCAATTGAGATGGCCGGGCGCCGACGGTGGGCTGTGCGACCGCGCCGACGTGCTAAGATCCTCGTGCGACACGAGTAGCGGGTACGCTTCTGGGCACCGAATTGCGAGGAAGCCAGACATGACCACAGCGAAGGACGGCGCGCATCGACCGACGAGCGAAGCCGCAGACACGAGCGGCGCACCGGCGACCGACTTCATCCGCGAGATCATCGCCGGCGACCTCGCGAGCGGGAAGCACGCGACGGCCGTCACCCGGTTCCCGCCGGAGCCCAACGGCTACCTGCACATCGGCCACGCCAAGTCGATCTGTCTCAACTTCGGGATCGCGGCGCAGTTTGGCGGCCGGTGCAACCTGCGCTTCGACGACACCAACCCCACCAAGGAGGAACAGGAGTACATCGACGCGATCGAGGCCGACGTGCGCTGGCTCGGGTTCGAGTGGGCCGGCCTCTACTTCGCGTCGGACTACTTCGAGCAGATGTACGCGTGGGGCGAGAAGCTGATCGGCAAGAGCAAGGCGTACGTCTGCGACTGCACCGCCGAGGAGGTGCGCGAGCGGCGCGGCACGCTCACCGAACCCGGGCACCCATGCGCGCACCGCGAGCGCCCGGTTCCCGAGAGCCTCGACCTCTTCCGCCGCATGCGGGCCGGCGAGTTCCCCGACGGCGCGCGCACGCTGCGGGCGAAGATCGACATGGCGTCGGGCAACATCAACATGCGCGACCCGGTGATCTACCGGATCCTGCACGCCCCGCACCCGCACGCCGGCGACAAGTGGTGCCTGTACCCGATGTACGACTACGCGCACCCGCTCGAGGACGCGATCGAGAACATCACGCATTCGATCTGCACGCTCGAGTTCGAGGACCACCGGCCGTTCTACGACTGGGTCATCGACGAGTGCGAGCTGCCCGAGCCGCAGCCGCGGCAGATCGAGTTCGCGCGCCTGAACCTCACCTACACCGTGATGTCGAAGCGCAAGCTCCTGCAGCTCGTGCAGGAGAAGGTCGTCCGCGGTTGGGACGACCCGCGCATGCCGACCGTCTCCGGGTTGCGGCGGCGCGGCTTCACGCCCGAGGCGATCCGCGACTTCGCCGAGCGCATCGGCGTCGCCAAGCGCGACAGCATGGTGGACGTGCAGCTCCTCGAGCACTGCGTGCGCGAGGACCTCAACCGGCGCGCGCCGCGCCGCTTCGCCGTGCTCCGCCCGCTCAAGCTCGTGGTCGAGAGCTACCCCGCGGGGAAGGTCGAGGAGTTCGAGGTCCCCAACAACCCCGAGGACCCCGCCGCCGGGACCCGCACGGTGCCGTTCTCGCGCGAGCTGTGGATCGAGCAGGACGACTTTCGCGAGACGCCGCCGCCGAAGTACTTCCGCCTGTACCCCGGGAACGAGGTGCGCCTGCGCTCGGCGTACCTCGTGCGCTGCACGGGCGTCACCAGGGACGCGGCGGGCAACGTGGTCGAGGTCCGCTGCACCCACGACCCCGAGACCCGCGGCGGCTCCGCCCCGCCCGGCCGGAAGGTCCAGGCCACGTTGCACTGGCTCTCCGCCGCGCAGGCGTCGCCGGCCGAGGTGCGCCTCTACGATCGCCTGCTCACCCGGCCCGACGCCGGCGACGTCGAGGAGGGGCAGGACTGGAAGGCGAACATCAACCCGGACTCACTCGAGGTCCTGGAGCGCTGCTGGGTCGAGGCCCCGCTGGCGGGCGCGAAACCGGGTGAGCGTTTCCAGTTCGAGCGGCTGGGCTACTTCTGCGTCGACCCCGACGCCGCCGAGGGTCGCCTGGTCTTCAACCGCACCGTCACCCTTCGCGACACCTGGGCGAGGATCGAGAAGAAGCAGGGCGGCTGAGGGCAGCCGCCCCACAAGTAACTTTCCCGTGGCGTGGGCGCGAGAAGCATGGGGCGCGGGCGCCAAAGATCTGGGGCGCGGGCGCCCTCGCCCGCGTCGACCCATCCTCCCCCATCTCCGCCACCGGTGCGGAAGGCAGGGCGAGATCGGGGACGACCATGGGCGACGGTCTGTGGGTTGCGTTGCGTGTTGGCGGAGAGGGGGGGATGGCGGGGGCGAGGCCCTCCGGTTGTGCGTCGCGCTCGATGCCGCCGCCCGCCCACCCTCTAACGTAATCTGAGCGCTCCGCCCGCGTCGCGCCCCCCGCCCACCCGCCCGCGCGGTCGAACCCCCGAGACCCCACCCGCCCGCCCACCCTGGGGGTTGCGGGAACGCGGCGCTCGGGTGGCCGACGTCGGCGGAGCCCGCCCACCCGACCTCCCCGGCCGCGATTCCGAGGCCGTTGCGCCCGCGCTTCGCCCCCCACCCCTCCGCCCGCGAAGTCTCATCCTCCCCCTCTCCGCCTGGTGGGCGTTCGGTCTCAAGGGTTGGGTCGGGTGCTGCCGAGCCTCGAGGCTCCGCGGGATGGGTCGTTTGGCGGAGAGGGGGGGATTCGAACCCCCGGTCCGGGTTTACCCCGGACAACTGCTTAGCAGGCAGCCCTGATCGGCCACTCCAGCACCTCTCCGCGCCGGGCGCAGAGCATACTCTGCGGTCTGTGGGGTAGCAAGCGATCCTTGTCACCGGTCTGCGCCGGGACCGGTCGCGGCGCGCCGGGGTCTAGCTGACCTCGAAGCGCGCGGGGTGGAAGTCCGGCGACTCGAGCGTTCGCACCGTCAGTCCGTGCCGCTCGCGCAGCTCCACCAGGATGCCGCGCAGCTCCGTGGAGAGCAGGTGAACGACCTCCGGGTGCGCCCGAACCGCGAACTCGGTAATCTCGCCGGCCGCCGCCTCGCGCAGGAGCACCCGGCGGATCTCGAGGCACACCGTCTCGGGGGACTTGACCCTGCCGCGCCCCTCGCAGGTCGGGCAAGGCTGCGTGAGCGCCCGCTCGAGCGAGCGCTCGGTGCGCTTGCGGGTGAGCTGGACGAGGCCGAACGGCCCGACCGGGCTCGCGAGCGAGCGGGCGCGGTCGCGGGCGAGCGCCTTCTTGAGCTCCTCGAGCAGCGCCTCGCGGTGCGCCTCGTCCTCCATGTCGATGAAGTCCACTACCACGATCCCGCCGAGGTTGCGGAGGCGGAGCTGGCGCGCCACCTCGCGCGCGGCTTCGAGGTTGATCCGGAACACGGTGTCCTCGAGGTCGGCGCCGCCGACGTAGCGGCCGGTGTTGACGTCGATCGCGACCAGCGCCTCGGTCTGGTCGATCACCAGCGAGCCGCCGGACCGCAGCCAGACCTTGGGCTGCAGGGCTTGCTCGAGCTCCGACTCGATGCCGAACGCTTCGAAGATGTCGACCTGGCGGCGGTAGAGCTTCACCTTCGAGGTCAGCTCGGGCTGGACGCGGTCGAGGAACTCGACGATCCGCTGGTACCCCTCGCTGTCGTCGATCCACAGCTCGGAGAGTTGCGGCCCGGCGAGGTCGCGCGTGCCCCGCAGGACGAGGTCCATGTCGCGGTGGACGAGGCACGGCGCGCCCACCTCGTCGGCGCGCTTCGCGATGTGCCGCCACATCGATTCCAGTACCGCAAGATCGGCGAGGAAGTCGGCGCGCTCCCGGCCCTCGCCGGCGGTGCGCACGATGACGCCGCCCGTGTGCGGGGTCTCGGCGAGCAACGTCCGCAGCCGCTCGCGCTCCGTCTCGTCGGTGATGCGGCGCGATACCCCGACGTGGGAGTTGCCGGGCATCAGCACGAGGTAGCGGCCCGGGATCGTGACGTGCGAGGTGGCGCGGGGTCCCTTGCTCGACCCCAGCTCGCGGGTGACCTGAACGAGGAGCTCCTGACCCTCGCGCAGCAGATCCTGGATCGGCGGCGTCGCGGGGGCGAACTCGCCGGGCTCGACCTCCTCCTCCTCGAGCGTCTCGGCGACGTCGTCCACGTACAGGAACGCGTCCCTCTCGAGACCGAGGTCGACGAACGCCGCCTGCATGCCCGGCAGCACGCGCGAGATGCGGCCCTTGTACAGGCTGCCGACGATGGAGCGCTCGCGGGTGCGCTCGACCATGAGCTCGACGAGCACGCCGTCCTCGCGCACCGCCACGCGGGTCTCGTACGGCGTCACGTTGGTGTAAATGACCGTGCTCAAGGCACCTCCGGACCTGAGAGTCTACCTTGCTTTCGCACGCCGCGGGTGCAGGCCAACGGCTGACAGCTCAGTGCCTCTCTTTCCACTGCGCGGAGAGATTTCGTCTTGCCGGATCGGGCGGGTGGCAGGATGCAGGCTTGGACGCCCCCGCGTGCCCTGTCGTCACCCCCGCCCCGGATCGGAGTCCGGGGCAGGACCCAGCGGGGGTCCGGGCTTCTCCGTTGGGAAGGTGCACGCCCCGCGGGTCGCGGCGCGCCGAGACTCCTTCGGTCGCAACTCGTCGGCACGCGCGGCGGACCGGCCGGTTCCCCTCGTTCCCCGGCGTTCGCGGGTGCACATGTCGTCGCCTCGATAAGTCACGAGGGCGTTGGCGCTAGACCCTTCGGAGGACTCGGAGGAGCCACAGGAGAACGACGGCGCCGACCGTCGCGCAGACGAGAGAGCCGAGGAGTCCGTACGCCCCCAGCCCGAAGAGTCGGAACACGAAGCCGCCGACGAGAGCGCCGATGATCCCGACGACGAGGTCGCCGAGAAGACCGAACCCGTGGCCCCTCGTGATCTGCCCGGCAAGCCAGCCGGCGACGACGCCGATGATCAGGAACCAGAGAAGGTACATGCCACCTCCTTCGTCGTGTGTCACCGGCGATCATAGCTTGTGTCCTGCGGTTGCTTCACTGCGCGCCCGCCACGATGGCAGCGGACGTGACCCGCCCCGCGTCGGCTCGGCCTCTCCGACCCCTGTGCCCTGACGCCTGTTTCTTCGGACCCCGGACCCCGGTGCACAAACCACGGTCTTCCTGTGCCCTGTGCCCTGAGCCCGGTGTCCTGCCTCTACACGTTCGCGTAGCGGAGGCGCCAGACGCTCTGCACGATGCCGAGGGTGACGCAGGTCGCGAGCACCGAGGAGCCGCCGTAGGAGAGCAGCGGCAGCGCGATCCGGTTCGGGGCCCCTGGTGTCCGCAGGAGGACGCGTCCCCGACACCCCAGCGCGGCTCGCGCGTGCGGTCACCCGCGGCCGCCGGAGGCACGGCTGCCGCATCCCAGGTGCGGATTGACGCCCGCCACCCCTCGGATCCACGGCGGCCTGCGCGATACACTAGAAGTATGCAAACGCGAGCAGCAGTGCTGGCGCTGGTCACTTTGGCTGCTCTGGACGGTGAAGCGAGCGCGCAGGTGGCCGCGGCAGCGAAACCAGACGCGCCCGTCTTTGTCGCAGCGTGGCGCGATGACGGAGTACTTGTCCCTTTTGCTAGGGTCGACGGCAGAGTCTGGACACCTGTCTGGCCGGAGGTTCTCTGTGGCGACGAAGTAGATACGGTCAAGGCCGACCATCTTCCCCTGTCCGATCTTCCGCCTTCCTGGCTTGGATGCGGTCCAGCCGGTGTGCCGCTTCGGTGGACCGGTGTCTCATGGAAAGGACTCGAGGGCCTCGCAATCGAGCCGGTGGTCCGGCGGGTCGATGCCCATTGTTGTGGAACCTGGGGTCTGCCGGTGCAAGGCGCGCCACCAACTCAACAACACGGCGAGACCAAAGGGATCGCGCTCAGTAGCACACAAGGCACGCGCCCGTTCGCTGAGGTGGATGCCAGGTCGCCGAAAGGCCGTCGACTGACGGAGTACTTGCTCCGCGTCTTGGCTGAAGCGGAAACATCTGCACTGCGGGGTGCCTCGAGGTCGGCCGGCGATCACCTGCGGTACGAGCTCGAGCGCTTTCCACCACATCCCGAGGACCGCGAAAGAACACTGACCGAGTTCTCCCTCGTCGAGGCGGACGGCGGGGAGTCTGGAACGCTCATCTCGTTCAGGGTTCAGAGACGGTATCCCGTGTCTCCGACAGCCACCGACAACCGCTGCGGGGCAGTTACAGTCCTCGCGGGTTGGCTGAGCCAGGGTCGGGACGGCCCCCTAGCTGTGCTCGAGAAGAAGCTCGATCTCACCGATTGTGACCAAATGGACGTTCAGGCTCACTTTCCGTTTGCGCTCGTGGAGAGAAGCGGCGCGGTGTTTGTCCTGGAGCGACGCCACGGCTACGAAGACGAGAGCTATGCGGTACTCGAGGTCACATCAAAGGGCATGAAGACAGTCTTCGAGAAGAATGGCGGAGGTTGCTAGCCCCGCGTACGGCGCTGGCGCCGAGTGCCCTGACCCCTGCCTTTTCGGACCACTGGCCACGGACTACGGACCACGTCTCTGTCCTTGTTTTCCCCTGAGCCCTGAGCCCTGTGCCCTGCCTCTACACGTTCGCGTAGCGGAGGCGCCAGACGCTCTGCACGATGCCGAGCGTGACGCACGTCGCGAGCACCGAGGAGCCGCCGTAGGAGAGCAGCGGCAGGGTTATCCCCGTCGTCGGGGCGACCCCGGTCACCATCCCCACGTTGACGAGGATCTGGGCCGAGAACACGAACCCGGCGCAGCCGGCGAAGACCGCGCCGACCCGATCTCGCGCCGACAGCGCGACGACGAAGATCCGGAAGAGCATGAGCGAGTAGGCCGCGAGCAGCACGGCCGCGCCGACGAAGCCCGTCTCCTCGGCCCACACCGCGAAGATGAAGTCGGTGTACTGCGCGGGCAGGAAGCGGAGCTGCGACTGCGTCCCCGAGCGGAGGCCCTTGCCGCTCAGCTCGCCGGAGCCCACCGCGATCTTGGACTGGCGCTGCTGGTACCCGGAGCTGTAGGGGGATCGCTCGGGGTCGGCGAACGTGAGGATGCGCTCGCGCTGGTACGGCTTCAGCAGCCACAGCCACGCGATGCCGACCAGCAGCGCCCCGGCCGCCACCAGGCCGACCCAGGCGCGCCACGGGAGCCCGCCCAGCCAGAGCGCCGCGAGCAGGATCGACCCCAGCGTGATCGCGGAGCCGAGGTCCGGCTGCAGGAGGACGAGCAGCGCCGGCGCGCCGGTCACGGCGATCAGGCGCATCACGGTCTTGAAGTCGAGGCGGCTGCGCCGGTGCTCCTCGGCGAGCGCCGCGACGGCGAGGATCGTGACGACCCTCGCGAACTCCGACGGCTGCACCGTGTAGGAGCCGACGCTGAACCACCGCTGCGTGCCGGCGCGCATGGGCGCCACCACGAAGAGCGCGAGGAGCACGGCGAGCGCCGCGACGTACAGCAGCGGCGAGAACCTCGCGAGCACGCGGTAGTCCGTGTACGCGAAGACGATCAGGAGGACGGCGCCGACCCCGAGCCAGACCAGCTGCCGGTTGGCGAACCCGGGCGTGGCGAGCGCGCGCGCGGTCGAGTTCTGGGCGAGGTACGCGCACACCGCGATCACTGCCACGGCGAGCAGCATCCAGGGGTCGAGCCGACGCATCAGCGTGTGGGGCGGGGCTGCAGCGCCGGCGCGCTCGCGATCGGCAGGTTGGGCCCGATGGCGGCGCGGCTCGGGCCGTGCGTCTGCGGCGGCGGCCAGGGCGGCCCGACGAACGCCTGGCCCGGCGCCGCCCGCCAGCCCGGCGGGACCGACGCGGTGACCGCCTTCGGCTCGATCTGCGGGCCGAAGGCGCGCTGGAAGATCCTCGCGGCGATCGGCGCCGCCACGGTGGACGCGTCGCCGCCGTGCTCGACGACCACGGCGACCACGAGTGTGGGGGCATCGGGAGGCGCATACCCGATGAACAGCGCGTGGTGGCGCTGCTCCCACGGCAGCTGCTGCCACTTGACCCCTTCCTTCTTCTTCATCACCTGCGACGTCCCGGTCTTGCCGGCGAAGCGCACCGGAAGGTGTCCCAGGTGTCGGGCCGTACCGCGGTCGCCCGCGACGACGAGCTCCATCCCCCGCCGGACCAGGGCGAGCGCCTCCGCGGGCATGCCGGTGGGGCGGGGCGGCGCGCCGTGGCCGTCGACGAGGTGAGGCTGGACGATCATCCCGCCGTTGACGAGCGCCGAGTACGCGACCGCCATCTGCAGCGGCGTGACCAGGATCGGCCCCTGGCCGATTCCGACGGAGATCGTCTCGCCGCCGTACCACTGCTGGCCGCGCGCCCTGCGGCTCCACGCGTCGTCGGGGACGAGGCCCGCGCTCTCGCTGCCCAGCTCGATGCCGGTCGCGCTCCCGAGGCCGAAGGTGCGCGCCCAGTTGGCCAGGCGGTCGATCCCCGCGTCGCGTGCCACGTAGTAGAAGTAGCTGTCGCACGACGCCTCGATCGCCTGCAACAGTGCCACGCGGCCGTGGCCGCCGTGCACCCAGCAGCGATACGGGTGGCCGTAGATGTTCACGGCGCCGGTGCAGAAGATCGTGTCGGTCGGCGAGCGCACGCCGTCGCGCAGCGCCCCGCTGGCGAACAGCGGCTTGATCGTCGAGCCGGGAGGGTAGAGCGCCTGTATCGCCCGGTTGTGCAACGGGTTGAGCGGATCGCCGATGAGCTCGTGCCACTTGGCGGGCTCCAGGTGGCCGGCGAACATGTCCGGGTCGAACGCCGGTTCGGAGAGGAGGATGCGCACCGCGCCGTCGCGCGGATCCAGTGCGACCACGGCGCCCACCAGGCCCGTCATCGCGTCGGCGGCCTCCTTCTGCAGCGCCAGGTCGAGCGTGATGCGCAGCGGCCGCCCCGCGACCGGCGGCTCCTCGTCGAGCGCCGAGACCTGCTTGCCGAGGGCGTCGACGACGACGACGAGGTTGCCGGGCGTACCCCCGAGGACGTCCTGATACGCGCGTTCGAGTCCGGACCGGCCGACGAGTTGGCCGGGACGGAAACCGGAGTTCTCCGCGAGCTGGTCGGGCGAGACCTCCCCGAGCTGGCCCACGAGGTGCGCGACCGTGGCGCCCGGCGGGAGGGAGCGGCGGGTCGCGGGGTGGATCTCGAGCTCGCGGTACTCGGCGCGGTGGGCGGCGATCGCCGCGACCTGGCTCCACGCCAGGTTGTCCGCGATGACCGACGGCAGGTGCGAAGTGCGGCGCGCCTTCTCGAGCCGCGCGTGGATCTCGTCGGCCGAGGCGATCTCGATGCGGGTCAGGAACGCCGCCGTGTGGGCGGGATCGGTCATCTCCTCGGGGAACAGCAGGAGCTGGTAGGTCGGCCGGTTGTCGAGGATGACCGCGCCGTGGATGTCGGTGACCTGCCCGCGGGGCGCCTCCAGGGGCAGCCGGCGGAGCCGGTTGTTCTCGGCGGCGGTCCGCCAGCGCGGGCCCTGCACGACCTGGAGGATCCACAGCCGGATGAAGAGCACGGACAAGGCGGCGCCGACGACCGCGAGCATGAGGACGGCGCGTCGTTGCAGGGGGCGGAGGTCGTCGCGGACGAATGTCATAGCTTGCGCAACACGCGCCGGCGGCGCCGGGCCGGCGACTGCCAGGCACGCATGGCTCGCTCGCCGGCCGCGACGGCCAGGCCGGCGGCGCCCGTCAGAGCGACGGTGGCGAGCCCTCCCGCGAAGAGGTGGTCGGGCCGCACGCCGAGCGTGACGAGCGACAGCATCCACACCGTCTCGCTGCAGGCGGCTGCGAGCAGCGAGCCGACGATCCAGTACAACGGTCCCTCCATCTCGAACCGACGGACGACGGCGGCGACGACTGCGCCGGCAACCGCGCCCGCGATCCCCCCGGGTCCGATGATACGCCCGGTCATGACGTCGGTCGCCAAGCCTGCGGCCAGGCCGGTCCATGCCACGCCGACGGCTCCGAACCGCCGCGCGCCGGCGACCACGACGAGGAGCAGCGGCTGGCAGGCCGCGAGCCCCCACCACAGGTGGCTGGCCGTCAGGGCGATCTGCAGGAGCAGGGCGACGGCGAACGCGGCGGCGAGCTTCACGAGGTCCCCCCGGCGGTCGGCGCCAGGACCAGCACGACGGTGACCGCGGAAGCGCGGGCCGCGAGCTGGATGGGCACGACGGTGAAGATCCCGTCGTTCCTGGCCTCGAGCGTGGTGCCGAAGAGGAGGCCGGGCGGGTAGATCCCCTCGGAGCCCGTGGACACCACGGGCGTGTCGGGCGCGACCTGCGTGTACGGCGGCAACCCCGTGACCTTCGGCTGGTCGCCCCCGGTCAGCAGGCCCTCCGGCTGGACGCCCGCGATCGAGACCGCGGCAGCGGCGGCCGGGTGGGTCAGGAGCTGGACGCGAGATGAGTGCGGAAGGACGTGGTCCACGCGACCCAACAGGCCGGTCTCCGCGAGCACGGGGGCGTCGGTGCGGACGCCGTCGGCGGAGCCGCGGTCGATGCGCAGCGTGTGCGAGCGCGGGAGGTCGCGGGCGACGACCCGCGCGAGGACGGCGTGCT
This sequence comes from uncultured Acidobacteriota bacterium, assembly GCA_963727275.1. Taxonomy (GTDB): domain Bacteria; phylum Acidobacteriota; class Thermoanaerobaculia; order Thermoanaerobaculales; family Thermoanaerobaculaceae; genus RBG-13-68-16. The sequence goes on from CAVSFK010000006.1 coordinate 510,556, forward strand.
CGGCCAGCGCGGGGTACGCCGCGAGAAGGCGGGAGCCCTGCCGCAGGGCCGCGACCTCGGCGGCGAGAAGTTGGTTCGTCCGCTCGAGGTCGGCCGAGGTCTCGCGCAGGCGGCCGAGCTCGGCGAGCGTGGCGCGCAGGCTGCGCGTGCCGGCCCGGAAATCGCTCCAGGCCCCGCCGACGGCGTTCGCGGCCGCGAGGACGGGCGCGGAGACCGCCGTCACGGCGAGGGAAAGTGCGGTGCCGTTCGTGCCCGAACGTGCTTGTGCGGCCGATCCGATGTAGAGCCCGACGCAGACCAGAACGATTCCAAAATCGGGGCGGAGCCGGACCCGGCGCACGTCAATCGATGGCGATCTTCTTGAGGAGCGCCATGTCCGTCAGCATCTTCCCCGTGCCGCGCACGACGGCCGAAACGGGGTCGTCGCAGTGCGCCACCGGGATGCTCGTCTCCTCGCGCAGCCGCTGGTCCAGGTTGCGGAGCAGCGATCCGCCGCCGGCGAGCACGATCCCCTTGTCGATGATGTCGGCCGAGAGCTCGGGGGGCGTGCGTTCGAGCGCCGTGCGCACCGCGTCGACGATCGTGTTGACGGTCTCCGCGAGCGCCTCCCGCACCTCCTCGTCGTTGACGACGAGCGTCTTCGGGATCCCCTCGACGAGGTCGCGGCCCTTGACCTCCATGGTGCGGCTGTCCTCCCCGGGCCAGGCGTTGCCGAGCTCGATCTTGATCATCTCGGCTGTCCGCTCGCCGATCAGAAGGTTGTACTTGCGCTTGATGTACGAAATGATCGCTTCGTCCATCTCGTTGCCCGCGACGCGCACCGAGCGCGAGTACACGATCCCGGCGAGGGAGATCACGGCCACGTCCGTCGTGCCGCCGCCGATGTCCACGATCATGTTGCCCGTCGGCTCGGTGATCGGCAGCTCGGCTCCGATCGCCGCGGCCATCGCCTGTTCGATCAGGTAGACCTCGGACGCGCCCGCGCGCAGCGCTGAGTCCTTCACCGCCCGCTTCTCGACGGGCGTGATCTCCGAAGGCACGGAGATCACGATGCGCGGCCGGACGAAGAGATTCCGCCCGTGCGCCTTGTGGATGAAGTACTCGAGCATCTTCTCGGTGACCTCGAAGTCGGCTATGACGCCGTCCTTCATCGGACGGATGGCCGAGATGTTGCCGGGGGTCTTGCCGAGCATGTCCTTGGCCGCCTGGCCGACCGCCTCGACGCGGTTGGTGACCCGGTTCACCGCGACGATCGACGGTTCGAACACGACGATGCCGCGGGCGCGCGTGAAGACCAGTGTGGTCGCGGTCCCGAGATCGACCGCGAGATCGGAGGAGAAGAGCGATAGAAGCGAGGCGAGTCCCATACGATTCCTAGTCGACCTCCACGTAAACCGATTTGCGATCTTCGTTGGTAATCCCGGAGGGATTGGTGGCGCGGATCACAATGGTGTTCCAACCCTCCCGGTTGAGCGCGACCGCCTTCTTGAACGTGCCGTCGCCGGCAACCTCCACCGGCTCGCCGTTCACGCTCACGGTAGCACCCGATTCCGTCACGCCTTGCACGATGAAGAAATTGCCCATCTGCGTCGGGCGCTGCACCTCGAGCCGAGGCGGCGTCGAGTCCGCGAGCGCCTCCACGCGCGGCCCCGAGAACGCCTTGAACGCGCGCGGCGAGCTCCACTCTGAGCGCACCCGTTCCGGGCCCAGCGCCGCGACGCGCCAGTAGTACGTGCCCGGCCGCAGCACCTTGACGACCGCCGCGTTGGTGTTGCGGCGGTTGCTGAACTCGAGGTTCGACGCCGCGAACAGCCGCGAGCGGGAGAGCTGGAGCTCGTAGCCGTTGCTGCCGGCCACCGCACGCCATGCGAGCTCCACGCGGTCGGACTGGTCGAGGTTGACGAGGAAGTTCGCGGGGGGCTTCTCGGCCGTGGGGGGATCGGGGACGGTGCGCTGTGCCCCGAGCTTGCCGCCGGGCGCCGCGGTGATCGCCTGCTTGCCGCGCAGGTCGACCTGCTCGCCGGTCGCGCCGGTCACGTGCGCGCCGCCGGCGTACGTGGCGACGAGCGTGGCGTTGTCCTCGGCCACCTCGACGCCGACGCGGCTGTCGCGATCCACGTCCGCGCGCGCGGCATCGGTGACCACCGACGACGGGTTGGTCGCGGTGTAGACGTTGACCTGGCCGACCTTGACCTTGACCTCGCCGCTGGAGGGCGTGCGGCCGCCGCGCGCCTCGCGGTGCATCTCGAGTAGCGACTCCGGTCCGATCTTGTAGACGGCGCCGTCGGAGAAGAGCACCTCGGCGAACGCGTCGGGGCCGGTCTTGACGAAGTCGCCGTTGTACAGGGGCTGCTTCTCGCTTGCCTTCTCCCACTTGGTCTGGTTGGCGCGCTGCACCTCCACCTTGCCGTGCAGCGCGATCATCTGGCCAGATCCGATGAAATCGCGGTTCGCCAATCCCCCGAGAAGCTCGAAGCGCTGGCGGGCGTCGTCCGCACGCGCGATGCACGCCGGGAAGTCCTTGCGGTCCCAGTCCGAGCGGGCCTCCTCGAGCAGGCGTGAGGCCTGGTCGAACTCCCCGGCGAGGTTGTCGGTGAACCCGGCCCGGCGGACCTCCTCCTGCGCCGCCGCCGCGCTCCGGAGGCTGCGCGTGGCGCGCGTCTCGGCGGGCTCGTGCGTGAAGTAGAACACGCTCCCCAGGACCGCGGCCGCCAGTAGGAGCAGGAAGATGAGCAGGCCCCAGCGCTTGACACCCGAAACCGAGACGACGACCCAGTCGAGTTCGAACCGCCGCGCTGAGGGACTCGGTGAAGGGGAACGCATTGCTTGGCCCTGGCCACCTTAGCATTCCGTGCAGCGGGAACGCAACCAGAGAGCGGTGTGCAACTTGCTCGCAGCGCGGGCGTGGGATAGAATCCTCTGCCTTTGGGCGCGATGGAGGCAGCGAGATGCTCAAGACGCTCCGTGATCAGTTCGTCCACCTCAAGTGGATCCTTTGGTTCGTGGTGTTCCTGTTCGTGTTCTTCATCTTCATCGACTGGGGCACCGGCCGTGCCGGGCGTGCGGGCGGGGGTCTTGCCGGGCTCGCGGCGAGGATCGGGAACGTGAGCATCTCGGAGACGGACTTCACCAAGGAGGTGCGGTCGACCGAGCAGCGCTACAAGCAGATGTACGGCGAGCAGTTCGACAAGATCCGCGACCAGATCGACCTCGGCACGATCACGATTCAGAGCCTGGTCAACCGCTACCTTCTCCTCGACCAGGCGAGGAAGATGGGGATCGAGGTCTCCGACAAGGAAGTGCTCGACAAGATCATGTCGTACCCGGCGTTCAAGCGGAGCGACGGAACCTTCGTCGGCGACGACCTCTACGCCCGCATCCTCCGTGCCAACCAGTCCAGCCCCGAGGAATTCGAGCAGGGCCTCCGGCAGGAGCTCCTCATGCAGAAGCTGGAGGACACGCTCGGAGCCGGGATCGTGATCCCCGCGTCCGACGTCGAGCAGGAGTACCGCCGCAGGAACGAGACGGTTTCCTTCGACGTCCTCTACGTCCCGGTGGAGCGCGCGCTCGCGGGCGTCACGGTGACCGACGCCGAGGCGAAGGCGTATTACGACGCGAACCAGGCGCGCTTCACGCATCCGGTGCAGCGCCAGCTGCACTACCTGCTGGTCGACGACACCAGACTGCGGCACACGCTGTCGGCGCCCGATGCCCAGGTGACCGAGTACTACAACACCCACCAGCAGGAGTTCGCGGTACCCGAGGAGGCGCACGCCCGCCACATCCTGATCCGGCCCAAGACCCAGGACGACGCAGGGTGGAGCGCGGCGCTCGCGCTCGCGAACGAGGTGCGGTCCAAGGCGACCGCGGCGAACTTCGCCGCGCTCGCCAAGCAGTACTCCGACGACGCCGCGGGCAAGAGCAACGGCGGCGACCTCGGCTGGTTCGCCCGCGGCCGCATGGTCAAGGAGTTCGAGGAGGCCGCGTTCACCCTCAAGCCCGGCGAGATCTCCCAGCCGGTCAAGAGCCAGTTCGGCTACCACATCATCTTGGTCGAGGACCGCCACCCGGCCACCACCAAGCCGCTCGCCGAGGCGCGCAGTTCGATCAAGGACAAGCTCGTCGAGGGCCTCGCGGACAGCGAGGGGAACCGCCGCGCGACCGCGCTGCGGGAGAAGATCGACGCGGCCAAGCTGACCACCGACGACGCGTGGCGTGCGCTCGCCGACGACGTCGTGACCTCGAACGTGACGCCGTTCTTCGGCGCGCAGGACGAGACGATCCCCGGCCTCGGCCGCGACCCGGAGCTGCTGACCGAGGCCTCCTCCGCGAAGGAGGGGTTCGTCGGCGGACCGCGCCGCAGCTCGCGCGGGTGGATCGTCTACCGGGTGACCAAGGTGCGGCCGGCGGGCACGACGCCGTTCGCGGAGGCGAAGGACGAGGCCGCCGACGGCGCCAAACGCGCCAAGGCCCTCGAGACGCTCCGCCGTGAGCTCGACGCCAAGCGGGCGACGCTCGAGTCGCAGCCGCTCGCGGCTCAGGCCGCGGCGCTCGGCGGGGTCGCGCAGACGGTGAGCCAGCACAGGCGCGGCACCACGATCCCGGGCGTCGGCGCGTCGCCCCGCCTCGACGACGCGGTCTTCGCAGCAGCCGTGAACTCCCTCACGCCGGCCGTGCCGATCGCCGAGCGCGGCGTCGCCGTGGCCAAGGTCACCGCCAAGAAAGCGTTCGACGCGGAAGCGTTCGCGCGCGAGAAGGCGGCGCTGCGGGACAGCATGGTCAAGGAGGAGCTGGACCAGCTCATCACGTCGATGGTCGCGGAGGCGAAGCGGGAGAACCCGGTGACGATCAACCCCGGTGTGGTCGATCGGTTCAAGCCGAAGCGCGGATGATCGGTCATCTGGAGGGACGGGTCCTCGAGCTCCAGCCCGGCCTCGTCCTGGTCGAGGCGGGCGGCGTGGGGTACGAGGTTCGCCTCCCCGTCTCCGCCCACCCCCTCCTGGTCGGCCGCGAGCGGGTTTCGCTCTCCGTGCACACGTACGTGCGGGAGGACCAGCTCTCGCTCTACGGCTTCCCGACCCGGCGGGAGCGAGACACCTTCCGGCTCCTCCTCTCGGTCTCCGGTGTCGGGCCCAGGACCGCCCTCGCCCTGCTTTCCGGGCTCACCCCCGACGACCTCGGCGCGGCGGTCGAGTCCGAGGCGTGGCGGCGGCTGGCCGCGGTGCCCGGCATCGGCAAGCGCACCGCGGAACGCCTGATCGTGGAGCTCAAGGGCAAGATCACCTCGGTCGCCCCGACGGCCGCGAGCCCGCGCGAAGACGCCGTCTCGGCGCTCGTCAACCTGGGGTACCCGCCACGGGCGGCCGAAGAAGCGGTGGGCGACCTGTTGCGCTCGCAACCCGACATGGAGCTCACCGACCTGCTCCGGCGCGCCCTCAAGACCCTGGTCCGATAACACCCTTCGGCTGTGGCCGCGAGTTGAGAGTGAAGAGTGAAGAGTTGAAGGCCCGGGATTCGTCACGACCTGGGTGTCGTGGTCTTCCATTTTTCACTCTCAACTCTCAACTCTTCACTCCGCCGAGTGGGGGCCGTGCGGGCGGGGGGTAAGATAACGGCGTGTCCGAGCGCGTATTGAGACCGACCCGCGATCCGGCCGAGGCTCGCTTCGAGGAGAGCCTCCGGCCGCGCACCCTCGCCGAGTACATCGGCCAGGAGAAGGTCACCGCCAACCTCGGCGTGTTCATCGCCGCCGCCAGGTCTCGCGCCGAGTCGCTCGACCACGTTCTCCTGTTCGGGCCGCCCGGACTCGGTAAGACCACCCTCGCGCACATCATCGCCACCGAGATGGGCGTGTCCATCCAGATCACCTCGGGGCCCGTTCTCGAACGCGCCGGGGACCTCGCCGCGATCCTCACCAACATCGAGCCGCACGGCGTGCTCTTCGTGGACGAGATCCACCGCATGGCGCCGCCGGTCGCCGAGATCCTCTACCCGGCGATGGAGGACTTCACCCTCGACCTCGTGGTCGGCCAGGGTCCGGCGGCGCGCACGATGCGCCTGCCGCTGCCGCCGTTCACCCTGGTGGGCGCCACGACGCGGGCCGGGCTGCTGGCGCCGCCGCTGCGCGACCGTTTCGGCATCGTCCACCGGCTCGACTTCTACGCGCCGGACGCGCTCACGGCGATCGTCCGCCGGTCCGCCGGGCTGCTTGGGGCCGCCCTGGCGGACCCCGCCGCCGAAGAGATCGCCCGGCGCGCGCGGGGGACGCCCCGCGTCGGCAACCGGCTGTTGCGGCGGGTCCGCGACTTCGCGCACGCCCGCGGGGACGCTTCGATCGGCCTCGAAACCGCCCGCTACGGCCTGGAGCGGCTCGAGGTGGACTCGTACGGGCTCGACGACCTGGACCGCCGCCTGCTCGTCACGGCGATCGAGCACTACCGCGGAGGTCCGGTCGGCCTCAAGGCGCTGGCGGCGACGCTCGGGGAGGACGAGGGCACGCTCGAGGACATCTACGAGCCGTACCTCCTGCAGCTCGGCTTCCTGCAGCGCACCCCGCGCGGGCGGGTCGTCACGGAACGAGCCCGACGCCACCTGGGCTACCCGCTCGTCTCCGGCGACCAGAAGGAGCTGTTCCCTCCGGAGGGGCGGTGACGGTGCTGCCGGTCGTCATCAACCCGGTGGCCCGGGGCGGCCGCCGCGCGGTGCCTCGGGAGCGTCTGGAGCGGGTCGCCGCGGCACGCGGCCTGCGCCTGGAATGGTGGGCCACCGAGGCGCCGGGCCATGCGGCGGACCTGGCCGCCCGCGCCGCCCGCGACCGCCACCCGATGCTCGCCGTCTGGGGCGGCGACGGCACGTACAACGAGGCCGCGCGCGGCCTGGTCGGGACGGAGACGGCACTGGTCGCGCTCCCGGGGGGCACGACGTCGGTGCTCGCCTACGAGCTAGGCATCCCCCGCGACCCGGTCGTCGCGCTCACCGATCAGCTCGACGGCGACCGCCGCGCCATGACCGTGGGGCGAACCGACACCGGGCAGCTCTTCCTTCTCATGATGTCGGCGGGTCCGGACGCCGTGATTCTCACCAACCTGCCGGCGTTCCTCAAGCTCCGGGCCGGCAGGGCCGGCGTCACCATCCAGGCCGTGGTGGAGTTCCTGCACGGCAAGATGCCGCGCTTCACGGTCGCGGTGGACGGCGCCAGGTTCGACGCGTCCTGGTGCATCGCCGGCAACGGCCGCTCGTACGGCGGCCCCTTCGCCGCGACCCCGGGCGCGAACCCGTTCGCGCCGGGCCTCGAGGTCGTCACCTTGAGCCGCCACGGCCGCGGGGCGGTGGTGCCGTTCTTCTTCGCCATCCCGTTCGGCCGCCACACCCGCCTTACGGGCGTGGACCGCCGCCAGGCCGCGTCGGTGCACCTCGACGGCGACGGCGTGCCCTACCAGCTCGACGGCGATCCGGCGGGGTACCTGCCGGTCACGGCGCGCACCTCCGACGAGCGCGTGTTCGTCCTGGTGCCGCGCCACGACAGGGGCCAGGGTTCAGGGGTCAGGGGTCAGCGAACCACGGACGATCTGCCGAACGCCTCGCCGGCGCATTGACCTTCGCCACCGAATCCCCGTGACGCTTTGCTGCCTCGGGGCACGTATCAGGCGAGTTCCCTTCGACGCCATACTTCGCCTTCGCTGACCCCAGGCCCCTGACCCCTGACCCCGACTTTCAGCGTGTTACGATCCTGTGACTATGGAGGGGTCGTGACGGGTCCGCTGGAACCCATCCTGAGACCACGAACGCTGGCGGTGCTCGGGGCTTCGTCGCGCCCCGACTCGCTCTCCGGCCGGCTGCTCGGCAACCTCCTCGCCGCGGGGTACACGGGGACGATCTACCCGGTCAACCCGAAGGCCGCCTCGGTGGCCTCCCTTCCGTGCTATCCGAGCGTCGGGGCGCTCCCGGCGCGCCCCGACCTCGCGGTCGTGATGGTGCCGCGGGATGCGGCGCTCGCGACGGTCGACGAGTGCCTGGCGGCAGGCGTGGGAGGGATCGTCGTAATCACGGCGGGGTTCCGGGAGGGGGGCGAGGCCGGCGCCGCGATCGAGCGCCGGCTGCTGGCGCGGGTCCGCGAAGCGGGCGTCCGGATGATCGGCCCCAACTGCATGGGCCTGATCAACACCGACCCCGACGTCCGGATGGACGCCTCGTTCACGCCGGCGGCGGCGATTCCGGGCCGCGTCGCCTTCGCCTCGCACTCCGGCGCGCTGGGGGTCGCGATGCTCGAGGCGGCGCGCGAGTTCGGGCTCGGGTTCTCCCAGTTCGTCTCGCTCGGCAACAGCGCCGACGTGGACGTCAACGACCTCCTCGAAGCGTGGGAGCACCACGACCCCACGCGGGTGATTCTGCTGTACCTCGAGTCGTTGCCGGAGCCGCGGCGGTTCCTCGCGCTCGCCTCGCGCATCGGACGGTCCAAGCCGATCGTGGTGTTCAAGGGGGGACGCACCGCGGCCGGCCAGCGCGCAGCCTCCTCCCACACGGGCGCGCTGGCGGCCGGCGACACCGCGACGGATGCGCTGCTGCGCCAGGCGTGCGTGCTGCGCGCCCGCACGCTCGAGGAGATGTTCGGCCTCGCCCTCGCGCTGTCCTCGACGGCGCCCCCCCGGGGACGCCGCGTGGCCGTGGTCACCAACGCCGGCGGCCCCGCCATCGCCGCCACCGACGCGCTCGCCGATCACGGGCTCCAGCTCGCCACGCTCGCCCCCGCGACCGAGGGCGCGCTGCGCGGATTCCTGCCCGCCGAGGCGGCCGTGGCGAACCCGGTGGACATGCTGCCGTCCGCGACGCCGGACAACTTCCGCCGCGCGGTCGAGCTGGTGCTCGCCGACCCGGGCGTGGACGCGGCCCTCACGATCACGGTCACGCCGATCGTCGTGACGCCGCTCGCGATCGCGCAGGGGATCGCCGCCGCCCATCCCCCGGCCGACAAGGCGCTGCTCTCGGTGTTCATGACCGCCCCCCGGTTCTTCGAGGAAGCCCGCGAAGTGGCCGGCCTGCCCGCGCTCTACCGCTACCCCGAGGCCGCCGTGGCGGCGCTGGGCGGCCTCGCGCGCCACGCCGAGCGCGCGCCCGCTGCGGTCGAGCGGTCCGAGGCCGGCGTCATGCGCCGCAGCGCGATCGTCGAGCGGGCGCTCCTGGGCTCGCCGGGGTACCTCCGCCCGGAGGACGCGTTCGCGCTGCTCGAGGAGGCGGGGATCGCCGTCGCCCCGTTCCGGACGGTCGGCGACCCGTCGATGGCGCGCGAGGCTGCGGCCTCGATCGGCTTCCCGGTGGTCCTCAAGGCGTTCGGCGCCGACCTGCTGCACAAGAGCGAGGTGGGTGCGGTGGCGGTCGGCCTCCGCGACGCCGCCGAGGTCGGGCGTGCCGCGGACGCCATGGGCGAGCGGCTCGCGACGGCCGGTGTTCGGCCCGAGGGGTACCTCGTCCAACGGCACGTCTGCGGCGGGCGGGAGGCGATCCTCGGGATCACCCGCGACGCCGCGGTGGGATCGCTCGTGATGGTCGGCCTCGGCGGCGTCGCGGTCGAGGTGTGGAAGGACGTGAGCTTCCGCGTCGCGCCGATCCTGCGATCCGATGCCGAGGCGATGCTCGCCGAGCTGCGCGGCCGGCGCCTTCTCGGCGCGTTCCGCGGCCAACCCGCCGGCGACGTCGATGCGCTCGCGCAGGCGCTCGTCCGCCTCGGTGCGCTCGCGGCGGCGCACCCGGAGATCGCGGAGTGCGACGTCAACCCGCTGCTCGTGCTTCCCGAGGGGCGCGGCTGCGTGGCCGTCGACGTACGCGTGCGGATCGGGGCATGAGGGAGGTCCTCCTGCTGGCGTGGCGGCACCTCGCGAGCCGCCCGCGCCAGAGCGTCCTCACGGTCGCCGGGTCCGCCCTCGGCGTCGCCGTCTTCATCTTCACGGTCTCGATGATGGACGGGCTCGTCGTCTACTTCACGCAGCGCCTGATCCGGGTCTCGCCGCTGCTCACGGTGCTCCCCGAGCGCCTCGACGTGTCGCTGGCGCGCGCCCGGCTCGCGCACGCGGTGCCGTCGGAGATCGTCGCCCTCACCCGGCCGCCGGTACCGGACGACCGCGCGACCGTGCGCGGCGCCACCTCGCTCGCCCGGCGCGTCCGCTCGATGGCGGGCGTGGAGGGGGCGTCCGTGGCCGGGGCGGTGCCCGTGGTGCTCTCGTTCGGCACGATCGCGGAGCCCGCCACGCTCGTCGGGCTGGACAGCGGCGACGAGGCGACCGTGACCGAGCTTCCGCGCTGCGTCGTTCGCGGGCGCTGGGATGCGCTGGCGAGCCGGCGCGCGGGTGTGATCGTCGGTGTGCAGCTCGCCGACCGCCTGGGCGTCGACGTCGGCGACCGCGTGGCGGCCGCGGGCGACGCCGGGACGGCGCGGGAGCTGGAAGTCGTCGGGGTGATCGCGACCGGGGTCGGCGCCACCGACGAGACTACCGCGTTCGTCAACCTCTCTGTGGCTCAGGGCGTCGCCGGCTGGGGCGCCGACGAGGGGACGGAGATCCGCGTGCGCACCGCCTCGCTCACCGGCCTCGACCCGCTGCGCCGGCGCCTGCAGGTGCTCACGGGCCACCGGGTCGAGACCTGGGAGGAGACGAGCGCGGCCTCGCTCAAGCTCTTCCGGACGATAGGGCTGACCGCGTACCTGCTCACCGGGTTCGTGCTCGTGGTCGCCGGGTTCGGGATCGCCAACAAGCTCACCACGATCATCCTGGACAAGGAGCGCGACATCGCGATCCTGCGCTCGTTCGGCTTCTCGCGCGGCGCGCTGCGCGCGGTGTTCCTGACCGAGGGCGTCCTGCTCGGCGCCGCCGGCGCGGCGGCCGGCTGCGCGGTCGCGGCCGGCGTGATCGCGTACCTCACCTGGTTCCCGATTCACTTCGCGCCGCGCGAGGGGGCCGTGCTGGCCTACACCCAGCTGTACCTCGCCAACGACCCGCGCTACTACCTGGTGGTCAGCGTCGCCGCGCTGGTCATCGCGGCGCTCGCCGCGCTGGCGGCCGTGCGCCGCGCGGTCCGCGTCCGGCCCGTGGAGGTCCTCCGTGGCGCCGCCTGAGACCGGGGTCCGGGGTCCGGGGACCGGGGACCGGGCCGTGCTCGTGGCGCGGGGGCTCGTGCGGCGGCTCGGCCAGGGGGCGGCCGCGCGCGAGGTGCTGCGGGGGGTGGACCTGACGATCGGGGCGGGGGAGTTCGCCGCGCTCGTCGGGCCGTCGGGCTCCGGCAAGTCGACGCTGCTGTACCTCCTGGGCGGGCTGGACCGACCCGACGCCGGGACCGTCGAGATCGCCGGGGAGGACCTCGCCCGCGTCGACGAGGACGCGCTCGCCCGCCTGCGCAACCGGCTGATCGGGTTCGTCTACCAATTCCACTTCCTGCTGCCCGAGTTCTCGGCGCTCGAGAACGTGCTCATGCCGCTGTGGGCGCGCGGCGCCGGCCGCTCGCGCGAGGACCGTCGCTGGGGCGGCGAGCTGCTCGACCGGGTCGGCCTCGCCGACCAGGCCGGCAAGCTCCCCCACGAGCTGTCCGGCGGCGAGCAGCAGCGCGTCGCCGTTGCGCGGTCGCTCGTCAACAGGCCTCGGCTGCTGCTCGCGGACGAGCCCACGGGCAACCTCGACAGCGCCAACGCCGGCGCCGTCTACGAGCTGTTCCGCGAGATCAACGGCGGCTACGGGCAGACGATCCTCGTCGTGACGCACGACACGGAGTGGGCCGCCCGCAGCGATCGCGTGTTGCGGCTCCTGGACGGGCGCCTGATCGGCGACGAGCGTAGAAGGGAAGGCGCATGAGACGGTGGCTGGTCCTCGCGGGCATCCTCGTGGTGATGGCCGGCGTCCTCGGCCGGGTGCTGTGGCGGAGCTGGCGCGGTCGCGAGGTGAGGGTGGCGGCGGTCGCCGCGGGACGGATCGTCGCGGCGGTGTACGCGACCGGCCACGTCGACTCGGACCAGCGGGCGACGCTCCGCGCGCGGGTGGCCGCGCCGCTCGCCGCGGTGCTCGTCGGGGCCGGGCAGCCGGTGAAGGAGGGCGAAGTCGTGGCACGCCAGGATGACGCCGCGTTGCGCCTGGCCACGGAGCGCGCCGTCGGGGAACTCGACGCGGCCCGCGCCAGCTTCGCGCAAGCGGAGGACGAGGCGGCCCGGAGCGAGAGGCTGGTCGGACAGGGGCTGCTCGCGCAGGACGCCTGGGTGCGGTCGCGCGAGAAGGCGCGCGAGGCGTCCGCGCAGGCGGCCGCGATGGAGACGGCCGTGCGCATCGCGCGCCAGCAGCAAAGCTGGACCGAGCTGCGCGCCCCGCTGTCGGGCACGGTGACGGCGCTGCTCCACCGCGCCGGCGACCCGTTGCGCGAGGGTGACGAGGTGCTCACGGTGGTGGACCTCTCCCGGGCCTACGTGCGGGTCGCCGTCGACGAGCGCGACGCGGGCCGGGTCGCTCTCGGCCAGGAGGTGCGGATGGTGTTCGACGCCTACCCGGGCCGGCTCCTCGCCGGCAGCGTCTGGCGTCTCGTCCCCGCCGTGGACCGGCTGACCAAAGCCACGGACGTGCTGGTCGCGCTGCCGGCCGAGCGCCCCCCGCTGCAGCTCGACTTCACGGTCACGGTCAATATCGTCACCGGCGTCGTGGAGAACGCGCTCACCGTCCCGCGCGACGCCCTCGAGGGGGCGGACGCGAATCGCGCCGTCTTCCTGCCCGGGCCGAACGGCCGCGCCGTCCGGCGCTCGGTGGAGGTGGGCGTGTGCGACGAGGCGCGCTGCCAGGTGGTGAGCGGCCTCGCTCGAGGCGACCGCGTCATCGCCCCGTTGCAGGCGGGACTCAAGGACGGCGATCGCGTCGTCGTCGTTGCCCCGGCGCCCGGCGGTCGGCCGTGAAGACGATGCCCCGCTCTGTGCTTTTCGGGTGGGCGGTGGCCCGGACCCCGGACCCCGGACCCCGGACCCCGGTCCTCCCGTGATCGACCACCTGCGCATCGCGGAGGCGCAGCTGCGCGGCCGGCCGCGACAGGCCGCGATCGCGCTCGCCTCGGTGGCGGTCGGCTCGGCGATGCTCATCGTCACGCTCTCCCTCACCGGCGGCCTCTCCGAGGACTTCATCCGCAAGACCACCGAGAGCTCGGCTCACGTCGAGGTGCTCCCGCGCCGCCCCGCGGGCTGGAAGCCGGAGAAGCTCGCGCTAGCAGGGGATGCGGTGATCGCGCTGTCGCGGCACCACGTCCCCGACGAGAAGCGCGCCGTGCGGGCGCTCGCCGGCGTCCTCGCCGCGCTGCGCTCGCTGCCCGGCGTGCGGGTGGCGACCCCCGCCGTCGAAGCCCAGGCCGTCCTGGTCTTCGGCACCGTGCGCCGGCCGGCCGCCCTCTCCGGCGTCGTCGCGGCGGCGGAGCGCGCCGTCACGGCGCTCGACACCAAGGTCGTGCGCGGGTCCTGGGACGCCCTGCCCACGGCGCCCGACGGCGTGATCCTTGGCGAGCAGCTGGCGCGGGCGCTGGGCGTCGAGGTCGGCAGCCACCTGCAGGCCGTCGGGCCCGAAGGCGGCGCCGTGCCGCTCCGGGTGGTCGGGATCATCAGGTCCGGCCTGTCCCGACTCGACAAGACGCTCGCCCTCGTCAACCTGCCGCTCGCCCAGGCGCTCGCCGGCCTGTCGAACGACCAGGCCACCACGGTGCGGCTGGCGCTCGCCGACCCGCTCCGGGCGCCGGAGGTCGCGCGCGCCGCCGAGCAGCGCACCGGCTACGTCTGCCGCTCCTGGCAGGAGAAGAACGCGGCCGCCGTGGAGGCGTTCGCGCGCCAGAACATGATCACGCTCGTGCTGGTGCTGTTCACGACGCTGGTGGCGGCGTTCGGCGTCGCCAACGTGCTCGTCCAACTCGTCGCCGACAAGCGGAGGGACATCGCGATCCTGCGCGCCGCGGGGTTCTCCCGCCACGACCTCGGGATGATCTACTTCCACCAGGGCGCGCTGCTGGGACTGCTGGGCTCCGCGGCGGGGTGGGCGCTGGGCGCGATCCTGATCCGGGTCGTGGCGGCGATCCCGGTCGACTTCGGCGAGCAGGCGGCGATGCGCAACGACCACCTCCAGATGGCGGAGCACCCGAGCTTCTACCTGGCGGCGCTCGCGGTCGCGCTCGTGGTGTGCACCCTCGCCGCCGTCCAGCCCGCCCGGCGCGCCGCGTCGCTCGAGCCGACCGCGATCCTGCGCGGCGAACACTGAAGACAGGGCTCAGGGGTCAGGGTTCAGGGGCCAGGCCAGGTGCCGAGGCGGTCGCAGCGCTGCGCCGCGATCTCCGGCGCGGCCGCGAGCTCGGCGAGGGTACGGCGGCGGTCCGGATGGAGCCAGCCCGGCGCGACTTCCGCGGCCGGGGCGAGCGCGAAGCGGCGCTCGGCGAGGCGCGGGTGCGGCAGCGTGAGGTCGGCCGACCGGACGACCAGGCCGGGCGCGATGAGCAGGTCGAGGTCGAGGGGACGCGGCCCCCATCGGGCCGCACGCGCGCGTCCGGCGTCCGCCTCCAGGCGCCGGCAGAGAGCGAGGAGCGCGTGCGGGTGTGCCGCGGTTCGCACGAGCGCGACGGCGTTGAGGAAGTCCTCCTGCGGCGGGCCCAGCGCGGCGCTGCGCCAGATCGAGGACCGCGCCAGCACCGTGCCCACCGGCGCGAGGCCCTCGAGCGCGGCCGCGAACGCGCTCGCCACGTCGCCCGTGTTGCCGCCGAACCCGATCAGCAGCTGCATGCCGGTCCTCGCCTCCGATGCCGATGATAAGATCACAAAAGGCCACGGGAGGCGACGGATGAACGACGCGGGGACCCAGGCGAGGGAAGCACGGAGCCTCCTGGAACGCCTGGGCGCGCGGGTGCCCGGGTTCAGCGGGTACCTCGAACGCGAGCTGCGCCGCGAGGTGGATCAGCTCCTTCGCGGCGAGCTCGGCGACCGCCTCGACACGGCGCGCGCCGCGCTGGCGGCGCACACCCGCACCCTCCACCTCGGTGCCGACGGACGGCTCGGCCGACTGGCCTCGCTCGACAAGACCCTCGACGCGCTCGCCAACGCGATCCGGCACGCCGGCTCGGGGTACGCGGGGTTGTTCGACGCCGCGAAAGTGCGCGAGGAGCAGCTCGAGGCGCTCTACCGTTTCGACCTCGACCTGGTGGGACGCGTGGACGCGGTCCGCGAGAGCGCCGGCGCGCTGGGTCCGGGCGAGGAGACGGTGGTCCGGCTCGAGGAGGCGGTGGACAGGGTGCGCGCGGCGGTCGCCGGTCGCGAGCAGGTCGTGCGCGGCGCGTTCGCCGGGCCGAGCGCCGCCGGAGGCGGGCGATGAGCCAGTTCCTGGAAGTGGTCGAGCACTACGACCCGTCGGGCGAGGAGATCGCGTTCCGGTTCCCGCCCCAGGGGAGCGCGGAGGTCAAGCTCGGGGCGCAGCTCGTCGTGCACGAGGCGCAGGAGGCCGTGTTCTACCGCGACGGCCGCGCGCTCGACCTGTTCGGGCCGGGACGGCACACACTCACCACGCAGAACATCCCCGTGCTCACCAAGGCGCTGTCGCTGCCGTTCGGGTTCACGTCCCCGTTCCGCGTGCAGGTCGTGTTCGTCTCCAAGCGCACGTTCCTCGACCAGAGGTGGGGCACGCGCGAGCCGGTGGTGTTCCGCGACCGCGAGCTGGGCGTCGTGCGCCTGCGCGCGTTCGGCACCTACGCCTACAGGATCCACGACTCGCGCAGCTTCGTGAACACGATCGTCGGCTCGCTCGGCCAGTTCGACACCGAGCGGCTCGCCGACTTCTACCGCGACATGATCGTCGCGCGGCTCAACGACCTCCTCGGCGAGAGCCTAACCTCGATCCTCGACCTGCCGGCCCACTACGACGAGCTGGCGCAGCTCGCCAAGGGGCGGCTCGCCGAGGACTTCGGCAAGTACGGCGTCGACCTTTCGGACTTCTACGTCAATTCGATCACGCCGCCCGACGAGGTCCTGGCGCGCCTCGACGAGCGCGCCTCGATGGGCGCGGTCGGGGACCTCGCGTCGTACACCAGGTTCAAGGCCGCGGTGGCGCTCGGCGACGCCGCGCGCGCCGACGGCGCCTCCGGCGGCGGCGCGGCGGCCGGCCTGGGCGTCGGCCTCGGCGCCGGGTTCGGCGTCCAGATGGCGGGCGCGCTGACCGAGGCGATGCGGGGGGCGGGCGGCGGCGGCGCTGCGGCCGCGGCCGCGATCTGCGCCCGCTGCGGCAAGCCCGTCCCGGCGGGCGCCCGGTTCTGCCCGGCGTGCGGGGCGCCGCTCGCCGCGTCGGTCTGCCCGCGTTGCCAGCAGCCAATGCCCGCCGGCGCGCGCTTCTGCCCCGGCTGCGGCGCGCCGCTGGCCCCCGCCACCGCACCGTCCCCGTAGCGCTCATTGAGGTGCGCGGCCGGGGGCGGCCGCGCCACAGGAGCCGGCGGCCGCAGGAGGAGTCCCCTACACGAGCCCCCCGCGCCAGGTGTGGGGGCGCCGCTTGCCCCCGCCCGGGATTGTCATCCTGAGGCCGCGGAGCGGCCGAAGGATCCCCCGGAACCGTGAGCGACCGCGCGAGCAGTGCGGCCTCGGGGGGATCCTTCGTCGGACGGCCGCCGGCCGTCCTCCTCAGGATGACGCGAAATCGCCGGGCGCCCGCAAGGGGCGCCCCTACACCGGGACCGGCAGGCGCGGTCTCGTAGGCGCGAGGCTTGCCCCCGCCCGGGATCGTCATCCTGAGGCCGCGGAGCGGCCGAAGGATCCCCCGGAACCGTAAGCGACCGTGCAGGCAGTGCGGCCTCGGAGGGATCCTTCGTCGGACGGCCGCCGGCCGTCCTCCTCAGGATGACGCGAGATCGCCGGGCGCCCGCAAGGGGCGCCGCTACATCGGTCACGGTGACCTCGTGAAGGGGGCTTGCCCCGCCCCCGAGGGGGCCGGCGCGGGCGCAAGGCCCGCCGCTACCGCGTCTCGTCTTCCGGAAATAGCGCGGGCTGCGGGCACACCAGCGGCTCGAGGCGCGCCATCACGACGTCGCCCCAGCGGGGGCGGTCGTCGGCGGCGAGGCGCAGCGCCTGGATCCCGCGACGGTCGAGCTGCTCGTCGAGGAGGGCGTCGATGTCGCGCTGGAACGCGAGGTCGGTGTCGCGCACGCCGTCCCAGTGCGGCGTGGTCCAGATCGGCACCTTGACCAGCAGGTCGTAGGTCGCGAGCCAGGCCGCGAGCAGCGGTTCCCAGGAAAGCTGCGGCCCGGCCGCGTGGAGGAGGTAGCAGTAGTTGTCGAGCACGGCGCGGTCGCACAGGACGAGCGGGTGCTCGGCCTCGGCCTCGAGCTCCCACGCCATCTGCGTGTGGAGGATCCAGCCCTGGGCGGCGAGCGACGTCTCGCGGTTGATCGGGAGCGGACAGCGACGCGCCACCTCGCGCACCATCTCGACGTCGACGTCGCGCCGCTTCAGGCGGGCCGCGAGCTCGAAGCACAGCGTCGTCTTGCCGACGCCGTGCGTCCCGACGAGCGCGACCTTCACCTCGCGACCCCGTCCTCGAGCGTCGTCAGGGCCGCCAACAGCGCGGCGCCGTCGCGCGGCCGGCCGTCGGGGTCCTTGGCGAGGCAGCGGAGGATCAGGTGGGAGAGCGCGGGCTCGAGGTCGGGCGCGAGCGCCTGGGGGTCGGGCGCCGGCTGCTCGAGGTGGGCGCGCAGGATGTTGCCGGTGGCGAACGGGAGCGTCCCGGTGGCCATCTGGAAGAACGTGACGCCGAGCGCGTAGATGTCGGTGCGCTCGTCTGGGTTCTCGCCGAGGACCTGCTCCGGCGCCATGTAGTACGGGGTACCGGTCGCGCCCGACGCCGAGAGGTCGAGCTCGTCGAGGCGCCGCGCGATCCCGAAGTCGAGGATCTTCACCTGCCGGCGGTCGGCGAGGATCATGTTCGCGGGCTTGAGGTCGCGGTGCACCACGTGGCGCTCGTGCGCGTAGCTCACGGCGTCGATGACCTGGCGCATGAGGGCGAGCATGTGCCGGCGGACGAACGGCGGCTCCTCGCGCACGAGCTGCAGCAGCGTCGGTCCCGACACGAACTCCATCGAGATGTAGAACGACGAGAACCCGCGGTCGAAGTCGTAGATGTGGACGATCCCGGGGTGCGAGAGCGCCGCGGCGGCGCGCGCCTCGCGCTCGAACCTGCGGATCGCCTCCGGGGTGTGCTGGCGGGGGTTGAGGATTTTGATCGCGACCGTGCGCCCGAGGCGGCTGTCGCGGGCGCGGTAGACGACGCCCATCCCGCCCCGGCCCAGCTCCTGTTCGAGCACGTAGCGGGCGGCCGCGTCGGTGATGGCGCCGGCCGCCGCGTCCTGGGCCGCGATCGCCTGCTTGCCCGACGCGGACGCGGCGTCCTCGGCGGCGCGCTGCGCCGCGAAACGCTGCAGCCGCTGGCTCGCGTCACGGAAGCCGTAGTCGAACTCGACGATATGGCGCCAGGCCGCCTCGGCGGCGGGCGCGTCGCCGTGCTGCTCGAGGAGATCGGCGAGCGAGTAGAACGCCTCGAGCAGATCGCGGCGCACAGGCACCCCGGCGATGGCGCGCTGCACGGCGCTGATCGCGGCCGTCGTCTCGCCCTGCTCCGAGAGCCACGCCCCCAGCTTGACGAGCGGCTCCGCGAGGTTCGGGAAGGTGCCGCCGTACGCCGAGAGGTAGGCCCACGCGCCGCGCAGGTCGCCGCTGGCGTAGAGCACGCTGAAGCCGTCCTCGACCCGGCCCAGGCGGGCGAGCAGCTGGGCGTGCTCCGCCACCAGGCCGGCGCGCGCGAGCACCTCCTCCGCGCGGAGGGAGTCGCCCCCCTGCTCGTAGCAGCGCGCCGCCTCGGCGAGGTTCCCGGAGCCCTCCCACACCGCGCCGGCTTCCGCCCAGTCCCCGATGTCCGCGTACGCCACCGCAGCCTCGCCGGGGTCGAGGTATTTGCGGGCGAGGTCGGCGGCCTCCCGCAGCATCCCCGCGGTGCGGTATTTCTCGAACGCCTCCCGGTAGCGGCCGAGACGCTCGAGCGCGATGGCGACCTCCGGCCCCATGCCGGCGGTCAGGTACTCCTGCAGCGCCTGCTCGAGCTTGCCCGTGTTGAAGAGCTTCTGGCCGCGCAGGCGCGCCGCCTCTTCGACCTGGCCTCCCAGCCGCAGGGCCTCGGCGGCGCGCATGGTGTCGCCCGCCCTCTCGAACGCGCGCGCCGCGTCGAGCGGCTGGTCAGCGGCGAGGAAGAGGTCGCCCGCCTCGCGGTCACGGCCGCACAGGAGCGCCACCGCCGCGGCCACCGCCGGGCGCTTGCCGTCACGGGCGGCGCGGATCGCGAGGTCGGCGTTCGCGGGTCCGATCCGGTGCGCCTCGAGGGCGAGCTCGATCGCGTGCAGCGCGCGGCGGGAATCCCCGGCGCGCACGAACGGGTCGATCGCCGCCTCCGGGCGCCGGCCCTCGACGAGGAACTGGCCGTAGCGCAGCCAGGTCTCCTTGGCGCGTCCGTCCTGGCCGACACGGGCGAAGAGCTGCGCGGCCGCCGCCAGCGAGTCGCCGCCCTCGCGTTGGAGGAGATCGGCGGCACGCGCGATGTTGCCGCGCGAGCGAGCCACCTCGGCCGCGCGGCCCCACGCGTGGGCGCGGAGGAAGCTGCGGAACGCGCGCCGCGGGCGCGCCGCTTCCAGCCAGTACTCACCCGCCGCGCTGTGATCGCCGCGGCGGGCCGCCTTGACGGCGAGGTCCGTCGGGCTGCCGGAGCGCGGCGAGAAGATCCCGCTGGCGGCGAGGATGAGCAGCGCCGCGACGACGTGGCCCGCGGCCATGATCGTCGGCGAATGCGCGACCGCCAGGAACGTGGGCATCGCGGTGTCGATCGCGGTGAGGCCGAGCAGCGGGAGGACCCACCAGAGGTTCAACCACGCGAGCAGCGCGGTCGCCGCCATCCCCGTGAGGCTGCGGCCGCTGCGCGTGAGGACCACGCCGACAGTGGGCAGCAACACAGCCCCGGGCGGGAAAAACATGTGCACATTCTAGCCCGGATTCCCCGCGATGGTTCGTCGCGACAGGGCGGAGGCGGCGCGCGCGGCGAGTGCGCACGGCCACGCGCCCGTCGCGGCGCGGGCCGTGCTCGTCGAGATCTCGCTCTTGAAAGTTCACTGAGATTCGCTCATATTCGAGCCGCGGCTGAGGCCGGTAACCCCTGGGGTTTCCGGGCTAGGGCCGCAGGGAACGAGGGCATGAAGGACCTGTACGAGACGCTCGGGGTCGCGCGGGGCGCCGGCACCGACGAGATCAAGAAGGCGTACCGCAAGCTGGCGCGCCGCTACCACCCCGACGTGAACCCCGGCAACGCCGATGCGGTGAAGCGCTTCCGCGAGATCCAGGAGGCCTACGCCGTGCTGTCGGATGCCGACAAGCGGAGGAAGTACGACGAGTTCGGCACCGTGGACGAGGACGGCGCGCCGCAGCGCGGGCCGCACGTGCGCTGGCGGACGGCGCCCGGCGGCGGGTTCGACGCCCGCGGCTTCGGCGGGTTCGCCGACCTCGGCGACATCTTCGGCAACCTCTTCGGCGGCTTCGGGCGGCCGGGGCCGCGGCCGGAGGCGCCGCTCGAGGTGGCGGTGGAGCTCGATCTCGCCCAGGCCGTCCGCGGGACCACCGTGGTCGTGCCGGTGCGGCGGGACGTCACCTGCAGCGAGTGCGGCGGCACCGGCAACGTCCGCTCGCGCGTCTGCCCGCGCTGCCACGGTTCGGGCACCTTGGTGCAGACCGATCGCCTGCGGGTGAAGCTGCCCGCGGGCGTGGGCGACGGCGACCGCGTCCGCGCCGCGCTCAAGGACGGGTCGCGGCGCGAAGTCGCGGTGGTGGTCCGGGTGCGGCCGCACGCGTTCTTCGAGCGCAAGGGGGACGACATCTACACCGTGGTGCCGGTGACGTTCTCCGAGGCCTACCTCGGCGCCGAGGTCGAGATCGGGACCGTGCACGGCCCGGTGCGCGCGAAGATCCCGGCCGGGACCCAGTCCGGGCAGCGGTTCCGGCTGCGCGGCAAGGGCGTGCGCAACGTCCGCACCGGCGCCAACGGCGACCACTACTACGCCGTGGAGGTGACGGTGCCGCGGGTGGTCTCTCCGGCAGGACGCGAGGCGGCGCGCAAGGTCAGCGACCTGTACGTCGGGGCGGGGGATCCCCGCGCCGGCCTGCCGCGGTCGCTGGACTGATCCTGTCCAACTTCGTTCGCAGCGCACCTTCGCCGTAACGAGCCTGCGGAGCGGCGACGAAGCGATCCCCTTCAGAGCGCAGTCATTGCGAGGAGGACCGAGCGCAAGGAGGACCGACGAAGCAATCTCCTCCCCAACCGGTGGCTCGGCGTCGCTTCCTCGCCGGGGAATTGCCACGGCTCCCGCGCACGGGCGGGAGCCTCCCAATGACCGGTATGCGGCAATGGAGAAAGAGGGCGGCGGCGACACGTCGGGAATCCGCCGGCGCCGAGTCCGAGTCGAGGGGGCGGTCCGCTTGGACCGGGAAAAAGCAACGGGGCGCGCCCGAGAGCGCGCCCCGTGAGGTCTCGTGGTCCGGAGCCTAGCGGGCCAGGTTCTCCACCAGCGGGATCGCCTGGTCGAGGGTGAGGCCGTTGGCCACCGTCAGCGTGCGGCGCGGCGACCAGCCGGTGTCGGTCGCGGTGATGTACTCGAGCGCGTTGCCGTTGACGACGCGGTACACGACCGGGCGGAGGTCGCTGCCGAGCACGATGCGGGCGCTTTCCATGCCGACTTCCGGCGTCATCGGGAACTGCTTCATCACTCCGAAGATCGGCATGTGGCGGCGGCGCTGCGTGGTCGCCGTCATCCCGCCGCCGGAGTTCGCCGTGCCGGGGTCGAGCACGAAGCTCACCTGGACGAGCTCGAAGAAGCAGTTGCGCTCGGAGCCGAAGAAGATGAGCGCCCGGTCGTGCGCGGACTGGCTCGCGAGCAGGGGGTGCTCGAGGACGTCGGGACCCGCCGGGGTGTTGCAGGCGAGGCCGACGTCCGTGAAGGTGTCGAGGTTCATCGTGACGAGGCTGCCGGTGTCGTCAGGATCGGCCGTGAGCCGCAGGAGGGCGTAACCGCCGTTCTGCGCGGTGGTGCCCTCCCACCAGATCGCGTGGAGGAAGCTGTCCTGGACCAGCGTGGCCTTGGTCGGGTCGGAAGGCGCGGTAGGGTCGGGCACGTAGGTGGAAACCTGCGTCACCTGGATCGCCGGGTTGCGCGGGTGGGTCGCCGGGTCGGGGGTCAGGTGCTCGATCCGCTGCCAGGTTCCGTCACCCCACACCGCGAGCATGATCTCGGACACGGTGTCGGACCAATTGCGCTGCCAGACGACGGCAACCTTGCCGGTGAGGTCGTCGGCGGCCACCTGGATCTGCGTGTCGTTGGAGCCCGCGAGGCCGATCTGGAAGGGGACTACCGTCTGCACGATCGTCTGGCCGTCGCGCGTGCCGGTCAGCGCCAGGCCGTTGCTGTCGGAGGTGGCGGTCCAGAGGACGCCGTTGCGGTCCAGGGAGAAGGGGTTCGCGGCGAACGCGGCGGTGGCGCCGAGCAGGAAGGCAAAGGCTAGGAGTGTTCGGCGCATGGCTTCCTCACGCTTTCAGGTTGATCACTTCCCGCACGTTGAACGCGCGCAGGAACGACTTCATCCCACGGAAATCGGGGTAGTACTCCGCGAGCGACGCGAGGTACGCATCGGCCGAGCTCTCGTCCTCCAGGTCCATCGCGGCGTCGGCCAGCAGCATGAGGGTGTTGCGCGCCACGGTAGGGTGGTCGTACTCGCGCGCGAGCGCCAGGGCCTTCTCGCCCCACTCGCGCGCCTCGTCGAAACGCCCTTGCTGGAGGGCGCCGTAGCACATATCCTGGTAGACCTCGGGCAGCAGCTGTCGGGTACCCATGGTCTCGAGCGCGGCGGCGGCGTCGCGGCAGAGGCCGACGCCCCCTTCGATCTCGCCCGTGCACATCATGCAGTAGCCGAGGTTGTCGCGGGCGACGGCCAGGTTGACCGCGTCGTCGCCGTCTTCGGTCGCGAATTGCAGCGCCACCTGGAACTTCTCGCCGGCCTCCGCGAAATGGGAGTCCTTGAGCGCGAGCACGGCGAGCTGGTTGGCGGAGCCCTTGCGTGCGCGCCGCTCCCCGCACGCGTCGGCCTGCTCGCTCGCGCGCCGGGCGTAAGCCAGAGCGCGGGCGATGTTCCCCTCGGCCTCGTACACCTGCGACGTGTAGTACGCCGCCATCCAGGCGGTGAACGGGTCGCGGGCGCGCATGAGGACCGTCTTCAGCTCGCCGACGGCGCCGTCGAGGCGGTCCAGCTCGAGCAGCACTACGCAACGGTTGCAGAAGGCGCGGTCGGTGAGCTCGCGGTCGCCGGCGCGCTTGGCCTCGTCCTCCGCGGCGGAGAACAGGACGAGCGAGCGCTCGAGCCGCCCGCGCGTGAACGCGCGCTGGGCGAGCTGGGTCAGGCGGAGATACCTTTCGGTGGCGCCCGTCACTCGTCGCGCTCCCTCTGCCTGCTGCGCTTGAACTCGACGAAGTCCACGACCTCGTCCTGCTCCTCACGCGGCAGAATGCGGAATGATTGTAGCAGGTCCGTCTCGCGCGAGGTCAAGCTCTGCTGCGCCAGGTCGCCGAAGAACTCTCCCAGCGACATCTCGAACGCCTGCAGCAGGCGGAAGAGCACGTCCAGGGAGACCCGGTACTCGCCCTTCTCCATGCGCGACAGGTCGGACTGCTGGACGCCAATATGGCGCGCCAGCTCGGTCTGCGTGAGGCTGCGCTCCTGCCGGTGCTGGCGGATGCGCTGCCCCACCGCCGCGGTGGGAAGCGAGGAACGGATCAGTCGGTCCACGATCGCCTTGTCGCCCCGCCCACCATCTGCTAGTGTGCGCGAGGCCTTAGACATATGCTAGGGCCGCATACAGCAGCTGTCAAGGTGTCAAGGGGGGCGGCGACGTGACCGGGATCATACGTCGGGTGTGGGCCTGGCGCCGGCTGGTGCTCGGGCTGGCCGCGCGAGAGTTCCGCGCCCGCTACGCCGGCTCGGCCTTCGGCGCCGCCTGGGCGTTCCTCGAGCCGCTCGTCCAGTTCCTCCTCTACCTGACGGTGTTCTCCTGGTTCCTTGGCATGCGTCTTGAAGGAAGACCCGGCGTGGCATCCTTCGCCCTCTACCTGATGAGCGGTCTCGTCCCCTACCTCGCGTTCCAGGAGTGTCTCCTGCGTGGCGTGAACCTCGCCCGCGAGCAGGCGCAGCTGGTCCGCCACGTGAACGTGCCGCTCGAGGTGCTGCTGGCCGGCGCCGTCGTGGCGATCTTCGCGAGGCATGCGGTGACGCTGGGCCTCGTCCTGGCGGCCGCCCTGGTCGGGGGGACGCTCTCATGGGTCGGAGCGGCCTGGCTGCTCTTCGGCGTAGCCGTGCTGGTGCTCGTCTCGTTCGGCCTCGCGCTCGCGCTGGTGCCGAGCGGCGCGTTCCTGCCCGACCTCGGCCAGTTCCTCGGGACCGCGCTCACGGTGCTCTTCTTCCTCACGCCGATCGTTTACGACGCCAAGATGCTGCCGGCGCGCCTCCTTCCCTGGATGACCGCCAACCCGGTCGCCGACGTGCTGAAGGCGTTCCGCGCGGCGATCGTGGGGCTGGCGATCTCGCCGGCCGAGGCGGCGGTGGCGGCGGCGTTCGCGGTCGGGGCGCTCGGGCTCGGGGGGTGGGTATTCTCGGCGCGGGCCAACGCGGTGCGGGACGTGGTGTAGTCGTACGACCATCGAGGGCGGCGGCCGACCGCTGCCGACCCTGTCTGGAGGACCTGATGAGTTGCAAGAGTGTGCGCAGTCTCACCCCGATGTTGGCCCTGCTCGGCGCGGCGGGGGTCGCGTGGGCGCAAGCCGGCGCGCCCGCCGCCAGCCACGCCGCGCCGCCGCCGGCCGCCACGCCGACCGCCGCCGCATCCGGAGTCGAGGGCCAGCCCGACTGGCTGCCGCCCAAGGACTCCAGCGAGTTCCTGCAGAAGTACTACCGCGTCTTCAAGATCGACAAGAGCGTCGCGACCAAGATCGGGAAGGGGCGCGTGAAGCTCCTCCACCCCCTGACCGGGTACTACGAGATCGTCCGCGAGGACGACCAGTACTACTACATCCGCAACCTGCCGATCGAGGACAAGGACTCGTTCTCGCACAAGACCTGGATCCAGGGCCAGAACGCCGAGGTCCGGGGGCAGATGCGCGAGGAGTTCATGGCCGACAAGTACATCATCGTCGGCCAGCCGGACACCATGTCCCCGTTCGTCGACAAGCTCGACTTCGCCCGCATGGACGACGGCCTGCCCAAGGTCGGCCGGTGGCTGCGGTCGCTCGACGTCGCCGACATGAACGGCGACGGGCGGCCGGACCTCATCCTCCCGCCGGAACGGATGGGCCCCGGGATACCCTCGATCTGGCTGCAGCAGAAGGACGGCACCTGGCAGCTCTGGAAGACCACGCGCTGGCCGAGCCCCAAGGTGACCAAGCTCGATTACGGCACCGTCCGCGTCGCCGACTTCGACGGCGACGGCCACCCCGACATCGCCATCGCGAGCCACGTCCTGCCGGCCTACGTGCTGTACGGCGACGGCAAGGGCAACTTCACCAAGGCCGTCACGCTGCCCGTGCTCAACCCGGAGGTGACGGCGCAGGCGCTGGTGGTGGCGGACTTCAACCACGACGGGCGCCCGGACATCGCGCTCGAGGACGAGCTCGACATCCGCATGGGGACCGGGACGCGGGTCCGCTCGGGCCTCGTGAACGTGATGCTCAACCTGCCGCAGGGGTGGAAGGCCAACGGCGACGACTTCCCGGTCGAGATCTTCGGCTACGGCCTCGCCGCCGCGGACGTCACGGGCCACGGCGCGCCCGATCTGATCCTGACGTCGCGGCAGCAGGGCGTGCGCGACCTCGTCTTCCGCAACGCCGGCAACGGCGAGAAGTGGGAGTCGGTCGGCAGCCGCCTGATGCCGTTCAACGGGTTCGTGTACGCGGTGGCGACTGGAGCGCTCGACCGCTTCCCGCAGCCCGACATGGTCGCCTGCTTCCAGCAGCACAACCCGCGCGAGCGCGAGGAGCCGACGCAGGCCTGCACGATCTACCGCTTCCACGACGAGGCCGGCAAGCCCCTCGCCGAGCCGAGGGCGGAGCTGCTGCTCAAGCGCAAGGCGCCGTCCGGGACCTACCAGGGCGTCGCGGTCGGGGACGTCGACGGCGACGGCCGCAACGACATCGCCATCGTCGAGAACCCCGGGAAGCTGCACCTGTTCCTCCAGCTCGCCGACGGGCAGTTCTACGAGCAGCACTCGCCGCTCTTCGACATGGGGCCGGACACGACCCCATGGGACGTCCGCATCGCGGACCTCAGGGGCGACGGCCGCGGCGAGATCATCGTCATGGGCGCCCCCTCGAGCGACAAGGCGCAGACCGGGGGCGGACTCTGGGTCTTCGCGCCGCGTCCCAAGCCGGCCCGGTCCGGCCCTTGACACCGCTGTGGCAGCGGGCTAGGCTTCAGGGGCCTCAGCGTCACCGTTTCATGGGGGCTTGACAAAGGTGCTTCGCGACCCTATGCTCATGCTGACGTAGCATAAGGCAGACGAGACCAGAGAGAAGTTGGGTTCGTTTTTTCAAATACTTGAGCGAGGAGGTGATGCAATCGCGGTGGCGCCGAAGGAAACCTGCAGTCGACGTTCCGTACCTCAGAAGCTCAACGAATAAAGAAGGAGGAAAGGTAATGAAGAAGACTCTGATTCTTGGACTCGCGCTGGCGCTGGTGGGCGGCGTTGCGTACGCCAACTTCTGCGCCCGCGACGTGGTGCCGGCCAGCTCGCTCCTGGTGCCCTACGCGGTCGTTGACCTCAACGCCGACGGGTCGCCGGACACGAACGGCTACACCACGCTGTTCGCCGTGACGAACGTTTCTTCCACCTTCGAGCTGGTCCACTTCACCGTGTGGAGCGCCGAGTCGAACCCCGTGGTCGACTGGGACGAGCTGCTCACCGGCTACGACGTGTGGACGATCAACTTCCGCGATCTGCTCACCGGTCACTTCGACTTCTTCGACACCGGCATGGCGCGGCTCCACCCCGCTGGTCCGCCGCAGCCGTACGGCCCGACCACCAACGAGGCGGGCATCGTCAACCCCCTCGCCGCTGCTGACGACCCCGCGGTCCCGGTCGCGAACTGCAACTTCCCGTACGGGTACCATGCGAACTACGGGACGACGATCGTCGGCAACCTGCAGAACGACATCAACGCGCAGACCGTCCAGGATGCCAGCGGTTGCAAGCCGGCCGGCACGGCCATCGCGAATCCGCCGTGGCTCCAGGGCCTCGGCAAAGCTCCGGTGTTCTTCTACGTGACGGCCGACGTCGTGGGCGCCTGCAACCAGGCGTTCCCGGATGAGACCGGATACTGGACCGGCAACCTCGGCGGCAAGTACCCGATCGACCGCAACGTGCTCATCGGCGACGTGATCTGGGTCAACTCGACCCTCACCTACTCCGAGTCGATGCCGGCCGTGCACCTCGAGGCCGACCCGACCGCCGCGCATGCGGGCTTCAACGCGTTCTACGATCGCTACACGCCGGCTGGCGTGTATGACGACCGTGAGCCGCTGGGCACGGCGTTCGCGTTCCGCTACATCAACGTCGGCGCCACCTCGCAGGTCATCGTGTGGAAGGACCACAGCGAGGCTGACGACCCGGATGTCGGCACCACCCAGGCTTGCTTGCCATACGCGTACTACGCGTGGGACGAGCAGGAGAACGCCATCGCCCGGAGCGGCGGCGGCCCGTCGGGCTTCAACGTCGCCGAGCCGAACGTGATCCCGTTCGAGACGCAGTCGGCGCCGCTGAACGCCGCCAACTTCGACGGCCTGAACAGCACCACCAACGGCTGGGTCATGCTCGTATTCGACCCGTCCATCCCGGCGAACGTCGACACGTCGACCGTCACGCAGGCGTGGGTCGCTGTCCGCTACCTGGCGGGCGGCTACTCGACCGCGACCGAAGCGGCCGTGCTCGCCAACACCAATTGCTTCACCAACCAGATCCTCCCGCAGCTCGGCATCAACACCTGGGCGGCGGCCGGCAATTCGTATCCGCAGACCTCGACCTACCTTCCGTAACTTGACTGGGAGGTAGCGAATCAAGAAGTGGTGGCGGGCGGCTTCGGCCGCCCGCCATTTGTTTCTGTGATACGTCTCACGCGATCGGGTAGACAGCTGAGACGGCCCCGGGTAGTCTTGGCGTCGGAGGTTGCATGATGAGCAGAACTCTGAAGCTTCGCAGTTTGGCCGTGCCTTTCGCGCTGGCTGCAGCGGCGTTGATGTCGTTCCCCGGATCGGTGGGGGCCCAGACCTGCTACACACTCGACACGACCTACCTCAAGGACGTGTGCGGCCAGGGCGATCAGCAAATCGAGCAATGGGCCTCGTACAAGAACGCCGTCGTCCACGAGGGTTCGACCACGTACCTCCTCTACGGGTACCCCAACGCGCTCGACCTCTTCGACGTCAGCGTCCCGATGTCTTTCGTCAAGGTGGGGGGCACAATCTCGCTACCGTGGGCGCCCCCCGGCGGGACGCACGGAGGGATCACCGACCACCTGCGCAGGATCGAGACGCTCGACGACTACCCGTACGCGTTCATGGGGCTGTACACATGGGGCTGGGACTTCTTCAACGTCTCCACCCACAGTTTCATGTCGCTGGGCTACCACCCCGCCAACGCCCTGACCCAGGACAACGGTTACCCCACCGGAGCACTGTTCCGGGGCTCCAACGGCCACGTCTACCTTGCCGGCCAGGCGCTCGACCAGACGAGCATCGCGGCCCACGACTACTCGATCAAGATCTTCGACGTCACCACGCCGCAGTCGTACACGACGATGCAGCCGGTGCTCACGGTGCCGGTCGGCCACTCGACCGACCCTGCGCCCTACAACACCTTCGTCCTCGGAACACCGAACTCTCTCACGATCGACAGCTTCACGTGGAACGGCAAGACCTACCTCGTCGCCAAGAACTTCAATACGACCAACCTGTGCGCGGTCATCGTGGACGTCACGAACCCGACCAACATCATGGGCACCGCGCCGGTCACGTTGTGGAGCATCAACAACAACTCGCCCGACTCCCGCGTCTGGCAAGGGGACTGGGCGTTCGACGGCAACCTCGGTCGCCTGTATACCGGCACGTACCTCGATGCGGTGATCAACGTTTTCGAACTGCCTACGTTCAGCCCCACGACCGTGCCCACCTACGAGTCGACGGTGCGCTGGGGGCCGACCGGCACCGTGAACTACTCGAACGTCAAGCTCGACGGCACGCTTCTGATGTCCTGGTCGGGGTACAACATCGGCTACCTGAGCGTCGCCGGTAACGGCGACCCGCTCCCGCTGCCGCCTGGGGACGCGACGCATCCGCCGGACAACGTGACCTCGCTCGCCTCGAGGGCGGCGTACTGCAACCCGGGCGGAACAGGTTCGTACTCGGTTTCGGCACTGTTCATGTCGGCGTTTACGGTGCCGGGTGACACCCAGCACCTCTACGTGGCGCGCTCGATGCTCGTCGACGGCGACATCCTGCAGATCAACCAGTCGTGCACGAGCACGACGCCGGTCCCGAACCTGGCCGTCTCCGGAGGGAACCCGGCCGCGAGCTGCACGGCGCCAGGCGTCAAGGGGTTCCCGGGCGACACGTTCACGGTGAACAACACCTCCAGCGGCGCCTGGGTCACCAACGGCTCAAGCCCGATCCTCTACCTGAGCGCGGCCGGCACACCACCCACGCCAAAGCTGTGCTGGGCACCGCAGACCACGTTCTTTGGGAGCCTAACCTGCAACGCGGCGAGCTTCAACGGCAGCACGATGTCGTTCCAGTTCCCGGCCGCCGACGCAACGCTCCCGCCCGGCAGCTACCAGTGGGACTTGCAGCTCCAGGACAGCAGTGGGAACACGTACGACACCTCGACCTCGGTGCCCGTCGCCAGCCAGCCGATGTCGATCTGCGCGAACCCCTTGGCCAACGCGGAGGTGGGATTCGTCAACGCAAACCAGTGTACGCCGCCTGGGTCTTGCCCCTTTATCACCGGCGACAACCTGCAACTCGACGCGGCAAACTCGCAAGGCGCACCGCAGGCGTTCACCTGGAACGTCGCCCTGCCGGGAAGCTCGATAGCCTACCAACAGGGTACCAATTCCACGTTCATCTTGGCCCTTACCAACGTCGGCACATACAACGTCATCCTGGTGGCGCAATACGGCTTTCTCAAGACGCTGGCCGGCGGCGACGATCCGACATGCGGGGCCCTAGCCACCGCGTGGCAGTTGGGCGGGGAGTTGACTTCGCCGAACTACCACTCCTGCGCGCTCCTTGCGCTGGATTCGGAGCCACTCTCGGTCGGCAACTTCCAAATCAGTGACGGCATAACCACTGCCGTGGCGAACGAGACTCCCGTACCCACGCTGCAGCGATCGAGGCCCATCACGTTCTCAGCGCAGTATCGCGTCGCGTCGAGCTTCACTGCGACCTTTGCTTGGGGCCTGGCCCCCGGCACCGGAGCGCCAACGCCGCCAGCTCCTCCTGGGGCGACCTGGTCGAACGGCACGGTCACCGGCACAATCGGAGCGAGCGTTTTCACCGCTGGCGGCCCCTACATCGGCTCGCTGCCGACCGCCCAGGCACAGGGGGCCACTGGGAATCCAGTCGTCGTCAGTGTGCCGTCGGTGTCGTTCAACGTCCTGGATTGCCAGGCGCCCGGCCCCGCCAGTGAGACCTCGCCCACCGACGGCGCCAACCTCGGGACCGTGCCCAAGCAAGTGACGTTCGTCTGGACCCAGCCCACCACCGGCACGCCACCCTACAGCTACACAGTCCAGAACGCGCTCGGGACCCGATACATTGGTTGTTCGAACGTGACCACGACCCAATGTACATCGAACCTCACGGTGGCAGGGACGTACGACTGGAAGGTCGTTACGTACAGCCAATGTGGTACCGGTTACTCAAACTCGACTGATGACCACACCTTCACCCTGACCGGAGGCGGCGGTGGCGGTGGTGGCGGCGGCGGCGGTGGAGGCGGTGGCGGCGGCGGGAACCTGGCGATCACCACCTCGCCGGCGTCGCCGGCGGTGGGCGTCCAAGCGACGGTCTACATCAACCCCGGCGCGACCGTCTCGGGAGACTCCGTGACCGTCTACTTCGGCGACGGCCAGAACGGCGTGATCGCCTACAACCCGATCCTCAGGCTCGGCGGCAACTCGATCGCCCACACCTGGGCCGCGGGCGGCAGCTACACGATCACCGCCTCCGGGCGGGCGGGCGGAAGCTCTGTTTCCGGGAGCAAGGTCGTCACGGTGAGCGCCAACTGCACGGCGCAGTCGGCGCCGACCGCGAGCTTCGGCATCGCGGGCTACTCGCCGCCGTACCACCTGCCGGCCGGGCAGCCGATTCACTTCCTCGACGCCTCGACGGGCGCCCCGACGACGTGGTCGTGGAGCTTCGGCGACGGTCAGGGCGGGATCTTCGGCGGTGGCGGCACCTCCAACCTCCAGAGTCCGACGTACACGTTCTCCGCTCCGGGCGGTACCTACACGGTCACGCTGACCGCGTCCAACTGCCGGGGGCAGAGCACGACCCAGGCGCAGGTCGTCGTGGGATGCACGGCGGCGACGCCGCCGACGGCGGACTTCACCTGGCCGACCGGCGCGGTGGCCGGGTTCCCGGAGCAGCAGCAACCGTACGCGGGGCAGGCGATCACGCTCACCGACGCCAGCACGAATTCACCCACCTCGTGGCACTGGTACGACTTCAACGAGATGGCCATGAACCAGACCGTTACCACGCCGACGTTCACCTTCACCTGGCCGCGAAACCTCCCGATCGGCCCGAAGAACGTCCGCATGGTGGCCACCAACTGCGTCGGCGCCTCGGCCGAGGTCCTGAAGACCGTGACGATCTTCCACGACGTACGGCACGTCATTCCCGATTTCACGTTCGACACGGGCTCGCTCGCGGTCGGCTCGCCGATCACGTTCACGGCCGTGCAGGGGCCCGCCAACGGCGACCCCGACACGTTCGTGTGGTCGTTCGACGACGGCTCACCCGATCAGACCGGCGCCTCGATCACGCACACCTACACGTGCGGCGGGACGCACCAGGTCGCGGTGGCGGCCTCGCGCAGCAGCTACGCCGACCCGCACGGCCCGTATTCGGGCAGGCACTCGTTCGACCTCGGCGGCACGCCCTGCGGCCCGCAGGCCGTGATGACCGTTGACGCCGCCAAGGTGAACGGCCTCAACGGCACCTCGTGGCGCACCGACGTGCGCATCTTCAACCCGGCGACGACGAGCTCCTCTGTGACCCTGACGTTCCTGCCCGTGAACACCAACAACGCCACGCCGTTCAGCGCGGGCCCGAACGAGATTCCAGCCAAGGGAACATGGGTGCTCAACGACGTCCTCGGCTGGTGCGAACAGAGCCTCGGCAAAGCATTCACGAAGACCGCCCTGCGGGTAACGTACGAGAACGACGCGATGGTGGCGCCGATCGTAATGTCGCGGACGTACACGCCGTCGCCGGGCGGCGGCACCTACGGGCAGTACGGACCCGGGATCGAGGTGGTGCCGAACACGACCAGGTCGCCGCTGTGGATCACCGGCCTGCAGAACAACGGCCTCACCCAGGGCTATCGCACCAACTACTCGCTCGTCAACCTGCGCGAGGACACCGGCGTCGCCGGGGTCACGTTCACGCTCTACGACGCGTCGGGCAACGCGCTGGCGACGAACACGCTGGCGATGCCGACGCTCGGCTATTTCCAAGACTCGGTCAAGAACCTGTTCGGCGGCCGGTTCGACACGATCGGCGCGTTCGCGCTCAAGCTCGACGTGCCGGAGGGCACCGACGTGCAGGCGTACGCGTCCGTGGTGGACAACGTCACCGGCGCGCCGGTGCTGGTGCCCGCGGGCGCGCCGCCCGCCTCGCCCATCTATCTGCCGGCGGTGGCGCACACGCCGGGGCTCAACGGCACGATCTGGAGGTCCGACCTCCAGTTGACCAACCCGGACAGCGCCCCGCACACCTGGGACATCCGCTACAGGCCGAAGGACGGCGACAACCTGCCGACGATCACCCGCACGATCACGGTGCCGCCGCTGCACACGTTGCGCTCCGACGACGTATTGTCGTGGATATACCAAGGGCTGCTCACCGATGCGAGCAAGACGAGCGGCGTGCTCCGCATCACACCCGCGCCGTCCGACGGCAGCGACGTCTACCCCGTGGTGCAGGCGCGCTCGTTCAACCAGGCGGTCGGCGGCACCTTCGGCCAGAACATCACGCCGTTCACCGGCGAGATGGGGGTTTCGACGGCCTCGGCGTACCAGCGCCTGCTGCTCACCGGGATGTCCACGGAGGACATCGCGCGCACCAACCTCGGGTTCGTCAACCTCTCCGAGACCGCGACCACGAATTTCGTGGTGTACCTCTACGACGAGGGCGGCCACATGCTCAACCCGCACGACATGATCGGCAACCCGACCCCGTACACGTTCGCGGTCGGCCCCGGCGGCTGGGACCAGGACAAGCTGGAGAACCGCTTCCACAACGTGTTCGGCGTCAGCCTCCCGCCCAACCTGCGCGCGATCTCGGCGGAGATCACCGTGACCGGCGGCGGCCCGGGCACCGCGTACGCGACGGTGATCGACTCGCTCACCGGCGACCCGGTCTTCATCCCGGCGACGCAGGCGCGGTAACTCATCTCCTCGAGGAACGATAGCGGCCCGCCCCCGTGGCGGGCCGCTTGCTGTTGCTATGGCCAGGTTCCACAGCCCGCTCGGGAGGCTGTCATGGAGGAGTCGAACACCGGCAATGGCATCAACGGCGAGCTTCCGGAGGACATCCAGCGGTGGACGGCGAAGCGGCGCGCGGCGCTGGGCCTGACGGCGGGCCCCGCGTCGCGGGCCGCCCCCGCCGTGGCGGCTCCAACGTCCTCTCCGGCCAACGGTTGTGCTGTGGTAGGCTGGCCCGATGCCGGAGCCGCGCTCGACACCGCCTGCGATCAGCGTCGAGGCGGTGGAAATCGTCAAACGGTATCCCCTCTTTCACCGCCGGCGCGACCGCGCCATGGCGCTCCTCGGCATGACCTCCCGGCTCGCGCACAAGACCGCGCTCGACCGGGTGAGCCTGCGCGCGCACGCGGGCGAGGCGCTCGGGATCATCGGCGAGAACGGCTCCGGCAAGAGCACGCTCCTGCGAGTGGCCGCCGGGATCTCGCGCCAGGACAGCGGGACGATCGCGGTCGCCCGCCCGGTGGCCGCCATCCTCGAGCTCGGACTCGGGTTTCACATGGAGTTCACGGGCCGGCAGAACGCGCTCTTCTACGGCTCCATCATCGGCATCCCCGATGAGGTGATGCGGGAGCGGGCGGACGAGGTGTTGCGCTTCGCCGACCTCGGCGAGTACGTGGACCAGCCCGTGCGCACCTACTCCTCCGGGATGGTCGCGCGCCTGGCGTTCGCGGTCGCGAGCCACGTCGAGCCGGCCGTGCTGGTGGTGGACGAGGCGCTCGCCGTCGGCGACGGCGCCTTCCAGAAAAAGTGCGTCGAGAGGATGCTGCGGTTCAAGCGCGACGGAGGCACGGTTCTCTTTTGCTCGCACTCGATGTACACCGTGGCGAGCTTCTGCGAGAACGTCCTCTGGCTGCGCGAAGGGCGCGTCGAGGCCTGCGGCGAGCCGAACCGGGTCATCGCGGCCTACGAACGCTACCTGCACGGCAAGACCACGGCGTCCGCGCCGCCGGCCGATGCGGCCGCGAGCCCTTCGGCCACGGTGCTGGCGCTCCGCCTCTGCGACGCGAGCGGCCGAACCGTGGACACGTTGCGGCCCGGCGAGGACTACGCGGTCGAGGCGGAGGTCGAGGTCCTCCGCGCGGACGAACCTGTCCACTTCGGCGTCGGGTTCGATTCGATCGGGGGCGAGTGCCTCGGCGGCGTCTCGACGGTCAACGACGGCTTGCTTCCAGTCTCGGGCCACCGTCGCTGGACGGTGCGGATGGCGCTCCCACAGCAGCCGTTCTCCCGTGGGGAGCTCGAGTTCGTGTTCTACGTGCTCGACGGGACCGGCCTGCTGCCCTACGCCCAGAAGCGGATGGGCCCCATCGTCGTGCGCAATTTGATGCCGTCGATCGGTCCCGTGACCCCGACCCATCGCTGGGAACGTAGCCCCGGGCCGGACTAGCCGCGGGGTGCGAGGACGCTCATGCGCGCGGACGTCTCGCTCGTGCTGGTGACCTACCGCTCGTCGGCCGTCGCGCCGGCGGCGGTCGCGAGCTTCCGGCGCGAGGCGTCCGGGCTCGGGCTAGCCGCCGAGGTCGTCGTGGTGGACCACACCGAGGACCCGGTCGAGACCGAGCGCCTCGCCGCGCTGGGGGCGGACCGCCTGCTCGCGCGTCCCAACCGCGGCTACGCCGCCGGCGTTAACGCGGGTGTCGCGGCGAGCGCCGGCCGCACGTTGCTCGTGGGCAACCCCGACATCGTGTTCGAGTCCGGCTCGGTGGCGGCGCTGCTCGCGGCTCTCGACGCCAGTTGGGACGTCGCCGGCCCCCGGTTCGTGCTCGGGGGGCTCCTGTTCCCGCCGGCGGACCTGCAGGGGCCGGGCGAGGAACTGCGGCGCTGGCTTGCCGGGCGCTCGCGAGCGGCGTGGCACGCGTTCTTCCGGCGCGAGCTCGCGCGCTGGCGACGCGTGTGGGAGGCGGAGGAGCCGGTCGCCGTGCCGACGCTCTCCGGCGCCCTGCTCGCGTTCCGCCGCGAGACGTTCGAGCGGGTCGGCCCCTGGGACGAGCGTTACTTCCTCTACTTCGAGGAGACGGACTGGCTGCTGCGCGCCGCAGCGCGCGGGTTGCGCTGCGCGCAAGTCCCGGCGGCGCGCGTCGAGCACCTGTGGGGCCACGCGGCGGACCCCGAGGCGGCCGGCGGCCGGGCCGCCGAATCGCGGCGGCGCTTCCTCGCGGCTCGGTACGGTTGGCGTGGTCGTCTCATCGGGAGGCTGCGGTTCGGCGCCATGCCGCTGCCGTCCGCGCCCCTTCCCGAGGCGGAGGCGTCGCTCCCGCAGCAGCGCCTGTGGTGGCTGCTCTCGCCGACCTCGCTCGGGATTCCGGCCGCCGGCCTCCTGGGCACGGCGGCGGACCTCACCCGCGCGCTGGGGTCGGTCGCCGTGGCGAGGCGGGGGAGGGGCCGTTACATCGTCCTGGCGGCGGACGCCGGGCGCCGGCGCCCGCTCGCAGCGTGGTCGTGGGAGCCGCACCATGGCTGAGGTGACCTATCGCCTGTACCGGCCCGGCGACGAGGAGCGGATCAACGCCGAGTTCAACCGGGTCTTCGGTCTCGACCGGCCGCTGGCCGAGTGGCGGTGGAAGTACCCGGCGGAGCCCGAGGGGCGGTGGATCATGGTCGCCGCCGGCGAGCGCGATCGCATACTCGCCCACTACGGCGCCGTGCCGGTGCGCCTGCGCGTGGAGGCGCTCGAGGTCCGCGCAGGGCAGATCTGCGACGTCTACACGGTCCCGGAGACACGGCACGGCCTGGCGGCGGCGCGCACCTCCATCGCGACGGTGCATGCGTTCTATGCGCAGTGCGGCGCGCCCGACAAGCTGGCCTTGCTGTACGGCTTCCCCGGAACACGGCACCTGAGCCTCGGCCTGGCCAGGCTCGGCTATGACGAGATGCCGCCGCAGCCCGTGCCGGTCTGGCGGCGCTCGCCGGAACGCCGGGCCCGCCTCTTCTCGGGCCACGCCGTGCGCGCCGGCTTCGATGCCGGCGCAGCCGGCGCGCTCTGGTCGGGCGCGTGCGCCCGGTACCCGGTCGCCGCGGTCCGCGGCGCGGCCTGGCTCTCGCGGCGTTTCACGGGTCGGCCCGGCGTCGAGTACGTGCACCTGGTCGCGCGCCGGCGCGGGCGGCCCGCGGCGCTGGCCGTGGTGCGCCTGCAGGGGCGGCTCGCGTCGTGGGCGGATCTGGTCTGGGACGGCGAGGACCGGCGCGCCCTGGCGGCGCTCGACCGGGCGGTCGTCGCGGTCGCGCGGCGCGCCGGCGCCGCCGGCCTCGAGATGTGGCTCGACGGCGACGATGCCGCTGAGGCGGTGTTCGCCGGGCTGGGCTGGGAGCGCGGCACGCACCCGGACGGGCTCGTAATGGTCGCCCGGTCGTTCCATCCGGAAATCGCCGCCGCTTCCTTTGCGGGCCGGTTCTACCTCACAATGGGAGACGCCGATCTGGTCTAGCGCGATGGCGCCTTCCACCCGCACCCGCGGTCCCGAGCCCGCCCGGCCGATGCCGGTCGGGCCGGGCCACCCTGATCGGCCCGCCGGCGGCCGTGGGACGACCCGTGGCTGAGCTCGTCGTTCGCGAGTACGCCGCGGGGGACGAGTGGGCGATCAACGACGCCTACAACGCGGCCCTCGGCCAGCGCCGGCCCCACTCCGAGTGGGACTGGAAGTTCAGCGTGTGGCCGCAGGGCCGTTGGGTGATGGTGGCGGTCGACCCGCAGGGCCGGGTCCTCGCACACTGCGCCGCGCTGGGGGCGCTGCTGCGGGTCGGCACGCGCGTGGTGCGCGGCGGCTGGGTCGTGGACCGCTTCGCGACTCCGGATGAGGCCGGTCGGGTCGAACCCGAAGCCCTGGCCCGGACGGTGGAGCAGTTTCACGGGCTGTTCGGCACGCCCGACCTGCTCGCGATGCTCCTCGGGTTCCTCCGGGAGCGCGACCTCAGGGAGGGCGACCCCCGGCTGCGCTACGACCAGATGCTCCCGCAGCCGGTCGCCGTCTGGGGGCGGTCGGCGCACCGGCACCGCGAGATGTTCAGCGGGCACGACGTGCGGCAGGGGCTCGATCCCCGGGCGGCGGACGACCTCTGGTTCGCGGCGTCGACGCGCTACGCGGTCGCCACGGTCAGGGACGCCGCCCGCCAGGTGCGCCGCTTCACCGGGCGGCCGGGCGTGGAGTACGGCCACCTCTCCGCCTGGCGCGAGAGCAAGGTGCACGCTTCCGCTGTGGTCCGCGTGGAGCCCCCGGTGACCTACGTCGCGGACCTGGTGTGGGACGGCGAGGACACGGGCGCGCTGGTGGCGCTCGATCGGGCGATCGGGACGGGCTCGCTCGCCGTCGGCGCGGAACGCATCGAGATGTGGCTGATGGGCGACGAGCGCGCCACCGAGGTGCTGCGCCGGCTCGGGTGGCAGCAGCGCGGGCACCCGGACAGGCTCGCGCTGGTGGCGGGCTCGTTCGACCCGGCGATCGACGTCCGGGCGCTGTGGGGCCGCTTCTACGTCACCCTGGCCGACTCCGACCTGGTCTAGCGCGATGGATCCCGCCACCGCGCTCTGGATCCTCCTCCCCCTGGCGCTGGTCCACGTCCTGGTGCGCCGGAGGCGGGCGATGCTCTGCTTCCAACTGGCCGTGGACGTGGCGTTGCTCCTGTTGCCGGGGCGTGCCCTGCTGCGCGGCCGGCACGTCGGGCCGGGGGCGCCGGGCGCCCTCGAGTGGGGCGGCGCCGTCACGGTCGCCGGGTCGGCCGAGCAGAGCGACCTGCCTCTGGAGTTCGCGCCGTGGTGGGAGGAGGTTCGCCGCCTGGCGGGGACGGGAGCGCCGCCCTGGATCTCGGACCGCATCGGGGGCGGCGTGCCGCTGTTCGCGAACGGACAGACCGGCGTGCCGTTCCCGCTCGCCGTCCCGGTTTGGTTCCTCGGCGCCGAGCGCGGCACCGACGTGATGGCGGTGTGGAAGCTGGAGCTCGCGGCGATCGGCGGGTTCCTGCTGCTCCGCCGGTTCGGGGTCCGGGAGGTCGCCGCGGCGGCCGGGTCGTTGGGCTACGCGTTCGGCCTGTACCCGCTCTCCTGGCTCGTGGTGCCGCTCGCCTGGGTCGTGGCGCTCGCCCCCTGGGCGTTGTGGGCGCTGCTCGCCGCGCTGCGCGGCGACCGCCGCGCCGCCGCCGGGCTCGCCGTCCTGCTCGGCGTTCCGGCGGGGTGGTCGGTGCACCCCGAGAGCGCGGCGTTCCTGTGGATCGCGGTCGCCGTGACGGGCACCGTCCTGGCCTGGGGCCGGGTCCGCCGGCTGCGCCGTCTGGTGGCGCCGTTCCTGCTCGCGGCGCTCGTGGCGGCGGTCGGCGCGCTGCCCGCGGTGGCGACCGTCGGCGGCTCGGCCAAGCTCGCCGCGAGCCGCGCCGCCTCGACGGCGCCGGACCCCGGGCTCGGCTGGCCGCTGAAGCTCCGCATGATGGCGCTGCTCGTGGCGCCGTGGCGCGAGGGCAACCCGGGGACCGGCACGTGGCGACGCCCGTTTCCCAACGCGGCGGTCGCGGCGAGCGCCGGCGCGGTGCCGCTGGTGTTCCTGTTCGCGGCGCCGTTGCGCCGGCGTCACCGGCGCGCCGCGCTCGCCCTCGCGGCCGTCGGCGTGGGCGCCGCGGGCCTCGTCTACCAGCTGCCGGGGCTCGCCCACGTCGCGGCTCGCGTGCCCGTGCTCGGGCTGATGACGTGGGTCCGCTCGGGGTTCCTCATCGGCCTCGCGCTGGCCTGCCTCGGCGCGTTCGGGCTCGACGCCTGGCTGCGCCGGCGCTCCCGGTGGCGGCTCGTGACGGCCGCGGCGATCGTACAGGCCTCGGTGCTGGCGCTGGTCGTCAGCGGGCCGGTCCGTCCGGGGTGGAGCGGTTGGGCCGTCGCTGCGGCGCCGGCCGGCGCGGCGCTCGCGGCCGCGTGTTCACCCGTGGCCGTGCCGGTCGTCGTCGGGATCGAGGCGGTCGGCAACGGCTGGGCGGTGCTCGGCCGTTCTCGCGAGGGCGCAGGAGCGACGCCCATCGTGGCCGAGCTCCGGAGGCTCGTCACCGCCGAAGGTGGCCGGGTCGTGGGTCTGGGCGATGCGCTGCCGGCCAACCTCGCCGCGCGGTTCGGCCTGGCGGACCTGCGCAGCGCCGACCCCGTGCGGTCTCTTGGGCTGGCGCGCCTGCACCAGGCGCTGGGCGCGCCTGGTATGGACCTTCCGGGTCCGGTGACCACGCCGTGGGCCGGCCTCGCCGGGGCGTGGGGCGTCCGCTGGCTCGCGACGCCCACGGGCGGCGTGGGCGGCGCCGCCGCCGCCGGGTGGCAGGAGGTCTTCCGCGACGCCGGCGGGCGGCTGTACCGCAACCCGCGCTGCCTGCCCGTGCTGCGGCTCGCCACACGGGCGGTGGGCCCGCCGGGCGACGCGGCGGCCGGCGCCTGGGACGCCGTGGACTTCGCGACGACCGCCGTCACCCCGGCGCCGGTGTCGGTCGGCGGCGGGGGCACCCTCGAGGTCGTCTCCGAGCGGCCGTGGCGTCACGCCGGCAGGGTGCAAGCGAGCAGCTCGGTGCTCGCCGTGCTGCACGTGCCGTCGGCGCCCGGGTGGAGGGCGCGCCTCGACGGGCAGCCGGCGAAGATCGTCGACGCCGATCTCGGCGCGATGGGGGTCGTGGTGCCGCCGGGCGGCCACGAGGTGACGTGGACGTACGCACCGCCGTTCCTGACGGCCGGGATCGTGCTCACGCTGGCGGGCCTGGTCGGGTGCCTCGGGCTCGCGCTAGGCTGGCCGCGGAGGACGCGATGAAACCGCGCGGCCTCCCGGAGGAGGATCGGCTGATGCCGTTTGCGGCCTCGTTTCCGCCCGGCGACCGCTGGCTCGTGCTGGCGCCGCACCCCGACGACGAGGTGTTCGGGATCGGGGCCACGCTCGCGCTCGCCGTGGCGCGCGGGATCGACGTCCGCGTCGTGGTGGTGACCGACGGCGGCGCCCAGGGGACGCCGGAGCAGCGCGAGGGCGAGGCGCGGGCCGCGGCCGCTGCGCTCGGGCTCGGCGAGCCGGAGTTCTGGCGCTTCGCGGACCGCTCGCTGCCCGCCGCGACCGGCGCCCTGCGGGGCCGCCTGCAGGACGCTCTCCACCGCCTGCGTCCCGAGTCGGTGTTCGTGACGTCGCCGGTCGAGCTGCACCCCGACCACCGCGCCCTGGCGCTCGCGCTCCACCGGACGATACGTGCCAGCTCGCTCGCCGGCCTGCGCCGGCGGCCGCCGCGCTGGGTGGCGGCGTACGAGGTCGGAACGCCGCTGGCCCCGAACCTGCTGGTGGCGGCGGACGCGGGGTGGGACGCGAAACGCCGCGCGGTCGGCTGCTACGCGGGTCAGCTCGCGTTTCGGCGCTACGACGAGATCGTCGAGGCGCTGGGCACCCTGCGGACGTTGACGCTCGACGGCGTGCGGAGGGCGGAGGCGTTCCACGTGCTTCCGGCGCGACGCCTGGCCAGGCTCTCCGCGCGGCGGTGGGCGGCCGCCGTGGGCGTTGCGAGCGGAATCGGGGCCGCCGGGTGAGCCGAGGGGACGTTCCGTGTCCCCGCTCGGAGACGGCCGGCCGAGTCGGCGATCGTCGGGATGCACACGGTCGCAGGCACACATTTTGCGTAGCCACGGAGAGGCGGAGGGTAAGTACCATGCGGAGCCGACTTGTCGCGATCGCGTTCGTTGCTGCGGCGCTTCTCGCCGCGGCCCCGGCCGGTGCCGGCCACTGGGGCGGAGGCGGCCGCTTCTGGTTCGGGATCAATGTGGGACCCATGTGGTGGGGCCCCTGGTGGGGCGGACCGTACTGGGGCCGGCCGGGCTGGTACGCGACGGTACCGGCCGCGGATGTCCGGACGGACCTCACGGCGGTCGACACCGACGTCGAGCCGGAGCACGCGCGCGTCGTGCTCAACGGCGAACTGATCGGGGTCGCCGACGACTTCGACGGCAGTCCCGGGTACCTCTACCTGAAGCCTGGCCACTACACGATCGAGTTCACGCTGAAGGGTTATCGCCCTCAGAAGGTGGAAATCGACGCCGTGGCGAGGAAGTACGTGCCGATCGACCTCAAGCTCGAGCGCATCCCGGGGGAGAAGGCGGCGCCGTGGTACGACCGCCCCGAGGGGCTGCCGGTGAGCCGGGTGTTCGGGCCGAAGGGCGCCGAGGCCGCCACCGCCGCTCCTGCCGCGCCGGACCGCTCCCTGCGGCCGGAGACGCGCGAGAGGCCGTGGGGCGGGAGCGGCGCGGCCCGGGCGACCAGCGGAGCGGCGCTCGACCTCAAGATCACCCCGGCCAACGCGGCCGTGTACGTCGACGGCCAGCTGGTCGGGACCGCCGAGGAGCTGGGTCGGCTCGAGCGCGGGCTCGCGGTCGCTCCCGGCAAGCACCGGATCGAGGTTGCGGCGCCCGGCCGCAGCTCGCGGAGCCTCGAGGTAGATGTCGCGGAAGGCCAGCGCCAACAAGTAGTTGTGGAGCTCGATTCCGGGGCTGGACAAAGCTAGCGCCAGGGCTTATGCTGTATACAGCAGTTCGTTTGAGGGGAGGCGGCGGTCAAGCAACCACTCTTGCAAACCAACCAAACAAAGAGCCTATCATGCTTGACCTTTCAAACCTGTCCTGCCTGTAAAGGCCAATCTTATCTGACTTGAGCCACCGACCTCCCAAATTTTCACCCTGCCGCCGGGATCACATCCCGGCGGCTTTTCATTGTCCGGGCCTCGCGAGGTCCGGGACTCGCGAGGCCGCCTACGAAGGCCCCGCGTCCACGGCGGCGCGGGCCAGGGCGCCCACCACGACGCTCTCGAGGTCGAGGTGGAGCACCGCGCGGCGGTTGTCGGCCGCCAGCAGTGCGGCGGCGGCCTCGAGGAACTCCTCGCCACCCTCGCCGCCGGCGCGTTCCGCGAGGCCGAGCAGCGCGTCCACCGCGACGGCGATCCCCGCCGGCGTGGCGCGCAACAGCGAACCGGTGCGCAAGATGGAGAGGCCGTCGCCCTTGAGCGCCGCCGCGAGCAGCTCGCTCGCCGCGCCGAGCGCCTCCGGGAGGCGGTCGCCGTCGGCCGCGAGGGCGAGCGCCTGGTCTCCGGCCGCAGTCTTCAGCAGGTCGGCCGCGCGACCGTCGTCGCACCCCTGGGCGGCCGCGACCACGGGCACCAGCTCCTCGAGCGTTGGCGCCGGGACGCGAATCAGCACCGAGCGCGACGCGACCGTGGGGAGGACGCGCCGGGGGTTGCTGGCGAGCAGGACGAAGGTCGCGTGCGCGGGCGGCTCCTCCAGCGTCTTCAGCATCGCCGAGGCCGCGTCGGTGCCGAGCGGAGGCGTGTGGCACGAGTCCACGATGTACACGCGGCGCGCCCCCTCGTAGGGGTGGTGCGCGATCGCCTGGACGACGTGCTGCGCCTGCTCGATCGTGATGTGCTGCTTGTCGGGCTCGACGCTCACGATCTCGACGTCGGGGTGGACGCCGCGACGGACGCGCTCGCACGAAGGGCAGGCGCAGCCGGGACCCGCGAGGCACCGGCAGACCAGCGCCGCGGCGAGCTCGAGGGCGAACGCCTCGCGTCCGAGACCGGCGGCGCCGACCACCATCATGGTCCCCGGGAGCGCCCCGGAGGCGTGCAGCTCCGCGCAGCGGGCGAGCAGCCGCTGAACGCCGATCCACTCGGCCGCGAGGAGGTAGCTCGCCGGCCACGGGAGCTGGCTGGTGCTCATGGGAGCAGGTCTCCGACCGCCGCGAGGGTGCGCGCGTGGACCTCCTCCGGCGTGCCGCGCGCATCCACCACCGCCACTCGAGCGGGCTCGCGCGCGGCGAGCTCGCGGTACGCCGCGGCGACCGCGTGGTGGAAGGCGAGAGCCTCGTCCTCGAAGCGCCGGTTCTGGGCCGTGGTGGTCGGCCT
The DNA here is from genome assembly GCA_963727275.1 of uncultured Acidobacteriota bacterium. Lineage (GTDB taxonomy): Bacteria > Acidobacteriota > Thermoanaerobaculia > Thermoanaerobaculales > Thermoanaerobaculaceae > RBG-13-68-16. The sequence continues at coordinate 554,329 of CAVSFK010000006.1, forward strand.
CCGGCGCGCGCGGGCGAAACCCAGCTCGACCTCGAGGTCGAACACCAGGGTCCGGTCGGGGACGACGCCGGCGCACGCCAGCGCGTTGAGGCGCTCGACGAGCGCGCGCTCGATGCCGCGGGCGGCGCCCTGGTAGGCGATGGAGGAGTCGGCGAACCGATCCGAGAGAACGTAGCTCCCGGCGGCGAGCGCGGGCGCGATGATCTCGTGAACGACCTGGGCGCGCGCCGCCTCGAAGAGGAACAGCTCCCCGGCGGGCACCGGCGAGAGGGTCGGGTCGAGGAGGATCGCCCGCACCCGCTCGCCGAGCGGCGTCCCGCCGGGCTCGCGCGTGGTCACGACGTCGAGGCCGCGGGAGCGGAGGTGACCGGCGAGCAGCAGCATCTGGGTGGTCTTCCCGCACCCTTCGATCCCCTCGAACGTGATCAGGCGTCCCTGCGGCACGCCGCGATTCTAACCCGGGTCGCAGGCAGTCCTGCGAGAACTCCGTTTCCTCCAGCCCGTAGTATCGTTGTGCCGTACATGAAGCGGGGGCGCTCACCGGGGCTGATCCCGGTCCTGACGTTCGGCGTGGTCGCCTTCCTGGTGGCCTGCCTCTCCATCCTCGACATGTTCCTGCCGCGGCCGTACGACGGCGTCATCCTGGACCCCGACCGCAGCGAGCTCGTCGTCCACGCGCTCGCGCCGGGTTCCGGGGCTGCGACGGCCGGCTTGCAGGCCGGCGACCGCATCGCCGGGGTCGGCCGCGAGGTCGTGCGCAGCGCTTCGGACGTGGCACAGGTGCTGCAGCGCCATCGCATCGGCGAGCGGGTTCCGTACCTGCTCGAGCGCAACGGGGCGCTGCTCGAGCTCAACGTCCAGCTCGGCCCGCGGCAGCTCGGGGATGCCGCCTACCTGTACGCCTGCTTCTCCGGGTTCCTGTTCTTCTTCATCGGCCTGTTCGTGCTGCTCCAGCGCCCCGACGAGCCGCGGGGCAACCCGAGCCACGTCTTCTTCATCCTGTGCACGCTGTTCCTCCTCTTCCTCGTGTGCCGCCTGCGGCCGGCGTCGTACTCGTGGATCGACGGCATCGTGATCACCACGGGCACGCTCTCGCTCCTCGTGCTCCCGGCGGCGTTCCTGCACTTCTTCCTCGTGTTCCCGCGGCGCCTGAAGCTGACGCTCGTGAGCGCCTCGGAGCCGTGGGAAGGCTCGGGCGGACGGCTCCTCGCCGCCGTCGAGCGGTTCGTCAACGGGTCGGCGAACTTCTTCCGGCTGCTCTACTTGATGCCCCCGCTGTTCTACGTGGTGACCCTGATCGTCGGCTCCCTGCTCGCGGTCAAGATCCGGCTGGTGTCCGGCGCGCCGATCTCGAGCTGGGTGCTGATGGGGGACTACCTCGTGCTCGGCCTGCTCGCGCTGCTCGGCTCGCTGCTGCGGGCCGAGGAGGGCCGGGAGCGGCGCCAGATCGCGACGGTCTTCGTCGGCACCGTCGCCGGGGTGACGCCGTTCCTGGTGCTCGGCGTGGTGCTGCCCTCGCTGCTCCGCACGAGCCGATTCCTGTTCTGGGGCGTCGTGCCGCTCACACTCGTCCCGGCGACGTTCGCCTACGCGATCGTGCGCTTCCAGTTCTTCGACATCCGGGTGATCGTCCGCAAGTCGGTGCTCTACACGCTCGCGACGGCGCTGGTGGCGGGGATCTACGGGCTCGGGATCGCCGCATCGACCCTGCTCTTCTCGGGGTCCTCGCCGTACTTCCCGCTCCTCCTGGCCCTGGCCGTCCTCGCGATCTTCGACCCGCTGCGGCGACGCCTCCAGGGGCCGGTGGACCGCTTCTTCTTCCGCGAGGTGTACGACGCCCGCCGGGCGGTCGAGGAGGTGAGCGCCGCGGTGGTACGCGAGTTCTCGACGGAGGGGCTGGAGGCGCTGCTCGCCACCCGGCTGTCCGAGATCATGCACCTCGAGTGGGCGGCCCTTTACTGCCGCGAGGGGGCCCAGATGGTCTCGCGGACGGCGCCGGAGCCGCTCCCGCGCGAGGTCGCCGCGCGCCTGCTGGTCGTGGAGGAGCTCGGCCGGGCCGACGAGCCGATCCGCCCGGCGATGCTGGAGCCGTTGAAGTCGCTCGACCCCGACTCCCGGCGGCTGCTCGAGCAGCTGGGCCGGCTCGGGACCCGCCTCCTCGTCCCGCTGCGCACCCGCGACCAGCTCCACGCGGTGCTCGCGCTCGGCCCCAAGCGCTCCGAGGAGGAGTTCGGCCGCGACGACCTGCAGCTCGTCCGCACGCTCGCGAACCAGGGTGCCGTCGCCCTCGAGAACGCGCGCCTGCTGCGCGAGCGCACGCGCCAGGTCGAGCTCGAGAAGGAGCTCGAGATCGCCCGGCGCGTCCAGTTCTCGCTCATCCCGCCGCACCTGTTTGCGCCGCCGGGGTGGATCGCGGCGGGCCGCTGCGTGCCGGCGCGGCAGGTCGGCGGCGACTTCTACGACGCGGTCGCCGGCAGCGGCAACGGCTCGGTGGCGCTCGTGGTGGGGGACGTCGCGGGGAAGTCGGTCGCCGGCGCGATGCTGATGGTGGCCGCGCGGGAGGTGCTCCACACGGCGGCCCTCGGCGGCGCGTCGCCGCAGCAGCTGCTCGAGGTCGCCAACCGCCGGCTCTACACGCCCGAGCACCGGATGTTCGTCGCCCTCGCGTACATCCTCCTCGACGCCGAGGGTCGCGGCGTCTACGCGCTCGCGGGCCAGCCCACCCCGCTGCTGCGCCGGGCGTCGGGCGAGGTCGCCGAGCTGCCCTCGCCGAGACACCGCCTGCCGGTCGGAGCGCTTCGCGAGGCGCGGTGGGACGTCCTCGCGTTCGCGGTGCAGCCGGGCGACACGTTGCTCCTGTACTCGGACGGCCTCACCGACGCGCGCGCCCCGGACGGCGAGGCGTTCGGCGACGAGCGGCTCCTCGAGATCCTGGTCGGCGCGGACGGGGGCCCGCGCGAGGTCGTGGACCGGGTGATGCGCGCCGTCGAGGCGTTCACGGCCGGCGGCGAGCCGTACGACGACATCACGCTGGTGGCGGCCCGATGGACCGGGGTGCCGGCATGACGACGAGCGCGCGCGAGGGGTGGCGCCGCGCCAGGCTGGAGACGATCCTCGACCTCTCGCTGGCCCTGGCCGGTCCCCGGGCCGAGGGCGAGGTGGTCGAGGAGCTCGTGCAGCGCGCGGTCGGCCTGCTCGATGCGCGCGCCGGCATCGCCGTGTCGCTCCTGCCGCCGCTGGTGCCCGCGACCGTGGTCGCGGTGGGGTGGCCGGCCGAGGGCGGGACCGCGGCGCGGCTGGTCGCGGACCCCGCCCTGCAGGAGGTGCGGCACGGGAAGGTGGCCCGGATCGCGGGCGCCGGTCTCGGCCTCGCGTTCTCCGAGGTGCTCGTCGCGCCGTGTCTCTGGCGCGAGGATCTGATGGGGATCGTGGCGGTGGCGGACAAGGAGGCGAGGGAGGGCCAGGCTCGGTTCGACGACGAGGACGTCACCTTCCTGCGCTCGCTGGCGCTGCTGGCGGCGCCGGCGATCGCCTCGGGCCGTACCCTCGAGGAGGTCCAGCGGCAGCGTCTGGTGCTCGAGGAGGAGAACCGCGCCCTCCGCATGGGGAGCGGCGAGGAGACGGGGCTCGTCGGGCAGGCGCCCGCGTTCCGCCGGGTCCTCGAGCTCGCGAGGCGCGTCGCGCCGGCCGACGTGACGGTGCTCGTCCGCGGCGAGTCGGGGACGGGCAAGGAGCGCCTCGCCAGGCTACTGCACTCGCTCTCGCCCCGCGGCAACGGGCCGTTCGTGCCGTTGAACTGCGCCGCGGTGCCGGAGACGCTGCTCGAGGCGGAGCTGTTCGGGATCGAGCGCGGCGTCGCGACGGGCGTCTCGGCGCGTCCCGGCAAGTTCGAGCTCGCGAACGGCGGCACGTTGTTCCTGGACGAGATCGGCGACCTCACCCCGGTCCTGCAGGCCAAATTGCTGCGAGTGGTGCAGGACCGGGAGGTCGAGCGCGTAGGTGGCCGCCAGCGGATCCGGGTCGACGTCCGCCTCGTGACCGCGACCAACCGCGATCTCGAGACGATGCTCGCGCGGGGGGAGTTCCGCCAGGACCTCTACTACCGGCTCCGGGTCGTCGAGCTGACGCTCCCGCCGCTGCGCGAGCGGCGCGAGGACATCCCCCTGCTCGTCCAGCACTTCATGCGCCTCCACGGCCGGCGCATGGGCAAGGAACGGCTGTCGCTCACCCGGGCCGGGCTCGAGTTGCTGCTGCAGCACGACTTCCCGGGCAACGTCCGCGAGCTCGAGAACCTGCTCGAGGCGGCGGCCGCGCTGGCATCCGGCGACCGGGTGGAGCCCGAGGACCTGCGCCTCGCGATCGGCGGGGGACGGCTCGGTGCGGGCCCGGCCGCCGGCACCCTCGACGAGGTCGTGCGCTCGCACGTCGTGCGCATGCTGGAGGCCTGCGCCGGAAACAGGGTCGCTGCGGCTCGGGCCCTGGGGATCGACCGCACCACCCTGTACCGGATGTTGATGAGGTGGAATGCAACACAAGATGCGAATCGCAACAATACGAAATTGAACAAGCCGGGGAAGGCTCCCCGGCGGGTACCGAGGACATGATGGCACCGGTATGTTGCGCATTGCATCATACCAATTCCGGGCCAAACCCCGAGATATCGACCTATCGCATTCCGTCTGAATCGTTTACGAGACTTGGCCAGCATCTTGCTCAGAGCGGAGGGCATGGCGCCATTCCCCTCTGCGAGCCTGGTAGCCAGCCGGTTCCTGGAACCGCTCAGTCGGCCATGGGCGGTGATCGGGGGCGGGCTGGCCGGCAGCGGCGCGCTCTTCTCCGACGTGCTCGGAGGAGGTGTGCGGCTCGCGTGGCGACTGCTCAGCCTCCTCCTGACTCTGTGAGTCGCGGACATGGACGCGACGGCCATGGTTGAGCCGAATCGGCTTCGCCTCGTCCTGCCGCGAGTGGCTCGCGCCGAGCTGATCGCCGGCGACGCCGTCGACGATCTCGGCCGCCGCGTCGACTTCCCGCGTGATACGCTTGCGGAGGTCAAGTTGGCGGTCGTGGAGGCCTGTTTGAACGCTCTCGAGTACGGCGCGGGCGAGGTCGAGGTGGAGCTTGCCGCCCACGCCGACGCCGACCGGCCCTGGCTCGAGGTGGTCGTCGTGGACCACGGGCCGGGATTCGACCCCGGCGGCATCCCCCAGCCGTCGCTGGAGACCAAGCTGCACGCCCCGCGCAAGCGCGGTTGGGGGCTCGAGCTGATCCGACGCCTGATGGACGAGGTGGAGATCACCTCACACCCCGGCTTGACCCGGATCCACATGATCCGCCGCAGGGAAGGGGAGTGACGGTGGAGACATTCGAGCTCACGCTTTCGGAGCAGCAGGGCCAGCTCGCCGTGCTGCAGGTCGCGGGGTACATCAACAACGAGGGGGGCGAGGCCATCGCCCGCGAGGCGCGCAAGCTCCTCGACGGCGGCAGCCGAACGCTGCTCCTCGATCTCCAGGCGACGCGGATCATCAACTCCATCGGCATCTCGCTGCTCCTCGAGGTGCTCGAGCGCACCATCGAGGTCAAGGGGACGCTCGCGTTCTGCAGCCTCACGCCCAGCATCGCGAAGACGTTTCAGATCATGGGCCTCGCGCAGTACACGCGGATCTTCCCGGATCGCACCACCGCCCTCGGCGATCTTCTGCAGGCGCGATGAACGACGTCCTCAGCGTCCTCGAGCTCGCGTTTCGCGCGCCGAGGGAGGGCGCGACGCCGCTCCCCCGCGCCGTCCTGGACGGCCTGGTCCGGGGGACCGGGGCCGCGGGCGGCGCGATCGGAAGGGGCGGCGAGGTCCTGGCGAGCCGGGGCCCGGCGCGTGCCGGCCTTCGCCGGGTGGAGCTGCCGGCGGGACGTGACGCCTTCTGGCTGGAGCTGCACGGCGGCAGCGAGCCGGCCGAGCCGGTGCGGGTCGCGGCCGGCGTCGTGCTCGACTCCTGGGTCGTGCGCGAGGAGCTCAAGGAGTCCCGATTCGCCGAGCGACGCCGGATGTGGGAGGTGGAGTCGCTGCGCGCCATCTCCGAGGCCCTCGGCGGCACGCTCGAGCCGGTCCGCATCGCCGACGAGCTGCTCATGCACGTGGCCGCGTTGCTCGACGCCCGCCGCGGCGAGGTGTGGCTCACCGCCAAGGGCGCCGCGGCGCCCGGGAGCCGGCTGTCCGGCGCCGACGCCACGGAGACGTGCGGCGACGGATCGTGCGTCATGGGGGCGCGCGTCGGCGGCGCGGTCCTGACCCCCGAGGAAGCCGCGAGTCTCCCCGATGGCGGCCTGCTGGAGGCCGGCAGGCTCGCGGTGCCGGTGACCGGCCGGCGCGGCCGGCTCGGCGTGCTCGCGCTCGCCGAGCGCGAGGTCCGCGGCGGCACCACGCCGTTCGCAGCGACGGACGCCGAGACCCTCTCGCTGTACGCCTCGCAGGCGGCGGTCGCCCTGGAGAACGCCACGCTCCACCTGGAAGCGCTGGAGCAGGAGCGCCTCGATCGCGAGCTCGAGCTCGCGGCCACGATTCAGCGCCAGCTCCTCCCGGCGACGATCCCGACGCCGCCGGGTTTCGACATCGCCGCCAAGAGCGAGCCGTCGCGCCGGGTCGGCGGCGACGTCTACGACGTGATCACGACCCCCGAGGGCCTGTTCCTGATGCTCGGCGACGTGGCCGGCAAGGGCGTCCCCGCCGCGCTGATGGCGGCGTCGCTGCAGGCGGCGGTACGCCTCCTCGTGCAGGGTTCGCCGCCGCTGGACCTGCTCGCGCACCAGCTCCACCTGCACGTCCTCACCTCCACCCCGGACACCAAGTTCGCAACGGTGTTCCTCGCGTACCTCCACCGTGACGGCGACCTCGAGTGGGTTTCGGCGGGGCACAACCCGGTCCTCCTGGTCGATGCGTCGGGGACGTGCGTGGAGCTGCGGGCGGTCGGTCCGCCGCTCGGTCTGCTCCCGGACGTTCTGTACCCCTCGAGCCGGTCGGTGCTGGCGCCCGGCTCCGTGCTGCTGGCCTATACGGACGGCCTCTCCGAGGCTCCGGCGCCCGGCGAAGACGGCGCCGACTTCGGCCTGGAAGGCATCGCCGCGCACGTGGCTGCGAACCGGGGGGGCGAAATGGAGCAGCTCGTCGCGGGGCTGTTCGCGGCGGTCGCATCCCACACCGGCGGCGCCCCGCCCCACGACGACCGCACCGTGCTTGCCGCGCGCCGCATCCCGGCGTGACGCACGTCACCGACACGGGGGCGTCCCGCGCCTAGCTTGAATCTACGACCGTCTTCTCCTTCCTCCGGCGCCCCAATCGTTGGGGCGCCAACACTTTTCAGGGCCCCGCCGGAAAAGCCGGGGTCCGGGATCCGGGGTCCGAGAAGAAGAGAGAGCCCCCCTGCCTTCGGTGTGGTTGTCGTCTCGGCTTCGCCGGGGCTTAGCTTGCCGGGCCACGGACCACGGTCGTTGCTCACTCCCTTGTGACGGGCCGCGACAAAGTTGACGATCCGACCGGCGTTCAATAGAGTGGCCGACAACAACCCGCTGAGACGGGGAACCAAGGGAGGGAGTGTGGCATGAGAATGGCGAGACGGATCGGACTCTCGGTGCTCGCGGGGTGTTGCCTGCTGGTGCCGGCCGTCAGTCACGGCGCCGGATTTGCGCTGTTCGAGCACGCGGCGCGCGCCGTGGCGCTCGGCGGTGCGTTCGGGGCGACGGCGGACGACCCAAGCGCGATCTACTTCAACCCTGCGGGCATCGCGTTCCTGCAGGGGACGCAGTTCGCGGGCGGCGTCTACTTCATCACCGAGTCGAGCACGTTCAACGGCGCCAACCCCTACCCCGGACAGGGCTACTCGGTCGACATGAAGAAGCAGATCTTCTACCCGCCGCACCTCTACCTGACCGGCGAGCTGACGCCGGACGTGCACTGGGGGATCGGGGTGTTCGCGCCGTTCGGCCTCGGCACGTGGTGGCCGAACGATTACGCCGGCAAGTACATCACCAAGCGCGTTGACCTCAAGGTGTTCGACGTCAACCCGACGTTGTCGTTCAAGCTGACCGATCACCTCGCGCTCGCGGCCGGAGTCGACTACTTCTACTCGGCCCTCGACCTCACCCGTTCGATCGGCGCGATCAACCCGTACACCCAGCAGGCGGCGGAGGTCGGGCAGGTGCACCTGTACACCGACTGGAAGGGCGGATTCGGGTGGAACGTCGGTCTGCTCGGCAAGCTCGACGGCGGGTTCTCGGTCGGCGCCACCTACCGGTCCAACGTCAAGCTGAACTACACGGGGAACGCGTCGTTCACCCAGTTCTCGACCGGCTCCCCCGATTTCGACGCGATCGTGGCGACGCAGGTCCCCTTCGGCAAGAAGCCGGCCGCCACGACCTCGATCAAGTACCCGGACGAGGTGCGGTTCGCGCTCGCCTGGCACGGCAGCGCCGTCGGGATCGAGGCCGACGTCGTTCGCCAGGGGTGGTCGAGCTTCAAGGACCTGCCGATCGAGCTGACCGGCTACCCGCTGCTCTCCGAGGTCCGGCCCGAGAACTACAAGGACAGCAACTCCTACCGCCTCGGCCTCGAGTACAAGGTGTCGCCGACCTGGGCGTGGCAGTTCGGGGCGCTCTACGACAAGAGCCCGGTCCCCAAGGAGTCGGTCTCGCCGCTGCTGCCGGACGCCGACCGCGAGGGCGCCAGCATCGGGGCGTCGTACGCGTTCTCGCCGAATACGCGGCTCGACGTCAGCTACTTCTACCTGAAGTTCAAGACCCGCGACACCGGCGGGATCAACTACGACGTCTACGAAGGCAGCTACAAGACCACGGCCAACCTGTTCGGCTTCACCGTGGTCCACAGGTTCTAGGAGGGACCATGAGATACGCACGCAAGGCACTGCTCCTGGGCCTCGTGGCCGCCGTGGCCGCCACCGCCACCTTCGCCCAGACGAACTACACGAAGTACGAGGCGCTCGGCGACTCGTTGACCGCGGGGTACTCCTCCGGCGCGCTCACGAAGTTCTACCAGGACTACTCGTACCCGGCGATCCTCGCCAAGCAGTTCGGGATCACCGCGTTCCAGCAGCCGACGGTTTCCGACCCCGGCATCGGGAGCTACGGCACCGTGCTGCAGCTCACGGCGCTCCAGCTCGGTCCGGCCGGCGTGACGCCGGTGATCGGGCCGACGCCGGGCAACCCCGGCCAGCCGATCAACGCGACGCTGCCCGGCCCGTACAACAACCTCGGCATCCCGGGCGCGAACGCGGGCGACCTCCTCACCAAGACCGGCGATATCACCAAGCTGCTCACGGGCAACATCGACCCCAACACGATCATGTACGACATCGTGCTGCGCGACGGCCAGCACTCGGCCATCCAGCAGGCGATCGGCGCCGCGCCCACGTTCGTGACGGTGTGGGCCGGCAACAACGACGTGCTCGGGGCGGCGATCAGCGGCATCGCCCTCGAGGGCGTCACGCTCACATCCAAGGACGTCTTCCAGCAGCAGTACACGACGTTGATCGGCGGCCTGCGACAGCAACTGCCGTCGGCGGCGATCGTGGTCGGCAACGTCCCGGACGTCACCGCGATCCCGTTCGTGACCACGATCAAGCCGTACCTCGTGAACCCCGCCGACGGCTCGCACATCCCGCTCATCGGCGAGGCCGGCCCGCTGACCGAGGCCGACTACGTCACCCTCGGGGCCTCGGCGCTCCTGGCACAGGGGATCGGGATCCCGGCGGCCGCCGGCGGCACCGGGCTGCCGCTTCCCGAGGGGTCGGTGGACGCCACCGGCTTGCACGCGGGCGTGATCCTGCGCGCCGGCGAGATCGCGGCGATCCAGGCCCGCACCGCCGACATCAACGGGATCATCACCGCGACGGCCGCGCAGTTCAGCGCCAAGCTCGTCGATTTCAACGCGATCTTCGCCCGCATCGTGGCGAACGGCATCCTCGTCGGCGGCATCCGGCTGGAGCCCGCGTTCCTCACCGGCGGGATCTTCTCCTACGACGGCATCCATCCGCAGCGCCTCGGCTACGCGGTCGTCGCCAACGAGTTCATCAAGGAGCTCAACGCCGCCTACGGGACGACCGTCCCGCAGGTCGACCTGCGCCCGTTCCTCACCGGAGAGGGCAGCCTCACGACGGTTTCGGCGAAAAGGGTGGACTTCACCTCGCAGGCCGCCGTCGCCTCCATCAAGCTGTTCGCCCCGACGGCGCTCACCGACAAGCTGGAGGTCGGCACGCACTCGATTCACCGTCGTCTGACCGCACGGCCGGACCACGGCGGGACCGGACCGCAGAACCCGTAGTCTCGGGCTTGACTGCAACGCAGGGGCCGCCTCCGGGCGGCCCTTGCATTCTCGGCCCGGCGGGAACGGACGTCGGAGCGTCCCAATTGCCGTCCCTGACCCCTGACCCCTGACCCCGGGTCCCCGTCTTCCCTCGGACCTGCCGCCCGCCTCGCGCCGGTGGTACGCTTGGCTCCGAGGCGAACCGAATCGGGGGGAAGGGGAGGCGTAAGTGGACTATCCGATCTGGGACCTCGGGTTCGGCGGGGGCGTGCTGATCGGGATCGTGGCGATCGCCCACGTCCTGGTCTCCCACTTCGCGATCGGCGGCGGTTTCACGATCGCGCTCGTGGAGACCCTCGCGGTCAAACGCCGGAACCCCGCGTTGCGCGCGCTGGCGAAACGCAGCTCGCTCATGCTGATTCTCGTCTCCACGGTGTTCGGCGCGATCTCCGGCGTCGGCATCTGGTTCACGATCGGACTCGTGCAACCCGTCGCGACCTCCGCCCTCATCCACAACTACGTCTGGGGGTGGGCGGCGGAGTGGGGGTTCTTCATCCTCGAGGTCGCGACCGCGCTGCTCTACTACGCGACCTGGGACAAGGTTCGCCCCCGGACCCACCTGATCATCATCTGGCTGTACTTCTTCGCCGCGTACATGTCGCTGGTGATCATCCAGGGGATCCTCTCGTTCATGCTCACGCCCGGACGGTGGCTCGAGAGCCGGTCGTTCTGGGACGGCATCTTCAACCCGAGCTACCTCCCGGGCCTCGTGCTGCGGACCGGCGTGTGCCTGTTCCTCGCCGGCGCGTACCTGACGCTCGCGGCGCTCCGGGAGCCGGACCGACCGGCGCGCGTGCCGATGGTCCGCCTGCTCGCCCTCTTCCAGGTGGTCGGCGATACTTCTCGCCTACGCGGGGTACCGCTGGTGGGAGCACGTGCTGCCCGGCTCGGTGCGGGCGATCTTCCTGGGCGCCAAGCCGCTGCTCCCGGCGCTCGCCTCCGTCCGGCCCCTCGTCCTCTGGGCGTTGGCGGCCTACCTCCTCGTCGCGCTGTTCGCGCTCGTCGCCCCCAACCTCCACCGCTGGCCCACGGCCGTCGCCGGCCTGCTGATCGCGTTCGTCGCCTTCGGCGGCTATGAGCGGGTCCGCGAGGGAGCGCGGAAGCCTTTCGTAATCCGCGACTTCATGTTCTCCAACGGGATCCTGGTCAGCGAGATCGCCGACCTCGACCAGCGCGGCGTCCTGGCCAAGGCCACCTGGGCGGCGCAGGGCGCCGACACGAGCCCGGCCGCGGTCGGGCGGGCGGTGTTCCGCGCCGAGTGCGCGGCCTGCCACACGCTCGACGGCTACCTCTCGATCCGCAAGCTCGTCGCCCCGGTCGACCCCGACATGCTCAACGGGATCCTCGCGACGATGCGCGAGGAGGGCAGCGAGTACGTCGGGGGAAAGTACACGCACCAGGGGCACATCGCGACGGACAAGCTCGACTATCCCCTGATGCCGCCCCTGGTCGGCACGGATGCGGAACAGGCGGCGTTGGCGAGCTACCTGCTGACGCTCCGGCCGTCGCACGCCGCGGAGGCGCCCCATGCCAACTAACCTGATCCCGGCCCTCGACCCCGCCCCGCTCCCGGGACCGCCCTGGCTGTTCCAGGTCCTCTGGGTGCTGACCTTCTTCATCCACCTCCTGTTCGTGAACACGGTCCTGGGCGGGTCGCTGCTGGCGGCCGCCGCGCCGTTCGCGAGCCGGGGCCGGCGGGAGATCCGGACGCTCTTCGTCGAGGTCAACTCCTGGGCGATCGCGTTCGCGGTCACCTTCGGCATCGCGCCGCTGCTGTTCGTCCAGGTCGTGCTCGGGCGGTTCTTCTACTCGGCGACGATCCTGGTGGCCTGGGCCTGGCTCGGCGTACTGGGCCTCCTCACCGTCGGCTACTACCTCAACTACGCGGCCAAGTTCAGGCTGCGGGCCGGCAAGGGCGCCGGCCCTGTCCTTGTGCTCGAGGCGGCCTGCTTCGTCGCGATCGCGGCGATCCAGGTGACCGTCAACCTGCTCCACATGCAGCCGGGGCGCTGGGGGAAGGTGGCGGGCCAGGCCTGGGCCGCGCTCGCCGACCCGACGTTCCCGCCGCGCTTCCTGCACTTCGTGCTCGCGGCCGTGGCGATGGCCGGCGCGCTGGCCGCGTTCGTGGCGGTGCGCCGGGCGGGCAAGGGCGGCGACCGCGAGGCGCTCGCGGGCATGGCGCGCTTCGGCATCCGCGCCGCGCTCGTCGCGACGCTCCTCCAGCTCGTGGACGGGTTCTGGCTTCTCCTGACGCTGCCGGAGGAGGTGCTGCGTTCGTTCATGCGCGCTGGACCGACCACGATGGTGCCGTTGGCCGTCGGCATCCTGGCCGGCGTGCTGCTGCTGGTCGTCCTCGCGCAGATCGCCGACCCGCTGGCGCAGGCGACCAAGGTCCGCCGGGTCTCGGAGCTGATCGTGCTGGCGATGGCCTTCATGGTCGTCACGCGCCACCAGTTGCGGGGGTTCTACCTGGCGCCCTCCCGCGCGACCGAGCACGTCACCGTCGCCCCGCAGTGGGGTCCCCTCGCGCTGTTCCTGGCCGTGTTCGTGCTGTGCGTCGGGCTGACGATCTATGCGCTGGTGAGGGCGGCCAAGGACCGCCCCGCCGCGGGCGGCGAAGTCGCCTGACCTGCGCTACGGCAGGAGACGAGTTGAGAGTGAAGAGTTAAGAGTGAAGAATGAGAGACGATGCAGCGATACGGTCCCTTGTCGCGGTCTTGAATTCTCAATCTTCACTCTTCACTCTTAACTCTTAACTGTCTCAGTGTTTCCCTCGCGGCCTTGAGCGTCGTCTCGACGTCGGCGGCCGTGATCTCGTAGTGCGTCACCATACGCACCTCGGTGGCGCCGAACGTGCCGCAGCGGACGTCGCGGGCCTGCAGGCCGTTCACGAACCGTTGCGACGGCGCCGCGGCGGGGTCGCCGGGGACCTTCTCGGGGCGCAGTCGGAAGACCAGGATGTTGGTGTGGACCCGGGACGGCTCGATGTCGATCCCCGGGAGGTCCGAGAGCCCCACCGCGAGGCGTTTGGCGTTGGCGTGGTCGTCCGCCAGCCGGTCGACCATCTCGGACAGCGCCACGATCCCGGCGGCGGCGAGCACCCCGACCTGACGCATCCCGCCCCCGAAGAGCTTCCTGACGCGGACGGCCTCCTCGATGAGCTCGCTCGAGCCGCACAGCATCGAGCCGACCGGCGCGGCGAGCCCCTTGGAGAGGCAGAACATCACCGTGTCGCAGCCGCGCGCCAGCTCGGCGGCGGGTGTGCCGAGGGCGGCCGCGGCGTTGAAGATGCGGGCGCCGTCGAGGTGCACGGGAACGCCGTGGGCGTGCGCCACGGCCGCGAGGGCGCGCGTGCGCGCCGCGTCCATCGGCAGCCCGGACCACAGGTTGTGCGTGTTCTCCAGCGCCAGGAGCCGCGTCGGCGTGCGGTAGGAGACGTGCGGCGCGATCGCCGCCTCGACCTGGTCCGGCTCGAGCAGCCCGTTCTCGGTGGTGATCGGCCGCGGCAGCGCCCCCGACCACACGGCCATCGCGCCCATCTCGAAGTTGAAGATGTGGCCGCGCGCCTCGATCATCACCTCGCTGCCGGGCCGGGTGTGAAGGTGGACCGCGAGCTGGTTGCCCATCGTGCCGGTGGGCACGAAGAGCGCGGCCGGGAAGCCGAGCCTGGCGGCCGCCGTCTCTTCGAGGCGCCGGACGGTCGGGTCCTCGCGGTAGACGTCGTCGCCGACCTCGGCGTCGGCCATGGCGCGGCGCATCGAGGGGGTCGGATGGGTCACGGTGTCGGAGCGAAGATCGATCATGGCGGCTATCATAGCGGGGCTCGGGGGGTGCGATGGACGAGAAGTTCACGGCAGTGGCGCTCGATCGCGGCGTCGAAGAGCTCCGGCTCGAGGGGAACGGTCTGCGCGTCCTCCTCCTGCCCGACGCCAGCGTACCGGTTGCGGCGGCGTGCGTGGTCTACCACGTCGGGTCACGGAACGAGGCGGTCGGCCACACCGGCGCGACCCACCTCCTCGAACACCTCATGTTCAAGGGGTCGCAGAAGTTCGACCCGGCGAAGGGACGGCCGATCGCTCGCGTGCTCGAGCGCGTCGGGGCGCACTTCAACGCCACGACGTGGTTCGACCGCACGAGCTATTACGAGACGCTGCCTCCGGAGCACCTCGGCCTGGCGCTCGAGCTCGAAGCGGACCGCATGCGGCACGCGCTGCTGCGCGGCGAGGACCTCGCCACCGAGATGACCGTCGTCCGCAACGAGTTCGAGCGCGGCGAAAACGAGCCGTTCGACGTGCTGCTCAAGGAGTCGTTCGCCATCGCGTTCCGCGAGCACCCGTACCATCACCCGACGATCGGCTGGCGGGGCGACATCGAGGCCGCCTCCATCGAGCGGCTGCGCGCGTTCTACGACACGTTCTACTACCCGGACAACGCGTCCCTCGTGCTGGTCGGCGCCTTCGACCGGGAGGAGGCGCTGGCGCTCGTGGACCGGCACTTCGGGCCGCTGCCGCGGGCGCCGCGCCCCGTGCCTCCCGTGGTGACGCCGGAGCCGCGCCAGGAGGGCGAGCGCCGTTTCATCGTGCGGCGCAGCGGCGAGGTCGGATGGGTCGTGGTCTCGTGGCGCGCGCCCGAGGCGGCCAGCCCCAGCACGCACACCCTCGCGGTGCTGGCCGACGCCATGGGCGGCGGCGTGACGTCGCGCCTGTACCAGCGGCTGGTCGAGACCGGGCTGTGCCTGGACGTCCAGGCGATCCCCTGGCAGCTGCGCGATCCCGGCCTCTTCCAGGTCTTCGCGACCCTCAACCCGCCGACGCCGCACCTCAAGGTGGAGCGGATCATCCGCAAGGCTGTCGACGCGATCGTGCGCGGCGGCCTCAAGAAGGCGGAGCTGGCGCGGGCCAGGCGCCAGGTGGAGGCTCAAACAGCCTTTCACCGCGACTCTCCGGCTCAGGTCGCATCGGCGCTGTGCGAGGCGATCTCGGCCGCCGACTGGCGCTTCTACCTCGACTACCCGGACCGGATCCGGGCCGTCACCCGGGACAGCGTGATCGAGGCGGCCACCGCGACGTTCCGCGACGACGCGATCTCGGTCGGGTACTTCGTGCCGAAGGACGGCAACGACGGCGGCGGCGCGATTCACGCTCCCGGGGCGGCCAACCTCGCGCCGCGCCCGTGCTACTACAGGACCGACGTAGCCTCCCGCGTCGTGGAGCCGCCGCTCCCCGGAGGCGTACGGCTGCTGCTGCTCCCCCGCCGCGTCAACACCACCGTCCATCTGAGCGGGTCGCTGCTCGCCGGGCACGGGCTCGTGGAGGCCGAGGCGTGGAGCGCGGCATCGCTGGTGCCCGACATGCTCGAGCGCGGCACGGCCGGGCACAACCGCCTCGAGATCGCCCGTCTCCTCGAGGATCGCGGCATCGAGCTCGACGTCAGCGGCGACGCGTTCAACCCCCTGGAGGTCTACTGTTCGGCGCGCTGCCTCGGCCGCGACCTCCCGCTGGTGCTCGGGCTCCTCGTCGAGCTGCTCGGGCAGCCGGCGTTTCCCGCGGAGGAGCTCGAGAAGCTCCGCACCCTCAGGCTCGGGGAGCTGGCGCGCGCCCAGGAGGACACCTTCCACCGCGCGTTCGAGGCGTTCTCGCGCCTGACCTACCCGGTCGGACACCCCCACTTCCGTCGGCCCTTGGCGGAACGGAAGGCGGGCCTGGAGCGGGTCACCGCCGAGGAGCTGACCGCGGTGCACCGCCGCCTCTACGGGTCCGCATCGTTGCTCCTCGCCCTCGTCGGGGACTTCGAGCCGGCCCGCGTCGTGCGCGTCCTCGAGCCGCTGCTCGGGAAGCTCGTCGCGGGTCAGGCCGGCCTGCCGAACGTGCCCCGCCGAGGTCCGTCCGACGTGGAGCCCCGCGAGGTCGAGGACGCGATGGCGGACAAGCCGAACCTCGACGTCGTGCTCGGCCACCCCGGCGGGCTGCGGCGCGCCGACCCGGACTTCCTGGCCGCGACCCTCGGCAACGCCGTGCTCGGCCAGTCCACGCTCTCCTCCCGCCTGGGGGTCCGGCTGCGCGACCGGGAGGGCCTCACCTACGGCGTGATCTCGCGCTTCTTCGGGGCCTCGCTGCTCGACGGGCCGTGGGCGACGACGCTCTCGGTCGCGCCGGCGAACCTCGCCCAGGCGCTGGCCGCGGCCCGCGAGGAAATCGCGCGCTTCGTGGGGGAGGGGCCGACCGAGAGCGAGCTGGCCGACGAGCGGGAGTCGATGGCGGGCTCGTACCGCGTCTCGCTCTCGACGCCCGGCAGCCAGGCCCGCGAGCTCGTGCGGCTGGCGCGCCACGCGCTGCCGCTCTCCGAGATCGACGCGATCCCCGAGCGGATCCTGGCCACCGGGCGCGGCGACGTGATCGGAGCCGTCCGCCGCCACATCGACCCCGCTCGCATCTGCACGGCGGTCGCCGGCGGCCTCGTTGCAAACGGGGACGCCGCCGACTAGCATTCCGGCAGCATGCTGCGGGAGTTGGAGGTCCGCGACCTCGGCATCATCGAGAACGTGCGGCTCGAGGTGCCGCCGGGCTTTTCCGTACTCACCGGGGAGACGGGCGCGGGCAAGTCGCTGCTCGTCCAGTCGCTCCAGCTCCTGGCGGGGGAGCGCGCCGACGCCGAGGCCGTACGCGGAGGGTGCGAGCGCCTCCTCGTGGAGGGCTGTTTCGCGACGCCCCCCGACGGCGCGGCGCGGGCGATGCTGGCCGAGGTCGGGATCGAGGTCGCGGAGGAGCTCGTGCTGCGGCGCGAGGTCTCGGCGGCGGGCCGCTCCCACGCGTGGATCAACGACGTGCCGGTGACGGTGGGGACGCTGCAGCGGCTCGCGCCGTACCTCCTCGCGATCCACGGCCAGCACGAGCAGCGCGGGCTGACCGACCCCGCCACGCACGTCGCGCTCGTGGACACCGCGGGCGGCCTGCTCGACGAGCGGGAAGCGGTCGCCGGCGCGTTCGGCGCCTGGCAGGAGGTGCGTTCGCGGTTGGAGGCGCAGCGCCGCGCCCTCGCCACCCGTCGCGACCGCCTCGACGCGATCGCCTTTCAGCTCCGCGAGATCGACGACGCCCACCTCGAGCGGGGGGAAGAGGAGCGCCTCGCCGAGGAGCGCGCGTTCCTGCAGCACGCCGAACGGATCGGGGAGCTCGTGGCGACCGCGCTCGGGGCGCTCGGCGGCGAGGGCGGGGCGGTGGCCCTGGCGCGCGCGGCGCGCGCGGTCCGCGAGCTCCAGGGGCTCGGGATCGGCGTCGGCGAGGTCGCCTCCGAACTCGAGCAGGCGCAGGTGCTGGCGGAGGAGGCCGAGCGGGCCGTCCAGGGCCTCACCGACCGGGTGCGGCCGGAGCCGCAACGCCTCGAGCACGTCGAGAGCCGGCTCGCCCTCCTCGAACGCCTGGCGCGCAAGTACGGCGGCTCGGTCGAGGCCGCCCTCGGCCACCGCGCCGGCCTGCAGGCGGAGCGCGAGCAGCTCCAGGGCGTCGAGGACGAGATCGTGAACCTCGAGGCGGAAGGCGCGACGCTCGCGGCGCGCTACCTCGAGCTGGCGCGCGCGCTCTCCAGCAAGCGCGCCGTCGCGGCGGAGCGCTTCTCGGCCCGCGTGGTGGGGGTCCTCAAGGGGCTCGGGATCCCCAGGGCGCGCCTCGGGCTCCGGCTCGCCGCGCGCGTCGCGCCCACCGGTCCGCTCGAGGTGGACGGCGCCCGGGTCGAGCCCGCGGCCGACGGCATCGACGTCGGCGAGTTCGAGCTGTCGACCAACCCCGGCGAGGCGCTGCGCTCGATGGCGCGCATCGCGTCGGGCGGAGAGCTGTCCCGCATCCACCTCGCGATGCGGACGGTCCTGCGCGACTCGCTGCCGCGCCGCGGCGTGCTGACGCTGCTCTTCGACGAGGTCGACGCCGGGATCGGCGGCAACGTCGCCGACGAGCTCGGCCAGCTGCTGTCGGGCCTCGGAGCGCGCGACCAGGTGCTGGTGGTCACGCACCTGCCTCAGGTCGCCGGCCGCGCGTCGGCCCACTTCGTCGTGCGGAAACGGAGCTCGCGCGGGCGGACGGTGACGCAGGTGGAGCCGGTCGCCACCGAGGAGCGGATCGAGGAGCTGGTGCGCATGCTCGGGGGCGGGGCCCCCACGCCGGCCGCCCGCCAGCACGCTCGCGAGCTCCTCAAGCTCGCGTGATGGTTCGCGTCGACTTCACCTCGTCGGCACACCTGGCCCGGGCCGTCGCCGAGGCGCGCCGGGCGATCGCGGCGCACGGGGTGATCGCGCTGCCGACGGAGTCGTCGTACGGCCTCGCCGTGCCTCCCGGCGACGCGCTCGGGCTCGAACGGGTCTTCAGCCTCAAGCGCCGATCGCCGGACAAACGGCTTCCCGTTGTGGGCGCGTCGATGGTCCAGCTGGAGCGGCTGGTGCACGTCCCCGAGGCGTGGCGCCGCCCTCTCGAGGACGCGTGGCCGGCGCCGCTCACGGTCGTGCTCGCCCGCAAGGGCGGGCCGGGGGCGCCGGCAGGGGGTGCCACTCTGGCGGTTCGCGTCCCCGCGCACGACCTCCTGCGGGCGCTCCTGGCGGAGGTGGGCCCTCTGACCGCCACCTCGGCCAACCCCAGCGGCGCCGCGCCCCTGACGGACCCCTCGGCGGTGGCGGCCGCGCTGCCCGGCCTCGCGCTCCTGCTCGATGGAGGCAGGGCGCCGGGAACGTCGCCGTCCACTCTTCTCGACCTCACGTGCGACCCGCCGCGCCTGCTCCGCCGGGGCCCGTGGGCGCCTCCGCCGGCGTGGCGGGCGGAGCCGTGAAGCCGCCTTGAAGTTTCCGCAGTTTTTGCGGAAAAGCTTGCGGAAAAGCGGGGGAGAGGCCCGCAAAGCCCCCCTGTCTCAACGGGTTATGCAACGTGCACTGCCGCGAGTGCGGTGGTACAAATAATTGCAATTAAATAACTTACGCGTATTGTAAGCGAACTGTTCCACTTGCCGCCGGCCGGAGGTGCCCCCGTTCCACAGGAACCCCGCCCGATCCCCGCGTCGTGGCGCGTTGCCCGAGGCGGATGTGTGTGTTAGCGTGACCGGCCTGAACGGAGGGCGCGTTGAAGATCCGACCGTATGCCGGCAAGTCCCCTCGCTGCGGGTCGCGGGTGTTCGTGGCTTCGACCGCCGTCCTGATCGGAGACGTCGAGCTGGCCGACGACGTGAGCGTTTGGTTCGGGGCGGTGCTCCGTGCCGACGTGCAGGCGATCCGGATCGGAGCCCGCACTAACATTCAGGACAACGTCGTGATCCACGTGGACGAGCCCGACTTCCCGTGCGGCGTGGCGGAGGAGGTCACGGTAGGCCACGCCGCCGTCCTGCACGGCTGCCGGGTGGAGCGGGGTGCGCTCATCGGGATGCACGCCACCGTGCTCAACGGCGCGGTGATCGGCGAGGGGGCGGTGGTGGCAGCAGGTGCCGTGGTGCCGCCGGGGATGGCCGTCCCTGCAGGGAGCCTGGTTGCCGGCGTCCCGGCGAAGGTGCGCCGCGACGTCACGCCTGAGGAGCTCGAGCACGTTCGCCGCGGCGGCCGCACCTACCTCGAGCTCAAGGCGCGGTATCTGGCCGCCGAGGACGAGGTCGAGCTGGCCTCGGCCGACGACTCGGGGAGGCCGGCGTGATCCAACGCCCGCGCGGGACCCGCGACCTCCTGCCGCCGGAATCCCGCCTCTGGCAGGCGGTCGAGGCCGTCGCCAGGGACGTGTTCGGCGCCTTCGGCGGCGAGGAGGTCCGCACGCCGATGTTCGAGCCGACCGAGCTCTTCGTGCGCTCGGTCGGGGAGACCACCGACATCGTCCACAAGGAGATGTACACCTTCCCGGACCGTAAAGGCCGGTCGTTGACGCTGCGGCCGGAGGGCACCGCCGGCGTGGCCCGCGCCTGGATCGAGAACGGGCTCGGGGACCGCAGTCAGCCGCTGCGCCTGTACTACATCGGGCCGATGTTCCGCTACGAACGGATGCAGCGGGGGCGGTACCGGCAGTTCTCGCAGATCGGTCTCGAGGTGGTCGGCGCCGACACGCCCCTGGCCGACGCCGAGCTCCTGGCGGCGATGCACGAGTTCTTCACGCGCCTCGGGTTCGAGGACCTCGAGATCCACCTCAACAACCTCGGCGACCCCGAGGACCGCACCCGGTACCAGGAGGCGATCCGCGCCGCCCTCGAGCCGCACCGCGCCGAGCTGTGCGCCGACTGCCAGCGCCGCCTCGACGAGAACCCGCTGCGCATCCTCGACTGCAAGGTGCCCTCCTGCCAGGTCGTCGCCGCCGACGTTCCGGTGATGGACGACGTCGCCGGCAGCGCCTCGCGCACGCACGTGGCCCAGGTCGAGGCGCTCCTGCGCCGCCTGGAGATCCCGTTCGTGCGCAACGGGCGCCTGGTGCGCGGCCTCGATTACTACCTGCGCACGGTGTTCGAGGTCGTCTCGCCGCACCTGGGGACCAACGCGGTGCTGTGCGGCGGCGGCCGCTACGACCGGCTCATCGCCGACCTCGGGGGCCCGGCCGTGCCGGGCGTCGGTTTTGCGATCGGCGAGGACAGGCTGGTGGAGGTGCTTCCGGCGCCCTTCCGGGACGCCGTGCTGGCCCGACCGACGGTCTACCTCGTCCCGCTCGGCGAGGCCGCCGAGCCGCGGGTGCTCGAACTCGCGCGCGAGTGGGTGCGGGAGGGCGTACCCGTCGAGATCGAGATCACGGGGCGCTCGCTGAAGGCGGCGTTCAAGCGCGCCGACCGCGAGGGGTTCAGGGTCGTCGCGATGCTGGGCGACGACGAGCTGGCGGCCGGAACCGTGACCGTTCGCGACCTCGCCGCCGCAAGCCAGATGGCGCTCCCGTGCGAGACGTTCCCCGGGTGGTGGCGGAGCCTTACGGCACCGGCTGCGGCCGCCGCGCCGCACACCGCGTAACGCGAATGGCGCGGCCCGCGCCGGAGGAGACCAAGGTGACCAAGCGCATCGTCGTGACCTGGTTGGGGGGCGTGGTGTGGGCGATCGCCGTCGCGGCGGCGCCGCCGGTTCCGGTCGAGCAGGCCGCCGGCGCGGTGACGGCCACGGGCGCGTTTGCGACCGTGGAGAAGCTCACCGGCCCGGCGTTCGCCGGCAGGCTCACGGGCGCTCCGGGACACGAAGCGGCGGCGAGGTGGGCGGCGGCGGAGCTGGCGCACGCCGGTCTGAAGCCGCTCGCCGAGCACGCGGACTACCTGCAGCGGTTCCCCGTCACGGTCGCCTCGGTCGAGGCCGCCTCGATGGACCTGCTTGCGGCGGACGACAAGGGCGAGCCGAAGCGCCTCGAGTTCTTCAAGGACTTCCTGCCGCTGTTCTTCTCCGGGTCCGGGGATGTCGCGGCCGAGGTGGTGTTCGTCGGATTCGGGATCACCGCCCCCGAGATGGGTCGCGACGACTACGCGGGCCTCGACGTCAAGGGCAAGGTCGTGATGGCCGTGCGCGGCGCTCCGAAGGACGGCCGCGACTGGACGGCCTTCAACTCGCACCGGGCGCGCACCGCCAACGCCAGGGCGCACGGCGCGGCCGGCTACCTGTTCGCCGAGTCGGCGGCGGCCAACCCCAACGGCGCCCAGATCGCCGACCTCCCGATGGCGGACGTCAGCGAGGCCGTCGCCAACGCCGTCCTCGCGGGCGCCAAGCTCACCCTCGAGGAGCTCCGCAAGGTGCTGGAGAAGGGGGGCGTGGCGAGCTTCGCGACCGGCCGCAAGGTGCACCTCGTCGTGAAGGCGGGGAATCCGCAGGCTCGCGAGGGAGCTAACGTGGTCGCCGTGCTGCCGGGGGCCGACCGAGCGTTGGCGGGCGAGTACGTGGTCATCGGGGCGCACCTCGACCACTGCGGGCCGTGGCCGGAGCTGCTGCCGGGCGCGGACGACAACGCCTCGGGCTCGGCGACCGTGCTCGAGATTGCGCGCGCGGCGGCCCGCCTGGCCCCGCGGCCGCGGCGGTCGCTCGTGTTCGTGCTCTTCGCGGGCGAGGAGGAAGGGCTCCTCGGCTCCAAGTTCTTCGCCGGCCACCTTCCGGCGGCGATGCGGCGCTGCGTCGGCGTCTTCAACATGGACATGGTGGGCGTCGGCCAAGGCGCGTACGTGGCGGCGGGCAAGAACTTCCCCGAGCTGTTACACGCCCTGGAGCAGGCGCGAGACGCCGTCGAGCCCGGCGTGACGCTGCGGGCCGGGCTGGCCGAGGGGGAGGCGCGCGCGGATCACGGCCCGTTCGTGGCGGCGGGGATCCCGGCCGTCAGCCTGTTCGGCGCCGGCCAGCACCACGGCTATCACACGCCCGAGGACACGATCTGGTGGATCGCCCCCAAGAACATGGAGGCGATCGGCCGCATCGTCCTCGTGGCCGCGGTCACGATCGCCAACGCGAAGTAGACTGCCCGGCGAGGCCTTGGACGATGCGAGCGAAAGTGCTGCGCCAGCTGCCCGGCACGCTGTACTCCGCCGTCGTGATGGAGCTCTTCGAGCGGCTGGCCTACTACGGGATGGTCCTGGTGCTCGGGATCTACCTGGTCCAGCGCCTCGGCATCCGGCCGGACCTCTACGGAACGGTCTACGGCGTCTTCACGGGCACCCTCTACCTCCTTCCGCTCTTCGCCGGCGCTCTCGCCGACCGCTTCGGCTACAAGCCGGCGCTGGTGATCGCATTCGCGACCCTCACCGGCGGCTACACCCTGCTCGGCAGCGCCCGCAGCTTCCCGCTGATCTGCGTGGCGCTCGGGTTGATCGCGGTGGGCGGGTCGATCGTGAAGCCGACGATCTCGGGAACCGTGACGCGCACGACCGAGGAAGGCACCACGCGGCCGGTAGGGTTCGGCCTGTACTACACGGTCGTCAACGCCGGCGGGCTGATCGGGCCGGTCATTGCCGCGCAGGTGCGCAACCGCACCGAGTTCCGCTACGTGTTCTGGGTTTCCGCCGCGGCGTGCGCGCTGATGCTCGTGCAGGCCGCCACGGCGTTCCGGGAGCCCGTGAGCGAGCAGGAACGCCGGGCCGGCAAGAGCGTCGGCAAGGTCATCGCGAACATGCTCCTCGTGCTGGGCAACTGGCGTTTCGTGCTGCTGCTCGTGATCTTCTCGGGTTTCTGGGGGATGATCAACGTGCTGTACGGCTTCATGCCGCTGTTCGTCGACGCGTTCTCCAACCTGCGCGCCGTCGAGGCGGCGATCGACCGGATCGTGCCGATCACGCCATGGGCCGGCCACTGGCTCAACCCCGAGGTCTTCGTCTCCCTCGACGCCCTGCTCATCGTGCTGCTGCAGGCGGCCGTCAGCTTCGCGACCCGGAGGTGGCGGACGCTCACCGCCATGCTGATCGGGACGGCGGTCTGCACGGTCTCCTGGGCCGTGCCGGCCCTGTCGCCGGCGGCCGCATCGGTGGCCCTCGGGATCACGATCTGGTCGGTCGGCGAGATGATCTGCTGCGCCCGCTTCTTCGAGTACTGCGGCACGGTCGCGCCCCGCGACCAGGTGGCCGTGTACCTCGGCTACTCGTTCTTCTCGATCTTCCTCGGCAACCTCTACTCGGGGCCGTGGGCGGGCTTCCTCTACCAGCGCCACATCGCCAACCGGGTGGCCGCAGGCCTGGCGCCGCAGTTCGTGCCCTTCTTCGGCGGCGTGATGCTGCTCGGCGCTCTGGCGTCGATCGGGCTGCTCGCGTACGGCGTCCTGATCGGGCCGCGCGTCAGGACGACCGCCCAGCCGGCAGCCTGAATCGGCCGGGGAGGGCGGCGTCAGGGCGCCGGCGCAGTCGGAGCTGGGACCGGCGTCGCCGCCGGTGCCGGGAGGCCGGACCTGTAGGCGCTGGCGAACGCGTGCACGGCGACGCAGTGGGCGATGAAGCGCGTCGCGAAGATCCCGACGCAGCACAGGAGCAGGCCGAACTGCGCGATGATCTCGCTGCCGAGCGCGACGAGGAACGCAAGGGCGTAGGCGCCGAACGCGCGTCCGATGCAGGTGGTCACGGAGTCGACGTCGAAGGCTCGTGAGATGTCGCGCGCGGCGAGCGCGGCGATGAGCCCGGCAGGGAGGTAGCCGAGCGTCAGCAGTGCCGCCGGGGGCCCGAGAAGGATCACCGGAAGCCAGGCGAGCGAGGGAGACGCGATCGACATCACGAGGAGCGCCAGCCCGCCGGTGACCGCGATCGCCGGCAGCCACAGCGCGACCCCGACCAGGAACACCTTGAACCCGAGGACGACGTCGTCACCCATCTGGTCCCACGCCGGCAGGCCGGTGGAGCTGCCGTCGACGATCTCGCGGGCGGCCCGTCCGAGGTAGCCGAGCACCAGGAACCGGACGGCCAGCGCCACGACCGCCACCAGCGGAAGCAGCCAGACGGCGGACGGCGGCAGGCGGTGGGCCTTCCGCCCAACCGTCGCCAGGAGCGGGAGTGCAACCAGGACCGGCACGACTTCGAGCCCCGCGCCCACCAACACCCGCCCGAGCCAGGCGGGGTGGCGGAACGGGTAAACGAAGCTGCTGCCGACGTCGCTCACGGTCGAGGGTACGCACCGGTGCGGACGAGGTTTCCTGCTAGCATCGACCGAAGTGTACCGCGAGCGTTACGGCAGCGCCGTACCGGGCTGCCGGTACCGGGAGGGTCGGCATCGGGTGGATCAGCCGAACGGAGCCGCGGGGGGCGTCACACGGGTCGTGTCCGGCGGACAGACCGGGGTGGACCGGGCGGCGCTCGACGCGGCCGTCGCGCTCGGGATCCCAGTCGGCGGCTGGTGCCCGCGCGGCAGGCGGGCCGAGGACGGCCGCATCCCGCCGCGCTACCCGCTTCGCGAGACGCCTACAAGCGCCTACCCCGAGCGCACGGCGTGGAACGTCAGGGACTCCGGCGCCACCCTGGTCCTGACCCGGGGCGCGCCCAGGGGAGGCACCGCGCTGACCGCTGCGCTGGCGCGAAGGGCGGGCAAACCGTTCCTCGTCGTCGATCTTGCCGCCGGGCCGGACCCGGGCGACGTCCGTAGTTGGCTGCAGCGCGAGGGCGTTCGCTGCCTCAACGTCGCGGGTCCGCGCGAGAGCGAAGCCCCCGGCATCCACGACCAGGCCCTCCTCTTCCTCGAAAAAATGCTATCGCAGGTACCTGGTACCAAATAGTTGCATTTTTAGGGGAGGTGGATCTCGTCGATGATGCCGACGACCACCGAACGGACGGGGGCGTCGGCCGCGGCGAGCACCTGGCGGGCGCCGTTGCCCTCGTCGAGGACGAGGACGCGCTCGCCGACGCCGGCATCGACCGCGTCGACCGCGATGACATAGTCGCCGGTCGGCCGCCCCTCGGGGTCGGTCTTCTCGACCACCAGGAGCTTCCTGGCGTCGTAGAACGCGTGGTTGATCGTCGAGTGGATCTCGCCGGTGACCCGTCCGAGGATCACGGAGCCCCCTCCTGGACGGGCAGGTGCAGGTCGTCCACGATGCCCACGATGGTGTGGTCCACCGGGACGAACCAGGGGTCGAGCGCGAGCGCCGCCTCGCGACCCCCCTCGTAGTACACGAGCTCGCCCTGACCCGCCATCCGGGTGCTGTCGGCCGCCACCAGCGGCCGGCCCTTCGGCTTCCCGGTCTTGTCCAACGGCTGCAGGACGAGCATCGGCGTCGCCGCGAGCCCGTCGTAGACGACGCAGGG
The DNA here is from genome assembly GCA_963727275.1 of uncultured Acidobacteriota bacterium. GTDB lineage: Bacteria > Acidobacteriota > Thermoanaerobaculia > Thermoanaerobaculales > Thermoanaerobaculaceae > RBG-13-68-16. Next base: position 580,367 of record CAVSFK010000006.1, read on the forward strand.
CACCACGATGCCGATGACCCGCCCGAGCAGCATCAGCCGCCGCCGTCCTCGCCCTCGAGCTCGAGCAGCGAGGCCGAGCCGAAGTACGTGCTGGCCTCGACCTGCGCCGCGAGCGCCTCGTGGGGTGCGGAGATGATCCGGAACCCGGCCTCCACGCCGATCTCCTTGAGGAACCCGACGGCGATCTCGACCGCCGCCTCGACGTCGTGCAGCTCGCCCTGGTAGATCGACACGCCCTTGCCCGACAGCCCGGTGTCGGCCAGGCGGATCTCGATGAGCTCCACGGGCGTGCCCTTGAGCGCCATCTCCGCGGCCCGCACGTTGGACGAGACCGTGGCGGTCTCGATGATGGCCAGGGAGCCGGCCCCGACCGGGCGGCGCGAGCCCAGGATCGCGTCGTAGACGCTCGCGTGGACGTCGGCCAGCATGACGTGGTCGAGGACGCTGGCGCCGCCCTGGAACAGCCCCTCGTTGACCGCCTCCTCCACGGACGCGGTGGTGCCGCCGACGATGGTCAGGTAGCGGCCGCGGCTGATCGTGCCGCACTTGAGGAAGGCGATCGGGGACTTCTTGAGCATCGCGTCGGTGGCGACCATCCCGATGGCGATGTCCCTGAACTCGAGCACGGCGATGGCAGGGTGTTTTTTCATCACGTGATCCTGAAGTGGTCGACGAGGACGCAGCGGCGGAGGCGGGAGAACGAGCGCGGACCCGTCATCCCCTCGCCGGTAGGGCTCGCGATCGTGAAGGAGCAGTACCCCTCTCCGTCGAGACCGAGCCCGGCCTGGGAGCGGCCGTTCTTGACGAAGATGCTGCAGTTGCACTCCTTGGCCATTCGCGAGAGGTTGTCGAGGTTCTTCGAGTGCATCACCGCCGTGTGGCGGTTGCCGCCTTCGACCTTGACCGCGAGGTCGATCCCGTAGTCGGCGTTGGGCACGCGGCAGACGGGCATGATCGGCATCATCTGCTCGGTCCACAGGAGCGGGTGGTCCTCCTCGACCTCGACGACGCCGAGGCGGACGGTTGGCGGAACGCTCATCCCGATCTTGCCCAGGATGACGTCCGCGTTCTTCCCGATGAGGTCCCGGTTGATCTCCGCGTGCTCCCGCGGCCCCCCCATCCTGGTGAAGATGACCTTCTCGAGCGCCGCCAGCCGGTGGCGTTCGACGAGCACCGCGCCGTTCCGCGTCATGGCCTTGAGGAGGCCGTCGGCGACCATGGCGACGCAGAGCACTTCCTTCTCGTCGGTGCAGATGATGTTGTTGTCGGTCGAGGCCCCGAGCACGATGTCGCGGCCGGCCTTGTCGATGTTGGCGGTCTCGTCGACCACGACCGGGGGGTTCCCGGGCCCGGCGCAGATCGCCCGCTTACCGGAGCTCATCGCGGCCTTGACGACCGCGCCTCCGCCGGTGACCACCAGCAGCCGGACCGCCGGGTGGCGCATGGTCTCCTGGGCGGTCTCGATGGTGGGGTCGGCGAGGCACGTCACCACGTTGGCGGGCCCGCCGGCGGCGGCGATCGCCTGGTTGAGCAGGGCGACGGTCTGCACGGAGCAGCGCTTGGCCGAAGGGTGCACGTTGAACACCACGGCGTTGCCCGCGGCGAGCATGCCGATCGCGTTGCAGATGATGGTCGAGGTGGGGTTGGTGCTCGGGGTGATGGCGCCGATCACGCCGAACGGCGCCGGTTCGGTCAGGGTCAAGCCGTGGTCGCCGGTCACCGAGATCGGGAAGAGGTCCTCCAGCCCCGGCGTCTTTTCCGTGACGAGACGGTTCTTGACGACCTTGTCCTCGACCCGGCCGAGCCCGGTCTCCTCCCACGCCGCGCGCGCCAGCGCTTCGCAGTTGTCCAGCATGGTCCGGCGGATCGACTCGACGATGGCGGCGCGCACCGCGAGCGGCAGCGCCACGAATACGGGCTGGGCCGCGGCGGCCGCCCGCACCGCCTCGTCCACGGTGGCGAACACGCCGAGGCCGGGGTCCTTCGCAGCCCCGCCGCCGGACCCGGGCGCGCGTGTGCCGGCGCCGAGATCGGCGGCGATCTTGCGGGCGATCGCGTCGACGTCCTGATCGCTCAAGCGGGCCATGGCCTACCGTCCCGTCATTTCCGGTACTTCACGACGCCGTCGATGCTCCAGGAGTCGACGATCGCCATCACCACCGCATCGACCGGCCGCTTGTCGGTCGCGCGGGTTTGGCGGGCCGAGCTCCCGGAGGCCACGAGGACCATCTCCTCGGGTCCGGCGCCAACGGCGTCGGCCGCCACGAGGAACGACCCGGTGTCGCGGCCTCCCTCGTCGACGGCGCGGACGAGGAGCAGCTTGAGCCCCTCGAGGCTCGTCTCCTTCTGGCTGGCCACCACGGTCCCGACCACCTTGGCGAGCTGCATGGGCGTGCCTCTCCGGACCCCGCCTCCGGGCATCGTGCGGCAGACCCGGGGCGAGCCCCTTACTTCTTCGCGGTCTTGGCGGCGGTCTGCTGGCCGAGCGGCATCACCGTGTCGACGTTCGTGTGCGGGCGGGCGATCACGTGCACGGCGACGACCTCCCCCACGCGTCCCGCGGCGACCTGGCCGGCGTCGCACGCCGCCTTGACGGCCGCCACGTCGCCCCGGATGATGATGGACACGTAGCCGCCGCCGGTCTTCTCGTAGGAGACGAGCTCGACCTTGGCGGCCTTGACCGCCGCATCGGCCGCCTCGACCACGGCCGGGAACGACCTCGTCTCGATCATGCCAAGCGCTTCCGTCATGTCACCGCCTCCTTCTCTGTCGGCCCGGGCGGCTCGCCCGTGGGCCTACGATGATCTAGGCGCCGGAAACCCGCGCCTCGCGCCCCTTGATGTCCGCGATCGCCTGCTCGGCCGCCCGGTAGCCGACGTCGATGTCGCGCTCCTCGCCGCCGAGGTAGACGCGGCCGAAGCTCCCGAAGGCGCGAACCTCCAGGATGTTGATGTCGGCCGCCTTTTCCGCTTCGTTGGCGGCGATCGCCGCGTAGCCGGCGGGCGCCACCTCGAGCACGTACAGGGTATGGCCGGGGAGGATCATGTCGCCGTGCCGAGTGCGGTTGATCAGCTGGGTGTGGTACGGCGAGATGTTCCGGATCACCTGGCTGGCCACGAGCTGCGGCTTGATGCGGTCCTCCTCGTCGAGGTCGAGCGCCGCCAGGATCGCGCGCCCGGCCTGCCGGACGTCGGCCTGGGAGTCCGCGTGGATCTCGAGCATGCCGTAGAGCCGCTCGATGATGAGCATCCCGGGCCTGACGTCGGTGGCCTTGAGCGCGACGTCGGTCACCCGCATGATGTCCATCCCCGGCGCGATCTCCACGAAGAGGGAAGCCTGCCCGGGGGTCGGCAGGAAGCCCTGGGCCACCGTGCCGAGGAACGAGGCGAACTGGGGCTGCAGGCTGTCGAGGAACACGTAGCAACGGAGCTCCGCCATCGCGCTACCCCTTCCGCGCAGCGAGTGCCTGCGCCTCCTCCATGATCTTCACGCTGCTGCTGCAGCCGACGCGCGTCGCCCCGGCTCGGATCATGCGAACGACGTCGGCGTAGCTACGGATGCCCCCGGAGGCCTTCACGCCCAGCTTCTTCGGGCCGACCGCGCGCGCCATCAGCGCCACGTCCTCGACGGTCGCGCCGCCGGTGGAGAACCCGGTCGACGTCTTCACGAAATCGGCCCCGGCCTTCATCGCCAGCTCGCAGCCGCGCAGCTTCTCTTCGTCGGACAGCAGCACGGTCTCGAGGATGACCTTGCACGCGGCCCGGCCTTCCTTGCACGCCTCGACGACGCCGCGGATGTCCCGGCGCACGAGGTCGCCGTCGCCGCTCTTCAGGGCGCCGATGTTGATGACCATGTCGATCTCCTGGGCGCCCTCGCGGATCGCGCGCCGGGCCTCCAGGACCTTGATCTCGGGCGGCTGCGCGCCGAGCGGGAACCCAACCACGCAGCACACCTTGACGGGCGATTCGCGGAGCAGCATCTTGGCGCCGCGCACGTACGAGGGGTTGACGCACACCGAGAAGAACCGGTAGCGCCTGGCCTCGTCGCACAGCTTCTGAATGTCGGCGCTGGTCGCCTCGGGGCGGAGGAGCGTGTGGTCGATCAGCTTGGCGAGCTGATCGGGCGGGATCGCCGGCGTGTCGTCCGACTCGCCGGGAGCCTGGCTCAGGAGCTGTTTGACGCGCTCGGCGATGCGGGCGACGTCCTCCTCGGCGAGGGCGCCGGCCGCCCCGCCGGGCCGCGAGGCGCCGCCCTCGAGCGCCCGGATCATGCGGACCCGCGCCCGGTAGCGGTCGATCGTGCAGCTCGCCGCGAGAAACGTTTCGACGATCTTCTTCGCAGTTCCGACGTCGACGTGGCCGGACCCGAGGGCGAGCACGTTGGCGTCGTTGTGCTCGCGGGCGTTGCGGGCGAGCGCCTCGCTGTAGCACGCGGCCGCCAGCACCCCGGGGACCTTGTTGGCGGCCATGGCCGAACCGACGCCGGCACCGTCCACTACGATGCCGAAGTCGCACGCGCCCGAAGCGACGAGGTTCGCCACCGCCTCGGCGAAGCGGGGGTAGTCGACGGGCTCCTTCCCGTGCGTGCCGCAGTCGTGCACGGCGTGCCCGAGACCCCTGACGTGGTCGGCCAGCTGTTCCTTGAGCTCGTACCCGGCGTGGTCGGCGCCGAGCGCGATCTTCAGATGAGACGCCATTGGCAGATCATACAACGGCCGCGGGCGCCGGGACAGCCGCCGGCTGGCCGAAAAGCATGAGCCCGCGCACCGAAGGAGACACGCCGCCTCCGGGGCACGGGCTCGGGTCCGGGCGTCGCCGGTGCTACTTCGGTGCTTCGCCCGCGGTGGCCGTCGGGTTGATGTCGTCGAGCACGATGCCGAGGTTCTTGGCCCCGTGGTCGTTGCACATGTCCATGAAGCGGGCCACCTTGTCGTAGGAGAGGTTGCCGTCCGCCGCGAAGAAGACCACCTTGGACTCGCGGCCGCGGGTCACCTCGTCGAGCTTGTTGAGAAAGTCCCTCTCCGTGTACTGCTCCTTGTTGATGAACATGCCGCCGTCCTCGGAAAGGCGGACGACGATCTGGTCGAGGTTCGTCGGGGGCGGTGTGTTGGTCGTCAGCTTCGGCGGGACCTTCGTCTCGTATCCGCGCTGCAGCAACGGCGTGACGACCATGAAGATGATGAGGAGCACCAGCACCACGTCCACGAGAGGCGTGATGTTGATGTCGCTCTTCATGTCCCCCATCTTGCCGCCGGTCATTGACATGGCGTTTCTCCTTCAGCGGGAAGCGAGCGCGACGCGAGCGTCAGCTCGCCCCCTTCTTCATCGTGATGAGGCCAACCTTGGCGAATCCGGCCTCGTTGAGCGCCTTCATCACCTCGCGAACGTCCTTGTACTTGAGACGACGGTCGGCCTTGATGACGACCTCTTTTTGGGGGTCCGCCTTGAGCATGTCGTCCATCCGTCGGATCAACTCGGCCTTGGTGGGCACCCAGTCCTGGCCGATGAACATCTTGCCGTCCTCCTGCACCGCGACCTTGACCTGCTTCTGGCCTTCCGGGTACTTCTCGGGCTTGCCCGTCTCGGGCAGCAGCACGGGGACGCCGGACTGCAGCAACGGAGTGACGACCATGAAAATGATCAGCAGCACGAGGCAGACGTCCACCAGCGGGGTGACGTTGATGTCCGACTTGACGTCACCGGACGCGATGGCGCTGGCGTGCTTCTCCTCGTTAGCGTGCCGCCGAGCCGATTGCATCGCTTCCTCCGTGCTTCTTGATGAAGAAGTCGATCAGCTCCGACGACGAGTTCGCCATCTCCACCTGGAAGCGCTCTACCTGGTTGAGGAAGTAGTTGTAGAGCCACACGGCGGGAATCGCGACGAACAGGCCGACGGCTGTGGTGACGAGGGCTTCGGCGATGCCGGCGGAGACCGCGCCCAGGCCGCCCGAGCCGGTGATCGCCATGCCGCGGAAGGCGTTGATGATGCCGATCACGGTGCCGAACAGGCCGATGAACGGAGCGGTGGCGCCGATGGTGGCGAGGCCGCCGAGGCCGCGCTTGAAGTCGGCGGTGGTCATCAGGGTGGCGCGCTCGATCGCGCGGCGGGCCGCCTCGATGACGTCATAGCCGGAGAGCGGGCTGTTCTGCTCCTCGACCATGAACTCCAGAAGCCCGGCCGCCACGACCTTGGCGAGGTGGCTCTGCTTGAACTTCTTGGAAGCCGCGATTGCCTCCTGGGGGCGGTCCTGCTTGAGGTACTGGGTGGTGAGCAGCGCGAACTGGAGCGACTGCTGCTTGGCGGCGCGGTAGCGCCACCAGCGCTCACCGGAGAGCGTCAGCGAGTAGATCGAGAGCACCACCAAGATGATGACGTCGGCCTTGGCGATGAAGCCCATCGATGTCCACAGTCCTACGAGTCCGAATTCCATTACTCTTTCCTCCTATTCTCTCTCTAGGCCTCGGGGCCTATTGCAAGGTAAAGGTTACGGTCACGGTAAGGTAGACGCTCACCGGCCTGCCGTTGAGCATCGCGGCCTTGTACTTCCACTTCTGGATGGCGGCCGTGGCGGCCTCGGACACGCCCATCGGCAGGCCGCGAAGCACGCGCGCGTCGGTGACGTTGCCCTGCTTGTCGATGATGGCCTCGACGATCACCACGCCCTGCACGCGCGCCTTGCGCGCGATCTCCGGGTAGACCGGCGGGACCTTGGTGACCAGTTCGGGCGGCACGACCTCTCCGCCGATGCGGATCGGGGGCTCGTCGACGACGCCGCCCGGGACGCCGCCCACCACGCCGCCGGGAACGCCGCCGGGGATCCCGCCGGCGACGCCGCCCTCGACGCCGCCCTCGACGCCGCCCTCGACACCCTCATTGCCGGCGCCCGACGACTTGTCGGGGACCTTGTCGGGGATTGCGACCGGTTGGACGATCGGGGCGGTGGTGGGCTGCTGAACGACGGGCTTCGGTTGCGGCGCCGCGGCCTTCGGCGGCGGCGGAGGCGGCGGAGGCGGCGGCGGAGCCTGATAGAAGCTCACCTGGATCGGCGGATCGGGCACCTCGGCCACCGACCACATCTGGGCGATGAGGTACCCGCCGAAGGCCAGCACGTGGATGAGGAGCGCGATCGGCAGCGCGGCCAGCAGCTTGGTGTTGCGCTGCTGTTTCTTCGATGCGATTAGGGTGTTCTCAAACATGGCTCCCCCGGGTCAAGACTTCGCCAGCGAAGTCTGTTTCTTGAGCTTCTCGCGAAGGGCCAGCGCCTTGGAGCGCCATTCCTCGGCCTTGTCGAAGTACTGCTGCTTCGTGGCGTCGGTGGTTTGCAGCTTGGCCTTCTCACGATAGAGGAGGTTGGTGTAGATCATCGCGTCGAAGTACTCGGGCTGCATCTGCAGCGCCTTGTCGGCGGCCGTCAGGCCGAGGTCCACGAACTCTCCGCGCTGCTGCGGCGAGAGGGTAGCGTCGCGATACGCCTTGTCCCAACAGTAGACCGAGACGAGGTAGTACGGCTCCGGATCGGTCTTCGGGATGTGGCTGGTGATCCAGTCGTAGGCTTCCTTGATCCGCTGCGTGCGCAGGTAGATCGACACGATGAGCTTGTGGGACTTGATGTCGCCCGGATTGGCCCTGACCTGGCTCTGGAGGTAGTTGAGGACCTCGTCGAACTTGTTGGCGTTCATGTAGGTGTTGACCATGAACTCCTGCGCCTTGGTGTCCTGGGGGAACGCGGCGAGGTACTTCTTGAACGCATCGATCGCCGTGCTGAAGTACTGCCGGTTCTCGGCGTCGTCCGCGCCCGGGCGGTACAGGGTCATCGCGGAGAGCGCCACCGACCGCCAGGCGAACTTCAGGCTGGGGTCGAGGGCCAGGCCCTTCTGGAACTGGACCAGGGCATCCTTGTACTTCTCGTTCTTGTAGTACGTGTTCCCCTTGTTCATCTCCATCCGGGCCTGGAGGGTGTCACACCCGGTCAGGAGCGCCCCGGCAGCCAGGATCAGCAGGATTGGGGGTACAGCGACTTTGCGCATAAGAGATTTCCTCCAGCAGGCGCCAAGCGGATGTTTTGCTGAGAAAGGTTCAGGTCAATCCTGGAGAACTGGCCCACGCCCTGTGGCTGCCTCGTTGGCGTCCGTCATCCTCACCATGCCTCGGGGTGGCACGCCTCCCAGTTTGACATCCGGCCTTTAGACCCATGAGGGATGAACTTCGAAACCTAGGTGCCGTAAACCGTAGGGCCCTTGTGCCGTTCCAGTTCCCAGCCCTCCTCCCGCGCGGCGGCCAATATGAGACTGCGGGGGGGCATTGTCAAGAGGGGAAAAGCAGGAGCGGAGGGCTTTGTGAGAACGGGTTGCAGGCGCCCGGCTCGCCGATCGGCCCCTGTGCCGGCGGCGACCCCGTGGCCTCGTCGGTCGTGCGGGAACGGCGGCGATCGCCCGGCCGACCGTGCCTGCGGAAGAACGCCTTTCGGCCGCATGTTCTCCCACCACGCGCGGACCGAACGGGGCTCGGCCGGGCGGGCCCGCCGAAGTTGGCGGTAAAGTGTGGGCAGACGAAGAGGGGTCACCGTGCAGCTCGGAATGATCGGACTCGGGCGCATGGGCGCCAACATGGTTCGGCGCCTGATCGCGGGCGGACACCGTTGCGTCGTCTACACCCGGGACCCGGCCTCGGTTGCGCGCCTGGTTGCCGAGGGGGCCGAGGGGAGCGCGTCGATCGCTGAGCTGGTCGCAGCGCTCGAGCCGCCGCGCGCCGCGTGGGTGATGGTCCCGTCGGGCGACGCGACCGAACAGACCGTCGCCGCGCTGGGCGAGAGGATGGAGCGGGACGACGTCATCGTCGACGGCGGCAACACCTTCTTCAAGGACGACATCCGGCGCGCCGCCGCGCTCGCGCCGAGAGGGATCCACTACGTCGACGCCGGAACCAGCGGCGGCGTCTGGGGGCGCGAGCGCGGCTACTGCCTGATGATCGGCGGCCCCGATGCGGCCGTCCGGCGGCTGGAGCCGGTGTTCCGGACGCTCGCGCCGGGCCGCGGCACGATCCCCCGCACGCCCGGGTGGGAATCGCGGGGCGGGACGACCGAGGAGGGGTTCCTCCACTGCGGGCCGGCCGGCGCCGGCCACTTCGTCAAGATGGTCCACAACGGCATCGAGTACGGGCTCATGCAGGCGTACGCCGAAGGGTTCCAGATCATGCAAGGCGCGGCGACGACCGACGCCGCCGCGGGGTTCCGATTCGAGATCGACCTCGCGGCCGTGGCGGAGGTGTGGCGGCGCGGCAGCGTGGTCGGATCGTGGCTGCTCGACCTCACCGCGAGGGCGCTCGCCGAGGATCCCAATCTCGCCGGGTTCGGCGGCTCGGTGCAGGACTCGGGGGAGGGCCGGTGGACGGTCGACACCGCCGTCCTCGAGGGCGTCCCGGCGAACGTCCTCGCGGCCTCGCTGTTCGCCCGCTTCCGGTCTCGCGAGGAGCACGCGTTCGCCGACAAGCTGATCTCAGCGATGCGGAAGGGGTTCGGGGGGCACGTCGAGCGCCCCTCGGAGGGTTGAGTGCGCCCGGGTCCGTGCCACGAGGACGAGGACTCCGACGGCGACGAGGGGGGGAAGGTCATGAAGCCCGCCGGGGCGACGACGGAGACGGGTGCGGCGGCGCCGCTCGGACCGTGCGCGCTGGTCATTTTCGGGGCGTCGGGCGACCTCTCCGCGCGCAAGCTCCTGCCCGCGATCTACAACCTCGCCGCCGACCGCCTCGTCCCCGAGACGTTCGCGATCATCGGCCTGGCGACCCGGGAGTACACCACCGAGACGTTTCGTGACGCGATGGGCGAGGCGGTCCGGTCGCACCGCACCGAGGCGTTCTCGCCCGAGCTCTGGGCGTCGCTCGCGCCGCGCCTCCGCTTCGTCTCCGGCGACTTCAACGCCCCGGAAACCTACCGGCGGCTCGCCGAGACCCTCGCCGAGGTGGCGGCGACCCACGGGACCGGCGGCAACGTGCTCTTCTACCTCTCCACGCCGCCGAGCCTGTTCGGCGAGATCGTCCGCCGGCTCGGCGAGGCCGGCCTCGCGCGCGAGGAGGGCGCGAGCTGGCGCCGGGTCGTGATCGAGAAGCCGTTCGGACGCGACCTCGACTCGGCGCAAGCGCTCAACCGGGAGCTCGCCGAGGTGCTCACCGAGCCCCAGATCTACCGGATCGACCACTACCTCGGGAAAGAGACCGTCCAGAACATCCTGGTGTTCCGCTTCGCCAACGGGATCTTCGAGCCGGTGTGGAACCGCCGCTACATCGACCACGTGCAGATCACGGTCGCCGAGCAGCTGGGCGTCGAGCACCGCGGGCGCTACTACGAGGAGGCCGGCGCCCTGCGCGACATGGTGCCCAACCACATGCAACAGCTCGTCTCGCTGATCACCATGGAGCCGCCGGCGTCGTTCGACCCGGACGCCGTCCGCAACGAGAAGGACAAGGTGCTCGCCGGCATCCAGCCGATGACCCCCGAGGAGGTGCTGCGGCGCACCGTGCGCGGCCAGTACGGACCCGGCACGATGCCGGACGGCAGCGCCGCGCCCGGCTACCGCGAGGAACCGCGGGTGTCGCCGGCCTCGACGACCGAGACGTTCGCCGCGCTCAAGCTGCTGATCGACAACTGGCGCTGGGCGGACGTGCCCTTCTACCTGCGGACCGGCAAGCGCCTCCCGGTGCGGACGACCGAAATCGTGATCCAGTTCAAGCGGGTCCCGTTCAGCCCGTTCCGCAGCACGCCGGCCGCCCGTCTGAGCCCGAACCGGCTGGTGCTGCGCCTGCAGCCCGACGAGGGGATCTCGCTGCGCTTCTCCGCCAAGATCCCCGGCGCGGCGGTCCGGATCGGCGCCGTCAACATGGACTTCTGCTACACGGACTACTTCGGCTCGCAGCCCTCGACCGGCTACGAGACGCTGCTCTACGACGCGATGAAGGGGGACGCCACCCTTTTCCAGCGGGCGGACGGCGTGGAGCGGGGGTGGGCCTTCGTCACCCCGATCCTGGACGTCTGGAAGGCGCTGCCGCCGCGGACGTTCCCGAACTACGCCGCCGGCACGTGGGGCCCCGAGGAGGCCGACCAGCTCCTCGGGCGGGACGGCCGCGCATGGGCGACCCAGGAGTGAGCCGCGGGCCGGGCGGTCGCGCCCGGACGGTGCCGGCGCCGTGCCGGTGACGCCCCGCGTGCGGATCTTCGACGACCCGCGCGCCCTCGCGCAGGCGGCGGCAGGTGAGTTCCGGGCCCGGGCGGAGGCCGCGATCGCGCGCGCCGGCCGGTTCACGGTCGCGCTGTCGGGCGGCACGACCCCCCGCCTCCTGTTCGACGAGCTCGCGACGGAGCCGTACCGGAGCCTCGGGTGGGCGCGCGTCCACGTCTTCTGGGCCGACGAGCGCGCCGTGCCGCCCGACAACCCGGCCAGCAACTTCGGCGCCGCCGACCAGGCGCTCCTGGCGCCGGCCGGCGTGCCGGCCGCCAACGTGCACCGGATGCGCGGCGAGGACCCCGAACCCGAGCGCGCCGCCCGCGATTACGAAGGCACGCTGCGAGCGTTCTTCGGGGTGTCCGAGGGGCGAGCGCCGAGGCTCGACCTCGTCCTGCTGGGAATGGGCCCCGATGGCCACACCGCTTCGCTGTTTCCCCGCTCGCCGGCGCTGAACGAGCGCGTGCGCCTCGTGGTCGCGCCCCGCGTCGAACGGCTCGGCGCGTGGCGGCTCACCCTCACGCTGCCGGTGCTCAACGCCGCCCGCTGCGTGATCTTCAGCGTCGCCGGCGCGGACAAGGCGCCGACGCTGGCTCGGGTGCTCGAGGGCCCTCGGGACCCGGACGCGCTGCCCGCGCAGGGGGTGGTGCCGAACGACGGGGAGCTGGTCTGGCTCGTCGACGCCGCGGCCGCCGCGCTCCTGCACCGCCCGCCGCAACCCTGAGGGACCCCGCGCCGCCAGCCTGCGGCCCGATCCTGGCGGCGCGGCTACACGCCTCGCCGCGGGTTGTTGCCTTCGTTTCTGGACCTCGGGCTCCCAGGCGGGCACTGGCGGCCGCGTTCGCCTCACGAACCCCTGTCGTTGCGAGGCCGCGCAGCGGCCGCGGCAGTCGCGTGCCCGCAAGGCGACCCCCGGATCGAGCGGTTGGGTCCGGGGTTGCTTCGTCGCTGCTCGCTGCGCTCCTCCTCGGGGTAGGCTCTGCCGCTGCGCGGCTCCTCGCAATCAACATGAGCCCTGGCTCACCCTGGGCCATGAAAGTGGCTGTCATCCTGAGCCGGAGCGGAGCGGAGGCGAAGGATCCCACGGCCATCGAACGGCTTCCAGGGGATCCTTCGGTCGGCTACGCCTCCCTCAGGATGACAGTGGTTCGGGGGTTTTCTAGGCAATGACACCGAGTCGAAGGCATCGGCCGGTGTGCGACGCGCGGCTACTCGGTATGACCGCGAGTCGCGGGACGACCTGCGTGCAGGTTTTTGGCCTGCGGCCGGCCTGGTACCCTTCCTGGGACCAAAGGGGGGAGCCATGAGGGTCGCGGTGATCGGGGCCGGTGGCGTCGGGAGCTACTACGGCGGGGCGCTCGCGAAGGCCGGGCACGACGTCGTGCTGCTCGCCCGCGGCGCCCACCTGGAGGCGCTTCGCAGCAAGGGGCTCGAGGTCCGTACACCCGATGGCTCGTACCTGGCCAAGGTCCGCGCCACCGGCGACCCGGCGGAACTGGGCGCCGCCGAGTTCGCGATCGTGGCCGTCAAGAGCTACTCGCTCGCCGAGGTGGTGCCGGCGGTCCGGGTCGCGGCCGAGGGCGGCGCGGCGATCGTGCCCCTGCTCAACGGCGTGGAGGCGGCCGACCGCCTCGTCGCCGGCGGCGTCCCGGCCGACCGCGTCCTCGGCGGCCTCACACAGATCAGCGCGGCGCGGGTCGCGCCCGGCGTCGTCGAGCGCCGCAGCCCGTTCCAGCGGGTCGTCGTCGGCGAGCGGGCAGGGGGGCGCTCCGAGCGCGCCGAGCGGATCGCGGCGGCGTTCCGCGGGGCGGGCGCGGACGCCGAGGCGTCCGAGGACATCACCGCGGACCTCTGGCGGAAGTTCGCGTTCATCGCGACGATGGCGGCGGCATGCGGCCTGGCGCGCGCGCCGGTCGGCCCGGTGCGGGCGGCCCCGCTCGGCCGGCTCCTCCTCGAGCGGTCGGTCCGCGAGGTGTTCGCCGTCGGCCGGTCGCGCGGCGTCCCGCTGGCCGCCGGCGAGGAGGCGAAGACACTCGCGTTCATCGAGTCGTTGCCCGGCCCGATGAAGCCCTCGTTCCTCCTCGACCTCGAGGCGGGCGGCCCGACCGAGCTCGACGACCTCTGCGGCGCGGTCTCGCGCCTCGGCCGCCTCGGCGGCGTCGAAACCCCGGTGCACGACACCGCGACCGCGGCCCTCGCCGCCGCAGTCCGGCCTCCGGCGTAACCGCCGGCATCGTGTCGTTCTCCCTCTCCCGCGCGCGGGAGCGGGCGGGGTGCAGGTCGCCGAATCGCGAGCGTGCTGCGGCCCGCTTGCCCCGCGCGGTCGTTGTTATGGGACGGGCAGGAAACCGCCGGCGCGGCGCGCCGGCCCCACATCCACGACCAGACCCCGATCCCAATGTGGGGCGCGCACGCCGTACGCGCGGTCGTTGTCGTGGGAGGGCAGGAAACCGCCGGCGCGGCGCGCCGGCCTCACATCCACGACCGGACCCGAGTCCAATGTAGGGCGCGCACGCCGTGCGCGCGGTCGTTGTCGTGGGAGGGCAGGAAGCCGCCGGCGCGGCGCGCCGGCCCCACATCCACGACCAGACCCCGAGTCCGATGTGGGGCGCGCACGCCGTGCGCGCGGTCGTTGTGGTGGGAGGGCAGGAAACCGCCGGCGCGGCGCGCCGGCCCCACATCCACGACCAGACCCCGAGTCCAATGTGGGGCGCGCACGCCGTGCGCGCGGTCGTTGTCGTGGGAGGGCAGGAAACCGCCGGCGCGGCGCGCCGGCCCCACATCCACAACCAGACCCCGAGTCCGATGTGGGGCGCGCACGCCGTGCGCGCGGTCGTTGTCGCGGGAGGGCAGGAAGCCGCCGGCGCGGCGCGCCGGCCCCACATCCACGACCAGACCTGAGTCCAATGTGGGGCGCGCACGCCGTGCGCGCGGTCGTTGTCGTGGGAGGGCAGGAAACCGCCGGCGCGGCGCGCCGGCCCCACATCCACGACGAGACCCCGAGTCCAATGTGGGGCGCGCACGCCGTGCGCGCGGTCGTTGTCGTGGGAGGGCAGGAAACCGCCGGCGCGGCGCGCCGGCCCCACATATGCGCGCCGAACGAGTCCCGGCCGGGCTCAGGCGCCGGCGGCGGTGCGAAGCCCGCCCAGGATCGCGTCCTCGGCCCGGCGGTGCAGCTCCTGCGCCTTGGCCCACGCCGCGTCGGCGCGCGCGAGCAGCGCCGCCGCCTGGGCGCGGTCGGCCAGACCCGGCATGTTGATGCACACGTTCTGGTAGGCGCCGGCCGCCGCCGCGCGCGCCACCTGTGCGCCGGTGCCGGCGTCGGAGCGGGAGGCCTGCAGGCCGATGGCGCCCACCTCGAGGCACAGCTCGACGATCTCCGGACAGGCCTCGAGCACGCCGAGCGGCACCTCGATCGCGGCGACCGTCGCGGCGGCGATCGCCGCGTCTCGGGCCGCCTGCTCCTCCGCGGTTCCCTTGGGCAGCCTCATCGCCTCGAGCAGCCGGTCGAACGCCGCCGTGTCGGCGTCCACGGCCGAGAGGAGCCGGTCCTTCAGCTCCTGGCCGCGCACGGCGATGCGGTCGAGCTGGGCGAGCTTGCCCTCGAACCCCTTCTTCGAATGCGACAGGTTGGCGACCATCGCCGCGAGCGCCGCGCCGAGCGCGCCTACCAGTGCGGCGACCGAACCGCCGCCGGGGGCGGGCGAATCGGTCGAGAGCTCGTCCGTGAACGCGCGCAGCGTCATGCCGACCAGGCGGCCCTGGCCCGAGAGCCGGTACTCGATCACCCGCTCCCCGGGATCGAACGCCTTCACCTCGGAGAGCCCGAGCGTGCGCATCGCGACGTGGAGCAGCGAGGCCTCGGGGACGCCCGTCGAGCGGCCCATCTGGGCGAGGTAGTGGCGGCCCGCCGCGAGCAGCGCGGCCTTCGGGATCAACCCGACCAGCTCCGAGCCGGTGACGCGCAGGCCGCGCTCGCGGGCGCGCTCGTCGCAGGTGTCGAACGCGACGTGCAGCGGGGTCACGTCGAGGTCCGTGAGGTTCATCGAGATCTGGGCGCAGCCGAACTCCGGGATCACCCACCCCACGGCCTTGACCGACTTGAGGATGCCCGGGTCGAACAGCGGATTCCCCTTGGCGTCGAGCACCGGCTGGCCCTGCTCGTCGCGGCGCATGCGGCCCTTCTCGCGGACGTCGAGGGCGACGCGGTTGGCCAGGCGCTTGTCCAGCGTGTTGAGGTTGACGTTGAACGCGATCAGGAACTTGCGGGCGCCGATCACGGTCGCGCCCGAGCGCGGCACGAACGCCGCGGGTCCGAAGTCGGGCTTCCAGGCCGGGTCCTTCACTCTCTCCGCGAGCGCCTCGTACTCGCCCGTCCGGATGTCGGCGAGGTTGCGGCGGTGGGGCGCGGACGCGGCGAACTCGTACAGGTACACGGGGACGCCGAGCTCCCTGCCGACCCGCTCCCCCAGGCGCCGCGCCAGCTCGGCGCAGTCCTCCATCGTGACCCCGGCGACCGGCACGAACGGCACCACGTCCACCGCGCCGATCCGCGGGTGCGCGCCGTGGTGCGCGCCCATGTCGATCATCTCGACGGCCTTCGCCGCGAGGCGGAAGGCGCCTTCGAGCACGGCCTCGGGCTCGCCGACGAACGTCACCACGGTCCGGTTGGTCTCGGCGCCCGGGTCCACGTTGAGGAGCGTCACGCCGGGCGCCGACGCCGCGGCCCTCGCCGCCGCCTCGTACACCTCCGGTCGCCTGCCGTCCGAGATGTTGGGAACGCACTCGACCAGTCGCATGCCGCCCTCCTGAGCCGTTCATCGTAGCGACAGCACCGGCCCGACACAACCGCCCGCAGAGACTCCACCGGATCGGCGGATGGTGGCCGTGGTCCGTACGGTCCGGCGCCATCCGGCACGGCAGGGCGGCAGGCGTTGGGTTCGCAGCGCCGCCTGCTCTCCTTTGGTCAGCCGAGACGCCGCCGAGCGTAGTACCCTTGGCCGTGCGTGACCTCCGCGGCGGCGTCTACGCCACGGTGCAGTGTGCAATCTCCTTCGCCTCGGCCACGGCGGAGCCGGGCCCGAGGTGGGCGCCGCTTCCCCGCAGGCGTCGTCCTGTCTGGGTCTGCAGCCGGGAGAAGAGCCAATGGAAACCTCAGATTTGCAAGACAAGTCGAGAGCCGTTGCGTTCTATGACGAGCGATACTCACACGGCTATATGGACGAATGGCCGCTGGCAAAGAAACGACGTGTCGCTGAAGTCATTCACAGGCTGAGCGTTCCGGAACAGGGCCAGGCCCTTGATTTCGGGTGCGGCAATGGAGTCTTCACCGCGGTTCTGAAGCAGGCGCTGCCGCCTGCGTGGAAGGTATACGGCACGGACATCAGCGAAGTCGCCGTCGCGGAGGCACAGAAGCGCTACCCAGAGTGTTCGTTCTTTGTCGCAGATCGCAACGACCTCATGCGCAAGACGTTCACCCTTCTACTCACGCACCACGTGCTTGAACACGTCTATGACCTCCTGGCGGTCCTGGACGACATGGACTACTGGCTGACGGATAGCGCCACGATGGTGCACATCCTACCGTGCGGGAACGAAGGGAGCCTTGAACATCGCATCTGCCTCCTTCGCACGGATGGGATCGACTCGCGCCTCGGCAATCGGTTCTTCTTTGAGGATGTGGGGCACCTGCGGCGCCTGACCTCAGCTCAGTTGCGAGAGCTCTGCCGGGAGCGAAGCTTCGTCCTGGAGGAGGAGCTCTATGGCAATCAGTACTACGGGGCGATCAATTGGATCACGGGATTGGGGTCGAGCTTCATCCGATCGCTTACTGACCCGACGTTGGCGCTGGACATGCACGCGAAGAGGACGCTGAGGGCGTGGCGGTACTGGTTGCTTTTCCTGTCGCAGCTGAGGCGCCCGGCTGTCGGTCTAAGAGTGAGGCTGGCCAGTGGGAACAAGTCACTTCGGAGCTACCTGCGTCTAGCCGCGCGGTTGCTGTTGCTCCCAGTTTCAATGGTCGTGGAGTCATATGTTGAGGGGATGGCCGCAAGGGAATGGAAGCAAAGAAAGAAGCAGCGAAACGGGAGTGAGATGTACCTTGTGTTCAGGAGGCGGGCGCGTGGTCCGGCGAGCGCTGCACCGGGGCATTGACTTGATCGTTGCTGGAGTGGGAATTCAGATTCGGAATTTGTGTCAGGTCGCCTTCGAGCTCCCGCAGCTCGGGCAAGGACCTCCCACGACGATCGCCGATGGCTCGTTGGTAGAGCGGATCGACAGGGAAGAAAGCCAGGAGCACCGGCCCGACGCAACCGCCCGCAGAGACTCGACCCGGCTGACGGATGGTGGCCGTGGTATCGTCGTCTCACCGGCGCCATCTGGCGCGGCGGAGAAGCGATGGCAGGCTGGGCCAGCGACAGCGACACAGTTCCGGTCGTAGTGATCCAACCGAGCTCCGGCTGGGCGCTTTGGAACCTCGGCGAGCTTTGGGCCTACCGCGAGCTGCTCTACTTCCTGGTGTGGCGCGACATCAAGGTGCGCTACAAGCAGACGGTCCTCGGCGCGGCGTGGGCCGTGCTGCAGCCGTCGCTCACCATGGTGGTCTTCACCATCTTCTTCGGGCGGCTGGCCCAGGTGCGGCTCGGACGGAGTGCCGTACCCGATCTTTTCCTTCGTTGCGCTGCTGCCGTGGACGTTCTTCGCCCAGGGCCTCGCGGCATCCGCGAACAGCGTCGTCGGCTCGGCGAACCTGATCACCAAGGTCTACTTCCCGCGGCTGATCATCCCGGTTGCGGCCGTGGCGGCCGGCATCGTCGACTTCGCGATCGCGTTCGTCCTTCTGCTCCCGCTGATGGCGTACTTCCACGTCTGGCCAGGCCCGGCGGTGCTGGTCGCGCCGCTCCTGGTCGCTGCTGGCCTTCGTGGCGTCGCTCGGCGCGGGACTTTGGTTGGCCGCCCTCAACGCCGAGTACCGCGACGTGCGGCACGTCATCCCGTTCCTCGTGCAGATGTGGCTGTTCGTCACGCCGGTGATCTACCCGGCGAGCCGGGTGCTCGCCCTCCTTCGACAGGCCGGCTTGCCGGCGTGGGTGCTCGGCCTCAACCCGATGGCGGGCGTCGGTCGAGGGCTTCCGCTGGAGCCTGCTCGGCACGCCGGCACCACCGGCCGGCGTGCATGGCTGCCAGCGCGGCGGTGGCGCTCCTGCTTCTGGTCACCGGAGCGGCCTACTTCCGCCGCATGGAAAGGTCGTTCGCCGATGTGGTCTGAGACCGCGCTCCCTGGCGCACGACTTCGCAATGGGCGGCGGCGATGAGCGAACCGGCGATCCGCGCCGAAGGCCTCTCGAAGCGCTACCGGATCGGCGGCCGCGCAGACGTACAAGACGCTGCGCGAGAGCCTGAGTGGCCTCGCCGCCGCGAGCGTCCGATTGTGGCGTCGCAAGGCCCCCGAGACGATCTGGGCGCTGCGGGACGTCTCGTTCGAGGTCCAGCCGGGCGAGGTCGTCGGCGTGATCGGTCGCAACGGCGCGGGGAAGAGCACGCTCCTGAAGATCCTCGCACGCATCACCGAGCCGACCGAGGGCGGGCCGAGATCCGCGGGCGGGTCGGCAGCCTCCTCGAGGTCGGGACGGGATTCCACCTGGAGCTGACCGGCCGCGAGAACATCTTCCTCAACGGCGCCATCCTCGGCATGAGCGAGGCCGAGATCGAGCGGAAGTTCGACGAGATCGTCGCGTTCGCCGAGGTCGAGAAGTTCCTCGACACGCCGGTCAAGCACTACTCCACCGGCATGTACCTGCGCCTGGCCTTCGCCGTCGCGGCGCACCTCGAGCCCGAGATCCTGCTCGTCGACGAGGTGCTGGCGGTCGGCGACGCCGAGTTCCAGAAGAAGTGCCTCGGCAAGATGGGCGACGTCGCCGCCGAGGGCCGCACGGTGCTCTTCGTGAGCCACAACATGGCCGCGGTAAGGGCGCTGTGTTCCCGAGGGCTATACGTTGACGGCGGTTCTATCAGGGCCGACGACACCGTTGAGCGCTGCATTGACCAGTACCTCAACGGGCGGGGGACAGGAGGGCCGATGCGGAATTTGCGCCTCGAAAGGATGCCGAAGCTCAACTGATCCGGATCGGGATCCGAGACGAGCAGGGGGACATCGCGTCGGAGGTTCCGTACGACCGTCCGTTTGCTGTCCGTGTTCAACTCGCCGTTCGCGAGGCATTGACCAATACCTTCCTCGCATTGCACATCCACGATCGGGATCTTGTAACGATTGTGTTCTCACGAGACTGCGAAACCGATGAGTCCAGACTGGGCCGCAGGGAGCCTGGGGACTACGCCTTCGACATTCATGTCCCTGGTGGTCTGCTTGTTCCTGGCGATTACACGGTCAGTGCTCACGTCGTCGAGTCAGGCCGGGCCGGCTCGTGGATGGGGCTGACCACGCATGCTCGTTCGCCGTCGTCGATCACGGCAGCTTTCAGGCTCGGATGGGCTTTCCGTGGCGGGGCAAGGTTGCGGTGCCTCTGCGGTGGCAGGCGCTTGAGCCCAAACCCGGTGGTGTTGCTGTGGTTCACCCATGATGGTTGAGACGCCTTCAACCGAGACCGTGCGGCGCGAAAGGCTAGGCAGCGAGTCACCTCACCAGGGGCCTCGCCCAGGTGTCGCCAGCGCAAGGAAGACCGGCGTTCGCTCCGCAACTTCGCCGGCAGCGCGTCGGCGTCTGCCCGTCGGGCGCCACTCCTCCGGCTTTCACCATGGGGCGTCACATCCTAGTGCACTAGCGGCAAGCCGGACCCCATCGCTCACCGCGGATGTGACCGGGGTTGGTGGATGAAGGCCGACTCTCAACTGTCCCTCCTGTCTGTTGATCTGCTTCGCCAGGAGGCCGCGCTTGCGGGTGAGTTCCGCCGGAAATCTCGCCAAACCGGACTCGAGTACGGTTGGCACTACCTCTGGACCTGAGCTGGAGCGCTCGGCTCGTAGAACCTCAGCGTGGCATGTGGATCCTCGATGCGGCGCGGGCACCGGACTCATGCAGTGGTGGCTCGCCGACCACGGGGCCAACGTGCTGAGTGTGGACCGCAATCCGAGGACGCAGCTGGCACCGAGGTTGCGCGCGAATCACAGAACTGCTCTGGCGCGACGGCGATTCGGGCCGGTGCCGGCCCAGCCATTGCGAGCGTTCCTCCCCCCGTGGTCACCCTACGGTGGTACCGCTACCCCGGGAAGCTCCGAGGTGCCCTCGCGCTCTGGCGTGCGAGAAGGTGGAGGCCCCAGGCATGGGGGACGGTCTACATCTCGCGGCAAGATCTGACCGCGCTTCGACAGTCGACGACGAGTCCGTCGATGCCGTGGTCTCGATCTCGGCGCTCGAGCACAACACGATCGACGGATTGCGTGCGAGCGTTGCCGAACTCCTCCGCGTACTTCGGCCGGGCGGGAAGCTGATTGCAACTCTCGGGGCTTCCAAGAACGAGGATTGGTTCCATGAGCCGTCGCAAGGCTGGTGCCTGACTGAGCCAACCCTCCGGATGGCGTTCGGGCTTCCTTCCGAATGCCGGTCCAACTTCGGCGAGTACGATGGCGTGTTCGAGGGCCTGAGGAAATCGAGAGGTCTGAGGAAAACCTGGCGCCGATGTACTTTGCCTCCGGCAACAACGGCATGCCCTGGGGCGTGTGGGACCCCAAGTACGTTCCCGTCGGGGTCGTGAGGACGAAGTGACCTAATGGCCCGTTCCCAATCCCGGTCTCGGTCGTCATCCGCTGCTGCAACGAGGTGGAGCATATCGGTCGGCTCCTCGACGGCCGTCACAGCAGACGGTGGGCGGCGACGAGGTCGTCGTTGTCGATTCGGGGTCGACCGACGGGACCCTGGATGTCGTGTCCCGCTATCCGGCGAAGATCATCCACGTGACACCGGAGGAGTTCTCATTTGGGAGATCGCTCAACCGCGGCTGCGCCGCGACCTCCTCCGAGATCATCGTTGTCGCAAGCGCACACGTCTACCCGGTCTATAGCGATTGGCTGGAGCACCTCGTCGCGCCGTTCGCCGATCCGAAGGTCGGGCTTGTGTACGGCAAGCAACGCGGGGACGAGCGCACGAAGTACTCCGAGCGCCAGGTGTTCGCTGCCTGGTTCGGCGACCAATCCAACCCTGCGCAGGACCACCCGTTCTGCAACAACGCCAACGCCGCGATTCGGCGCTCGGTCTGGGAACGTGCTGCCCTACGACGAGAGCCTCACGGGGCTGGAGGACATCGCCTGGGCCAGGGCGGCGATGAGCTCGGATACCGCATCTGTCTACGAACCGGCCGCGGAAGTCGTGCACGTGCACGAGGAGACGGCCGCCCGGCTGTTCAACCGTTATCGTCGCGAGGCGATCGCACTGAAGGATATCTTCCCCGAGGAGCGGTTCAGCCTCTGGGATTTCTGCCGGTTGTTCAGCGGTAACGTCGCGAGCGATCTCTACCACGCGCGCATGAAGGCGTCCTCGTGCGGAGCGCCAGCGAGCGTCTTCGTCTTCCGGCTGATGCAGTTCTGGGGGACGTATCGCGGCTTCGCTCGGCACGGTGCGGTGACGAGTCGTCTCAGGCGGACGTTCTACTATCCGCGATCGCGTGGCCGTGTCCCATCTGAGCCCGACCGAGCCGCCCGGAGCACCGCATCGAGTATTCTGGCCGAGCGGAGACGGACAAACCGGACAGGCCGGACTGAAGTCGGTTGTGCAGGCTATCCGCCGACGGACTTGGTAGAGGTAGGATGAGACGTGGAGGCTGGCCCGGCTGCCCGCGGGGCGTGTTCACGGATGCCCGGCCGGAGAGGCGCCAGGAGTGGAACGCGGAGAGATTCTCGCGATTCTCAATGAAGCCTACTTCTCGGGGGAATGCCACGAGAAGGAGGTGGTCACCAATCTCCATCGGCTTCTCCGGCGCGCACGGGTTTTCGTCGACGTCGGCGCGAGCCTGGGCCAGTACACGTTCTTCGCCAACGGCGCAATGAAACGCGGCGAGGTCATCGCCGTCGAAGCCGACCCCGTGCGATTCGACGGGCTGAAGGACAACTGCGAAAGGTGGGCGGCATCCTCGACGAACACCTTGAGACCCGTCCATGCGGCGGCTGCCGACGTGGAGGGCGAGATCGCATTCGTGGTCACCGACTCCAACGTCAGCGGCGGCCTGTTTCCCCACCCGGCCGCGCAACCCGATCTCCGATGGCGAGAGGTCCGCGTGAGGTCCGTTACTCTCGACCGCCTGCTGTCTGGGGTCCAGCCTGACCTCGTCAAGGTTGACGTCGAGGGTGGCGAGTGGCGGGTACTGCAGGGTGCGCGGCGTCTACTCGCAGAAGGGAGGGCGAAGTTCCTGGTTGAGCTGCACGGATGGCGTGATCCGCAAAACCAAACGGGGGCCGAGGACGTCCTCGCGCTGATGGCATCGTATGGGTATCGGCCCGTGGATTTCTACGGGCGCTCGCTCTTCGTCAGGCGCGGCAGCCATTGGTGGTGGCGGGCGAGGCTCCTGGCTTTCGGGCGACGTCTGTTGGGGATCGCCCGCGCCACGGTCGGCGGTCGAGGTCGGTTGCCTGAGAGCGTCAAGGAGGCTTCGAGACCGACCTTTGCTACCCTCTTCTCGTCAAGGTAGCGGACAGTCGTAACGGTGGGCAGGTGGGGGTGAGGCGTGGCGGTCAAGATTGCGGCGCTTCTTCCGATGCGGCACGAGAGCGAGCGTGTGCCGGGGAAGAACTACCGGCTCTTTGCCGGGAAGCCCCTCTTCCACTGGGTCTTGCAGTCACTGCTCGATTGCGACCTGGTAGCCGAGGTCCTGATCGACACGGACAGCCCGGAGATCATGCGCGGTACCGCCGAGCACTTCCCCCAGGTCCGGTTGCTGGAGCGGCCGCATCACCTGCGGGGCGGCGGCGTTCCGATGAACGACATCCTCGTACACGACGCAGGGGCGACCGACGCCGAGTTCCTTCTGCAGACCCACAGCACCAACCCCCTGCTGCTCCCAAGGACCATTGCAAGGGCCATCCGGAGCTTCCTCGCGGAGTTCCCCGAGCGTGACTCGCTCTTCTCCGTGAGCCGCGTACAGAAACGGATGTGGGACGCGGACGTCCGACCCGTCAACCACGACCCCGGCGACCTGCTCCGTACACAGGACCTCACTCCCATGTTCGAGGAGAACTCTTGCCTCTACGTCTTCAGCCGGGAAGGGCTGCTCGCGCGTGCCAATCGCATCGGGGCAACCCCCCAGATGTTCGAGATGGACCGCTTGGAGGCCTGGGACATCGACGAAGAGGTCGACTTCCAGGTGGCCGAGACGCTGTTCCTCCAGCGGGCGGGGGCCGGACGGGCGACGCCGTGAGGTGGAAGGTCCTCGTCTCGGCGCCGTACCTGCAGCCGGTGCTCGACCGGTTCAGGCCGAGCTTCGCCGCGCGAGAAATCGAGCTGGTGGTCCCGGCGGTCCGGGAGCGCCTCTCGGAGGACGAGCTCCTGGGCCTCGTCCGCGACATCGACGGCGCAATCTGCGGCGATGACGCTTTCACCGAGAGGGTGCTCGCCGCCGCGCCCCGCCTGAAGGTCATCGCGAAGTGGGGCACCGGCATCGACTCAATCGACTCGGACGCTTGCAGGCGACGGGGCATTGCGGTCCGCAACACGCCAGGCGCCTTCAACGAGCCGGTGGCCGACTCGGTGCTCGGTTACGTCATCTCGTTCGCCCGCCGGTTGCCCGCGATGGACCAGGCGATGCGTGCGGGACGTTGGCACAAGCTGCCGGGTTTCGCGCTCGGCGAACGCGTGTTGGGCGTGATCGGGGTCGGCAACGTCGGGAAGGCCGTGGTGCGACGGGCTGTGGCGTTCGGCATGCGCATCCTCGGGAACGACCTCGTTCCGATGCCGGCGGACTTCCTCACCGCGACCGGCCTCGAGATGGTGGAGAGGCACGATCTCCTCCGGCAGGCCGACTTCGTGAGCGTCAACTGCGACCTCAACCCGACGAGCTTCCACCTCCTCGACGAGGGCTCGTTCCGCCTCATGAAGCCGACCGCCGTGGTGATCAACACGGCGCGGGGGCCGATCATCGACGAGGGCGCCCTGGTCGCGGCGCTCCAGGCGGGTCGCATCGCAGGCGCTGCGCTCGACGTGTTCGAGGTCGAGCCGTTGCCGGCCGAGAGCCCGCTCCTTGCAATGCCCAATGTCCTCCTGGCCCCGCACAACGCCAACAGCAGCCCGTCGGCGTGGGAGGGTGTGCACCAGCGGACCATTGACAACCTGCTCGAGGAGCTGGAAGCGAGGGCACGATGAACGCAGTCGTCGTCGTGACGGGGGCGACCGGGGGCATCGGCTCCGCGACCGCCGGCGTGTTCGCCGAGGCGGGGTGGACCGTGGTCGGGATCGACCGGCGCGACGGCGAGCGCCAGGGGATCCACCGCTTCTTCTGCGCCGATCTAACCGACGAAGAGACGTCGCTGAGGACATTCGAGGCGATCGGCAAGGAAACCGGGCGGATCGATGCGCTGGTCAACAATGCCGCGGTCCAGGTGTGCAAGTCGCTGGTCGACACGACAGTCGCGGAGTGGGACGGAGTGATGAACGCGAACGTGCGCTCCGTGTACCTCGCGGTACGGCACGCCTACCCGCTCATGCGGGCGACCGGTGGCGCGATCGTCAACGTGAGCTCCGTCCACGCCCTGGCGACCTCGGCCAACATCGCGGCCTACGCGGCCAGCAAGGGAGCCGTGCTCGCTCTGACCCGCGCCCTCGCCATCGAGTTGGCACCGGACCGGATCCGGGTGAATGCCGTACTGCCTGGCGCTGTGGACACGCCGATGCTGCGAGCCGGGCTTGGACGCGGGCACCTCGACGAGGCCGGAGCGGACGAGCTCGTGGCCAGGCTCGGCGAGCGGCACCCGCTCGGGCGCGTGGGACGGCCAGACGAGATCGCCGAGGCGATCCTCTTTCTCTGCGATGCAGGCCGCTCCTCGTTTCTGACGGGCCAAGCCCTGGTCGTGGACGGCGGTGCCTTGGCGAGGCTGAGCACGGAATGACGGCCGTGCCGCAGTGGCTCAAGGCAGGCGCACGGGCGGCGTTCGGGCCGCGAGCGTACGCTCGCCTGGCCACCGCCGCGAGCGCTGCCCGGAAGGACATCTCCCGCTATGGTTGGCGGCTCGGACGCGGCGGGCGGGAGAACCGCCGGCGCCTCCAGGGGCTCCGGGACCGTTACCGGGGTCGGCGATGCTTCATCCTGGGGGGCGGCCCAAGTCTCGCGAAGACCGACCTCACGCGCTTGCGGGACGAGGTGACGATCGGCTGCAACGGGATCTTCCTGATCTTCGATCGGATGGGCTTTCTGCCGACGTTCTACACGGTTGAGGACCGACTCGTCGCTGAGGACCGTGCGGACCGGATCAACGAGCTGAGCGGCATGACGAAGGTGTTTCCACTCGAGCTCTCGTACTGCCTTCGGCCGGACGGGTCCACCGTGTTCGTGAACTTCCGGTATTCGTACAAGGAATTCCCCAGATTCTCGGCAGATCTCGCCAGGGTGGCGTACTGGGGCGGCACGGTCACGTTCTTCAACCTGCAGCTCGCCTACTTCGTGGGGTGTCGTGAGGTCTACCTGCTTGGCATCGACCACAGTTACCGTGTGCCGGACAACCTGAACAGCGACGTTATCCTGTCCGGGTCGCCCGACCAGAACCACTTCCACCCCGATTACTTCGGGCCGGGATTCCGCTGGCACGATCCCAAGGTGGAGAGAATGGAGATGGCGTACGAGTGCGCCCGGGAGTTCGCCTCGGCGCATGGGATGAGGATCTTCAACGCGACGCCCGGCGGGAGTCTAGAGGTCTTTCCTCGGGTAGATTTCACCGCGCTCTTCGAACCGAAGGACCCACGCCTGTGACCGCCCCTTCGGCTACCCCTAGGATCATGGCGGTCGGGTGCGGCGCGGTGACCGAGCGGCTCTTCCTTCCCGCACTCGCGGCGTTGCGGTTGGTGCCTGGAGTCTTGGTCGACACCAATCTCGCCCGGGCGCAGGAGTTGGCAGGGAGCTCCGGCGCCGGTGAGGTCAGCACCGACTGGGCGAGCGTTGCCCGGGGCGGGGATGCCGCCTTCGTTGGTCTGCCGCACGCCTTGCACGCCCCAGTGTGCATCGACCTTCTCCAACGGGGCGTCCATGTGCTGGTCGAAAAGCCGATGGCGCTCAGTGCGGCGGAATGCGACGCAATGATCGCAGCGGGCCGGGCTAGCGGCGCAGTCCTTGCGGTCGGCATGACCCGGCGCTTTCTCTGGGGCGGACGCTGGGTCAAGGCGGCACTCGATGCCGGGGTCCTGGGCAACATCGAGTCCGTCGATGTCCGGGAGGGCTTCCCGTACGGCTGGCCGGTGGCCTCGGATTTCTTCTTCCGCAAGGAGGCCGCCGGCGGGGGCGTCCTCATCGACACCGGCGCTCACACGCTCGACCAGCTCTCGTGGTGGTTCGGGGAGGCAATTCCGAAGCGGTACCGCGATGACAGCCACGGGGGGGTCGAAGCGGACTGCGAATTGACCCTCGAGCTTGCCATGGGCGCGGAGGCGACCGTAGAGCTGAGTCGAACGCGGGAACTACGAAACACGGCCGTGGTGCGCGGAGCGCTCGGCGAGCTCGAGATCAGCCTCCACGATAACCACCTCCAAGGCCGGCCCAGGCGACTGCTCAGGTTTCGTCATGGCGGATGGCGCGGCGGAGCCTTGCCTAGCCAGGGTTTCGGTGCCCCGTTCGTCGACGAGGTGCGCAACTGGCTCGACGCGATCGCAGGGCGGGCCACGGTGGCCGTCGACGGCGCGGAGGCGCGGCGCTCTGTGGCACTGATCGAGCGCTGCTATGCCATTCGGGAGCCCCTGAACCTGCCCTGGTTCCGGCCAGTGTCGTCCGCCCGGGTGACGTCCCCATCCGAGAACGTAGCGCGGCTGCATCCCTCGCGCTCTCTGGTTACCGGAGCGACCGGATTCATTGGCGGCCGGCTCGTGGAAACGCTCGCCCTCGGAGCCCACTCCCGGGTCCGGGCCCTCGTCCGGAGGTTCTCGCGCGCTTCGCGGATCGCGCGCTTTCCCGTTGAGATGATCCCCGGGTCCGTTGCCGACCCCGTTGCGGTCGACCGCGCCGTGGCCGGGTGTGACGTGGTCTACCACTGCGCCTACGATTTCGCCGAGCCGAACCGCAACCTCGAGGCCGCCAAGGCCCTCGCGGATGCCTGTCTCCACCATCGTGTGCGCCGGTTGGTGCATGTCAGCTCGTTCTCGGTTTACGAGCCGCTCTCAGACGGAGACGTCATGGAGACCGCCGCGTGGCCTCCCTGCGACCAGCGTTACGCGCTGAACAAGCGCGAGGCCGAGGAGTCGCTCCTTTCAAGGGCTCGGCAGGCCGGACTCCCAGTGGTCATCCTCCAGCCGACAGTGGTCTATGGCGCGTTCTCCGAGCCGTGGACGCTCGATCCGGTGCGCATGATGCGTTCCGGTCGGATCGTTCTTCCCGATGCCGGCGACGGACTGTGCAACGCCGTTTACGTGGACGATGTGGTCAACGCCATGCTCCTCGCCGCCGACGCGGACGTTCCGCCCGGAGAACGGTTCCTGGTCTCGGCGGCCGAGCCGGTGACGTGGCTACAGTTCTACAGGGCGTTCGGCAGCATGTTGGGCCTCGACGGCGTGGTCTGCCTCCCTGCTGGCGAGATCACGCGCCGCGCGAGCCTCGGCACCAGCGCGGACTTGCGCTCGCTGGCCCGAGATCCGAGGACCGTTACCCGCTGGCGGGTTGCGCGGACCGTCGCCGACACCGTGCGGCGAACGGTCGGTGAGGCTCGATGGCAGCGGTTCAAGGGATGGACACCCCCGCCCATGCATCTCCCGCTCGGGCCACGCCTGGAGTTCTTCCACGCGAAACCATGGGTGAGGATCGACAAGGCTCGAGCCGGTCTCGGCTATTCGCCTGCGTTCGACTTCGAGGCTGGGATGGCCCGAACGGCCGACTTCGTTCGGTGGGCACGACTGTGACCTGCTCGCCGGGTACCCAGAGGCGCGATTCACTTGGCCGATAGGTCTCTGACCGTCGTAATCCCGACCCTGGGAGGGTCGAACCTCCTCGACGAGGCGATCCGCCTGCTCCAGGCTGATCCCGTGTGCTCCCAGATCGTCGTCGTGATCAACGGGCCGGGAGCGGAAGGCTCTGCGCCGCTCCTCCACCACCCGGTAGAGGTGGTGCGGCTGGCCGCTGCCGGCCTCTCGGCGGCACGCAATGCCGGTCTGGCGGCGGCGCGCAACGGCGTCGTGGCATTCCTCGACGACGACGCGCTGCCCCGCGCCGGATGGGGCGGCGCACTGGTGGCGGCGTTCGAGCGTCCTGGGGTGGGCGCTGCCGGCGGACCGGCGAAGCTCGGCGGCACGATCCCGCTGCCTGCATGGCTCGGGCCCGGAAGTGCCGCGTATCTCGGGATCATCGATCTGGGTGAGGACGAGCATCTCTGCCCACCATGGCAGTATCCGTACGGGTGCAACTTCGCGGTGCATAAGCATGTGGCACTCGAGGTGGGTGGATTCCGTGAGGATCTCGGGTATCGCGGCTCCACGATGTTGCCTAACGAGGAGGCGGAGTTCTTCCGTCGCCTGCAGTGTGCGGGACATCAAGTCCTCTACACACCAAAGGCGGTCGTTGACCACCACGTGCGAGTCGATCGAGTCACACTGCGGGCGATGATGCGCCGCGCGTTCTGGCAGGGGGTCGGTGACCGCCGCACCCAGCGGATCCATTCCGACCTTCCGCTTGAACGACCTGGGCGAAGTGCAGTCCTTGCTACAAGGTGGGCCGCCGCAGCCGTCTTCCGAGGCGCCCTCGGGCAGCGCCAGGCGGCAGACGACCAGGCGCTCCGGTCCATTCGCGCGCTTGGGTCGATCGTCGGATTGGTGTGGAATGGGTGAGACCCCGAAATTCTCAGTTGTGATCCCCGCCTACAACGCGGCCGACACGGTGGAGGACGCGCTTCTGAGCGTCTTGAGCCAGTCGGAGACCAGTTGGGAGGTCCTGGTTGTCGATGACGGCTCGAGCGATTCGACCGGTGCCGTCCTCCAGCGCCTGCAGGAGAAGCTGCCTCGGTTGGTCGTCTTCCGGCACCCGGGAGGTGTAAACCGCGGGGTCGCCGCCTCGCGGAACCTCGGCGTGTCGCGTGCCCGTGGCGAGATGGTGGTCTTCCTCGACGCCGACGACGTCCTCCGCGGGGACGCGCTGGCGACGTACAGAGACGGGTTCGCCTGTTTCCCTCGGGTGGCCATGGTCTACGCCCTGGCCGAGGGATTTGGGGACGCACGGCAGGGGCGCCTGATCGGACGTGGCGAGCCCGAGCGCCCCGCCGGCATGCTGCGCCAGTTCGCGCGCTTCAACGTGGCCGCAACGTCTGCTGTCGCGGTCCGTCGCAGTGCAGTCGGCCCTGAGCCGTTCCCTGTGGGCCTGCCGTTCCAGTTCGAAGACTGGGCGTGCTGGCTCCGGGTCGCGCGCCGCTGGCCGATCGTCTTCGTTCCGCGCCCCGTCGCCCGTTACCGGGTCCATGCTGGAAGCTTCCTCAGCGAGATCGGCAGGAGACGTCTCATGGCCGCCTACGAGGCCGCACAAGCCGACTTTCTCAGGGCTGAGCTTGGAGAAGGGGACGACCACGAACGCCGGGCACTCGCGGACGGGCTCGCGTTCCGGGGAGCCGCAGCCGTGTTGCAGGTGACGTCGGCGATCCGGCGCGGTCGGCCCGGCGATGCCCGGCGATGGTTTGCCGCGGCTCTCAGGATCGCTGGCGGATGGCGCGGGTTGATGGCGGTGCTACCGTTTGTGCTGCAGGAGCGGCGGCGGATCGGCCGCGGGCTCGACCCGCCGCTCTCACTCGACCCGCCGCCGGAGCTTCCGGAGGCGGGCATACACGCCGGGTAGCGGCGCCATCGCGAGATAGAACCACGCCTTGAGTGCCAGCGGGTTCCAACTGATCCCGGCGGCGGCGGCCCGGAGCGCTGGCGCCCGCTTGCGCACCAGCAGCGCCGCGTAGGCCTCCTCGCGCGCAAGTGCGGCCAGACGCCGACGGAGCCGCCATCTACCGGCCGCGGCCCACGCGCTCGGGTGACCGGCAAGGAAGTCTTCCAGGACACGCCGCGTCTCGTGCGACTGGAGACCGAGCGAAGCGCTCATCTGTTCGCGGTGCGAGCGAACCAGGGCGAGGGGCGCAGGATTGACGGGCACGGGCCTGCGGGCCGATAGCCGCAGCCAGAGGTGGTAGTCCTCGGCCGCGCGGAAACGTTCGTCAAACCCGCCGAGCTCCTGAAGGGAAACCCGGCGGAACAACGCAGCATGGATCGGTACGAGCGGGCGGAACAGCAGCTCGTCCAGGGTCATCGCCGGCGGTGGCGGGACCGGCGGCCACGGCGACACGCCATACCGGGCCGGGTCGTCGAGGATCGTCCGCGGCGTCGAGGTCCGGATCGTTGGAGGAGAAACGGTTGCAGCGGCAGGCAAGCGCCTCGATGGTTGCGGCCGGTCAAGGCCCGCATGGTAGCGAGCGCCTCCGGCACCCACAGGTCGTCGTCGTCGAGGAAGGCGACCCAATCGGCCGTTGCCGCGGCGAGGCCGGCGTTGCGCGCGGCCGCGAGCCCGCGGTTGGCCTGGCGGACCAAGCGGACCCTCGGGTCGGCCTCGGCGAGAGCCCGACACACCTCCGGGGTCGCGTCCGTGGACCCGTCGTCGACGATGATGACCTCGATCTCGCGCAGCGTTTGTTCGAGGGCGGAGCGCACGGCGGACGGGAGGAACGCCGCGCGGTTGAACGTCGGGATCACGACGCTGACGAGCGGCTGGGTCGGGGGGGCGCTCGGCACGGTCGTCCCGGGCCGCTAGCGCAGCGGGAGGGCCGCGTGGCGGCGGGCCGAGGGTCTCACCGCTCGACCCTCGAGTTCGGGGCTGCCGTGGTGATTACGACGTCGCTGGCACACGACTCCTTCAGGCCGGCCGAGGTGATGCAGCTGGAGTGCGCGCTGCAACTGGGCAGCCGCGTTGACGCGGCGTTCCGTGGGCACACTCGCGGCGGCGGCGGGTGGTAAGCCGCCCGCGGGGCTCGCGGCGTCTCGCGGCGCTTCATCGCGGCAAGGATACCGCGCCTTGATTTCGATGCGGCCGATGGCGACGGCGGGCCGGCGCGCACCGCGTGAGGCCCGCATGAGTGTCGGCGGTGTCGCCGCGCCGGGGTGTGCCAGAATGAGACGTGAGCGACACCGAGGTCGGCGGGAGGACACGGGGTCGCGTCCTGTCGCGCTCCACGTTCGCCGCCGTTCTGTTGTCGCTCCTCGTGCTGGTTCAGGCCTGGCCGGTCCTCTTCACGCCTCACCGGCTCGGATCCTGGGACTGGGACAAGGAGGCGTTCTTCGCCGAGGTCCAGCGCGACGAAGTCCTCCGCTACCACCAGTTGCCGTTCTGGAACCCGTACGCGTACGGCGGGCTGCCTGCCCTCGCCCACCCCGAGTCCTCATGGCTCGGCCCTAGCTTCCTCCTGCTCGTCTTGCCGTTCGGCGGCGTGCTGGGCCTCAAGCTGAAGCTCGTTGCCGGGCTGCTGGCCGGGAGCCTGGGCGCGTGGGCGCTCGGCCGCGCCGAGCGCCTGACCCGGCCGGCGGCGCTCCTCCTGGCGGCGGGCTTCATGTTGTCGGGGTTCTTCGCGCTCCACTTTTGGATCGGGCACACGATGTGGGCTGCGGGCGCCTTGCTCCCCTGGCTGCTGCTCGCGCTGCGGCACGGGCGTCACCCCTCGCTTGCCACCGTCGCCGGCGCCGCAATCGTCGCCGTGATGGTCTTCGAGGGCGCGATCTACATCCTCCTGTTCTCGGTGTTGCTCTGCCTCGGCATCCAGGGGTTCGAGTCGTTGCGATTCAGGAGCGGCGGTCCGGTCCTCTGGGCCTGCGCGACGATCGCGCTCGGTCTCGGCCTCGCCGCCGTCAAGCTCCTCCCGATGCTGGCGTTCATGGCGCAACACCCGCGGACGTTCGTGCGGGTCCATGCGGGGGGGTTCAACCCGCTGCCGATGACAGGGCTCGAGATCTTCTACGACGCCTTCCTCTTTCCCCGTTACAACGCCGCGCTGCCGTTCGAGGACGGGGCGTACCTCGGCGCGATCCCGGTCGCCCTCGCCGTCCTGGGGGTGTTCGTCAGCGCTCGGCGCCGTTGGCCGTGGTACGCCGCCGGCGCGCTGTTCGCGATCGTGGCGATGGGGGACCACGGCGTACCCGGCCTTTGGTCATGGCTCAAGACCCTGCCGATCTTCAGACAGACGATCTTCCCACAGCGGTACCTGTTCGGCGCCCTTCTCCCGGTCATGCTCGCGTCCGCGGAAGGGCTCGACTGGCTCCGCCGCCGCGTCGGCCGTCTCGGTGCCGCGGTCTCAACCGTCGCGGTGGTGCTCGCGCTCGCGGACCTGACGGTCAACAACTTCCCGGTGTACCGGGGCATGTTCACGGCGGCGACTCCCGCGCGCTCGTCGGGGGCGGGACCCCTGCGCGGACAGGTCCGTTCCAAGTCGGAGTACGCGATGCTCGGACCGTACCGGGCCGGGTTCGGCGTCCTCAACGCCCATCCCTACCTGCCTCATCCCACACCCGAGGCCTTGGCGGTCGACGACCCCGCCTATCGCGGCGAGCTCGTCGCCACGGCTGGGACGGCCTCTCTGATCTCGTGGACCCCCAACGTCGTGCGGATCGCCGTGACCGCGCCGGCCGGCGCAGCGCGCATCGTCCTCAACCAGAACGCCGCCCCAGGATGGCGGGCCAGCGGCGCCCGCGCCGCCCTCGACCCGGCGGCGCGCGTGCTGACGTTCACGGCGCGGGCCGACGGCACCGTCACGCTGCGCTACCGTCCTCCGCTGCTGCTCGCCGGAATGGGCGTGAGCGCCGCGGCGCTGGGCGTTGCTGCGCTGCTCGCGTTACGCCGCCGCGACGAGACCGTTCCTGCCTGACGATCGGTCAGGCACGCGGTCCCCGGGGGCCTACCG